>NZ_JAQPPK010000009.1 GCF_029952445.1 Paenarthrobacter nitroguajacolicus | reverse complement strand
CACGAAGGCCTCCTGGGTGTGCAGCGGTTTCTTAGACAGCTCCACTCCACACCGGGAGGCCTTCGTCATCCCGGAAATCTCACGCCGTGTCCTCACACGGCCTCAACCAATCTCCCTGGGCAGTACAACTAGGTGACAGCAAGCGTCCCATTGAGCCCCCGTAGCGACGTTTACTGTTACCCAGTTGGGTGGGGTTAGCCGCGGAACGCGCCGATGCCGGTGATGTGCTGGCCAAGGATCAGGGTGTGTACCTCGTCCGTGCCCTCATAGGTACGCACCGATTCCAGATTGTTCGCATGCCGCAGCGGAGAATAATCCAGCGTGACCCCGTTGCCGCCCAGGATGGTGCGGGCCTCCCGGGCAATCTTGATGGCTTCGCGGACATTGTTGAGCTTCCCCAGGGAGATCTGCTGAGGCTGAAGCCGTCCGGCGTCCTTCAACCGGCCCAGATGAAGGGCCAACAGAGTTCCCTTCTGGATTTCGACGAGCATATTGACCAGCTTCTCCTGCGTCAGCTGGTAGCCGGCAAGGGGACGGCCGAACTGGAATCGTTCACCCGCGTAGGCAAGGGCGGCCTCGTAGGAGTCGCGGGCGGCACCCATGGCACCCCAGGCGATTCCGTAGCGGGCCTCGTTCAGGCAGGAGAACGGCCCCTTCAGTCCGGTGGCACCCGGGAGGATGGCCTCGGGTGCCAGCTGCACGGCGTCGAACGTTACATCGCATTGGATCGACGCACGCATGGAGAGCTTCGGTTCAATAGGCGAGGCGGTGACGCCTTTGGCGTCGGACGGGACCAGGAAGCCACGGATTCCTTCCTCCGTCCGGGCCCACACCACCATGATGTCCGCGATCGATGCGAGGCCGATCCAGCGCTTGGCTCCGTCCAGCGTCCAGCCATCGCTGGTCCGGCGGGCCGTGGTGGTCATGGACGAAGGATCCGAGCCCGCCGATGGTTCGGTCAGCGCGAAGCAACCGATCAGCTCCCCGGCAGCCATCCGTGGCAGCCACTGCTCCTTCTGCGCCTCCGACCCCCAACGGTGGATGGCCGTCATGGCGAGTGAGCCCTGCACGGACACAAAGGTGCGGATACCGGAATCGCCGGCCTCCAGTTCCATGGCGGCCAGGCCATATTCGACGGCGGTCCGGCCGGGACAGCCGTAACCCTCCAGATGCATGCCGAGGACCCCAAGTTCACCCAACTCCGGAACGGTCTCCCGTGGGAACACTGCGTCCTCGTACCAGCGGGAGATGTTCGGACGGATCCGCTGGGTGGTGTAATCACGGACCTTGTCGCGAAGGGCAAGTTCGGGGTCCGAAAGCAAGGAATCCAGGGCCAGGACATCGGAGGTGTTCGTCGTTGAATCGCTCATTCCAGCATCCTAGGGCCTCCCAGGAACTGCCAGTGCGCCACGCTGTCCGGTGCTCCCTGGCGGCACTTCAGTAGTATGGGTTGCGGGGGCGGCATATTTCCCCCTTGCGACTTGGCTAACTTGGGGGATTCTTTATGGCACTGCCTGACGTCGATTTCAGGGCCAAGGCGGACGCCTCGCAGGCCCGCACAAGCGCAACACCGTCTCCGCTTCTGCCGCGGTTGCTGCTTTGCTTGCTGCCTGTAGCCCTGTTGGTACTGCCCACCTGGTTGCTCCTCTCGGACTGGGCCAAGCAAGGCCTGGACTTCAGCGTCTACTGGTTTGGTGGCAGCATCCTGAATCAGGCAGGTTCCTCGCCGTCGGACCTCTACGGCCCCAGCGTTGCCTCGGCCGGTGGACCCCAGCTGCCTTTCACGTACCCACCCTTTGCCGCCCTGGTTTTCGGGCTGTTGGCGCGCTTGCCGCAGGCCACCGCACTCATGCTGTTCAACGTTGCCGGTGTGGCCCTTGCCGGCTGGGTGGCCGTCACGATCATCCGCTACTGGTCCTCCAAACCGAACCTGCGCGCGGCCTTGTCCTCCGTCAGAAGCTACTGGATTGCTGCGGCGCTGTTCCTGGCGATCGTGTTCCTGGGACCGTGGCGTGAAACCCTGGCTTTCGGTCAGATCAACATCCTGCTCATGGGCCTGATGGTGGCGGATCTGCTCGGTGGCCTGTCCAAGCGCCGGGGTTTCCGGGGGAGCGGGTTCCTGGTTGGTGTTGCGGCGGGTATTAAGCTGACGCCGCTGGTGTTTGGCCTGTATTTCCTGATGCGCAAGGATTGGCGGGGGCTCGCGAACATGGCCGCGGGCTTCGCCTCCACTGTGCTGCTGGGCTGGTTGTTGCGTCCCGCGGAGTCCCTGGAGTTCTGGTTGGAAATCCTGCCCGACACTTCCCGCATTGGCGGGGCCGGTTACGTGGACAACCTTTCCATCAAGGGCGCACTGCTTCACTTCGGCGTTCCGCAGGATGCAGTGACGCTGCCTTGGCTCGCGCTAAGCCTGGGAACGCTGGTTCTGGCTGCGTTGCTGATCAGGACAGCCAGCGCACAGGGCGCACGCGTGGTAGCCATTTCGACGACGGCACTTGCCATGCTGCTCATCAGCCCGGTTTCCTGGTCCCACCACTGGGTCTGGATGGCTGTGGTTCTTCCGGCCGTTGCCTGGACCATCAAGGACACGCCGGCGAGGTTCAAGGCCCAGCGCCGGATAATGTCGGCGGTTCTTGCAGCCTCCACCGTGGTGTTCTTCTTCTCGCCCAAGACCATCGGAACCGTGCTGGGCGCGGCGGACCTGAACGTCCAGACGCCCGGACTTTGGATCATGGCTTCGAGCGCCGGCGTTTTCTGCGCCGTTGCCATCCTGCTGTGCTGGCTGGCAGCCTTGCGCCGGAACGCGGTCCGCACGGACGAGGTGCCGGATGTTCCCACCCGCTTGCGTCACTGGGCTGCGGCGCGCCGCTGAGCGCAGGCTACTCGGCCCGGCGCTGAGCGCAGGTTACTCGCCGCGGACCACGCCGGCGTCGGCCCGGTCGCCGGTGAAGTAACCACGGGTGGAAGGGGCAAAGCGGCACACAATCGCCAGGACCACGCCCAATGCCAGCAGCAGCACGCCGCTGACAAAAGCTCCGCCGATCCCGAAGATCTGGCTATCCCCGTACGCCGGGTCCCACATCTGCACCGCGGAGATGAAGAACGCCGCGGTCAGGGACAAAGCCCCCAGGAGTGGCAGGATCCCGCGGAACCAGAGGTTGCGGGCGGATTCCCGGAGCGTTGCGCGGAAGTACCAGACGCAGGAGAACCCGGTCAGCGCGTAGTAGAAGGCGATGAACAAGCTGATGGCACTGATGGAGTCGGAGAGCAGGTTCTCGCTGAGGAAGCTCATGGCCACGTAGTAGACCACCGCCACCGCGCCCATCACCTGGGTGGAGTAGCCCGGAGTCATGAAACGCTCGTGAACCTTGCCGAAACGCGCAGGAAGAGCCCCGTGCACGCCCATGGACAGCGTGCCGCGCGCAGTGGGGAGGATGGTGGTCTGGGTGGAGGAGAGGACCGAGGCCAGGACGGCCACCACAATCAGCCAGCCCCACGGACCAAGGACAACATCCTTCATGGCCAGGAACACGTCGTCCTGGTTTGCTTCGTTGCCGAGGCCGATTCCGTCGGTTCCGATCGTCGCGTACATCATCACCAGCAGGGCCACTGATACGTAGATTGCCACCAGCACTGAGGCGGAGATCACGGCGCCGCGGCCGGGGGTCTTGGCCGGATTCTCGGTTTCTTCGTTGAGCGCAAGGCAGGTGTCCCAGCCCCAGTAGATGAACAAGGCCAACAGCGCGCCATGCACCACGGCACCCGGATCGGCAAAAGCACCTGCCGGGTTGAACCACTCAATGTCGAAGGGTTGGCCTTCCGGCGCACCACCGGCTATCCGGAAAACGATCGCCACCGCAAAAATACCCAGCGAGATGTATTGGATGTACGTCAGGGTTCGTTGGACGTGTTCACCCAGCCTGATGCCGCGGTGGTTCACGTATGTCATGAACACGATGAACAGCACGCCCGTGGCGGTCACCAGCCACTTGTTCTCCGCCAGGGAGCCGTCCCCCACGAGCAACCAAAGATACTTCCCGGCGATCTGGGCAAGGTTCGCCAGCACCACGATCCCGGCCAGGGCCACTCCCCAGCCTCCCAGCCACCCGGCCCACGGCCCGAACGCCTTGCGTGCCCAGAAGAACGTTGTTCCGCAGTCCGGCATGGCGCTGTTGAGTTCACGGAAGGCGTAGGCAATGAACAGGACGGGAATGAACCCGAGGACCAGAATCAGGGGCGTGTAGTTGCCGTTGACCGCAACAATCAGTCCCAGCGTTGCGGCCAGCGAATAGACGGGCGCGGTGGAGGCCAGTCCCAGCATGACGGAGTCGCCAAGGTCCAGGATTCCGGCGTGGAGGCCTTTGGAAGGTATGACGGCGGGTCGGTCGCCGCCCGCTGGGCCGCCGCCCGGCGTCGAGGTTTCAGTGCTCATAATGCAGCTCCATAAGGATTGGCAGGGGGCGCAATGGGCGCAGGGGCGTCGATGGTGTTGGGAACGAAGCGGCAGAAATAGTCCGTGATCGGTCCATCCGACTCCCGGATGCCGCACCCCACCGACTCGCCGTCCACCACCCACAGCCCCAGGACGGGGTGGTTTCCGTCGAAGTCGGGGAGTGGGTGGTACTGCTGGTAGCACCAGCCTTCGCGGCCATAACCGCCCGGCTGGGAGATGTCGATCCCGGGGGCGTGGATACGGATGTTGTCGCCTTCGCGTCCGTGCAGGGGCTTGGCCACCCATTCCTTCAGCGGCCCGGGGTCCCCGAGGTAGGCGGGCAACAGGTTTTCGTGGTTCGGGTAGAGGTGCCACAGTGCAGCCAGGAGGGCCTTGTTGGACAACAGCATTTTCCAGGCCGGCTCCACCCAGCGCGGGTTGTGGGCACGCTGCAAAAGACGGTGCCCGAAAGGCTCCTTCATCATCAATTCCCACGGATACAGCTTGAACATGGTGTTGATCATGAAGTTGTCCAGGTCCACGAACCGGTTCAGGTTCGGGTCCCAGCCGATGTCCGACATGTTGATCCCAATGGTGGTCCAGCCACCTTGGCTGGCTACGTCCCGCATGTAGGCCGCCGTCATCCAGTCCTCGCCGGATTCTTCGGCTTCGGAGTGGGCAACGTGCAACGTGCTCATTCCGGTGCGGAACTGCAGCTTCTTCCATTGCCGGATCAAGGCCTCATGGATGCCGTTCCATTGGTCCTTCTCCGGGAAGACGTCCTGCAGCCAGAACCACTGCGCCACCGCGGCCTCGATCAGCCCGGTGGGGGTATCGGCGTTGTACTCCAGCATTTTGGCCGGACCGCCTTCGCCGTCATAGATGAAGTCGAAGCGGCCGTAGATGTCCATGTCCGCGGCCTGCAACGACTCTGCGGCAAGCTCCAGCGCCTGGCGCCCGATGCCGATGTCGCCCATGGCGCCGGTGGCAAGGTATTTCGCCGCTTCCAAGCACATGAGGTGCATGTCTTCGGCGGTCTTCTCGAGCGTTTCCACCTCGTCCATGCTGAACTCGTAGTACGCCGATTCGTTCCAGTATTCGATTTTCCGGCCATCGGGCATGGTTGTGGTGGAGAAAACCAGGCCCTGTTCTTCGATCTTTTGCTTCCAGTCCGGCCTGGGCACGGAGGGGAATCGACGCACGCCTAGCCTCCTGAGCTTCCGCCGCTTTTGGAACTGCTGCCGAAGCCGCCGCGGCTGACTGTGCCGCCCTTGGTGCTGTATCCCGTGGAGGACTTGGCTCCCTGCGGCACAGTCTTCGTGGCGCTTGGGTAAGCGCTGCGGTTCTGGCCGACGGCGGGCACGCTGGCACCGCGCGAATAGAAGTACCAGGCGTAGACTCCGGAGGTCCGGCCGGCCGAGCTGCTGTTGTTGCACTGGTCGTCGTCCACGCGCTCGCCGGTTTCTTCGTTGAAACAGACCTGGGCGTAGTCGGCCTCTTGCTCGTTGGAGGCCACGATTGCCGTGATGGTTCCAGCCAGCAGGGCCGTCACGCCCAGGCCCACCACGATGGTGCGTCGCTGCGAGCGCTTCTTTTTCTTCGCAGCCGCGGCTGCGTCACGTTCGCGTTCGCGTTCGAACGGGTCCACCACGGGGAGGGGCTGCCCCGGGTCGGTTGGTTCGGCTGTGGCGGCACCGGAGGTTGCGCCAGCGGATGCCTTCTTGTTCTTGGCCGGCTTCTTGTCCTCCACAGGGCTGTCTTTGACCGGCGTGAACAACTCAGGATGGAGTTCTGGCTTGGGCACCTGCCAAGGAGGCGGCTTGGGCGGGTTTTTGCCCGCACTCAGGCCGTCGTTGTTGTCCCCGCCGCTGCCTGTGCTGCCGGCCGCGTCAGGGCTGTCTTTCGGGTCCATTTGTATCCCCCTGGATAGACCGTGGTGGGTCCGGCGCCACGCCGGACCGGAATGCTCAGAGCAAGCCTAGTCCTTGCGCCCTCTGGAGGCACTCGTTACGCGGGCATGTGGGGAGAACTGCCCACCATGGGAACCGTGTAAGGATGTAGCCATGGCGGCAAGTGAGGCTCAGGGCAACGGCGAGGACGGCGCGCTCCTGAAGTTTCCGACTGTCCGCGGTATTGGCCGTGGGCGGGTGACGGCAGGGCTGGTCCTGGCGCTCTTGTTGCCTCCCGCGGTGGAACTGGGCGTGACAGTCCTTGGTTTCCGCAACTTTGCCATGATCATGCTTCTCCAACTGGCCGTAGCTGTGGCCGTGGCTGCCATCGGAGGCCTGTGGCCCGCCGTGGTCGCTGCTGTACTGGGAAGCTTCCTCCTGAATTATTTCTCGGCCGATCCCGTCGGCTCGTTGTCCATCGCGGACCCCACCACTTTGTTCACCCTGGTGGTGTTCCTGGCGGTCGCCTGCGGGGTGGCCCTGGCTGTGGGCCTGGCCAGCCGGAGGGCGCAGGAAGCGGCAAGGTCAGGGGCGGAAGCCACGGCCCTGAGCGAACTCGCCCTCCGGATCCTCAGTTCCGATGGAAGCCTGGAGACGTTCCTTGAGAAGGTCCGCGCCAACCTGGGCATGGACGCAGTGACGCTCCTTGGCTCCACCGGCGCAGGGACCGCTGTTCGCGGTGCTCCGCCTGAATGGCGGGTCCTGGCCACCGCCGGCCCCAATCCGCCGGTGACGCACGCCGCCGCCGACCATGCCGCCGTCGTCGATTCGCATTACACGCTGCTGCTTCGCGGCGGTCCCTTGTCGCCACATCATCAGCGGATGCTGGTGGCGTTCGGCGCGTTCGTGGTGGCAGTGAGGGAGCGGCAGCAGTTGGTGAAGAGCAGGCGCGACAACCTTCGGCTTTCCGAGGGCAACAAGATGCGCACGTCCATTCTTCGGGCGGTTTCCCATGACTTGAGGACGCCGTTGGCGGGAATCAAGCTGGCGGTCAGCAGCCTCCGCCAGGAAGACGTGACCTTTCCTCCGGACGTTGAGCGGGAGCTGTTGGAGACCATCGAAGATTACGCAGACCGGCTGGATCACTTGGTGGACAACCTTCTGGACATGTCCCGCATTACGGCCGACGCCGTGAATCCGCTGTTGAGCGGCATGCTCTGGGCGGACGTGCTGCCGGATGCGTTGAGGGGTGTGCCGTCCGAGCGGCTGCGCAACGAACTGCCGCCCAACCTGCCCCCGGTGCAGGCGGATGCGGGGATGCTTGAACGCGTGGTGGCCAACATCGTTGAGAATGCCATGAAGTACGCCCCGGACTCTGACGTGGTGCTGACCGCCAGGGCAGGTGAAGGCATCACCTTGGGGGAGCGGCCCGCCAGCGAGCTGCGGATCGCGGACCATGGCAAGGGCGTGGGCCACGAGGAGGTCCTGACCATGTTCCAACCGTTCCAGCGTTTCGGTGATTCGTCGGCTTCAATGGCAGGAACCGGGGCAGGCGGAGGTGTTGGTTTGGGCCTTGCGGTGGCGAAGGGATTCAGCGAGGCCATGGGCGGCAAGCTTGCAGCGGAGCCGACGCCGGGCGGCGGCTTGACCATGGTGGTCACCCTGCCGCTGTGGACCGGTGACCCGCGATGACGCTGGTGCTGATTGTCGAGGACGAGGCCCGCATTGCCCGGGCCATGCAGGTGACCCTTCAAGCCCACGGTTACCAGGCGATGACGGTGGGCAACGGTGCGGACGCTCTGAGCGCGGCGGCCAAGCAGCCGGTCAACATCGTGGTGCTGGACCTTGGATTGCCGGACATTGACGGGGTCGAGATCATCCGCCGCATCCGCGGCTGGAGCAGCATGCCCATTATCGTCTTGTCGGCCAGGCATGCTTCCGAGGACAAAGTGGAAGCGCTCGACGCCGGTGCGGACGACTACGTGACCAAGCCTTTCGGTTTGGATGAGCTTCTTGCGCGGTTGCGGGTGGCTTCCCGCCGCGTGGTGGCTGGCGGTGAGGAGCCCACGCTGGCGACCGCGGACTTCATGGTGGACCTGGCGGGCAAGAGGATCGTGAAGGACGGGGCAGAGGTCCGGTTGACCCCCACCGAATGGAACATCCTTGAGCTGTTGGTCCGGAACAAGGGCAAGCTGGTAAGCCAGCAGCAGATCCTCACCCAGGTCTGGGGGCAGGCCTACGCCAAGGAAACCCAGTATCTGCGGGTTTACATTGCCCAACTGAGGCGGAAGCTGGAGCGGGATCCAGCCGAGCCGCGCCATCTGCATACGGAAGCGGGGATGGGCTACCGTTTTGATCCTTAGCCCGGGCCGCGGTGATCCGTAGACTGTAGTCCATGAACACTGCCTCCCTGCTTGCCGTCTGCCGTGTCCACCAGTTGCTGCCCGATCCTGGCAGCGTGGGCGTCACAGCCATTGACAAGCGTTCCGTCGAGGGCCCGGTCAAAGTCCATAAACTTGGGATCCACGGCGATGTGCAGGCAAGCCGGATGGATCATGGTGGGGAAGACCAAGCGGTGTACGCGTACTCGCAGTCGGATGCCGATTACTGGTCCGGCGAGCTGCAACGCGAGATCCCGGCAGGGCTCTTCGGGGAGAACCTGCGCGTGGCGGGTATTGAGACCACGGGCGCGGTCATCGGGGAACGGTGGAAGATCGGCCTGGATGTGGAACTGGAAGTTACGTCCCCGCGCGTTCCGTGTGCAACGTTCCAGCGGGTGCTCGGGGAGCCGCAGTGGGTGAAGCGCTTCACGCAGGCCGGCCGTGTTGGCACCTATCTCCGGGTGATCAAGACGGGCACCATCTCCGCGGGAGACCATATCCACCGCACGTTCGTTCCTAAGCACGGCATTACCGTGGGCCAGTGGTTCAGCGAGCCCACCCCGGAATTGGTACAGATTCTGCTGGACGCAGAGGCTGACGGAGAGATCCGCCTGCAGGATGAGTACCACTCCAGGTTTGAAAAGCTCCTCCGGCGCAACGGGCTCCAGGAGTCCTGACCACTCCTTCAAAGGCGTGTGTGAACAAGCTCACCCGGGCTTCCCGGGGTCTTAACTCGCGGTGGGGCCGCCCCGTGCCCTACACTTGAAATATCCCCCACTCCGGAAATCCCTTTATCCTGCCCAATTCTTGAGGCAGGACTGGTAAGTGTTGGGGCCCGCAAATGTGTGCGGGCATTTTCATAGGGAGAGCCGGCTAAAGAAAACGCTGTACAGACTGCTGGGATAGCAGCCAAGAGATGCAGCGGGAAGTCCTGCCATGGGATTGCGATAGCGCCGGACTTCTTGCGAAAGCAGGGCACCTTGCCTGTTTCCGCGACGAGTAATGCGGCCAAGCCCAACCGGGCCGCGCCGACTGCCCTATGGATGAGGAATTTCCCCCTATGACCGAAAATCTCAACGAAAACTTCGACGCCCAGAACGCTGAGTCTGCTGAAGCAGCCGCTCCCGCCGAAGCTGAAGCACCGGCTGCTGCCGCTGCCCCCGTCGAGACTGCCGCAGCTGAGTCTGCAGCCCCCGCCTTCACCGAAGCTCCTGCCGCCAAGGCAGATGACGATGAAGAAGAAGGCGTCCGCTTCGTCGATCTTGGTATCGATGGCCGCGTTCTGGCCGCCCTGCAGGACGTCGGCTACGAGAAGCCGTCCCCCATCCAGGCAGCCACCATCCCCCTCCTGCTTGAAGGCCGCGACGTCGTAGGCCTTGCCCAGACCGGTACCGGCAAGACCGCAGCCTTCGCTGTTCCTGCCCTGTCCCGCCTGGCTGAACTCCACGACCTCAACGGCCCGTCCCGCAAGACCCAGGCACTGGTCCTGGCTCCCACGCGTGAACTGGCCCTCCAGGTTGCCGAGGCCTTCACTTCCTACGCCAAGCACATTGACGAGTTCACCGTTCTCCCGGTGTACGGTGGCTCGGCTTACGGTCCCCAGCTGGCCGGCCTTCGCCGCGGTGCCCAGGTTGTTGTCGGTACCCCGGGCCGTGTGATCGACCACATCGCCAAGGGCTCACTGGACCTCTCCGAGCTCCAGTACCTTGTTCTTGACGAAGCTGACGAGATGCTGCGCATGGGCTTTGCCGATGACGTGGAGCAGATCTTCCAGCAGACTCCTGAGAGCCGCCAGGTTGCCCTGTTCTCTGCCACCATGCCGGGCCAGATCCGCCGCATGTCCAAGCAGTACTTGAACAACCCTGCCGAAATTTCCGTGAAGTCCAAGACCACCACGGGTGCGAACACCAAGCAGCGTTACCTCCAGGTCATGGGCCCGCACAAGCTGGACGCCCTGACCCGCATCCTTGAGGTTGAAGAATTCGACGGCGTTATCGCCTTCGTGCGCACCAAGATGGCTACCGAGGACCTGGCAGACAAGCTGAAGTCCCGTGGTTTCCAGGCTGCCGCCATCAACGGCGACATCCCGCAGCAGCAGCGCGAACGCACTGTTGACGCGCTGAAGGAAGGCCGCATCGACATCCTGGTCGCCACCGACGTCGCGGCCCGTGGCCTTGACGTTGAGCGCATCAGCCACGTCATCAACTACGACATCCCCCACGACACCGAGTCCTACGTGCACCGCATTGGCCGCACGGGCCGTGCGGGTCGTTCCGGCGACGCCATCCTGTTCATGACGCCGCGTGAGAAGTACCTGCTGCGTTCCATCGAGAAGGCAACCCGCCAGCCCGTGGAGCAGATGCACCTTCCGACGGCCGAGACCGTCAACACGCTCCGCTTGGGCAAGTTCGCCGAGCGCATCACCGAGACCCTCGCGTCCGAGGATGTTGCAGCATTCCGCGACCTCATCGCTTCCTACGAGGAAGAGCACAACGTTCCGGCCTCGGAGATCGCTGCTGCCCTTGCCGTCATGGCACAGGGCGGACAGCCGCTGCTGGTCAAGGAACTGCCTGCGGCTCCCGAATACCAGAAGCGCGAGCGCTCCAAGGACGGCTTCGGTTCCCGCGGCCCGACCCGTGCTCTCACCGAGGGCAACGCCACCTACAGGATCGCCGTCGGACGCCGCCAGCGCGTCATGCCGGGCTCCATCGTGGGTGCCATTGCCAACGAAGGTGGCATCTCCTCCGCACAGATCGGTGGCATCGACATCCGCTCGGACCACTCCCTGGTGGAGCTCCCGGCAGACCTTAGCCCCGAGCAGCTGCGTGCACTGTCCCGCACCCGTATCGGTGGCGAGCTGATCCACCTTGAGCTGGACAACGGACGCAGGCCCAACAGCGAGCGTGGCGGCTACTCCGGTGGCGGCCGCGGTGGCTACGGTGACCGTGAAAACCGCGGTGGTGGCAACTTCAAGGGCAACGGTGGCTTCAAGAAGGAGTTCCGCAAGTCCGACGGCGAGCGTTCTTCCGCTGACCGTGGTGGCCGTTCCTACAGCGACCGCACTGAGCGCACCTCAGGCAGCTACGGCGACCGCGACCGCGGCCAGGCCAGCGGCTCACGCTTCGGTGGCCACGGCGACGGTGCCCGCAAGCCCCGCACCGGCGGCGAAGGCAGCAACCGCGACTTCAACCGCAAGGGCAAGTGGTAAACACACTGCCAAGTGGTAAACACTAGGTAGTTCCCGTCAGGGGGTCGGCTTTCGAGCCGGCCCCCTGACGCGTTTAACGGGCCTGATGTAATTCCGGCAAAGCCGTCAGATTCTAGGCTGGTATTTCACCGATCCATTCCAAGCCGGGAAACTCGGAATTAAGGCCCCGTAACGGTTCAGTATCCACTGTCCTTCCGTGGGCTGTTGGTTCGATGAGCTCACTAACTACAATGCTTCGGACTACTTCGCGAGGAAGCCCAGGGAACTCGTTGAGGTCGGCGACGCGGTAAGCTCTCGCGCTGAGGTGCTTCTCCCAGTCTTCGTAAACCAGAACAAGCACATCGGGGGCGAGTGGTCTTACAGCCCGATAGCGTATGGTTCCGAGGGACCGAGAAGAAGTATCGGAGAAACCGCGGGCAAAGGCTTTCATCCACACGTCGAGTTTCGCCCAGTCGTTCACTGGTTCTTCCTCCGGGTTGGGCAAGACTATTTGGTAGCTGACAAGTCGGCTTGCTGGATCTTCTTCTGCTGCTTGGCGAGATCGGACCGGTCGACCGTTGAACCAACTGCAAGGGGCTCATAGCTGATGTAAAGGGAGCTGGGGCTCTCGTACCATGTAGTGGCAGTCACAGGTGAATCGTGATGCAGAACACAAGTGTTCGGCAATCAGCGAGCTTCCCAGGCGAACAGCTCCGACAGGGCCGGGCAAAAAATCAGGCACTGCACCGCCTGGTAGGTTCACGAAGGGCCCCTTGCGACGTTGTTGGAAAACGCCCGGGTATTTCGAGCAGAACCGGGTTACGTCGGCAACGGCCGCGCCG
Source organism: Paenarthrobacter nitroguajacolicus (assembly GCF_029952445.1). Taxonomy (GTDB): domain Bacteria; phylum Actinomycetota; class Actinomycetes; order Actinomycetales; family Micrococcaceae; genus Arthrobacter; species Arthrobacter nitroguajacolicus_B. The sequence goes on along the minus strand of NZ_JAQPPK010000009.1, from coordinate 160,323 downwards.
TACTATCACGTCATGGGATTGCTGGATAACGTGAAGAAGAATTTGGGCTTCGGCGAGAGGGGCCATGCGGAAGCTGCTCCGGTGGAACGTCAGGCCGACCAGACTGCCGTGAGCCAGGCCGCGGAGGACGCTGCCGCCGTCGAGGTTTCCGCAGCTGATACCTCCGCCGCCGAAGCCGCGGCAGCCCAAGCCGCCCGGCAGCAGGCAGTAGCGGACGCCGCAGCCGCCGAGGAAGCCGCGCAGGAGGGCCTGGAACCCGATGCCCCGGAAGTCCGGCCACAGGCTCAGGAGGCGGCCGTGGAGGCCGCAGCAACAGCCGGGCAGCCGGGACCGGTGGCTCCGCGCGTGACCGAGGTTGTAGTGGAGCAGGGGGACACCATGAGTGGGATAGCCGCGCAGTTCGGTGTGGACCTCGGCGCCTTGATTGCCACCAACGCCGATACCGTGCCCAACCCTGATCGGATCTACCCGGGACAGGTGTTGCGCTTGCCCTGAAACGGCCGTATCAGGATCAGGAAAAAGTCGTCTTCGCAAATTGTGTCGGCGCCGTTTTTCCGCGTCGATTCGCCGATTTGTAGCTTCTCAAAACGTCCGGTAGAGTATTTACTCGTTGCCCCCCTAGCTCAGTGGTAGAGCGCGTTCTTGGTAAGAACGAGGTCACCGGATCGATTCCGGTGGGGGGCTCTGGATGAGGGCCTGTGTCAAGGCGGTTTTGACCGGCTTGACACAGGTTTTTCTCATTCGTGGCGGTGTAGCTCAGTTGGTTAGAGCGCACGACTCATAATCGTGAGGTCGGGAGATCGAGCCTCCCCACCGCTACAGTGCAAGACCCCGCAGATGTTATCTGCGGGGTTTTTTGTTTTGTGGGACAGAATGGACCCATGAGCCGAATCGCGATTATTGGTGGCCACGGCAAAGTGGCCCTGCATCTGTCCCGGATTCTCAGTGATGAAGGTCACGACGTCACCTCGTACATCCGGAATCCAGACCATGTGGCAGATGTCACTGCCACCGGCGCCTCTGCCGAGGTGCTTGACGTCGAGAATTCGACGACGGCGGAACTCGCCCAGGCGTTCAAGGGTCACGATGCCGTGGTCTGGTCCGCCGGGGCCGGCGGGGGCAATCCGGCCAGGACCTACGCCGTGGACCGTGACGCCGCCATTCGTTCCATGGATGCCGCAGCGGAGGCCGGCGTGCGGCGTTATGTCATGGTGTCCTACATCGGTGCGTCCAAGGATCACGGTGTTCCCAGCGACAACCCCTTCTTCGCCTACGCGGAGGCCAAGGCCGCGGCCGATGAGTACCTCCGTGGCACGGACCTTGACTGGACCGTTCTTGGCCCCGGCACCCTGACCAATGAACCTGCCACCGGCCTGATCGAACTGCACCCGGAGGATCCGGGCAACGGCACGCAGACTTCCCGGGCCAATGTCGCCCTGGTGACCGCCGCCGTCCTTGAATTGCCCGTGACCATCGGGAAGACCATTCCCTTCAAGGATGGAACCGAGGACGTGGTGGATGCCCTGACCAAGGAGTAAGGGCCAGCGCTCCACGGGCCGCGCCGTACTGGCTGTGCCCCGGGATATGTTGGTAGGGAACTTTTCCGGTTTTGCCTGGAAAGGGGCCAAACACCAACTGGGGAAGCAGGAACATGGATCAGCTGGCGCTCATAGTGGGGTTGCTGCTTGCAACAGTGATAGCCGTTGGTCTGGGGGACCGGCTCCGGCTTCCGTATCCGGTACTCATGCTGCTCTTGGCAGTTGCGCTCACGTTCATCCCGGGCTTCCCCGAATTTGAGATCTCACCGGAACTGATCCTGCCGATCTTCCTTCCACCGTTGCTGTTCGCTACCGCCCAGAAGAGCTCCTGGGCGGTCTTCCGGGTCCGCTGGCGGACGTTGCTGCTGATGGCGGTGGCCCTGGTTGTGGTGTCCACGGCCGCGGTGGCCGGCGCTGCCTGGTTGATGATTCCGGGCATCGGAATTCCTGCCGCGATCGCCCTGGGGGCCATGGTGGCGCCGCCGGACCCTGTGGCGGTTGAGTCCGTGGCCGGCCGGGTGCATATGCCCCGGCGGCTCATCACGGTCCTTCAAAGTGAAGGCCTCTTCAACGACGCCGCGGCCATCGTGATCTTCCAGGCCGCTGTGGCAGCCACCCTGTCCGGCAAGGAAGTGGGCCCGGAAGTCATCCCCCAGTTCGTGTTGGGCGCTGCCTTGGCCGTTGTGATCGGCATCGGGATGGGCTTGCTGACCAGGTTCATCACCAAACTGGTGACCTCCATGGTGGCCCGCAGCGCCGTAACCCTGGTGGTTCCTTTTGCGGCCTACATCCTCGCCGAAGAGCTGCACGCATCAGGCGTGGTGGCCGTCGTCGTCACCGCCCTGGAACTGCAGCGCCACGCCCGTCCCCAGGATGCGGCCGAGCGCGTCACGCGAACCGCGTTCTGGGACGTGGTGGAGTTGCTTGCCACGGGCCTGGCCTTCGGCCTGGTGGGCCTTGAAATCCGCCAGGTCATCCGCGACGAGGGAACAGCCATCTTCGGCATGATCGGGATGGCCGTGGTGATCTGCGTCCTGGTTTTCGCCGTGCGGTACCTCTGGCTTGGGCTGCTTGCCTTGACCGCACGACGGCGCCGCAACCTTCTGCAGCCCACCTCACCCAAAGAGGTACTCATCCTGACGTGGTGCGGAATGCGCGGGCTGGCGACGTTGGCCCTTGCCCTGGCATTGCCGGTGACCTTGCCCGACGGCAGCGACTTCCCGGCCCGGCACGAAATCCTGGTGATCGCCTGCGCCGTGCTCCTTGCCACCTTGGTTCTGCCGGGGCTTACCCTGCCATGGCTGATGCGGGTGCTGGACGCGACGGAAGACGGTTCCCATGAGCAGGACGCGGCAAAGGAGCTGGCCAAGCGTGCCCAGTCCGCTGCAGTCACCGCGCTCAAAGAGCACGACCTCATGAAGGAATTGCCGCCAGAGAAGGTAGCGCTGATCAAGGACAAGATGCGCCGCCTGCATGCCGAGCTTTTGGATGGCACTTTGCGCAACGAAACAGCTTCCGAAAAGCGTAAGCGCGGACGCGAACTTTCCATTGCCGTGCAGACCATTGCCCTTGATGCTGCCCGGCAGGAAGTGGTGGCGGCCCGTAACGAGCTGGGGACTGATCCTGAAGTTGCGGACAGGGTGCTGCGCCAGTTGGACCTGCGCACCATGTCCATGCCGGACTAGGGTCCATGCCGGACTAAGGTCCATGCCGGACCAGGCTCGAGCCGGGAGCAGACTCTAGGCCGGCTTAGCTGCCGGCTTCGGCAACGATGCCGGGTAGAGATCCAGCGCGTGCTCCTCGACGTAGTCCAAGGCGTGGCGGATGGCGCCCAGGGACACGATGCCGTCTCCCAACGTTGATGCCTGCAGGCGCGGGGGAGTGAAAGTGAAGTCAGGCAGCTGGCGTTCAATGGCAGGGAGCAGTGCTTGGGCGGACGTTGCGACGCCACCGGCAATCACCACCAGCTCCGGGTTGACCAAGGTACTGATCGAGCCGATGGCCCGCGCCATGCGGTGTGAAACGCGGTCCAAGGCATCACCAGCGGCGGGATCACCAGCCTGGGCTGCGTTGAACACCATCTCGGCCGTAAGGCTGGCGGGATCGCCGTTGCAGAGTTCCCGCAGCGTGGTCGCGGCGGGTTTGTCCAGTGCTTCCCGACCGCACAGCACGGCGTAGTGTCCTATGCCGTAGGTGTCCCCCACGCCGTCGACATTTTCGAGGAATCCGAGTTCGCCGAAGCCACCCAGCTGTCCGTGGAGCAGACGGCCGGATTCCATGATGCCGGAGCCCAGCCGGTCGCCGGCGAGCATGACCACGAGGTTGTCTACGCCTTTGGCGGTGCCCAGCCAGCGTTCCGCCAAGGCCGCGAGATTGGCGTCATTTTCCAGGAGCACGTGCCAACCATGGCGCTCAGAGACCATTGCGCGGACATCGAAGGACTGCCAGAACTCCTGGACCGTGAGGACTTCGCCGTCGCGGCTGACAGGAGCCGCCACCCCAACCGACACCGCCAGAACAGAGTCAGCGGAGACGCCTGCCTTTTTCAAGGCTTCCGCGGCGATCCGGTCCAGGACATCGGCCCGCTCATCGGCGGGGACGTTGAAAGTCCGGAATGACGTGGTCACCTGGGACAACGGCGACCCGGCCATGTCGGCAACAATTGCCGTGATTTTGTTGGCGCCGATGTCGATGCCGATCACGCTGGCCGCGGCGTCGTCGAAAACGAAGCGGCGCGCGGGCCTGCCTTTGACGTAGTCTCCGCCGCCGCGCTGGTTCTCGAGTTCCTGGAGCCAGCCGAGCCTGACGAGTTCATCGCAAATGGAGATGACCGTGGCACGCGAGAGTCCGGTGGAGGCCATGAGTTCGGTGCCGGTAACGATCCCTGCACCGCGCATGGCCTTGAGCAAGGCACCGGCGTTGACCCTGCGCACCAGCTGTGTCGACGGAGCAGTACCAGTCAGCATCCACGCTCCTCCTGCCATTCCAATCCGTCTCCCGGGACGGGAGAGTGGTCGCTCTAAATTTAGTTCATAAATTTAGAGCCCGAAACATTTAGTCGATGGTTTGACGTTGTGGCGCGGATCACCCAGTATTAGCGATAGGTAATAAATTTACCTCCTATCTAAATCATCCGCGATGCCGGCTTCTGCCTGTTCGCGATGGCCTGCGGCCACCGGGGTCCGCACGACGAAAGGACTACGTGTCTGTGAAAATGACACGCACCAAACGCATAGGGGCCATGGGCCTGGGGCTGGCTTTGCTTGCTGGACTGCTTTCCGGTTGCTCCGGGGACACCGGCAAGGAAACCATCCGCTTCACGTTCAGCAAGCGGGAGGCCATCGGTTTCATGACCAAGCTCGTCGCCGACTACAACGCCTCACAGAACAAGACGGAAGTTGTCCTCGATACGTCCGGAGTCGACGTCGTGTCCGCGAGTTTCGTCCGTGGCAATCCGCCGGACATCGCGCTTGCCAACTACAACATGGAGACCTCGCGCTTCGTCCAGCGGGGTGCACTGAGCGACCTGTCCGGAACGCATGCAGCCTCCCTCATCCGTGAGGACCTCAAACCGCTCATGGAACAGTACGGCTCGTATCCGGACCGGACCAGTGCCCTGCCTTACTCGGTGATGGCGTCCTCCGTGATCTACAACAAGGAAGTCTTCGCTGCGAACAACATCGAGGTCCCCAAGACCTGGAGCGAGTTGGTCGCTGCGTGCGAGAAGCTGAAAGCGGCCGGGGTGACGCCGTTCCAAGCCACGTGGAAGGACGATTGGACCATCGCCCAGGGCTGGTTCGACTACTCCGTGGGCGGCCAGGTGGACACCCTCGACTTCTTCAAGAAGCTGGCCGAGGAAGGCACGGACGTAGGACCGGACTCGTCGGCGTCGTTCCAGAAGGACTTTGACCAGCCGGTAGCCAAGATGCTGACCCTCGCCAGGAACTACGTGAACAAGGATGCTGCCAGCCGGGCTTACGGCGACGGCAACCTGGCGTTCTCCCAAGGCAAGGCCGCCATGTATCTTCAAGGTCCGTGGGCCTTCAGCGAGGTGGCCAAGACTGCGCCTGACCTCCAGCTCGGAACCTTCCCGTTGCCCATGACGGATAACCCGGAGGACCTCAAGGTCCGGGTCAACGTTGACCTTGCCGCCTGGATCCCGGAAGGGTCCAAGCACAAGGACGCCGCACAGGACTTCCTCGAGTACTTGTACCGGCCGGAAATTATCGAAGGCTACAACAAGTCCCAGCTGGGGTTCACTCCCACCAAGGATGCCCCGGTGACCCCGGACCCCCGGATCGCGGGCATGGCCGGGTATTACGAGCAAGGCAAGGTCTACCAGGGACCATCGGTGCTGGTGCCCAAGACCATCCCGATCATGAACTACACGCAGGCGGTTGTGTTCGGCGCCGATCCTGCCTCCACCCTCCGCACACTCGACGCCGATTGGGCACGGCTGGCGTTCCGCCAGTAAGACGACGCCAGCAGCAAATAAGGGAGCCAGTCACATGTCCATCTCCACACGGGCCATCTCCGCCACCCGCGGCAACGGCGCGCGCCATAACGGCACGCGCCGCACCGGGCGGCGGGTCGAACCCATCTACTACCTCTTCCTCCTGCCCAGCCTTGTCCTGTTCACGCTGGCCATCACCATCCCGGGAATCATCGGGATCTTCTTCAGCTTCACGGATTCCATTGGGATCGGTGACTGGGAGTTCACAGGCTTTACCAACTACATCGCGATCTTCAGTGACCCCGCGATCCTGCAGAGCTACCTGTTCACGTTCGGGTTCTCCATTGTCACCGTGATCGTGGTCAACGTGATCGCGTTCCTGCTGGCTGTCGGGCTCACCTCGCGCATCCGCATGAAGACGGCGCTGCGCACCATCTTCGTTATCCCTATGGTGGTTTCGGGCATCATCATCGCGTACGTCTTCAACTTCCTGTTTTCCAATTCGCTTCCGACGGCGGGGGCTGCTGCGGGTATTCCATGGTTGGAAACCAGCCTGCTCGCCAACCCGGACCTCGCGTGGGTTGCCATCGTCCTGGTGACCGCCTGGCAGGCTGTGCCGGGGTCGCTGCTCATCTACATCGCCGGCCTTGTTGCAGTGCCGGGGGATGTCTATGAGGCAGCAGACCTCGACGGCGCGAGCAAACTCCAGCAACTGCTCAAAATCACGTTCCCCTTGGTGGCCGGCTACGTGGTGATCAACGTCATTCTCGGGTTCAAGGGCTTCCTCAATGCCTACGACATCATTGTGGGCCTCACCAACGGCGGCCCCGGCACATCAACCCGAAGCATCGCAATGACCGTCATCACCGGCTTCAACGGTGGAGACTACGCCTACCAGATGGCCAACGCGACGATCTTCTTCGTTGTCGCGATCCTCATTTCCCTCTTGCAGCTTTCTGCCACCCGCGGACGGAGCGCACTCTGATGCCCGAACAAACCACCCTCCCAACCGATGCCCGGCAAGCAGCCCCGGCTGCCGCCGTCGGACTTTCCCGTCCCGTGCCAATAGCGAAGCAAGAGCGGATCAACTGGTCCGGAACAACCATCCTGGTTCTTTGCGCGGTCACGGTGCTTCTTCCCCTCTATGTCACGGTCTCCATGGCGTTCAAGACCCAGGGGCAGGCTGTGGACGGCAATGCTTTCTCGCTGCCGGCCCCGTTCAGCGTGGACGGGTTTGTGCAGGCCTGGACCCTGACGAACTTCCCGGTGGGCGCAGCGATGTCGTTGTTGGTCACGGCGGGTACCGTTGTTGCCACGATCGTCCTGGCCGCCTTCGCTTCCTACGCGATCGTGCGCAATTGGGAGCGCCGCCTGTTCCGATTCTCGTTCTTCTACCTGCTGGCAGCGATGTTCATCCCGTTCCCGGTGGTCGCGCTGCCGCAGATCCAGCTCACCGGTCGGCTGGGCCTGGACAACCCCATGGGCGTGATCCTGCTGGCAACCATGTTCCAGCTGAGCTTCAGCGTTCTGCTGTTCACCGCGTTCCTCCGCTCCATCCCCTTGGAACTTGAAGAAAGCGCCAGGATCGACGGCGCCACTACCTGGCAGACCTTCTGGAAGCTGATCTTCCCGCTGCTGGCCCCCATGAGTGCGACGGTAGGAATCTTCGCATTCCTCTACGCCTGGAACGACTTCATGATGCCGTCGCTGATTATTTCCGATCCGGCGCTGCAGACCCTTCCCGTACGGCAAAGCCTGTTCCAGACTCAATTCAGCAACAACTACCACGTGTCCTTCGCGTCCTACCTCATGGCAATGGCGCCGGCCATCGTCGCCTACCTGTTTACGCAGCGTTGGGTCATGGCAGGCGTTACCCAGGGCGCGGTCAAGGGCTAAGGCTCCCATTCCGCCGTCGGCCGGGCTGGAAGGCCCGCCTTCACTCACCCCCGAGGAGACTTTCATGGCATCAGAATCCGTCATCGCACCAGCCGCGTCCTGGTGGCGGCAGGCTGCGGTGTACCAGATCTACCCCCGCTCGTTCGCCGACGCCAACGGTGACGGCATCGGCGACCTCCGCGGGATCATCTCGCGGGTGCCCTACCTGGCCGGTCTTGGCGTGGACGCGGTGTGGCTCAGCCCGTTCTACCCGTCTGCCCTTGCCGACGGCGGCTACGACGTGGCTGACTATCGCGATGTTGATCCGCGGATCGGCACCCTGGATGAGTTCGACCAGCTGGTGGCCGTCCTGCACGAAGCGGGTATCCGCGTCATCGTCGACATCGTGCCCAACCACTCCTCAAATGACCACGCCTGGTTCCGGGAGGCCCTGGCGGCACCGAAGGGATCGGCGGCACGGGAGCGCTACATCTTCCGTGACGGTCTGGGCGCCAACGGCGAACTCCCACCCGCTGACTGGCAAGCGGCCTTCGGCGGCCCGGCCTGGGAGCCCGTGGGTGATGGGCAGTGGTACCTGCACACCTTCGCGAAGGAGCAGCCGGACTTCAACTGGGACAACCGCGAGGTCCGTGACGACTTCCTGAGGACGCTCCGGTTCTGGTCGGACCGGGGCGTGGACGGCTTCCGCGTGGACGTAGCGAACCTTTTGGTGAAGGATCTTCCCGAGGTGCTGCCCAGCCGCGCCGAGCTGGAAAGCATGGACCGCGATTCCGGAAAGCACCCGCTGATGGACCGCGATGAGGTGCACGAGGTCTACGCCGAGTGGCGTGCGGTGTTCAACGAATACAGCCCGCCCCGTACAGCGGTGGCCGAGGCCTGGGTGGATTCGCCCGTCCGGCGTGCGAAATACGCCGCACCCACCAGCCTTGGCCAGGCGTTCAACTTCGATCTCCTGACCGCAGACTTCGACCCCGCCCAGTTCCGCCGCATCGTCACGGATAACCTCGCCCAGTCCGCGGCCACTGGCTCCTCGTCCACGTGGGTCCTCTCCAACCACGACGTCACACGGCACGCCACGCGCTACGGACTGCCGCCGCTGGATGGCCGGAAGGGCGTGAAGCAAGGCGTCGAATGGATGCTCGACGGCGCGCCCTCCGACGGCGTCAACCTCGCCTTGGGACTCGCACGGGCCCGCGCCGCCACACTGTTCCTGCTTGCCCTGCCCGGCAGCGCCTACCTTTACCAAGGCGAGGAGCTGGGCCTCCACGAGGTTGGCGACATCCCGGCCGAGCACCGGCAGGATCCGGCGTACCACCGTTCCGTTGGCCAGCCGGACTGGACCTACGATGGCCTGGGCCGCGATGGATGCCGCGTGCCCTTGCCGTGGTCTGCCACGGGATCGTCGTTCGGCTTCGGCCCTGACGGTGCGCACCTGCCCCAGCCCGGGTGGTTCGGGGACGTCTCTGTCGAGTCCCAGGACGCCGCCCCCGGCTCCACCCTGAACCTCTACCGCGAGGCGCTGCGCCTGCGCCGCGAACTGCAGGCCGGTGAGAGCTTGGAATGGGACAACGTGCGCTCGCAGGATGACGTGCTCGCCTTCGCCCGGCCGGGCGGATGGGTCAGCATCACCAACTTCGGTGACGCCCCGGCGACGCTGCCCGCAGGAGAGGTCCTCCTCAGCAGTGCGCCCCTTGAACAGGGACTGCTTCCCGGTAATTCGACGGCCTGGCTGCGCGCCGAGGCCCCCTGACGGGTGATCTTTGCCGCGGAGCCCAGGCTGTTGACCTTCTGCTTCAGGCGTCAGATACTGGTCCGGGACCTAAATTTAGATTCTAAATCAAAGGAGTTTCGTGAGTACCCCTGCCACCAAGCAACACCGTACCGATACGCACCGCATGTCCGATCCGAACTGGTGGCGCCAGGCAGCCGTCTACCAGATCTACCCGCGCAGCTTCTACGACGCCAACGGGGACGGCCTCGGTGACCTCAAAGGCATTACTGCGAAGGTTCCCTACCTGAAGGAACTCGGGATCGACGCCGTCTGGCTCAGCCCGTTCTATCCGTCAGCGCTCGCCGACGGCGGGTACGACGTCGATGACTACCGGAACGTGGACCCAAAGCTGGGGACGCTTGAGGACTTCGACGAGATGGCAGCGGCACTGCACGCGGCCGGCATCAAGATCGTGGTGGACATCGTTCCCAACCACTCCTCGGACCGCCACGAGTGGTTCAAGGAAGCCCTGGCATCGCCCAAGGGTTCGGCAGCGCGCAACCGCTACATCTTCCGGGACGGCAAGGGCGAAAACGGTGAGTTGCCGCCGTCGGACTGGGACTCTGTGTTCGGCGGACCCATCTGGGAACGCATCACCGAACCGGATGGAACTCCGGGCCAGTGGTACTTGCACATCTTCGCCAAGGAACAGCCGGACTTTAACTGGGAGAACCCCGAGATCCGCGAGGACTTCCTGAAGACCCTCCGCTTCTGGTCGGACCGCGGCGTGGACGGCTTCCGCATCGACGTGGCCCACGGCATGGCCAAGGACCTTAGCGAGCCCCTGCCAATGAAGGCCGACCTTGAGGCAAAAGCACACGGCACGGACGGTTTCGTCGATGGCTCCCACCCCTTCTGGGACCGCGACGAAGTCCACGAGGTCTACGCCGAGTGGCGCAAGCTCTTCAACGAGTACAACCCGCCGCGAACTGCCGTTGCGGAAGCCTGGGTCCATGAGTCCCGCCGTGCCCGTTACGCGAGCCCCGAAGGACTCGGTCAGGCCTTCAACTTCGACCTCCTGCAGTCGGATTTCGATGCCGCCTCGTTCAAGAAGATCATCACGGACAACCTGGTGGCAGCCAAGGAGTCCGGGGCATCGTCCACGTGGGTCTTCTCCAACCACGACGTCGTCCGGCATGCCACCCGCTACGGCCTTCCCAAGGGCGGTTCCGTCGCGCAGGGGACCAACGCCGCGCAGGACATCACCGGCGGCGAGCCCAAAGGCCAGGACGGCAAGGGTTGGCTGCTTGCCGGCGCACCGGCCGAAGAGCTCGACGTCGAACTCGGCTTGCGTCGCGCCCGCGCCGCTACGTTGCTGCTGCTTGCGCTTCCCGGCTCCGCGTACCTCTACCAGGGCGAAGAGCTCGGCCTGCGTGAAGTGACGGAGATTCCCGACTCCGAGCGCCAGGACCCGTCATTCTTCCGGAACCCGGGTGTCGAAATCGGCCGCGATGGCTGCCGTGTTCCGCTGCCCTGGACGTCGGAAGGTTCCTCCTTCGGCTTCGGCGAAGGCAAGGCGCACCTGCCCCAGCCAGAGTGGTTCGCGGACTACGCCGTCGCCAAGCAGGATGGCGTTGAAGGCTCGACGTTGGAGCTATACCGGCGGGCACTGCACCTGCGCAGTGAACTGCAGACCGATGAGGAACTCGAGTGGGTGGAAACCGGCAACCCTGAACTGCTGCACTTCAGCCGTCCCGGCGGCTGGCACACCATCACCAATTTCGGCGGGGAACCCGTTGAACTGCCTGAAGGCGAAGTGGTTGTAGCGAGTGGACCGCTGGAGAACGGCAAGCTTCCCTCCGATACCACTGCCTGGATCGTTGCCAAGGCCTAGGATGCATATGACCAAAGCGAACGGGCCCGGACGGCTCATTTATGGATGCATGGGTCTCGGCGGTCCTTGGGACGGCACCTCTTATGATGCTGCCGAGATTGAGCAGGCCGCTGCCGTAATTGAGGCCGCGCAAGGGATTGGCATCGAATTGTTCGATCACGCCGATATCTACCGCAGCGGCAAGTCGGAGGCTGTCTTCGGTGAAGTCCTGGCCCGTTCGCAAGGCCTGCGCGAAAAGATCACGCTGCAGACAAAGTGCGGAATCCGGTTGGGGGAGCGGGGCCTGCAAACCCACTACGATCTCAGCCGGGAAGCCATCCTGGAAAGGGTCAATGAGAGCCTCAAACGCCTTCAAACGGATTACGTGGACGTCCTGCTCCTGCACCGGCCCGATCCCTTGATGGACGCGCGGGAGGTGGGGGACGCCGTCGGGCAGTTGATTGCAGAAGGCAAGGTGCGGCAGTTAGGTGTGTCCAACATGTCCGGGGCGCAGATCGCGTACCTGCAGGATGTGTTGGAGATGCCCATCGTGGCGAACCAGCTGGAGATGAGTTTGCTCCGCAGCGACTGGCTGGAGAGCACTGTGCTGGTCAACAACCCTGGGGATCGGGCATACAGCTTCCCGCACGGGACCTTGGAGCATTGCATGGCCCACGGGATTGAGCTTCAGGCCTACGGCTCGCTTGCCCAGGGCCGTTACACGGGGGCGAAGCCGGAGGAGTTGTCTGCGGCTGAGTCGGCGACGGCGGTGATGCTCAAGCAGCTGGCCGCTGAGCACGGAACTACCCCGGAATCGGTGCTGCTTGCTTGGCTGATGAAACATCCGGCCAGGATTTCCCCGGTAGTGGGAACCACCAGCCCTGCCCGTATCGAAGCATGTTCCGATGCTGCCGTGGTGGCGAAGGACATGACCCGGGCCCAGTGGTACGGCCTCTGGACGACGGCCCGCGGAAGCAACCTTCCTTAAACCCAACTGAGTCGCAGTTCGTGTCGCTATCAACGCTCAAAACGACATCTACTGCGACTCAGTTGAGTTAAAACAGCAACACATAAGCCCTCCTACGAAAGCGGCGCGACCACGGAGTACGTGCTGGAATCACCCTGGATGGCCTGGCTCGGCTTGCCATCCACACCCACCGGAATGTCGCCCGCGATCGTCACGCGGTTCAGCTTGCGCGGCTGGCCATCGTAGTTGTCCGGCGCGTAGTGCTGCGTGATGCGGTTGTCGAACAAGACCACCTGGTTGGGCTCCCAGTTCACGCGGACCACGTTCTCCGGGCGAGTCACGTACGCCTGCAGCAGGCGGATGATGTCCTTGGACTCAGTGTTGGACAGTCCCACGATCCGAAGCCGCTGCGCGAAGCCCCCAATGAACAATCCGCGCTCGCCGGTCAAGGGGTGGACCCGCACCACGGGGTGGGCGGTTTCGAACTTCAGCCGGGTGAACTCCTTGCGGCGCTCCTCAGCGTTGGAGTGCTCAAGGTTCTTCGGTACGGAGTAGTCGTAATCGTTGGTGTGGATCGCCCACAGGGTGTCCGCGAAATTACGCAGTTCCTCCGGGAGGTCCTGATAGGCGCCGGCTGAGGACGCAATCAAGGTCTCGCCGCCGTATGCCGGGAGGTCGATGCTGCGCAGCGTCGAGGCCTGCGGCGGGTTGACCACGAAAGTAACGTCCGTGTGCCAGTTGTTGGCTGAGCCGTTCTCGCTGTCCACCGGCAGGACATTCTCCTCGCCGTCCACGGAGGCTACGGTGGGGTGCGCCTTGGTCAGCGGCCCGAAGTGGGAAGCGAACTTCACCTGGGCCTCGTCGCTGAGGATGTTGGCCTCGCGGAAGACCAGTGCTTTGTGCTCATTCAGTGCTGCGCGGATCTGGGCCACCGTTTCTGCACTGAGGTCTCCGCTGATGTCCAGGCCGCGGATTTCAGCGCCGATGCGTGAGCCCAGCTTGGCGAATTCGAGCCTGGTTTCGGTAATGGTGGTCATGGTTTTTCCTTACTTGTTGTGATGGTTGTGGCAGGTGCCACGGGTAGAAAAATCAGGAAGCTGCGGCGCCGACTGCGGTCCGCCAGCGGGAGAAGTGGCGTTCAAGGGCCACGAGCAGGAAGTTCACGCCCAGTCCCAGCAGGGACACTGTGAGGATGCCCGCGTACATGTCCGGGATGAGGAAGCTGCTTTGGGCGTTCACGATCAGGTAGCCGAGACCCGCCTTGGCCCCCACCATTTCGGCGGCGATGAGCACCAGGATCGAGGCCGTGCCGGCCATGCGGATACCGGTGAAGATCGTGGGAACCGCGGAGGGCAGGATGACCTTCTGGAAGAGCCTGAAGCTGTTCAGGCCCAAGGAACGAGCAGCCCTGATCAGCAGAGGATCCACGGTCTTCACTCCGGCGATGGTGTTCAGCAATACCGGGAAGAACGCGGCGTACGCCACGATGCTGATCTTCGATTCCTCGCCAATGCCCAGCAGCAGCGTGAACACCGGCAGCAGGGCCAGCGCCGCAGTGTTGCGGAACAGTTCCAGCAACGGGTTCAGGACCGAGTTCAGCCGCCCGTACCAGGCAATCAGCAGGCCCAACGAAACACCCGCCACCAGCGCCGCACCGAACCCGGCCACTGAACGTGTGAGGCTGGCTGCGATGTGGCCCTGGATGGTCCCGGCTTCGAACAGCTTGCCCCATGCCAGGAGTACCTCATGCAGCGGTGGCAGGAACACGCGGGTGGAGGGGCTGGCCAGGTACGTCGGCCCCAACTCCCACAGCGCCAGGAACGCAAGGATCGCCGCGGACTTCCACAGACCCGACCCAAGGGTCGAGGTGACCCGTCGCAGCCTGCCAGGTACCGGCGTCGTGCGTTCCGTGACGGGCACCCGGGTTTCGGAAGGCTCGACGGCGGTTGCCGGGCCAGGCACGGAGGTGGCGGTTTCTGCCTGCGTCAGGGTGGTTGTCATCAGGCTGCGCTCCTTGCAGTTGCAGTGAGTGGGGTTGTTGCCGGTTCGTCCGGTGCGCTGCCATCAGGCAGGATTTTGCGGTGGCCGGCGTCCTGGGCCCGGCGGACTTCGTCGTGCAGGAGGGTCCACACCTGGTGCCGGTGCGCCACGAAAGCGGGGTTGGAGCGGATGTCCTCATCGCCGTCGCGGTCCGGAATATTGATGTCCACGATTTCCTTGAGCCGGCCCGGCCTCGCGCTCAGCACAGCCACGCGCCCGCCCAGGTATACGGCCTCGTCGATGCCGTGGGTGATGAACACGATCGTCTTCCCGGTGGCCTTCCAGATCCGGAGGAGCTCGTCCTGCAACTGCTCACGGGTCTGGGCGTCCAAGGCGGCGAACGGCTCATCCATCAGCAGCACATCCGGCTCATACGCCAGGCTGCGGGCGATGGCGACGCGCTGCTTCATGCCGCCGGAGAGCTCGTGCGGGTAGCGGTCTTCGAAGCCAGCCAGTCCCACCAACGCCAAGTACTCGCTGGCTTTCGAGGCCCGTTCGCGGCGGCTCAACTTTCGGCCGTCCGGACCTTTCCCTTCCAGGCCGATCGAGACGTTGGCAGAGGCCGTCCGCCACGGGAACAACGCATACTGCTGGAACACCACAGCCCGGTCCTTGCCAGGTCCTGTCACTGTCTTGCCGTCCACCAATACCTCTCCCGAGGTGGGCGTGGACAATCCGGCAAGCAAGTCCAGGAGCGTGGTCTTTCCCGAGCCGCTGGGCCCCACCAATGTGAGGAATTCGCCGTCGCGGACGTCCAGGCTGAGGGAATCGATGGCTGTGAGCGTCGAGGCGGGGGCGGACTTGGTAGCCCGGACCGTGAATTGTTTGGTGACATTCCTGAGGCTGATCTTCGCTGTCATGGTTATCCCTTCTTCGCCAGATCGTTGAAATCGTTGGTGTAGTACTTGGACGGCGTCAGCTTGTCCTTGACGATTCCCGCCGAGTTCAGCCACGACTCCCACCGCGTGAAGTCCTGGTCCTGGATGACCCCGGCGTCCGGGACACCCGGGCTCTTCCAGAACTTGAGGTTGGCGGTGCTTTCGTTGCGGCCGCGGTTTTCGATGATCTTGGTGAAGCGGGCAATCACCTCGTCGCGGGGTGTTTCCGCCGCCCACTTGATCGCTTTGGCCACACCCGTGGTGAAGGTGCGGGTGGTGTTCGGGTTCTTCTCTATGAAGTCGGAGCGGAGCACGATCTGCCCGCCGGCGAAGTTGCCGAACAGTTCGACGTCACTGAACAAGGAACGCAGCCCGCCGGATTCAATGGCGCGGTCCTGGAGTACCCCGCCCAGCGTTCCTGCATCCACCTGGCCGCGTCGGATCGCTTCTTCGGTGTCGTTCGGTGCCAGCGGAACCAGCTGTACCTGCTTGATGTCGTCCTGGCTCAGTCCGTTCTTGGTCAACCACGTGTTGATGACCGCTTCATGGTGGGCGCCCAGGGTGTTCACGGCGATCTTCTTGCCGATCAGGTCGCGGGGTTCCTTGATGGGGCTGTCGGCCTTGACGTAGTAACCGCTGAAGGTCTTCTCATCCGAGCCGTAGTAGTTGACCACTGCCTTGACGGGCGCACCGGCTTCGATGAGCTTGACTACGGCGCCGGAGAACGCGCCGCCGAAGTCCGTCTGGTTGGTAGCCGCCGACTGGATGTCCTGGGGGCCGCTGGTGGTGTTGCCCACCCAGTTCAGCTTCAGGTCGCCCAAATAGCCGAGGTCTGCTGCCAGTTCAGGGAAGGTCACGTTGTTGGCTGAACCCTGGTAGCGAAGTTCCTTGACTTCGTTGCCTGGCTGGCCGCTTTGTCCGGCTTCGGCTGCACCGCCGCAGCCGCTCACCGTCAGCGCAAGTACGACGGCGGCCGCGACGCTCAGGAGGGGCAGATGCAGTTTCATGGGAGCTACTTTCGATGGAGTGAGGTTGGTTGGGTGGCCGGTTGCGGCAAGTACGCGGGTACTTGTGCAATGGCTTGGGAACGATGAAAGCCCATGACGACGGCGGCTGGGAAGCGGAGCGGTAACGCCCGGAAACCCTGCGAAACAGCTCGAAACGGGGCGAAATCCTGAGCCATGCCCAGCAACGGGGAGACTCAAAGACGCCGTGTTGAGATCCGTGAACAACAGCGACAGGCAGGCCGGACATGACTGGCGCGGACCGCCGTCGGGAGTTCATACTGCGGGACTCGACAGTCATATGGGGTTTAGTTCGTATTGATCCTCACAAGGAAGGCGAATTCTTCGCCTTGCGGGCGGCAGGGCAGATACGGTAGATACATGACGTCTAGCATCGCCGCCGAATCCATTCGGCCCACCCGCAACATTCCCGCCGACATCGCCCGTTCATGGCTTCTCGTAAATGCGATGAAAACGGAGCTTTTCGACGAATCCGCGGGCTCGCGCGCAGACGCCATCATCCTTGACATCGAAGACGCCGTGGACCCTTCCCAGAAGGACGCCGCACGCGAAAACGTCGTGAACTGGCTGACCGCCGGCGGCCAGGCCTGGGTACGCATCAACGATGCCACCAGTAACTTCTGGGCTGACGACCTCGCCGGATTGCGCGGCACGCCCGGCCTGCTGGGCGTGATGCTCGCCAAGACCGAGTCCGCCGACCAAGTCACCGAGTCCTACCACCGCATGGACGGCAAGACTCCCGTGATTGCCCTGGTGGAGTCTGCCCTCGGCATCGAAGAGGCCAACCACATTGCACGCGCACAGGGTGCCTTCCGCCTGGCCTTCGGTTCGGGCGACTTCCGCCGCGACACCGGAATGGCGGCCACGCCGGAGGCCATGGCCTACCCGCGCGCCAAGCTCGTTGTGGCCAGCCGCGTTGGCAACCTGCCGGGCCCCATCGACGGCCCCACCGTCGGCACCAACCACCCCATCCTGCGCGAGCAGACGGGCATCACCGTGACCATGGGCATGACCGGCAAGCTCTGCCTGGCCATCGACCAGACCACCGTGATCAACGAGGTCATCAGCCCCACGCCCTCGGACGTGGCCTGGGCTACGGACTTCATGAACGACTTCGAGGCCAACGGCCGGGTAATCCGCGACGGATCCGACCTCCCGCGTTTGGGCCGCGCCGAAAAGATCATGAAGCTTGCCGTGGCTTTCGGAGTGCAGCCTTCCCTCTAGGCATGCTGGTCAGGTAGAGATGCTGGTCCATGGTGTGGTGTGGGACTCTTCGTCTCCGGCTTTGAGGATGTTCTCGCCGGACGCAGAGTTCACTGATATTGCGTTGGCCCGGGGCTCAGCCCTGGGCCTGCGCGTTATCCCTGGTTTGTGGTGCCTGGGGCACACCAAGGTGCACGGCCCGGGCAACCGCACGCATGTACCGTGCCGCAGCAGCTCTCCGGCCGAGCGGGGCAAGCAATGCGGGACGTGTTTTGCGCGTGACGATTCCCGCTTGATGCACGACTTCCACCGTGGCGGTTCGGTGCCAACGGGTCTGCGTGCCTACCTGATGCAACCGCACTGGTTGTACGTGGCAACCTTCGCCAACGGAGCCACCAAAGTTGGAACCGCCTCAGCGCCACGGAAGTGGAACCGTCTGGCCGAGCAGGGGGCCGTCCATGCTTCCTATGTTGCGCACGCCGAGGACGGCCGCGTGGTCCGGGTCCTCGAAGATCTCGTGACCAGCGAGTTGGGCCTTGTCCAGCAAGTCCGTTCCGCCGCGAAGGTGGCAGGCCTCGTAGAGCCGCGTGCCGCCGTCGAGCTTTCCGCCGTGAACCGGCAGCATGCCGGGCGCGTGCGTGAACTGCTGGGCGGGCTGGCCATGACGGGCTTCGCTGTTGTTGAGGAAGAGTGGGAGCGGCCCGCCTTGGCTGAGGCCCTGTGCACTGTGCGGCCCGGCGCCGGAATGCGCCATCCCTATCCGGCAGCGTTCGACGACGGCGGGCACGGACTGCGGGTTCACTCACTGTCCGGGGCCATCGCCTTGGCTGGGCTGCCTGATGCTTCGGGGAACGAGGTTGAGGGCAGCTTCGTGGCTGATCTGGGCGCATTGAAGGGCCGGAAAATCGAATTCGGTCCGCACACCACGGAGATCCCCGCGCTGCAGGACTCGCTTTTCTAGTCCTGTGCGCCGAGGGGTTAGCTCTCAACGCTATCCCTCGCGCCGAGGGGTTAGCTCTCAACGCTATCCCTCGCGCCGAGGGGTGAGCTCTCAACGCTATCCCTCGCGCCGAGGGGTTAGCTTTCAACGTTATCCCTTGCATTTTCCCGCGAGATCCAACCCCTCGGCAAAGTCACGCAACGTACCCCGGTAGACTTGGACGGTGCTGGAACAATTCTGGGCTACCGCCTCCACCTCCTATAAAGTGCTGGTTTTCAGCGCCATGGGGCTGATCGCTGTAGGTCTCATCCTGTCCATTGTCGGAAACACCTCGGGTAACCAGGGGCTGGCCCTGGCGTCACTGCCCGTGATCGGTGCAGGGCTCATCCTCCACGTCATCGGACTGGTTGTTCGCGGCCAGAAAATCCGCAAGAGCTACAAGAAGTAACCTCCCTGCCGGCGCCACTCTGCCTGCACGCCCGCCGCCCGATAGGGTTGGAGCATGAGTATCAATCCGGACCTGCAGGGCCGAAGCTACCCTGCCGCAGAGGTATACGACGTCGGCCGTGAAAAAATCCGCGAGTTTGCCAAGGCCGTGAAGGCCAGCAACCCCGCGCACTTCGATGTTGAGGCAGCAAAGGCCCTGGGCCACAGCGACCTCGTCGCCCCGCCAACTTTTGCCATCATCGTGGCCCAGCGTGCTGACGCCCAGCTTGTTGAAGATCCCGAGTCGGGCATCGACTTTTCCCGCGTTGTCCACGCAGACCAGCGGTTCACGCACCACCGCGCCATTGTTGCCGGCGACCGTCTGGTGGCCGAACTGCACGTCGACGGCGTCCGGGCCATGGGCGGGGGAGCGATGATCACCACCCGCTCCGAGATCTCCACCGAGGCCGGCGAAAAGGTTGCCACCACGACGTCGTCCATCCTGGTCCGGGGAGAGGGACAGTAACCATGAGCCACACATTCGAAGAACTCAGCGTTGGCCAGGAGATTGGCACCCGCAGCATTGAAGTCACCCGGCAGGACCTGGTCAAGTACGCCGGGGCGTCGGGGGACTTCAACCCCATCCACTGGAACGAAGCCTTCGCCACGTCCGTGGAGCTCCCCGGCGTGATCGCCCACGGTATGTTCACCATGGGGGCCGCAGTGCAGTTGGTGAGCGATTGGGCAGGCGACCCCGCCGCCGTCGTCGACTACCAGACCCGCTTCACCAAGCCCGTACTCGTCACGGACACCACGGGTACCGATGAAGCCGGCGCCGTCATCGACGTCACCGGCGTGGTGGGAGCGCTCGACGCCGACGCCCGCACCGCCCGCATCGATCTCACGGTTGTTGCCGCGGGACAGAAAGTCCTCATGAAGTCGCAGGCGGTTGTGAAGGTCTCTTGAACCAACAGAACGCTCCTTCGCGACGCGCCACTCCGACTGAAATGTCGCGGTGGCGCGTCGCTGTTCTGGCCTCCTACGCCGCCAGCGGCATTGCCTTCGCGACGTGGGTTTCCCGGCTCCCAGCTATTCGTGACGGACTGGACCTCACCCCCGGCGGCATCGGACTGCTGCTGATGTGCATGACCGTGGCGTCCTTCGTCTCCATTTCGGCGTCGGGCCTTATCGTGTTGCGGCTCGGCCCCAAGCTGACCACGAGGATCGGCAGCTCCATGGTGGGGGCAGGGCTTGTCATCGTGGGTATTGGAACCTCGATTGCCGCCAACCCACTCGTAGTGGCTGCGGGCCTGGTGGTTCTTGGCCTGGGTACCGCCAGCTGGAACACGGCATCCAACGTGGAAGGCGCGGCCCTCGAGCGTGCGTTGGAACGCCACATCATGCCGCACCTGCACGGTGCATTCAGTTTGGGGACCGTTGCCGCTGCAGGGTTCGGGGCCTGGGCTGCCGCCGTGCAGATACCCGTGGTTTGGCACTTCCTGATGTCGGGCTTGGTAGTGACGGCTTCGGTGGTGGCTGCTGGTTTCTGGTTCCGGGCGGAAAAGACCGCCCAGGCCACCACAACGTTCCGGCCCAGTGAAACAGATACATTCCAGGATCCTTCCACAGGCCCGCTACCCGTGATCACCCCGGGTCCCGACGCTGGTGAAGGCAGCACCCCTGCGCCGCTGGACAATAAGCGGTTGGTGGCCCTCGCATGGCGCGATCGCCGGACCCTCCTGATCGGCGTCCTCGTCCTCGGTTTGGCACTGGCCGAAGGTGCGGCGGGGGACTGGGTGGCGTTGGCGCTGGCCGACGGACACGGGCAAAGCGACGCCGCCGGCGCTGTAGGCTACGGCGTGTTCGTGACTTTCATGACCATTGGACGGTTCACCGGGGCAGTCATCCTCGACCGTTTCGGGCGGGTACTGGTGATGCGCTGGTGCTCGGCCACCGCCGTCGTGGGTCTGGCGCTTTTTGTCTTTTCGCCCGTTCCCTGGCTTGCCTTCGTAGCGCTGGCAGTCTGGGGACTGGGTGCTTCGCTGGGCTTCCCAGTGGGAATGTCCGCCGCTGCCGATGACCCCGTGCATGCCGCCGCCCGCGTTTCCGTGGTGTCCACCATCGGCTATGGCGCGTTCCTGTGCGGACCACCGCTGCTGGGACTGCTGGCCGAGCACTTCGGCATTTTGCATTCCCTGTTGGCGCCACTGGTGCTGCTGGTTGTCAGCTTCTTCCTGGCGCCCCTCGCCGGCAAAAAGAAGGCCTCGTCCGTAGAGCCCAGCCAAGCCCGATAGGCTTGATTGGTGACCCAGATGCTTCTTTCAGAATTGACCACTGCTGCCGTCGGCGGCCCCGCAGGGAACTACGTTGAAGCCCGCACCGAAGCAGAAATCATCGACGCCGTCCGCTCGGCCGACGCCGCGGGAGACAAACTCCTCATCATCGGCGGAGGGTCCAACCTCCTGATTTCCGACGACGGCTACCCCGGCACAGTCTTGAAGATCGCGTCCGAGGGCTTCGTGGTGAACTCCGAGGACAGCTGCGGTGGTGTCTCCGTGGTGGTCCAGGCGGGCCACAACTGGGATGCGCTGGTGGAGTACTCCGTGCTGCACGCGTGGTCGGGTTTGGAAGCGTTGTCCGGCATCCCCGGCGCCACCGGAGCTACGCCCGTGCAGAACGTGGGAGCTTATGGGGCAGACGTTTCACAAACCATCGCTGCCGTGCGGACATGGGATCGCGAGCGTAACGCCGTCCAGACCTTCACCAATTCGGAGCTGAAGTTTGGTTACCGTGACTCAATCCTGAAGCAGACCACCGTTGATGGCTCACCGCGCTACGTGGTGCTCACGGTGGAGTTCCAGTTGCCGTTGGGCCGGATGAGCGCCCCGATCCGCTATGCCGAGTTGGCCCGGGTCCTGGGAGTCGACGCCGGCAAGCGCGCCTACTCGAACGACGTCCGCCGGGAAGTCCTGCGGCTCCGCGCATCCAAAGGCATGGTCCTGGATGCCGCCGATCGCGATACATTCTCCACGGGATCCTTCTTCACCAACCCCATAGTTCCCGCTGAACGGGCCGCAGGACTTCCGGAAAATGCCCCCAAGTACCCCGCAGGTTCGGACGGCCTGGTGAAGCTCTCCGCTGCCTGGCTGATCGATCAGGCAGGCTTCGGGAAGGGCTTCGGCCTCGAGGAGTCCAGTGTTTCCGGGGGGAGGGCCTCTCTGTCCACCAAGCACACCCTTGCCATCACCAACCGTGGCTCGGCTTCGGCGGCGGATATGGTGGCCATCGCGCGCGAGGTGAGGGCCGGCGTCGTCGAGCGCTTTGGCATTGAACTGCACCCGGAGCCGTTGCTGATCGGCCTCTCCCTCTAGCCCCATCGCGAGGGGTGAGCTTTCGACTCTTTGGGTGTGGCTTAGAGGTGAGATGTCGCCCCTCGGCGCGCCGGGGGTTTTGGCGAGGGGTGAGCTTTCAACTCTTTGGGTGTGGCTAAGAGGTGAGACGTCGCCCCTCGGCGCGTGGGGGTTTTGGTGAGGGGTGAGCTTTCGACTCTTTGGGTGTGGCTAAGGGGTGAGACGTCGCCCCTCGGCGCCTGGGGTGTTTTGGTGAGGGGTGAGCTTTCAACTCTTTGGGCGTGGCTAAGGCGTGAGACGTCGCCCCTCGGCGCGCGGGCGGAAGAGTTAGCGCGTGCGGCGTTCGGCGATCGGGAGCACCTTGTTGAGCAGCAGGAACGTGAGCCCGCAGCTGACCGACCCCAACAGGAAGATCTGGCTGAACGCGATACTCTGCGGCGACGGTCCACTGGGCATGAACATCCCGGCGGTCGCAAAGCCGACCAAGCCAAGCAGCAACACTATGGCTCCGAGGAGGAAGCTGCGGACCTGTGCCGCGGCGGCAGGGTAATACCAAGGTTCGGGGGCGTCGTCATGGCGATCCGACGTCGGCTGGCTGGCCGCCGCCGTACCGATCAGCAGCGCCGCCGCAGCGGTCGCCACAAGGCTGATGGTCTGGATGGCCTGCATGGAGGGGGAAAGGCTGACGCCCGTTCCCACCGCCACGATCAGCCCGGAGCCAAGTCCCACGAGCGTGCAGAACCAGCCGGCGGTAGCCAACCACCGGCTCAACGGCCGCACAAACGGAGCGAGATCACCAAAAAGCATGACCCCATCCTAGGATCCGCTGCTGGGTGACGGCTGGGAGGCGCGGCAAGGTTCCCTGTGCTCGGCGCTCCTTTTAGGATGAAGCATGCCTGCACCCCTCACTCCACGCGTCATGGGCCGCTTGCGGCTCGCCAACCAGGGCCTGTTGAGCACGGGTTTTCCGACGGTTCCCGATGCCGTCCGGTGGATGACTGCGATGCAGGCACAGGACCTTGGCGCCGCGTTGTGGGCGGTTGGGCAGCGGGTTCCCGGCACTGCGGCTTCGGATGTCCGTGCGGCCCTCGACGCCGGAACGGTGGTCCGCTCGTGGCCGATGCGCGGAACCCTGCATCTGCTGGCGCCGGAGGACCTCCGCTGGATTCTGGGCATCACCAGTGGCCGGCTGATGAATATGGTGGCCGGCCGCCATCGCGAGCTCGCCATTACACCCGACGACATCGCCCACTGCCGGGACATCGCCTTCAAAACCACCGAAATCCGCAAGGCTGAAGGCGCACCGGGTGCAACACGCGAGCAGCTCTTCCAGGCGTTCGAGGAAGCCGGCCAGCTCACCAAGGCCCAGCGGGGCATTCATTTGCTGGGCAGCCTCTGCCAGCGTGCATGGTTGGTTCAAGGACCCATGGCGGTGTCCACCGGCAAGGTTGGGGTGCAGCAACTCTTCGTACCGTTCGACGAATGGATCCCGGAATCGAGGGACCTGGGCCGTGCTGAAGGCATCGCCGAGATGCTCTTCCGCTACGTCCGGAGCCGGGGGCCCGCCACTGTGAAGGATTTCTCCTGGTGGAGCCAAATCCCTTTGACCGAAGCGCGCGCCGCCCTGAAGGAGGTGCAGGACCGCCTGGTTGAGCTGCAGTACGGCGGCAACAGTTATTGGTTGTCGCCCGAGTCAGCCGGAATGCTCGACGACGGCGTCCCCGGCTCGCGCTCGTTGCTGGCTCTGCCGGGCTTCGACGAATATCTGCTCGGTTATCAGGACCGGAGCCTGGTCCTTGCCCCTGAGCATGCGGAGTTGGTGGTGCCCGGCAAGAACGGCGTGTTCAAGCGGATCATCGTCGCCGGGGGTGAAGTGATCGGGACATGGACGAGGAGTGCCAACGGCAAGACCATCAGTGTTGCTCCGGAGCCGTTCGTGGGGACGCTGGGTCCGGCCGCCGAGAGGTCGTTCCAGACCCAAGGACGGTCATATCTGAAGTTCATGGCGGGCTGAACGTCGAAAAACCCGCTGCTCTGTTGCAAGCCGGCAACGGAACAGCGGGTTTCGGAAGTGGAGCAGGGAAGCTTAGAGCTTGCCCGTCACAATGTTGAGCATGCGGCGAAGCGGCTCGGCCGCGCCCCAAAGGAGCTGGTCGCCCACGGTGAAGGCACTGATGTACTCCGGGCCCATTTCGAGCTTGCGGATACGGCCAACCGGGATGTCCAAGGTGCCGGACGCGGCGACCGGGGTCAGGTCTGCCATGGAGGCTTCCTTGGTGTTCGGAACAACCTTGGCCCACTCGTTGTCCTTGGCCAGGAGGTTTTCGATCTCCGTCACGGACAGGTCTTCGCGCAGCTTGAGCGTGAGGGCCTGGGAGTGTGAGCGCATGGCGCCGATGCGGATGCACAGGCCGTCCATGGCGATGTGGTCCTTGCCCGCGGTGCCGGTTCCGGTGCCGAGGATCTTGTTGGTCTCGACGCCGGCTTTCCACTCTTCCTTGGACTGGCCGTTGCCGAGGTCCGCGTCGATCCAGGGAATCAGCGAGCCTGCAAGCGGCACGCCGAACTGGGTGGCGTCGACGCCCGTGCGCTGGGTGGCCAGGACCTTGCGGTCGATCTCCAGGATGGCCGATGCCGGGTCCTCGAGCTCGCTGCTGACCTCGCTGTTGAGGGTGCCGAACTGGTTGAGGAGCTCGCGCATGTGGCGGGCGCCGCCGCCGGAAGCGGCCTGGTACGTCATGGACGTACCCCACTCCACGAGGTTGTTCTTGAAGAGTCCGCCCAGGCCCATCAGCATGCACGAGACCGTACAGTTACCGCCGATGAAGTCCTTCACGCCACCGGAGAGTCCGGCGTCGATGACGTCGCGGTTGATGGGGTCCAGCACGATGATGGAGTCATCGTTCATGCGGAGGGTGGAAGCGGCATCGATCCAGAGGCCGTCCCAGCCGCGGCTGCGGAGTTCGCCGTGGACCTGCTTGGTGTAGTCGCCGCCTTGCGCGGTGACAATAATCGGCAGCTTGGCAAGCGTCTCGATATCGAACGCATCCTCGAGCTTGCCTGCCCCATCAGCGAAGGACGGGGCGGCACCTCCTGCGTTCGAGGTGGAGAAAAATACCGGGTTGATGTTGGCGAAGTCGTTCTCGTCCTGCATGCGCTGCATCAGGACGGAGCCGACCATGCCACGCCAACCGACCAGTCCTACGGACGGATTAGCTGCTGTAGTCATGGATCAAGTCTAGACTTTCGGCGCCGCCTGCCGCTGTTGGTTACGTCACCCGTAAAGCACGACGCCGGAACGCACCCACGCGGGCCTGGGCCGGACAGCGGGAGGCTAGTTCCCGGCGTCGGGCCCTTGCGGCTCCTGCAGCAACGCTGCCTTGCGGGCGCGCAGCGCGAAGAACGCGCCGAAGGTAAACACCTGGGTTACGACCACCAGCACAATGATTCCAACGATTTTGTTGCCACCCAGGATCATGGTCAGGCCAACAATGGCTGAGAGCAGGGCGAAAAGCGGCAGCAGCATGTAGCCCAGCACGAACAGGGTTTCGGGTTTCTTCAGCATTGCCTGCATGTCCTGGTTTCCTAGCTTTCGTTCCGGCGCCACGTGGTGAACCGGTAGTTGGTGCCGTTCTTGGACGTGAGCCAACCCTCGGCGGGTGCCACGGTGTCAAAGGTCCAGTCATCGCCGAGCTCGGGGGCGTAGGTGTCACCCTGGACGTCGGTATCGATGATGGTGATCACCGCCAGGTTGGCGATGCCCATGGATTGGCGGTAAATCTCGCCGCCGCCGACGATCCACACCTTCTGGCCACCCGGCGCAAACTGGGACTCCAGCAGGGCCTCGTCCAGGGATGAAACCACGACGGCGCCCTGGGCCTCGGGCGTGGAAGCCCACTTTTCGTTCCGGGTCACCACGATGTTGGTGCGGCCCGGAAGGGGACGGTACTTTTCGGGGAAGGATTCCCAGGTCCTGCGGCCCATGATGACCGGGTGTCCGGTGGTGATCTGGCTGAAGTGCTTCATGTCTTCGGGCAGCTGCCACGGCATGGTGCCATCCTTGCCGATGACCCCGGAGGTGGTCTGTGCCCAAATCATGCCGATGCCGGTCATTTTGGCGGCGGTTTCCTGGGTGAAAATGACGCCGGGGAGCTGGTCCGGGGCGGGAGAGGCATCGCTCATACTGCGATCGGAGCCTTGATGGTGGGGTGGTGGCGGTAGCCCACAACCTCGAAGTCATCCACCGTGTAGTCAAAGATCGAGTCCGGCTTGCGGAGGATCTTCAGCTGCGGGTACTCGTACGGTTCGCGGCTGAGCTGCTCGGCCACCTGCTCCACGTGGTTGTCGTAAACGTGGACATCCCCGCCGGTCCAGACGAATTCGCCGGGTTCCAGGCCGAGCTGCTGGGCCACCATGAGCGTCAGGAGCGCGTAGGACGCGATGTTGAACGGGACGCCGAGGAAGGTATCGGCCGAGCGCTGGTACAGCTGGCAGGACAGCTTGCCGTCGGCCACATAGAACTGGAAGAACGCGTGGCACGGAGGCAACGCCATGTCCTTGAGCTCGGAGACGTTCCACGCGGAAACGATGTGCCGCCGGGAGTCGGGATTGGCTTCGAGGCTCTTCATGAGCTCGGAAATCTGGTCAATGTGGCCGCCATCCGGGGTGGGCCAGCTGCGCCACTGCACGCCGTAAACGGGGCCGAGCTCGCCGTCGGCAGCCGCCCACTCGTCCCAAATGGAAACGCCCTGGTCTTGCATCCACTTCACGTTCGAGTCCCCGCGCAGGAACCACAGGAGCTCCACCGCCACGGACTTGAAGTGGACCCGCTTGGTGGTGATCAGTGGGAAGCCCGCTGCGAGATCGAACCTCAACTGGCGGCCGAAGACGCTGCGCGTTCCGGTTCCGGTGCGGTCCGATTTGTGCGTGCCGTTGGCCATGACGTCGCGCAGGAGGTCTTCATACGGGGTGGGGATGCTCACGGTTCCAGCTTACTGGTCAGCCTGCCTCGAACCAGATCTATGAGAGTGTCGTCACGAAGGCCAGCGGCGCGAGCCGTCCGGATCAAGCGGTCGACGGCGGCAATAACCGCCGCGTCTGCGCCGGCCTGGCCGTTCGGCACTGCAGGCGGGCCGACGACGACAGTCCCGTTCCGGCGTCGTGATTCAATCAGTCCGGACTGCTCAAGCTCCTTGTAGGCGCGGGCCACCGTCCCGGCAGCGATGCCGAGATCCGCCGCAAGGCTTCGCACGGTGGGCAGGCGGCTGCCCGGCGCCAGGACCCCGACCGTAATCAAGGAACTGAGCTGCCTGCGGATCTGTTCGTAGGGCGGAACCGGGTCTGCGAGGTCGATCGTGATCCCCGCGGTCATTGCGCGCGCTCCTCCTGCTGCGTGTGCTCGTCGCGGGGAATGTCGCGGAAGAGGCTGCGGACAGGTGTTACCGCAGCGGCGACGGCCGCAACGGCGAGGACAACGCCTGCCATGTACACAGGACTTGGCCCGAGCTGATTGAAAGCCGGGAACAGCGTGCCCCATGCCTCAGCGTTGCCAAGCAGCATCACCGCTGCCTGTGCCAGGAGGAATGCCGCCAGGGTTCGGACGACACGGTACATCGAAATGGCGCGCAGCGCGGCGTCAAGTCCGCCGCTGTGCTCAGGTTCGGGAAGACCACGACGACGGCGCGCGGCCAGGATCGCGGCGGCCCCCACCACCCCGACGCCCAACGTGAGGAGGAGGTAAGCCGGCCAGGTAGGTGGCCCGTATTGGAGTGCTTGGGCAGTGCCAGTCATGACGATGGTTACGGCAAATACGGCGGCCGACACAATGGTGAAGGTGAGCAATCCCTTCGACACCGCCTGCCGCGGCCATTGAAGGGGCGCCTCCGGGGCGCCGTGATTCCGAGCGATGAGCAGCTCGCCCGCGGCTATGGTGAGCAGGACCAACGCGGCGGACACGGACACGACGATCGCCGGGGCGAGCAGGCCCCGGCCTTCTACGGGAATGAAGCCGAACCAGAACACCAAGGTCAGAAGCGGCAAGGCGCCCGCGACTCCAAGGACCGCTCCAAGGGACACGCTGAGTTTGGCTGCGCCATGCGTACGGGGATCGGCGCGGAGAGCGGTGCCACTGGTGGCCTTCCTGGTTATCAGGAGCGAGGGAAGAACAGGGACCCGCCACCACCACATGACCAGCAGGACTGCCATGTTGACCAGGCCGAGCACGTTGAACCACGACGATTGCCACGTGGCGCCGGGCTCCGGGAGTGCACTGAAGTTGCCGGCGATGCTTGCCAGCCCCGCAGCGATGGTGGCGACGGTTCGGAGCAGGCGGTTGGCCGCGATGGCCCGGAGTGCCCGGTTATCCTCGCCATCAAGTGTTTCCAACTGGCGGCGGCGTGCAATCAGCAAAAGGACCATCCAGGTGCCGATCGCGAGGACAGCCAGGCCGCTGCCCAGCCACCCGGCAAGTTCCGAACCCGCGATCCTGCCGTCCTGCCCATGACCTGTATAGACCGTCGTCCCTTCCGGCGACGGGGGAGAAGGGGTTGGAAGCACGGCAGAATAGGCCGGTTGCGTAGCGACTGTGGCTATGGCGACGGCCGCGTAGGCAAAAATCAGGGCCGTTACCCATGCGAGTTTCCGGGGCAGGAAATCGCGGATTCTACGGACGGTGAGTTCGGCATACCTGCGGGGTGCTTTGGGTGCCGGATAGCTCCATTGGCCCAAGGCGTGGGCTGCCAAGGCTGCTGCGATGGGCCACGCCAGTGCCGAAAACAGCCCTTCTGAAGTGAAGGGCGCATTTGATGCGGTTGGATCGGCCCGGATGATGCCTGAGTTCATGGCCCCCTGGAGGGAACTGGCCATCCATCCAATGATGCCGACCCACAGCCCGTGGGATTCCACGGACTTGGCATCCGGCTTGGACCATACCTGGACCCTCAAAAACAAGTAGACAAGGACGGCGCCGATGGCCGGTCCCAGGATGAGCAGCGGTGGCAGGTAAAAGGACAACGAAAGACCCCCAAGTCTTTTTAATCAATGTGTCAAGTATTTGATACAAAAACCCGGGGGTCAACCGCAGCGGAACTAGTCGTCGAAAGGCTTGACCTGCTCCACCGAGACGATCTTCCTTTCAGATCCCCGTGCTACCTGGCAAACAATGACCTCTCCCGGGGAAAGGAACGGATCCTCGGCGGGAAGGACGGCGCGCAGGTTTTGCGGCATGTGCTGGCCCAGTTGCTTCAAGGCCGTGGGCAGCGCCGGCCGGTGCGTGCACACCGCGATGGGGAGCTGTTTGTCGAACAATGCCTCGATGGCTGCTGCCGTCTTTTTCGGAGAACGCTGATGGTGGTGCTCGGTCAGGGCTTCCACCAACTTGACCTTGGCCCCGGTGGCTTTCGCATAGGGCGCGATGGTCGCAACGCAACGGGCCCAGGGGCTGGTAACCAACCGCTGTGGCTTCCAGACATTCAGCAGGCGCTGCACGGCGAGTGCCTGCCGTTGGCCCGTGGCCGCCAGAGGACGGTCACCCTCTGCCTTGGTCCAGGACGATCGCGGCTTGGCTTTGGCGTGCCGGATCAGCACCAGGGGCCACGTGTCCAGCTCCCCGCGGACGTGAGCCTTTTCCAGATACTCCAGGGGCTTCACGTCCGACGGGTTGCTGAGGAAGGACGCTGCGCGGTCAGGGCTGCACCACATCACGCTGTCCACTTCCTTGCCATCTGGACGGAGTGGTTCGCCGTTGACCCTGGCAGCCCAGTACTGAACTACCTTCAGGCCTGCGGAGACGTGGTAGTGAATGGCAGGCAGGGGGATGCCCAGAGGAGCCTGGAGGCCTATCTCTTCCCACACTTCACGGGCAGCGCACTCCGGAACTGTTTCGCCGGCGTCGAGCTTTCCCTTGGGCCACGACCAATCGTCGTAGCGGGGCCTGTGGATCAACAGAACCTCCAGGGCACCTTTGTTCAGGCGCCATGGAATGGCGCCGGCAGCCACGACCGCTACCGGCTCGCCGGGGTGGTCTGTCTGATCCTCCACGGGGGTATCGCTGTTCAACTCTGTCCTTACCGACGTGCCGAGGCGCGCTGGCGCGAACGTGAGTCCAACAGCCAGGACTGCATATCCAACAGCGGCTTGCCGTCCGCATCCAGGTGGTGCCTGTTCCAGTGTCCCTGGTTGTCCAGGTGCCAGCTGGCCGTTTCGTCGTCAACGTAGCGGCTCATGAGGTCCATGACTGTGTTGATGTCTTCCTTGCTGGCGAGCTGAACCAGTGCCTCCACCCGGCGATCCAGGTTGCGGTGCATCATGTCGGCAGAACCGATGTACACAACGGGTTCGCCGCCGTTGCCGAAGGCGAACACCCGGGAGTGTTCAAGGAAGCGGCCCAGGATGGACCTGACCGTGATGTTCTCGCTCAAGCCGGGGACGCCCGGGCGGAGGGAGCAAATGCCGCGCACCACGACGTCCACCTTCACACCTGCCTGGGAGGCGCGGTAGAGGGCGTCAATGATGGCCTCGTCAACCATCGAATTGACCTTGATCTGAACCAGGCCGGGAACGCCGGCGCGGGCATTGCGGATCTCGGTTTCAATACGGTCCACCAAACCGGCCCGGACGGAGCGGGGCGCCACGAGCAGTCTCTTGAACGTGGACTTCGGTGCATAGCCGGAGAGCTGGTTGAAGAGCTTGGAAAGGTCCTCGCCCACCTGTTCGTTGGCGGTCAGCAAACCAAGGTCTTCGTAGTAGCGCGCAGTACGCGGGTGGTAGTTGCCCGTACCGATGTGGCAGTAGCGGCGAAGGCCATCCACTTCCTGTCGGACCACCAGGGACAACTTGCAGTGGGTCTTCAGGCCGACGATGCCGTACACCACATGGACGCCTGCCTGTTCAAGCTTGCGGGCCCAGGAAATGTTGGCTTGCTCGTCGAAACGGGCCTTGATCTCCACCAGGGCCAGGACCTGCTTGCCGGCCTCCGCGGCGTCGATCAGCGCATCCACGATGGGGGAGTCGCCGGACGTCCGGTAGAGGGTCTGCTTGATGGCCTGGACCTTGGGATCGGCAGCGGCCTGTTCCAGGAACGCCTGGACCGAGGTGGAGAAGGAGTCGTACGGGTGGTGGAGCAGGATGTCCCTGCGGCGCATCGCAGCGAAGACGTTCGCTGCCTTGGAGGTCTCGGACTCGTTGAGGTACCGCGAGGTGTGCGGGACATGCTTGGGGTAGTGGAGATCGGCGCGATCGATACTGCTGATCGCCGACAATCCCCGCAGGTCCAAGGGCGCGGGCACGGAATAGACCTCTGACTCTTCAACACCCAGTTCGCGGATGAGGAGGGCCTTGATGTTCGGGTTGATGTCCGTGGTCACTTCAAGGCGGACGGGAGGGCCGAACCGGCGGCGCAGGAGTTCCTTCTCCAGCGCCTGCAGGAGGTTCTCGGCGTCGTCCTCTTCAACTTCCAGGTCCTCGTTGCGCGTGACGCGGAAGGTGTGGTGCTCCAGGACTTCCATGCCCGGGAACAGCTTGTCCAAGTGGACAGCGATGACTTCCTCCAACGCGATGAACCTGGCCACGCGGCCGGGGATGGCACCCGCGCGCGGCCCGTCCACCGAAATGAGGCGTGGCAGCTGGTCCGGAACCTTGACGCGGGCGAACAGCTCCTTGTCGCTGATCGGGTTGCTGACGATCACCGCCAGGTTCAGGGAGAGCCCCGAGATGTAGGGGAACGGGTGGGCCGGATCCACCGCTAGGGGCGTCAGGATGGGGAAGACCTTCTCCTGGAACATGACGCTGATCCGCTGGCGGGCATCTTCGTCCAGCTCATTCCAATGCATGAGGTGGATGTGTTCGTAGGCCAGGGCGGGCCGGATCTGCTCGGCGAAAACGCGGGCGTGGCGTTCCTGGAGCTTGTGGGCTTCTTCGCCGATCTGCTCCAACACCTCGATGGGGCTGAGCCCGGCGGGGGAGGGAACGGCAAGTCCCGTGGCAATACGGCGCTTGAGGCCGGCCACGCGGACCATGAAGAACTCGTCCAGGTTCGAGGCGAAGATCGAGAGGAAGTTGACCCGCTCCAGCAGGAACAGATCGGGGTCCTCGGCAAGCTCCAGCACGCGGGAGTTGAAGGCAAGCCAGCTGAGCTCGCGGTCAAGGAAACGATCCGGTGAGATGTCGCCTTCGGGTTCCAGGCTCGGGGCGAATTCGGGGATGTCTATGCGGTCCTGGGTGGCCCGCGAGGCCGGCACTTCCGACGATCCGAAGCGTGGGGGCAGTGTCGCCCCCTTAGAGGTGGATCCGGCGATGCCGACGGGGTCCGGCTGCATGGGGCTCTCCTAAGCTCAGGACTGGGTTTGTCTCCCACACTACAAGCAATCGTGGTGTCGGAATCCAAAGAGCCGCCGCCTTTCCCGGCAGCAATCCCGCCAGGTTAATTTTTCGTTAACGGACCGTACATAACATCGGTGTCCCAGCGGACGAAGCCAAGTTTCTGATATAGGGCCACAGCAGCCTGGTTATCGGCGTCCACGTACAGCATCACCGCGTGCAGGCCCTTGTCCTGGAGGTGGCGGATGCCGGCAACCGTAAGGGCCTTACCGAGTCCCAAACCCTGTGCCGCCGGCGTCACTCCCACCACGTAGACCTCGCCAATGGCAGGGTGCGGGCCTTGCCGGGCGTGGACTTTCGTCCAGTGGAATCCCAGGAGTTCACCGGCGTCGTTGACAGCCAGGAGGAATCCTTCGGGATCGAACCAGTCTTCGGCTTTTCTTGCTTCGAGATCCTGCAGGGTCATGGAACCCTGCTCAGGGTGGTGGGCAAAGGCGGCCCGGTTGGCGGCAAGCCAGGCTTGCTCATCCCGTCCCGGGACGAAGGCGCGGAGCGTGACGCCGTCCGGGAGGCCGGCGTCGGGCAGTGCGGATGTGGAGGACATCAACCGCATCTTCCACAACTCCCGTGCCGGTCCGTAGCCGAAGCGGGTAGCCAGCTGCGCGGCAGCTTCATGGTTGCCGTGCGACCACGCGCTCAGGCCCTCGAGGCTCCGTTGGTTCTGGAGGGCGGCCAGGAGCCGCCCGGCGACGCCCTGGTTGCGGTAGCTGGGGTGGACGGCCAGCTCCAGCACGCCGCTCGCGTCCGGCGCTTCAACGACGACGGCGATTCCCGCCAGGTCTTCGCCCGTCGCCGGATCCGAATCCTCGTCCTGGGCATAAAGGGCGAAGGACACCACGGAGTGGTCGCCCGCGTCGGCACCGCGCAACATCACCAGGGTCTGCTCGGACAAAGGCGGATTCCCGTCCGACTCTTCAGCTGCGACGGCGAGGGTCTTGAAATCCTTGAGGAGCTCGGCGTCCAAGGCGCCTTTGATGATCAGTACGGGCCAGTTCTCCGGGTGCGCGTGACTCATGATGCAAGGCTATACGCCCCGGGCAACCCCCGTGATTTGATGTCCCGGCCCATCGGCTGTAGTGTCGTTATCTCATTCGGCTTCGGCCGGGTACAGGGGGGATCCACCAGTGGGGTGGCCTCGATACGTTCGACCCGTATGTCCTCCACAAACGCAGTACAAAGAAGGCCGGGATCCACGTGGATCCCGGCCTTTGGTTTTGAAACGAAATCTCAGGCTTCGGAGAGCTCGTCGTCAGGCAACCGCACCAGGGTCAGCCTGTATCCGACGTTGCGGACCGTGCTGATCAGGTTTTCGTGGTCCACGCCCAGCTTGGCGCGGAGGCGCCGGATGTGGACATCCACCGTTCGGGTTCCTCCGTAGTAGTCATAGCCCCAGACCTCCGTCAGCAGTTGCTGGCGGGTAAATACCCGGCCAGGGTGCTGCGCCAGGTACTTGAGGAGTTCGAACTCCTTGAACGTCAGGTTCAGGGGCTGGCCGCTGACCCGTGCGGTGTAGCTCGCTTCATCGATGACGACGCCGGCGGCCCGGATTTCGGTCTGGGTTTCCTCTTCGCCCGGTACAGCGCGCGCCATGGCCAGCCTGATCCGTGCTTCCACCTCTGCCGGGCCGGCCGAGTCGAGCACGATGTCATCCACGGCCCAGGCTGAGGACACGGCAGCCATGCCGCCCTCCGTGAGGATAAGCATCAGGGGAGCGCTAAGGCCCGTGGCCTTCAGAAGCTGGGTCAACGAGCGGGCCCCAACCAGGTCCTTGCGGGCGTCCAGGAAGACGATGTCCGTGGGATCGGTTTCGAGCAGGGCGGTCGGTTCTGCCGGGAGGATGTGCACACGGTGGTTCAACAACTCCAAGGCAGGCAGAATGTCCACCGAAGAGCCGGTGCTGTTCGTCAGGAGCAGGATGTGCGACATAGTTCCTCCAATGGGCTGTACGCGCATCATCGGGCGTCGAAACCGGAGTTTCACCGGTCGGTCCCAGCGCCATGCGGCCTTTGCCCGTTGTGACGGGATCGAGGCCAGGACAGTGCGCTGTTGAAGTCTGAGTATACCCATCAGTGCCCTGCGACACATGGATTCGTGACGGGCTGGCGGGGGAATTACGACATATTGGCCCGGTATAAGGCAGGATTGTCGAGAGGCCGTAGAGGGCGCATCGGATTGAGGTCGGGCACACAGTGAAGTCTTGGAGCATCGGGGTATTCGGACTCGTGGCGCTCGCAGCCATAGTGGCCAGTACCTTCGTTTCCCGGGAAGCCATGGTGGGCGTGGGTATCGCCGCGTCTGCTGCGGTGGGCATCGGCTGGCCCCATTTCCTGGGCGTCCCGGCCAAGAAGACGCTGGCGGCAGTCATTGGACTGGCCGGCGCGGGATCGGCAGTAGCATCCGCGTACTTGCCTGCTCCCGGCTTCCTTGATGGGACGCCGGCTTTCGTTGCCCTCGGCGTGATGGCCGTATTCATCGTCCAACTCGTCCGTGGCACGGGCCAGGCCCAGCGCCTGGAGTCCACGCTTGGCTGCAGTGCGGGCGTACTCCTGAACTGCCTCGGCGCTGGCTGGATAGCCGGTGCCAGGTTCAACGGCGTCAAGGAAATGGTCCTTGTTGCCGGCCTGAGCGCCGCTGTTGCGTTGCTGGTGGGCATCATCCGCTGGCCCGACCGCATCGTGGCCCCGCTCGGCGTCGTCATGGCGGGCCTCATGGGCCCCCTCGCGGGCTTGGTTTTCTCGGATATCGCCGTACTGCCCGCCGCCTTGGTGGGTGTGGTGGTGGGTTCGGTGCTGGTGTGTTTCCGGCGCATGACCACCCTCCGGCGGGGGAGGCTGAACATTCCGGCCGCTGTCGGCATGGGTGTAGCCCCGGTCTGGGCCGTGGGTGCCTTGGCATACTTCATAGACAAACTACTCATCTACTAACGGTTAGGATGGCATCATGTCTGTACTCGCATTTGAAATCTTCTTCCTCGTTCTCCTTGGCCTGGCCAGCGTCGCCATGGCGTGGTTTGCAGGATTTGTCGTCTACCGCCTTTTCAAGGGCCAGAAGTAACCCTTCTGGTCCTGCAGCCCAACTGAGGTAACTGTTGTGCCTATTGAGATCCCCACAGATCTGACGCCCGAACTCGTCCCCCTTTCCTGGCTCATTGGTGAGTGGGAGGGCCGCGGCCGGCTCGGCAGCGGCGACGAGGATTCCGAACACTTCGTCCAGCACGTTTCGTTCACCCACAACGGCCTGCCGTACTTGCAGTACCGGGCCGAAACCTGGATCAGCGACGACGCCGGCGCAAAGTTGCGCCCGTTGACGGTGGAGACCGGATTCTGGGCGCTCGAACGGAAACTTGAGGAAGGCGACGGCGGCCCCGGACTGGTTCCGGCGGATATCGTCCCCGTGCTTAAGACGGCGGATGAAGTGGAAGAGCGCCGCAACAAGGACGGCGGCTTCGACATCTCCGTCTCGATCGCCCACCCGGGTGGGATCACCGAGTTGTACTACGGTCAGATCAAGGGACCCCAGATCCAACTGAGCACTGACATGGTGATGCGCGGGAGCCACTCCAAGGAATACACTGCAGCCACCCGGATCTTCGGTTTGGTGGACGGCAATCTCCTGTGGCGCTGGGATGTCGCGGCCAACGGCAAGACCCTCGAAGCCCACGCATCGGCGTTCCTGCACAAGGTTTCCTGACCCAAGGGTTCACCGTACGTTCCGCGAAGCAGCAGGCAGAAGGAGCAGAAAGTGAACGACCACCCCAAGCCGACAGGCTATGAGGGCCTCAAAGCCGTCTTTTTCAACGGCACCCTGAAGCCCTCCCCGCAGATCAGCAACACCGACGGACTGATCCGGATCAGCCGCGACATCATGGAGAAGCAAGGCGTCACTACCAGCCTTATCCGCACTGTGGACCATGACATCGCGAGCGGCGTCTACCCGGACATGCGTGAGCACGGATGGAAGAGGGACGAGTGGCCCGAACTCTATCCTGCCGTTCTTGAGGCGGACATCGTGGTGGTTGCCGGCCCTATCTGGCTGGGCGACAACTCTTCCCAGACCAAGAAACTCATCGAGCGGCTGTACGCGCATTCCGGTCAGCTGACCAGCAAGGGCCAATGGGCTTTCTACCCGAAGGTGGGAGGCTGCTTGATCACCGGCAATGAGGACGGAATCAAGCACTGTGCAATGAACGTCCTTTACAGCCTCCAGCACATCGGCTTCACCATCCCGCCCCAGGCCGACGCCGGCTGGATAGGTGCCGTGGGCCCCGGACCCAGCTATCTGGATGAAGGATCCGGCGGTCCGCAGAGTGATTTTACTAACAGGAACACCACCTTCATGACCTGGAACCTGCTACACATGGCCAAGCTCCTGCGCGACGCCGGCGGGATCCCCGCCTACGGCAACCTCCCGGAGGAGTGGAAGGCGGGCACCCGGTTCGATTTTGAAAACCCGGAATACCGCTGACCTGAAAGATTTCCGGACACGGAATACCACTGAGCTCCAAGGACTTCTACTACATATGACTTACAAGAGCCCTCTGTTGTCGCGCCCTGGCGCCGTTGAAGATACCGGCCTGGACGCAGGCGTCGCGGCCCACTACGGCGAACCGTTGCGCGAGCAGCGCGCCCTGGCAGCAGGCACCGCCGTCGTGGATCTTTCGCACCGTGGCGTGGTGACCGTGTCCGGACCGGACCGGCTCAGCTGGCTCAATACGCTGTCCTCCCAGCAACTGACCACCTTGCAGCCGGGCGTCTCCAGTGAGCTTTTGTTGCTGAGCGTCCAGGGCCGCATCGAGTTTGATGCCCGCGTGATTGACGACGGCGGGACCACCTGGCTGATCGTCGAAGCCGCAGAAGCGGCGCCTTTGGCTGAGTGGCTGAACAAGATGAAGTTCATGCTTCGGGTGGAGATCGCCGATTTCAGCGCGGAGTGGGCAGTGGTGGGTGCCACCAAGCCGCTGGAGCAGTTCTCCTCCAGCTTGGTCTGGGAAGATCCCTGGCCGCACGTCGGTCCGGGCGGGTATGCGTACAGCATCGTGCCGGAGGAATCGCATCCTGGACTGGAACGGTCGTGGTTCGAATACTTGGTTCCGGCGGCGGAGCTGGAGAGTTCCGTTGAGGGTCTTCCGCTTGCCGGTGCCATGGCGGCGGATGCCCTGAGGGTGGCAGCGTGGCGCCCGCGGCTTGGAGCCGAGACCGACGAAAAGACAATTCCGCATGAACTGGATCTCCTCCGCACCTCTGTCCACCTGAACAAGGGCTGCTACAAGGGCCAGGAAACCATTGCGCGTGTCCACAACCTTGGACATCCGCCCCGGCGCCTGGTGTTCCTGCAGTTGGATGGTTCCCAGCACACCTTGCCGGCCGTGGGCAGTGTTGTCTTTGCCGGGGAACGCCAGGTGGGTACTCTGACATCGGTGGCGCAGCACTTCGAGATGGGGCCTGTGGCCTTGGCCGTGATCAAGCGCTCCGTTTCGGCGGAGGAAACCTTGACCGTGATGGACGGCGAGGAGCCGTATGTCGCAGCCCAGGAAGTGATCGTCGCCCCCGACGCCGGCCAGGTAGTCGGGCGCCAGACCGGATTCCTGAAGGGACCCCACCGATGAGCCAAACTGATGGCACAGCAGCAAGCCCCGGGAACGGCCCGGACGATGAGACGTTGGCCCTGGCCCATGCCTTGTTCGACGCAGCCCGGGAAGGAGACACGGAGCTGCTGCGGGGCTACTTGAACGCAGGAGCTCCAGCCACCCTGACCAATGCCGCGGGCGACTCCCTCCTGATGCTTGCCGCCTACCACGGGCACGAGGACGCCGTGCAGTTGATCATCCACCATGGCGCGGACGTCAACGCCCCCAATGACCGCGGCCAGACGCCCCTTGCTGGGGCGGTTTTCAAGGGCTACGTGGGTGTCGCCAGGGCGCTGCTGGACGCGGGAGCGGACCCCGACGCCGGAACCCCCAGTGCGCGCGACGCCGCGACGATGTTTGCCAGGGCGGAAATCCTGGCCCTGTTGGGCTGACTCAAACAGACGAGTAACCCCGGCTGCATGCGGCCGGGGTTTACTTGCGCCCGATTATTCCACGTGGAATAGTTGTCGTGGAATAACAAGCAAAGTGAGGAGCGGGCCGTGGCCAAAAGTGCTGAACTGACGCCTTTGGGCGTTGCATCACTTGCGCTTCTCGCCGAACAGCCGATGCACCCCTATGAGATGTATCAGTTGCTGATGGCCCGTCACGAGGACCGCTTGGTCAAGGTCCGTCCGGGTACGCTCTATCACGCGGTCGGGCGGCTTGAGGAAAACGGACTCGTGGAGTCGACGGGGACAGGTCGTGAAGGCAACCGTCCCGAGCGGACCACTTACCGGATCACCCAGGATGGCCATGCGGCTTTGGATGCCCGTCTCCAAGCCATGCTGGCCACACCCGTCA
Organism: Paenarthrobacter nitroguajacolicus; assembly: GCF_029952445.1. GTDB lineage: Bacteria > Actinomycetota > Actinomycetes > Actinomycetales > Micrococcaceae > Arthrobacter > Arthrobacter nitroguajacolicus_B. Next base: position 121,222 of record NZ_JAQPPK010000009.1, on the reverse strand, counting down.
ACGAGTACCCGGTCTTTCCGCATGCCATCGCAGAGGCCCACCACCTTCCCGCTGATGTGGTGACCGGCCTGCTGGCAGACCGGGTGGTTGCCTTGAATGCCGACCTCGACTTCCTGGTCCGGGCGCAGGAGGCTGTGACGGCCAAGGGGCTGGACCGCAAGTATTGGATCGACATCACCTATCAGCAGGCCATGCTTCGAACCGAGATCGCGTGGATCCGCGGTCTCCTCGAGGAGTTGGGCACCGGGCAGCTGCCCTGGGATGAACCCCGCCCTGCTCCCACCGAACTTTCAAACAAGCCAAAGGAATCCCTTGGAAAACATAGCTAAGCCGTGGCCCGCGCTGTGGTCACTCGTGGTTGGCTTCTTCATGATCCTTATCGACACCACCATTGTGTCGGTCGCGAATCCGCGGATCATGGAGGGCCTCAACACGGACATCAACGCCGTCATCTGGGTCACCAGCGCCTACTTGCTGGCCTACGCAGTACCCCTCCTTATTACCGGCAGGCTGGGTGACCGTTTCGGTCCCAAGAACCTGTACCTCATCGGCCTGGTCGTCTTCACGTTGGCCTCCCTGTGGTGCGGCCTGTCCGGCGATGTGACCATGCTGATTGCCGCCCGGGCTGTCCAAGGACTGGGCGCAGCCATGATGACTCCCCAAACGATGGCCGTGATCACGCGCATCTTCCCACCTGATCGCCGCGGCGCGGCCATGGGCTTGTGGGGAGCCACAGCAGGCATGGCCGTGCTGGTGGGCCCGATCCTGGGTGGCGTCCTGGTGGACAGCCTCGGCTGGGAGTGGATCTTCTTCGTCAACGTCCCGATCGGGCTCGTCGCTTTCATCCTGGTGACCCGCTTCGTCCCCAAGCTGAGCACGCACAGCCACTCGTTCGACATCCTGGGCGTGCTGCTCTCCGCCGTCGGGATGTTCCTCCTGGTCTTCGGAATCCAGGAAGGCCAGACCTACAAGTGGGGAACCGTCTCCGGGTTCATCTCGGTGTGGGGACTCATCATCACGGGCCTCGCAGTCCTGGTGCTCTTTGTCCTCTGGCAGTGGATCCTTGAGCGTCGCGGCGGAGAACCCCTGCTTCCCCTTGGTCTGTTCAAGGAGCGGAACTTCTCCTTGGGCAACGCCACCATCATGGCCGTGGGCTTCACCGTGACCGCATTTCCCTTGCCCACCATCTTCTACTATCAGACGGTGCGCGGCCTGACGCCCACCCAGTCGGCGCTGCTCATGATTCCCATGGCCGTTATTTCCGGCGCGTTGGCACCCTTCGTGGGTAAGTTGATTGACCGCGCCAACCCCCGCTGGTTCGCGGCCTTCGGCCTGGTGTGCCTCTCCGGGGCCCTGTTCTGGACCGCTTCCTTGCTGGGGCCGGAAACGCCCATCTGGATGTTCCTGCTGCCCAGCGCCTTGCAGGGTGTAGCCAACGCCTTCATTTGGGGGCCGGTGTCCAACGCCACCACCCGCAACCTTGAACCGCGCCAGGCAGGTGCCGGATCCGGCGTCTTCAACACCACGCGCCAGATCGGCGCCGTGCTGGGTTCGGCTGCCATTGCTGCCTTGATCCAGTCGCGGTTGGCGGCTGAACTTCCGGCAGCACCGGCCGGAGCGCCCGTCGGCGAGGCCTCAATGGGCGGCACCTTGCCGGAGTTCCTGCACGCGGGATTCTCGACGGCGATGAGCCAGTCCATCCTGCTGCCCGCCTTTGCGATCCTGCTGGGCGCCGTCGTCGCCTTGTTCTTCGGTAAGCCGAAGGTCGTCTCCGGTTGGGGCGGAAAGCCGGCCCAAGCCGAAGAAGCTACCGCGGAGGTTCAGCGCTAGCGATGGAGTTTTTGTACAGCTAACGCCCTTAAGAGACCTTCTAAAGCCCGTTAGCTGTACAAAAACCCGCAGGGGTGTCAGCCCAAGAGGACGCTCGCGTGGAGCCCGCCAGTGGCAAAGCCAAGGCTGCGGGCCATCGCGAGTGCTCCTGTGTTGCTGACGTCGGCTTTCCACTGAAGGGTCAGTCCGGCGGCAAGGGCTTCGTGGGCGGCGATGGACGCGGCCAACCTTCCGATCCCGCGCCTGCGCCACGGGGGAGCCACCAGGACTCCCATGTTGGCCAGGATGCCTTCCCACTCGGAATACGCGCCACAGGCCACGGGAGTGGGCAGTTCCTCTTCGGGATGCATGATGGTGAAACGGTGCTCCAGGCTTTGAAGCCCTACTTCATTCACGTCATCCGGAGGGCAGAGCCCTTCCAGGCTGATGGCCTCGGGGTTGCCGTGCGAAACGGTTAGGTCCTCGGACGGTTGCTGCAGCGGCAGGTCATCGGCAAAGAACAGGGCCGACGATCCGAGTCCGTGCCCGCCATGCGAACGGGTGAGCGTGAGCAGCGTGACGTGCTGGGCCAATTCGGTATCGGGAATCGCTGCGGCTGCGTCCAGCGCCCATTGCGGGCCTATCAGGGCCGAGACGCCGAACAACCGCAGGAACACCAGTGCCCGGGCTGAGTCATCAACGCGGGTAATCCTGGTGCCGGGGTCGCCCGGGTCAGCCCCCGCAGCGGCGAGCGTTGCAGCAGCGCCGGCGAAAGCGTCGTCGTCGAGCCCCAAATGACGAGCCCACGCCAGCTGGATGATGGCAGCGGACGTGGGCTCGAGAGTCATGGTTTTAGCCTAGTCGACTAGCCGAAAAGCACCGACGCTTCGTCGTAGCGGTGTTGCGGCACGGTCTTGAGCTTGCCCAGGGCTTCTTCAAAGCCTACGTGCGAGATATCCGTGCCCTTGAGGGCCACCATGGTGCCCCAACGTCCTTCCACCACCGAATCGATGGCAGCCATGCCAAGGCGGGTAGCCAGGACGCGGTCATAGGCAGTGGGGACGCCGCCGCGCTGGATGTGCCCCAGAATCGTGGCACGGGTTTCAATGCCGGTGCGGGCCTCGATCTCGGGGGCCAGTTGGTCGGCGATGCCACCCAGGCGGGGCCGGCCGAAAGTATCCAGGCCGCGTTCGGAGTGCGGCGATTCCATGTGGTCCGGGACAAAACCTTCGGCAACAACCACCAGCGGGGCGCGGCCACGGTCGTGGGCTTCCTGGACCCACTCAGTGATCTGCTCGATGCTTGCCTTCTGCTCCGGAATCAGGATGGCGTGGGCGCCGGCCGCCATACCTGCATGGAGGGCAATCCAGCCGACGTGGCGCCCCATGACCTCGGCGATCATGCAACGGTGGTGCGACTCGCCGGTGGTGCGGAGCCGGTCGATGGCCTCAGTGGCGATCTGGACGGCCGTGTCAAAGCCGAAGGTGTAGTCGGTGGCGTCGAGGTCGTTGTCAACGGTCTTGGGGACACCGACGATTTTCAGGCCTGCATCGGTGAGGCGCTTCGCTGCGGCCAAGGTTCCCTCGCCACCGATCGCGATGATCGCGTCGATGCCCAGGCGTTCCATGTGGGCTTTGATGACGTCCGGGCCACCGCCGTTTTCGAACGGATTGGTGCGGGACGTACCAAGGATGGTTCCGCCCTGCTTGGCGATGCCGCGGACCATTGTGCGGGGGATATCGATGACATCGCCCTCAACCACTCCCCGCCAGCCGTCACGGAAACCCACGAACTCCTGGCCGTGGATGGCGATGCCTTTGAGGACCGCTCCCCGGATCACTGCGTTGAGTCCGGGGCAGTCGCCGCCGCTGGTAAGAATGCCAATTTTCATGTTTGCTCACTCATGGCTTGGAGGAATACGTGCAAGAGCGCCACGCTGAGCTCCCCATGATTGTAGACGGGCATGTGGGGTGCGACACAAACGGTTACTTTTCAACCCGGCTGTGCGGTAGTGGAAATATGGGCGAAATCAGCGAAAAGCGCCCCGCCGATGGGCGGAGCGCTTTCGTTTGCCGTGACCTGTTCCTGCTGGTCACCGGTCCTGCTGGTTACCGGAACCGGTTACCAGGTCCCGCCGGGTTACCGGGACCGTTGGCTGATGAAGGATTCGAGGGCGATTTTGTTGTTCTGGTCCGGCAGGATGAGCCATCCGAGGATGTACACCAACGCTGCTGGCCCGGGAAGCAGGCAAAAAAGCAGGAAAGCCACCCTGACGTAGGCAACGTCCACCCTGAGTTTCGCAGCGATGCCCCCGCAGATGCCTCCCAGCCAGCGTTGTGGGCCGCGCTTCAGGCCGAGGCCCCTGACGATGCTGAAGAACTTGTCCATGGCTACACACTTCCCTGTTGTGGTTGCTTTGTCACGTGGATTTGTCTGGTCAACGAGTGGAGTTCTTTGATTTCGCCGAACCCCTGCGGGCTGAGAGGAGTCCACCAACCACCAACGCGGCGCCGGCTCCGATCATCAGGCCGATCAGCACGTACGTGCCGTTCAGGGTGACCCAGCCGAGGGTGGAGATGATGATCAGGGCAGCCAAGGCAACCACGATCAATCCCCATACAACGGTTCCGATCCGTGCTTGCCGCGGTTCGTCCTCCTCCTCGTGCTCCACCCGGAAGCTGGGCTCCAACGGCGGCGTGAGCGGGATCTGCTGGAGGACGGGCTTGGGCAGCGCCTCGGTGGGTCGGGACTCAGCGGGTCGGGACTCGGCGGGTTGGGATCCGGCGGGTTGGGAACCGGGTGTCTTGCCTGGTTCGTTCGTGCTCATGTCAGTTTCCTTCCTTGATGGTCACGTTGCTGAACGTGCCGTCGATTTGCACCACGAGGTTGGCCCCTGGCTTCCCCGTGTTGTAGAGCGTCCGATCGTCCTGAAGGCGGCCTCCGCGGTCTGCTCCGCGTTCGTTCAGGTTGCCGAAGGTCATGTCCGCCCTGACCTCCACGGGAACGTTGTCGGGGATAATGACTGTCACGTTGCTGGCGGTGGCGTCCACTGGCACCAGGACTTCGGAGATCAGCGGCGGCGTCACGGCGACGTCGCTAAGGTCCAGGGTTCCCTTTGCTCCGGTGACGTCGATGCCTTGCCGTGCCTGCTCCAGGCTGGTTGGCGCCCAGTTCACATCGTGGAAGGTGAAACGATCCCCGTTCCTGGGAACCACGTTGAAGATTCCTCCGATGATCAAGGCAGCAACAGCCAGGAAGCCCAGGAATCCGGACGTTCGTCCACGGAGCCCCGCAATCAAAATGCCGAGGCCCAGAACCGCGGCGCCCGTTGCCCAGACCACAGCGTTCGCGGAGCCGCCAAGATCAATGACGTGGCCGGCGTCGAGCGCCTTCAACGTGCCGCCGGTGAGCAGGGCTGCACCCGCTGACACTGCGACGATAGCGGCGCCGGGTCCCTTCCGCTTCGGGGCGGCAGGCTTGGGCTGCCAGCCCTGCGGGGGAGTGGGGCCGTACGGGGGACGAGGCCCTGCAGGTGGCACCGGCCCTGCAGGAGGGACGGGCCCGGAGCCATATCCGCCCGGGCCGTAGGTCCCGCTCCGGGTGCCCGAAGCTCCTGCGGTACCCGAAGCCGTGCTTGCACCGTAGACAGGAACACCGGTGTTGGTACCTGTGGTCGGAGTGCCCGGGTAGGACACGGGTGCGGCCGCGGTCGGTGCTGCTGCGTAGTTTTGCGGGCCCATGGGCGGTGCCGCTTTCGAGGCCTTGTTCCGTTGGACCAGGAAGTAGATGAGGTAGAAGACGCCTCCCATCCAGAACAGCGTCCAGAACACGCCCGGAAGCCCGTTCCAACCCCATCCCCAGAATCCGCGGCCCAGGCTCGGAAGGCCGATGATGGTGGTGATCAACGCTCCCGTCATGCCTCCGGACCAGCGGCCCGCCGCTGCCTCCTGGACATGGATGCGGCCATCAGGCTCCGGCAGGAGTGCCCAGGCGATGCCGTACAGCAGGACCCCGACGCCGGCGAAGAGCGCAAGCACAATGAAGATGCCGCGGACGATCAACGGATCGATGCCGAACCGGTGGGCCACGCCACTGGATACCCCGCCGATCCAGCGGTCAGGTCCGCGGCGGATGCCTTGGTTCCGGATCCAGTCGAAGAAGTTTTGCTGGGAGGCCGTGGGAGCGCCGCCCGTGGGCGAATAACCGCCCGCTGCAGGACCAGTGCCGGCCGATGCCCCGGCAGAGGGCTGGTCCGAAGCCCCGGAAGGTGATCCGGCGGCGCCGGTGGAAGCGCCGTTCGCGGCGCTGGAGCCGGACGTCCCGGCGGGGCCAGGCGTTCCGGGTTCCTCTGGGTTCATGCTGTTCGCGTTCATACTTCGATCCTGCCGCCCAGGCCCGGTTGCCCTCTACTGGGGGATACCCTGAATGATCCCTGAGTGAGCCCCTGACCGTGCCGGATTCCGGCTCGGGGAACCCTGATCCGTGCTTGGATTGGTACATGACAACCGTCGTTGAACGCCCCCCGCTGGTCCGCAGCAGCGACCGCATGATTGCGGGCGTTTGCAGCGGACTCGCCGATCACCTTGGGTGGCCTGTCAAGTTCGTGCGGCTAGGCATGGTGCTGGCCTGCCTTGCCGGTGGGGCCGGCGTCGCCTTCTACGCGTGGCTGTGGACCATGGTTCCCACGGCGGATGAGAACGCCAAGCGCAATGCCCGGCGTCCGGCGTCGCCCATTGCTCCTGCCGTAAGCCTGCCGCCGGTGCCCGCCACCGGGGTCGGTATGGCGAGGCCGCAACAAACGTTCGACGCCGGACCGTCACCGGCGGTGACAACCGGGCCCGCGGCGCTTGGCGGCTCCGCGGCAGGCTCCGTAGGAAGCGGACCCGGGGCCAGCGGAACCTGGGTCAGCGGAACCGGCACTGAAGCCGCGCAGGCCCAGGGCTTCGGTACAGCCACCGGCGATGCCTGGTGGGATGGCCGTGCACTGGGGTCCTGGTTCTCCTTCCGGAAGATCCAATACGGCAAGGAGATCCTGCTGGGCGCGGCCCTGCTCTTGGTAGCGGCGATACTGATCGCGCGCCAATTCGGTGTGGATGTGCCGTTGGGGACACTCATCCCTGCCGCGGCGATCCTTGGTGGAGCGGCGATCGCGTGGATGCAGCTGGACGAAACCCGCAGGGCCGGGTTGGTGGACAAGACCAAGGCCGATCAAGCCGGCGGATGGGTGCGCCTGGCAGCGGGCCTGGCGCTGGTGGTGGCCGGTGTACTGGTCATGGTGTCCGGTTCGGGGTCGTGGGAACAGACATGGCTGGCGCTGCTGGCCTCAGTGGCGGTCCTTGGCGGCGTCGCCCTGGTGTTGCTGCCGTGGGGACTGAAGTTCTGGAAAGACCTTGAGACCGAGCGGGCAGGCCGTGTCCGGGAGACCGAGCGTGCCGAGATCGCGGCCCATCTGCACGATTCCGTGCTCCAGACCCTGGCGCTCATTCAGCGACGGGCGGGCTCTGAACAGGACGTGGTCCGGCTGGCAAGGGCCCAGGAGCGGGAACTGAGGGCCTGGCTCTTCAGCGATCCCGCCAAGGAATCAGGCCTCCTGGCGGAACGGATCAAGGCAGTTGCGGCCGAAGTGGAGGACGCACACGGCCACGCAGTGGAGGTTGTCACAGTTGGTGATTCCACCATGACCGACAGGCATGAGGCATTGGTCCAGGCAGCCAGGGAGGCCATGCTGAACGCTGCCCGGCACGGCGGCGGGACGGTTTCGGTTTATTTGGAGAGCGCTGATGGCAGTACGGAGATCTTTATCAAGGACCGGGGTCCCGGTTTCGCCCTCGACGCTATCCCCGATGACAGGCTGGGCGTCAAGGAATCGATCATCGGACGCATGAAGAGGCATGGTGGAACCGCGGTCATCAACAGCAGCAGCGATGGAACCGAGGTCCGGCTGGCCCTCCCGTCGGCAAATCCAGAGGCGGGCGAAAGCCGAACCAGTGAAGTGCGGAACAGTGAAGCCCGAAACAGTGAAGCCCTGAACGGAGAAACGAAGCAATGACTATCAATCCTGGCGGTGGCACAGTGCGCAGCGTGCGGGTGGTGATCGTGGATGACCACACCATTTTCCGCTCCGGCTTGAAGGCTGACCTCGACTCGCGCATGGATGTGGTGGGCGAGGCAGGAACCGTGGAGCAGGCCATTGCCGTCATCGCGGAGACCCGCCCTGAGGTTGTGCTGCTGGATGTCCATTTGCCCGGTGGGCTGGGTGGCGGAGGCCGTGAGGTCATTGCCGGGTCGGCAGCCTTGCTGGGCGGCACAAGCTTCCTCGCTCTGAGCGTGTCCGATGCCGCCGAAGACGTGGTCTCAGTCATCAGGGCCGGTGCCCGCGGCTACGTCACCAAGACCATTTCGGGCAAGGAAATCTCCGATGCCGTCATCCGCGTGGCCGACGGCGACGCCGTGTTTTCGCCGCGGCTCGCAGGTTTCGTGCTGGATGCGTTCGGAACGGCACCGGCGGACATCGCGGACGACGAACTGGACAAGCTCTCTGCCCGGGAGCTGGAAGTCATGCGGCTCATCGCCCGGGGCTACAGCTACAAGGAAGTTGGCAAGGAACTGTTCATCTCCATCAAGACGGTGGAAACACACGTTTCCGCGGTACTGAGGAAGCTCCAGCTGTCCAGCCGCCATGAACTCACCAAGTGGGCCGCCGAACGCCGCCTCCTCTAACCCTCATTCACGTCCGGTCCCTTTTTCCGGGACGCTCGCTCACGTCCGTTCCCTTTTTCCGGGACCCTCAATCACGTCCGGTCCCTCTTCGGGGACAAATCAGCCCCTGGCCAACCGAAACAGGTTGCCCAGGGGCTGATGGTGTTTCAAGGAAGGTCGGGATCCAACACCCCGGCGATCAGGAATTACTATTTGGCCTTGCCCAGGAATTCCTGCATGCGGCGGACACCCTCGGCGAGGTCGTCGTCGCCCAGCGCGTACGAAAGCCGAACGTACCCGGAGGGGCCGAAGGCCTCGCCCGGGACGATTGCAACTTCGACTTCGTCCAGGATCAGCGCTGCGAGTTCAGCAGAGGTGCCCGGGCGGACAGGACCGTTGGAGGTCTCGAATTCCTTGCCCAGCAGCCCGCGGACGTCCGCGTAGACGTAGAAGGCGCCGGTCGGCGTCGGGCATTCAACGCCGTCAATCGCGTTCAGTCCGGCGACAATCGCCTTGCGGCGGCGGTCGAAGGCAACCTTCATCTCGTCGACGGCGGTCAGCGGACCCGTGAGGGCAGCGGCGGCTGCCACCTGCATGATGTTGGAAACGTTGGACGTTGCATGGGACTGCAAGTTGGTTGCGGCCTTGATCACGTCCGTGGGGCCGATCATCCAACCCACGCGCCAACCGGTCATGGCGTACGTCTTGGCCACGCCGTTGAGGATCACCACGCGGTCCCCGAGCTCCGGGGCGGCAGTGGCAATGGAGGTGAACTCGACGCCGTCGTAAGTGAGGTGCTCGTAGATTTCGTCCGTGACGACCCACAGGCCCTTGGACGCGGCCCACTTGCCGATCTCGGCAACCTGCTCCGGGCTGTAAACAGCGCCGGTGGGGTTGGACGGGGAGACGAACAACAGGATCTTGGTCTTGTCGGTGACAGCGGCCTCAAGCTGCTCGATGGTTACCAAATAGCCCTGTTCCGGACCTGCGAACACCTCGACGGGCACGCCACCGGCGAGGCGGATGGCCTCCGGGTAGGTGGTCCAGAACGGGGTGGGGATGATGACTTCGTCGCCCGGATCCACCAACGTGGCAAAGGTGTTGTAAACGGCTTGCTTGCCACCGTTGGTCACCAGGACCTGGGCGGGATCGACCTTGTAGCCCGAGTCGCGCAGGGTCTTGTCGGCGATCGCCTTCTTCAGCTCAGGAAGGCCGCCAGCGGGGGAGTAGCGGTGGTACTTGGGCTGGCCGGCTGCCTCGATGGCCGCCTGGACGATGTAGTCGGGGGTGGGGAAATCGGGTTCACCGGCACCGAAACCAATCACGGGACGGCCCGCGGCCTTCAGTGCCTTGGCCTTGGCGTCAACGGCAAGGGTGGCGGACTCGGCAATGGCTGAGATTCGCTGTGAAATGCGGGCGGCAGTTGTTCCGGCAGACATCTATGTACCGTTCTTCGCAGGCAGCTCGTGGGCTGGATGATGGGATTCGACGTAAACTACCTTATGCTGTTCTGCGGAGCTCCCGCGTGCCTACCCGGATTTGTGACTGATAATGCTGGTCACAGGGCAAAAGGGACTGGAAGCTCCGGAACTGGGCCGGTTCGACTATCGCGAATTTCTTGCGTAGACTGGTTCACCGGTGTTGAAAAGCATCACAGGCTGAAGTGCGGCCTGAAACATGGATTCGATCCATAGGGTAGTGGCGCAATTGGTAGCGCAGCGGTCTCCAAAACCGCAGGTTGCAGGTTCGAGTCCTGTCTGCCCTGCGCAAGCTGTTCCGGCGGAAACGCCGGAGCACGCGCAGCAACCATGGCTCTGATCAGAGTCGGGTCAACGACTTTGCAAGGTGAGTGAGGACCAGGTGACCGAAACAGCTGCCAGCAGCTCGAAGGGCCGTCCCGCCAAGAAAGCCGAACGCGGCTTCTTCGCCCGTATTGCACTCTTCGTACGCCAGATCATCGGCGAGCTGAAGAAAGTCGTTGCCCCCACCCGCAAGGAACTGATCAACTACACGCTCGTGGTGCTGGTGTTCGTGGTCATCATGATGGTCATTGTCACCCTGCTGGACCTCGCCTTCGGCACGGGAGTCAGCTGGGTCTTCGGTGGGTCAGGCGCCACGGACCGCTAAGCGGATCTGTCCGCAAACTGTGTGAAATTCCTTGGTTCGCCAGGAACTTTGCGGGGTTTGCGGAATTGAGCCATTTAAATAGGCATGTTAGGCAATGAGGAAGCAGGAGACCAAGTGTCTGAGCAGGAGCTCGAGGTAAACGAGACTGAGCTGGGCGAATCCGCCGAGGACTCAGCCGACGCCACGGCAATTGTCGCGGAAGAGTCCGAGGTTGATTCCGCTGCGCCCGAATCTGCCGACGTCGACGACGACGATTCCGAAGAGGACTTCGAAGCCGACGTGGACGAAGAGTCCGATGACGCATCCGGCGAGCCTGCCGACGTCGACACCGAGGAAGAGTCCGACGGCGACCAACTGACGGCCGCTGCTGCTGCTGCGCCGGCTGATCCCGCCGAGGAGTTCAAGGCCAAGCTTCGCCGCCAGGAGGGTGACTGGTACGTCATCCACTCCTACGCAGGCTACGAAAACCGCGTCAAGGCCAACCTTGAGACCCGCATCCAGACCCTGGACATGGAAGATTACATCTTCGAGATCCAGGTGCCCATGGAAGAGGTCGTCGAGATCAAGAACGCGCAGCGCAAGGTCATCAACCGCGTTCGCATTCCCGGTTACGTCCTGGTCCGCATGGACCTGACCGACGCCTCCTGGGGCGCCGTCCGCCACACTCCCGGTGTGACCGGCTTCGTGGGCAACGCCCACAACCCTGTTCCGCTGCGCCTCGACGAGGTCTTCTCCATGCTCGCCCCGGTCTTCGAAGAAGAGCAGGCAGAGCAGGGCAAGCCGGTCAACAAGCAGAACCAGGCTCCCGTGGCCGTCGACTTCGAGGTCGGCGAGTCGGTCATCGTCAAGGAAGGTCCGTTCGAGACCCTCCCGGCAACGATCTCCGAGATCAAGCCCGAGTCCCAGACCCTGGTGGTTCTGGTCTCGATCTTCGAGCGCGAAACCCCGGTAACGCTCGCATTCAACCAGGTCACCAAGATCTAGCTGATTCAAGAATTTCGCTCCAGTCCTGCCTGCTTAGCAGTTCGGGAGCGGCCGGCCGCCTCGCCATGGCGGCCACCAACCTGGGACGCGCTCCTGTGTCCCAGGAAGCTATTGAGAGAAGGACCCTACATTGGCTCCCAAGAAGAAGGTCACCGGCCTCATCAAGCTGCAGATCCAGGCAGGTGCCGCTAACCCGGCTCCGCCGATCGGTCCTGCGCTTGGCCAGCACGGTGTCAACATCATGGAATTCTGCAAGGCGTACAACGCTGCAACGGAATCCCAGCGCGGAAACGTTATCCCGGTTGAAATCACGGTCTACGAGGACCGTTCCTTCACCTTCATCACCAAGACCCCGCCGGCTGCGGAGCTCATCAAGAAGGCTGCAGGCGTTGCCAAGGGTTCAGCTACCCCGCACACCGTCAAGGTTGCCAAGCTGACCCAGGCACAGGTTGAGGAAATTGCTTCCACCAAGATGGAAGACCTGAACGCCAACGACATCAAGGCAGCTGCCCTGATCATCGCCGGTACCGCCCGCTCCATGGGCATCACGGTCGAAGGCTAGAACCCTCGAAGGCCAATTACGGTCTTCACCCGCCGGGCAACCGGCATCTGAAACATTGAAATGTCGCAGGATCCTTGCCGGATCCCCGACTGTGGCAGGGCCCAGCGCGGTCCGCAGACCACAACTGCACAAGGAGAAACAGCAGCATGGCAAAGCGCAGCAAAGCATATGAGGCAGCCGTAGCCAAGATCGAGGCAGACAAGGTCTACGCCCCGTTCGAGGCCATCACCCTCGCGAAGGACACCAACCCTTCCAAGTTCGACGCAACCGTTGAGGTCGCTTTCCGCCTGGGCGTTGACCCTCGCAAGGCCGACCAGATGGTTCGTGGAACCGTCAACCTGCCCCACGGCACCGGTAAGACCGCCCGCGTCCTCGTTTTCGCAACCGGCGACAAGGCTGAAGCAGCAATCGCTGCCGGCGCCGACTTCGTTGGTTCCGATGACCTGATCGAAAAGATCGCAGCCGGCTGGACCGACTTCGACGCCGCAGTGGCAACCCCTGACCTCATGGGTAAGGTTGGCCGCCTCGGTAAGGTCCTCGGCCCGCGTAACCTCATGCCGAACCCGAAGACCGGTACGGTTACCCCGGACGTCACCAAGGCTGTCAACGACATCAAGGGTGGCAAGATCGACTTCCGCGTCGACAAGCACTCCAACCTTCACTTCATCATCGGCAAGGTGTCCTTCGACGCCCAGAAGCTGGCGGAGAACTACGCAGCAGCACTGGAAGAGGTGCTTCGTTTGAAGCCGTCCGCTTCCAAGGGCCGCTACATCCAGAAGGCTACCGTTGCCACCACGTTCGGTCCGGGCATCACCGTTGACCCGAACGTCACCAAGGTTCTCACCGACGCGTAAGCTTCGGGAGCACTTGCTCTGAAAAGGACCGTCCGGCATTGCCGGGCGGTCCTTTTTCTTGTCCCGGCCATGTTCCGGCTTGTCCCGCCAGGTTTGGGCCTGTTCCGCGCAGGAGGCGGGCCGTAGGCTGTGGTGCGTGACGTCGTCGAGTACTTCCGAGCCCGCAGGGTTGACTGTGGAGCGGATCCAGGTCCCCGGCAGCCCTGACGCAGCGGGTGCCCCTGACTTCCAGGCCTTTCACCAACTGAACGTCGCCCACGCGCTGGAACTGTGGGGTAACCTGGACCGCTGCGCCACCTTGGCAGAGGACGTCCTTTTCTGGCAGGGCAATGAGTACGAGGAACGCCACGTTTTCCTGGCGCGGCTTGACGGCGCCGTCGTAGGTTCCGGGACGCTGACCCTGCCGCTGAGTGAGAACACGACGACGGCGGGCGTGGACGTGCTGGTTGATGCGGACTTCCGGCGTCGCGGCTTTGGGTCACGGATGCTTGCCGTGCTGGAAGAGATGGCAAAGGGGCGGGGACGGGTTTCCTTCGATGCCTACTGCGGCGAACCACTGGCGCCGGTCGAGGCCGGCGTGGAGCTTTTGCAGGCCAAATCCGGCTCAGGTGGAGTTCCGTTGGCCGCAGCGTCCACGCGTTTCGCCCTTCACCACGGGTATTCGTTGGAACAGGTGGAGACCAACAGCACGCTGGCGTTCCCGGTGTCTGAGTCGTTGCTCAGCGACCTGGAAGCTGAAGCCTTGAAGCGGTCTACTGGTTATGGCGTGATCAGCTGGCAGGATCGTTGTCCCGACCACCTCGTGGACGCCTTCGCCCGCCTCAAGAGCCTGATGAGCACGGAGGTCCCCATCGCGGGCCTCGGGTGGGAAGGCGAGGACTGGGATGCAGCGCGGGTCCGGCGCGAGGAAGCCACTTGGCGCGAAAGCGGTGTGTCCTCCGCAGTGTGCGTCGCCCGCCGGGAGGCCTCCGAAGAACTGGCTGCCTACACGATCCTGACACACAGGGAAGAGGCGCCGGCAGTGATCTACCAGGAGGACACCCTGGTGGCGCCGGGTCACCGGGGTCACGGTTTGGGGATGCTGGTCAAAGTGGACAACCTGCGTCGCGCAAAAGAGCTCTGGCCGGCCGCCACGTTGGTTATGACATGGAACGCCGTTGAAAACCAGCATATGCTGGCCATTAATATCGCCCTTGGATTCAAGCCGTCCGGCTTTGAAGGCGAATGGCAGAAACGGCTGGAATGACTTTAGACGAGACGGACACCGTTCAGGTCGAGCAGCTGTGGGTGCCCGACACCCTGGATAGTCCTGAGGCCGCCGATTTCCTGGATGCCGTGGAAGTTGGCCGCCGGGTGCGGATGGAGACGTGGGGGAGCGACGACCTCGCCTACACGCCGCTGGAAAAGCTGTTGGAGTTTTCGGACCCCTATGAACGCCAGATCATCCTGGTGGCCAAAGTGGATGGTGTCATGGTGGGCGTGGTGGACATTGCCCTGCCCTTGGCCGACAACATGGACCTTGCTGAGTTCACCTTGGATATCCTTCCCGAGTTCCAGGGCCAAGGAGTTGGTCGCCAGTTGCTTGAGGCCGCCGAACAGCTGGCCCGGGCGGAAGGCCGGACCATGATCCTTGTGGACACCAACCATCCCGCAACGTCCTTGACGGAGGTCCCGGAGGACCAGATGATTCCGGGCAGCGGAGCCGGTTTTGTCCCTGTCAGCAGTCGGGAGACAGATTTCGCCCGGAAGGCCGGATACACGCTCCAACACATCGAGCAGTTCAGTTCCTGCATTTTGCCTTTGGACTCCCAGCTTGTTGCCGACCTCCAGCTTGAGGCGGAGGAAGCAAACGGGGGCCGTTACGCGCTCCACCACTGGACCGACCGTTGCCCGGAGGCATGGCTGGAGGCTGTCGCCGCCTTGGAAAACGCAGCCGGCGAGGTTGTTCGCGATGATGTCGAGGACGACGCCCCCGAGGTTGAAGCCAGTGGCATGGTCTTCGATACCGCCGTCCTTCGGGAAACTGAAGACGCCGCCTTGGCGCAGGGGCGGCGGACGGTGGTCACCGCCGTCGAGCATGTGGACAGCGGCAAGCTGGTGGGCCTGACCACCATCAGTGTCCTCGCGCACCGCCAGGACGTGGTGTTCCAGGACGATACCCTGGTCCTGCAGGAGCATCGCGGAAACAAGCTGGGTTTGCTCATCAAG
Organism: Paenarthrobacter nitroguajacolicus; assembly: GCF_029952445.1. Classification (GTDB taxonomy): domain Bacteria; phylum Actinomycetota; class Actinomycetes; order Actinomycetales; family Micrococcaceae; genus Arthrobacter; species Arthrobacter nitroguajacolicus_B. The sequence continues at coordinate 105,979 of NZ_JAQPPK010000009.1, read as the reverse complement.
GTGGCAAATATGGAAAGGCTCAGCGAGCAATTTCCCGATGCGAGGGTGATTTACACCTGGAACGCCCCTGAAAACCGCTACCTCCTGACAGTGAACAAGCAACTGGGATTTACGACGGCGGGCGTCACCGGACTGTGGCAAAAGGAACTTCCCGGCAGGGACAAGGGGCCAACGGTCGCGGACTAGGGAGTCCTCGATTTGGTTTGCCGAACGCGGTCCCGTAACCTTGAAGTACCAAAGACCGTCGGTTGATGGGAATCCACTCTCTCGAGCACAGCTCAATTCTGCAGCTACGCCCCTGAGAACCAAGTGAATTCCTTGACGAAGGACCCTGAACATAGGGCGGCCGGCGCAGGTGAACGAAGCAAGTCTCCGCAGTTGAAAACTGTGTTGAGCCGAGCCCCGTGCATCTGCGCGGGGCGTTTTTAGTTTTAGCTCTTGTGAGCGGGGACCCGGAAGACCGGCTTTATTCCCCGGAAGGAGGGTTATGACAACGCCTAGCAAGGTTTCCGCTGTTGCGGAGATCACGAACGATTTCAAGGAATCGAACGCGGCTGTCCTGACCGAATACCGCGGGCTCACTGTTGCACAGCTCAAGGAACTGCGTGTTGCGCTCGGCCAGGACACCAAGTTCTCGGTCGTCAAGAACACCCTGAGTGCCATTGCAGCCAAGGAAGCTGGAGTTGAAGCATTCAACGATCAGCTCGCCGGCCCTACTGCAATCGCCTTCATCAAGGGTGACGCTGTTGCTGCTGCCAAGAGCCTGACGGACTTTGCCAAGGCCAACAAGCAGCTGGTTATCAAGACCGGCGTCTTCGAAGGCAAGGCATTGGACGCAGCAGGAGTTGCCGCACTGGCAGCCCTCGAGTCCCGCGAACTGCAGCTCGCACGTGTTGCTGGTGTCCTCAAGGCTCCCGCATCTGCTGCTGCACGCATCATCGACGCTCTGCGCCTCAAGCTTGAAGAAGAGGGCGGCGCATCTGCACCGGCCGCTGATGAAGCCCCGGCCGAAGAGGCTGCAACCGAGGAAGCTCCGGCTGCTGAAGAAGCACCGGCCGCTGCCGAAGCTGCAACCGAAGAGAACTAAGTTCTCCCCCCAAACAAACTCTGGTGCACGGAGCGGTACGATCCGGACCTGCGCCAACTAATGGAAGGACGCCACCATGGCGAAGCTCAGCAACGAAGAGCTCATTGAAGCTTTCAAGGAACTGACCATCATCGAGCTCTCCGAGTTCGTCAAGCTCTTCGAAGAGACCTTCGAAGTTACGGCTGCTGCTGTTGCAGTTGCTGGCCCCGCTGCCGGCGGTGCTGCTGAAGCTGCTGAAGAGAAGACCGAATTCGACGTCGTTCTCGAAGCTGCTGGCGACAAGAAGATCGCAGTGATCAAGGAAGTTCGCGCCATCACCTCCCTCGGCCTCAAGGAAGCCAAGGACCTGGTTGACAGCGCACCGAAGGCTGTTCTCGAAGGCGCCACCAAGGAAGCCGCAGAGAAGGCAAAGGCTCAGCTCGAAGAAGCTGGCGCAACGGTTACCCTCAAGTAACTCGTCTTGCTTGGGAAGCCCCGTCCGGATCTCCGGGCGGGGCCTCCTGCTTTAAACAGCAACGCGGGGTCACTTATGGCCCATCCCAAGGGGATTTATGGGCCATAAGTGACCCCGCGTTGCTTTAAGAAGGTTCGCTGATGTCCGCTACCACCGCGCCCAAAGCCGCAGTGAGGGCGTCGGCGTCAACGAAGGCGCTGCGGCCGTGTGCTCCGGCGCCCATGGAAATGCGGCGGCCCGTGATGGTGGCGTCGGCGTAGACCGGCCAGGCCGTGGTGCTGCCCAGGGGAGTGATGGTTCCCCGCTCGTAGCCAGTGGCGGCCAGAGCCACATCGGCGTGGGGGAGTGAAAGCTTGTTGACTCCCACCAATGCCCGCAGCTTCGGCCAGGAAATCTGCCGGTCACCCGGTATCAAGGCGAACAAGAAGCTGCCATCGCGGTGCTTGACCACCAAGGACTTCACAATGTCCGCCGGCGATATGCCCAGGATGCCGGCGGCCTCTTCCAGGCTTCGCGCGGCGGGACGCTCGACGACGGCGACGTCCAGTCCGCGGGCGGCGGCGTCGGCAAGGAATCTCTGTGCGCCGTCCGCCGGCGTCGTCCCAGCAGCCATCAGTCGCGGTAGAGCAGTAGTGCTTCGCCCTGGCCGCCTCCGCCGCACAGGGAAACCGCAGCTTTACCGGTTCCCCGGCGCTTGAGTTCGTGGGCGGCATGCAGGGCAAGCCTGGCACCCGAGGCTCCAATGGGATGCCCCAGGGCGATGGCGCCGCCGTGGATGTTGCACTTCTCCAGCGGATAGCGCAGGTCCTTGAGGGACTGCACTGCCACTGAACCGAAGGCCTCGTTGATTTCGATAAAGTCCAGATCCTCGGCAGTCCAGCCGGCACGCTTCAAGGCCTGGGCGATCGCGTTCGACGGCTGGGAATGCAGCGAGTTGTCCGGCCCGGCAACCTGGCCCGGCTTTCCGACTACCGCCAGGTATTTCAGCCCGTTGTCCTTGGCGAACCGGCGACTCGTCAACACCAGTGCGGAGGCGCCGTCGGACAGGGGAGAGGAGTTGCCGGCAGTGATGGTGCCGTCGGTCGCGAAGGCAGCCTTCAGCGGGGCCAGGGTTTCGACGGTGGTGTTGGGGCGGACGCCCTCGTCGGTGCCCAGGACTAGCGGATCACCCTTGCGCTGCTTGACCTGAACCGGCGCGATTTCGACGTCGAAAATTCCGTCCGCGATGGCGGCAGCGGCGCGCTGGTGGGAGGCGGCCGCGACTTCGTCCTGGGCCTTGCGGTCTATGCCCAACGTGACGTTCTTGGTTTCCGTGGACAGGCCCATGGACTGTCCGTCGAAGGCGTCCGTGAGTCCGTCATGGGCTGCAACGTCCAAGGCCTGGATCGCTCCGTAGGTCCAGCCTTGGCGGGAACCTGGGAGGAGATGGGGAGCCCGTGTCATTGATTCCTGGCCACCGGCGACCACCACGGTGGCATCGCCGCTGCGGATCAGGCGCGCGGCATCAATCACGGCTGTCAGTCCCGAGAGGCACACCTTGTTGATGGTCACGGCCGGGATGTTCCAGCCCACGCCGGCGGCAATTGCGCTCTGGCGGGCAGGATTCTGGCCGGCGCCGGCTTGGAGGACCTGGCCCATGATGACGGCGTCCACCTGCTCGGCTTTCACGCCGCTGGACGCCAGTGCGGCGGCGATGGCATGCGCACCAAGTTCGACGGCGGTGAAGCCCGCCAATTGTCCGTTGAGGCGACCCTGCGGGGTGCGGGAGGCGGCGAGGATGACAACGTCATTGTCGTCAGCGGAGTTGCTCATGGTCTCTCTTCCGATCCGGGAATGGTCTAGCAAGGCTATCGCGCTGTTTGCGCCTGACCATTAAACGTTCGTGTCCGTCCGGGCATTCCATCACGTGCCGGCTAGGAGCCGGCTAAGCGCCGGCATCCAGCATTGGGTGCCTGCGGCAACGGTGCTTGCAATCACGGACGATCTGGGGTAGACAGGAAGGCTGCTTTGCCGTATTGTAGATATTTGCGTCTTCCCTGTTAACCTTCAGCCTTCATATAGCGGTGGGCTTTACCTCTCAGCTGCGTCATTGACGTGCCGTTCCGAAACGTGCACTGCCATGCGCAGACTGGGTCCGGGTCATATAGCGGAACCGGATTAAGTATCCTGCGGAGCACTCTGCAGAATGCAAACGGGGGAGATCTGAAAACGCCTGAAGGTCTGTGGAAGGATCCCTCTTGGTCGCCTCGAGCACCTCTAATAACGAAACCGCTAACACGACAAGCACCGATGGTGCCACCCGTCGCCTCTCATTCGCAAAGATTCACGAACCCCTTGATGTTCCGAATCTTCTCGCCCTGCAGACGGACAGCTTTGACTGGCTCGTCGGAAACGAACGCTGGCAGGCGCGGGTAGCGAAGGCTGTCGAGGAGGGCGACCTCAGCGTCGCCACCACCTCCGGACTTGCCGACATCTTCGAAGAGATCTCCCCTATCGAGGACTTCCAGGGCACCATGTCCCTGAGCTTCTCCGAGCCGGAGTTCGCTGATCCGAAGTACACCATGGCCGAATGCAAAGACCGTGACGCCACCTACTCGGCCCCGCTGTATGTCAAGGCCGAGTTCATGAACAACAACACGGGCGAAATCAAGCAGCAGACCGTGTTCATGGGCGACTTCCCCCTCATGACTGAGAAGGGAACGTTCGTCGTCAACGGCACCGAGCGTGTTGTCGTCTCCCAGTTGGTCCGTTCGCCGGGCGCCTACTTCGAGCGCACCGCCGACAAGACCAGTGACAAGGACATCTTCACTGCGAAGATCATCCCGTCCCGTGGTGCCTGGTTCGAACTCGAAATCGACAAGCGCGACCAGGTCGGCGTCCGCCTCGACCGCAAGCGCAAGCAGTCGGTCACGGTTCTCCTGAAGGCCCTCGGTTGGACCGAAGGCCAGATCCTGGAAGAGTTCGGCCAGTACGACTCCATGCGTGCAACGCTGGAGAAGGACGCAACCGAAACCCGCGAAGACGCGCTTCTGGACATCTACCGCAAGCTGCGTCCGGGCGAGCCGCCCACAGTCGAGGCTGCCCAGTCCCTGCTGGACAACCTGTACTTCAACGCCAAGCGCTACGATCTTGCCAAGGTTGGCCGTTACAAGATCAACCGCAAGCTCGGCATCGACCGCTCCCTTGGTGACAAGGAAGCTTCGGTCCTGCACGTTGAAGACATCGTTGCCATGATCAAGTTCCTCGTTGCGCTCCACGCCGGCGAGAAGACCATCATGGGCAAGCGCGACGGCGAAGACCACGAGCTCCGCGTCGACATCGACGACATCGACCACTTCGGCAACCGTCGCATCCGCGCCGTGGGCGAGCTGATCGAGAACCAGGTCCGCACCGGTCTTTCCCGTATGGAACGCGTCGTCCGCGAACGCATGACCACGCAGGATGTCGAGGCCATCACCCCGCAGACGCTGATCAACATCCGTCCCGTCGTGGCAGCCATCAAGGAGTTCTTCGGAACGTCCCAGCTGTCGCAGTTCATGGACCAGAACAACCCGCTCTCGGGTCTGACCCACAAGCGCCGCCTGTCGGCACTTGGCCCGGGTGGTCTGTCCCGTGACCGCGCAGGCATGGAAGTCCGAGACGTTCACCCGTCCCACTACGGACGTATGTGCCCCATCGAAACCCCTGAAGGCCCGAACATTGGTCTGATCGGTTCGCTGGCTTCCTACGGCCGCATCAACCCGTTCGGCTTCATCGAGACGCCGTACCGCCTGGTTTCCAACGGTGTTGTCTCGGACGAGGTCCAGTACCTCACGGCCGATGACGAAGCCGAGGTCCTGATTGCACAGGCCAACGCTCCGCTCGATGCTGACAAGAAGTTCTCCGAAGAGACCGTCCTTGTCCGTGCCCGTGGTGGTGGAGGCGAGCCCGTTCTGGTTCCCGCCGGAGAGGTCCAGTTCATGGACGTTTCCCCGCGCCAGATGGTGTCCGTTGCTACAGCGCTGATCCCGTTCCTCGAGCATGACGATGCAAACCGTGCACTCATGGGTGCCAACATGCAGCGCCAGGCCGTGCCGCTGGTCCGTTCCGAGGCTCCTTTCGTGGGCACCGGCATGGAGCGCGCAGCAGCCGTCGACGCCGGTGACGTTGTCATCGCGAAGAAGGCCGGTGTGGTCACCGAGGTTTCCGCTGAACTCGTTGTGATGATCAACGACGACGGTACCGAGACCAACTACCGCATCAACAAGTTCGCCCGTTCCAACCAGGGCAACTGCTACAACCACCGCGTCCTGGTCAACGAAGGCCAGCGCCTGGAAGTTGGCGGCATCATCGCTGACGGTCCCGCAACGGACCAGGGTGAGCTCGCCCTCGGTAAGAACCTGCTCGTGGCATTCATGTCATGGGAAGGCCACAACTTCGAGGACGCCATCATCCTGTCCCAGCGCATTGTTGCTGAGGATGTCCTTTCCTCCATCCACATCGAGGAGCACGAAATCGATGCCCGCGACACCAAGCTTGGTGCCGAGGAAATCACCCGTGACATCCCCAACGTGTCCGAGGAAGTCCTGGCTGGCCTGGACGAGCGCGGCATCATCCACATCGGTGCCGAGGTTGAAGCCGGCGACATCCTGGTAGGCAAGGTCACCCCCAAGGGTGAAACCGAGCTGACCCCGGAAGAGCGCCTCCTGCGCGCCATCTTCGGTGAGAAGTCCCGCGAAGTCCGCGACACCTCCCTGAAGGTGCCCCACGGCGAGTCCGGTACGGTCATCGGCGTGCGCGTCTTCGACCGCGACAACGACGACGAACTGCCCCCGGGCGTGAACCAGCTGGTCCGCGTCTACGTTGCAGCCAAGCGTAAGATCACCGACGGCGACAAGCTCGCCGGCCGTCACGGCAACAAGGGTGTTATCTCCAAGATCCTTCCGATCGAGGACATGCCCTTCCTTGCAGACGGTACCCCGGTGGACATCGTCCTGAACCCGCTTGGTGTTCCGGGTCGAATGAACGTTGGACAGGTCCTGGAAACCCACCTTGGTTGGGTCGCCAAGACCGGTTGGAAGATCGAAGGCGAGCCGGAGTGGGTCAAGAACCTCCCGAACCTGCCCCGTGAAACCGGCCAGACCACCGTTGCCACCCCGGTGTTCGACGGCGCCCGCGAAGAAGAAATCACGGGCCTGCTTGACTCCACCAACGTGACCCGCGATGGCGACCGCCTGATCGACTCCTCCGGCAAGACCCGTCTGTTCGACGGCCGCTCCGGCGAGCCGTTCCCGGACCCGATCTCCGTCGGTTACATGTACATCCTGAAGCTCCACCACCTGGTGGACGACAAGATCCACGCGCGCTCCACCGGCCCGTACTCCATGATCACGCAGCAGCCGCTGGGTGGTAAGGCTCAGTTCGGTGGCCAGCGCTTCGGTGAAATGGAAGTGTGGGCGCTCGAAGCTTACGGTGCCGCCTACACGCTTCAGGAACTCCTCACGATCAAGTCGGATGACATCCATGGTCGTGTGAAGGTCTACGAAGCCATCGTCAAGGGCGAGAACATCCCTGAGCCTGGCGTTCCCGAGTCCTTCAAGGTCTTGATCAAGGAAATGCAGTCGTTGTGCCTGAACGTGGAAGTTCTTTCCACGGACGGAACCACTATCGAGATGCGTGACTCTGATGACGCAGTCTTCACGGCTGCGGAAGAACTGGGTATTGATCTGTCCCGCGCAGAGCCCAGTTCCGTAGAAGAGGTCTAGCAGCGGTTCCGGCGGGCAGTCGCAATGTACTGTCCGCCGGAGCAGCTCCCTCTTCCCGTAACCAAGACTTCAGAATTTAGAGAACAAGAGAGAACAGGGACCATATGTCCAGCGAATCCTCCTTCGGCCTCATGCAGATCGGCCTCGCCACCGCGGAAGACATCCGTGGCTGGTCTTACGGTGAGGTCAAGAAGCCGGAAACCATCAACTACCGCACACTCAAGCCCGAGAAGGACGGCCTCTTCTGCGAGAAGATCTTCGGCCCGTCCCGCGACTGGGAATGCTACTGCGGCAAGTACAAGCGCGTCCGCTTCAAGGGCATCATTTGCGAGCGTTGTGGCGTTGAAGTCACCCGCGCCAAGGTGCGCCGTGAGCGCATGGGCCACATCGAACTGGCTGCGCCTGTAACCCACATCTGGTACTTCAAGGGCGTTCCCTCGCGCTTGGGCTACCTTTTGGACCTGGCACCGAAGGACCTTGAAAAGGTCATCTACTTCGCTGCTTACATGATCACCAGCGTTGACACCGAAAGCCGTCACGCCGAACTGCCGAACCTCCAGGTTGAGCACGACCTCGAGAAGAAGCAGATGATCGACAACCGCGACAGCGACATCGCAACGATCGCCCGCGACCTTGAAGACGAGCTTGCCCGTCTTGAAGGCGAAGGCGCCAAGGCTGCCGACAAGAAGAAGGCCCGCGACTCCGCTGACCGCCAGATGGCGAACGTCCGCAAGCGTGCCGACGCCGACATCGAGCGCCTTGAGCAGGTCTGGGACCGCTTCAAGAACCTCAAGGTCGCTGACCTTGAAGGCGACGAAGGCCTCTACCGCGAACTGCGCGACCGCTACGGTCTGTACTTCGAGGGCTCCATGGGTGCCGAAGCGATCAAGAAGCGCCTCGAAACCTTCGACATGCAGGCTGAGGCTGAGTCCTTGCGCGACACCATCCAGAACGGCAAGGGCCAGCGCAAGACGCGTGCCCTGAAGCGCCTGAAGGTTGTCAACGCATTCCTGACCACCAACAACAGCCCGCTCGGCATGGTCCTGGACGCCGTCCCGGTGATCCCGCCGGAACTGCGCCCGATGGTCCAGTTGGACGGTGGCCGCTTCGCGACCTCCGACCTCAACGACCTCTACCGTCGTGTGATCAACCGCAACAACCGCCTCAAGCGCCTGCTTGACCTGGGTGCTCCGGAGATCATCGTCAACAACGAGAAGCGCATGCTTCAGGAAGCTGTTGACAGCCTCTTCGACAACGGTCGTCGTGGCCGCCCCGTCACGGGTCCGGGCAACCGTCCCCTGAAGTCCCTGAGCGACATGCTCAAGGGCAAGCAGGGTCGTTTCCGCCAGAACCTGCTCGGCAAGCGCGTCGACTACTCCGGCCGTTCGGTTATCGTCGTCGGCCCGCAGTTGAAGCTGCACCAGTGTGGTCTGCCCAAGCAGATGGCCCTGGAGCTCTTCAAGCCGTTCGTGATGAAGCGCCTGGTTGACCTCAACCACGCACAGAACATCAAGTCGGCCAAGCGCATGGTCGAGCGCTACCGTCCGCAGGTTTGGGACGTGCTGGAAGAGATCATCACCGAACACCCGGTGCTGCTCAACCGTGCACCTACCCTGCACCGCCTCGGCATCCAGGCCTTCGAACCGCAGCTTGTTGAAGGCAAGGCAATCCAGCTTCACCCGCTGGTTTGTGGCGCCTTCAACGCTGACTTCGACGGCGACCAGATGGCAGTCCACCTGCCGCTGAGCCCGGAAGCCCAGGCCGAAGCCCGCATCCTGATGCTGTCCTCCAACAACATCCTGAAGCCCTCGGATGGCCGCCCGGTGACCCTGCCTTCGCAGGATATGATCATCGGTCTGTACCACCTGACCACCAAGCGCGTCGGCTCCGCCGGCGAAGGCCGCATCTTCTCCTCGGTTTCGGAAGCAATCATGGCGTACGACGCCCGTGAGCTGCACCTGAACTCCCAGGTCAAGATCCGCCTGGACGACTTCGTGCCGTTCGCTGGATGGGAAGCTCCGGAAGGTTGGGAGCCCGGTCAGCCGGCTCTCGTCGAGACCTCCCTCGGCCAGGTCATCTTCAACCAGACCCTGCCTGAGGACTACCCCTGGGTTGAGGCTGTTGCGGACAAGGGCGAACTGTCCCGGATCGTCAACGACCTCGCAGAGCGCTACCCGAAGGTTGTTACCGCGGCAACGCTGGACAACCTGAAAGATGCCGGCTTCTACTGGGCCACCCGTTCGGGTGTCACGGTTGCCATCTCCGACATCGAGGTGCCGACTTCCAAGCCCGCCATCCTGGCTGGTTACGAGAACATGGCTGCCAAGATCCAGGGCCAGTACGACAAGGGCCTGATCGACGACGACGAGCGTCGCCAGGAACTGATCGAGATCTGGAACAAGGCAACCAACGAGATCGCCCAGGCGATGCGCGACAGCCTGTCCCCGATGAACACCATCAACCGCATGGTGTCCTCCGGTGCACGTGGTAACTGGATGCAGGTCCGCCAGATCGCGGGTATCCGTGGTCTTGTGGCCAACCCGAAGGGTGAGATCATTCCCCGCCCGATCAAGTCCTCCTACCGTGAGGGCCTGTCGGTTCTGGAATACTTCATCGCCACGCACGGTGCCCGTAAGGGTCTGGCCGATACCGCTCTGCGTACCGCCAACTCGGGTTACCTGACCCGTCGTCTGGTGGACGTTTCGCAGGACGTCATCGTCCGTGAAGAGGACTGTGGCACTGAGCGCGGTCTGGTCACCCCGATCGCCGTGCCGGATTCCAACGGTGAGCTCGTCCTGGACGAGAACGTCGAGAACAGCGCCTACGCACGTACGCTGGCTGTCGACGTCGTCGATGCCCAGGGCAACGTCCTGGCTGCCGGCGGCACCGACTGCGGCGACGTCGTCATCGACCAGCTGCTGGCCGCAGGCATCACCGAGGTCAAGGTCCGCTCCGTACTCACCTGTGAGTCCAAGGTCGGCACCTGTGCGCTTTGCTACGGCCGTTCGCTGGCCACTGGCAAGACCGTTGACATCGGCGAGGCCGTGGGCATCATCGCCGCACAGTCGATCGGTGAACCCGGTACCCAGCTGACCATGCGTACGTTCCACACCGGTGGTGCTGTTTCCGCCGGTGGTGGCGACGACATCACCCAGGGTCTGCCCCGTATCCAGGAGCTCTTCGAAGCCCGTACTCCGAAGGGTGTCGCACCGATTGCTGAAGCAGCCGGCCGCATCACCATCGAAGAGTCCGAGCGCCAGATGCGCCTGGTGATCACTCCGGACGATGGTTCCGAAGAGATCGCCTACCCGGTACTGCGCCGTTCACGCCTCCTCATCGAAGATGGCGAGCACGTCAGCGTCGGCCAGAAGCTGATCAACGGTCCGGTGGACCCGAAGCAGGTTCTGCGCATCATGGGCCCGCGTGCCGCACAGAAGTTCCTCGTGGACGAAGTGCAGGGCGTGTACCGCAGCCAGGGTATTGGTATCCACGACAAGCACGTCGAGGTTATCGTCCGCCAGATGCTGCGCCGCGTGACCGTCATCGAGTCCGGCGACTCCGACTTGCTCCCCGGTGAGCTTGCAGAGCGCGCCCGCTTCGAGGACGAGAACCGCCGCGTCGTGTCCGAGGGCAAGGCCCCGGCTTCGGGTCGTCCGGAACTCATGGGTATCACCAAGGCTTCCTTGGCTACCGAGTCCTGGCTGTCGGCCGCTTCCTTCCAGGAAACCACCCGCGTCCTGACGCAGGCGGCCATGGAAGGCAAGAGCGATCCCCTGCTCGGCCTGAAGGAAAACGTCATCATCGGTAAGCTCATCCCGGCTGGTACGGGCCTGCCCCGCTACACAGAGGTCACTGTGGAGCCGACGGAAGAAGCGAAGGCAAGCCTGTTCACGGGCCCCAGCGCTTTCACCGACTTCTCCTATGACGCCCTGGGTGGCGACGGTGCTCCCGAGTTCCACGCCATCCCGCTGGATGACTACGACCTCGGCAACGACTTCCGCTGAAATTCTTCGGCAGTAGTCAATGACTGAACGGTCAGGCCCCGCACTCGTGAGTGCGGGGCCTGACCCGTTAAAGGCGCCTTCCGCGCGGTGGGCCCGGGGGAGTGAAGGACGACGGCGGCACCCGGCTGCCGCCGTCGCCCTCCATACACCCGATTAAGGCGCTAGATCAAGCCGTGCTAGACTTTTGGTAATTGTTCTGTGTGGCAGTGGATGAAGGCCGCCGCAGCATCATTTTGGTTTTGTTCTCATGGTGCTGGGTGGAGCCTGTTTCCGGGTTGCGGGCAACATGCGCAACGAATGCCGCACTTTTGCACGCCTACCGGAGTTTCGGCCGGCTGCACGAGCAACGCCAAAGTTCCCACGTTTACGCAGGCTGGTGCCTGTGTGTGGGAGCAGAGATCAAACAACGGAGAACACGAAAGTGCCTACGATTAACCAGCTGGTCCGCAAGGGCCGCACGCCGAAGGTCTCCAAGACCAAGGCTCCCGCGCTGAAGGGCAGCCCGATGCGCCGCGGTGTTTGCACCCGCGTTTACACCACCACCCCCAAGAAGCCGAACTCGGCTCTTCGTAAGGTGGCACGTGTACGCCTCAACGGTGGCGTGGAAGTTACCGCTTACATCCCCGGTGTTGGCCACAACCTCCAGGAGCACTCCATCGTGCTCGTTCGTGGTGGTCGTGTGAAGGACCTTCCGGGTGTCCGCTACAAGATCGTCCGCGGCGCACTCGACACCCAGGGTGTCAAGAACCGCAAGCAGGCCCGCAGCCGTTACGGCGCAAAGATGGAGAAGAAGTAATATGCCTCGCAAGGGTCCGGCCCCGAAGCGGCCGCTAGTTTCCGATCCCGTTTACGGCTCCCCGTTGGTCACTCAGCTGATCAACAAGGTTCTGGTTGACGGCAAGAAGTCCACCGCAGAGCGCATCGTTTACGGCGCACTCGAAGGTGCACGTGCCAAGTCCGGCGGCGACCCCGTTGCCGCACTCAAGAAGGCCATGGACAACGTCAAGCCTTCCCTCGAGGTGCGTTCACGCCGCGTTGGTGGCGCCACCTACCAGGTTCCGGTTGAGGTCAAGCCGGGCCGCTCCACCGCCCTCGCTCTGCGTTGGCTCGTGGGCTACTCCAAGGCCCGCCGGGAGAAGACCATGACCGAGCGCCTCCAGAACGAAATCCTGGATGCCTCGAACGGTCTCGGTGCCGCTGTCAAGCGTCGCGAAGACACCCACAAGATGGCCGAGTCGAACAAGGCCTTCGCACACTACCGCTGGTAAAACTTCCCGAACGCCGCCGGCTCCACCGAGCCGGCGGCGGACGTGTAGTCCATCCGAAAGGGAGACCCCGTGGCACAGGACGTGCTTACCGACCTTAACAAGGTCCGCAATATCGGCATCATGGCCCACATCGATGCCGGCAAGACCACCACTACCGAGCGCATCCTGTTCTACACGGGTGTGAACCACAAGATCGGCGAGACGCACGACGGCGCCTCGACGACTGACTGGATGGAACAGGAAAAGGAACGCGGCATCACCATCACGTCTGCCGCCGTGACTTGCTTCTGGAACCAGAACCAGATCAACATCATCGATACCCCGGGCCACGTGGACTTCACGGTCGAGGTTGAGCGCTCACTGCGTGTCCTCGACGGCGCAGTCGCAGTGTTCGACGGCAAGGAAGGCGTGGAGCCGCAGTCTGAGACTGTTTGGCGCCAGGCTGACAAGTACAACGTGCCGCGTATCTGCTTCGTCAACAAGATGGACAAGCTGGGTGCGGACTTCTACTTCACCGTAGACACCATCATCTCCCGCCTTGGTGCCAAGCCGCTGGTCATGCAGCTGCCGATCGGTGCCGAGAACGACTTCATCGGTGTGGTTGACCTCCTCGAAATGCGCGCCCTGGTTTGGCCTGGCGACGCAAAGGGTGACGTCACCATGGGCGCTTCCTACGAAGTGCAGGAAATCCCGGCGGACCTCCAGGCCAAGGCCGAAGAGTACCGTGCGCAGCTCGTTGAGACTGTGGCCGAGGCTTCCGAAGAACTGATGGAGAAGTACCTCGAAGGTGAAGAACTCACCCTTGAGGAACTGAAGGCCGGCATCCGCAAGATGACCATCAACTCCGAGCTGTACCCCGTGTTCTGTGGCTCTGCCTTCAAGAACCGCGGCGTACAGCCGATGCTTGACGCTGTTGTCGACTTCCTGCCGAACCCGCTCGACGTCCCGCCGATGATCGGTCACGATCCCCGCGACGAAGAGAAGGAACTCACCCGTAAGCCCTCTGCAGACGAGCCGTTCTCGGCCCTCGCCTTCAAGATTGCTGCGCACCCGTTCTTCGGTCAGCTGACCTTCGTCCGCGTGTACTCCGGTCACGTTGAGGCCGGCGCCCAGGTGGTCAACTCCACCAAGGGCAAGAAGGAACGTATCGGCAAGCTGTTCCAGATGCACGCCAACAAGGAAATGCCTGTTGAGGGCGCTACCGCCGGCCACATCTACGCAGCCATCGGTCTGAAGGACACCACCACGGGCGACACCCTGTGCGACTCCAACAACCAGATCGTCCTCGAGTCCATGAGCTTCCCGGAGCCCGTGATCTCGGTTGCCATCGAGCCCAACACCAAGGGTGACCAGGAGAAGCTCTCCACGGCCATCCAGAAGCTCTCCGCTGAGGACCCGACCTTCCAGGTCTCCCTCAACGAAGACACGGGCCAGACCATCATCGCCGGCATGGGCGAGCTTCACCTGGACATCCTGGTGGACCGCATGCGCCGCGAATTCAAGGTCGAGGCAAACGTCGGCAAGCCGCAGGTTGCTTACCGCGAAACCATCAAGCGCGCAGTCGAGCGTCATGACTACACGCACAAGAAGCAGACCGGTGGTTCGGGTCAGTTCGCAAAGATCCAGATTGCGATCGAACCGATGGACACCTCTTCGGGCGAACTGTACGAGTTCGAGAACAAGGTCACTGGTGGCCGCGTTCCGCGCGAGTACATCCCGTCTGTTGACGCCGGTATCCAGGATGCACTGAACGACGGCGTCCTGGCCGGTTACCCGGTTGTCGGCATCAAGGCCACGCTGATTGACGGCGCGTCCCACGATGTTGACTCCTCGGAAATGGCGTTCAAGATCGCCGGACGTATGGCTTTCAAGGAAGCTGCACGCAAGGCGAACCCTGTTCTGCTTGAACCGCTGATGGATGTTGAGGTCCGCACACCTGAGGAATACATGGGTGATGTTATTGGTGACCTGAACGCCCGCCGTGGCCAGATGCAGTCCATGGAGGACGCAGCAGGTGTGAAGGTTATCCGTGCACACGTTCCGCTGTCCGGCATGTTCGGCTACATCGGTGACCTGCGGTCCAAGACCCAGGGTCGCGCCGTGTACTCCATGACGTTCAACAGCTACGCGGAGGTCCCGAAGGCAGTAGCCGACGAGATCATCCAGAAAACCCGCGGCGAGTAATCTCCCGGTAACGGATGCAATTCCGGTATCGGGAAGGCATCTAAGCGCATGAGGCGGGGCTGTGGCGAGAGCCGCAGCCCGGCCCCTGCGCAAACAGGCTCTAGGAACTATCATTGGTTCCTGAATCTGCAATTTCACCAAAACCAAGCCCCCAAGTAGACTTGCTAAAGTTTCTGCCGCGAAAAGCGCGGCCGAGGAGCACTTCACTTGAAATCGTTCTAGGAGGAACCTGTGGCAAAGGCAAAGTTCGAGCGGACTAAGCCGCACGTCAACATCGGCACCATTGGTCACGTTGACCACGGTAAGACGACGCTGACTGCCGCCATTTCCAAGGTGCTGTACGACCAGTACCCGGATCTCAACGAGCAGCGCGACTTCGCGTCGATCGACTCCGCTCCGGAAGAGCGCCAGCGCGGTATTACCATCAACATCTCCCACGTGGAGTACCAGACCGAGAAGCGCCACTACGCACACGTAGACGCCCCCGGTCACGCTGACTACATCAAGAACATGATCACCGGTGCTGCCCAGATGGACGGCGCAATCCTCGTGGTTGCCGCAACCGATGGTCCGATGGCTCAGACCCGTGAGCACGTTCTGCTCGCCCGCCAGGTTGGTGTTCCCTACCTGCTGGTCGCACTGAACAAGTCCGACATGGTTGATGACGAAGAACTCCTCGACCTCGTCGAAATGGAAGTTCGTGAGCTCCTGAGCTCGCAGGGCTTCGATGGCGATGAGGCTCCGGTTGTTCGCGTTTCCGGTCTCAAGGCTCTGGAAGGCGACCCGGTTTGGGTCAAGTCCGTCCAGGACCTGATGGCAGCTGTCGACGAGTCCGTTCCGGACCCCGTACGTGACCGCGACAAGCCGTTCCTGATGCCGATCGAAGACGTCTTCACGATCACCGGCCGTGGCACCGTTGTTACGGGCCGCGCCGAGCGTGGAACCCTCGCCATCAACTCCGAGGTCGAGATCGTTGGCATCCGCCCGATCCAGAAGACCACGGTTACCGGTATCGAGATGTTCCACAAGCAGCTCGACGAAGCATGGGCCGGCGAGAACTGTGGCCTCCTGCTCCGCGGTCTCAAGCGCGACGATGTCGAGCGTGGCCAGGTTGTCGTCAAGCCGGGTTCCATCACCCCGCACACCGACTTCGAGGCTAACGTCTACATCCTCTCCAAGGACGAAGGCGGACGTCACAACCCGTTCTACTCCAACTACCGCCCGCAGTTCTACTTCCGTACCACGGACGTAACCGGCGTTATCACCCTGCCGGAAGGCACGGAAATGGTTATGCCTGGCGACAACACTGAGATGACCGTTGCGCTCATCCAGCCGATCGCTATGGAAGAGGGCCTCGGCTTCGCTATCCGCGAAGGCGGCCGCACCGTTGGTTCGGGACGTGTCACCAAGATCATCAAGTAGTCATTACTTGTAGATCGGTGATCTCCCGGCCCAGCCGGTAGTTTGCTTGGAAGAACCCCATCGCTTCGGCGGTGGGGTTCTTCTTTGCTATAATTTATCTATCGACTGGATAAAACTGTGCGATGCCTCTCCAGTGCCAATACCAGTGACATCAAGGAGTTGCCGTGAATGCCCTGCTGATCGTAATGCTTCTCGCCATAGCCGCAGTGGTTGGCATTCTCGTAGGCCGGAGCCAGGGGCGCAGGGCGGCACCCCGCGACAACGCTCATTCCGGAATGGCGGACCCACAGGCTTACCAGGCCGGCTTCCTGGCCGGTCACGTTGCTGGTTGGCGCGACGCCGAGACCAAGCTCCGGGGGAGCAGCCCACCACAGGTCCGCAGCGCCTCTGTTAACCCTGCCGGTCCGGCGGTACCTTGGGCACCCGCGCGGCAGGCCGCCGTACCGATCGCGCCGACACCGCTGACAACCGTAGCTTCGTCTGCATTTGTCCCGAGTGTGGCTGTTCCTCCTGTTGCTCAACCGTCACAGGTGCCTCAGTTGGTGCGCGAGACACCTGCGGAGGTGGCAGCCCGAAAGGCCAAGCGCGATCAGCAGAACATCAACATCACCCTCTATGTCGCCAGCCTTCTGTTGGTTGCCGCGGGTGCACTGTTTGTGGGAACCAGCCTGCCGGAACTGTTCCGTTTCGGGGGCATCTGGTTCATCACGGCCATGTTCTATGTTTCGGGATTGGTTATCCACGCGAAGATCCAACGATTGCGGCCGGCAGCAATAGCTTTTGTCGGCACCGGACTGGCCCTCATTCCGGTTACAGGCCTGGCCATGTATAGCTTCGTGATTCACAACGGTGCTGCTGCGTGGCTGGTCACGTCCTTGCTGGGAACCATCCTGTACGCCTACACGGCGGTAAGGCTGGACAACAAGATCCTGGCCTTCTTGTCCCTCAGCTTCGTCGTTTCCACTGCCTGGTCCGGAGTCTCCATCCTTGGCGGAGCGCTGGTCTGGTATTTCACGGCCCTGATCGGTGTGGCCATACTCCTGACATTGGGGGCGATGCTGAGGCCCCGGTGGATACCTCCGCTGTATGTCCGGCCCCTGATGCTGCTACACCCCTATGTTGTTCCCCTCGTGGCCTTGGCCGTGACCATCACTCCCAACCTGTTGTCCAGGGGTGAGTATGCCCTGGTCATGCTCATGTGCGGCAGTTACTTCTCGGTGATGGTCCTGGTGCCCCAGGCCCGGTACAGGCTTCAGCATTTCTATGCGGCACGGGCTGCGCTGACCTTGGCCCTCCTTGGGCTGGTGTGGGATGTCACTGCCGATGTCAGCGCCCTACTTATGGCGGCCGTGGTCTGCCTCGGTGTCCAATCGCTGGGCGTCGCGTTCGGGGGCAATCGGTTGGCTCCCCGGCTGTGGTGGAGCGACGCCGTGGCGTGCTGGGGCCTGCAACTTGCGTCCTCTGCCGTGCTGACCGCAGTCCTGGGGATCGGTGACTTTGATCTTCCGGTCCAAGTTCCGCTCTATGTCACCCTGCTGACCGCGATGGTGTTGGGCTGGAGGCTGGGGCGGGGCCCCGTTTCTGCCGGAGCAGCCATGCTCTTTGCCCCCGCCGCCGCGGTGGGGGTGGGCCTGGCCTTGGCATTCCTGCTGGGCGCATGGCCTGTTGCGTTGGTAACGGGGACCACCGGCTGCTACTGGTTCCTGATGGCCGTTCTTTCGCCAGCGGTTTACCGGCAGCAGTTGGTGCTCGCAGCCCGTATTGCCCTGACGGCTGCTGCGCCAATCCTCGTGGCGGCCATCTTCGAGGGCAGCCCGGACAGGTTTGCCTTTGCCCTGCTGTCACTGGTGGCGGCGGCGGGGGTTCAGGAAGTGGCCAGCGCGGTGCTGTTCCGAAGCGGTGTCCGGCTCGTGGCACCGCAGGTGACTGCGGCTGCGTTCGCTGGCGCCGGAATGGCTGTGCTTCTGTTGCTGCCCGTCGTTGACCACGCTGCCGGCCGCCCAACGGTTTCTGTGGCGGTTGTCCTGGTCTTGATCGCCGGGGTTGCCTCCGGGATGTTGCTGTTGAGCCCCACCAAGGGTTCACTGCACCAAGCAACCTGGTCCCTGAACACGGCAGAAGTCCTGCCTCCCGTAACTGCCGTGGTTGCAGGTGCCGTTGCTGCCAGTGCCGTCTCGCTGACCTTGGCGAACATAGTGCTCCTGGTTGCGGTCGCTTATTTTGGTGCCACTGCACTGCGGATTACGGCGCTCTATCATCGTCAAAGCTACTGGTGGCTTGCACGCGCTGCAGGAAGTTTGCTGATCGCCTCCGCTTACGTGGACGCCTTGCATGGGGGCTGGAGCCCGCACATTGCGGGGGAGATCCCCGGTGTTCCGCTTCTTGCAGCAGCCGTAGCAGTCGCGCAATTGGCGTTTCCCCTGTCCGGCCGAGTTCAAGGCCGGTTTCCGCGGGCTTCCGTTATCGAGGCCGCTGTTTTGATGGCCGTCATGGCGGGTGCCGCCACAGTCCTTACGCTCGGCGCGACTGTTGGTGGATGGCTTCCGAGAGGGAGTTGGCAGCCGGGGACCGCAGCGGTTGCGACCGCCGTCGCCGCCGTGGCATGCACCCTTGCCCTCCGTTATCGCCCGGGTGCTTGGGCGTTTGCTCCAGCAGCATTGCTGCTGCTTCTGCCCCTGCGATTCGGAAACGTGCGCGACGTCGAGGTCCTCCTTGGCATCTTTGCCTGCTGCAGCGCGGTGATGGCGGGCTTGGTGCGCGACTCCCGCATACGTGGCGGGTATCTTGTGGGGCTGCGCGTCCTGGGTTCGGCCTTCATCACGGTAGTGGTTGCGGACGTCACGGACTCAGCGGCCGCAGTGACCATGGTGGTGGCAGTACTCTTGATGCTCCAGCATGTGCTGACGCTGTCCCTGCGTCGTCGCCATGTTGATGTTGCCTTCCAGCAGGCGACGACGTGGGCCGCTTTGTTCGCCCAACTGCTGCTTCCCGGCGCCTACCTCTTGTTGGGGGACGGTTTTGCGCGGGATTACGACGGCGGTGGCCGTTGGGTGGTCATGGCAGGTTTGGGCTTCGTCCCGATAGCGGCGGCGTTTGCTTGGCGGTTCCTGGGGATCCGTGGTTCCCAGTACCTGGGTGCGGTTGCGATCGGCGCATTGGTGATCGCCACAGGACCGGCCTTGCGTTTCCCCACGGCCACACGGCTCTCCCGGCCTCTCTTGAATGACTCGCAGGTTCCTGTCGTCTTGCTTGGACTCGCCGTATCAATGGTGGTCATCCGGATTGCCTTTCCACCACGACCCGCCCCACTGCAATCCGCCACGCCGGGATCCGCCGCGCTCCAATCTGCCCCGCCAGAATCCCTGCAATCCGGCTCCGTTGCCCTGCAGTCCTTGGAACGCTGGTTCTGGCTTGCGTCCTCGCTGGCTTTCGTGCTCACTGGCGGCCTCCTGACCCTGCCCGTGGACTACGCCCTGACTGGTTTGTCGGCCCTGGTGCTGGCAGCTGTCCTGTTTTCCGCCTCACATGTGGAAGGCCTGTCTCGTCTCTACGCAGCTGCCGCACCATTGGCGCTGTTGGGTGCCGTGCCCGCCGTCGAGGGTTTGCTCCGCAATCTGCCGTCGGGCGTGTGGGCACAATACGCAGTGTGGCTCCTGGGGGCCGCCGGGGCGGGAGCAGTTTTGTATGCAGTGAAGATGTTCGGGCCGGTGGCAGTTCGGAGCGAGGTTTGGCGTCGGAATTCCTTGGCTGTGACCGCGGCGGCCGGGCTGGCGTCTGCGGCAGTCGTTGGGATGATCCACGATGAGACTGCTTTGGTTGCCTTTGTGCTGGTAGCAGCCGCCGGCGCTTTGGTGGTGGCCGAGGTTCCCCGGGGAAAGTGGCTGGCCGGGGAAGTCGCGGGCGTCCTGGCCGTTGCGGCCCTGCAGCGGGCACTGCTGTTTGTTGGCGCTGCCAGGACTGACTGGTTCTGGCCCGAGTGGTTTTGGCCCCATTGGTTTTGGACTGTGCAATGGTACGTTGTCGCAGCTGCTGTTATAGCAGGGTTGCGCTATTTCAGGGGCCAACGCCGCGAAGGCCTGCTGCGCCTCTGCGTAGGTGCAGGGATACTGTCCCTGACGTCATTGGGAACCATTTTTGGTGGAACTGCAGGGCAGCAACTCTATGTGCTGGTGGCACACGTGGTGCTGCTTGCCGCGGGGCTGGTCCTGGCGGAACGGGTGCTGGTGGGCTGGGGTGCCGTGGGCGTGGTGCTGAGCATCATGTGGGCGCTTCGGACGTACGCCTTCGCGATGTTGGCGCTTGTAGCCGTGGGCCTCATTGTGCTGGCTGTTTGGAGGCTGAACCGAAAGCCACCCGCCGGGCCCGGCAATCAGGACCACAGCGACGAATCCAGTGACCCGGCACCCTCGCAGGGCTATGGTGGCATCCGATAGGGTTGACTTCTACGAAGAGGAGCGCAGTGTGGAATTCCTGATTTTCCTGGCAGTCATTGCTGCCATTGGTGGCGCGGTGCTGTGGGGGCGCAAGAACTTCCGGCAAGAGATCGACAGGGCCAAGCGCATCAGGCGTGCCAACAAGAACCAGTAGGCTGCGGAGGCGGCAAGCGGGCTTCTGCAATGCGCGCGGGCGATTTAACGCACTTGGGCTACATCTCCCGCTCACGCGCGTGCGCCAATGCCCGCAGCCAGTAGAACGATTCCTTCGGAGTCCGTTCCAAAGTCTCGAAGTCCACATGCACAAGTCCGAAACGTTGTGAGTAGCCCGCTGCCCACTCGAAGTTATCCAGCAACGTCCACACGTAATAACCGCGCAGATCCACTCCCTCTGCCTCGCCGCCCGGGCCGGTCGCCGTCACGGCGTGGCCGAGGTGCTCAGCCAGGTACGTGATGCGGTTGGTGTCCGGGAAGGTTCCCTCAACATGGGCCGGCTCCGGAAAGCTGGCACCTCCCTCGGTGATAAAGACAGGGGGCAAAGCATCCCCATACCGCTGTTTCATCTGTTGCAGCAAAGTGGCGAGTTGCCCGGGTGCCTCGGGCCAGCCGAAGCCCGTGGTCTCGTACTCCTGGTAGGCAGCAAGATGGAACGGGACGTTGCCCATCTCCTCGGCCTGCCCTGTAGGGATCTCCGCCGGACCCCGCCCGGAGGCAACCTTGATGGGGTAGTAGTAGTTCAGGCCGTAGAAATCCAGGGGCTGACTGATGGTCTGGAGGTCGCCGTCGAACACCGGACCCAGGGAACGAAACCAGGGCCAAAGGGGAATTGACGGCTTGGGGTATTGGCCCAAAAGGACTGCGTCGGCGTAAATGCGATTCAGGATCAGGTCAAGGGCCTCTGCCATCAGGCGGTCCGAGAGCCGGTTGCTTGCCGGCTCCACGGGGGAGTGCATGTTGGATACGCCGATCTTCCCTTTGACCCCCTCGGCCCTGAGTGCCTTGACCGCCAGTCCATGGCCCAGCAACTGGTGGTGTGCGGCGGGAAGGCTGTCGAACAGAAGTTGGCGGCCAGGTGCATGCGCCCCCAAGGCGTAGCCTTGCAGCGTCACCGAGACGGGTTCGTTCACCGTGACCCAATGGTCCACCCGGTCACCGAACCGACGGCCGGCCACTGCGGCATACTCCGCCAGCCGTTGGGAGGTGTCCCTGTTCATCCAGCCGCCCGCGTGTTCCAGGGGGAGCGGAGTATCCCAGTGATAGAGGGTGACCATGGGGGAGATACCGGCAGCCAGCAGCTTGTCCAGGAGCCGATCGTAGAAGTCCAGGCCACGCTGGTTGATCGCGCCTTGGCCATCAGGTTGGATCCTTGGCCACGACAACGAGAACCGGTAGGAATCGACGCCGAGCTCCTGCATCAGGGCGATGTCTTCATCGGCGCGGTTGTAATGGTCGCACGCCACGGCGGGGGAGCCGCCGTCGACAATTGCTCCGGGCTTCTCCGCAAAGGCGTCCCAGACGGACGGGCCACGTCCGTCAGCAGTCAGGGAACCCTCGATCTGGAAGGCGGCAGCTGCTACCCCCAGCGTGAAACCAGGCCGCAGACGTGCAGCGAGATCTTCCACTGAGCCTGAATCCTGGACGGACATGCCACCATCATCCACAGTTGGCGGGGGCCGGGCAATGGCCATTCCGCGGTCGATTGGCCTTTGCTCCGGATTTCCGCCATACTGGATGAGTTGTTCAAGCGCTTCTTCGTGTCCCGATCCGGATAATGCCGGGTGTCAGGGTCCAGGTTGAAGCCCAAACATAACCCTGAACCCCATGGAATGCGGTCGAGTCTGCGTGGAAATCGCGACACGCCCGACCGCGGGGGTCGGTGCGCCGGCAGGTTGAGGAACCCGGAATATCCGGATTCAGCTTGTGCGGCGTGTGGTGGTAAAACCTCAAACGCCTCGGCGGCCACATCAACAGGTAAGTAAACAGAGCAGCCCTAACTAGAGCAGCACTAGCTGAAAGAGAGTCAGGCGACATGGCGGGACAAAAAATCCGCATCCGGCTGAAGTCATATGACCACGAGGTCATTGATGTTTCAGCGCGGAAGATCGTTGAGACGGTCACGCGCGCAGGCGCAACGGTAGTCGGCCCGGTGCCGCTGCCCACGGAGAAGAACGTTTACTGCGTTATTCGCTCTCCTCACAAGTACAAGGACAGCCGTGAGCACTTCGAAATGCGTACTCACAAGCGTCTGATCGACATCATCGACCCCACGCCGAAGGCCGTTGACTCGCTTATGCGTCTCGACCTGCCTGCAGACGTGAACATCGAAATCAAGCTCTAGGGAGGTGCTGAGAGACTATGACCGCAACCCGTAACGTAAAGGGCCTGCTGGGCACGAAGCTCGGCATGACCCAGGTCTGGGACGAGAACAACAAGCTCATCCCGGTAACTGTCGTCCAGGCTGACTCCAACGTCATCACGCAGCTGCGCAACGCAGATGTCGATGGCTATGTCGCCGTCCAGATCGGCTACGGCCAGATCGACCCCCGCAAGGTCACCAAGCCGCTGGCTGGTCACTTTGAAAAGGCTGGCGTCACCCCTCGCCGCCACGTCGTCGAACTGCGTACCGCAGACGCCGCATCCTACGAGCTGGGCCAGGAGCTCTCTGTTGAGATCTTCGAAGCCGGCCAGAAGATCGACGTCGTCGGCACCTCCAAGGGTAAGGGCTTCGCCGGTGTTATGAAGCGTCACGGCTTCCACGGCGTTGGCGCTTCCCACGGTGCCCACAAGAACCACCGTAAGCCTGGCTCCATCGGTGGCGCATCCACCCCGAGCCGCGTCTTCAAGGGCCTGAAAATGGCCGGCCGCATGGGCGCCGAGCGTCACACCACGCTGAACCTCACGGTTCACGCTGTTGACGTTGAGAAGTCGCTGCTCCTTATCAAGGGTGCCGTCCCCGGTGCCCGCGGCCAGGTCGTACTCGTACGCACCGCCGTGAAGGGAGCCTAGTTCAATGACTAGCACTGTCAAGGTAGACCTGCCTGCAGAGATCTTCGACGTCCAGACCAACGTGCCGCTGCTGCACCAGGTCGTCGTCGCACAGCTCGCTGCTGCTCGCCAGGGTACTCACAAGACGAAGACCCGCGCCGAGGTTTCCGGTGCAGGTCGCAAGCCGTTCAAGCAGAAGGGCACCGGCCGCGCCCGTCAGGGTTCAATCCGTGCTCCTCACATGACCGGCGGTGGCGTTGTCCACGGTCCGACACCTCGTGACTACAGCCAGCGCACCCCCAAGAAGATGAAGGCTGCTGCACTCCGCGGCGCCCTGTCTGACCGCGCCCGCAACGGCCGCATCCACGTCATCGCTGAACTGGTAGCCGGCACCAAGCCGTCCGCCAAGGACGCACTGGCTTCGCTGCGCTCCGTCACCGAGCGCAAGAACCTGCTCGTCGTTATCGAGCGCGCCAACGATGTTGCTGCACTTTCCGTGCGCAACCTCCAGGATGTTCACGTTCTGTACGCAGACCAGCTGAACACCTACGACGTGCTCATCTCCGACGACGTGGTCTTCACCAAGGCTGCTTTCGAGGCGTTCGTCGCTGACAAGGCAAAGAACGAGGAGGCCTCCAAGTGAGCGTAACCACCATCAAGGATCCGCGCGACGTCGTGCTTGCACCCGTTGTTTCGGAAAAGAGCTACGGTCTGATCGACGAAGGCAAGTACACCTTCCTGGTGGACCCTCGCTCGAACAAGACCGAGATCAAGCTGGCCGTTGAGAAGATCTTCTCGGTCAAAGTTGACTCGATCAACACCATCAACCGTGCCGGTAAGCGCAAGCGCACCAAATTCGGCTGGGGACAGCGCAAGAGCACCAAGCGTGCAATTGTCACCCTCAAAGAAGGCACAATCGACATCTTCGGCGGTCCGCTCGCGTAGCGGAGACCACTTTAACGAGGAAATAAATTATGGGAATCCGTAAATACAAGCCGACTACCCCGGGCCGTCGTGGCTCGAGCGTAGCCGACTTTGCTGAAATCACGCGATCGACTCCGGAAAAGTCGTTGCTGCGTCCGCTGCACAAGACTGGCGGCCGTAACAACTCCGGTAAGATCACCACCCGTCACAAGGGTGGTGGGCACAAGCGCCAGTACCGTCTGATCGACTTCCGTCGTCACGACAAGGACGGCATCAACGCCCGCGTTGCCGAAATCGAGTACGACCCGAACCGCACGGCTCGCATCGCACTCCTGCACTACGTTGATGGCACCAAGCGTTACATCATCGCCCCCAACAAGCTGTCCCAGGGTGACTTCGTCGAGGCTGGTCCCGACGCTGACATCAAGCCGGGCAACAACCTGCCGCTGCGCAACATCCCGGTTGGTACCGTAATCCACGCAGTTGAACTGCGTCCGGGTGGCGGCGCCAAGATGGCTCGTTCCGCAGGTGCTTCGGTACAGCTCGTTGCCAAGGAAGGCCGTTTCGCCCAGCTGCGTCTGCCCTCCGGTGAAATCCGCAACGTTGACGTGCGCTGCCGCGCAACCGTCGGCGAGGTCGGCAACGCCGAGCAGTCGAACATCAACTGGGGCAAGGCCGGCCGCATGC
Source organism: Paenarthrobacter nitroguajacolicus (assembly GCF_029952445.1). GTDB lineage: Bacteria > Actinomycetota > Actinomycetes > Actinomycetales > Micrococcaceae > Arthrobacter > Arthrobacter nitroguajacolicus_B. Next base: position 80,787 of record NZ_JAQPPK010000009.1, on the reverse strand, counting down.
GCTGGAAGGGCGTTCGCCCGACCGTCCGTGGTGTAGCCATGAACCCGGTTGACCACCCGCACGGTGGTGGTGAAGGTAAGACTTCCGGTGGACGTCACCCGGTTAACCCGAACGGCAAGCCTGAGGGCCGTACCCGCCGTCCGAACAAAGAGAGCGACAAGCTTATTGTTCGTCGCCGCCGTACTGGCAAGAACAAGCGATAGGAGCCTGGACACATGCCACGCAGCCTGAAAAAAGGTCCTTTCGTTGACCAGCACCTCTTTGTGAAGGTCGCACGGGAAAACGATAAGGGCACCAAGAACGTCATCAAGACCTGGTCCCGTCGTTCGATGATCATCCCCGACATGCTCGGGCACACGATCGCCGTACACGACGGACGCAAGCACATCCCGGTGTTTGTCACTGAGTCGATGGTCGGGCACAAGCTCGGCGAATTCGCTCCCACGCGGACATTCCGCGGCCATGTTAAGGACGACCGTAAGGGCAAGCGCCGCTAAGGCGCCTGACTTTACGTCTTAGACGAGAGAAGGAAAGCAATGGAAGCCAAGGCTATTGCGCGTCACATCCGCGTAACGCCTATGAAGGCCCGGCGCGTCGTCAACCTTGTTCGTGGTAAGCAAGCGAATGAGGCTCTGGCAATTCTGAAGTTTGCCCCCCAGGCAGCTTCGGAGCCGGTATTCAAGGTACTTCAGTCGGCAATCGCCAACGCACGTGTCCTCGCGGACCGTGACGGCGTTGCGTTCGACGACAGCGACCTGTTCATCAGCGAAGCATTCGTTGATGAAGGCCCGACCATGAAGCGGTTCCAGCCGCGTGCCCAAGGCCGCGCCTACCGCATCAGGAAGCGGACCAGCCACATCACCTTGGTCGTGGCAACCCCGGAGAAAGAGGAGGCTCGCTAAGTGGGACAGAAAGTAAACCCGCACGGGTTCCGACTCGGCATCACCACCGACCACGTTTCGCACTGGTTCGCTGACAGCACCAAGCCCGGACAGCGCTACAAGGACTTCGTCCGCGAGGACATCAAGATCCGTCAGCTCATGTCCACCGGCATGGAGCGCGCCGGCATCGCCAAGGTTGAGATCGAGCGCACCCGCGATCGTGTCCGCGTGGATATCCACACGGCACGCCCGGGTATCGTTATCGGCCGCCGCGGCGCCGAAGCAGACCGCATCCGCGGCGAGCTCGAAAAGCTCACCGGCAAGCAGGTTCAGCTGAACATCCTCGAGGTCAAGAACCCCGAGATGGAAGCACAGCTTGTTGCCCAGGGCATCGCTGAGCAGCTGACTTCCCGCGTGGCTTTCCGCCGTGCGATGAAGAAGGCAATGCAGTCCGCACAGCGTGCGGGTGCCAAGGGTATCCGTGTTGCTTGCTCGGGCCGTCTGGGTGGCGCAGAAATGTCCCGCTCGGAGTTCTACCGCGAAGGCCGTGTGCCCCTGCACACCCTCCGCGCGAACATCGACTACGGCTTCTACGAAGCCAAGACCACCTTCGGCCGTATCGGTGTGAAGGTTTGGATCTACAAGGGTGACGTAACCGCCAAGGAACTGGCTCAGCAGGCAGCTGCTGCTCCGTCCCGTGGCCGTGCAGGAGACCGTCCGGGCCGCCCGGGTGGCGACCGCCGTCGTCGTAACGACCGTCCGGCAGCTGAGGCAGCACCTGCTGCCGTTGAAGCACTGGCCGCTGAAGCTGCTGCTCCCGCAGCAGAAGGAGGACAGGCTTAAATGCTTATCCCACGTCGAGTCAAGCACCGTAAGCAGCACCACCCGGGTCGTTCCGGCGCTGCTACGGGCGGCACCAAGGTCAGCTTCGGTGAGTACGGTATCCAGGCCCTGAGCCCGGCATACGTTACCAACCGTCAGATCGAGTCCGCTCGTATCGCGATGACCCGCCACATCAAGCGTGGCGGTAAGGTCTGGATCAACATCTACCCGGACCGTCCGCTGACGAAGAAGCCTGCTGAAACCCGTATGGGTTCCGGTAAGGGTTCTCCGGAATGGTGGGTCGCAAACGTCAAGCCGGGCCGGGTTCTCTTCGAACTCTCCGGTGTCAATGAAGAGGTAGCTCGCGAGGCCCTGCGCCTGGCAATCCACAAGCTGCCGTTGAAGGCACGCATTGTGCGTCGCGAAGGTGGTGAATAGAAATGGCAGTAGGGTCGAAGGATCTCGCACCCGCACAGCTGGACGGTTTCGACAACGAGCGTCTCGTTGAAGAACTCCGCAAGTCCAAGGAAGAGCTGTTCAACCTGCGTTTCCAGTCCGCCACCGGACAGCTGGAGAACCACGGTCGCCTGCGCGCGGTAAAGAAGGACATCGCACGCATCTACACCGTTCTCCGTGAGCGCGAGCTGGGCATTCGTGCCGAGGTTGCCGCACCGGTTGTGGAAGCCAAGGAAGAAAAGAAGTCCAAGAAGGCTGCCAAGGCTGAAAAGGCCGAGGTTGAAGCTGGAGAGGACGCCAAGTGAGCGAGAAGGAAACTGTGACGGAAGCAGCAGCCAGCGCTGAACAGCGCGGTTACCGTAAGACGCGTCGCGGCTACGTTGTCTCTGACAAGATGGAAAAGACCATCGTTGTTCAGGTTGAAGACCGCGTAAAGCACGCTCTGTACGGCAAGGTTATTCGCCGCACCTCGAAGGTCAAGGCTCATGACGAAGAGAACACCGCCGGCATCGGCGACCTCGTTCTCATCTCTGAGACCCGCCCGCTGTCCGCTACCAAGCGGTGGCGTCTGGTGGAGATCCTCGAAAAGGCCAAGTAAATCCGACGCCGGGCTTGCCTGGCAACGATTCACTGGAAAGGTCCGCATTCCCTATGGAATGCGGGCCTTTCCGCTTCCCTGCCTGTTTCGGTTACTGGCCGTAAACGTGCTAGGATATTGAGTTTGTATGGCGCCACTTGTGCGTCGTCCACTACCTCGTAAACAATCGTGCCGCTGCATACTGCCCCGCGCAGAGTTTTCTGCAAGGGAAGCTGATGCTTGTGGCACGGGCGTTTAGGCCTGTTCTGGCAAAATCCAGGCAGGTCAAGAGACACCCCGATCAACCGTTCCGCAAGGCTCATTCCGTATGCATGATTTCGGTCTGAGAACCGGCGCGACGCAAGGAGTAGAAATTGATTCAGCAGGAGTCGCGACTCAAGGTCGCCGACAACACGGGTGCTAAGGAAATCCTTACCATTCGCGTTCTCGGTGGATCCGGTCGTCGCTACGCAGGCATCGGCGACGTCATCGTCGCCACCGTCAAGGACGCTATCCCTGGCGGCAACGTAAAGAAGGGTGACGTCGTCAAGGCCGTCATCGTTCGTACCAAGAAGGAACGCCGCCGTGCGGATGGTTCCTACATCAAGTTTGACGAAAACGCAGCTGTGATCCTGAAGAACGACGGTGACCCCCGCGGTACCCGTATCTTCGGCCCGGTTGGTCGTGAACTTCGCGACAAGAAGTTCATGAAGATCGTTTCGCTGGCCCCGGAGGTGCTTTAGTCCATGGCTAAGATCAAGAAGGGTGACCTCGTTCAGGTCATCACCGGCGCCAAGCAGGAACGCGGCGGAGACCGCGGCAAGCAGGGCAAGGTCCTGCGCGTATTCCCGGACACCAACCGCGTGCTGGTAGAGGGAATCAACCGCGTCACCAAGCACACCAAGGTCGGTCAGTCGCAGCGCGGCACCAAGACCGGTGGCATCGAGGTCGTTGAGGCCCCGATCCACGTTTCCAACGTGGCTTTGGTAGACCCGTCCACCAAGAAGCCGACCCGTGTTGGTTTCCGTCTCGACACCGTTGAGAAGGATGGTCGCACCAAGACTGTCCGTATCCGCGTGTCCAAGGCCTCCGGGAAGGACATCTGATGAGTGAGACACTGTCTGAGACCACCGTCAACAAGATCGTTCCGCGTCTGAAGACCAAGTATGCAGAGACCATCAAGAAGTCGCTGCAGGACGAATTCAACTACGCGAACGTGAACCAGGTTCCCCGCCTGGTGAAGGTTGTAGTGAACATGGGTGTTGGAGATGCCGCAAAGGACTCCAAGCTGATCGACGGCGCTGTCCGCGACCTCACCCTGATCACCGGCCAGAAGCCGCAGGTAACCAAGGCCCGCAAGTCGATCGCACAGTTCAAGCTGCGCGAAGGCATGCCGATCGGTGCACACGCAACTCTGCGTGGCGACCGCATGTGGGAATTCGTGGATCGTCTGGTTTCGCTGGCACTGCCGCGTATCCGTGACTTCCGCGGCCTCAACGGCAAGCAGTTCGACGGTAACGGTAACTACACCTTCGGTCTGACCGAGCAGGTTATGTTCCACGAAATCGACCAGGACTCCATCGACCGCGTACGCGGCATGGACATCACGGTTGTCACCACCGCCAAGACCGACGACGAAGGCCGCGCGCTGCTCAAGGCGCTTGGTTTCCCGTTCAAGACCGAAAACTAACTACGTGACAGGTCCGTCCGCGCAGGCTCATAAGAGCCGGCGCAGCGGAAACCGGTACGAGGAAGGGCTATAGCCCAAATGACTATGACAGATCCTGTCGCAGACATGCTCACGCGTCTGCGCAATGCAAACTCGGCATACCACGACACCGTGTCCATGCCGTACAGCAAACTGAAGGCACGCGTTGCCGACATCCTGAAGGCAGAAGGCTACATTGCCGGCTGGAAGGAAGAGGACGCCGAGGTTGGCAAGAAGCTGACCATCGACCTGAAGTTCGGTCCGAACCGCGAGCGTTCCATCGCTGGCGTCCGCCGCATCTCCAAGCCGGGCCTCCGCGTTTACGCGAAGTCCACCAACCTGCCTCACGTGCTGGGTGGCCTGGGTATCGCAATCCTGTCCACCTCTTCCGGCCTCCTGACTGACAAGCAGGCCGGCAAGAAGGGCGTGGGCGGCGAAGTCCTCGCGTACGTCTGGTAACGGGAAAGGAAGAGAATAATGTCACGTATTGGACGTCTCCCCATCACCGTTCCTGCCGGAGTTGAGGTCAAGCTCGATGGCTCCGTCATCAGCGTCAAGGGTTCCAAAGGCGAGCTGAGCCACACTGTGGCCAGCCCGATCGAGGTCTCCCTGGAAGAGAACACTCTCACGGTCACCCGCCCGAACGACGAGCGCAACTCGCGTTCGCTGCACGGCCTGACCCGCACCCTGATCGCCAACATGATCCAGGGCGTTACCGAGGGCTACGAGAAGAAGCTTGAAATCGTTGGTACCGGTTACCGCGTTCAGGCAAAGGGTTCTGACCTGGAGTTCGCTCTGGGCTTCAGCCACCCGGTTAACGTCTCTGCACCCGAAGGCATCACCTTCGTAGTAGAGGGTCCGACCAAGCTCTCTGTTGCGGGTATCAACAAGCAGCAGGTCGGCGAGGTTGCTGCCAACATTCGCAAGCTGCGCAAGCCCGACCCCTACAAGGGCAAGGGTGTCCGTTACGCCGGCGAAGTCATCCGCCGCAAGGTCGGAAAGGCTGGTAAGTAAACCATGGCCATCGCAATTAACAAGAAGCGCACGAACAAGAGCAAGTCGGCTGCACGCAACCGTCGCCAGCTTCGTATCCGCAAGCGCATCACCGGTACGGCTGTACGTCCTCGTCTGGTCGTCAACCGTTCGGCACGCCACATGTTCGTCCAGGTTGTCGATGACAGCAAGGGTGTAACCGTGGCTTACGCTTCCACCCTGGAAGCTGACCTTCGCGCACTTGACGGAGACAAGACTGCCAAGGCCAAGCGCGTCGGCGAGCTCGTTGCCGAGCGTGCCAAGGCTGCAGGCGTCGAAGCTGTTGTCTTCGACCGTGGCGGTAACAAGTACCACGGCCGCATCGCCGCCGTCGCTGACGGTGCTCGCGAAGGTGGGCTGGCACTGTGACCGTTGAAAATAACGAAAAGGACATTCAGGTGACTGAAGCTGTAGCTGCTGAAGCAACTGAGACCGCACCCGCTGCCGATGACCGCCGTGGCGGACGTCGTGGCGAGCGTGGCGACCGTGGCCAGGGCCGCGGCGACCGTGGTGGCCGTGGTGGCCGCGACGGCGGTCGTGAAGCCGAGAAGAGCCAGTTCGTAGAGCGCGTTGTCACCATCAACCGCGTTGCCAAGGTGGTCAAGGGTGGTCGTCGCTTCAGCTTCACCGCTCTGGTCGTCGTCGGTGACGGCAACGGCATGGTTGGCGTGGGCTACGGCAAGGCCAAGGAAGTTCCCGCTGCTATCGCAAAGGGCGTAGAAGAGGCCAAGAAGTCCTTCTTCCGCGTTCCCCGCGTTGGCAACACCATCCCGCACCGCGTGCAGGGTGAGGCTGCTGCAGGCGTTGTCCTGCTGCGTCCGGCTTCCGCCGGTACCGGTGTTATCGCCGGTGGTCCGGTCCGCGCGGTATTGGAGTGCGTGGGTATCCACGACATCCTCTCCAAGTCGCTCGGTTCTTCCAACGCGATCAACATCGTTCACGCGACCGTTGCCGCTCTGAAGCAGCTCGAAGAGCCCGCTTCCGTGGCTGCCCGCCGTGGCCTGCCGCTGGACGAGGTTGCTCCTGCTGCTCTGGTGCGCGCGCTCCAGAACCAGAAGGCAGGTGTTTAGTCATGGCTAAGAACCTGACTCCCTCCGACGCCAAGTTGGAGATCACCCAGATCAAGGGCGTCATTGGCGCCAAGCAGAACCAGATCGCCACCCTTCGGTCCCTCGGCCTGAAGCGCATCGGACACACCGTTGTCCGTACCGCCGACGCTGTGACCGTTGGAATGCTGAACACGGTTCCGCACCTCGTGAATGTAGAGGAGGCGAAGTAATGGCAGAGAACAAGACCGCCGCAGAGACTGCTGAGAAGCAGAACACTCTGAAGGTCCACCACCTGCGTCCCGCCCCGGGTGCCAAGACAGCCAAGACCCGTGTTGGTCGTGGTGAAGGCTCCAAGGGTAAGACCGCTGGTCGCGGTACCAAGGGTACGAAGGCCCGCTACCAGGTAAAGGCTGGCTTTGCCGGCGGCCAGCTGCCGCTGCACATGCGCCTGCCGAAGCTGCGCGGCTTCAAGAACCCGTTCCGGGTTGAGTTCCAGGTTGTAAACCTGGAGAAGCTCAACGAGCTGTTCCCGGAAGGTGGCACCGTCACCGTTGAATCACTGGTTGAAAAGGGCGCCGTTCGCAAGAACCAGCCCGTGAAGGTGCTCGGCACCGGCGACATCACCGTCAAGGTTGACGTCACCGTACACGCATTCTCTTCCAGCGCTTCGGAAAAGATCGCTGCAGCAGGCGGATCCACCACCACCCTCTAGGGTTGTGTGGGACATCAGCCCGCTGTAACAAAGAATCCCGGTATGCGGGGCTTCGGCCCCGGATACCGGGATTTTTTTGATGGTTGTGGACTCTCGATTATTACGACGGCGTCACAAGCAGTTAGACTCGGTTGTTGGGTTTCATTGAGCCCGACCACATCCTTGTACTTTCTACTCAGGAGGACGCTTGCTAAGCGCATTCGGCCGGGCGTTTCGGACGCCTGATTTGCGACGCAAGTTGTTGTTCACGCTGGGAATCATCACAATCTTCCGCTTGGGAGCTTTCATCCCCTCGCCTGGTGTGAACTACCAGAATGTCCAGCAATGCTTGAACAACGGTGACACCTCGCAGGGCATCTACCAGCTGGTGAACTTGTTCAGCGGCGGCGCGTTGCTGCAGGTCTCGATCTTTGCCCTGGGCATCATGCCCTACATCACGGCGAGCATCATCGTGCAGTTGCTCCGGGTGGTTATTCCCCGGTTCCAGCAACTCTACGAAGAGGGTTCCTCGGGACAGTCCAAGCTGACGCAGTACACCCGGTACCTCACCATCGCCCTGGGCCTGCTGAACGCCACCACCCTGGTGTCCCTGGCCCGGTCCGGCCAATTGCTGCCCGGCTGTAACCTGCCGATCATTCCCGATGAGAGCATCATCACCACCCTCCTGATCATCATCACGCTGACAGCAGGCACCGGCCTGATCATGTGGATGGGTGAGCTTGTCACCGAGCGCGGTGTCGGCAACGGCATGTCGCTGCTGATCTTCACCTCCATCGCAGCAGGCTTCCCCCGCTCGCTCGGCTCCATCTGGGAGACCAAGGGCCCGGGAACCTTCTTCATCGTTCTTGCCATCGGCCTTCTCACCGTTGCCCTCGTGGTCTTCGTGGAGCAGTCGCAGCGCCGTGTCCCGGTGCAGTACGCCAAGCGCATGATCGGTCGCCGCACTGTGGGCGGCACCAGCACCTACATTCCCATCAAGGTGAACATGGCCGGCGTCGTGCCTGTCATCTTCGCTTCCTCCATGCTTTACCTGCCCGGCTTGATTTCGCAGTTCAACCAGCCGAAGCCAGGGGAGCAGATGGCTCCATGGGTTGAGTGGATCAACAACAACCTCACCCGTGGCGACCATCCCATCTACATGGCGCTTTACTTCGCCATGATCGTGTTCTTCACCTACTTCTACGTAGCCATCACCTTCAACCCTGAAGAAGTGTCGGACAACATGAAGAAGTACGGCGGGTTCATTCCGGGCATCCGGGCGGGTAAACCGACCGCGGACTACCTGCAGTACGTGCTTTCCAGGATCACTTTGCCGGGAGCCCTCTACCTGGGCTTCGTGGCGCTGATTCCGCTGGTTGCACTCGTCCTGATCAACGCCAACCAGAACTTCCCGTTCGGTGGCACGTCAATCCTGATCATGGTGGGTGTTGGCCTGGAGACCGTCAAGCAGATTGATGCGCAGCTACAACAACGTCACTACGAAGGGCTTTTGCGATGACGAGAATGCTGATCATTGGACCTCCCGGTTCGGGCAAGGGTACACAGGCCGAGCGGATTTCCGAGCGCCTCGGCGTAGTCGCCATCTCCACCGGCGACATCTTCCGTGCCAACGTAAAGGGCGAAACCCCTTTGGGCATCGAAGCCAAGAAGTACATGGATGCCGGCGACTTCGTTCCGGACAGCGTCACGAACAACATGGTTCGGGACCGGCTGGGCCAGAGCGACGTCGAGAACGGCTTCCTCCTGGACGGTTACCCGCGCACCACCGCGCAGGTTGACTACCTGGACCAGATCCTCGCCGAGGGTGAGCAGGAGCTCGACGTAGTGCTCCAGCTGACCGCCGACGACGAAGAACTGGTAGCCCGGCTCCTGGGACGTGCCAAGGAGACCGGCCGCTCGGACGACAACGAGACCGTGATCCGTCACCGTCTTGACCTGTACCACGAGCAGACCGAAGCCGTTGTGGCGAAGTATGCCGAACGTGGCATCCTCACGCAGGTGGATGGCATCGGCGGTATCGATGAAGTTACCGACCGCGTGCTCACGGCCATCGAGTCGGCCAAGGCCGTCTAGGGTTTTCCACATAGCCGGTTCCACCGGAGCTTGAGTGAAGGGTGTGTCCCGTACCATAAGGTGCGGGACACACCCTTTTTCGTTGACGCGGCACTTTCTTGGGGGAAACGCGAATGCACACAGCTCTGTCGGGACGTAGCCGGATTTCGGGGCTGGAGGTCTACCTGCCACCTACGCGGCTGGACACCGCCGCCGTCGAACGCCGCATAGCTGACAACAGCCCCGGTTTCAGGGTCCCGAACGGCCTCATTGGCAGGGTGACAGGAATCCGGTCCCGGAGTGTCATGGCCGAGACGGAGCAGGCCTCGGACCTGGCGGCCAACGCTGCCGGGAAGGTCCTGGCGGAATGCGGGCTCCAGGCTCCGGACGTGGACCTGCTCATCTTCGCCTCCGCCAGCCAGGACATGGTGGAGCCGGCTACTGGGCACATGGTTGCGGCGAAGTTGGGGCTCTCCTGTCCCGTGATGGATGTCAAGAATGCCTGCAACAGCTTCCTTAACGGCATGGAAGTTGCTGACGCCTTGATCGGCGGCGGACGCTACGCCCGGGTTCTGGTGGCCACCGGGGAGTCGCCTTCCAGGGCGGTGCGGTGGTCGGTACCGGATTTCCAGACTTTTGCCTCCAGCTTTCCCGGGTACACCATGAGCGACGGCGGCGCTGCGGTGTTGCTCGAGGCCGTGGAAGAGCCCGCCGCTGCGGCAGAGGGCGCTGCAGCGATCCTGGCCACAGCCTTTACGGCGCGCAGCAGCCACTGGTCCGTAGGGACCTTGGCAGCCGGTGGTTCGGCGTTTCCCCGTGATCCGGAGGCCAGCTACTTCAGCATGGACGGAGAAAAGCTCAAGGATGCTTTCCTGGACCTGGGCTCCGGGATCCTTGACGAGACACTCGCACGTTTGGGCCTTGCCTGGACGGATTTCGCTGTGGTGTGCGTGCACCAGGTCAGTGCCCCGTACAGGCAGATCTTCGCCGAAGGCGCCGGGGTGCCCGCTGAACTGCTGGTCCATTCCGTGGAGGACTTTGGCAACCTCGCCTCGGTCAGCCTCCCGCTGCAGTTGAAGCTCGCTGTTGACAGCGGCCGGGCTGGCCCCGGTGATCTCGTGGCGTTGGTCGGATTGGGTGGTGGCGTGAGCCTCGGGATGGCGGTGGTGAGGCTGTGAGCCCGCTGGAACAGGGCAACGGACCTGCGAGCCAGGCGCCCACCCGGCCCTTGTGCATCGCCATGCCGATGCTCAACGAAGAGAAGCTTGTCCGGCAGGCACTGCATTCCCTGGCCGCCCAGTCGTTCCAGGACTTCACCGTGGTGGTGGTGGATAACGGCTCCACCGACCGCAGCTGCGCCATTGTGGAGGAGTTCTCAGCAGAACATCCCGCGATGGACATCAGGTTGGTGCACGAAGCCGAAAAGGGAACCGGCGCCGCGGCTGACACCGGCATGGTCTTTGGGGTGGAGCACGGGGCTCGATGGCTGGCCCGCACTGATGCCGACTGCCTGGCCGCTCCGGACTGGACTGCCCGCATCATGGCCGCTTTCGACGACGGCCTGGAGCTGGTGGCGGGCCAATTGAATCCCCGCGAAGACGAAGGGATCACTTCCCGTGAACGGCTCATGATGTTGTTCGCCGTCGAAGTGGCTTCCTTCTTTGGTCGTATCCGCCCCGGCAACAAGGGCGAGGGCTACCTTGGCCCGTACCAGATGCTTCCCGGCTGCAACATGGCCATCACGGCAGAGATGTACCACCGCTCAGGCGGTTTCCCCAGAACCAAAATCGAAGACCTCCACGAGGACCGCGCTTTATCCAACCGGGTGCGAAAGCTGACCCGGAACTACGCACTGCGACGCGACGTGGTGGTGTTCGGTTCCTCCCGCCGGGTGAAGGCATGGGGATTGAAGAACACGCTCGCGTGGTACGCGGACCACCGGTACCGGCCTGAACACGTGGACATCCGGTGACGGCCGTACTTGCCGTGGGCAGCCGGCAGAACACGGCTGAGCGTTGGGAGCGCCGTGTCCATCTCGGAGCCCACCCGGTGCTGTATCCCGTCATCCGTGGATTGGGTGGATTGCGTCCTGTGCTGAGGCTCCCTGGGGTAGGGGTGCTGGTCAGCGAAGCGGGCCTGGTGCGTGAGGTGTTGATGAACCAGGAACTCTTCGTGAAGAACGGACCTTCGGGCTCGGGGGCGCTGTGGACTCCGGTTGTCGGGCGCAAAGCACTGGTGAATATGGACGGCGAGGAGCATAGGTTGCTGCGCCGGCGTCTCGGGGACCTCTTCACTCCCCGTTCTGTTGAAGGCATCGTCGAACCGGCGGCGGTCGTGCTGAAGAATCGTGTTCATGCCGGGTTTGAAGCGCATGGCCGGGTGGACCTTGTGGACTGCGTCAAGGAACTGGCCGGTGGCGTCATTTCCCGGCTGCTCGGGGTACCTGAGGATGCTCCGGGAAGGCTGGCTGACAGGGAGCTTTTCGATCTCGGGTCCTCCATCTCGTCCCTTGTCCGCCTGGGCCGGCCTACACTCACTGAACGGCAAGTGGCCAAAGGGAAGTCCGCCGTCGCGATTTTGGCCGGACCTGTCCGGACGGCCTACAGGGAAAGCGATCCCGACACCTTCCCCGGCAGGCTGCGTGAACTGGGGATGTCCGAGGACGAGGCCATGGGCATCATCAGTGCGTTCGTCATGGTGGGCACCGAAACGCTGGTGTCGTTCGTGCCCAGGTTGGTGGCCTTGCTGGCTGACAGCGGGCGCCTCAGCGAACTGGCCGGCGACCGGTCCGCAGTTCCGGCCGCGGTCAACGAGGCCTTACGCTTCACCGTCCCCTCACCCATGATGCTGAGGGACGCAGTGGCAGACGGGGCAATCGGAGGCACCAAGGTTCGCGCCGGAGACCGGATCCTGCTCTCAACCATTCACGCAGCCAAGAGCCTTGGCGGCTTTGATCCGTCCCAGGCAACTCCACAGCAGGCACGCCAACTCTGGTTTGGCGCCGGTCCGCACTTCTGCATCGGCATGCCGCTTGCCATGGCCGAAATCAATACGACGCTGGACCTGCTGCTGGACCTCTATGCCCAACGGCCCTGGCACATCGCCGGGCGCCACGTCAGCAGGGGCGTGTTGATTCCCGGGTACAGGAAGTTGGAGCTGGCCAATGCCTGAGGAGACCACCGAACAACCGTTGATCACCATGGACCTGATCACCGCCGTCTACGCAGCAGCGGAAAGGGTTCCTGACCGTCCCGCCATCACAGCTCCGGGCAGAAGGCAGCCTCCGTGGGCCAGGCGCGGAAATGACGGCGTCCGGCCCGGCCGTACCGTGACCTACCGCCGGTTGGTGGATGGCATTGAGGCCACAGCGCGTCGACTGCAGGATGACGGATTCGGAACAGGGGAGCGGATGCTCTTCTCGGTCCGCCCCAGTCCGGAAGCCTTCATCCTGGCCCTTGGAGCTGTCCGGGCAGGTGGCTCCGTGGTGTTTATCGATCCCGGCATCGGGCCTTCGCTCTTCCGGGACAGGGCGGAGCTGGCTGCGCCGCGCTGGGCCGCATCCGAATCGCTCCTGTATGCCCTGAGTGCGCGAAGCCCGCTTCGTCCGATTGCCCGGGGCCGCGGGCTGCTCCTCCCCGATTACGGTGCCATGGATGTCCGCCACTATTACTCAGGACCATGGCTGCCCGGCGTCCCGCGTGGCGCCTCACCTGTGAAGCGCCTTGCGGCACCGATGGCCCAGCGACAGGAAGCCGACCGCGCAACTGGGAAGGTGACCGGGCAGGAAGCCGTAATCATCTTCACCTCAGGCACCACCGGATCGCCCAAAGGGGTCATCCACACCAGGGGCTCGCTTGCCGCCGGCTTCGGGCAGCTGTCCACGCGATGCACGTTCGGTGAGGGCGACCGGATCCATTCCGAACAACTCATGATGGGACTTCCGGCCCTGATTGCCGGGGCGCACTGGACCATGCCAGGCTACGGTTTCTCTGCGCACATAGACCCGCTGCGTCTCGCTGGCGAGTTGGGCGCCGTGGCCGGTAAAGAGACAGCCTACGACGCCGCGACCCACCTTTTCCTGGTGCCCTCGCAACTGGCCCCTATCCTGGATGCCATCGAAGACGGCTCCGTGACGCTCCCCGGAACGCTGAGGACAATAATGCTTGGGGCCGCGCCCATACTTGCACCGTTCCTGCAACGGGCCATGAAGCTCCTGCCTGGCGTCGGCTTCAAACTCATCTACGGCATGACCGAGGTGCTTCCCATTGCGATCGCAGACGGTCGGGAGAAACTGGCCTTCGCCTCCGGGGCCGAAGCGGAGTTCACCGCTCCCGATGGCAGCGGCGAAGGTGACTTCCTCGGGGAACCGCTGCCCGCCGTCGGAATCTGGGTAGCAGCCGACCACGAACTGTTCGCCCGCGGTCCGAACATGTGCCACGGCTATTTGGGCGAAGACCCCATGGTGGAGCACGCCACCGGGGACCTGGTGCGGCTGGACCATGGGTCATCGGGCGTGCCCCGGCTGGTCATGATCGGGCGAAAGAAAGACATGATCATCCGGGGGAAGACCAACATCTATCCAGCCTTGTATGAGCCAGTGATCTCCGCTGTGCACGGCGTACGGCAGGCGGTCATGGTCGGAGTTCCGGACAGCATTGGAGACGAAGCCGTGTGGCTGGCAGTCGTCCCCGATCCGGATGAGCCTGCCGCTGCGCTGGAGTCCCGGCTGGCCAGGGAATTACCCAGGATCATCGACGAGTCAGCGCTTCCGGACCATATCGAGGTACTGGAGGCCATTCCGTCCACGGGGAGGCATCGCAAACCTGACCGGGTTGCACTGCGGAAGATGTTCGCTGGGCAATCTGCCCAGAGGAAAGCCACATGAAGATCGCAGTAACAGGCGCCACCGGGTTCATTGGTGGAGCTGTGGCCACCGCTGCCGAAGCCCGTGGTTGGGACGTGATCCGTTTTGCCCGCCGTCCGGGAAGGGGCCTGCGCTACTGGGACCTGGCGGGTCTGCCGCCGGCTCGGATCCCGCAGGTGGACGCCGTTGTCCACGCTGCCGCCCACGTGGCCGACTGGGGAGATGGTGCAACCTTCCACCGGGCAAACGTCCTGGGGACCAGGGCCGTAGCCGAAGCTTTCGCCGGTACGCGCCTGGTGCACCTCTCGAGTTCCAGCGTCTATCCCTGGTGGGAGGCATGCGTGGACCGGGCCGAGGAGGACGTGGCTTTCCGCCACCTCAACGCCTATGGACGCAGCAAGGCGCTCGCCGACGTGGAAGCCAGAAGGCACGGCAATGCCGTGGCCCTGCGTCCCCATGGTGTCTACGGCCCGGGGGACAGGACCCTTTTGCCACGGCTGGTGGGCAACATCCACGGAGGCCGTCTGGTGAGCGTGGGGCACCCCGGGGTGAAGCATCAACTGACGCACCTGGAGAATTTGGTTGAGGCCGTCCTGGCTGCCTGCCAATCAACGGTGCGGGGAGCTGTGAACGTGGCGGATGCCGAACCGGTGGAGCTGGGGGCCATACTGCGCCAGGTCCTGGACGTTTCAGGCCACAGCAACGTCCCGATCGCCTATCTTCCGGAACCTGCGGCAATGGCGGTCGCGGCTGTTTCAGAGACAACTTCACGCCTCACGGGCCAGACTCCGAGGCTGACCCGCTACGCCGTGAGCCAGGTCGGCAAGGAGCGGACCTACCGTTTGGACCGCCTGCGCAACGAGCTGGGAATCAAGCCAATTTCGACCACGGTCTCCGATGCGGGAAAATGGTTGAAGCATGGGGCCTGATCGGTCCCAACCGCAAACCTTCCAGAGGAGAACATGGCGTTCGGTCAGCCCCGCATTGAATATAAGAGCAACGAGCAGATGCGCACGATGCACCAGGCCGGGCTTGTCCTGAGCAGTGCATTGGACGCTGCCGTTGCGGCTGCCAAGCCCGGCGTCACCACGAAAGACCTGGATGATGTTTTTGCGGCTGTCCTCAACGACGCCGGAGCCAAGTCCAACTTCCTCGGGTATCACGGGTTTCCTGCCACCATCTGCACTTCCGTCAACGAGGAAGTGGTCCACGGCATCCCCGGCGGGCGCGTACTTCAGGACGGCGACATCATCTCCATCGACGGCGGCTGCATCGTTGACGGCTGGCACTCCGACTCGGCGCGGACAGTCATAGTAGGCGCCGCGGACCCCGAAGACCAGCGTCTTTCGGACGTCACCGAGGCCGCCATGTGGCGGGGAATCGCGGCCCTGGCGAAAGGGAAGTTCGTGGGGGACATCGGCAATGCGATCGATGATTACGTATCCTCGGTCCCCGGCAAACCCCTGGGCATCCTGGAGGACTACGTTGGCCACGGCATCGGTTCCGAGATGCACATGGCACCGGATGTCCTGAACTACCGGACCAGCCACCGCGGTCCCAAGATCCGGCCGGGACTTTGCCTGGCGATCGAGCCCATGCTGGTTCGCGGTGATATCGAAACTGCGACCCTCGACGACGACTGGACAGTTGTCACTACCGACGGCAAGCGCTCCTGCCAGTGGGAGCACTCTGTGGCCGTGCACGAAAAGGGCATCTGGGTGCTGTCGGCCCCCGATGGCGGCGCGGAGCAGTTGGTGCCGCTCGGCGTCGTGCCTGTCCCGATCCCGTAACAGCTGCAAAAGAAGAGCGGAGCTACCCAAGTAGCTCCGCTCTTCGTTTGTCTTAGAGGGTGTGTAGTAAAGGGTCAGGACTTCAGCTTCGGTTTGACGTCCTTGGTGTAGATGCCTTCAAGCGTCTTCTTCAGCTCGGTCATGGTGGCCTGGACATCGCCCTGCTGCGTGAGGATTTTCGCTGCGGACTTGGCCATTTCCTGATCTGCGCCCGGCAGGAACACCCGGGCGTTGTCCTGGACCTTGGTGGCAGCGAGCTGGTCCATGGCTGTCTTGATCTGCGGCGTGGCCGCGAGGACTGCGGACATGTCGGCCGAGAGCCTGGTGGGCATGTAGCCAGTGGCGGCGGAGAAAGCCGCGGTGTTCTCCGGTTCAGTCATGAACTTGAGGAACGTTGCGGCGGCAAGCTGTTCTTCCTTGGTGATGCCACTGGGGATGCCCAGGCCCGCACCGCCGGTGGGGCAAACGCCGCTGGGGGCCTCGGGGCCGCCAGGGAGGAATCCGACGCCCACGTTGAACTTGGCTGCCTTCAGGACTCCGAGGAGCGAACCCGTGGAGGAGATAGTGGACGAGGTGATGCCGGCGGCGAAGTCGTCAGCTGCCTCCTTGGAAGACACTCCGGCCCAGCCATCCTTGTAAATGGAGTCCTGGGCCCACTGAAGGGCTGCCACGGATTCCTTGGAATCGCAGGTGATGTCCCAGCCCTTGGACCAGGCGCCGCCCCAACCCCACAGGTTGTTCTGCAGGGTCCATCCCGCATAGCCGGCCAGCGCGGGATAGATGTAGGCGTATTGCGCTCCGGAGGTGGCCTTGAGCTTGGGCGCCCACTCCGCGAATTCCTGCCACGTGGCCGGTGCACGGTCCGGGAGGCCCGCTGCCCTGAAGTGGTCCTTGTTGTAGTAGAACAACGGGGTGGACCGGCCGTAGGGGAGGGCCCACTGCTTGTCGTCGTACTTGTAGTCGTCCACCAGTGACTTCTGGAAGTCGTCGATCTTGATGTCCAGCTGCTTCACCAGGCCATCGATCGGGATGATGCTGCCGTTGGAGAAGTAGCGGAACCACCAGACATCGGACAGGACAACCAGCCCGGGCAGGCCGGTCTTGGCCGCCTGGGAAGTCTGGAACTTCTGGGCGATCTCTTCATAGTTGGCTCCCGCGGTCACCAGGTTCACCTTGATGTCCGGGAACTTGGCCTGGAACTTCTCGATGATCGCCTTCTCAACGTCCTGGGACTTGCCGGGGTGGTTGGTCCAGAAATCGATGGAGGCTGCGGGTTTGATGCCGGTGAAGTCGATCTGTCCGGTGTCGACGACCGACGCCGGGCCCGCCGTCGACGGTCCGCCGCATGCGGCGAGTGCCGCCGCTCCGGCTCCGAGGCCCGCCAGTCCCAGGAAATGGCGGCGGTCAAGGTTGGTGCGCATGATGCTTCCTCTCAATAACGTACTTCGATGCGAAATGGTGCGGTGGAGAATTTCAGCCGGTGACACTGCCTTGGGTCAGCCCGGCAACGATGTAGCGCTGGAGCGCGGCGAACACCAGCAGGATCGGAACGATCACCAGGACGGCACCGGCCATGAGGATTCCCCACCCGGCACCGTTGCCTTCAGAGTTCTGCAGCAGTGTCAGGCCCACCGGCAGCGTCATCGTTTCGGGCCGGTCCGTGATGATGAGGGGCCAGATGTAGTCGTTCCATTCACTGACCACGGTCACCAGGGCCACAGTCGCGATGGAGGGAACGGAGACCGGAACGATGATCTGCCACAGCCTGCGCCAGTGCCCGGCTCCATCAATTTCTGCCGCTTCAAGGATCGACGGCGGCAGGGTCAGGAAGTGTTGGCGCAGGAGGAAGGTGCCGAACGCCGTGCCGAGCCCGGGAAGGATGATGCCCCACAAGGTGTTCTTGCCGCCCATCCCCGCAATCAGGATGTAGTTGGGCAGGATCGACACCTGTGCCGGGACCATGAGGGCCACAAGGATCAACACGAAGATCCCGTTCTTGAAGGGAAAGCGCACGAACACCAGGGCATAGGCCGTGAGGATCGCCAGGACAACTTTGACTGACGAGCCCACCACGGTGACGATCAGGCTGTTGGCGAAGAACTGCGCGAACGGAACGGTGGTCATCGCCGTGACGTAGTTCTGCAGGTTCAATGATTCGGGAAGGACCTTCAGATCCATGGTGACGATTTCGCCGGGCTGCTTGAAGGAACTCAGGAGCATCCACAGCAGCGGGAGGAAAACCACCAGCGTGGCAATGACCAGCGGGACGTACCCCGTTGCCACTGTCTGGAGGAGATTGGATGCGGACAGGGGGCGGTCCAGCGGAGCGGGCTGTTGGCCGTTTTCACGCACGACGGCGGGTGCTGGGGCGCTCATGAGTAGTGGACCTTTCGTTCAACGAACCGCAGTTGGAGGACAGTGATCACCAGCAGGATGGCGAAGAGGATCACCGAGATCGCGGCTGAATACCCTGCCCTGTTGTAGGCCCCGAAGGCCTGCAGGTACGCCTCGTAAATCAGCGTGCTGGTTCCGTTGCCCAAGGGGGTCATGATGCGGATGAGGTCGAATGCCTGCAGCGAGCTGAGCATGGTGGTGATGAGCAGGAAGAACGTGGTGGGCGAGAGCAGCGGCAGGGAGATGTTGAAGAACCGCCGGACACTGTTGGCCCCGTCCAATGCCGCAGCCTCCATCACATCCCGGGGAAGGGACTGCAACCCGGCCAGGAACACCACGGCGCAGTAGCCCAGGTTCTTCCACACGTAGACGATGATGACCATCACGAGCGAGAGCTGGGGATCGTTGATCCACTGCGGGCTCTGCTGGCCGAGTCCGCGAAGGATCCAGGCCAGGACCCCGTATCCGGGATCGAAGATGAACAGCCACACCAGCCCCACACCGACTCCGGAAAGTACATAGGGCGCGAACACCGCGGAACGGGCGAATGTGGTGCCGCGGACTTTCGAATTCAGGGCCAGGGCCACCAGCAAGCCGAGGATCATGGAGCCGCCAACGGTGAGCACGGTGAAGATCGCCGTGGTGCCCAGGACTTTGGAAGCGTCCTCGCTGGTGAAGAACGTCACGTAGTTCTGCAGCCCGACCACCGTGGCCGAGGCCGAGCCGAGCGTCCAGTCGAGCGTGGAGTAGTAGATGTTGTTGATCAGCGGCCAATAAGTGAAGGTTCCAATCAACACCAGGTTCGGTAGGGCCATGGCCAGGAACACCACGAAATCCTTGCGGCTGCGACCGGACCAGCGTCGTCTTGGCTGATCGGCCTTGGTTTTCGCAGTGGGTCCGTCGGGCGGTGTTGCATTTGCCCGGCCTGGCCGGACAGCGGGCGCGGCGGTGCTGTTGTGCGTCAAAGGGACAGTCATCTATTACTCACGGTTTCGGCGAATGCGGGGCGCCTGCTCCCTGCCAGGGGCGGCGAAGACAGGCTTAGCTCACCACATTGGAGTGCTCCGCCGACGCCAAAATGAACCTCCGTAGCGATAGTTGTCTTACACTTCCGGGCTCGTTTACCAAGCGTTCCCCTCAAGTTCGTATTTGAGGTTCGGCTACCGTTTCGCAGTCGGGTCGCGGGTGGAGAATGGAGCCATGACGGCAATCACCGATGTTCCGGGTATACGGGTTGGGCACGTGCAGAAGAGCGACGACGGGTGGCTGAGCGGGGTGACGGTGGTCCTGCCGCCAGTGGGAACCGTTGGTTCGGTTGACGTGCGTGGCGGGGGCCCGGGAACGCATGAGACCGACGCCCTGGACCCGACCACGTTGGTTTCCACGGTGGACGCTGTTGTCCTGACCGGTGGGAGTGCGTTCGGATTGGTGTCGGCTCATGGTGCGCAGCGCTGGTGCGAAGAACAGGGACGCGGCTTTGCCGTCCCGGGGACCGTGGTCCCGATTGTTCCCGCTGCGGCCATCTTCGACCTCGGGCGCGGTGGCGACGTGCACGCAAGGCCCGACGCCGACATGGGCTACCAGGCAGCCGCCGCAGCGTTCGCCTCAGGCGACCATGCCGCCGTCGAACGCGGAAACGTGGGTGCCGGCACCGGAGCCGTCATTGCCCGCGGCCAGTACAAGGGCGGAGTGGGCACTTCATCCATCACGCTGGACGGTGGAATGGTCGTCGGTGCGATCGCTGTGGTGAACGCGCTCGGGACGCCGGTGGTTGGTCCGCTGGGCCGGGCGCCAGGCCCGGAAGGCCCGCCACAAGGTCTCAACACAACGCTGGCGGTGATCGCTACGAATGCCGTCCTTGATGTTGCCGAGTGCAAACGGACTGCGTCGTCTGGACATGCCGGGCTGGCTCGGGCTTTGGATCCGTCCCATACTTTGGCGGACGGTGACACTGTTTTCGCTTTGGCGACGGGCGCCGTCGCGCTTGACCGCAGTACCGAGCAGGCGCGGCAGGTATCGCTGATAACCCTGCAAAGTGCGGCGGCGGAAGTAGTCCGGCTGGCCATCCTCGACGGCGTTGCGTCCGCCGAAAGCATCACGACGGCGGGCGGCCACTTCCCGGCATTCCGGCCTGCGGGGGAGTGACGGCGGGCTGCACGTGCGCTACCATGGTCGGATTTAACTTTCCAGCCTGATTGGCGTAGAGTTATTTGTTGGTTGTCTGTGCAGCCGCGCCCTTTTTGGTGTCGTGGTTCCAAGACGGTCAAGCAAACAAAAAACGTCCGCTGGATCTTCGGTGCCTAACCGGAGGACGGTGGCAAACAACAGTTAGCGGAGGATATGGCCAAGAAGGACGGGGTCATTGAGATCGAGGGCGTTGTGACTGAGGCTCTGCCCAATGCGATGTTTCGTGTTGAGCTCACCAATAAGCACGTCGTTCTCGCACACATCTCTGGGAAGATGCGTCAGCACTACATCAGGATTCTCCCAGAGGACCGGGTAGTGGTGGAGCTGAGCCCATACGACCTCACACGTGGTCGTATCGTCTACCGCTACAAGTAAATTGCTGGGCGGCCAGGCAATAGTGCCGAGCCGCTCCAGCAGATCAACTGCAAAACACGCAAAGGAACGCCATGAAGGTCAAGCCGAGCGTCAAGCAGATCTGCGACAAGTGCAAAGTGATCCGCCGTAACGGCCGGGTCATGGTGATCTGCGAGAACCCGCGCCACAAGCAGCGCCAGGGCTAATTCCCCTTCCGGGAATCAGCGCCCGCAAGGGCAAACCTGGGTTGCTAGCCCACGCAAGTAAATAAAGGCAGCACAAGCTGTGCCAGGACTGCATTACAGAGCCTGGTCAGCGAACCCCCGGTCGGAGGCTGGGGCCACACGGACTGTGTGGGTGTACTGCCTACGACCTCCGGTTTATTCAAGGAGTACCGCCAATATGGCTCGTCTCGCTGGCGTAGACATTCCCCGCGAAAAGCGGTTGGAAATTGCGCTTACTTACATCTACGGCGTGGGCAAGACCCGTGCACACGAAACCCTGGCTGCCACCGGCATCAGCGCTGACGTTCGCGTCAAGGACCTGACTGACGCCGAACTGGTTCAGCTGCGTGACTACATTGAAGGCAACTACAAGGTTGAGGGTGACCTTCGCCGCGAGGTAGCCGCTGACATCCGCCGCAAGGTTGAGATCGGCAGCTACGAAGGCCTGCGCCACCGCAAGGGCCTGCCCGTACGCGGACAGCGTACGAAGACCAACGCTCGTACCCGTAAGGGCCCGAAGCGCACCGTCGCCGGCAAGAAGAAGGCCGGACGTTAATCCCTCGGGATTGACCTGGTTTTCCCCCGATAACTTTCTGTAGGAGAAACAATGCCCCCGAAGACTCGTGGAGCGGTTCGTAAGCCGCGTCGCAAGGATAAGAAGAATATTGCGCTTGGCCAGGCGCACATCAAGAGCACCTTTAACAACACCATCGTGTCCATCACGGACCCGAACGGTGCTGTTATCTCATGGGCTTCCGCCGGTGAGGTTGGCTTCAAGGGCTCGCGTAAGTCCACCCCGTTCGCTGCCCAGATGGCTGCCGAAGCTGCTGCAAAGCGCGCTCAGGAGCACGGTCTGCGCAAGGTTGACGTATTCGTCAAGGGCCCGGGCTCGGGACGCGAAACCGCAATCCGTTCGCTTCAGGCCGCTGGCCTCGAGGTTGGCTCCATCCAGGATGTCACCCCCAGCGCCCACAACGGTTGCCGCCCCCCGAAGCGTCGCCGCGTCTAATTAGGTCTTCCCTGCCTGACCGGCCGGGCCTGCTATGGATGGTTTTTCCGTCCATCAGCATGGCCCGGCTGGTCAGGCTGGAAACCGAAGCCGATTTCCACCACCTGTGTTGCGTCATATAGCGGATGCTCGCCGAAAGGAAACCTAAGTGCTCATTGCACAGCGCCCCACCCTGTCTGAAGAAGTTGTATCCGAGAACCGCTCCCGTTTCATCATTGAACCGCTGGAGCCGGGCTTCGGTTACACCCTCGGAAACTCCCTCCGCCGTACCCTGCTCTCCTCCATCCCCGGTGCCGCTGTAACCAGCATCCGGATCGATGGCGTGCTGCACGAGTTCACCACGGTTCCGGGTGTCAAGGAAGATGTCACCGAGATCATCCTGAACATCAAGAACCTTTCGGTTTCCTCCGAGCACGATGAGCCGGTTGTTGCTTACCTGCGCAAGCAGGGCCCCGGAGTCGTCACCGCCGCGGACATTGCTCCGCCGGCCGGCGTCGAATTCCACAACCCGGATCTGCACATTGCCACTCTGAACTCGAAGGGCAAGTTCGAACTCGAACTGACCATCGAGCGCGGCCGTGGCTACGTTTCGGCAGCTCAGAACAAGTCCGGCGACTCCGAGATCGGCCGTATTCCGGTCGACTCGATCTACTCGCCGGTCATGAAGGTAACTTTCCGCGTGGAAGCTACCCGTGTTGAGCAGCGCACCGACTTCGACAAGCTCATTGTCGACGTCGAGACCAAGCAGGCCATCGCCCCGCGCGATGCCGTTGCTTCCGCAGGCACCACCCTGGTGGAACTGTTCGGTCTGGCCCGTGAGCTGAACACCGCAGCTGAAGGTATCGAGATTGGCCCGTCGCCGACGGACGCTGCCCTGGCAGCGGACATGGCTCTGCCGATCGAGGATCTGGACCTAACGGTCCGTTCCTACAACTGCCTCAAGCGTGAGGGCATCCACACCGTGGGTGAACTCGTTGCCCGCTCCGAGGCTGACCTGATGGACATCCGTAACTTCGGTGCGAAGTCCATCGACGAGGTCAAGGCAAAGCTCGTGGAACTGGGTCTGTCCCTCAAGGACTCCCCTCCCGGTTTCGATCTCGCAGCCCGCGCCGCAGCCATCGAAGAGGACGACGCCGCGTTCAGCGACGACGAGCTCTAAACAGCAGATCTTGGCCGTCAGGTCCAGCAATGGACCTGACCGGCTCACATAACAGGAGAAATAACTATGCCTACCCCCACTAAGGGTCCGCGCCTCGGAGGCGGCCCGGCTCACGAGCGCCTGATGCTCGCGAACCTGGCAGCTGCTCTTTTTGAGCACAAGCGCATCACCACCACGGTCACCAAGGCCAAGCGCCTCAAGCCGTACGCAGAGCGTCTGGTCACCTTCGCCAAGCGTGGCGACCTCGCTTCCCGCCGCCGCGTTCTCGGCCTGATCAGCGACAAGGGCGTTGTCCACGAGCTGTTCACCGACATCGCCGGCGCCGTTGCCAACCGCGATGGTGGCTACACCCGCATCACCAAGATCGGCAACCGCAAGGGCGACAACGCTCCCATGGCTGTCATCGAGCTCGTCCTCGAGCCGGTTTCTGCGAAGCAGGCCGTCGTTGCTGAAGCAACCTCTGCTGCTGCCAAGGCTGCTCCGGCTGCCGAGGAAGAGGTCGTTGAGACCGAAGAGGCTCCTGCCGTCGAGGCAGAGGCTGCTGAAACCGAAGAGGCTCCGGCCGCTGAAGCCGAAGCTGCTGACGCTGAAGTTGCTGAGACCGAAGAGGCTCCGGCCGCTGAGGACAAGAAGTAATTCACTGAATTCTTCACAGTAGACTTAAGTCTATGAACGAACGAAAACCCGCTGCCCCCGTTTTGGGGGGCGGCGGGTTTTTGCGTGTCCGGCTTGATCTTTCCTACGACGGCGGACCATTCAACGGCTGGGCGTTGCAGCCCGGGCTGCGTACCGTGCAGGGTTCCTTGGAAGAGGCACTGGCGCTGTTGTTGCAACGACCCGTCCGCGTTACTGTTGCCGGCCGGACCGATGCCGGCGTTCACGCCCGCGGCCAGGTGGTCCATCTTGACGTCACCGAAGCCGAGTGGCTCTCACTGCCGCGTGGCCACGAACTTGATCCCGCCGTCGCCCTTTTGCGGCGCCTCCGCGGAGCCTTGAGCCGCATCCTCGGCGACCTCACCGGTGCAGTCGAAGTGCACGACGCCGGTCTGGCGCCGGAGGGTTTTGATGCTCGCTTCTCGGCGTTGTGGCGCAGGTACAGTTACCGGATTGCCGACGGTCCGGGAAGGTGGGACCCGGTGCTCCGTGGCATCACGCTGTGGCACAAGGCGTCCTTGGATGTTTCCTTGATGAACCAGGGAGCCGCGGCCCTTTTGGGACTGCAGGATTTCCGGTCTTACTGCAAACCGCGGGAAGGTGCCACCACCATCCGTGAGCTGCAGAAATTCTCGTTTAGCCGGGGGATCGATGGCGTCATCGTAGCTACCGTTCAGGCTGACGCTTTCTGCCACAACATGGTTCGCTCGCTGGTTGGTTCGGCCCTGCGGGTGGGGGAGGGGCTTGAAACTCCTGAGTGGCTGCATGAGCGGCTGCTGGAACGAAAGCGCGATGCCAAGTCCGTGCTGGCTGCGCCTCATCCGTTGGTCCTGGAAGAAGTGGCCTACCCGTCGGACAGCGAGCTGCTTGCCAGGGCTGAACTGACGCGGGCGCGGCGGGAGTAGCTTTCCTGTCCTGTTGTACCGGGACGATGTGCCCCGGACGTTGGAGGACCCCCTCCCGGCTCTGGGTACCGGAAGGGGGCCGTTGTGGCACTCCGTGGTCTGGGATCCGCGAAGTGCCGGTCTATTTCCCGAGGGCAGGATCAGCCAAAAGCCTGGATGATCCTGATGGCCGCGGGACCCAGAAGGACTATGAACAGCACCGGGAAGATGCAGAACAGCAAGGGAAAGAGCACCTTGACGGGGAGCTTCATCGCCCGCTCTTCGGCGCTCTGCCGTCGCCTGACGCGTGCTTTCTTGGCCTGTGCTCGAAGCACGTTGGCGATGCCGATCCCGTATTTGTCGGCTTGGATCACTGCAAGGACGAAACTACGGATGTCCGGAACGGCGCATCGTTCGGCCAGGGCTTCATAGGACTCCTGCCGGGGGCGTCCCACCTGGATGTCTTGGAGCGTGCGCATCAGTTCCTGGGGCAGGGGACCGGCTCCTTGTACGGCCGCCCGTTCCATCGCCGATTCGAACCCGAGGCCGGCCTCAACCGAAATCAGCATTTGATCGAGGGTGTTCGGGAACTCAAGTTTGATGGCCTCCTGCCGTTTGATCCCTGTGTTGTAAATCAAGAGATCGGGAAGGAAGTACAGAAAGATGGTCAGGAAGAGTCCGAGCCCGACCATTGCCGGCCCGGGGCTGAGGAGAAACAGGAAAACGCCGCCGAATGCTCCGGCCAGCGCCAAGGCGGGCTTCAGAGACATGAGCTTAGGCAGGGGCATCGACATCGGGCGCCCAGCCAGGGCAAGCCAATGGTCCAGCTTGGCCTCGTAGCTTCCAGGAGTCAGCTTCCTGGCAACACCCAGAAGCAGCGGTGGGCGCCGAAGACTCACACCGCCACTTTGCGTGAAGCCGGAACCGAGGTTGCCCTGAATGGCAACAATGCCCTTCCGGTCAATGCTGAGCAACGACCAGGCAAAATAGGCTAGTGGAAGAATGATAAGGGCGATAATCAGCCATGCAAAGGGAGTCATGAGCCTTGTCTCCTAGAACTTGATCTTTACGGTGCGGCTCATCCAGAAGCCTCCGACGGCGAACAGGATCACGCTGAGAACTATCAGGGCAATCCCAAGAGGGTGGCCGGTGAAGAGTTTCAGGTACCCGGGGTTTAGCACTGACATGAAGATCCCTACTGCCACAGGGAGAATCATAAGAACCACGGCTGAGATCTTTCCTTCAGCGCTCAAAGCACGCACGTGCCCCTTGATCTCGCTGCGTTCACGGATGGTTCCTTCAACCTGCTCCAAAACCTCGGCCAGGTCACCGCCCACTTCACGGTTGATCTGGATGGCTTGGCCAATCCAACGGAAATCTTCGCTGTCCATCCGCGCAGCGCAGTCCTCGATAGCCTGACGTGCGTCTTTGCCGACCCTTACTTCGTTGACGATGCGGCTTAGTTCTTCTGATGTCGGAGCCTGGGATTCCTGGCCCGCGGCTTGCATGGACCTCATGATGCCGTGTCCCACCCGAAGGCCGCCGATCAACATCTGAATGGTGTCGGTCAGTTGTCCCTCGAATTTGGCGCGCCGTTTCTGCGTTTTGGTAACCAGCACGAATTTCGCCAGGAACGGCACCGATAGCGCCAAGAGGATACCCACGAAGACGTTGACGATGAGGCTGCCCAGAACTGCTGTCACTACTGCACAGGCAACAACCATGACCATGAAGTCTGCCGGAGCCTGATTGACTCCGGCGAGGTAAAGAACCTCCCGATTGAACGGTCCGCCCGAGCGTCCCAAGGCCGTGTCCATGAAGCGTACGGCGGTCTCGGAGACCAGGCCTACGGCTGAACTGTCGTTTGAAGTTTCCAGGCGCCGCCGCTCAAGGGGAATACTGTCGCGGCGCGGTTTCAGGACAATCACGACCAGAATGAAGAGAGCAACCACGCATAGAGCGACGGCGAAGATAAACAATCCTGGTGATTCCACTGTTACCGCCTCCCTGTGGGCATCGGGGCGACGCCGAAGGCCGCGGGCGATACCTGGATCCCAAGTTCAGCGAACCGGTCCAGGAAACGAGGGCGAATGCCGGTCGGGATGGCCTTGCCCAAGAACCGGCCTTGAGCGTCCAAACCGGCCGAGTAGTCGAAGAGGAAGACATCCTGCAAGGTCACGACGTCTCCTTCCATGCCCTGCACCTCAGTGACGTGGGTAATACGGCGACTTCCATCGCGCAGGCGGGTGACCTGAACAATGAGATCCACTGCCGATGACGCTTGTTCGCGGATCGCCCGGAGCGGAAGGTCCATACCGGCCATGAGCACCAGCGTCTCCAGACGGGCGATCGCGTCGCGGGGAGAGTTGGCATGCACGGTGGACAGCGATCCATCGTGGCCGGTGTTCATGGCCTGAAGCATGTCCAGGGACTCACCCCCGCGAACCTCGCCCACGATGATCCGGTCCGGACGCATACGAAGGGAGTTCCGAACCAGGTCTCGAATGGTGATGGCACCCTTGCCTTCGATGTTCGGTGGCCGGCTCTCCAACCGGACCACATGTCGCTGCTGCAGCTGCAGTTCTACCGCGTCCTCGATGGTGACGATACGGTCCGATTCGGGGATGAAGGATGACAGCACATTGAGCAGCGTGGTCTTGCCGGTGCCTGTGCCACCAGAGACGATGACATTGAGCCGGGCCCGGACGCACGCACTCAGCAGCTCTGCCATCTCCGGGCTCATCGATCCCCAGTCGATCAGGTTGCGAACAGTCAACGGAACATGGCTGAACTTCCTGATGGTCAGGGAGGGTCCGTTGACCGCCAAGGGAGGGATGATCGCGTTGACACGGGATCCGTCTTCCAGCCTGGCGTCCACCAACGGCGAAGATTCATCGATGCGGCGTCCAACCTTGGAAACGATTCGTTCGATGACCTTCCTCAGATGATCATCCGAGCTGAACTGGAGTTCAGTGAGAGCCAGATGACCGTGACGCTCCACGTAGATCTGATCGAACCTGTTCACCATGACTTCCGTCACTGAGGGGTCCTCCAACAGCCTCTGAAGAGGGCCGTAGCCCATCACTTCGTCGGAGATCTCCCGGATGAGTCGACGCCGTTCCTCCGGTGTAAGGGGTACTTGCTCGTCGTCGATAACCGCTGAAAGTTCCTCCACGGCGAAGGAGCGGAGGTCTTCTTCCGAAGATGAAGTGTCGCCCAAGCGGCTTCCTATGCGTTCAAAAAGGGAAGCTGCGGCACGTTTCTTGAGTCCCGCCAATGCATCCACGGCCGGGGCCGTTGGGGCACCCCCCAACATCGGAGTTGAAGTCGAAGGGCGGCCGGCCCAGTCGGCCCCGTCGACCACTGCCGGCGGCTGCGAATCACCCGGGGCAATCGTGGAAAGCGGATTGTTTTTCGAAAGCCTCTCCGAGAGTTTCATGACACCACCACCCTCCGGTGCAGCTTGTTCTGGGGAGTGGATTCCAGGCGGGGGTCGAAGCGCTGGACCAGCTTCTTCAGGCCTTTCAGAGCCGAATCCCTGGCCGTTCCCTGCAGCACTGGAATGCCGCGATTGGTTGAATAAGGGAGCGTTCTGGATCGCGGTATGACGGTGTCCACAGGCACTCCGATGGTGGCTTCAACATCCTGGACAGAGAGTCCACTCTTTCGGTCCGCAAAGTTCAGCACCGTGTGGCGGCCCTGTGGCAGAAGCTGGAGTTCTTTCAGGACGCTGAAACACTTGCGCAGACCCCTGATACTCGGGACATCCATCCCGCAGACCCAGACGCCGTCGGTGGCCAACTCCAAGGTTGCCAGGCAGTGTTCGCCGAGACCGGGTGCAGTATCTACAACGACATACTTGAACTCCGTGGCCAGCTGGTTGAGCAGACGGGTGACGTGTTCGGCAGTGATGTAGTCCGAGTCAGAAGGCCTCTGAGGTGCGCAGAGGGCATAGATCCCGGCCGGGTGGACGGTCAAAAACGCTTTAAGGACCATGGAGTCCTGGGCCGCAGCCCCATGCACAGCTTCCGTGATGGAGTGCTCCGGTTCAAGCAGCAGACCTGAAGCGACGTCCCCGAACTGCAGGTCCAGATCCACGATCACCACGCTCATCGGTGCGATGTTTCCCAGCCCGATGGCCAGGTTGGTGGCAACAGTGGTCTTGCCAACTCCGCCCTTGGGTGACATCACCGCTATGATCCGTCCCCGCTCCTGCCCGGATTCGGCGGCAGGCTGCATTCCTCGCCGCCGGCTTGCTGCGGCCAAGCACGCGCGCTCCAGAAGCACCCGGAGCTCGTTCACGTCTGCCTCAGGTGCCACAACATCCCTGACACCTGCATGCATGGCTTTGAGCACAACGTCGGCAGTCGGGTCGGCCACCATGAGAAGGCTGATTTCCGGGTACTGAAGGTCGAGCACCGTGGCCAGCTTGAAGGCGTCCTCGGGATTGACTCCTGGGCCGAGAATCATGACCTCGGGAGGTGCCCCCGTGAGTTGCTTGAAGATTTCGTCGGTCCCGGTTTGGAGGACTGCGGGTGGCAATGTTTGAAGGTCACCGTGCAAAGCCCCAGTGATTGCCTGGCGTACACGGGTCTCGAAATCACGTACTGCAGTGATGGCTACGAAGCGGCTCATTGGACCAGCCCTCCGAACGTGGTTGTCGGTGGATCGCTCTTGACGGTTTTCTCTGTCTGCTTGGAGAGCCAGAGGGTGCCAAATTCTGCGCCAAAGACCATCTTGGCTGCGTTGGCGTCGCTTAGTGCCACGGTGACGTAGGCCGACCCGTTGGGAAGCGCTACTGCCTTTTCACTTCCGGCCGACTTTTCGGCATCGGGGGCAGCCTGCTGGACCGCCGTGACCAGAACGTCGTGGTAAAGGAGCTCAGTGAAATCCTTCCATCCGGTCAAACCGGCCGGCACGTTGGCTCCTGCCTGCACAGCATCGTCGAGTTTGAACGATGCGAAGACAGTCACTGTGTCGCCGGCCTCGACCCGGCCTCCGAGCATGCGCTCAGGGGCAAGGACGAAAGTGGCTTCCTGCAAACCCTCCGGTACCGGAACAGTTCCCGGGACCAGCTCTTTGGGACTGACCAGCTTTACCCCCAGAAGCTGTTCACCCGGCTGAAGATCAGCTGAGGTCACCTTGCCCTTTTGATCGGTGAGGGTGTTGATGGTTCCCGGTGCCACGGCGGACTGAGGCAAAGTTTCGGTTTTGAGCTTGGACTGGATGTCCTCTGCCTTGGTGCCGGCAGGAATGCGTTCCTTGACGACAAGTACACTGACGGGATCAAGCCCTTGCTGTGCCCGTTTGTCTGCTCCCTGTACGTAGGTGACCAGTAGAACGATGCCTGTGACTGCCAACAGCAATGCGGCAATGCCTCCCAGTAGGCGTGTTTTCACTTTGTAACTCCCTTCGAGTTCTCGTGAGATTGGTGGCGAGGCGCTCATCGAGTGCCTATTTGGTGAGCGTGACCACCGACGCTCCATAGTTGGGAATGCCACCGGAGACTTGGGAACCTTCTTCGAGTGACACGAAACGGGAGAAATATCCCTGTAGGGCCCTGCAGTTGTTGTTGCAGGCAGGCGCGGCGGGGTCAAGCTGCTGACCGCCGTCGAATTTGTATCCAGTGACCTGAAATGCTGCGAAACCGACAAGCGTGTACTTGGTCTTGTTTCCGTTTTGGGCGGCCGTCTTGAACAGTGGAATTAATGCGGGTTCGTCCATAATGTGCGCAAGCACCGTGTTGCAGGTGGCAGCATTGGGAAAATGGTTACCAGGCTGGCCCTGCACCACTGCGCCGATGTTGATGTCCGTTGAGCATGCTGACGTGGTTTCCAGCCAGCCAAAGCCGCCGGGTTGGTAGCCATTTTGCGCAACGCATCCGCCAACTGCGGGTGCATTCGTGTCATAACGAAGCGTCACGTGAGTGGGGATGGGATCGCCGGAAAAGTTACCTGTGGAGTTCAGCGAGGCCAGCTGGGCCGGAGACAGGTACTTCTTGAAAACGCACTCACTGACGGTCCAGGGCAGGGTCGTCGCTGATGACGGAGCACCCCACGAGGCTTCGGCGGAAGCGTCAACCGACGCAGTGTCGAAGCCCATGGACTGTGCGAAGAACAGCGAGAGGCTGTTTTGCCCGGCAGTGTCCCTTGCGTTGGTCACGACCCGCACGGTGGTGGCTGCGGGAAAGGTGACGACAGCGCCGCTGGTGTTGTCGTTGGCATTGTTGTTGGCGAACTGGTTTCCCGTGGAAGTGCTGCTTCCACAACTGCCTCCAGCACAGTCGGTTGCGATGGCCAGTGCCGCAGCATCGGCACCGTTCTGCAGTTGCGCCTTCTCCGCATAGATCGCCCCGACGTCCACTGCCAAAGCAGCAAATCCCAACAGAACCACCATGAGGACTGCGACGATGACCGTGGAAGCGCCGCGTTCATCGCCTTTGCGCGTGCAAGCCTGACGGATGCGCTGCCCGGCGTTGCTCAGCCACCGCATCTCATCACCGCCACTCCCGACAGGTTGAGAGGAAAGAGGCCAATTCCATCCAGGAAACCGGTCATCGATGGCAGGGTAACGCTGGTGGTGACTTTTACGCTGGACCCAGGAGCGCAACTTGAAGCATTGTTGGTGACGGTCACGCCCAAGCCATCCAGTGCCGGCGCCGCAGATAATGCCGCTCCGGAAACGTTCAAACTGCCATCCTGATAGTGCACCGCTGCATAGCGGGCTCCTTCACGCGCGGCCTGCGTCAGCGAAACCTGGACATTGTAGGCACGCCCAAATTCGATGATGCCGAACAGGATCAGCAGCAATAATGGAAGGATAATCGCCAATTCCACGGCTGCTGCGCCACGCTCATTCGTCTTGGATTTCACGTCCATCTCCCGGTCCCAGATCCCAACAGAGTGTGCTCTTAAAGCAACGGGTTGGTCGTGGTTGCCAGATGGCAGCCGCGACCAACCGCGTCACGATGCCCGAGCTAAGGGAGGAGGCCACCGAAAAGAGTGGCGACCTTACCGCCGAGAATCACGGCGGCAGCACCGACCACGACTGCGATGGCCGCGACCATCAGGCCGTATTCAACCATCGTCGCGCCCTTCTCTTCCTTGGTGAAGCGGTCCTTGACGCCGGCGATGAAAGCAATGGTGTTGATCATGAAAGCAGACATTGGAAAATCCTTCCCAGAAATGAATATGTTTTGGAAAAATAGATTGGATATTGCTGAGGTGTACTGACTTGTCCGAGCTCGAAGGGCTGTTATCGCTTTTGCCCGTTCCGAATTCGATGACACAAGAATTGCCCAGTCACACCAAAAGCCACAATGCGTAGCCGTACTCGATTTATTCGGGCAGCCAATACTTGCCGGGTGGGCGCATGGGTGCGAAGTACTCAGTTCCGGGGCGCGGACAGCTGGAAACTACTTGGTTCCAGCAGGAGCCTTATTGATTGGGGAGCGCCGTCAAGCGGCGATAAGCACGTACTCGGACCGGCTCAGTTCAGGGCGAGGATGATGCCCAGGGTTGCGATGACCATTGCAGGCCCGTGGGCTGTTTCTGCGGGCTTTTCCGCCGAACGCAGGCGCAGCATGAGCACCGTCAGCACCCCGCCCACCACGAATCCCAGCAAGCCGCCGAAGAGTACTTGCTGCCAACCCAAGTAGCCCAAGTACATTCCAAGGGGTGCGGCGAGCTTCACGTCGCCCATTCCGAGGGCTCCCGGCGAAATAAGTCCCAAAATCAGGTAGCCAACGAAGAGTATGAGCCCTCCAGCCAAGGCGCGGAGCATCTCGGGCCACCCTGGAGCGAGAGCAGCGGACGCCAAAAGGAGAGCCAAGCCCCCGCCCAACAAGAGCAAAACAAGCGGGTTCGGCAGCAAATGGAATGTGAAATCAATACGTGAAAGCTGCACCCCAAGAAGTGCCAATAAAAGAAATGCCGGCAATTCTGCGGCCATTCCGAACCGCCACGCGAGCAAGCCAAACAGCAGCGCGGTGACCGCCGCCGTCGTGATCCGTACCCTAAGGGAGGGGAGGCCGCCGAGTCGCGGAAGGGTGCGCGCGATCACGAACTCCGCGGCAGGGCTCAGGAGGAGGCCGGCAAGCGCCAGGATGAGCGGCATGGCAAGTCCGTCAGTCACGTGCTCTCCCTCATTAACACAGGTACCCCCGGGCGGTCTAACCCCATTTTGACCCGGAAGCCCCGTAACGGGTATTGTTTAGAGTCGTTGTGCGTGTCCTATCTCGATGACACATGCCTACAGGGGGATCCAGTTGCAGGATCGCTAACTCCATGGGCATTTCGAGATCTTGGGATGACTGGTACATAGAGCCCTCACCTCTGCTCCGGTAGCGCATACATAGTAGGTACACGCCTCACTGCGTGTCGCCTAAAACATGAACGCCAGAACAAGAACGAGGCAAAACCGTGCGTACGTACACCCCGAAGCCCGGCGATATCAACCGCCAGTGGCACGTCATTGACGCCACCGACGTTGTCCTTGGTCGTCTTGCCAGCCAGACCGCAACACTGCTGCGCGGAAAGCACAAGCCGACCTTTGCGTCCCACATGGACATGGGCGACTTCGTCATCATCATCAACGCTGAAAAGGTTGCCCTCACCGGCGCCAAGCTGGAGCAGAAGCGCGCATACCGCCACTCCGGTTACCCGGGCGGCCTGACCTCCGTCAACTACGCCGAACTGTTGGAATCCAACCCGGTTCGCGCTGTTGAGAAGGCCATCAAGGGCATGCTCCCCAAGAACTCCCTGGCAGCACAGCAGCTGGGCAAGCTCAAGGTCTACGCAGGCCCTGAGCACCCCCACGCTGCACAGCAGCCTAAGACTTTCGAAATCACCCAGGTCGCCCAGTAGTCCTGGCCACCAACCAACTTTTCATTACAAGGAGAACCGTGGCTCAGAACGAAGAACTGACCGCCGAAGCCGTCGAGGCTGAGGAAACCCTCACCAGCTACACGTCTGAAAGCAGCGCCGCTGCTGAAGATGCTCCCAAGAAGGAGCGCCCGGCACTGACCGTTGCCGGTGCAGCTGTTGGCCGCCGCAAGGAAGCCGTTGCACGCGTTCGCGTTGTTCCGGGTTCCGGCAAGTGGACCATCAACGGCCGCACGCTGGACAACTACTTCCCGAACAAGCTGCACCAGCAGGACGTCAACGAGCCCTTCAAGATCCTTGATCTTGAAGGCGCCTACGACGTCATCGCCCGTATCCACGGCGGTGGCATCTCCGGCCAGGCCGGTGCCCTGCGCCTCGGTGTTGCTCGCTCGCTGAACGAGATCGACGTCGACAACAACCGCGCAACCCTGAAGAAGGCCGGTTACTTGAGCCGTGACGCCCGCGTCATCGAGCGTAAGAAGGCCGGTCTCAAGAAGGCCCGCAAGGCTCAGCAGTACTCCAAGCGTTAATTCGCTTCGCCCCATTTCAGAGGGGTATCGGAAGCCCGTTCCGCCGTTTCGGTGGGGCGGGCTTCCGTCGTTAACGGGCACGCCGGCATGAGTAGTTACGGCACCGTTCGATGGCCCAATGAACAGGTGGTGCCGTGGCGTCGTCTAAACTTGACCCGATGTCTAGATTATTTGGAACAGATGGCGTGCGCGGTCTCGCGAACGGATTACTCACCGCCGAACTGGCTATGCAGCTCGCGCAGGCGGCCGCCGTCGTACTCGGCCATGACCGCGCAACGGACGGAAAGCGGCCCCGCGCCGTGGTTGCCAGGGACCCCAGAGCCAGCGGTGAATTCCTCGCTGCGGCCGTCGAAGCCGGGCTTTCGAGCTCAGGCATCGACGTCTACGACGCCGGCGTCCTGCCCACCCCCGCAGCGGCTTACCTGGTGGCCGACCTCGACGCCGACTTCGGCGTCATGCTTTCCGCCTCCCACAACCCTGCGCCGGACAACGGAATCAAGTTCTTCGCCCGCGGCGGCCAGAAGCTGCCCGATGACGTCGAGGACGCGATCGAAGCACAGCTGGGCAAGGAACCGCAGCGCCCTGTAGGCGCCGACGTCGGACGCATCCAGCGCTTCTCGGACGCAGAGGACCGCTACATCGTCCACCTCCTCGGTACGCTTCCGAAGCGCCTGGACGGCCTGAAGGTAGTGCTTGACTGCGCCCACGGTGCCGCCAGTGGCTGCTCGCCCCAGGTGTTCAAGGACGCCGGGGCTGATGTGGTTGTCATTGGAGCCGAGCCCGACGGACTCAACATCAACGAAGGCGTGGGTTCAACCCACCTGGGTCCGCTGAAGGAAGCCGTGGTCAAGCACGGCGCAGACCTCGGCGTGGCTCACGACGGCGACGCTGACCGCTGCCTGGCCGTCGACCACGAAGGCAACGAAGTGGACGGTGACCAGATCATGGCGATCCTGGCACTGGCACTCAAAGAGGCCGGCAAGCTCAAGGACGACATCCTGGTGGCCACAGTCATGAGCAACCTCGGCCTGAAGATCGCGCTTCGCGACGCCGGCATCACCATCCGCGAAACCGGTGTTGGTGACCGTTACGTGTTGGAGGAAATGCGCGACGGCGGTTACAACCTTGGCGGGGAACAGTCCGGCCACGTGATCTTCTCCGATTACGCAACCACGGGCGATGGTGTCCTGACCGGCCTCCAGCTTGCAGCGCAGGTGGCCCTCACTGGCCGCACCCTGCAGGACCTCGCCGGTGCGATGACCAAACTCCCGCAGCTCATGATCAACGTCAAGGGCGTCGACAAGGCCCGCGCTGCTACGGATGAAGGTGTGGCCGCTGCCGTGGCCGCAGCTGAGCTGGAACTCGGCGAAACCGGCCGGGTGCTTCTGCGCCCCTCGGGCACCGAGGCGCTGGTTCGCGTGATGGTGGAGGCCGCAGACATGGAAACTGCCGAGCGTATTTGCACCGACCTCGCCGCTGTGGTCAAGGAGCGCTTGGGCGCCTCCAGCGAAATGGCCGTATAGGAACGGACTTAGAGGTAGTCCGGTGCTGCCTCAAGCCCGAAGTATTCTTCGAGGGTAGCGATGCCGCGGGTGGTCATGTCCACCGCGGCATCCACCCCGATGTACCGCAAGTGCCAGGACTCGTAGTAGTAACCCGTGGTTTCATGGAACATCCAGGGGTACCGGACGACGAAGCCGTACTTGTGGGCGTTGGCCTTGGCCCAGATAGCTGCAGGTTGCTCGGCAAAACACGGCTGGAAGCTGCAGGCTCCGCCGCCATCGCCAATGTCGAAAGACCAGCCCGTTTGGTGCTCGGAGTGGCCTGGACGGGCGGAAGCGCGGTCGGCCGCGGCCTGCCCGGTGCTGGCAACATAACCGTTGTAGGTGGACACCTGGGTTGCGTAGGAACGGTAGCCCGAAGCCAACGTCATGATGACGCCCTCCGCTGCCGCTGCGCCGAACATCTTTTCTGCGGCAGCCGCCGTCGTGCTGTTCAATAACGCTGCTTCGCCGCTGACGGCGAGGCGGACGCCCGGCTGTGCCAGGTCCGCAGGCACGTAGTCCTGGGGGTTCAACGGCCTGTGCTTGTTGACGATCACCCAAGGACTGGTGGGATCTGTCAGGGAGTGTTGGGTCTTCAGCGTGCTGGAAGGGGCTTGGCTGGGGCTGGCGACGGTCGGCTCGGTGGTTGGCTCGACGGCGGCCGGCGGCGTAGCTGACGCGGTGGCAGTGCTTGAGGTGGCTGACGGAGAGGCGGCCGCAGACGGCGTACCCTCAGCGGGCACCCCCGCAGCAGCAGGGGAGGGGGTCCCTTCCTGCGGTGTGCATGCCGTGAGCGCAGCCAGGCCCGCCCCGGCTGTAAGCAGCCCGGCGAAAGCGCGCCGGCTGGGCATTGGGGTCTTATCGACGGCCAACTAGACCTTCCTTAGCAGCATGCGCCGGATGGAGTGGTCCGCGTCTTTGGTGAGCACCAGCTGTGCCCGGCCACGGGTGGGCAGAACGTTTTCCTTGAGGTTGGGCTCGTTGATGCGCTTCCAGATACCCCGCGCGGTGGACTCGGCGTCGTCGTCGGAGAGCGTGGCGTATCGGTGGAAGTAGGACTCGGGCTGGGCGAAAGCGGTGCTGCGGAGCTTCCGGAAGCGGTCTACGTACCACTCCTCAATGTAGGAGGTCTTGGCGTCGACATAGATGGAGAAGTCGAAGAAGTCACTGACGGCCAGGCCTTGCTTGCCGTCCATCCTGGGGCGTGCCGGAGCCAGCACGTTCAAGCCTTCGACGATCAGGACATCCGGACGCCGCACCACCACTTCCTTGCCTGGAACGATGTCGTAGGTAACG
This sequence comes from Paenarthrobacter nitroguajacolicus, assembly GCF_029952445.1. Taxonomy (GTDB): domain Bacteria; phylum Actinomycetota; class Actinomycetes; order Actinomycetales; family Micrococcaceae; genus Arthrobacter; species Arthrobacter nitroguajacolicus_B. The sequence continues at coordinate 43,727 of NZ_JAQPPK010000009.1, read as the reverse complement.
TGCGAGTACCACGGAGCCCTGACTTCCTCGGCCCCGCCTTTGACCTCCGAAACGAAGCGAAGAAGTCCACGCCGGTCATAAGACTCCGGGAAACCCTTGCGCTCAAGAAGGTGCCGGCGCTTGAGCTCAGCGAGCGGGTAGAGGAAACCGTCCGTCGTGATGAGCTCAACGTTGGGAGTCCCGGGCCAGCGACGAAGCATCTCCCGGAGAACGCGGGCGATGGTGGACTTGCCCACCGCCACGGAGCCGGCCACACCGATCACGAAGGGAGTGCGCTGGGTTTGCTCTCCCAGGAAGGTGGTGGTGGCGGCGTGGAGCTGGTGGGAGGCCTCCACATACAGGTGGAGGAGCCGGGACAAGGGGAGATAAACCTCCCGTACTTCCTTCATGTCCAGGGGATCGCCGAGCCCGCGCAGACGGAAAATGTCCTCTTCGTTGAGGGGCTGCTCCATCTGCGCTGCGAGCCTGGACCAGGTCTGGCGGTCCAGTTCAACAAACGGGGAAGCGCCGTCGCCATTAGCTTCGGTGCGTTGCAAAGTCACGCTCATGATTCTGCCCTCCGCGCGGCTGATCAGGAAATGCGCGGTGGCCGGAGGGTGAAATGTGGGTGCCTGCCCAGCCTGAAACGGCAGGAGGAAATGGGATGTCCCACGTCAGTTGTTTGCGGTAGCCGCTAGGCTTGTACCCATGTGTGGAATCGTAGGCTATGTTGGCAATTCGTCTCGCGAGGCAGCTGGTTACAGCGCCCTTGACGTCGTGGTGGAAGGGCTGCGCCGTCTGGAGTACCGCGGCTATGACTCCGCCGGCGTCGCAGTAGTGGCTGATGGGGCCATCTCATCCCGTAAAAAGTCCGGCAAGCTGAGCAACCTGATCGAGGAACTGGAAGCGCATCCCGTTCCCAAGTCCCTCACAGGCATTGGCCACACCCGTTGGGCCACGCACGGTGGACCCACCGACCGTAACGCCCACCCGCACCTTTCCGATGGTGGACGGTTGGCCGTCATTCACAACGGCATCATCGAGAACTTCGCTGAGCTCCGTCAGGAACTGCTCGCCAAGGGTGTCACGTTCGAATCCGAAACCGACACCGAAGTTGCTGCCGCGCTTCTGGGAGACATCTTCCGCAACCAGCTCAACGGCGACGGCGGCAGCCTCACCGAAGCGATGCGCCTGGCCTGCCAGCGCCTTGAGGGTGCCTTCACCCTCCTGGCCGTGCACGCCGACCAGCCCGACGTCGTCGTGGCAGCCCGCCGCAACTCCCCGCTGGTAGTGGGACTGGGCGACGGCGAGAACTTCCTCGGCTCGGACGTCTCCGGCTTCATCGACTACACGCGCCGCGCTGTGGAGCTGGGCCAGGACCAGATCGTCACCATCACCGCGGACACCGTGGAGATCACCGACTTCTTCGGCGCACCCGCCGAGGGCAAGGAATACCACGTTGACTGGGACCCGGCTTCGGCTGAAAAGGGTGGTTTCAGCTCCTTCATGGAGAAGGAAATCAACGACCAGCCCGACGCCGTGGCGCAGACCCTCCTGGGCCGCTCGGACCTCAACGGCAAGCTGACCCTGGACGAACTCCGTATTGACCCTGAGCTCCTCAAACAGGTGGACAAGATCATCGTCCTGGCTTGCGGTACCGCGGCCTACGCGGGCTTGGTGGCCAAGTACGCAATCGAGAACTGGTGCCGCATTCCCACCGAGGTGGAGCTTGCCCACGAGTTCCGCTACCGGGACCCGATCGTCGACTCCAACACGCTGGTGGTCTCCATCAGCCAGTCCGGCGAAACCATGGACACCCTCATGGCCGTCCGCTACGCCCGCGAACAGGGCGCCAAGACCATCTCCATCTGCAACACCAACGGTTCAACCATTCCGCGTGAATCCGATGCCGTGCTGTACACGCACGCCGGTCCGGAAATCGCTGTGGCCTCCACCAAGGCGTTCCTCGCGCAGATTACCGCCGCCTACCTCCTGGGCCTTTACCTGGCACAGCTTCGCGGCAACATCTTCTCCGGCCAGATCAAGGATGTCCTCGCGGACCTCAACAAGATCCCGGCCAAGATCCAGAGCATCCTCGACAACGCCGGACCCCTGCGCGAGCTGGCCCGCAGCATGAAGGACGAGAAGTCCGTGCTGTTCCTGGGCCGCCACGTTGGCTACCCGGTGGCTCTCGAAGGTGCCCTGAAGCTCAAGGAAATCGCCTACATCCACGCTGAAGGCTTCGCCGCCGGCGAGCTCAAGCACGGCCCGATCGCCCTGATCGACGACGGCCAGCCGGTCTTCGTCGTCGTGCCGTCCCCGCGTGGCCGTGACTCCCTGCACTCCAAGGTGGTCAGCAACATCCAGGAAGTGCGCGCACGTGGTGCACGTACCCTGGTCATCGCTGAAGAGGGCGACGAGTCGGTCAAGGATTACGCAGAGCACGTGTTCTACGTTCCGGAGACGCCTACGCTGCTCATGCCGCTGCTCACCACAGTTCCGTTGCAGATCTTTGCTGCAGAGCTGGCCGGGGCGAAGGGTTACGACGTCGACCAGCCGCGTAACCTTGCCAAGAGCGTGACCGTAGAATAGCCGCATGATTGTTGGCATTGGCGTAGACGTCGTAGACATTGAGCGGTTTGGTCGGCAGCTGGAACGGACTCCCGGACTGAGGGATCGCCTGTTCGTGCCTGCCGAGCGTGAACTTAACACGCGGTCCCTGGCTGCCCGATTCGCCGCCAAGGAAGCCGTGGCCAAGGTCTTGGGCGCACCAGCCGGCATGAACTGGCAGGATTGCTGGATCGGCCTGGACCAGAGCGGTCCGACCGTTCAGGTCAAGGGCACGGTGCTTGCCGTGGCCGAGGCCAAGGGCGTCAAGCGGTGGCACTTGTCCATGAGCCACGACGGCGGCATCGCCACGGCGACTGTTCTCGCCGAAGGCTAAACGGACACCTGGGCCCACGGACACATAAGAAATGATCAGCGCCTTCACCGGACAACAGATCAGGGATGCGGAACAACCGCTCCTCGACGCCGGTGAGGGCGCTGTCCTTATGCAGCGGGCAGCCTATGGGCTTGCCCAGGCTGTAATCCGTGAAGTTAAGAAACGACGCCGGCTGGCCGGAGCAAGCGTCACGGTCCTCGCCGGCAAGGGCAACAATGGCGGTGATGGCCTCTACGCGGCGGCTCACCTTGCCAGGCGTGGAATGCGTACGACGGCGGTACTCGCCGCGGACGCCGTGCATGCGGAGGCGCTGGCCGGCTTTAAGGCCGCCGGCGGGCAGGTACTGCAGCTGGGTCCTTCCAACGCGGAAGAACTCGCGGTCCTGTGCGCCGGTGAAGACGTGATCATCGATGCCTTGCTGGGCACAGGGGCCCGCGGCGGATTGCGCGAGGCCTCTGCAGAACTGGTTGCCGCCCTCCAGGAACTGGGGCCGCGGCTGGTGGTGGCGTGTGATGTTCCCAGTGGGCTGGACGCGGGCACCGGAGAAGTCCATTGGCCTGTGCTGGAGGTCGATGTCACGGTCACGTTCGGTGGTTTCAAGGCAGGGCTCCTGACGGACCCGGGCGAGGGCTGTGCGGGGCGCGTGGAACTCGTGCAGATCGGTATCGAATCCGCACTGCACCATCAGGCACCTGAGCTACGCCGCCTCAGCGCGCGGGACCTGGGCGCTTTGCTGCCGCATCCGGTCAGGCGTGCCCACAAATACTCCCGCGGTGTCCTCGGAATCGTCGCAGGCTCATCCCGCTTTGCCGGTGCCGCCGTTTTGAGTGTGCATGCGGCAGCCCTCACCGGAGTGGGCATGGTTCGCTACCTGGGCCCCGAATCCGCGGCGCGAATGGTCCTCACCCGTACCCCGGAAGCCTTGTGGGAGACGCAGGACCCGGGCCGAGTGCAGGCATGGGTCATGGGTCCAGGCGTTGATGGGGAAGAGCAGCTGCACCGGGCAGGAGCTGCCAGCGACGGTGCCCTCCGTGATGGCCTTCCGGTGGTGGTTGACGCCGGGGCGCTGAGCATCCTTCCTGATCGTTGCCCGCCCCATTGGATCCTCACCCCGCATGCCGGCGAACTTGCAGCGTTGCTGGATTCGCTTCCTTCCACGGGTGAAGTGGCGGTGACCCGAGCCGACGTCGAATCCCGGCCCCTGCACTTCGTACGGCAGGCCGCCCAGCAGACCGGAGCCACGGTGCTCCTGAAGGGTGCCACCACACTGGTGGCGTCGCCGTCGGGAATTGTTTTCAGCCAGTCAGAAGGCACCCCTTGGATGGCGACCGCCGGCAGCGGCGATGTCCTGGCCGGAGTCCTGGGCGCACTGCTCGCACAGGCGGCAGAGGAAATAGCCGACGACGACGGCGCGTACGCCGCCTTGGGCCTGGACCCCGAGGACCGCTGGGCGGCCGTGGCGGCCGCGGCGGCGAGCGTCCACGCAAGGGCCGGAGCCCTGGCGTCGATGGATTTTGATGGTGGCCCCATTACAGCCTCGGCCATCGCCGAGGCCGTTCCGCGCGTTATTGGTTCGCTCAGCGCGGAATACGACCGAACAAGACCGTAAGGATACTGTCGTTGTCGGGGTCATGAGTAGGCTTGCAACAGTTGTTCGCATCATCAAGAGGAGAACGCATGGAAGTCTGGCCTGGATCGGCTTATCCGCTGGGTGCCACCTTTGACGGCACCGGCACCAACTTCGCGCTGTTTAGCGAGAAGGCCGAAAAAGTGGAATTGTGTCTCTTTGACGACGACGGCGGGGAAGTCCGCGTAGACGTTATCGAGGTTGATGGTTACGTGTGGCACTGCTACCTGCCGCAAGTGCAGCCGGGGCAGAAATACGGGTACCGGGTACATGGTCCTTACGACCCCGACGCCGGTCAGCGCTTCAACGCCAACAAGCTGCTGTTGGACCCTTACGCCAAGGCCATCCACCGGCAGATCGATTGGGACCCGTCCCTGTTCTCCTACAACCTTGGAGACCCTGATTCACGCAATGACGAGGACTCGGCATCACACATGATGCTGGGCGTCGTCATCAACCCGTTCTTCGACTGGGACGGCGACAAACTCCTGAAGATTCCGTACCACAAGTCGGTGATTTACGAAGCCCACGTCAAGGGTCTTACCCAGCTGCACCCGGAAGTACCCGAAGAGCAGCGCGGCACCTACGCCGGCGTGGCACACCCAGCGGTCATCTCGCACCTGCAGAAACTCGGGATTACGGCGATCGAATTGATGCCGGTGCACCAGTTCGTCAATGACGGCATCCTGCAGGACAAGGGCCTGAACAATTACTGGGGCTACAACACCATCGGCTTCTTCGCGCCCCACAACAGCTACAGCTCCAAGGGCGACACCGGGCAGCAGGTCCAGGACTTTAAAGCCATGGTCCGCGCGCTGCACACAGCAGGAATCGAAGTAATCCTGGACGTTGTGTACAACCACACGGCCGAAGGCAACCACCTCGGTCCCACGTTGTCCTTCAAGGGCATTGACAACTCCGCGTATTACCGGCTGGTGGAAGACGACCAGAAGTACTACATGGACTACACCGGCACCGGTAACTCGCTCAACGTCCGCAGCCCTCACTCCCTGCAGCTGCTGATGGACTCCCTGCGTTACTGGGTCACCGAAATGCACGTCGACGGCTTCCGTTTCGACCTCGCCTCCACCCTGGCCCGCGAGTTCTACGATGTGGACAAACTCTCCACCTTCTTCGAACTCATCCAGCAGGATCCGGTGGTTTCCCAGGTGAAGCTCATCGCTGAACCATGGGACGTCGGTCCCGGCGGTTACCAGGTTGGAAACTTCCCGCCCCAGTGGACGGAATGGAACGGCCAGTACCGGGACACCGTTCGGGACTTCTGGCGGGGCGAGCCGTCCACGCTGGGCGAATTCGCATCGCGCCTCACAGGCTCCGCGGATCTCTACGAGCATTCAGGCCGCCGGCCGTTTGCCTCCATCAACTTCGTCACCGCGCACGATGGCTTCACGCTCACGGACCTGGTGTCCTATAACGAGAAGCACAACGAGGCCAACGGCGAGGACAACAACGACGGCGAGTCACACAACCGTTCGTGGAACTGCGGCGCCGAAGGCCCCACGGACGACCCCACTGTTCTTGGCTTGCGCGCCCGCCAGCAGCGGAACTTCATCGCCTCACTGTTCCTTTCCCAGGGCGTTCCCATGCTCCTTCACGGTGACGAACTGGGCAGGACCCAGAACGGCAACAACAACGGCTACTGCCAGGATTCCGAACTCACCTGGATCAACTGGGACAACGTGGACCAGCCGCTGATCGAATTCACTGCCGCAGTCAGCGCGCTGAGGGCCAAGCACCCCAGTTTGCGCCGCAGCCGGTTCTTCGATGGCCGCCCCGTGCTGCGAGGCGAGGGCGAGCGGCTCCCGGACATCGTTTGGTTGGACGCCGACGCGAGCACCATGAGTCCCTCGGATTGGGACGAGGCATTGGGCCGCTCGGTGGGCGTGTTCCTGAACGGTGACGGCATCCATGGCCGGGACAACCAAGGCAGGCGCATCACCGACGTCAACTTCCTCCTGTACTTCAACGCGGACCAGGAGGATGTGGACTTCCGGATTCCCTCCGACGAATACGCGCCGGCCTGGGACGTCATGATTGATACTGCGGGCGAGGGGGCGGAAGCAGGTGTCATCAAGCCTGACCAGATCCTCTCGGTGGGCGGCAAGTCGCTGGTAGTCCTGCGGGCCCACAGCACTCCCGAGATTGAACCGGACCACTCGGTTGCTGCCTCGCTTGCTGCACTGACCCAGACGAGCACACCGGAAACGGCGTCGATCACGTCCCCGGCTGTTACGTCGCTCCCGTACGACTACAAGGGCGAGGCTGAAGGCGAAGCGAAGGAATCGGAGTCATGAGGACGCCGGTCTCCACCTACCGTCTCCAGATCCGTTCCGGTTTCACGTTGCAGGACGCTGCCGATCTCACGGGCTACTTGCAATCACTGGGAATCGATTGGGTGTACGTCTCACCGATCCTGACCGCGGAGCAGGGTTCGGACCACGGCTATGACGTGACCGACCCCTCCACCGTGGATCCATCCAGGGGAGGGCCCGAGGGCTTGGCCGCCTTGTCCAAGGCGGCCAAGGACAACGGCTTGGGGATTCTTGCCGACATCGTGCCCAACCACATGGGCGTCGCCTCGCCCAAGCAGAACGCCTGGTGGTGGAGCCTCTTGAAGGAGGGCCGGGAGTCCAAGTACGCCGAGGCCTTCGACGTCGACTGGGACTTTGGCGGCGGCAAGATCCGGATTCCGGTGCTGGGCAGCGACGACGACCTCGATGAACTCAAGGTCGTGGACGGCGAACTGCACTACTACGATCACCGGTTCCCGTTGGCCGATGGAACGTACGGGGCCGGCGACAGCCCCAAGGACGTCCACTCACGCCAGAACTACGAGTTGATCGGTTGGCGACGGGCAGACGCGGACCTGAACTACCGCCGGTTCTTCGCCGTGAACACTCTGGCGGGCATCCGGGTGGAGATTCCCTGGGTCTTTGACGAGTCGCATGCCGAGATTGTTCGATGGTTCCGCGAAGGCCTGGTGGACGGGCTCAGGATCGACCACCCCGATGGGCTCGCCGACCCCGAAGGCTACCTCGCCCGGCTTAGGGAGGCGACCGGAGGTGCTTACCTGCTGGTCGAGAAGATCCTCGAGCCTGGGGAGCAACTTCCGGATACTTTCAGCTGCGAAGGCACAACAGGGTACGACGCCCTCGCGGACGTTGACCGCCTGTTTGTGGACCCCACGGCGGAGGAGTACCTCAACTCGCTGGATGCGCGGCTGCGGAACGCGGAGAAGGCAGCCGATTACGCTGAGATGATCCACGGGACCAAGCGCCGGATCGCTGACGGCATCCTGCGATCGGAAATCCTGCGGCTTGCCCGCCTGGTACCAGCCTCCTTGGAGCTGCCGTTCGCCAAGGTGGCCGACTCCCTGGCCGAGGTCATTTGCTGGTTCCCCATCTACCGGACGTACCTGCCCTACGGCGGGAAGATCCTGACGGAAGCCATTGAGCGGGCAGGGCGTCACCGCCCCGAACTCGAGCCAGTCCTTGGCAAACTTCAGCCGCTCCTGCTCGATCCCGGCAGTGCTTTGGCGCGACGGTTCCAACAGACGTCGGGCATGGTGATGGCCAAGGGCGTGGAGGACACCGCGTTCTTCCGCTACACCCGCCTGGGCTCGCTCACTGAGGTCGGCGCAGATCCCACGGAGTTCTCGCTCCCGGGCGAGGTCTTCCATGAACGGATGGCGCGGCGCCAGCAACTCCTCCCGCTGTCCATGACGACGCTCAGCACGCACGACACCAAGCGGAGCGAGGACGCAAGGGCACGGATCTCGGTCATTTCCGAGGCCGTGCCGGAGTGGGAACTGTTCCTCGGGACAGTTCAGCAGCTTGCACCGATTCCCGATGGACCTTTGGCCGCACTGGTGTGGCAGTCGATCGTGGGTGCTTGGCCGGCAGACCGGGGACGGCTTCAGTCCTATGCGCTGAAGGCAGCGCGGGAGGCCGGCAATTCAACCAACTGGACCGACCCGAATCCGGAGTTTGAGCGGCAGCTGGCCGCCGCCGTCGACGCCGCGTTCGATGTTCCTGAGGTAGCGGCCGCGCTGGCCAATTTCGTGGCCGAGCTTGAGCCGTACGGGACATCCAACTCGCTGTCGGCCAAGTTGATCCAGCTCACCATGCCCGGTGTTCCCGACGTTTACCAAGGTACTGAGTTCAGGGACGGATCTTTGACTGATCCGGACAACCGGCGGCCCGTGGACTTCAAGGCCCGCAAAGCGGCTTTGGCAGAGCTCGACCAGGGTGCCACGCCAGCATTCACGGACGAATCAGCAAAGCTGTTGGTGCTGTCCAGGGCGCTCAGGTTGCGTCGGGACCGACCCGAACTGTTTGAAGGTTACGTGCCTGTAGCAGCCCAGGGCGCTGCGGCTGCACATGTGGTGGCCTTTGACCGTGGGGCAGGCAGGCGCGGTGCGCTCACCGTTGCCACTCGTCTTCCGCGCCGCCTTGCCCGGGACGGCGGCTGGCGGGACACCGTCGTCGAACTCACCGTGAACTGCAAGGACGAACTGACCGGAGCCAGTTACGGACCCGGGGCCGTCCACGTAAGCACACTTCTGGAGCGGTACCCAGTGGCATTGCTGGTACCCACCGACTGACGCCATCAAGAACCACGGCAACGCACGCTTAAGGAACGTACAGGGGAACATCATGCTCAAGCACGCTGCTGGAAAGAATCGTTTCGACGTTTGGGCCCCGAATGCCACCACCGTTAAGTTGGTGGCCGGGGGCCAGGAACACGCCATGGAGCAGTACGACGACGCCGCTACCGGTTGGTGGCACGCGCCGGCTGACGTCGTGGCTGAGGAAGTAGACGGCCAGCCGTACGGCTACGTCGTGGACGCCGAGGGGCCATTTCCCGATCCACGTTCACGGCGGCAGCCGGACGGTGTCCATGGCCTGTCGGCCACTTTCGATCCTTCCGTCCATGAATGGAAGGACTCCGGTTGGAAGGGGCGGAACCTCAAGGGTTCCGTGATCTATGAGCTGCATCTGGGGACCTTCACTCCGGAGGGCACCTTGGATGCTGCCGCCGGGAAGCTGGACTATCTGGTGGACCTCGGTGTCGATTTCATCGAGCTCCTGCCGGTCAACGGTTTCAACGGAGTCCATAACTGGGGCTATGACGGTGTCCTTTGGTACGCCGTCCACGAGCCGTACGGAGGCCCGGCCGCCTATCAGCGCTTTGTTGATGCCGCCCATGCTGCGGGGCTTGGCGTTATCCAGGATGTGGTCTACAACCACCTCGGTCCCAGTGGAAACTACCTGCCGAAGTTCGGGCCTTACCTTAAATCGGGGGAGGGCAACACCTGGGGCGACTCGGTGAACCTGGACGGGGCAGGATCGGACGAGGTCCGCCGGTACATCCTGGAAAACGCGGCGATGTGGCTCCGGGACTACCACGTGGATGGGCTTCGGCTCGACGCCGTCCACGCCCTCCGTGATGAGCGGGCCGTGCATATCCTCGAGGACTTTGGTGCGCTGTCTGACCAGATCGAAGCAGAGACGGGGATACCGAAGACCCTGATCGCAGAATCGGATCTGAACAACCCACGCCTCATCTATCCGCGTAAGGACAACGGATATGGGTTGGAAGGCCAATGGAGCGACGACTTCCACCACGCCGTCCATGTCAACCTCAGCGGGGAGACCACCGGGTACTACTCGGACTTCGACTCGCTGTCCGTGCTGGCCAAGGTCCTTGAACACGGCTTCTTCCACGACGGAAGCTACTCAAGCTTCCGTGGACGCCACCACGGCCGGCCAATCCGGAATGACCTCGCCCACCCGTCGGCACTGGTGGTCTGCCTCCAAAACCACGATCAGATCGGAAACCGGGCCATCGGCGACCGGCTCACGGCAACACTGTCCTACGGCAAGCTGGCCATTGGTGCAGTGCTGACAATGACCTCGCCCTTCACTCCCATGCTGTTCATGGGAGAGGAGTTCGGCGCATCTACGCCGTGGCAGTTCTTCACCTCCCACCCCGAACCGGAACTGGGCAAAGCGACAGCCGAGGGACGGATCAAGGAGTTTGAACGGATGGGCTGGGACCCGGCAGTTGTCCCCGATCCGCAGGATCCCCAGACGTTCCAACGCTCCAAGCTCAAGTGGGAGGAAGCCGGCGAAGGAGACCACGCACGCCTGCTGCAGCTGTACAAGGATTTAGCACAGCTGCGCCGGAACACGCCGGAGCTCGTCGACGGCGGCTTTGGAGACACCTCCGTGGAGTTCGACGACGACGAACACTGGCTGGAGATGACCAGGGGCAAGGTCCGTGTTGTCTGCAACCTGGGAGAGGACGCCCTCGCGACGCCCCTCAGCGGCTCCTTGCTGCTGGCAACCGACCCTGAAGCAGCCCTGGATGAGGACACGCTGACGCTTCCTGGCGGTAGCGCCGCCGTCGTGCGCGTCAACTGACGATGTGGCAACCGGGGTGACGGCGCCCACATGGCGGACACCGCCGTCGCCCCGGTTTCTGCAGTGGCAGGATGGTACGTATGACTTATTCGGCTGCGGAAAACCGCTACGAAACCATGCCCTACCGCCGTGTCGGACGCAGTGGACTGAAGCTGCCCGCCATCTCGCTGGGCCTTTGGCACAACTTCGGTGACGACAAGCGATTCGAGGAACAACGCGCCATCCTGCGCCGTGCGTTCGATCTGGGCGTCAACCACTTCGACCTCGCCAACAACTACGGACCGCCGGACGGATCCGCGGAAACGAACTTCGGGCGCCACCTCAAGGACGACTTCAAGCCTTACCGTGATGAACTGGTCATCTCCACCAAGGCCGGCTACTACATGTGGCCGGGCCCGTACGGCGAGTGGGGATCCCGCAAGTACCTGATCTCGAGCCTGGACCAGTCCCTGGAACGGATGGGCCTGGACTACGTGGACATTTTCTACAGCCACCGCCCGGACCCGGAGACGCCCCTGGAAGAAACCATGGGCGCCCTCGATTACGCCGTGCGTTCCGGAAAAGCGCTCTACGCCGGCATTTCCTCCTACACCCCGGAGCAAACCCTCGAGGCCGCCCGGATCCTCAAGGAACTCGGCACCCCGCTGCTCATCCACCAGCCCAGCTACTCCATGCTGAACCGCTGGACTGAGGACGGATCGCCCAACCTCTACGAAGCTTTGGACCAGGTAGGTGCCGGTTCCATCGCGTTCTCGCCGCTGGCCCAGGGCATGCTGACCAACCGCTACCTCAACGGCGTTCCGGCGGACTCGCGTGCAGCCAAGGAACGGTTCCTTTCCGAGGCGCAGCTGACCGAAGAGAAGCTGGACCGGGTCCGCGGGCTCAACGCCATCGCCGAGGGGCGCGGACAGTCGTTGGCGCAGATGGCCATCGCGTGGATCCTGCGGGACCAGCCCAAGGGGTCCCCGGTGACGTCGGCTCTGGTGGGAGCCTCCAGCGTTGCCCAGCTGGAGGACACGCTCAGCGCCATCAACAACCTCGACTTCACTGCTGAGGAACTTACCGCAATCGATGAATTCGCAGTCGAATCCGACATCAACCGTTGGGCGCAGAAATAGCCTCATAAGCGCGACTTGAAGGTGCGACATAAAAAGCTGGGGCCGGCCGGGAACAAAGCCGGCCCCAGCTGTGTTGGTTACAATGCAAGTGTGCGCCGAATGGCGCCGTGCCAATCAGCCGTGTCCTGAACTCAGTCAGGGTTGCGCCTGGCACCTGAGGTTTAGTTCTCAAGAGGAGTTCCGTGTCTTCACATCCGATTCGTGTTGCCATTGTCGGCGTAGGTAACTGCGCCGCATCGCTGGTCCAAGGTGTTCAGTACTACCGCGACGCTGACCCCAAGGCCACGATCCCGGGTCTGATGCATGTCGAGTTCGGCCAGTACCACGTCAACGATGTCCAATTCGTTGCTGCTTTCGACGTTGACAGCAAGAAGGTTGGACTGGACCTGGCCGACGCCATCGGCGCCAGCGAAAACAACACCATCAAGATCGCCGACGTTCCAGCCACCGGGGTTACCGTCCAGCGCGGCCACACCCTGGACGGCCTTGGCAAGTACTACCGCGAGACCATCGTCGAGGCTCCGGAAGAGGCAGTGGACATCGTTGCGGCATTGCGCGAAGCCAAAGCGGATGTCATGGTCTGCTACCTGCCGGTTGGTTCGGACCAGGCTGCCAAGTTCTACGCCCAGTGCGCCATCGACGCCGGCGTCGCTTTCGTTAACGCGCTGCCGGTCTTCATCGCAGGCACCAAGGAATGGGCAGACAAGTTCACCGCTGCCGGTGTTCCGATTGTGGGCGACGACATCAAGAGCCAGATCGGTGCCACCATCACCCACCGCGTGATGGCCAAGCTGTTCGAAGACCGCGGCGTGGCCCTGGACCGCACGTACCAGCTGAACGTTGGCGGCAACATGGACTTCAAGAACATGCTTGAGCGCGATCGCCTCGAGTCCAAGAAGATCTCCAAGACCCAGGCCGTCACCTCCAACGTCGAGGCCGAACTGCACGCCGACGACGTCCACATCGGCCCGTCCGACTACGTTGCCTGGCTCGATGACCGTAAGTGGGCGTTCGTGCGCCTCGAAGGCCGCAACTTCGGCGACGCACCCGTGTCCCTTGAGTACAAGCTTGAGGTGTGGGATTCCCCGAACTCGGCCGGCGTGATCATCGACGCCATCCGCGCCGCGAAGATCGGCCTGGACCGCGGAATCGGCGGCCCTCTGCTCTCCGCTTCCAGCTACTTCATGAAGTCGCCGCCGGAGCAGTTCAATGACGACATCGCCCGCGAGAAGGTCGAAGCCTTCATCCGCGGCGACATCGAGCGCTAAACACCGTCCAACGCACACAGAACGGCCCTCCCGGAACCCCGGGAGGGCCGTTCTGTTGTCCAACCTTCTCTCACCAAACCGCCCCTTGGGCCGATCCCTCTCGCATTCGGGAGAGACGGTTGCCCGGAAGGGGCGTTTTGGTGAGAGAGGAACGGGTGGAAGGGGGTGGGACGTGGGAGAGAGTCAGAAGAGACCCGTGGGGTTGCCGTCGGCGTCCACGTCCATGCGCATCGCGGCCGGTTCCTTGGGCAGCCCGGGCATCGTCATGACGGCACCGGTCAATGCCACGATGAAACCTGCGCCCGTCTTGGGGATCAGGTCGCGGACATGTACCCGGAACCCCTTGGGTGCCCCGAGCCTGGAGGCGTCGTCAGTAAAGGAGTACTGCGTCTTGGCCATGCAGACTGGCAGGCCGGACCAGCCGTTCTTCTCGATCTCGGCAAGCCGCTTGAGGGCCGGCACGGAGAATTCGACGCCGTCGGCCCCGTAGATCTCCTGCACAATCGTCCGGATCTTGTCCTCCACAGGTAGGTCCAGCGAGTAGAGGTGATGGAAGTCCGACTCAGCGCCCAGTGCAGTTGCCACCTTGGCGGCGAGCTCGTCCCCGCCATCCCCGCCGCCACCGCGGCCCCAGACATCGGCGACGGCGGCCTCCACGCCTTCCGCCGCACACCAGGCCAGGAGCCACTCGAGTTCCTCGGGAGTGTCCGTGGCGAACTTGTTGATGGACACAACCGGAGTGATTCCGAACTTTGCCACGTTCCGGACGTGCCGCCTGAGGTTCTCCACCCCGGTGGCCATTGCGTCCACGTTGGGTTCGCTGAGGCGTTCCTTGGGAACTCCGCCTTGCATCTTGAGCGCACGGATGGTGGCAACAACCACGACGGCGGATGGCGCCACGTCTGCGATCCGCGCCTTGATGTCCATGTACTTCTCGGCGCCAAGGTCCGCGCCGAAGCCCGCCTCGGTGACCACGATGTCAGCAAGCTGCATGGCGGTCCTGGTGGCGATCAGCGAGTTGCATCCATGGGCGATGTTCGCGAACGGACCCCCGTGGACCAGAGCGGGAGTCCCTGCGATGGTCTGCACGAGGTTCGGCTTGATGGCGTCCTTCAGAAGCATGGTGAGTGCCCCCTGAACGCCGAGGTCTGCCACGGTAACCGGAGCGCGATCGTAGGTGTACCCGAAGGTTATCCGGCCCAGCCGCGACCGGAGATCGTCGAGGTCCGTTGCCAGGCAGAAAACTGCCATGATTTCCGAGGCCACAGTGATGTCGAAACCGTCCTGGCGGGGCACGCCCTGCGCGGGACCGCCGAGGCCGATCACCACTTCCCTCAGGGCGCGGTCGTTCATGTCCAGCACGCGTTTGAACGTCATGCGCCGTGGATCGATGCCCAGCTGGTTGCCTTGGAAGATGTGGTTGTCCACCAGGGCCATGAGGGCGTTGTTCGCTGAGGTGATCGCGTGGAAGTCCCCTGTGAAGTGCAGGTTGATGTCGTCCATCGGCAGGACCTGAGAATAACCGCCTCCCGTTGCCCCGCCCTTCATGCCAAGAATCGGTCCCAGGGATGGTTCCCGGAGCGCGATCATCACCTTGTGCCCGGCGCGGGCCAGGGAATCGGCGAGCCCCACCGTAGTGGTTGACTTGCCTTCACCGGCGGGCGTGGGGGACATGGCCGAAACAAGCACAACCTTTCCCGGCGCCTTGCCCGCAAGGAGCACTAGCTTGCCGACATCGATTTTGGCTTTGTAAGGCCCGTAGAGCTCAAGGGCATCCACATTGATGCCCGCCCTTTGGGCGATTTCCTCGATGGGGAGGATGGCGGCGTTGTGGGCAATTTCAAGATCACTCATGACCTTGTCTTCAGACATCGTTGTCCTTCGGCTGGATGTTCCCGTTCAGGGCTGACGCTTGTGGCGCGCAAACGCTGTGCGCGACAATCTACCAGCCGCGCGGCCGGATGCCGGGCAACCTCAAGTCCGGGGAAGCAACAGGCCCCCGACCGCTTCGCGATAGCTCTCCAGGGTGATCGCAGCTGTCCGCTGCCACCCGAAGGACTCGGCATGGGTGGCAGCAAGCCTGCCCATGTCTTCGCGGGTTTGGACGTCGTCGTAGAGGTCCTCCAGGGCGTCAGCCCAGTCAGTGGGGTCGTGCCCGTCCACCAGGATTCCAGTGCGCCCGTCCGAGATTGCCCGGGACAGGCCGCCGACGTTGGTGGCCACGACCGGTGTACCGCACGCCTGTGCTTCCAAAGCGACCAGCCCAAAGGATTCGCTGAAGGACGGCATCACCACGACGTCCGCCGAGCGGAACCAGCCAGCCAGCTCGGGTGCCACTACCGGCGGGCGGTGAGTGACGACGTCGTCCATTCCGGCCTCGTGGATGATCTGCTGGAGGTTGAAGTCCTTGGCTCCGCTCAGCGAACCCAGTATGGTCATTTCCAGATCTATGTCCGGCCGCCGCTTCCGCAGGATGCCGGCCGCCCTGACGAAGACCTGCGGGCCTTTAAGCCGCTGGATCCGTCCGGCGAACAGGATGTGGAAGCTGTCCGGACGGACCTCCAGCCGGGCGCGTGATTTCCTGCGGAACGCGGGCGTGAACACGTTGAGGTCCACCCCGGGCGGAGCGACATCGATCCGGTCACGGTCGGCTCCGTAATGCGATACGAGTTCGTCAGCCTCGGCGGGGGTGTTGGCTATCAGGCGTGCGGCGCCGTCGACGATCCTCTGCTCGCCGTTCTCCCGGCGTCGCGGCTCCGGCCGTTCGCCCGGTTGGAGCACGAGGTTCTTGACTTTCGCCATGGTGTGCATGGTGTGCACCAGCGGAACGCCCCACAATGCTGACAGTTCCAGCCCTGCAACACCTGAGACCCAGTAGTGCGAATGGATGGCGTCGTAGCGGCCGTGCAGTTGCTGGTTCCGGATGTTGTCGATTTCTCCCACCATTTGGTGCAGGAGCTCGGGCAGTTCTTCCTTGGGAACCTTGTGGCGGGGTCCGGCTGGAACGTTGTGGACGCACACGCCGGGGCCCGGATGCTCGACGGCGGGTTGGCTGGCTTTGGTGGCGCGCGTGAAAATCTCCACCTCCACGCCGGTCTCTGCCAGTGCCATGGCCAAGGCACGGACGTAGACGTTCATTCCGCCTGCGTCACCGGCTCCGGGCTGCTCCATGGGGGAGGTGTGCAACGACAGGAACGCCACACGACGGACCATCGGCATCGCACTCTCCTGACTTTTCCTGCAATTCACTTTTTGCCCTGCAGAAAACACTACTCCTGCCCGTCCGCGCCTCAATAAAGCGGCCCCGCTATGTGGACAAGGCTGCTAGCGTGTGGGCTGTGAGCCAAGAACAAACCTTCGAAATCCGCAAGGCAACGCCGGGGGACTGGGCGGGCATCTGGTCCATCCTGGAACCCGTGATCCGTGAGGGCGAGACCTTCACCTGGGACCGGGACACCACGGAAGACGCAGCCAGGGCCAAATGGATCAAGGAAGCTCCCGGCCAGACGTTTGTTGCGGCGGACAAGGTCACCGGCAGGATCCTCGGTACCGGGGAGTTCCACGCCAACCAAGGGGGCGGCGGAAGCCATGTGGCCAATGCCGGATACATGGTGGGGGCCCACCACTCGGGCCAGGGCATTGCGCGGGCACTCTGCGCCTACTCTCTCCAGGAAGCCAAAGCCGCCGGGTTCCGCTCCATGCAGTACAACGCCGTGGTGGAGAGCAACGTCAGGGCCGTATGGCTGTGGCAGTCGATGGGATTCCAGATCCTCGCTACCGTGCCTGACGCCTTCAATCACCCTGAGATCGGTTACGTGGGCCTGCACGTGATGTACCGCAAGCTTTAACCTTTACTCCCACAGCCGGGCCAGCCCCGGAAATGCTTCCTCATAACCGGTCAGCAGTTGCCTGCCCAGCAGCTCCGACCCCACCAGCGGATGCGCAGAAAAAGCCTGGACAGCCGCTTCCCTGTCGTGGTCGCGGACCGCGCGGACGGTGAGCCGTTCCACCTCCTTGACGCGCTGCATCAAGGTGAGGAACCGGCCTGGGGGCCGTTCCTGCGCAACCGCTACCGCGCCGTCGGGCGTCACACGGGACGGAACCTCGACGACGGCGTCCGCCGGCAGTCCTGGAACGGCCACCTCTGCAGGGTGGGGACTGTCCGCGGCAAGCACGGGCGCGTTGGGCACGTTGAGGATGAGGTGGGCGGGCCCGCCACCGGCGAGGGCCCGCATCACGGACAGCGCCACCCGTTCGTAGCCGCCGCCTGCGAGATCGGATTCGTCGCGCTGTTCCCCATGGGTGCGGGCTTCGGCCAGGTAGCCTTCCTCCCGCGATCGCCGTGCCTTATCCCACAACGCAAAAGCGTCGTCCGCCTCGACCAACGCCGGATAAAGGGAATGTTGCTGTTGGTGGATCGAGGCCCCGCGGGTTTGGCTTTGTGCACGGATGGCGGCGGTTGCTTGCGCTGTTTGGTAGTAGTAGTAGAGGTACTCATTGGGCAGGCAGCCAAGCCTTTTCAGGGTGTCCGGCCCGAACAGCCGCCCTTCTTCCATGGACTCAAGGGCGGCCCGATTGTCCAGCAGCCCGGGCAGGAGATCCCTGCCGCCCGGTGCCAGCCGGTAGAGCCAGCCCAGGTGGTTCAGCCCGTAGTAGCCCACGCCGTCGAGATTTCCTTCTTCCAGCGGGGCCCCGGCCGCGCGGGCCGCCCGCTGGGCAAGGCCTCCGGCAGAATCGCAGATCCCGATCACCCGTTTCCCAAGGACAGGCACCAGGGCTTCCGTGACCATCCCGGCGGGGTTGGTGAAGTTGATCAGCCAGGCTTCGGGGCAATGACGGCGCATGGCCTGTGCGAGCTCCAGCATGCGGGGGATGGACCGGAGCGCATAGGAGATCCCACCGGCGCCCGTGGTCTCCTGTCCCAGGAGGCCCAGCGCCAAGGCAACGCCCTCATCGGCGATCCGGCCGGCGGTTCCACCGGGACGGATGGCCGCGAACACAACGTCAGTCCCGGTGAGGGCCTGGCCAAGGTCGGTACACGCCACAACACTGGGACCGGAAGCAAGAGGTGTGGGCATATCGCGGAGTACTGCCTCGATGGCAGTGAGCCGTTGATCGTCGACGTCGAAGAGCACCAGTTCACTGACCAACCGAGCGAAGGGGCCCTCGCACAAGGCCCGGTACACAAGGGGAACCCGGAATCCGCCGCCACCGGCGATCATGAGCCGCATGGTTCGAGTCTATGCAGCCGCGCAAGCTGCGGCGTAGTCTGCCGTTCATGGACGCTATGCCCCAGCGACGATTCGACCCCCTTGCCTCCGTCAGGTCCGACGGCGACGCCGGTTGCGACCTCCTCCTGACCGGCACGGTCTTCCAGGACATCATTTTCACCGGCCTTCCCCAAGCGCCCGAACCCGGCACAGAAGTCTGGAGCGAGGGCATGGGAAGCTGCCCGGGAGGAGTGGCGAACCAGGCGATCGCCGCTGCCCGGCTGGGGTTGAGGACCAATCTTGCGGCCACCTTCGGCGACGACGGCTACGGTGACTACAACTGGCAGATCCTCGAAACGCAGGAACACGTTGATCTCTCCCTGTCCCAGCGGGTTCCCGGGTGGCACTCACCGGTGACCGTCTCGATGTGCGTGAACCAGGACCGTTCCATGGTCACCCACGGCCACCCGGCACCAATCAGTTCCTCCCAGCTGATTGGCCAGCCGCCCCGGGCGCTCGCAGCCGTTGCGGACCTGGAAGAGGAGATGGAGCCGTGGATGCTGGCCGCAAAGGCCGCCGGCACCAAACTCTTCGGGGTTGTGGGCTGGGACCCTACGGGCAAATGGTCCGAACGCAGGCTGGATCAGCTTGAGCATTTCCATGCCTTCCTCCCCAACGCCCCCGAAGCGATGGCCTTTACGGGCAAATCCGATCCTTGGGCCGCGCTGTACTCCCTGGCAGACCGAGTGCCGGTGGCCGTGGTGACCCTTGGCCCCCAGGGAGCGGTGGCGGTGGACTCGGAAACCGGTGAGGAGGAGTGGGTGCCGTCCCTGCCGGTCCCGGCCTCGGACCCCACCGGAGCCGGGGACTGCTTCGGGGCCGCGTTCATTGTGGGATCCCTTGCGGGATGGCGGCTGGGTGACCGACTGCGCTTTGCCAACCTGTGCGCATCGCTGGCCGTCCAGGAAGTTGGCGGCTCCTTGGCCGCACCGGGCTGGGGAGACATCGCGGACTGGTGGCAGCGGGCAAACGCGCGCAAGGAACGCCAGTCCAGCCAATGGCTGAGGCGCTTCGCCTTCCTGGAGCCGATCGTGAAGGACATTCCTGCCGAAGCCCAACGGCGTGCCCGGGCCACCATCGCGCACTTGTCGGATGCCCAGTAGTGCCAAGTACCGGTGGGCAGTTAACCCGAATTCACTGGCACCACTAGAATCTCTAGGGTGACTTACGAAGCAGCTGCAGATATCGGTATCGGTTCAAAGGCCTCAATAGCCAAATCGGCGGTGCTGGAACGGTCCGCCGTGATCGATCTCGAAGCTGTGCGCCACAACGTCCGCCAGTTCGTTGGCATCGCCTCTCCCGCCGCGGTCATGGCCGTCGTCAAAGCCGACGCTTACGGCCACGGTGCCGTGCAGGTTGCCCGGGCAGCCCTCGACGCCGGAGCCGCCTGGCTCGGGGTCGCGCACATTTCCGAGGCGCTCGCGTTGCGGGCCGCAGGTATCGATGCCCCCTTGCTTGCATGGCTGCACACCCGCGAGAGCAACTTCCAAGCGGCCGTCGCCGCCGGCATCGACGTCGGAATCTCAGGTTGGGAACTCGACGCGGTCGTTGCGGCAGCGCGCGAACAGGAACGCCCTGCGCGGGTGCACCTCAAGGTGGACACCGGTCTGGGCCGCAACGGCTGCACCATTGCCGACTGGGACCAGCTGCTGGGCCAGGCCATGGACTACCAGGACCAGGGCCTGCTGCGGGTGGTGGGCATTTTCTCGCACCTCGCGGTCGCTGACGAGCCGCACCGCCCGGAGACCGACGAGCAACTCGCTGTCTTCCGTGAAGCAATCGCCATGGCCGAAGACGCGGGAGTGGACACCGAAGTCCGCCACATCGCCAACACGCCCGCCACGTTGTCCCGTCCGGATTCGCACTTCGACCTGGTCCGCGTTGGACTGGGGATCTACGGATTGTCGCCCTTCGAAGGCGCCACCTCTGCCGAACTTGGCCTGCACCCCGCCATGACCGTGCGCACGCTCCTGTCCAATTGCAAGCAGGTACCCAAGGGCCAGGGTGTCTCCTACGGTTTGAACTACCGGACCAGTGAGGAAAGCATCCTCGGCCTGGTTCCGCTCGGATATGCCGACGGCGTCCCGCGGATCGGCACCGGCGGTCCGGTACGGGTCAACGGAGTCAACTACCCGGTGGTTGGCAGGATCGCGATGGACCAGATGGTCATCGACCTGGGGCCAATGACGCCCGAAACGACAGCCACCTTCAAGGGTGCTGAAGCCGTCATGTTCGGCGACGGCGCCGACGGCGGTCCCACAGCCGACGACTGGGCAGCGGCAGCAGGAACCAACAACTACGAAATCGTCACACGCATCAGCCCCCGCGTACCGCGCAGCTACGTCAACGAGCTGCCGACACAACCCGACATGCAAAAATCCACAGCCGCCAGCGCCGAAAAGGCAGCGCTGTGAGCGGACCCCAATGGGAGCGCAGGTTGACGGTCACGACGGCGGACCAGACCCACGCGCTCGCAGCGGCTCTCGGTGGGGTACTGGAGGCAGGCGACCTCCTGGTCCTGACCGGTGAATTGGGTGCGGGAAAGACCACGTTCACCCAGGGGCTGGGGGAGGGCATGGGGGTCCGTGCCGGGATTATCTCGCCGACCTTTGTGCTGGTACGGATCCATCCCAATCTTGCCGATGGTCCCCGGCCAGGCGGCCCGGACCTGGTCCATGTGGACGCCTACAGGTTGGAATCTGCCGCGGAAATCGACGACATCGATCTTGAGAACACCATGGACACGGCCGTCACCGTGGTGGAGTGGGGCCGGGACCGGGTGGAGCACCTTTCGGAGAGCCGGCTGGAAGTTGAGCTGCATCGGTCTGTTGGCGGAGACAACGCGGCAGCGCCCCTCGACGGGGACGTGTTGAATTTCGACACCGATGACGACGACGAGCCCCGCACCATTGTTTTCCGCGGCTTCGGTCCCCGCTGGGCCCGGACCCCAAGGCTTCTTGAGACTGCAGAACAGGGAGGCAGCTGATGCTGATCCTGGCCATTGATACTTCGGCTGTAGCCAGCGCCGCCCTCATTTCGGACGACGCCATGGAAGGCGTGGTGGATTCGTTCGCCACGGAGGACACCCGCAGCCACGCTGAAGTCCTTGCCCCGGGCATTGAGAAACTGTTGGCGGGTGCCGGGGTTACCGGGGCGGACATTGACGCGATCGTTACCGGGGTAGGGCCAGGCCCTTTCACGGGCCTCCGGTCCGGCATCGCCACTGCCCGCACCCTGGCCTTCGTGTGGAACAAGCCGTTGTACGGCCTCATGAGCCTGGACGCGATCGCACTGGAAGTCGCGGAATCCACAGCGGCCGCTCCTGAGTTCCTGGTGGCCACGGATGCACGACGCAAAGAGGTCTACTGGGCCCGGTACGCTGTGGCGCAGGGGCAGCTCCCTGAACTCCTGGATGGCCCCCATGTGGGCTTCGCCTCCGAACTCCCGGAGCTGCCCGTGTTTGGTGCGGGCGCGGGCTTGTACGCCGATGTCCTGCGCGCGGACCAGGAGTTCTCCTCGAAACAACCCGACGCCGCCTCACTGGGCCAGTTTGCCCTGGCCCGGCTCAACGCCGGACAGCAACTGCTGGACTCCACGCCTTTGTACTTGCGGGAATCGGACGCCCAAGTGCCCGGTCCCCGGAAGCGTGCGCTCTGATGGGACGGAAACTGTGAAATTGTCACCCAAACTGGAGCTTGCCGGGGTATCCCTGCGGGACATGGCAGAGCCGGACATCCGGGATGTCGAAGCGCTGGAGCGCCGGCTGTTCCCTGTGGATGCGTGGCCGCTTCAGATGTTCATCGATGAATTGGCCCAGCCGGAAACCCGGCGGTACGTGGTGGCCGAGGCCGACGGCGAAATCGTGGGCTATGCGGGTTTGATGTGCATCGAACCCATAGCGGACGTGCAGACGATCGCCGTCGTTCCTGAATTCGAAGGCAAGGGGATCGGCTCAGCGATGCTGACCGAGCTGATCGAGGAGGCCCGGCGGCGCCGGGCGGCGGATGTCCTGCTCGAGGTCCGTGCCGACAACCCCCGAGCCCAGCAGTTGTACGTGCGCTTCGGTTTTGAGCAGATCCACGTCCGCCCCCGCTATTACCGCGATGGCACGGACGCTTTGATCATGCGGCTGCAACTCGGCGAGGCCCTATCCCAGGAAGGACCCACGGCATGAGCATGCCTGTTGCCCAACAACCACTGGTGCTCGGCATTGAATCTTCGTGCGACGAGACAGGCGTCGGCATCGTGCGGGGGACCACCCTGCTCACCAATACGGTGTCCTCTTCCATGGAGGAGCACGTTCGTTTCGGCGGCGTGATTCCGGAGATCGCCTCCCGCGCGCATTTGGACGCTTTTGTTCCTACTTTGCAGGAGTCACTGCACGAAGCCGGGGTCACCCTGGAGGAGATCGACGCGATCGCCGTAACCTCCGGTCCTGGCCTGGCGGGTGCCCTCATGGTGGGGGTCTGCGCTGCGAAGGCGTTGGCTGTCGCCACCGGGAAGCCGCTGTATGCGATCAACCACTTGGTGGCCCATGTTGGTGTTGGTCTTCTTGATCCGCGACCGGGTCAGGACGGAAAGCCCGACGCGGGTGCTGCCGCCGGCCTGGGTGCCGGACAGTTGCCCGAGAACCTGGGAGCCCTCCTGGTATCGGGTGGGCACACGGAAATCCTGCGCATCCGCAGCATCACCGAAGATGTTGAATTGCTGGGCTCAACCATTGACGACGCCGCCGGGGAAGCCTACGACAAAGTGGCCCGTATCCTGGGGCTCGGTTACCCGGGTGGGCCGGCCATCGACAAACTGGCCCGCCAGGGCAACCCCAAATCCATCCGCTTCCCGCGGGGCCTGACCCAACCCAAGTACATGGGGACCGCGGAGGAGAAGGGGCCGCACCGCTATGACTGGTCGTTCAGCGGCCTGAAAACCGCAGTGGCCCGGTGTGTGGAACAATTCGAGGCCCGGGGCGAGGACGTGCCGGTGGCGGACATTGCCGCAGCGTTCCAGGAGGCCGTGGTGGATGTCATCACCTCGAAGGCAATTCTGGCCTGCAAGGAGAACGGTATTACGGACCTCCTGCTGGGCGGCGGCGTGGCAGCCAATTCGCGGCTCCGTGAGCTGACCGGGCAGCGCTGTACCTCTGCCGGAATCAAGCTCCATGTGCCGCCCCTGGACCTGTGCACGGATAACGGCGCCATGGTGGCGGCCCTCGGAGCCCAGCTCATCATGGCAGGCGTGGGTCCATCCGGCGTGGAGTTCGCGCCGGATTCCTCCATGCCCGTCACTACGGTGTCAGTACCCGCCTAGAGCTCCACCAACAAGCAACGCGGGGTCACTTATGGCCCATCCCGAAGGCATTTATGGGCCATAAGTGACCCCGCGTTGCTGCGAATGGTCAGGCGTTCCCGGCTTAGGCGTCCGGACCTTTGCGCATCTGCTGAACCAGGTCCATGACCACTGCCTGCAGGTCACCGTTGTGTTCGGCCGCCACGCGGCGTTGCCGCTGGTAGCTGGCACCTCGATCCACGATCTTCAGGACGTCTGCCAGTTCTTCGGAACAACCAAGCTTGGCCGCTACAGGCTCAAGGCGCGCAACAGTTTCCGCCAGGTGCTCCGTGACAAGCTGCTCGTTGCCGGCAGCATCGAGGATGATGATGGCTTCCATGCCGTACCGCGCGGCGCGCCACTTGTTCTCCTGCACATGCCACGGCGGCATGGTGGGAATGCTCCCGCCGGCGTCGAGGATGGAGGAGAACTCGTCCACCAGGCATTGGGTCAGGGCCGCAATGGCGCCAACTTCCTCAAGGGTGGCAAGGCCATCGCAGATGCGCATCTCGATGGTGCCCAGGTTGGAGACGGGGCGGATGTCCCAGCGGATCTCTGACGTGGAATCGATCACTCCCGTGGTGAACATGTCCTGGACATAGGACTCGTAGGCCTCCCAAGTTTCGAACTGGAAGGGCAACCCTGCCGTGGGGAGCTGCTGGAACATGAGCGCACGCTGGGACGCGTAGCCTGTCTCTTCACCGGCCCAGTAGGGGCTGGAGGCGGACAACGCCTGGAAGTGCGGGAAGTAGTTGACTAGGCCATCCAGGATCGGAAGGACTTTTTCCTTACGGTCGATGCCCACGTGGACGTGGACGCCGTAGATGACCATCTGGCGTCCCCACCATTGGGTGCGCTCGATCAGTTTGGCGTAGCGCTCTTTGTCGGTGACCGGCTGGAGCAGGGGAGGGCTGAAGGGATGGCTGCCGGCACAAAATACTTCCACGCCCATGGGATCGGTGACTTCCCGCACCGCTGCCAGGGAACGGCTGAGGTCCTCTTTGGCATCCTTGACGGTCTCGCAGATGCCGGTGACAAGTTCCACCGTGTTGAGGAGCAGTTCGCGCTTGATATGGGGGTGTTCGTCGTCCTCATTGAGGTCGGGGTGATTCGCTGCCACGCCTTTGAGGACATCATTTGCTACGGATACGAGTTCCCCAGTGCGTGCATTGACGAGCGCCAACTCCCATTCCACACCCAGTGTCGACTGCCTGGATGGCGCAAAATCAATCTGCACGTAGTCCCCTCAATTTGTACTTCCCGGCAATGTGTACTGTCCGGCAATGTGTTGTTTCGGCCGGGCATAGTTCCCCGCTGCGGGGCCGCCAGCGGTCGGATCAAGTCTAATGCAGCGGGAACCACGGTAATTGCGTGATGAGGCAGGGTCATTCCTACTCGGTTTGCTATTGAGAATGATTCGCATTAGAATCCTT
Source organism: Paenarthrobacter nitroguajacolicus (assembly GCF_029952445.1). Classification (GTDB taxonomy): domain Bacteria; phylum Actinomycetota; class Actinomycetes; order Actinomycetales; family Micrococcaceae; genus Arthrobacter; species Arthrobacter nitroguajacolicus_B. Next base: position 18,317 of record NZ_JAQPPK010000009.1, on the reverse strand, counting down.
CCATGCACTTCACCGTCGTCAGTTCCCTGGACAGCCAATGCCGCGAGTCGGCCACAGAGCGGCTTGGCCGCACCCACGGAAATTCCGTGGTGGTCCTCCACGACCTCCTGGATGGTTCGTTGGTCCTGCGGCGGGTCTATAGGGAAGGCAGGCTGATCGAACGGGAGACGACGGTACTGGAACATGGTTGCCTTAGCTGCACGGTCAGGTTGGATGTAGTCCCGACGGCGGAACGGCTCGCCGCGTCCGGTTTCGGCCACGTGGTCCTTGGCCTGCCGCCAGGTGTCGCCACGGGCATGGCCCTGGCGGAGCTCCGTCGCAGCCTGGAGGGGCCGGTGGTCATCGACAACGCAGTTTTGGCAGTGGACCCTGCGGACGTGGACAACCATATTTGGGATCGCCATACGCTGTTCGAGTCCGGCTTCACCTCCATGCCCACCGATGAGCGCACCAGCGGTGAGTTCCTCGTTGGGGAATTCGGGCAGGTGGACACGGTGCTCATGGCCCCGGGTTTGGGCGCTGTGTTGTCCGGGGAGGCCGGCGAAGGGACGGAACCATGGCTGACAGGAGAGGAGCTCCTGGGCGAACTGGCGCCCCACGCCAACCTGGTGGGGCCGGCCGACGTATTCCGGCCGGGCTGCTTCGACCCCGCCGAAGCAGCGGCCCGCAACCGGCCCGGCGTCGTGCGTCTGCCTGCCAGCGACTCGCGGGGTTCCTTCACCACCGTGCTTCATAAAGCCGGCCGTCCCCTGCATCCGGGCCGGTTCCGTGACGCGCTGCCGCATCTGGCGAGCGGAACGCATTGGTTGCGGGGGCGTCTGTGGATTGCGTCGGCCCCGGAAATCCGGATCGCTGTTCAAGGCATAGGGCCAAGGGTCTGGCTCGAAAGCACGGGGAAGTGGCTGGCCGACTCGAATGATCGAGCACCCGGGGCAACCGGCCAACGCCATCATCAGGGCGTGGACGTAGATGCTGCCCTCGACTGGCAGCCAAGCTACGGGGACCGCGGCACCGTCCTGGCCATTACCGGCTATTCACAAGACGTCGATCCCCAGGAAGTCCGCGAGCTTCTGGACCGCTGCCAGTTGACCGAAGCCGAAATGCATGCGGATTCCGGCGTTTGGGAAGATCCCCTGGATCTGAGCAATGCCCTCTAAATCGACCCACCAAACCTAACCACCAGGAAAAGGAGAAACACCATGAAGGTCAGGAACTCGCTGCGTGCCCTCAAGAAGATCCCCGGGGCGCAAATCGTCCGTCGGCGTGGCCGCACGTTCGTCATCAATAAGAACAACCCGCGGATGAAGGCGCGCCAGGGGTAACCGGGCTCCAGTATCAACAGGGCGTTGTTTAATGGGTGGATGCCCATCCTGAATAAAGACATGTCCTTGTGCATTTCGCTCGCGGCCCGCCCCAGCAATATCGGGACCCGCTTCCACAATTATTTGTACGATCTGCTCGGCTTGAACTTTATCTACAAGGCATTCGCTCCTGCGGACATCACCCTCGCGGTAGCGGGCATCCGCGGCCTCCCCATCCGGGGCGCCGCGGTGTCCATGCCCTACAAGGAAGCTGTTATTCCGTTGGTGGACGTGCTTGATCCCTCTGCCAAGGCCATCGATTCGGTGAACACGATCGTGAACGACGACGGCGTCCTGACCGCCTACAACACCGATTACATCGCGATCGCCCGGCTGCTGAAAGATCACCAGGTTCCTGCGGGCCATTCCGTGCTGTTGCGCGGTGCCGGAGGAATGGCCAAGGCTGTTGCCGCAGCCCTCAGGGATGCCGGTTTCACTGCGGTCACCATTGTGGCGCGGAATGAAACCGCAGGCCGTGCGCTGGCTGACCTCTACGGCTTCGCCTGGCAGGACGATGTCAACGGGGCAACGGCGGACCTCATCATCAACGTCACTCCGCTGGGCATGACCGGTGCGGATGAAGCCGCCCAGTCCTTCGACGACGCTACGATCGCCGCCTCGCAGGTGGTTTTCGACGTCGTGGCGCTGCCGTCCGAGACACCGCTCATCAAGGCCGCGCGGTCTGCCGGAAAGCCGGTGATCACGGGCGCCGAAGTCATTGCCATCCAGGCGGAGGAACAATTCGTCCTGTACACAGGAGTGCGTCCGACGCCCGGACAGGTGCGCGAAGCGTCGGAATTCTCGCGTCGCTGACGCCTCAGGCAGTCACTGGTTCCACCACCACAGCCACTCTCTCCTCGCCGATCCTGGTGAGGACAAGGGTGGCTGTTTTGGCTTCCATGCCCTTGGCGGGCTTTGCCGGCAGCAGCTGTTTCCGGAGCTCTTCAGGAGTTACCGCGGTGCCACGTTTCTTGATGTCCAGGACGGTGATGCCGTTGCTCCTGACCCATCCCTTGAGGGCTTTGACGTTGAAGGGCATCACTTCCAGCACCTTGTACGCGCGGGCAAAAGGTGTGTCGTGCAGTTCGGGAGCGCAGATGTAGGCGATGTGCTCGTCAACCAGGTGCCCGCCCAGGCGTTCAGCGACGTCGGCAACCAGCCCCGCGCGGATCAGGGCACCGTCCGGTTCATAGAGGAAGCCTTCAACAGGCCCGACGGCGGCTACCGGACCGCCGTCGAAGTCCTCACCGCTGGTGATTTCGGCAGCGCCCTGCGCGCCAATGACCAAGGCGGCACGGCGGATTCCCGGGCGGCCCACGGAGTTGAACCACAGCGTGGCCTCGGTGACATCGCCGCCCACGGAAACCCATTGGGCCTCGCAGTTGGAAGGGACGGAGTCGTGGGGGATGCCCGGGCCCATCTTCACGCCTACTGCGCGCCCGGTCGCAGCCAGGCTTTCAACGAAGGACAACGGGGGCGAGAAAGCCTCCGGATCCCAGATCCTCTTGGTCCCGGACGTGGAGGTGGTGCGCCTGGCGGGGTCCAGCCACACGCCGTCGATCCCTTCGAGGTCCACTGACACGGCATCCGAGTGCACCACGGTGGCATGCGGAAATGGCATGAGGTTGATCATGGCGCAGGCGGCGGTGGTTTCGTCCATTTCCACGGCGGTGACGGCGATGTCCATGGATGCCATCGCCATGGAATCGGCACCAAGGCCGCAGCCAAGGTCGGCAACATGGGTGATGCCGGCCTGGACGAAACGTTCGGCATGCCGGGCGGCGACGTTCAAGCGGGTGGCCTGCTCCAGCCCGGCCTGCGTGAACAGCATTTGCCGGGCGAATTCACCGAATTTCGCCTCGGCGCGGGTCCGGAGGCGGGACTGGGTCAAAACAGCGGCCACGAGGTCGGGGGAGTGGCCGGCCTTGCGGAGGTTGGCATTGACGGCGAACGCATCAGCCTCGCGGTATGGCCCCAGCGAGGCAAGAAGTTCCCATCCTTCAGTGGTCAGCAAGGGCGCGATCTGTTCCTGCGGTGCATGAGGCATGGGAACAAGCCTAGCGTCGCGCGTCATGCCGGGGTGACTGCCGGATCAGCCGGATAGGGTTGTTTTCATGGACGACAACGCAGCACCGCAACCCTCCCGCCTCACCAAGTATGCCCGGCCCGCCCTGATTGCAGGAGCTGTCATCGCGGTAGTCTGCATCGGCCTTCTGATCGTCATCTTCGCACTGGACTCCTTCAACGCGGCAGCTTATTCCGTTACCGGCAAGAGCGTGAACGACCCCACGGAAGAGGCACGCGACATCCGCGATCTTTACAGCGGGGCTCGACTGGGCGGCATCATCGCGCTGGTCGTCTCCGGCGTCGCGGCGGTGGCCTCGGCAGTGGTGCTCTACCTGAACCGCGGCAACGAACCTTTGGATGAGGACGACGACGGCCAGGACTACGATCTGGACGACCTCACGGACCAGTGACCTACGTTCACCCATGACGAAATGCTGGCACTCACCTTGACCGAGTGCTAACGCCTTACATAGAGTCTAGTTAGCACTCTCCCCCGGAGGGTGCTAATCACGCCAGGCGTTCACCGGCACCGCGACGACGGTTGTACGCCAAGGCACCCTAGTTCTTAGTCCATGAATCAGCTCATGAAAAGGAGAGTCCGAGTGTCGGTCTCGATTAAGCCTCTTGAGGATCGTATTGTTGTTCGCCCGCTCGAAGCAGAGCAGACCACGGCTTCCGGCCTGGTTATTCCGGACTCCGCACAGGAGAAGCCGCAGGAAGGCGAAGTTGTTGCAATCGGCCCCGGCCGCTTCGATGACAACGGCAACCGCGTACCGGTTGACGTAGCTGTTGGCGACGTCGTCATCTACTCCAAGTACGGTGGAACCGAAGTCAAGACCGGTGGCAGCGAGTACCTCGTTCTGTCCGCCCGCGACGTCCTTGCGATCGTCGTAAAGTAACTTCCTGGAGCCCCGCACCGCCGCCGCATTGGAATCATTCCGAGCGTCAGCGGTGCGGGTTTTCTGTCTCGAAAGGACACAACCATGGCAAAGCAGCTTGCATTTAACGATGCTGCCCGCCGGTCTCTTGAGGCCGGTATCGACAAGCTCGCCAACACTGTCAAGGTGACGCTGGGCCCGCGCGGCCGCAACGTCGTGCTGGACAAGAAGTGGGGCGCTCCCACGATCACCAACGATGGCGTCACCATCGCCCGTGAAGTTGAGCTTGACGACCCCTACGAGAACCTTGGCGCACAGCTGGCCAAGGAAGTAGCCACCAAGACCAACGACGTCGCAGGCGACGGCACCACCACGGCAACCGTGCTGGCTCAGGCCCTGGTCAAGGAGGGCCTGCGCAACGTTGCTGCCGGCGCCGCTCCCGGCGAGATCAAGCGTGGCATCGAAGTTGCCGTTGAAGCCGTTGCAGCACGCCTGCTGGAGAACGCCCGCGAAGTCGAAGGCACCCAGGTAGCCAACGTCGCAGCCATCTCCGCGCAGAGCGATGAAGTTGGCGAACTGCTGGCTGAGGCGTTCGGCAAGGTGGGCAAGGATGGTGTCATCACCATCGAAGAGTCCTCCACCACGCAGACCGAGCTGGTGCTGACTGAGGGCATGCAGTTCGACAAGGGCTACCTGTCCCCGTACTTCGTCACTGACGCAGAACGCCAGGAAGCTGTCCTCGAGGACGCCCTCATCCTGATCAACCAGGGCAAGATCTCCTCTCTGCAGGACTTCCTTCCCCTGCTGGAGAAGGCCCTGCAGGCCAACAAGCCGCTCTTCATCATCGCTGAGGACATCGAAGGCGAAGCCCTTTCCACGCTGATCGTCAACCGCATCCGCGGCACGCTCAACGTTGTTGCCGTCAAGGCTCCGGGCTTCGGCGACCGCCGCAAGGCAATGCTCCAGGATATCGCCACGCTCACGGGCGCACAGGTTGTTTCCCCGGACCTCGGCCTGACCCTGGACTCCGTTGGCCTTGAGGTGCTCGGCACCGCCCGCCGCATCACGGTCACCAAGGACAACACCACCATTGTGGACGGCGCCGGAACCGAGCAGGACGTCGCTGACCGCGTTGCCCAGCTCCGTGCCGAGCTGACCCGGACGGACTCCGACTGGGACAAGGAAAAGCTGCAGGAACGCCTGGCCAAGCTGGCCGGCGGCATTGGCGTGATCAAGGTTGGCGCAGCCACCGAGGTGGAGCTGAAGGAAAAGAAGCACCGCATCGAGGACGCTGTTTCCTCCACGCGTGCAGCCCTCGAAGAAGGCATCGTTTCCGGTGGCGGTTCCGCCCTCATCCACGCCCTCAAGGCACTGGACGAGTCCCCGGCCGTCAAGAACCTCGAAGGTGACGCAGCAGCTGCTGTCGGCATCGTCCGCCGCGCCCTGGTCCAGCCCTTGCGCTGGATTGCCCAGAACGCCGGCTTTGACGGTTTCGTCGTAGCAGCCAAGGTTGCCGAACTCGAAGCCAACCACGGCTTCAATGCCAAGTCCGGCGAGTACGAGGACCTGATCGCCGCCGGCGTGATCGACCCCGTCAAGGTCACCCGTTCGGCACTCCGCAACGCCGCTTCCATCGCAGCCCTGGTTCTCACTACCGAGACCCTGGTTGCCGAGAAGCCGGCTGAGGAAGAAGACGCACACGCAGGCCACCAGCACTAGCACCTGCTGAAGAAGCCCCGGTCACGTTCGCGCGGCCGGGGCTTTTTCGCGCCTCCAGTCAGCTGCGGCGCAAGCTATTGTGGACGTACGACGGCGGCGGTAACCTGACGCTAAGACGGCGGCTTGGGTGCGCCAACCGGGCTGTTCCCGGTCGCGGGATGAGTCATTGCCATGCCGGTCACAACCTTGGACCTCGGACGCTCGGCGTTCACCGAACATCGCTGGAGCGATGCCTTGGAATGTCTCTCCCGGGCGGACACCGAAGGCGGCCTGCCTCCCCAGGACATCGAACTCGTAGCCTCTGTGGCCATGCTCCTGGGCAAGGAGGCCGAGGGCGAAACTTACCTGACACGCGCCCACGATGAATACGTGACCATGGGTGATATGGCTGGAGCGGCCCGCTGTGCAGCGTGGCTGGTCCTGTACCTCATGAACCTTGGCGAGCCTGCACGGGGTTCTGGTTGGATGGTGCGGGCACAGCATCTGGTGGAGGGGATGGATGACCCTACCGAGGCTGAAGGCTACCTCCTGATCCCCTCAGCCTTAAGGGCTATGTACGGGGGAGATCCGGAAGCCAGCAACGAGCTCTTCGGCCGGGCTTTGGCTGTGGGACAACGGTTCCATGACCGAGACCTGACCGCGTTGGGTCAGTTGGGCCTGGGGACTTCCCGCATCACCTTGGGGTTCCGGGACGAAGGCCTCGGATTCCTGGACGAAGTGATGGTCTCGGTGACCGCAGGGGAGGTATCGCCTATTCCGTCGGGCATCATCTACTGTGCGGTCATTGGAACTTGCCGCCTGACTTTGGACGTGCAGCGGGCCCACGAATGGACGGCCGCGCTGGCCCGGTGGTGTGGGCAGCAGCCGGACATGGTGATGTTCAGTGGGCAGTGCCAGTCGCACCGGGCGGAGTTGTTCATGTTGCACGGCGCTTGGGAAGACGCGATGACCGCCCTCCGAATCGCTCAGGACCGTTCCACCCACGGTGATCCTGAAGCGATGTGGGGCGCTTGGTACCTTCAAGGCGAGCTGTTCCGCCTGACCGGCCGTGACGATGAAGCCATGGACGCATATGCCAAGGCCGCCGAAACCGGGTTCGAAGCCTTGCCGGGGCTGGCGCTCCTCCTTGCCGGGCGCCACAAGGGACCACAGGCGCAGGCGATGCTCCGCCGTGCCCTGTCCGGCTCCGACCCGGCCAACCGCCGTCGACTCCTGCCTGCCGCTGTCGAGGTGGAACTTGCTGCAGGTGACGTCAAGGCGGCACGGGCCGCCGCCGATGAGTTCGTGGCGTCGGTTGGCGATGACAGACCCTTGGAGCAGGCTCTTGCTGCCCAGTCAGAAGCCACTGTTCTGCTCGCTGAGGGAAACGCGAACGCCTGCCTGGTTGAGGCGAGGAAAGGATGGCGGCTTTGGTACAGCCTGGAGGCTCCTTATGGCGCCGCCCAATGCAGGGTGTTGGCAGGGCAGGCATGCTCGGAACTTGGCGATACCGGTTCAGCCGCCATGGAATTCGAAGCCGCACAGGCCGAATTCGCGGATCTCGGGGCGACGCCGGACGTCAGCCGGATCCTGGAACTCCTCGGTGAAAAGGGTCAAAGTGCCTCTCCGCTGACCAGCCGTGAACTCGAGGTGCTGCGGCTGGTTGCCGGCGGGCAGGCGAACCGGACCATAGCCCGGGACCTCTACCTCAGTGAGAAGACCGTGGCCAGGCACGTGAGCAACATCCTGTCAAAACTCGGCGTCCCCTCGCGGGCAGCCGCAACCGGCTACGCCTTTGAGCACGGCCTGATCCGCTGACCGGCCCGTCAAACAGTATTGGTGCGCAGAAATACCCATGCCCCGTTGGAGGGAATGGGTCATTATCCCGACGCGGCCGGATGCGCTGGGCTCATAGTTTGGCCTTATGAACATTCCACTGCTTGCAGGCACCGTATCCACTGTGCTCTTCGCAGCCAGCATGCTGCCGATGTTGCTCAAGGCCGCGCATACCAAAGACCTGGCGTCGTACAGCCTGGGAAACATTGCCCTGACCAACGTCGCCAACGCCGTGCACTCGTTCTATGTCTTTGACCTTCCGGCGGGACCCGTGTGGCTGTTGCACACGTTCTACGTGGTGGCATCGGCATTGATGCTCGTGTGGTGCTTGCGGTACCGGAAGGCGCCTGCCGTGGAACAGGAAGAAAGGAAAGAACCATGGAATCGAATCAGCACCACGGGCTTGACACCGTGATCGTCGGAGGCGGCCAGGCGGGGCTAGCGCTGGGGTATTGGCTCGCCCGGGAAGGCAGGGACTTCGTCATCCTGGACCAGAACCAGAGGCCAGGGGATGCCTGGCGGCAGCGGTGGGACTCGCTCCACCTCTTTACCCCGGCCAAATACGATGGCCTTCCCGGTGCGCCTTTTCCTGGGGATCGGCTTGCTTTCCCGTCCAAGGATGAACTGGCCGACTATCTGGAGGACTATGTTCGACGTTTCGACCTTCCGTTCGTCCCTGACGTGGCGGTGGACCGGATCGACAGTGATGGCAGCGGCTTCCTCATCAGCTCCGGTGAACGGGGCTGGCACGCCCGCAATGTGGTGATTGCCACAGGCGCCCAGCGCGAGCCCAGGATTCCGGCGTTCGCTGCCGATGTGGACCCGGCGATAGTCCAGCTTCACTCGGAGGACTATGAGAACCCGGCACAGTTGCCTCCTGGCACGGTGTTGGTTGTTGGGCTGGGGAATTCCGGGGCTGAGATCGCGCTGGAGACAAGCCGTTCGCATCCAACCAAGGTCGCGGGCAAACCCAGCGGCGAGATGCCCATGCGGCATGGCCGGGCGGCGGCACGTTTTGCCTTGCCTGTGGTGCGTTTCCTGGGCATGTACGTGCTCAATCTCAATACCCCGATCGGCAGGAAAGCTGCACCAGGTTTCAAAGCCATGGCTGCACCCCTCATCCGAACCAAGAGCAAGGACTTGCAAGTCGCCGGAGTGGAACTGGTCGCCAGGGTGGCAGGGGTGGCCGGCGGGAAACCGGTGCTGGAGGACGGAAGGATCGTGGACGCGGGCAGCATCCTCTGGTGCACCGGCTACCACGAGGACTATTCGTGGATCCACTTGCCCGTCTTCGGAGATGATGGGGAACCGCGGCAGACCAGGGGAGTGGCCGATGGTGTCCCGGGCGTGTTCTTCATCGGCCAGGAGTTCCTGTTTGCGGCGGCCTCGGCAACGCTGCCCGGAGTAGGCAGGGACGCCCGTTATCTGGCCCGGCGGTTGGCAGGGGAGCGCCGTCCGGAACGAGGCCTTCGCCCGGCCGGGGACAACGGTTTGCCGATGAGCCGATAGAAAACCAACACAACAGCCGCCGCTCCAACGATGCCCACGAGGTTGAGCAGCAGCTGCATCGCCGAACCGGCCGCTTTGCTGTATTCGCCCAGGACCAAAGCCACGGCGACGTACCCGGCGGCCGGCACGGTGGTTACGAAGATGAAGACCCCCACCAATGCCGAGGACCGGTGGCTGATCATGGACAGCATCCCGGCGGCACCCGCCAGTGCGGCAGCCGCCACTTCCGTTCCACCAATCCCACAGCTAACGCAGCAAGGGGCCCGAACTCGGGACCAACCACCATGGCGCCCACAATTGCGATCGTGGAATCGGTCACAATGCTTATGGCAGCCAATTGCGTGGCGATGACCAGGAACGCCAGGTAGCTCCACGTCAGTTTGGAGTCTTCGCCTGTCTGGCGTGAAAATTCATCCCAAATGACGGAGTCAGCGGATTCGCCAGGCGCCAGGGCTTCGGCTTGGTCCGCACGGTCCGAGAGGACCAGGTCCGGCGAGGAGATGGCGATCGATCCACGCCCGGGAACCTTGAGCCGATGGAGCTTTCCGATCAATTCCTCCGCGGATTCACGGGCAATTTGGACGGTCAGGACATCGCCGCGGGGGACAACAGAGTCACCTTTGTGGAGTGCTACCTCAGCCGTCCCGGTTTGATCGGAGCAGCATTGAAGCACAGCCTTGGACAACTCCGCCGGGACGCAAAGGCGCAGTTGCACGATCATTGGTTTCCTTCCCTGGGCTACGGCTCCAACGTAGTTCCCTAACGGCCGGACCGGGGTCCTTCCGGCACAGGTCATACACAGGTCCGGCTGGCAAGATACAGAGGTGAACCTGAGCCAATGAAGGCTCCGGAGCCGGTCTGAAACACCCCCGGAATGGGGTCGGGTGCGTAAAACCGCGTATTATTGATGCTTTGTGCCACAGCTTTGAGGAACCGCCTAACGTGACTACGCCAACGATCCCAGCCCCTGCCCGCCCCGGTAGGCGGGCTTCGGGCCCCGTTGGTAAGTCCAAGTTCCGCCCCGAAATCCAAGGTCTCAGGTCCCTCGCCGTCCTCATGGTGGTCAGCTACCACATCTGGATAGGCAGGGTTTCCGGAGGTGTGGATGTCTTCCTCCTCATCTCGGCATTCCTGATGACCCTGCAGTTCACTGGCCGCTATAAACAGGGCCGGTCCGTGGACCTCCTGCGGCACTGGTTGCACCTGTTCAGGCGGCTGCTGCCCGCCGTCGTCGTGGTTCTTCTCGGCACCCTGGCGGCGACGTTTACCTTGCTGCCGGCCACCCGATGGGTGGAAGTCGTCCAGCAAGCGTGGGCAGCGCTGTTCTACTACGAGAACTGGCTGCTGCAGCAGCTCGCCGTGGACTACTACGCCACCGACCACAGCCTGGCCAGCCCCCTCCAGCATTTCTGGTCCTTGTCCATCCAGGGCCAGATTTTCATCATCTGGCCCGTGATCTTCGTGGCCGTTGCGCTTCTTTGCCGACGCTTTGCCCTCCGGTACCGTGCGACGCTGGTATACGTCTTCGCGATCATTTTCCTGGTCTCGTTCGTGTACTCCATCATCTTCACGGCCACCAACCAGGCCGTGGCTTACTTCGATACGTTTGCCCGGCTGTGGGAATTCGCCCTGGGCACGCTGTTGGCCCTGGTCCTGCCCGGACTGGATTTCTCCAAACCCGTACGCGTTGTCATGGGGTGGGTGGGCGTGATCGCCATGCTCACCTGTGGCATCGTCCTGCAGGTCCAGACAGCCTTCCCGGGTTTCGTGGCGCTGTGGCCCACACTGGCGGCCGTAGCCGTCATCGCGGCCGGACAAACCGGCAGCCGTTTCGGTGTGGACCGGATACTGAGCTCAAAGTTCCTTGTCCGCTTGGGTGACAACTCATACGCCCTCTACCTCTGGCACTGGCCCGTCCTGGTCATCGCCCTGGCCTGGAGCGGCAAAGAGCACGCTGGTTGGCTCTCCGGCACGGTCATCGTGGCAGTGTCCCTGCTGCTGGCGTTCCTCACCACCAAGTACATCGAGAAGCCCTTCCGCCAGTGGAAGTGGCCCGAACTGAAGCGTCGCCGCTCCATCATCGCAATCGCGGCCTGCCTGGCGGTCGCCACCGCGCCGCTCTTCGGCTTCCAGTTCAAGCAGTACCTTGACCAACAGGCCGCAGCCAGGCAAGCCTTCAACGACAATCCCGGCGCCCATGCGCTGCTCCCCGGATATGTGGACCAGGTCAGTGAAGGCGCCAAGACTCTTCCCACTGCCGAGCAGCTTCCCGAGGACTGGGCGCATCTGTCGGGATCCTGCGAGGGCGAATCCAGGCCTGACGAAAAGATTCTGCAGGACAATTGCCAGCAGAACGACGTCGGCGATGACGCGGCCAAGAGCATCGTTGTGTTGGGCGATTCCCATTCCCAGCAGTGGCTGGCGGCGCTCGGCCCCCTTGCGGAGGCTGAGCATTGGAAGGTTACGGCCCTCCTGCTGGGCGGCTGCCACTTCATGCCGGACAACCCGGACGCTGAGGATAAATGTAATGACTTCAACGCGGCCGCCTTCAAGTACGTGGCTGCCAAGACGCCGGACGCGGTGTTCACGGTCGGGACCCAGGCATCCCCATCATCCCCGGATGAGGAGTTGGTTTACGGCTTTGAGCAGACAGTGACCAATTTCAACGACCTCGGCATCCAAGTGGTCGCCATGCGCGACAACCCCAGGTACGACTACAACGTCACCGATTGTGCCTTGTCCAAGGGCGTTGACAGCCCCGATTGCCGGTCCAACGAGTCTGATGTCCTCGCATCCCAAAGCCCGTTCGCGGCCGTTGAAGGCACGTTTGGCAATGCCGCGTTCCTGGACATGACGGACCTCCTCTGCGATGGCGTCCAATGCCCGAGTGTCATCGGAAACGTGTTCGTCTACCTGGACGACAATCATCTGTCCAGCAAGTACGTGTCCAGCATGGGTGAGATGTTTGATGAGAGGTGGTTTGCCGCTACGGGGTGGCAACAATGATGAGGTCACACGGCACCGCGACAGTTACCGCAACACCGGACAAACAACGTTCGACGCCGGAGCGCGGCTTCCGTCCGGAAGTCCAGGGCCTGCGCGCCCTGGCCGTGCTGATGGTGGCCGCCTACCATATCTGGCTTGGCCGCGTGTCTGGCGGAGTGGATGTCTTCCTGCTCATCTCCGCCTTCCTGCTGACGTTGTCGTTCACCCGGAAGCTTGAAGCCGGTTCACCATTGAAGTTGCTGCGGCATTGGCTCCACGTGTTCAAGCGGCTCCTGCCCGCCGTCGTCGTGGTTTTGCTCGGAGTCCTGGCCGCCACCTGGGCGTTCATCCCGCAGAGCAGGTGGCCGGATGTCCTGGCCGAAGCCTGGGCCTCGCTGTTCTACCGCCAGAACTGGCAGCTCGCGGAGAACGCCGTGGATTACTACGCGCAGGATCATTCAGGTGCCAGCCCGCTCCAGCATTTTTGGTCGTTGTCCGTCCAGGGCCAGGTGTTTGTGCTCTGGCCCTTGGTCTTCGCTGCCGTTGCGCTCTTGCAGCCCCAACTGGCCAAGCTCCTTCCGCAGGGGCGGGCTTTGAGCCACCGCAGCCTCTTGTTCTGCGCTTTTGGTGCGGTGTTCGTGGCATCGCTGGTGTATTCCATCGACCAAACGGCCAACAACCAGGAGTTCGCCTACTTCGATACCCGTGCCCGGCTTTGGGAGTTCGCCTTGGGTTCCTTGCTGGCGCTTGGATTGCCCTACCTCAAACCAGGGCGCCGGCTTCGCGTGTTCCTTGGCTGGGCCGGAATCGCCGCGATGCTCGCCTGCGGCCTGGTGCTGACCGTGGACCGTTCGTTCCCGGGATTCATCGCGCTCTGGCCCACGCTTGCCGCGGCCGCGGTCATCGTCGCCGGGCAAAGCGACAGCCGTTTTGGTGCTGACCGTTTCCTAAGCTCCCGGCCCCTGGTCTTGGTGGGAAACAACTCCTACGCCCTTTACCTTTGGCACTGGCCGGTCCTGGTGTTCTTCCTCCTGGTCACCGGAACCACCACTCCGGGCCTGTTGCAGGGACTGGGAATCATGGCGGTGTCCATGCTCCTTGCGATCGGCACCACAAGGTTCGTGGAGGAACCCATGCGCCGCTGGAAGTGGCCGGACGTGCGATCCTGGCGTGCCGCCGTCGTGATTGGCGCCTGTGGTGCGCTGCTGGCGATGCCCGTGACGGTCTGGCAGGGAGCCATCGCCGCTGAGGACGCCGCAATCGCGGGCCAGCCCAAGGAACTCACGCCAGGTGCCGCAGCACTGTCACCCGAATTCGTGGGGCAACCGAGCCCGGAAGCCATGATCATTCCGGCTCCGGCGGCTATGAAGGACGAATGGGCGGACATTGACGGCCTGTGCACCGGGGACAACGTGCCCAGTGATCCCTTGCTTCAGGGGTGCCTGCAGAACGATGTACCCGAGGTGGTTACCAAGAAGATCGTGGTGCTGGGGGATTCGCATGCCCAGCAGTACATGGCGGCGCTCGGACCCATCGCCAAGCAGCACGGTTGGGAAGTGGTGACGCTCCTGAAGGGCAGCTGCCGCTTCGGTGCTGAATCGTCGGAACGTACCGACGAGTGCAATGAGTTCAACAAGGCAAGCGCCAATTACGTGATGGAACACAAGCCTGACGCCGTGTTTACCGTGGCGTCACTGACCCATGTCGATGCGCCGTTCGAGACCGAGGTGCCCGGTTACCTGGACGGCATCAAGCCGTTCACGGATGCGGGAATCGACGTTGTGGGTGTCCGCGACAATCCGCGGTTCAACATCAACATGCCCGAGTGCGTGCAGAAGAAGGGCCCGGACTCGCCCGATTGCAATGCGCCCCTGGAAGAATCGCTGGCGGCGTCATCGCCGTTGGATGATTACGTCGGCAAGATCAACAGGCTGCATCTGATGGACATGAGCGACTTCATCTGCGAACAAGGCACGTGTCCGGCGGTGGTTGGCAATGTGTACGTCTACAAGGACGACAACCACCTCACCAAGACCTACGTGCAAAGCATGATCCCGATGTTCGAGGAACGCCTCCTGGCGGCCACCGGCTGGTCCAGCAGCTGATTTTTCGTGCCTTTTCGTTCCATAGGGGTCCAAAAGTATACGACGGCGGCCTGCCGCCAGTGCTGTTGCTCACACTGCGCCGATACGGAATATGGCGATCGCCGCTGAGGTTCTACTATTTATTCAACACTTATGCACAGGCCAGTCCCGTAATGACGGGCTGGTCATCAGTTGCAACCCCTACCAGTTAAGCCCCCAAAACCAAGGTAAGAGGCGCACACTCATGACCCAGCCCGAACACAATCCCTTTGGCCTGATCGGCCTGACCTACGACGACGTCCTGCTGCTCCCGGGACACACCGATGTGATCCCGTCCGAAGCCGACACCTCTTCCCGGATCTCCAAGCGCATCAGCGTGCAGACGCCCTTGCTCTCCGCTGCGATGGACACCGTGACCGAATCACGCATGGCCATCGCCATGGCCCGGCAGGGCGGCCTGGGCGTGGTTCACCGCAACCTCGCCATCGATGACCAGGCGGAGCACGTTGACCGCGTCAAGCGCAGCGAGTCCGGCATGATCACCAACCCGCTGACCATCGGTCCGGAAGCCACGCTCCAGGAACTGGACGAGCTCTGCTCCCGCTACCGCGTGTCGGGCCTGCCTGTCGTGGACACCGATGGACGCCTCCTGGGCATCGTAACCAACCGCGACACCCGCTTCATTCCGGAATCGGACTTCCCGTTCCGCAGTGTCAGCGACACCATGACCAAAATGCCGCTCATCACCGGGCACGTGGGCATCAGCCGCGAGGAAGCCTCGCACAAGCTGGCCACCAACAAGATCGAGAAGCTTCCGCTCGTGGACGAACAGGGCCGCTTGAAGGGCCTCATCACCACCAAGGACTTCACCAAGGCGGAGCAGTACCCCCTTGCCACCAAGGACGATGAAGGCCGCCTCCGCGTGGGTGCAGCCATCGGCTTCTTCGGTGACGGCTGGGAGCGTGCCATGAAGCTCATCGACGCCGGCGTGGACGCGCTGTTCGTGGACACCGCCAACGGCCACTCCCAGGGTGTCCTGGACATGATCCGCCGCCTCAAGTCCGATCCCGTTGCCGCGCATGTGGACGTCATCGGTGGCCAGGCCGCCACCCGCGAAGGTGCCCAGGCGCTGATCGACGCCGGCGCCGACGGCATCAAGGTGGGCGTTGGCCCCGGATCCATCTGCACCACCCGCGTTGTTGCCGGTGTGGGTGTTCCGCAGATCACCGCCATCTACGAATCCGCCAAGGCAGCCATCCCGGCCGGCGTTCCGCTGATCGCCGACGGCGGCCTGCAGTACTCGGGCGATATCGGCAAGGCGCTGGTCGCCGGAGCCGACACCGTGATGCTCGGATCCCTGCTGGCCGGTTGCGAGGAGTCCCCTGGAGACCTCATCTTCGTCAACGGCAAGCAGTTCAAGAGCTACCGCGGAATGGGCTCACTGGGTGCCATGCAGTCCCGTGGCAAGAACACTTCCTACTCCAAGGACCGTTACTTCCAGGCTGACGTCTCCGGGGATGACAAGCTCATTCCGGAAGGCATCGAGGGCCGCGTTGCCTTCCGTGGCCCGCTGGCATCGGTTGCCTACCAGCTGGTCGGCGGACTGCGCCAGACCATGTTCTACACGGGTGCACCCACCATCCCCGAGCTCAAGGCCCGCGGCAAGTTCGTCCGCATCACGCCGGCCGGTTTGAAGGAATCGCACCCGCACGATATCCAAATGACAGTGGAAGCCCCCAACTACGGCTCCCGCTAAGCAACTCCTGTTCCCCGCGGATTCCCGCGGGGAACAGCTGTTTAACACCCGGGCTGACTATGGGGCGGGATGCCAGCCCACAGGAATAGGCTGGGCACATGTCAGAGAAGCCCGCGCAACCGCGGCACCCGGAATCGATCCGGCTGAACCCGGTCCAACCGGGCAAGGCACCGCCCCGCAAGCTGGCCTTGCGGCCGTACGCACGCGCCGTCGGGCAGGTCCTGAAGGTGAGCTTCAAGGCCTCGCCGGTGGCGGTCATCATGAAGGTCCTCGGCTCGGTGATCTCCGCGACCCTGCCGTTGATCACCACGTTCTTCGCAGCGTTGACCACCACGGCCCTGGCGGCCGGCTACGCAGGGGACCCCGACGCCGGTCCGCGGGCCGTTCTGTACGTCGTCATCACCGCCGCGCTGGGCTTGTTCTGGGGCGCCTTCAGCAGTGTGGACCGCTACATCCAACAGTTGATGAGCTTCAAAGTGGGCGCCATCGTGGGCGACCTGATGTACCAGCGTTTCCTTGCCCTGGAGTTCTGGCGCTACGACGACAAAGAAACAGTGGACCTCTACGACCGCGCCAAGCGCTTCTCGGACTCCTATGCGCGGGTCCTGGACCGGATCGCGGCCATCTTTACCCAGTTGGTCTCCGTGATTCTTGCCATCGGCGCGTTGTTGTTGGTGAGCTGGTGGATTGCAGTGATCGTGCTGGTTGCGATCGTTCCAAGCGTGTACCTCCAGTTCAAACTCTCGCGTGAACAGATCGCCCACTGGAACACCCAAGTGGATTCCCGGCGGCAACGGCGGATGATCGAGCAAAACCTTCTTCGGCCCCAGCACATCGCCGAGATGCGCCTGTATGGCATCGTCGGGTATCTCATGGATCTTCGCTCCCGGCTTCGGGATGCGGATGAACGCAGGCGGCTCGACTTCCAAAAGCGCTATATCCCCAAGCAGTTGGCCGCCGATTCCCTGCAATACGGCGCCGAAGTCGTGTCACTGATTTGGGTGGTTGGACAGATCATTGCCCGTGCGCAGCCCGTAGGGCAGTTCCTGTACGTTCAGCAGATCGTCAGCCGGGCCCTATCCACGGCGAACAACCTGGTGAGCTCGCTCAGTTCCATTGACGAGGACCTCGCCAACCTGAAGGATTACGAACTTTTCATGGCGCTGCCGATTCCCAGCGGTCACGAGGAACCCTTGGCGGCATCGCCCACAACAGTGGAACTGCAGGACATACGCTTCAGCTACACGGGCAGCGATATTGAGGTCATCAAGGGTATCTCGATGACCATCAGGGCCGGGCAGCACATCGCCATCGTGGGGGAGAACGGCGCCGGTAAATCCACCTTGATCCGGATACTGGCTGGCTTGTACCGGCCCGATTCCGGGCGGGTACTGCTGGACGGCCGGGACCTGGCCGGGATCGACGTGACCAGCTGGCACAGGCGCTTGGCAGTCCTGAGCCAGGAATTCCTGAAGTACGAGTTCGCCACGGCGGCCGAGAACATCTACCTCGGCGACGTCGACCTGCCCCGGGACGACCACCGGATCCGCAGGGCAGCTTCGGATGCCGAGGCCATGGAGTTCATCAACAAGCTGCCCAACGGCCTGGAGAACCACGTCAGCAACTGGATGGAGGATCCACGCGGACGGAAAGGAAGCGGGCTCTCCGGTGGCCAGTGGCAGCGGTTGGCCATGGCACGCAACTTCTACCGTGACGCGTCCTTCATGGTGATGGACGAGCCAACGTCTGCGATCGACGCGTTGGCCGAACACCGCATTTTTACCAGGCTCTTTGCCGACCGCAGCAGCACCATCATCGCCATCAGCCACCGCCTGGCCACCATTGAGAAGGCGGACATCGTCTACATGCTTGAAGACGGGCGGATCGCGGAGCAGGGGACCCACAAGGAACTGGTAGCCATACGGGGCCGGTACTTCCGGATGTTCGAGTCCCAGCTATCGGTGGATGAGATCAGCCGCAACAGTCCTGACGCCCGGTAGCGTCCCTGGGCCTAGATGTACTCAGCCAGCAGGTTGGTTACATCTGCTGATGGGTGGTCGTCCTCCGAGTGCTGAGTGAGTGCGTCGGTGGTTGTAGAAGTCTAGCCAGCCGGTGAGGGCTTGTGCGCGGTGGTTGTTGGAGT
>NZ_JAQPPK010000083.1 GCF_029952445.1 Paenarthrobacter nitroguajacolicus | reverse complement strand
GACCCACAGCGCCGATGGTACTGCACCCGGGAGGGTGTGGGAGAGTAGGACACCGCCGGACAACCATTAAAAAGGTGAGAGCCCCGACCACAGGTCGGGGCTCTCCCACTTTAACCACCAAACAACCCACGCTCCGGGTTATAGGACAAAACGTGTGTAAATCCCGGGTGTGTCATGATCGTCCGGCCCAGCCGGTGCGGTGCCAGAGGCCTTCCTCGGGGCTGAGCCCGGTGCTGTAGAGATCTGGGCCGGGTTCTTGTTC
>NZ_JAQPPK010000082.1 GCF_029952445.1 Paenarthrobacter nitroguajacolicus | reverse complement strand
CTGCGCCGCCGACGCCGCCACGGACTCCACCACCTCGAAATCTTCGCCACCACCGAACAATACGAAACCCTCACCACCGCCATGAACATCGCCACCAACCCCCGCCTCACCACCACCAGCACGGGCATGCTGGCAAGCACAAACAGCAGCACGGATACCCAGGCAAGCCCCGGCCCGGAACTGGACCGCCGAACCCGGGCCCAGAAACTCCTCGACGGACTCGTCGGGGCCTGCGCCGTGGCCATGACCACCGGGAAACTACCCTCCAACGGCGGACTCCGACCCCAACTCACCGTCAACATCGACTACCGCGACCTCTGCGACA
>NZ_JAQPPK010000081.1 GCF_029952445.1 Paenarthrobacter nitroguajacolicus | reverse complement strand
GCGGAACGCGATTGCTGCGGCGAAGGCGATCAACGCGGCGAAGATGGCGTTGTGGGGGGATGGGACGCATCGGGTGTCGTTGGATGAGGTGATCGTGACCATGCGTGAAACGGGCAAGGACATGTCCCATAAGTACAAGGAAACCGCGATGGGCGGCCTCGCCGTCAACGTCGTCGAATGCTGAAAATGAACGTAAACGTAAAGGAACCCCATGACACTCGCTCCTGAAGGCCGTAAGTTGCTGCGCGTTGAGCAGCGTAACTCGGCGGTCCCGGTTGAACGTAAGCCTGAGTGGATCAAGGCCAAGGTCCAGATGGGTCCGGAGTTTGTCCAGCTCAAGAACCTGGTCA
>NZ_JAQPPK010000080.1 GCF_029952445.1 Paenarthrobacter nitroguajacolicus | reverse complement strand
CTGCGCCGCCGACGCCGCCACGGACTCCACCACCTCGAAATCTTCGCCACCACCGAACAATACGAAACCCTCACCACCGCCATGAACATCGCCACCAACCCCCGCCTCACCACCACCAGCACGGGCACCGCCACTGGGGATACTCACGGCAGCGCGGAGACCCAGGCAAGCACAGACACGAGCGTGGGCATCAGCGCGGACACTCAAACCAGTGCAGATACTCAGGCACGCCCCGGCCCGGAGCTGGACCGCCGCTCCCGCGCCCAGAAACTCCTCGACGGACTCGTCGGGGCCTGCGCCGTGGCCATGACCACCGGGAAACTACCCTCCAACGGCGGACTCCGACCCCAACTCACCGTCAACATCGACTACCGCGACCTCTG
>NZ_JAQPPK010000008.1 GCF_029952445.1 Paenarthrobacter nitroguajacolicus | reverse complement strand
GCCACGAAAAACCAACCGAGAGGGCCCCGCCAAAGCTGACGCTCCGGGAACCGGTCCGGCAACAATCGCCCCTCAGAAGGAACCAACCCACCAAACGGCGCCCTCCCCCCACACACATATCGTCTAGATGACAGCAAACGCTCCACTGACGGTTCATTAGAGCACGTGCTGTCACCTAGTTGGGCGGGTTAACGACGACGGCGACCCTCACCTTTTCGGTGAGGGTCGCCGTCGTTAATTGTTTGGCGTTTTAGCGGGCCTCGAGTGCTGCCTTGGCCTTGGGGTCCGAGTCGTTTAGGAACTTCTCGATCCGCTCCGGCTCCTCAGCCTCGCCGATGGCCGAAGCTGCCCGGCCCAGCGCGTAGAGCGCACGCAGGAAGCCCTGGTTGGGCTCGTGCTCCCACGGGATGGGTCCGACGCCGCGCCAACCGTTGCGGCGCAGCGAATCCAGGCCGCGGTGGTAGCCAACGCGGGCATAGGCGTAGGACTCGATGGTCCGGCCCTCGGCCCAGGCTTCCTCAGCGAGGATGGCCCACAGCAGTGACGATGTGGGGTTCTGGGCCACGAGGTCCAACGCTTCCTTGCCCAGGGCCAGGTGCTGGTAGATCTCGTTCTCGGCGGGCAGGAGCGTAGGCTCCGGCCCCATCAGGTTCTTCCGGAATTCGTCGGACATTAGAAGGTCTTGCCAACCGATCCGAGCTGCTGTGCTGCTTCGACGATGCGCGCGGCCATGCCGGCTTCGGCGGAAGCACCCCAGACGCGGGGGTCATAGGTCTTCTTGTTGCCCATTTCGCCGTCGACCTTCAGGACGCCGTCGTAGTTGGAGAACATGTGGCCGGCCACCGGGCGGGTGAACGCGTACTGGGTGTCGGTGTCGATGTTCATCTTGATCACGCCGTAGGCAACTGCGTCAGCGATTTCCTGCTCCGTGGAGCCCGAGCCGCCGTGGAACACGAGGTCGAACGGGTTTTCCTTGCCGATCTTGGCGCCCACCTCGGACTGGATCTGCTTGAGCAGTTCAGGGCGGAGCTTCACGTTACCCGGCTTGTAGACGCCGTGGACGTTGCCGAAGGTCAGGGCGGTGAGGTAGCGGCCGTTTTCGCCGGCACCCAGGGCCTCGATCGTGGCGAGGGCGTCTTCGGTGGTGGTGTAGAGCTTCTCGTTGATCTCGTTCTCAACGCCGTCTTCTTCGCCACCAACGGTGCCGATTTCAACCTCGAGGATGATCTTGGCGGCAGCTGCGCGCTCCAGCAGTTCACGGCCGATGCGCAGGTTCTCGGAGAGGGTCTCGTGCGAGCCATCCCACATGTGCGAGTTGAAGATCGGGTCCTTGCCGGCCTTGACGGCTTCCTCGGAAGCGGCCAGCAGCGGCAGGACGAAGTCGGCGAGCTTGTCCTGCGGGCAGTGGTCCGTGTGCAGGGCGATGTTGACGTTGTAATTCTTGGCAACTTCGCGGGCGAACGCGGCGAAGCCGAGGGAACCGGCAACCATGTCCTTGACCGAAGCGCCCGACCAGTAGGCTGCGCCACCGGTGGAAACCTGGATGATGCCGTCGGATTCGGCCTCGGCGAAACCGCGGATCGCAGCATTCAGAGTCTGCGACGACGTCACGTTGACCGCGGGGAAAGCGAATCCGCCAGCCTTTGCGCGGTCGATCATCTCGGAGTAAATCTCTGGGGTTGCAATGGGCATGGTGACTCCTATGCTGAATTCGTCTGTGGGTGGGTAACCCTGGAGTAGACCGCTTACGGCTAGCACCCATCCTAGCGATATCCGCCGGGAGGCCGTGTTTCGGGTCACTGAGGGTTCTTAATACTTCCGCCGAGTTGGCATTTGATGACAATCCGGAGCCGCAGGATTGTCATCAAATGCCAAGTCGGCGCAGTATTCGCTCACCTCACGCGCCAGCCGCGGCTTTGGAGCGCCCGGCGGACTTTATGTACGACGGCGGGCCGCTCACCTTGGAGGTCGTGCTTGGAGACCCGGACTTCAAGCCAGCCATGGGCCAGGGACCTTTCCTGCCGTTCGATGTCCCTCAGATGCTGTTCCCCGCCTCCATGGTGTGCACCGTCGTACTGGAGGGAGACTTTCCACTTGAGGTAAGCTCCGTCCGGCCACAGCACGGCCTGGCCACGGGCATCGCGGACGACGTGGTTGAGTACCGGTTCCGGCAAGCCGGCCTTGATCAAGGCCATCCGCATCATGCTCTCCGGCGCCGAGTCAGCCCCCACCCTGATGAGTTGCAGGGCTTCCCGCGCGGTTCTCACTCCCCGCTTGCCCGGATAGCGATCCACCATCTCCGCCAAATCGTCCATGCTGCACACCGGCTCCTTGGGAACAGGAAACCCAGGGCCGTGGGAACACACCAGGTGATCGCCCGCAGCAACCAGGTCTTCCAGACTCAGCACGGTGGCCAAGTCCAGCCACGTCCGCGCCGGTGAGGTGACCCTGACGTCGTCGTAATCCTCGGTCTCGTCGGGAAGAAGCGTCAGGAGGTGACCAACAACATTGACCCTGCGGGGAAAACTGAACCCCGGACGTCGGGCAATGTGGATGCGCCAGTCCCCTGAGCGCGCGCCTGGCAAAGGGATCCCCCAGAGACGCGCAGCTGTGAAGGAGACCAAAATGGAGGAGTCGTCCAAGTCCGTGTAGGCCCGCAGCGCGGCAGCCCCGGATGCACCGGACGCAGCCGGGACCCTGATCCCACGCGACACCAGCACCAAGTCCTTGGCACGGGTCCGGGACCGGGGCACTCCGGCCTTGTCCGACGCACGCACAGAGAACGAGCCAGTTGTCAGGTGTTCCGGAAGTTCTTTCCTGCGCATGCCCCATTTTGGCTTGTCCGGCTTACACGCGGAGGCGTTATCCACAGCCCAGCCCACCGATCCCGCGTCGACTTGGCATTTGATGACAATCCGGAGCCCCGGGATTGTCATCAAATGCCAACTCGGCGGCTCCTCGCCTAGCTGACCGGCTGCTGGAACACGTGCCGGCGCACCCAGGCGTGCATGGCGATCGCTGCCGCGGAGGCTGCGTTCATGGACCGGGTGGATCCGAACTGCTCAATGGACAGGGTTGCGACGGCGGCATCGTGCACCTCGGGCGTGAGGCCCGGGCCCTCCTGCCCGAACACCAGGACGCACTTTTTCGGGAGGTCGTAGGTCTCCAGCGGAACGGAATCCGGGAAGATGTCGATGCCGATCACAGCCAACCCCTCCTCCTGCGCCCATCGGACGAAGTCCTCAACGGTGGGGTGGTGGCGGACGTGCTGGTAGCGGTCGGTGACCATGGCTCCGCGACGGTTCCACCGGCGTCGTCCGATGATGTGGACCTCTTTGGCGAGGAAAGCGTTGGCCGTCCGCACCACGGTGCCGATGTTGAGGTCGTGCTGCCAGTTCTCAATGGCAATGTGGAATTCGTGCCGCTTGGAGTCCAGGTCCGCGACGATCGATTCGTGCTTCCAGTACCGGTACTGGTCCACCACGTTGCGGCGGTCACCATCCCTCAACAGATCCGGATCCCAGTGCTCGCCAACCGGCCACTCGCCTTCCCAAGGTCCGACGCCGACCTCGGGTTTCGCCTCGACCTCGCCATCCGTGAGGGTCTTCTCCGGGGAGACGGCAGGCGTGGGCAGGGGTGAATCGGGGGGAAGGTCAGTCACCCCTCAACTCTAGCCCCGCCCACTTGGCGGTTTGGGCCCGCTGGGCCTAGCCCAACTTCCACTTGTTGATGCGGTACGAGTTGGCCAACTGCTCAAAGAGTCCCGGATGGGCGTCCCAGTACTCCTTGTGCCCGCTGAGACCAAGCATCTGGGGCGTGCCCCACGGCGTCACCGAGAAGAGGTTCACGGCCTGAATGGCTTCCCCACGGGCGTTGGTGCAGGTGAATTGGATGACCACGGCGGCGCCACGACGGAACTCGCGGATCTCCGGCATGCTGGTCTTGAAGTTGGAGGCGCACTTGTGGCCCACCAGGTTCTGGGGAAGGTCAGTGGCGGTCATGCCCTTGTACCTGGCCTCGATGTCCTCCAGGGCTTTCTTGATCTCCGCCGGGTCCTTGCCGAACTTGCCTTCCTCGGACTCCGCGAAGAAGGCGTAGGCCAAGGCGATGCCGTCGCCGTCGGTCTCCACCGTGCCTTGGGCTTTCTTCTGGATCTCTTCGCCCGTGGTGGGGTCCTTGGTGATGCCGAACGACTCGTCGTGGGTCCATTCGGCCAGGTACTGGAAGGACGACTCGCCTGTGACCCACTTGCTGAACAGAGGATCGCCGTCCGCCGGAACGTTGCTGGGCCCGGCCACGTCCTCCCAGCCAGCCGGCAGCGGGATCGCGCCCGCCGGGATGTCGGTGGAGGCCGAGGACCCACCCGACGGCTCCGCCTCTGCCGAAGGCTCAGCGGCCGCGTCCGACGCCTCGTCCGAGGACGTCACCGACGGCGATGGGGACTCCACGGCCGTCGGCTTGGTCATCGACGGAATAAGCCAGGTGAACGCCACAACCAGCGCAATAACCACGACGACGGCGACACCACCGAGGATGAGGAACAGGGACTTCTTGTTGTGGTCGCCCGGGTTCTGGCCGGGCCCGGCGGGCTGGCCCGGGTAGCCCGGCTGGCCGGGGTAGCCCGGCTGGCCCTGCTGCGCTTGCGGATAGCGATGGACGGTTTCGGCGAACTCGCCCTCGGGGTGGTTGAGGGGCTGCGCGGGGAAAGCCTGCGTGGGGTTCCGCTGGGCAGGGAAAGCCTGCGTCGGCGCGTCCTGCGGCCGACCTTGCTGCGGCTGGCCCGGGTAGCCCGGGTCCCCCTGCTGGGCCTCCGGCTGGTACATGGGTTGCGTCTGCCCCGTCTGGTACTGGCGGTACTGGTCCTTGCCGGTGTCATAGCGCGGCTGCGGCACGCCGTCCGGGTTATAGGGAGGCTGCGGTACGCCGTTGTTGTTGCTCATGACAAGGCCCTTTCACGTGCTGTGGGCACCGGGACATCCCTGCGGACACACCCGGTGGTCGATCCGGAACGAGGGACCTGCTGAAGCGGGACGACGTGATACCCACCGTGTCGATCCCCCGACCCACGGTGCTGGCCTCTACCACGCCGCCACAAGCGTAGTGCAGACCGCTACTGAGCGTACAAGTCAAAACCGTTATCCACATGGGCAGAACTACCCACATATGTGCAATCCCGGGATGTCCAGCGCCCCGAATGATGAAAGACTGGGACGCAGTGCATGAACAACCCCAGCCGGAGGCAAATATGGCAGAAGAAACCACGCCCCACCCGTCCGCATCGGTTTACCGGAACGGCCACGAGATCGAATGCTGGCTCACGGACATGGACGGCGTCCTCGTCCACGAAAACCAGGCGATCCCTGGCGCCGCGGAACTCATTCAGCGCTGGGTGGATACGTCCAAGCGCTTCCTGGTGCTGACCAACAACTCCATCTTCACTCCCCGGGACCTCGCGGCCCGTCTCCGCGCGTCCGGCCTGGAAGTTCCGGAAGAGAACATCTGGACCTCCGCGCTGGCCACGGCCCAGTTCCTCAAGGACCAGGTGCAGTCCTCGGATTCGGGCAACCGCGCCTACACCATCGGCGAGGCCGGCCTGACAACCGCACTCCACGAGGCCGGGTTCATCCTGACGGACACCGAACCGGACTTCGTGGTGCTCGGTGAAACCCGCACGTACTCCTTCGAAGCGATCACCATGGCGGTCCGCCACATCCTGGCCGGCGCCCGCTTCATCGCCACCAACCCGGATGCTACCGGCCCCTCCAAGGACGGCCCCATGCCCGCCACGGGTGCCATCGCAGCCATGATCACCAAGGCCACGGGCCGCGAACCCTACATTGTGGGCAAGCCGAACCCCATGATGTTCCGCTCCGCCATGAACCAGATCGATGCCCACTCCGAAACCACGGCGATGATCGGTGACCGCATGGACACGGACATCGTTGCCGGCATGGAAGCGGGCCTGCACACGGTCCTGGTGCTCAGCGGAATCACGCAGCGCGAGGAAATTGTGTCCTTCCCGTTCCGGCCCAACCAGATCCTGAATTCAGTGGCCGACCTCAAGAGCCAGATCTAAGAAGGAACAATCATGGCTGTGCTCAATCTGCGTCCCCTCGCCGGAGGACGGATCCTCAGGGGGAGCCAGCCGTTCGGTTTGGATGCCGCTGCGACGTCGGGTTTCCTGGCGGAGCACGGCATCCAGGCCATTGTCGACCTCCGCAGCGACCTGGAGCGGTCGTTGGTTCCGTGGTTGGTTCACGACGGCGGGGTTCAGGACCACACGGTTCACGACGGCGGCGGCGAACCTGCCGCGGCAACGTCGCCCGCCGTCGAACTCATCAACAACCCGCTGGACCCCAACGCCATTGCCGGTTCGCTCCAAGCCGTGGAAACTGCCGAGGATCTTGGGGAGCTGTATTTGGGCTGGATCCGGCTCCGTCCGGGCTGGGTGGCCGACGCCCTGCGACCCGTGGCACGCGGCAAGCGCACTCTGGTGCACTGTTCGTTGGGTAAGGACAGGACCGGAGTGATCTCCGCGATCGGACTCCTTGCCGCCGGCGGGACGGATGACGAGGTAGTGGCGGATTATGCGGCAACCACGGCCAACCTGCCGGACGTCCTTGAGGTCATGGCCGAAACGTGGCGCCTCAGCGTCCCGTCCACCCCGGCCGAATATTTCAGTGCGGACCTGATGATCCTGCAATCCCCGGAGGCCGCGATGCGGCATTTCCTGGCTGGTTTCTCAAGGGAGTTCGGCGACGTCGGCGGCTTCCTGCGAGAGGCGGGCCTGACCGCCGTCGAGGTTGAAGCGCTGCGCTGAAGTGCGCCGGTGACGCTTAGGCTGGCCTGACGACCCTGCCGTTGGGCTCCCGGTACGCCGGTTCCTCCGGTTCCGGTGGAAGGGGCGCCAGTTCGTCCTGGACGCGTTCCAGCAACGGCCGGTACACGCTGGCGTTCCATTGGGGACTCGCGTGCGCGGGCCTGGCGCCTTCCGTGCTGAGGGTAGGCAGAGCCATGTTGTCTCCGAAAACCTTGCTCCATCCTGCCCGCGCCGATTCGTAGTCCACGGTGCCATCTTGCGGGTTGCCCATAAAGGCCATCTTCGCCCCGCCAATCTTGCCCATGAACCGCAGCCCGTCGAAGTGGTAGATGTAGGCCGACTCCGTCTGGATCAGCACACTCGACGGGGCAATGGGCGAAAGCTGCTCCAGGGTTTGGTCCAGGATCTGCCGCCAGGTGCGCTCGTCCTTGTGGACAACGCGCTCCCCCAGTTCATAACCGCCGCGAAGCACCGACGGAATACGGAAACCATTCTCGTAAAGGAACACCACGCCGTCGAACCAGCTCTGGTCAAGGACATCCGCACGACTGAACGGGCTCGAGTCCAGGACAATCACCTGAGTCTCCACGCCGTGGAGTTCCAACAGGCGTGCAGCGACCTGCGTGGCGAGCATTCCGCCGAAACTGTGGCCGTAGAAATACAGCTTCTCCAGTCCCAGCTCGCGGACGTGCAGGATGATTTCGCGGACGATCTCGTCCACGTCCAGGCCCAGGTTGGAATACCCGACGGCGGCAAGGCGGCCGCGTTGGTGCAGGGCAGGACGCAGTGAGTTGAGGATCCACTGGGCTTCTTCCCAGCTGGTTTTGTAGCCGGGGAAGAGGATCCAGCTGGCTTTGGGAAAGTACAGGTCCGAGTACGGATCCGGGACCCGCAGGATCTTGGTGGCCCGGCGCTCGGCCTGGACCCGCCGGGTGAAGAGCATATCCCCTGCGAGCGCTGCGGAAATGCCGGCATAGGTGAGGAAATTACGGCGGGATGTTTTCTTGAGCCGGGCAGCATAAGGCAGGATCCGGGCCCAGGAGCCCGGATCCCCGGCCTTGTCCGGCTCCGGAGTTACCGGTTCAGTAGTCACCGGCGCCGGAGGGTTCCCAGTCACCTCCGGCGGCGCCGGGAGCTTCCCTACTTGAACGTCCACGCAGCAAGCATAGGCTTCGCGGGCGCTGCCTTACATCCCCGCAGTTTGCGCACAGCCAAAGCCCTTAAGATGCGCTCTCGCAGCTAGCCGACAATGTCCCGAAAGCGGTACAGGCCTGAGAATTCCGCGTGCTGTTGGAGCTTGTTCAGGACGTCTGCCATGTTCTTGTCGGACGTCATGACTACTGTTGCGGCGGCTGCCGAAGCAACGTGAATGGCGTCAAGGGACTTAACGTGGAACGGAATTTCCATGGCCCGCGCAAGTACATCGTCCGAGATAGGCATCACTGTTATCTGCTTCAGAAAGAGATCCACTTGTGAGGCCAGGTTCTGGTTGCTGTCCCTCACTGCCACCCGGGTCGCTTCCAACTGCGTCAGTTTGCTCGTGCACAGCTGGTTCCAGAGGGCTTCCCGATCAAGATAATCCACAAGCGCCTGACGGGAAGGATGCTGCGGGGTCAGAAGCCGGATCAGTGAAGACGTGTCCAGATAGCAGCCGGCACTGAAGATCGGCATCAGTAACGCTCACCCTCCCGCATCTCGTTGAGGGTGTGCTCGGAATTGAACGTCACCGTCGATTCCATCACCACGTCCCTCGCTGAAGGACTGTGCTCGGTAACAGCTCGATGGACAGCTTCTACCTCGTCACGATTTCTCAAGGTGGAAGCCGGAACGACATACGCCACCACGTCTCCGTCACGTCCGTAGGTCACCGGAATCACGTCGCCCTCGCGGGCTTGGCGGAGGATCTCGCTGGACGAGTGGTTAAACTCCCGGCTGGTGACGCTGTTCTTTACCCTCATGGGAGGCTCCCTCCGGGACGGCCGATACGTACTACTGTAGTACGTTAACCCCGGACCATCAATGGTCGGGAGTGCTGCCCGGCTTAGTCGAGGCCCAGCTCATCCTTACCGAAAGCGAAGAGGTAGGGAACGCCGGTTTCGGCTTCGATCTTCTCTTTGGCACCGGTGTTGCGGTCCACGATCACAGCGACGGCCACCACATTGCCGCCCGCCTTACGGACACCTTCGACGGCGGTCAGCGCGGACCCGCCGGTGGTGGACGTGTCCTCGAGGACCACTACGTTTCGGCCTTCCACTGAAGGACCTTCCACCTGGCGGCCCATGCCGTAGGACTTCTGGGCCTTGCGGACGACGAAGGCGTCCACTGCACGGCCGGCGTCGGCAGCTGCGTGCATCACAGCGGTACCGACGGGGTCGGCACCCATGGTGAGACCGCCCGCGCACTCAACCTGGACACCGGCGTCGTCGATCATTGCGAGCATGACCTGGCCCACCAGCTTGGAGGCTTCGTGGTGCAGGGTGATGCGGCGGAGGTCGATGTAGTAGTCCGCTTCCTTGCCGCTGGAAAGGATCACCTTGCCGCGGACCACCGCCAGCTCTTTGATGAGTTCAAGAAGGCGGGCGCGGGCAGCTGAGGTGTCAGGCGAGGAAGTCATGGCTCTTAGTTTAGTGTGCTGGGGTTTAGTGTGCTGGCGTTAGTGTGCGGGCTCCGCCGTGGTGGCCCGGATGACCAGGCGCGGATTCACGATCTGGTCCCCCGTTCCGGCCTGCCCTTCCAACTGGTGCAGCACCTCTTCCATGCACTTGCGCCCGAGTTCTTCGAAGTCCTGTTTGATGGTGGTCAGCGGCGGCATGAAGAACTCGGCCTCCGGCTGGTCGTCATAACCCACAATGCTGATGTCGCCAGGCACTTGGCGCCCGGCCTCCTGGACGGCACGGAGGACGCCGACGGCCATTTGGTCGTTCGCCACGAAGACGGCGGTGACGGAGTCATGCCCGAGGAGTTCCAGTCCGGCCCGGTAACCGGATGCGGCATCCCACGCGCCTTGGAGCAGGACTTTGGCTTCAAGACCGGCGGTGTCCAGCGCCTCCCGCCAGCCCTCGATGCGTTCCGCTGCGTCGATCCAGTGCGTTGGCCCGGAGATGTGGGCGATGCTGCGATGCCCCAGCCCGATCAAGTGCTCCACGGCAAGCCGCGCACCCAAACGCTGGTTCAGGGAAGCTCCTGTGAGCTGGTTTCCCGCACCTGCGCCCACGGCCACGATCGGCACGGGAACTGAGACGTCGCGCAGGGCCGCGAGGACATCCGGATGCGGAACCAGGATGACGATGCCATCCACTGATTGGCTGCGGAAATGGCCCATGGCGTCGTTGATGCTCTCGCTGGTCACTTCACGCAGGTTGGCGATGCTGACGAAGTACCCCGCTTCCCTTCCGGCCTGTTCAACGCCCAAAAGGGTGTTTGCCGGTCCGAACTGGCCCGTTTCGCAAGCAAGGACACCGATGGTCCTCGAGCGACGGGTCACCAGGCTTCGCGCCGCCGTGTTCCGGCGATAGCCCAGGCTGGCTATCGCCGCCTCTACCCGTTCCCGGGTGCTGTTGCTGACGTTTGGGTGGTCGTTCAGGACGCGGGAAACCGTTTGATGCGAGACGCCGGCCATTTTTGCGACGTCTCCCATGACAGGAGGCCTGGTGGCTGAGTCGGGTGCGGCCCCGGGCAGTACCCGGGGCCGCACTGAGGGCGGCTGTTCGCCGCGAGGCATCGGATGCTACTTCGCGTCGGCGCCCACAGGTTCCGTTTTGGCGGCCGGAGCCGCCTCGGTTGCCGGCGGCGTCGTCTTCCACTTGAAACGGCGGCCCATGGAGGAACCTCCGCCGGCGCCGGTCCGGTTCTTGTTGAAGATATCGAACCCGACGGCGAGCAGGAGCACCAGTCCCTTGATGAGCTGCTGGTAGTCCGTGCCAAGTCCAAGGATGGACATACCGTTGTTCAGGACGCCCATGATCAGGCCACCGATCATGGCGCCAGCCACGGTGCCGATACCGCCCTGGACCGCTGCGCCACCGATGAAGGCTGCCGCAATGGAATCCAACTCAAAGCCGGTACCACCGGCAGGCTGTGCCGAGTTCAAGCGGGCAGTGAACACCAGGCCCGCCAGCGCGGCAAGGACGCCCATGTTGACGAAGAGCCGGAAGGTGACCTTCTTGGTCTTGATGCCGGAAAGTTCTGCGGCGTGAAGGTTGCCACCAATGGCGTACGTGTGGCGGCCGAAAATGCTGTTGTTCATCAGTGCCGAGTACAGGATCACCAGGACTGCCAGGACGATCAGCACAATCGGGGTTCCGCGGTAGCTGGCCAGCAGGAAGGTGATGATCAGCATCAGGATCGCGATGAAGCCGTTCTTGACGGCGAACCATGCCATCGGTTCATTCTCGAGGTTGAACTTGCGGCGGACCCGGCGCTCCTTCAAGGCCTGGAAGAGGATGGCTGCCGTGCCGCCAACACCCAGGATCACCGTCAACCATTCAAGGACGGAGGTGCCACCGGAGATGTCCGGCAGGAAGCCGCCACCGAGGGCCCGCAGTTCGTTCGGGAACGGGGTGATCTGCTGGTTCTTGAGGGTGATGAGGGTCAATCCGCGGAAGATCAGCATGCCCGCCAGGGTGACGATGAAGGCGGGGATACCGACGTAGGCGATCCAATACCCCTGCCAGGCACCCACCAGGGCACCCACCAAGAGGCAAGCCGGGATGGCGAGCCACCAGGCCCAGCCCCAATGCACGATCATCACACCGGCCACGGCGCCAATGAACCCGGCGATGGACCCAACGGAGAGGTCGATGTGGCCGGCGATGATGACCATGACCATGCCTATGGCAAGGATCAGGATGTAGCTGTTCTGGACCACCAGGTTGGTGACGTTCTGCGGTTCAAGCAGGATGCCATTGGTCAGGACCTGGAAGAGGATGACGATCAGGATCAGGGCGACGAAGATGCCAACCTGGCGGAGGCGGCTTGTCAGGAAGCCAAGGGATTCTCGTAGGGCGGACATGGTGGCTATTCCTTCTCTTGAGTCATGTAGTGCATGAGGGTTTCCTGGGTGGCTTCGGCGATCGGGACCTCGCCGGTGATGCGTCCCGCGGAGAGCGTGTAGATCCGGTCGCAGATGCCCAGGAGTTCCGGGAGCTCGGAGGAAATCACAATGACCGCCTTCCCCGAAGCCGCCAACTCATTGATGATCGTGTAGATCTCGAACTTGGCGCCGACGTCGATCCCACGCGTGGGCTCATCCAGGATCAGGACATCGGGATCGGAGAACATCCATTTGCTGAGCACCACTTTTTGCTGGTTTCCGCCCGAGAGCTTGCCGGTGATGGCAGCGACCGAGGGAGCCTTGATGTTCATGCTCTTCCGGTAGTGGTTGGCCACCGTGGTTTCCTTGTTGCCGTCCACCCAGCCGCGTTTGGCCAGCTTGTTAAGGGCGGCCATTGAGATGTTCCGCTGAATGTCCTCGATCAGGTTCAGGCCGTAGTGTTTCCGGTCCTCGGTTGCGTAGGCAATGCCGTGATCGATCGCATCGGAAACAGTGGAGGTGTTGATCTCCTGGCCGTACTTGTAGACCTTGCCGGAAACGGCACGGCCATAGGTCCGGCCGAAAACGCTCATGGCGAGCTCGGTGCGGCCGGCGCCCATGAGTCCGGCAAGGCCCACAACCTCGCCCTTGTGCACCTTCAGGTTGGCGTTGCTGACCACGGTCCGGGAGTGGTCCTGCGGGTGCTGGACCGTCCAGTCCTCGATGCGGAGGACTTCTTCGCCAATATTGGGGTTCCGGTCCGGATAGAGGCTTTCAAGGTCGCGTCCCACCATGCCGCGGATGATGCGTTCCTGGGTGATCTGCCCTTGGTCCAGGCGCAGCGTCTCGATCGACTTGCCATCGCGGATGATCGTGACGGCGTCGGCGACTTTGCGGATCTCGTTGAGCTTGTGGCTGATGATGATGCTGGTGACGCCCTGGCCCTTCAAGTGCAGGATGAGGTCCAGGAGGTGGTCTGAGTCTTCGTCGTTCAGGGCTGCCGTGGGCTCATCCAGGATGAGCAGCTTCACTTCTTTGGAGAGTGCCTTGGCAATCTCCACGAGTTGCTGCTTGCCCACGCTGATGTGCTGGATGGGCGTTACGGGATTCTCGCTGAGGCCCACCCGGGCCAGCAGCTTGGCGGCTTCCAGGTTGGTCTTGCGCCAGTCCACCCACCCGTTCCTGGCTTGCTCGTTGCCCAGGTAGATGTTTTCGGCGATAGACAGGTACGGGCTCAGGGCGAGCTCCTGGTGGATGATCACGATGCCACGCTTTTCGCTGTCCGTGATGTCCGAAAATTCGCAGGGTTCGTTCTCGAAGAGGATGTCGCCGTCGAAGGTGTTGTGGGCGTAAACACCGGACAACACCTTCATGAGGGTGGACTTCCCGGCTCCGTTCTCACCGCAAATGGCGTGAACCTCACCTCGGTTGACGTCCAGGGTGACGTCCTGAAGGGCTTTTACGCCGGGGAAGGTCTTGGTGATTCCTCGCATTTGAAGAATGGGTACGTTCATCGTCAATTCCCGCTGACTGGTTGAAACTGTGCCGGGCCGAGGACTCGGCAGGCTCTGGGGATGCTGTGGCCCCGCCGCGCTGCGCACTGCAACGCTGCGCACTGCAACACTGTGCACTGCAAACACATTGCAGCGGGGCCACAGCCTGGGACGTGGCTACTTGACGTCGGATTCCTTGTAGTAGCCCGAGTCGATGAGTTCCTTCTTGTAGTTGTCCTTGGTGATGATGACGGACTTCAGGAGGTAGGCCGGGACAACCTTGACCTTGTTGTTGTAGGTCTTGGTGTCGTTGGTTTCAGGCTCGTTGCCCTTCAGCACGGCATCTACCATTTTCACGGCCTGGGCGCCCAGCTGGCGGGTGTCCTTGAAGATGGTGGAGTACTGCTCGCCGGCGATGATGGACTTTACGGAGCCCTTCTCTGCATCCTGGCCGGTTACTACGGGGAGCTTGCCGGTGGAGTAGCCGCCGGTGCTGGTCAGCGCGGAGATGATGCCGATGGACAGGCCGTCATAAGGGGACAGCACGCCGTCGAGCTTGGTGCCGGAGCTGTAAGCGGAGGTGAGGATGTCTTCCATGCGCTTCTGGGCTACGGGTGCCTGCCAGCGGAGGATGGCTGCCTGCTCGAACTTGGTCTGGCCGCTGGGGACCTTCAGGGTGCCTGCGTCAAGGTACGGCTTGAGGGTATCCATGGCGCCGGTCCAGAAGAAGTTGGCGTTGTTGTCGTCCGGGCTGCCGGCGAACAATTCGACGTTGAACGGACCCTTGCCATCTACCTTCTTGCCGCTCGCGTCAACGAGGCCAAGGCCGGTCAACAGCGAGGTGGCCTGCTGGACGCCCACGGTGTAGTTGTCGAATGTGGTGTAGTAGTCCACATTCGGCGTTCCGTTGATCAGGCGGTCGTAAGCGATGACCTTGACGTTCTGTTCCTTGGCCTTGGCCAGGACGTCGGTCAACGTGGTGCCGTCGATTGCGGCGATGATGAGTGCTTTGGCACCCTTGGTCAGCATGTTCTCAATCTGGGAAACCTGCGTGGGAATGTCGTCGTTGGCGAACTGCAGGTCCGTCTTGTAGCCCAGGTCCTTGAGGGATTTCTCAACGTTGGCACCGTCGGCGATCCAGCGCTCGGACGTCTGGGTCGGCATGGAAATGCCTACCAGCGAATCACTCGGGTTGGCGCTGCTGGAAGACTCCGCCGCGCCTCCACGGCTGCCGCAGCCTGTGGCCCCGACGGTCAAGGTAAGGACAACCGCTACGGCGCCCAGGAGTTTTTTCAATCTCACGATGCTCTCCTTCAGCGGCAACAATGCCGCGAACTCTGATGCAGCCGGAGCATCTGCGCGTCCGGCACGGTGAAGCTGGATCCGGCCTGCGTGCTGGGGGCTGCACAAGCCAGTGAAAACGTATTGCGAATGCCATTGTGAACGCTAACAACCTGAGCGGTCAAGTGCAGTGGATCACAAATTGGTTGCGACTGAACACCACTTCCCCGAGTCTTGCTTTACAACGTTGTTAGCGTTCACAATAACCCGGGCCTCTCCCCGGAACGCAGAAAAGCCCGGCACCGCCGTGGTGGCAGCGCCGGGCTATCGGGGCCTCAGGCTTGGAGCAGGGCTTCCCCGAGGGCAGTTTCAACCTGGTCCACGATGTCCTCCACTGACGTGCTGATGTCCACCGCAATCCCCGCCTCATCCTGCTGCAACGGTTCCAGTGTGGCCAGTTGGGAGTCCAGCAACGAAGCCGGCATGAAGTGTCCGGGCCGCGCCTTCATGCGGGCGTCCAGCAGTTCGCGCGTCCCCTGCAGGTGCACGAACACCACGGACGGGTCGCCGTTGCGGATGATGTCCCGGTAGGAGCGCTTGAGCGCGCTGCACGCGATCACCAAGGAAGCGTCCGACGCCGGAAATCGCCTGCCGATCTCGGCCAGCCAAGGTGCCCGGTCGTCGTCGTTCAGGGGAGTACCCGCAGCCATCTTGTCGATGTTCGACTGCGGGTGCAGCGAATCGCCGTCGAGAAATTCCGCGCCGAGCCGCCCGGCGAGGGCGGCGCCAACAGTGCTCTTGCCGCACCCCGCCACGCCCATCACCACAATGTGGCGGATAGCAGCCATGCCCGCTTTACCAGTCATGGACGGTACCATCCACGAGGCGGTTGTACGGCAAGTAGGCCTGCTGGTACGGGAACGCCGCTGCTGCTTCCTCGTTGAATTCGACGCCGATGCCCGGGTTGTCGCCCGGGTGCAGGTAGCCGTCCTTGAACGTCATGGACTGCTGGAAGACCTCGTTGGTCTTGTCCGAGTGCTGCATGTATTCCTGGATGCCGTAGTTATGGATGGCCAGGCCGACGTGCAGCTGGGCTGCGAAGCCCACCGGGGAAATATCCGTGGGTCCGTGGAAGCCGGATTTGATCTGGTACTGCGCGGCGAAGTCCATGACCTTCTTCAGCGGACTGATACCCCCAAAGTGCGTGGACGCTGCACGGACGTAGTCGATCAGTTGTTCCTTGATGAGGGTCTGGAAGTCGAACACCGTGTTGAAGATTTCGCCGATGGCCAGCGGCGTGGTGGTGTGCTGCCGGACCAGGCGCAGGCCCTCCTGGTTCTCGGCCGGGGTGCAGTCCTCCAACCAGAAGAGATC
Organism: Paenarthrobacter nitroguajacolicus; assembly: GCF_029952445.1. Taxonomy (GTDB): domain Bacteria; phylum Actinomycetota; class Actinomycetes; order Actinomycetales; family Micrococcaceae; genus Arthrobacter; species Arthrobacter nitroguajacolicus_B. Next base: position 163,869 of record NZ_JAQPPK010000008.1, on the reverse strand, counting down.
GTAGGGTTCCAGGGCCTTGCCGAGCTTGGCGGCCTGGATGGGGGTCATGCGGTGGTGGCCGTCGTGAAGCAGCGGGATTTCGGGGCCAAATTCATTGCGCACAGCCTCGAAAACGGTGGGCAGGTGCCGGAGGTAGGCGCGGGTGTCCCAGTCCTCTTCGAGGGGGAAGGTGCCGCGGCCGGCAGGCTCGTAGTCGTACCGCTCGCCCGAGGCCTGGGCCTGGGCGGCAACCCCGTACACGGCCTTGATGCCGGGAATCGCCGTCTGGATGCGGATGGACTTGTAGCCCAGTTCCAGGTGCTCACGAACGGAGTCAAAGAGGGACGGAATGTCAGCACCCGAAGCGTGGCCATAGGCACGCAGGCCGTTCCGCGAAGCGCCACCCAACAACTGGTAGACCGGCAGCCCGGCCACCTTGCCCTTGATGTCCCATAAAGCCATGTCGACGGCGGCAATGGCAGCCATGGTGACCGGGCCCCGACGCCAGTACGAGGAACGGTAGAGGAACTGCCAGGTGTCCTCGATCCGGTGCGGATCCTTGCCGATGAGCAGTTGGGCCACATGCTCCTTGAGATAGGCAGCCACAGCTAGTTCGCGGCCGTTGAGCGTCGCGTCGCCGATGCCCGTCACACCGTCCTCCGTGGTGATGCGCAGGGTGACGAAGTTGCGGGACGGGCTGGTCACGAAGACCTCAGCGGCAATGATTTTCATGGTGTGGCTTCCTTCCAAGGGTCTACTTCCAAGGTTTTAGGCGTGGGTGCGTGCAGCGGCAATAGCTTCTTGCTGCCGGTGAATAAGGGAGAGCAGGGCACTGTCCCCGGCAAGCCCCGGGCTGATGAGCGCCAACAGCGCAGCGGTGCGTTGTTCGCCGTCGTGCGTTTTTGCGGTCCGGATGTCGTCGGCCAGCGGGTCCTGGAACCCATCGGTGGCGCACACGTAGGCGAGCCAGGCTGCGATCATGCGGGCAGCGCCTTCTCCGGAACGGCCTTGGGCGCGTTCGGCGGCCAGTACGGGCAGCGCGCGCATGCGTAGCTTGGTGGTTCCGTCCATGGCTATCTGGGTCAAGTGATGGGCAATCCGCGAATTGCCGAACCGTTCCAGCAAGGCCTGCCGGTAGCCGGGAATGTCCAGGCCTTCGCCGGGCAGATGGCGGGAAGCCTCGTCCCAAAAGGCCTCCACGGCGGCCCGGCAGACGTCGTCGGACAGTGCTTCTGCCACAGTCGAGTGGCCGCGGACCAGACCGGCGTAGGCGAGGATGGAGTGGGCTCCGTTGAGGAGCCAGAGTTTGCGGTTCTCGTAGGGCTCGATGTCGTCCACGAAGATGGCGCCGGCATCCTCCCAACGGGGACGCCCGCCCGGAAAATCACCGCTCAGGATCCAGTTGCTGAACGGTTCGGCCACCACCGCGGACTCGTCCCGGTACCCGCACTGTTCGCTCACCTCCGCAAGGTCATCGGGCGTGGTCCGCGGCGTAATCCGGTCCACGGAGGTGCTCACGAAACTCACCTTGGCGCGGATCCACTCGCCGAGCGCCGGATCAGCTGCGTCCGCAATTGTCTCCACCGCCGTCCGGGCCACCGTTCCGTTCCCGGCAAGATTGTCGCAACTCACGACGGCGATGGGCCCGGCGTCGGCGTTCTTGCGGGCTGCGAGCGCGGTGACCAGACGGGCAAGAGGCGTTCCATCTCCGGTCGCTGCGTACGCGGCTTCCGTGATGGTCAGCGTGACCACCGCCGTCCCCGGGGCGGCCACGAGCTCAGCGAGCCGCTGAACGTCGGCCCCGTCCACGGCCTCCACAACGCTGCCGATGACCTCGAAGCTGTCTCCCGCGCCCGACCGCTCCACCACTGTGAACACGCCGTCCTGTTCCGCCAGGATCTCCGCGGCGCCGGGGCTGCGTCCCGTAAAGGCGGCGATTCCCCATTCGGCTGCGTCCCCGGCGTGGTGGGTGTACCAGGCCTGGTGCGAGCGGTGGAACGCCCCCAGGCCCAAGTGCACCATCCGGACCGGGGGCGCGGCCTGCCCCGGGAACGCGATGGCCCGGGTGAGCCGGGGGGGCAGCTGCTGGGCACTCACAGTTTGAAGACCCTTCGCGGGGAAGAATCGACGACGTCGACAATCAGCTCGTGCGCGCGGTCCTCGCTGATGCGGTGCTCGGCAACGAGCCGGGCCAGGAACGAGGCTTCTATCCGGCGCGAGGCATCATGGCGTGCCGGGATGGAGCAAAAGGCGCGGGTGTCGTCGATGAATCCGGAAGAGCGGGAGAAACCAGCCGTCTCTGTGACGGCCGAGCGGAATCGGAGCATGGCGTCCGGTGCGTCCAGGAACCACCACGGGGCCCCGATGTAGACCGAGGGGTAGAACCCGGCAAGTGGCGCGAGTTCCCGGGAGAAGACGGTCTCGTCCAGGGTGAAGAGCACCAGGTGGAAGTCCTTGGCCGTGCCGAAATCCTGCAGCAACGGCCGGACTGCCTCGGTGTAGTTCGTAGCCACCGGAATGTCGTGTCCGGTGTCCGCGCCGTAGGCTTCGAACGTTGGCTGGTGGTGGTTCCGGTACGAGCCCGGGTGGATGGTCATTACCAGCCCATCTTCCACGGACATCCTGGCCATCTGGTACATCATGTGGGCTTCGAATGCGTCGCGGTCCTGGGCGTTCGCTTGTCCGGAGCGGGCCTTGTTGAACAGTGCCTCGGCCTCTGCCTCGTCCAGTTTCAGGGTTGCAGGGGTCCTCACACCGTGGTCTGCCGATACTGCCCCGTGGTCCACGAAGTACCGGCGGCGATTCTCCAGGGCGGTGAGATAACCGCGGTAGCCGGTGCCGCCGTCGGACGCTTCTGCGATGAGCCGTTCCACGTTGGCTTGCCACGCCGGATGCGCAATGTTGATGTACGCGTCCGGGCGGAAGGTGGGCAGCACGCGGCCGTGGAACGACGGGTCAGCGGCCAAAACACGGTGGCTGTCCAGGCTGTCCAAAGGATCGTCCGTGGTGGCCAGGACCTCGATGTTGAAGTCCTTGAAGAGCTCGCGGGGGCGGAAACCAGGCTCCGCGAGCTTGGCTGAAATGGCATCGAAGCTGGCGTCCGCGTTCTCCGGGGACAGTTCCCCCTGCCACCCGAACACCGACTCGAACTGGGTCCGGAGCCAGTAACCGGACGCCGTGCCGTCGAACAAGGGCCACGCCTCGCAGAAGGATCGCCAGATGCTGCGCGCTCCCGCCTGGGGCTGGAGGTTCTCCAGCGGAACGCCGGACGCGTGGATCAGCCGGGTGACGTAATGGTCCGGTGTCACCAGCAACGCCGCGGGATCCGGGAACGGCGTGTTCTGTTCGATCACTGCCGCATCCACATGGCCGTGCGGAGAAATGATGGGCAGGTCCTGGACCCGCTCCAGCAGGGAGCGTGCGATGCTTCGCGTCCCCGGATCCGCAGGCAACAGGCGGTCCGGGTGGGTGGCGAGGGACTGGGACATGGAGTCAGCCTTTCGGGATGGAACCGGCGGAGAGGTCGGCACCGGCAGGAACTGACAGTCCCGCAAGCACTGCCACCCGCCGCAAGTACTGAAGGTTTCCGGCGGTGCGTCCGGCCAGGGGAACGTCCGTGGAGAAGTCCTCCACGGTGACCCAATCGTCGTAGCCCACCTGTGCCAGGGCTTTGAAGTACGCCAGGACGCTCCCCTGCCCTTCAGCCAGGGGCGCCCACTCGTTGACCCACACTGCGGCTCCGGACTCGTCGCGCTCCGTGGCCTGAACCCAGCGCGCGTTCTTCACATGGATGTGTGACAGGTACGGCCCCAGCAATTCAAGGGCCGGCAACGGAGATTCCCAGCCTTCGATCAGCAGGTTTCCCAGGTCATGGATGACCCCGACGTGCCGGGGATCAAGGCCTTCCAAAAGGCGGCGGGCCGATGAAGCAGACGCCGTCACCGTCCCGTGGTGCAGCTCCACAAGTGCTTTGACTCCGTGGTGGGCGGCGCGTGCGGCTACCCACTCGTAGTGTTCGCGGGTAGCGGCAAACAACTCCGGGTAGGACAGGCCGCTCGGCTCGCCGCCTCCCATGGTGGAGTTGCCCAGCGGCAGGACGTTGACCCTGACTTGGCGGGCACCCAAGGCGGCCGTGGCGGCGAGGACGCGCTCGACGTCGTCGTGGTTGTCGCAGCGGGCGTAACCGCCAAGGCCGGAGTATTCCAGGCCTGCCTCCGCGGTGATCCTGGCGATCTCCGGCAGTGAATCCTCAAGACCGGTCATGGGCCAAGTGGCCTTGTTTCCCGCCCAGAAACCGGGCTCCGGCGAATCGGCCTGGTCAGTGACCCGCCATTCGACGCCGTCCCAACCCTGTGCTGCAAGTTCGGTGGCGGCTTCCTGCGGCGTCCATTCCGGCGTCGAGGCCGTGAAGACCGAGAATTTCATGCGGAGACCTCCTCGAAGTGGCCGTTGCCGGTTCGCACCTCAACGTCGTTGTATTTGCCCGCAACCACGTCGGCAATGAGGACGGGGCGGCCGAGCGTGGCGGAAACGTACAGCGCCCGCACGGTGGCCAGCGCCCGCACGGCGTCCTCGATGGTGACCCCTGCACGCCGGCCGTTCCGGATGGCGTCCACGACGTCGCGGTACTGGCGGATGTGCCCGGCAGGATAGAGAGTGGGGTCCAGATTCGATTGCGGTGCCGGATCAGCGAACCTGGCCAGTTCCTCCTCGGCCGTGTTGCTGGCACCGGGCATCCCCATCGGCCCGCTTTGCGTCTCTTCCTCCGAGGCCGCAGCGTGGAAGAACTGGAGGTTGTCGCTGTCGATCACGGCTGATCCCTGGCTGCCCATGACCTGCAGCCTGACGCTGAGTCCCGGATAGGCGGCCGTGGTGGCGTGGAGTACGGCGAGGGCCCCGGATTCGAACGTGACAGTAGCTACTGCGGTGTCCTCCACTTCAACGCCCGTGTGCGCCAGAAGGGCCGTTTTGGCGCTGATTTCCACAGGTGTGCCCAGGAACCACAGCAGGAGATCCACGGTGTGGACGCCCTGGTTCATCACTGCACCGCCGCCGTCCATGGCCCACGTGCCACGCCAGGCCCCGGAGTCGTAATAGCCCTGGCTGCGGTACCAGCTCACGGACGCGATGGCGGATGTCAACCGGCCAAAGCGGCCGGCGCGGCGGGCTTCGTCCACCACAATGGACGCGGGATCGAAGCGGTGCTGGCTGATGACACTTGCCACCAGGCCCTTCTCTTCTGCTGCTTTGGCTGCGGAGAGGATCTCGTCGGTGCGGTTGAGGTTCACGTCCAGAGGCTTTTCGATCACCACGTGCTTGCCCGCGTTCAGTACCGCCAGCGCCTGCTCGATGTGCAGGCCGCTGGGGGTAGCAATGATGACAAGATCGACGTCGGCACCGGCGAACGCTTCTTCCAGGCTCCGGAAGGTGGCTGGCCGGGCGGCGCCTTGGTCTTCGATGTGCTGGGCCAGGGCATCTGCCGCTTCGGTGATCTCATCCACCAGTGCCGTCACCTGCAGGTCGGCGATCTCGGCAACGGATGCCGCGTGGGTGCGCCCAATGGTGCCGCAACCGGCAATGGCGACGTTGATGATGGGGTTGGAGGCTTCGGTGCTCACTTGGTTTCCACTCCTGCTTCGTTGACGACTTTGGCAAAGGCACGGGCTGCCATCCCGAAAGCGGTCGGCCCGGAAAAGCCGCCCAGGCCATGGGCTCCGGCCAGATGCGGTTCGAGGCTTGCGAATCCTTCGAAGCCGTCGGCTTTCAACGCCTCTACCGTGCGGAGCAGATCGCCGTCGCCTTCTCCGGCAGGAACCACGACGGCGTCGGCGAACCGTGCGTCCTTGACCTGCAGGTACTCGAGGTGGGGACGGAGTTTGGCGTAGCCTTCGTCGAAGGGCTTCACGCCCACCTGGACGAAGTTGGCCGGATCCCACGCGACTTTCAGGGCCGGTGAATTCACGGACTCGATGATGTCCAGCACGCGGTCCGGGGTGTCCCCGAAGATGTCTTTCTCGTTCTCGTGGAGGAGGACCACTCCGGACTCTTCTGCGACGTCGGCCAAGGCCCGCATCCGCTCGATGACATCGTCCCGGATGCTCTCCACAGCCACACCTTCGCCGTAGTAGAAGGAGAAGATGCGGATGTAGCGCGAGCCGAGGACCTGGGCTGCGTTGGCTGCCCGGCGGAGGCGCTCAACCTCGTGTTCCACCGGCAGTGTGACATCCACTTTGCCGATAGGCGAAGCGATGGCCGAAACCCCCATGCCGGCGGCGTCCAGGAGCTTCTTGAGTTCGGCCAACTGTTCGGACGTAAGGTCCACGATGTTGGTTCCCCATGCACTGCGGACTTCTATGTGGTTGGCGCCAAGGGCCTGGAGCACCGCGATCTGGAGAACAGGATCGTCGTCGATTTCGTCTCCGAAGCCCGAAAGCGTCCACTGTACTGTTGCTTGACCGGTCATTGCTACTTAACTCCTCCGGCGGTCAGGCCGCCCACTAGGTAACGTTGGAAAATCAGGTAGAGAATCACCACGGGTGCCGCACAAACAAGCGAGGCCGCCATCATTTGGCCGTACAGGGGAATGGCTCCACCCTCCTGGGAAGCTCCGAAGATCTGGAGTGCTACGGCTGCGGTCTGGCTTTCGGGCCGGGTCATCACCGAGGCAAACAGGACGTCGTTCCAGCCCAGCAGGAACGCGAAGATTCCCGAGACCACGATTCCGGGCCAGCTGAGCGGCAGGATGATCCGGACCAGGACGCCCAGGTTGCTGGCGCCGTCGATCCTTGCAGCCTCTTCCAATTCACGCGGAAGGCCGCGGAGATAGGTGACCATCACCCAGGTGGAGAAGGGCATTGCGAACGTCAGGTAGGTAATGAAGAGGCCCCACTGCGTGCCGATCACCTGGATGCCGAGGTAGCTGGCCGCCGAGGAGAAGAGCACGAACACCGGAAGGACCATCAGGGTACCCGGCACTGACTGCAGGGCAAGGAGGCCCCGGAGGATCGTGAGTCGGCCGCGGAATTGGTAGCGGACCAGGACGTAGGCAATGGAAATCGACATCGCGGCTGAAACCACCGCTGTTGCCCCTGCTACCAGGACGCTGTTGGTGAGGCCCTTCGCCAGGCCCACGCTGGACCAGATCTTGGTGTAGTTCTCCAAGGAGAAGCTGGATGGCCAGAATTCGCCGTTGGCAACCCCGATGTCGGAGTTCACTGAGGCCAGGAAGATGTACGCCACCGGGATCAGCACGATCGCGCTGAGCACGGTGAGGATGATCGCCAGCATCGGGCCCGGCAAGAGACGGGTTACTTCGTGCTGCCGCTTGGACCCTGGCCGGAACGTGGTTCCCGTCTTGTCCCCGCTGGACGTGCCGCGGACCGAGGTGGTTGATGCGCTCACTTCTTGCCTCCCGGCGTCTCGGCGTCGTCCAGCTTGACGGCGCGCAGGTAGATGAACAGTGGGATGGCGATCAACACCAGGGACACAAACGCCATGGCGGCGCTGAGGCCGAAGCGGAAGCTCTGGAAGCTGGTGACGTAGGTGAGGATCGGAAGCACTTCGACGTCGGACGGTGCCGGAACGCCGAAGAGCACGAACGGTAGCGTGAAGTTGTTGATGTGGTGCAGCATCCCGATCAGGAAAGCCAGCGACAGCGGACCCTTGAGGTACGGGAAGATGACGTACCGCAGCTTGTTCCACCACAGCGCGCCGTCCAAAGCCGAAGCTTCATGGACTTCGTGGTCCACGGATTGCAGACCGGAAAGTGCCAGCAGGTAGATGAACGGCCAGGAAGCCCAGATCTGGACCAAAATCAGCGTCCAGTATGTTTGCGGTCCGTTGAGCCACAACCCACCGTCCACGCCGAACACACCCAGGGCCGAGTTGACGACGCCGTCGGGCTGGAACATGGTCCGCCATACGGTCGCCACCACGAAGGATGGAAGAACGTACGGGATCAGGAAAATCGAGCGGACCAGCGCGCGGCCTTTGAAGGCATTCTGCGTAGCGACGGCAGCGGCGATGCCCAACGGCAGGGTGATCACCATGGCGATCAGCGAATAGCTGACGCTCAGCCACACCGAGTGGAGCAGCGGCGAATCGGTCAGGGCCTCCACAAAGTTTTCGACACCTATGAACGGTGCACTGACCCACTTGCGCAGCGAATACTGGTCGAGATTGAGCGCCGACATGTAGATCCCCAGGAACAGCGGGACCACGATGATGATGAACATCAGGATGCCGCCGGGGATCAGCATCCACAGTGGACGGTTCCGCTCACTCAGGCCCTTGCGGCGGACAGGTTTCCGGCCACCGCCCGTCGGCTGGAGGGTTCCTGTGCCCGCGGTCGGTGAGGCACCGGCGTCGAGCGCTGGTTCTGTCGGCCCGGACCGGGCCAGCTGCCCGTGGGCAGCCGGACCGGACACGGATTTCATTTCCCTGAAGGAATCAGTCGACATGGGAGACCCTGCCTAGGACTTCGCAGCCCGGTCGAGGGAAGCCTGGCCCTTGGACTGTGCGTCCTTCAGCCGGGATTCCAGGGCGCTCTCGTCAACGGTTCCCTTGGCCAGGTCCGGAATGGACTGGACGGTGACGTTCAGGAGGCCCAGCTGGATGTCGCCCCAGGCACCGGTGAACGGAGTTGCCTTCGACTTGCCGGCAGCATCGGCGATGGGTTGCAGCTTCGGGTCGGTCAGGGAGGCGAGCGCCTCGGCGTTTGCGGGAAGCTCGCCGAAGATCTTCTGGTAGTTCAGCTGCTCGTCCTTGGACGTAATCAGCTCGACGTAGGCGAACGCCAGGTCCTTCTGCTGGGAGTAGTCGGCAACCACTACGTTGTCGCCCGAAAGGATGCTCGCGGCCTTGTCGCCGTCGCCCTTGGGGGAAGATTCGCCTGGAGCCGTGGTGGGCATGAGGGAGTAGGCGTACTTACCGGCAATGGCTGACTTGTCCAAGGTGGGAATGGAGCTGGACGTGGTCATCATCAGGTATCCGGCCTTGCCGGACGCGAACGCTGCCACCGCGTTGCTGTTGCTCCAGCCGATCGCTGCCGGATCCACCACCTTGTCCTTGGTGAGCCAGCCGAAGTAGGTTTCGTAGGCCTTCTTGACAGTTGGGTCATCCATCTTCAGCTTGTCGCCGTCCACCAGCGGGTTGCCTGCCTGCACTGACATGGCCCAGATGAACTTCCAGGGATCGAAGTTGTCCTTATAGCCCGTTGCCAGGCCATAGGTTCCCGCGCCGGCGTTGGTCATCTTCTTGGCCTGCTCGGCGAGTTCGTCCCACGTAGTGGCCGGCTTCTCGATGCCTGCGGCGGCCAGGAGGTCCTTGTTGTACGCCATAACGAATGGGCGGCTGACAAACGGGATGCCGGCCTGGTGCTCGGAGTCAGGACCCGAGATGCCCAAGGCGGCCGGGTTGAAGCGGTCCTTCCCGCCTACCTTCTTCCAATCGTCGTCGGAAAGTGTCACGAAGGCTTTTGTGGCGTAGGCCGTGGGAGTGAAGGTGGTGCCCAGGGTATAGACGTCGGGGCCTTGGCCGGAAACAACGGAAGTTTGGATGCGGGTCAGTTCATCGTTGGCTGAGGCGAAGGTCTCGAACTTCACCTCCGCGCCGGTCTTTGCTTTGAACTTGGCGGCGATGTCGCTCTGCCACTTCTTCTGCTCCTCCGGATATTGGTTGTTGACGCCGGTCAGGACATTCAGTGTCTTGCCTGCTCCGTCGACGGCACCCCCGGAGCTGGCCGATGTGTTGCTGCTGCTCCCCCCACACGCTGTCAGTGCCAGGGCAGCAGTCAGAGCGACGGCGGCAAGCTTGGCTGATGGTGCAAACCTCATTGTTTCCTCCTTGGTTACACAGCCCGTTAGTGCTCTACGTCACAGGGGCTTCGGCATCGAGTCTATGAGGCTGGCAAGGGTGCGGCAAGCGGTTGCCAAAAGTTGCCATGAGATGGTGCAATCTTCTTATGGCTGAGACAAACGCACGGGGATCCGCACCCACCATCCGGGATGTCGCCGCGTTGGCGGGGGTGGCAACATCCACCGTCTCCAGGGCACTTTCCAACCCCGACCGCGTTAACAGGGCTACACGCGAACGCATCGAAAAGGTGGCGGCCGAGCTCAACTATGTGCCGAGCTCGCAAGCCCGCGGACTCAGCTCGGGCCGCACAAATGCCATCGCACTGCTCGTCCCCGACGTCACCAACCCGTTCTATTTCGACATCATCCGGGGCACCCAGAACCAGCTCAAAGCAGCCGGCTACACGCAGCTGCTGGTTGACACTGAAGAGTCCGCGGAAATGGAGGCCGATACCCTGCAAAAGATGCAGCGGACGGCCGACGGATTCATCCTTGCCGCATCCCGCCTCACCGACACCCAGATTCTCGAGGCCGCGGCGTCGCAGGCAATCGTCACCATCAACCGGTCCTCAGCCAACGCCCCCACCGTGGTCATCGATACCCCTGGCGCTGTGGTCCAGGCGCTCGAACATCTGGCGTCTTTGGGACACACCAGGATCTGTTACGTTGGCGGCCCGGCGTCGTCCTGGTCAAACGCCAAACGCTGGAAGACTTTTGAAGAGGAAAGCCGGGATCGCGGACTGACAACCTCCCGGGTGGGCCCCTTCACTCCCAAAACAACGTCCGGAGCAGCAGCCGCCGACGCCGCAGCCCGGACCGGAGCAACTGCCTGCATCGTCTTCAACGACCTCCTGGCCATTGGCATGCTGCAGCGCCTGCGCGAGCGAGGCATCCGGGTCCCGGAAGACATGAGCATCGTGGGTTGCGACGACATCTTCGGCGCCGACTTCTGCAACCCGCCCCTGACCACCATGGCCTCCCCGATCGAGCAGGCCGGACGGGTGGCGGTCTCGATGCTCCTGGCCCAGCTGGACCCACTAAACGCCGGATCCAGCCGCCGCCTCGCGGTCATGCCCACCCATCTGACCGTGCGCGGCTCAACAGGCCCGGCACCGGTTCAGCATCCCGAATAACTGAATCGCCACGCAATATGGTTGAGCCTTAATGTCCGGGCTGACTACTGTGGAACACATGCGCGAACTCCAAGCAAAGATCATTGAGGAAATGGGCGTACAGCCCCGGATCGATCCTGCGGAGGAGATCCGCAAGCGGGTCGCCTTCCTGAAGGATTACTTGAAGGCGACAGGGACCAAGGGCTTCGTGCTGGGAATTTCCGGCGGCCTCGACTCCACACTCGCGGGCCGTTTGGCCCAGTTGGCGGTTGAGGAACTGGAAGCCGACGGCGTGGACGCGAACTTTGTGGCGGTCCGGCTCCCCTACGGTGTCCAGCACGACGAAGAGGACGCCCAGGCAGCCCTGGACTTCATCCGGGCCAAAACCGAGTGGACCTTCAACATCTCCCGCGCCGTTGACGGCTTCGAGGACGAATTCCTCAAGACCACCGGTGCCGAAATTTCGGACTTCCACAAGGGCAACACCAAGGCCCGCGCCCGCATGATCGCGCAGTACGCCTTGGCCGGCGAACACAACTACCTGGTGATCGGCACGGACCACGGCGCCGAGTCCGTCACCGGCTTCTTCACGAAATACGGCGACGGCGGTGCGGACATCCTGCCGCTGTTCGGCTTGGACAAGCGCCAGAACCGGCAAGTCCTGGCAGAGCTGGGCGCGCCCGAGCGCCTGTGGAAGAAGGTTCCCACAGCAGATCTCCTGGACGACAAGCCCGGCCGCACCGATGAGGACGAGCTCGGCATCACCTACGACCAGATCGACGACTACCTTGAGGGCCGCGAGGTGCCCGAAGGAGTTGCCGAGACCATCGAACAGAAGTTCCTGCGCACACGCCACAAGCGCACGGTCCCGGTGACGATCTTCGATACGTGGTGGAAGTAGGCGCACCTCCTTCAACCAACGCGGGGTCACTTACGGCCCATGTTCAGGTGAAACATGGGCCACAAGTGACCCCGCGTTGTTTTAACGACGGCGGGTGCGGACTTAGCGATAAGTCCGCACCCGCCGTCGTTCTTTTAACCCTCACTCACGTCCCACCCCCTTCCCCCCCAACCCTCACTCACGTCCCACCCCCTTCCACCAAACGCTCGCTCACAAACCCTTGACGTTTAGATATTCACCGATATATCGTAAAGTATCGCCGATACTCCTTCGGTGATATCTATCGAAAGGACGATGCTGTTATGAAAAGCATCCACAATCACGAAGAACACCCCTTCCCGGAACCCGGCGAAGGACCCCACGCTCACGGCCGCTTCAACCGAGGCAAGAGCCGGCGTGGTCCCGGCGGGCACGGCGGCGGCTTTGGCCCTGGCCGCGGCCCAGGCTTTGGTCCCGGGTTCGGCCCCGGCGGTTTTGGCCCTGGCGGATTCGGTCCCCGAGGTTTTGGTCCGGGCGGTCCACGCCGCAACCGCGGCGACGTCCGCGCGGCCATCCTCTCGCTGCTCGCCGAAGCTCCGTCCAACGGCTATGGACTGATCAAGACCATCGCGGAGAAAACCTCCGGCGCATGGCGACCCAGCCCCGGCTCCGTCTACCCCACCCTGCAGCAGTTGGTCGATGAAGAACTCATCACCGCCGTGGGCGAGGGACGCCGGACTGAGTTCACCCTGACCGACGACGGCCGCGCTTACGTGGCCGAACACGAGGAAGAACTCACCAACGCCTGGAACACCGAGGCCGACGGCAACATGCAGGAATTCCACCAAAGCATCGGCAAACTGATGGGCGTAGTCCACCAGTTCCGCGGTGCGGCAACCGACGAACAACGCCGGGCCGCCATCGAGAAGCTCGACGAAACCCGTCGCGCCCTCTACCTGATCCTGGCCGACTAGTGGCTGGCTGGTTCCCCTTGACCTTGACGTAACGTCAACCTCTACTGTCGAAGAACAAGCAGGAAACGGAGGAGAGATGGACTGGTCAATCCAGGAAATCGCAAGGATCGCGGGAACTACCAGCCGCACGCTGCGTCACTACGACGACATCGGGCTGCTGAAGCCAAGCCGGACCGGTCATAACGGCTACCGCTACTATGACGGTCCGGCCTTGGTTCAGCTCCAGCGCATCCTCCTGCTCCGGGAGCTCGGGCTCGGCCTGCCGGCCATAGCCGAAGTTCTTTATCGCGAAACGGACACCGTCAAAGCACTGAACAGCCATTTGGAGTGGCTTGCACAGGAGCACGACCGGCTGGCCCGGCAAATGGCCTCCGTTCGCCAAACAATCGACACAATGCAAGGGGATGGAAAGTACATGGCACAGGACATGTTCGATGGCTTCGACCACACGCAGTACAAGGACGAGGTTGTGGAACGCTGGGGCAAGGACGCCTACGCCGCCGGCGATTCCTGGTGGCGCAACATGAGCGCCGACGAAAAGCAGCAGTGGAAGGACCGCGTCAGCAAGCTGGGTGCAGATTGGATGGCCGCCGCCGGATCCGGCGTCGCGCCGGACAGCGCCGAAGCGCAGGACCTCGCCAGACGTCACGTCGAGTGGCTGCGCGGCATTCCGGGAACCCCGACGGCGGTACCTGGCGGGGACGTGAAAGGTTACGTCACGGGTCTGGGCGAAATGTACGTGGCAGATCCACGGTTCGCCGCGAACTACGGCGGGGAATCAGGGGCCACTTTTGTGCGGGACGCCCTGAGGATCTACGCGGAAGGAAACCTCTAAGCGGCCAAGATGCGCTGGCCTTGGTTTGGCAATAGTCTGGCCGAATGGGTACAAGCACCGCTAAAACCGGCGAACAGGCTGATAGGCAGACACGCATCCTCGAAGCGGCCCTGGAACTGCTCTCCCGGCACGGTATCTCGGGTATCAACATGCGCGCGGTGGCCCGTGAAGCCGGTGTGGCCTTGGGGCTCGTGAATTACTACTACGAAGACAAACCCAGCCTTATCCGCGCGGTGCTGCACCGGATCGAGGAGCACGACCTTCTCTTGGTGGAGCCGTCCCCAAGCGGAGGCCCCGAGGAGCAACTGCGGGAGTCCCTCCGGCGCGTTGCCGACCCGGATCTCCTGACCACGCCGTATCTGTCGCTCCGCCTGCACTTATGGGCCCTCGCCCAGGCGGATGAGGAATTCGCACAAATCAACGCCGCAGCCTTTGACAGGTACCTGCAGGGGCTGGCGGCGCTGATCGGAAGTGCAGTTCCCGGGCTCTCCCCCGATGAATGCAAGCACCGGGCCGCGGACGTCGTGGTGGTGCAAAACGGCATGTGGCTCACCACCCTGCTTGGCATTGACAAGGCAGCCATCGCGAGGGGAATTGCCCGAACGGAACAGATCGCCTTTGCCCCGCCCCGGGACGATCACCGGTGACGGGGCAAAGCGGCAGCCCTGAATAAAGGGGTCAGGGACGAATGGGTCTCCGGGGCACTCGAACCCTTCCTCGCGTGCCAGCCTGCTTTTGCATCCGCGGCAACAGGACCTGCGTCCCCATCCCTTTGAATGCTTGCACGCCGAAAATGACGACGAACAACGCGGTCACGAGGACTGCAGCCGAGGCGGCGAGGATTACCACGCCGATGAGGTGAACGAACAGCACCGCGAAGATCACTGCGGAATGGGTGTCGATCATGGGGTGCCTGTGCTTGTTGGCGCCGCAGGTCCGGAACCAACAAGCTGTTCCCTCAGCCGGACGGGTATGCCGTAGGTGGCGAATTGATCGTCCATGGCCTCTTGCACCGTGGCGTATCTCCCGTCCCGGACGTAAAAAGCGAGGAATTCCCAGTTGTGGACGCTGGTCCACAACTGTGCAAAGTCGGTCAAGAAACGACCATCATTTTGGAGTCGGGCCAGGCTGTAGCTGACGTTGCCGCCATCCAGCCCGGCAGCTCTGACGCCTTCGTCTGAGATGGCGTACGCGAGCCAGCCTTCGGCGCAGCCGAGGACGGTTTAGTACTGCTGCTGCTCGGTGGGGATGGGCTTGATCGCCCGGACTGTGTCGTTGCGTTGGATATCGATGTTGGCCGGGGTGCATTCGCCCGCGGCGGGACCGCCGGGTGCTGGGACTGCCGGTCCGGCACCAACGAGTTGTTCCCGCAGCCGGACGGGTATGCCGTTGGCCGCGAACTCATGGTCCATGGCTTCCTGGGCGGTGGCGAATTCTCCATTTCGGACCGCAAACCCTTGGAATTCCCAGTTATAGACGCTGGTCCACCGCTGGGCGTAATCAGTGAGGTATCTGCCGTTGCTTTGGAGCGTGGCTATGTTGTACCAGGCGTTGCCACCGTCGAGTCCGATGGTTCTGACGCCTTCATCCGAGATGGAAAAGGCGAGCCAGCCCTCCGCACAGCCGAGGACGGTGTAATACTGCTGCTCGTTGACCGGGATGGGATTAATCGCCCGGACCTGGTCATGCCGCTGAATGTCGATATTGCCTGGAGTGCACTCGCCCGCTTCAGCGTCAGCGGACGCTGTGGGTTGCGGGGCAGGAGTTGCCGGGGCAGGAACCGCCGCGGGGCCATCTGCCGCGGGCACGGGGACGATGGCCAAGGCTGGCTCTTCGAACAACACCGGGCCGCCTGCCGGGTCAGCCGTGCCGGGCTCTGATGACGGCAGCAGCGGGTCAATTAATGCTGCCTTGGTAGTTGAAGTACTGGCCTGCGGAACTGCCGGTGTGCAGGCGATGAGTGTAAGCGCCAGCGCGAGCGATCCAAGCGTGGCAGTCTTGGCAAAGCAGGATCGGTGGTACTTCATGGTCTGGGTCCTTCCCCCGTGGAGCTACTGAGCAGAATGGGCTGCTCATACATGTTGTTTCCACGCGGGGACCAATAGTTACATCGACTGGAAAAATCTTCTACGCCGCTACTCCCCTACTCCACCGTCACCATCACCGACGGCCAACCCGAGGCTCCATCCGGCACGGGATCGGCACGCTTCTCGGTCTGGACTTCGCCGGTGCCGTCTGTGGCCCGGGCCTTGACGTAGTGGATGCCGGGCGTCGCGTCCCATTCATAGGACCACTGGCGCCAGGTGATCGTGGATGCTTCGTCGGAAAGCGTTGCTTCCGCCCATTCGCCGTCGTCGATTTGGACTTCAACTTTGGTGATGCCGCGCGTCTGGGCCCAGGCGGTGCCGCCAACGGCGACCTTCCCCGGGGGGAACTTAGCAAAGGACTTGGGTACGTCAACACGCGCCATGGTCTTGATGGGGCCACGCTCGGACCAGCCGCGTTCAGTCCAGTAGGCCTTGGCGTCCGCGAACCGGGTGACCTCCAGCTCCACAACCCATTTGGTGGCGGAGACAAAGCCGTAGAGCCCGGGAACAACCATCCGCACAGGGTAGCCGTGCTCCACCGGAAGCGGCTCGCCGTTCATGCCGATCGCCAGCATGGCATCGCGGTCGTCCTGGAGGACCTCCAGCGGGGTGGAGGCACTGAAGCCATCGATGGATTTTGAGAGCACCATGTCCGCACCCTCCTTCGGCTTTGCCTTGGCCAGGACTTCCCGGATGGGCAGGCCCAGCCACTTGGCGTTGCCGGCCAGCTTTCCGCCCACCGGGTTGGACACGCAGGTGAGGGTGACGTGTGATTCGATCAGATCCGCGTCCAGCAAGTCCTGGAAGTTCAGGGTGACCTCCTGTTCAACCATTCCATGCACTCGCAGTTCCCAATCGTTGACGTTGATTTCCGGGACGCTCAAAGCTGTGTCAATACGGTAGAAATCGCTGTTCGGCGTCAGCCAAGGGAACACTCCCTCCACCGGGGACTGGACACCCGCCGGCACAGGAGCCGCCGCCTTAGCCGGTGAGGGCAGGCGAAGGGCGTCGCGGGCTTGGGCTACGTTGCTCCGGGCGGCACTGAGCAACCGCCCGCCGGTCGCCGCGATGCCGGCGGCAACGGCGGTGATCCCGGCCGCGGCAAAGAAACGACGGCGGCTGGTACCGACGCTCGCGGCGACGGCGCTCCCAAGGTGGTCACCGGCGTCGGCCGCTCGATCGGCGGGCGCCTCAGGCCATGGCTTCAGCCCCCACAACGGAACCATCAGGCGGCGCAGGACCAGGAGGCCGGCAATGGTTCCCACGATGGAGGGGATGGCATTAAGGGGTCCAACGCCGGCGCGGGTCAGGACGCAAGCAACAATGACTGCACCCATGAACAGCACGCCCAGCACGCCCAGGGCCCATTTGCGGTAGGCCACGATTCCCAGGACGCAGGCAAGCACGGCGATCGTCAAGCCCATCCCGACAAACAAGGCCGCTTTGTCGTTGGTGCCGAATGTGGCGATCGCGAAGTCTTTCAGCGGCGGCGGGGTGAAGTCGATAAACGTGGAACCCAGGGCAAACAGTGGAGTTGCCCTTGCGGTGAAGAATGCGCCGATCAACTCCGCAATGGCGAGCACGACGCCTGCCGACACCACACCTGCCAGCGCTGCCATGGTGCGGGTACCTCTTGTCCGGGATCCAAGCTTTTCCATGCCACTGATTCGTAGCCGCCGGTGACGCGGATGGGTGGAGCCGCAACGCCGCACATAACCGAGACTTGAACATCTGTTCATAATTTTCCTTGAACAGATGTTCAAGATGAACTACTCTGCTTCGTATGACCCAAGCCACATTTTCCGACTCCGCTGCCACGCTTTTCATCAACGGCTCCTGGGAGCCGTCCGCGTCCGGCAAAGTCCGCCACATCCACAACCCCGCCGACGGCGAGCTGGTCGCCACGGTGTCCGAGGCCGGCCCTGACGACGCAGAACGCGCCATCGCCGCAGCCCGCGCAGCCTTCGATTCCGGCGTATGGTCCTCCGTGCCGGCGCCTGAGCGCGGCGCGTTCCTGCTCAAGGTTGCCGCCGAGTTGCGTGAACGCCGCGAGAAGTTCGCCCGCGCCGAATCCCTGGACACCGGCAAGCGCATTGTCGAAAGCCGGATCGACATCGACGACATCGCTGCCTGCTTCGAATACTTCGGCAGGCTCTCCGGCCAGCAACCGGGCCGCGTCGTCGACGCCGGAAACCCCGACGTCGTCAGCCGCATTGTCTACGAACCCGTAGGCGTCTGCGGCCTCATCACGCCATGGAACTACCCCCTGCTGCAGGCAGCCTGGAAGATCGCCCCCGCGCTGGCCGCAGGCTGCTCCTTCGTCCTCAAACCCGCCGAACTGACACCATCCACCGCCATCCTCGCCATGCAGCTGCTGAAGGATCTGGGCCTGCCCGACGGCGTCGCGAACCTTCTTACCGGACCCGGCCGCAAGGTGGGCGCACCGCTGACGGAACATCCCGACGTCGACCTCGTCTCTTTCACCGGCGGCCTGGAAACCGGCAAGAGCATCGCGGCAGCCGCCTCCGCCACCGTCAAGAAGGTGGCGCTGGAACTGGGCGGCAAGAACCCCAACGTCATCTTCGCGGATGCCGACTTCGATGCCGCCGTCGACAACGCCCTCAACGGCGCGTTCCTCCACTCCGGCCAGGTCTGCTCGGCGGGCGCCCGCCTTGTGGTGGAGGAGTCCATCGCGGAGCGCTTCGTTGACGAACTGGTCCGCCGCGCCGAGGCCATCCGCCTGGGCGGCCCCTTCGACGAGGACGCCGAGACCGGCCCGCTCATCTCCGCAGAGCACCGCGCCAAGGTCCACGAGTACGTCCAGCGCGGCATCGCCGAAGGCGCCCGGCTGCGGACCGGCGGTTCGGCACCTGAAGGCGAAAAGTACGACGCCGGCTTCTACTACCGACCGACCATCCTGGACCGCGTCAGCCGGGGAATGTCCGTGGTGACCGACGAGGCGTTTGGCCCCGTGGTGACCGTGGAAACGTTCAGCACCGAGGACGAGGCCGTGGCCATTGCCAACGACACCATCTACGGCTTGGCCGGAGCTGTCTGGACCCAGGACGCAGGCAAGGCACAGCGCGTAGCGGGCCGGCTCCGCCACGGCACCATCTGGATCAACGACTACCACCCCTACCTCCCGCAGGCTGAGTGGGGCGGATTCGGCGCATCGGGAGTAGGCCGGGAGCTAGGCCCCAGCGGACTGGCTGAGTACCAGGAGGCCAAGCACATCTACCAGAACACCAACCCCCAGGTCACTGGCTGGTTCGCTGACCACGGCAAGGAGAACTAGATGCACTTCGACAACATTGAGGACCTCGGCGAGCGCGCCTTCGACTACGTCGTCATTGGCGGCGGGTCAGCGGGCGCAGCCGTTGCCGCCCGGTTGAGCGAGGATCCGGATGTCACGGTCGCGCTCGTTGAAGCGGGCCCGGACGACCGCAACCTGCCCGAAATCCTGCAGTTGGACCGCTGGATGGAACTCCTGGAATCGGGCTATGACTGGGACTACCCGATCGAACCACAGGAAAACGGCAACTCCTTCATGCGCCACGCCCGCGCCAAGGTCATGGGCGGCTGCTCCAGCCACAACTCCTGCATCGCCTTTTGGGCTCCCCGCGAGGACCTGGACGAGTGGGAATCAAAGTATGGCGCAGCAGGATGGAACGCCGACGCCGCCTGGCCGCTGTACAAGCGGCTGGAGACCAACGAGGACGCCGGACCGGACGCTCCCCACCACGGAGACTCGGGTCCCGTGCACCTCATGAACGTGCCGCCGGCCGACCCCGCTGGCGTCGCACTGCTGGACGCCTGCGAACAGTCAGGCATTCCGCGGGCGAAGTTCAACACCGGCAAAACCGTGGTCAATGGCGCGAACTTCTTCCAGATCAACCGCCGCGCCGACGGAACCCGTTCCTCCAGCTCGGTGTCCTACATCCACCCCATCGTCGATCGCCCCAACTTCACGCTCCTGACCGGACTGAGGGCCCGCCAACTGGTGTTCGACGCCGACAAGCGTTGCACCGGCGTCGACGTCGTCGATTCGGCCTTCGGCCGCACCCACCGCCTGTCCGTCCGCCACGAGGTCATCCTCTCCACGGGCGCCATCGATTCGCCAAAGCTGCTCATGCTTTCGGGCATCGGCCCGGCAGCGCACCTCGCGGAGCATGGCATCGAGGCACTGGTGGACTCCCCCGGCGTCGGCGAGAACCTGCAGGACCACCCTGAGGGCGTCGTACAGTTCGAAGCCAAGCAGCCCATGGTGGACAGCTCAACACAGTGGTGGGAGATCGGCATCTTCTCGCCCACCGAGGACGGCCTGGACCGCCCGGACTTGATGATGCACTACGGCTCGGTCCCCTTCGACATGAACACGCTCCGGCACGGTTACCCCACCACCGAGAACGGTTTCAGCCTGACTCCCAACGTCACGCACGCACGCTCGCGCGGCACCGTACGCCTGCGCAGCCGGGACTTCCGCGATAAGCCCATGGTGGACCCGCGCTACTTCACGGATCCGGAGGGCCACGACATGCGCGTCATGGTGGCCGGTATCCGTAAGGCCCGCGAGATCGCCGCCCAACCTGCCATGGCGGAGTGGACGGGCCGGGAACTCTCCCCCGGAATCGAGGCCCAGACGGACGAAGAACTGCGGGATTACATCCGCAAAACGCACAACACCGTCTACCACCCGGTGGGCACAGTCCGGATGGGAGCTTGCGACGACGAGATGTCACCTCTGGACCCCGAACTGCGGGTCAAGGGCGTCACGGGGCTCCGGGTCGCAGACGCGTCCGTCATGCCGGAGCACGTCACTGTTAACCCGAACATCACTGTCATGATGATCGGTGAGCGTTGCGCCGACCTCATACGCGCCAGCCGTACGGAAGAAACCACGACGGCGGAGGCGGACTTCAGCTTGTCGCTTGCCTGAGCCGTAACACCGCAAACTTTTGAACATTTGTTCATGCAATCCCTTGAACGCCTGTTCAAACTAAACTAGCCTGCTTTATATGACCCACGCCACACCTACAGGGTGATGGCCTGGCGGACCTGGCCCGGGCGCCGACTACATCGAGCGCCTGGCCAGCCACGCAACATCAACGGGGGAAACAGCCGGAGGCACACAGTGGTGCCCGGCCTTTTGATTCGACTGCGTCCAATGGCGGCCGCAAGTCATCACCATTCGTGCATGTCTGAGTTAGGAGTTCGAATGTTAGAACCCAGCAAATCAGGACCCAGCAAGAGCGATGCAAGCGGCATGGACGAGTTTGGCTATGCCCAGACCCTCGACCGCAGCATCGGTAAGTTTGCCAGCTTCGCAGCCGGCGTCAGCTACATCTCCATCCTCACGGGTGTTTTCCAACTGTTCTATTTCGGTTTTTCCACGGCCGGCCCCGCCTATGCATGGTCCTGGCCCATCGTCTTCGTGGGCCAACTGATGGTCGCCCTGTGTTTCGCGGAATTGGCCGGACGCTATCCCGTTGCCGGTTCGGTCTACAACTGGGCCAAGAGGCTCTCGAGTGGAACGTGGGCCTGGCTGGCCGGATGGCTGCTGCTGCTCTCCTCCATCATGGCCCTGGGCTCCGTGGCCCTGGCACTGCAAATCACCTTGCCGCAGATCTGGAGCGGCTTCCAGCTTGTTGGCGACGGAACAGGTCCTTACGATTTCGCCGTCAACGGCGTCATCCTTGCCAGCATCATGATCGGCATCTCCACACTCATCAACGCTTTCGGCGTGAAGCTCATGACCATGATCAACAGTGTGGGCGTGTTCGTCGAATTGGTTGCGGCCGTCCTGCTGATCGTGGCACTCATCTGGCACGCAGTGCGCGGGCCTGAAGTCCTCCTGGACACCGCCGGCTTCGGCGAAGGGCAACCGCTGGGCTTCTTTGGTGTGTTCCTCATTGCCGCCATGGCTTCGGGTTACGTTATGTACGGATTCGACACCGCAAGCTCCCTCGGTGAAGAAACCAAGGATCCCAAGCGCACTGCCCCCAAGGCGATCCTTCGCGCCGTCACGGCATCCTTCCTGCTGGGCGGACTGCTGCTCCTGGGAGGAATCCTGGCGGCACCGGACCTTTCCGACCCCAAGATCGGAGCGGCCGATGGCGGACTGCAGTACATCGTGCTCTCGGTGCTGGGCGGCCCCTTCGGCAAAGCCTTCCTGGTCTGCATCGTGGTCGCCGTGGTGGTTTGCACCCTGGCGGTCCACGCCGCAGCCATCCGGATGATGTTTGCCATGGCCCGGGACAACAACCTTCCCTTCAGCCGCCAACTCAGCAAAGTGCATCCCACGCGCAAGACCCCCACAGTGGCTGCCATTGTCATTGGTGTGGTGGCAGTGATTCCGCTGATCGTCAACATCTCGCAGCCCGCGATCTTCACCATTCTCTCCAGCATCAGCATCGTCCTGATCTACCTCTCCTACCTTCTGGTCACGGTTCCGATGCTGCGGCGCCGGTTCCTCAAGAAGTGGCCGCTGAAGGACGATGGCTCAGAGCCCGGGTTCAGCCTCGGGAAGTGGGGGTTGCCCGTCAACATCCTGGCCGTCCTCTGGGGCGGAGCCATGACACTGAACCTGGTGTGGCCGCGACCGGAGATCTACAACTCAGTCCCGCCGTTCGAGTGGTACCTCCAATGGGGCGGCGTGATGTTCGTTGCCGCGGTGGTGGTGGGCGGCGCTCTCCTCTACCGCCTCCGCATCAGGCACAAGACAGGAGTCCTGGCCGAACACGCCGCACCGGCGCCTGCGACCGCGCCAACGGACCCCGCGCCTGCCGACCCCGCACCGGTGGAACCGGCACCCGCCGCCTCCACCTTGTCAGCGGCACAAACCTCCTAGCACGCAAGCACACCATGGGCATCCCTTCGCCAACATTCCGTTGGCGAAGGGATGCCCATTTCAGTCTGAAACCAGCGCCTACACGAACGCCGATTTTCCCGTCACGGCGCGGGCCACGATCATCGAATTGATCTCGTAGCTGCCCTCGTAGGTGTAAAGGATTTCGGCGTCGCCGAACAGCTTGCCCATTTCATAATCCGTGGTGATTCCGTTCCCACCCAGAAGCGACCTGCCCATTGCCACCGACGAACGGGCCAAGCGGGTAGTAGTGGCCTTGCACATGGCAGCCTGCACCATCTCAAGCTTCCCTGCCTGCTGGATCCGGGCCAGTTCCACCATCATTGACAGGGAAGCGTTCGCGTTGCCCAGGATGTCGGCGAGTTGCTGTTGCACCAGCTGGAACCGGGCGAGTTCCTTGCCGAACTGCCGGCGTTCCAAGGCGTAGGAACGGGCAATGTCAAAGGCAGCCAGTTGGATGCCCGCAGCCTGCCAGCCCACCCATGCGCGCGAATCCCGGAGGAGATCGTTGGCCCGGGAGAACTCGGTGGCGCCGGGCAGGAGATTCGACGCCGGGATCCGGACCTCGTCCAGGACAATATCGGCATTCTGCATGATGCGCAGGCCGATCTTGTTGGAGATCTTCGTGGCGGAGTACCCGGGGCGGTCGGATTCCACAATGAATCCCTTGATGTGGCCGTCGGAGAGGTCGCGGGCCCACACCAGGGCGAAGTCGGCAATCGTTGCGGCCCCGATCCAGCGCTTGGCACCGGTAATGACCCATTCGCCGCCGTCGCGCCGCGCCGTCGTCGAAAGTCCTCCGGCGATGTCCGAACCGTGGTCCGGTTCGGTCAAGGCAAACGCTCCCAGCTGCGTGAAGGCCTCCAGGCCGGGGAGCCACATGCGCTTCTGCTCAGGGGAGCCGAGCTCGTGGATCATGCCTACGATGAGTTCGTTATGGATGCCCACCAGGGCCGAGAGTGACACGTCGGCGCGCGCCACCTCGGTGTACATGAGCCCCTTGAACAACTGGGAGGAGCCGTCCGTTTGCAGGCCGCCAAGCCCGAACTTGGCCATTTCCGCGAGCAGTTCGCATGGAAACTCCTCGCGGTTCCAGTAATCGATGCTGGCCGCGCGGATCCGTGACTGCAGGAATTCCCTGACCTGCAAGTACCGCTCGCGTTCCCCGCTGGGGAGCAGATCGACCACGTGCATAAGGTCCGCCTCCGGGTAGGGAGGGAGGACGCGTTCTGAAGCTGGACCGCTGGTAACGGTGCCGGCAGCTTTCTGTTCGAGCATTAGACCCCTTCGTCATGTCCCGGTAGGCTCTTCCAAACCCTTGGATGTCCTAGTATATTGCAAGGTGATGTGGATCACTAGGCGGGGCCCTGGCGACGGCGCCAAGGCAACCCGAAAGCGAAAGGCGGACTATGACAGTCACAGAAGACTTCCGTGCGGCCCGCGACCGGCTGCTGGAACTGCGCGAGGACTACGCAACGGCCCATGCTGAATTCCAGTGGCCGCGTTTCGAGGAGTTCAATTTCGCCTTGGATTGGTTCGACCAACTGGCAGCAGACCCCCGACGAGGTGGCAAACCAGCCCTGGTGATCGTGGAACAGGACGGCCGCGCCACGCGTCGGACGTACAAGGAACTATCGGACCGATCGTCGCAGCTGGCCAACTGGCTCCGCGGCGAAGGCGTCCGGCGCGGCGACCACATGATCATCATGCTCGGTAACCAGGTGGAGCTTTGGGAACTCATGCTGGCCGGGATCAAGCTGGGCATCGTCATGATCCCCACCACCACGCTTATGGGAGCCCGGGATCTTCAGGACCGCGTCGAACGCGGCGGCGCAGCCTGGGTGGCGGTCGGCAGCGCCAACATTGGCAAGTTTGCCGCCGTCGAGGGCAACTACCAGCTCATCGAGGTGGGCGCGGAACGCACCAACGCGGACGCCAAACAGTACGCGGATTCGTACGACGCCGGCACGGACTTCACGCCCGACGCGCCCACCAAGGCGGACGAAACCCTGCTGCTGTACTTCACGTCCGGCACCACGTCCCGGGCCAAGCTGGTTGAGCACACGCACACGTCCTACCCCGTGGGCCATCTGTCCACCATGTACTGGATCGGCCTGGAACCGGGAGACGTGCACCTGAACGTGGCCTCGCCGGGATGGGCCAAGCACGCGTGGTCCAACGTCTTTACGCCCTGGATCGCCGAGGCCACAGTCTTCATCTACAACTACGACCGTTTCGATGCTGCAGCGCTCATGGCACAGATGGGCCGCGAAGGCGTGACAAGCTTTTGCGCGCCGCCCACCGTGTGGCGGATGCTCATCCAAGCAGACCTGACACAGCTGGCCAATCCGCCAAGGAAGGTGGTCTCCGCCGGCGAACCCCTGAACGCCGAGGTCATTGGACAGGTTGAGCATGCGTGGGGCGTGACCATCCGTGACGGTTTCGGCCAGACCGAGTCCACAGTCCAGATCGCCAACACGCCCGCACAGCAGGTAAAGATCGGTTCGATGGGGCGCCCGCTTCCCGGGTACGACGTCGTTCTGGTGGACCCGCTCACCGGCGAAGAAGCCGACGACGGCGAACTCTGCCTGCGCTTGGATCCGCGGCCCGTGGGGCTCATGAAAAGCTACTTCGGGGACGAAGCGAAAACGGCGGAAGCCTTCCGCGACGGCTACTACCACACCGGCGACATGGCCAGCCGTGACACCGACGGCGTGATCACCTACGTCGGCCGGGACGATGACGTCTTCAAGTCCTCCGACTACAGGCTTTCACCCTTCGAGCTCGAAAGCGTGCTGATCGAGCATCCCGCAGTGGCGGAGGCCGCCGTCGTTCCTTCGCCTGATGCAGTGAAGTTGTCGGTTCCCAAAGCGTTCGTGGTGCTGGCCGCCGGATACGAACCCGGTCCTGCCGTGGCGGAGGACATCCTGCGGTATTGCCGCGAGCACCTGGCCCCCTTCAAGCGGATCCGTAGGCTTGAATTCGGCGAGCTGCCCAAGACGATTTCGGGCAAGATCCGGCGGGTTGAACTGCGCGGATCTGAAGTTCAGCGGCACGGTGACGGCCCCCTGCCCGCAGGTTTGGGCGTGGAATATACCGAAGAAGAGTTCCCGAATCTGAAAGACTAAGCACCCGAGCAGCCGGCACCACACCATTAGGAGGCCCATGGGCACCCCACTCCCCCGAGATCCCATCGCCGATGCCCAACGCAATTGGGAACGGCATGGTTGGGGCGATGTCGCTGCGCCCATGGCCGCCATTACCGCGATCATGCGGACGCAGCAGATCCTGCTCGCGCGCATCGAAACCGTGCTCAAGCCCTTCGGATTGACGTTTGCGCGTTACGAACTCCTGGCCCTGCTGAGTTTCGCCCGCAGCGGCGCGCTGCCCATGAACAAAGCCAGCGCGCTCCTGCAGGTGCATCCCACGTCGGTAACCAACGCCGTCGACCGCCTGGAAAAGGCCGCTCTGGTGGCCCGTTCCCCGCACCCCACCGACGGCCGCACCACCCTGATCGAGCTCACCGCAGAGGGACGCACCATCGCAAAGAAGGCGACGGCGGCACTCAACTCCGAGGTTTTCGGCAAGTCGGGTTTCGGGGACGACGACGTCGACCACCTCATCCGCGTGCTGGGCGCCTTCCGCAGGGATGCAGGGGACTTCACGGAGGAATAACGCCCACGTCAACGCCGAGGGGCGAGGAGGGCCCTACGTTCTGGAGGGTCGGTGTCCAGGTAGTGGCGGGGCCTTTGACTGGTAGCTGTGCCCTGTGGGGGTACTGATTTCGAGCGTATGCACATCGGCGTGGATGGCTCTGGCGGACCAGCCGGGGCTTTCCTTGGTGTGATTGCAGGCTTCGCACAGTCCTGCACCGTTGGCGAGGTTGGTCTCCCCTCCGGAACGCCAAGGCACGATGTGGTCGATATGCCGGATGGGCGCATCGCAATACGGCGTCCGGCAGGTATCGTCGCGGGTTTCGATGAACCGCCGAAGCCGACCAGTAAAGAGCCGCACCTTGGAATCGGTGGCAAGCAGCTCTCCCGTGGCCGGCGCGGTGTAGAGCCTGCGAAGCCAAACAGTGAGCTCGTTGTCCTGGTTCTGATCAGGTTGATCCTGCTCAGCTTGCCCCTCGGCGACCATTGATCTGGCCCACTCGGCAGGCACGATTCCGTAGCCGTTGAGGCGTGCTGGTTCGCTGTCTCCTTGGAAGAGGGTCCGGTCGGTCATGACGAGGTCCAGATTGATCCCTGAGATTCCGCCCGGGGTGCCAGTGACGCGCTCAACGAGGGTGTCGGCCATGAGCTGGCCGCGTGTCGGGACGACGCCGGCAGATACGGCATCCCCACCAGCCAGATCCCCGCGGCAGCGGGCCGAATCGGCAGCCCTGGTGAGGGCAGCGTAGACCGCCACTCCTTGGGCGACGGGAAGGAGCGCGGTCAGGTACGTCATGGTGTCCGGCGCCGGACGCAGGCTCACGGTCCGTTCGGCCGCAGCACGGCTGGCACGCCCGACCACCGACCGCGGATCCCGTCGATACGCCGCCGCCTTCGCCGCTGCAATGATCGCCCGGTCGCCCTTACCCGCAAAGGTCCCGGTATCGGGCGCGAGTTCCTCATCCACCGCACGCCGGTCCTCAACAGACAGACAAGCAGTCTCCTTCACCAGCAGCGTGGCCCGCCACTCATTCAGCAGCCCGGACTGCAGCGCTGCCAGAGTCCGCGGCATCTCCATAACCAGGGCCTTCGCGAAACCCAGCAACCGGGAACCACGGTTCGGTGACTCACGGCGAGCCAACGCAACCTGGGCACCCACACCCTTGCCACGCTCCGATGCAGGGACACCGGCTTCGGCTTGTTCGGCGCGCTGGGCGAGATCGAAAGCCGCGGCAACCCGCGCCTGCAAACCGCAGATGGCGGACTTCATCTCCTCCAAAACACGCAGCTGCTCGATCAGGTCCGCACTGACAGTGCTGGCCGGAAACGCGCCGGCTTGAACCGCGTCTGGAGCATAGGGAACCTGCCCAGGCGCCACTGCTGCGCCCGAACCACTCTCCGACATTCGCTCCATGTCCCAACTCTGCCAGGAGGCACCGACAATATAAGGTCTGTGGTGGCGGGCCGCCTTTGGGACCACACTGCTAGGCGCCGAATGCCGACAACTCAGGAGGAAACAGCGTGGGCTTTGCCAATGAACTCAGGAACCAGTACGCCGAGGACTGGAACGCCGCCGTCAACCATCCGTTCGTGGACCAGTTGCTGGACGGGTCCCTGTCCGATGGGCGCCTGCGCCGCTACCTCATCCAGGATTACCAGTTCTGCGACGCCTTCACGGCACTCCTCGGGCAGGCCGTGGCATCGGCGCCGTCGTTGCCTTCCCGCTTGGTGTTTGCCGGAGTTCTCGGGGGCTTCGCTTCCGATGAGAATACGTATTTCCAGGATTGCTTTAACGAACTCGGCGTTCCCGAAGCAGATCGAAGCGCACCGGCTCTGGAGCCAGTCACCCAGGATTTCGACAACCTGATGCGCAGTGCCCTCGCCAGCCGCTCCTACCCGGATGTCCTGGCTGTACTGCTGGTTGCTGAATGGCTTTACGGCGACTGGGCAGCCCGGGCCGGGGATCCTGCCTCGTGGCCGGCCGCGCCCAAACACTCGGAATGGATCCGCCTCCACAACAATCCCGAGTACAACGCCTGGGTGGCCTGGCTACGGGACGAGTTCGACGCCGTCGAGCCCGCATCCCCGGACGTCCGCAATCGCGTCAGCGAAACGTTCCGCGAAGCTGTGCGGCTGGAGAGGGCATTCTTTGATGCCGCCCTGGACCCGTCAGCCCTTCCGGCCTAGGGCAGACGAGCCCGCACCGCTCCCCCAGCGAGGACCGGATTCGAGACGCGTTCGGCCTCCATGACCGGGACGGCTAAGGGAACACCTCCCGGTCGTGCACGAGCGACCGCATCCATGCGACGACTGATCCGTGTCTTCATCGCGACGGCATCTTGGCACGGCCCCCGCGCTCTGAAATTACTTTGAGACGATTTCCTGCGTGGGGCGCGTATATAGGTGAAGTCTCGTTCAGAAGGGAGGTAAAAGTTGATTGCAGCGGATGATACGACCAAAGCTCTAAGCGATGAGTGGCTCACGTATCAGGTTGGCAAGAAGGACGAAGATGCTTTCGATACGTTATATCGACGCTATGCCCGCCTCGTAGCCTGGCAAGCCCGAAGTCTTCTTCGATCGGGGCCGGCAGCGGAAGATGCCACTCAATCGACATTTGTCATTCTGTGGAAAAAGGCCAGCCGTATCACCTTGGAAGGCGAGTCACTTCTGCCGTGGCTACTGGGAGTCTGCAGGATCGAATGCCGTTCAATCCTTGCAAAAAATCAGGTGCTAGCCCAACCCTCGACCGACAACGGCTTTGAGGGGAGTTCCCCAGATCCGGGACCTGAGGAACTGGTCATCCAAGGCGAGATAGTTCGCCAAATTGAAATGCACGTGAGTCAGATGTCCGAGCTCGATCAAGCGATTTACCGGCTCTGCCTTCTCAACGAACTCAGTTATGAAAGTGCTGCCAAGGAACTGGGAATCACACACGGGGCTGTGCGCAACAGGCTTTCCCGCCTCAAGTCAAAGCACCGCAGGCATGACCCGAACCGTGAAACAGGGGCATCACAATGAACAAAGAAACGTCGCATTGGCCGACGGACGCTGACCTGGAAAGAATTCACCTCGCTACCCGGGGCAGCATCAGTCGGCACCAGCGGAGGCAGGTCCGCGTGCGGACCGCGACCATAGGAGCAGGTGCTATCTTGGCTCTCGGCGCGACTGCAGGAGCCGTCTTCGTGAAAGCAAGCAGTGACGCCGTGGCAAACTCCACGTACTGCTACAGCGCCGACTCAAAAAACGCGGATCATGTACAGGCCGTGAACACAGATCCTCTCTCGACCACAACCGCTATAGAAGTTTGCTCCTTGGCGTGGACGAACGGATCTCTGACATGGGGTGAACGGCACCAACCTAAGCCTGGTTCCCGTAACCCCGTGCCCGAACTGCGGGCATGCTTGCGACCGGACAACGTGATCGGTGTTTTCCCCTCCAGAGCTGGCGACACCCTCGAAGGGTTTTGTGACCGGCTCGATCTTCGCCCTGCGCCCTAAAGGCATCTGGGTGCCGGTCTCTACCTTGGCAGGATGATCGGCACCCAGATTTTAGAAGCATTGGAGTTGCCCCAATGAAAAGGGCGTACGATTTCCCTTCCCCTGAACTTCCACCTGGCGACTGGTCCAAGGCCCTTTCCGGCCGGGCTACCTGTGCTTGAACTCCGGCTGGCGCTTCTCGCTAAACGCGGCCATGCCTTCCTTCTGGTCCTCCGTGGCAAAGAGTGAGTGGAAGATCCTGCGTTCAAAAAGCACACCCTGCGCCAGGCCTGTTTCGAAGGCTGCGTTGACAGCTTCCTTGGCCATCATCGCCACGGGCTTTGACTTGGAGGCAATGACCTCGGCGGCTTTGACGGCTTCGTCAACCACCTCGGCGGCAGGAACCACCCGGGACACCAGGCCGGAACGCTCGGCCTCTTCGGCGTCCATGTATCGTCCGGTCAGAACCATATCCATGGCTTTCGCCTTCCCCACGGCGCGGGTCAGCCGCTGGGAACCGCCCATGCCGGGGATCACGCCCAGGTTGATTTCGGGCTGGCCGAACCTGGCGTTGTCTCCGGCGATGATGAAGTCCGCCATCATTGCCAGTTCGCAGCCACCACCCAGGGCAAAGCCGGACACCGCGGCGATCACGGGGATCCGCAGCCGGGTGAGGTCTTCCCAGTGCCGGAACCAGTCCGCCGCGTACATCTCCATGTAGCTGTTGGAGGACATTTCCTTGATATCGGCACCGGCCGCGAACGCCTTGGCGGAACCGGTGATGACTACCGCACCAACTTCGGGATCGGTGTCCATGGCCGTCACGGCATCAACGAGCTCGTTCATCAGGGCAGTGTTCAGCGCGTTCAGCGCCGACGGCCGATCCAGGGTCACCAGGCCAACCCTGCCCCGCCGTTCCACCACAATGTTCTGGTACTGCTCCGTCATGCTCTCCCTCTCCGCCAGGCTCGTCATCAGTTCAGTTCCAATCTTTCATACGGACTTGTCGCGAATCTCCGTGATGATGCCGGAGAAGTCCCTTCCAGCACCCTCCCCGGCAGCAAAAGCGTCGTAGATCCGGGAAGCCAGCGGCCCCATCTCCGCGGCAACACCTGTGCTTTCCAGAGCGTTCACGGCCAGGCGCAGGTCCTTGGCCATCAGTGCGCCGGCAAAACCTGGCTGGTAGTCACGGTTGGCCGGGCTTGTGGGGACCGGCCCGGGAACGGGACAGTTGGTGGTCAATGCCCAGCACTGGCCCGATGCATTGGAGGCGACGTCGAAAAGCGCCTGATGCGTGAGGCCCAGCTTCTCACCGAGCACGAAGGCTTCGGCGACAGCGATCATGGACACACCCAGGATCATGTTGTTGCAGACTTTCGCGGCCTGCCCGGCACCGTGATCACCGCAGTGGACAATCCGCTTTCCCATCAGCTCAAGGATCGGCTTCACAGTTTCGAAGTCCTCCGGCAGGGCACCCACCATGAAGGTCAGCGTGCCCGCTTCAGCTCCCACCACGCCGCCGGAAACCGGTGCGTCCACAGACCGGTGACCGGCTTCCAGAGCGATCACGGCAGCCTGGCGTGCCTCGTCCACGTTGATGGTGGAGCAGTCAAGGAACAGGGTGTCCGGCTTGGCAACCGACAGCAGCCCAGGCCCGTCAACACCCCGGTAAGCATCCAGGACGTGCTTGCCACTGGGCAGCATGGTCAACACCACGGCGGCCTCGGCTGCAGCCTCGTGCGCCGAGGATGCCATGGGAATTCCGTGCGCCTCCGCGGCCTCGACGGCGGCAGGAACGGGGTCGTACCCGATCACTTGGTGGCCGGCCTTGATGAGGTTGGCCGCCATGGGCCCACCCATGTGGCCCAGGCCGAGGAAAGCGATGAGTCCCGTGGCTGGTGCTGCGTTCTCTGTCATTTCCGTCTCCTTCAACTCGACTGGACTGGACTTGATTGGACCGGGTTTGCTGAAAGGCCCAGCTCGCGGTCACCAAGCGGCGCGAAGTAGCCCTCGACGTCGGACTTGTGGACATCGGCGAGCGTCGCCGGCTTCCATTGCGGGTTGCGGTCCTTGTCCACCACCTGCGCCCGGATGCCCTCGCGGAAATCGGGCCCTGACAGGCACCGCAGGCCCACGCGGTATTCCTGGTCCAATGCCTCCTCCAGGGTCAGTCCGCGGACGCGACGCAACGATTCCAGGGCAACCTTCACCGAGGTGGGCGACTTCGCCCCGATCGTATCGGCCGCAGCCGCAGCTTCGCCTCCCGCGTCGCGCAGGCTCCGCACGATCTCCTCAGCGTCGTCCTGCGCGTAGGCAGCATCGATCCAGTCCCGCTGTACAGCCAGTGCAGAGTCGGGTGCGGTTTGGGCAAAGCGCTCGACGGCGGCCTCCGCCGTCGAGTTTTCCAGCGCCTCTGCAAGCGCCGGGAGGTTTTCGGACGGCACGAAGTGGTCCGCAAGCCCCAGGAACAGGGCGTCCGCCCCGGTCAGGTGCGCGCCAGTAAGCGCGGCGTGGGTTCCCGTTTCGCCGGGTGCGCGGGAAAGCAACAGCGTGCCACCGACGTCGGGCACGAAACCGATGGTGGTCTCGGGCATCCCGGTCCGTGTCCGTTCGGTGACCACCCGGACTGAACCGTGCGCCGAGACGCCCACGCCGCCACCCAGCACAAGCCCGTCCATGAACGCGACGTAGGGCTTGGGATAGTGGGAGATGAGAGCGTTGAGGCGATACTCGTCGGCCCAGAACTCTGCCGTGGCACTTCCGCCGTGCAGCATGTCCTCGTAGATCGCCACGATGTCTCCGCCGGCACACAGCCCGCGGTCGCCAGCGCCTCGCACCAAAACGGTGGCAACGGCGTCGTCGTCGGCCCAGTCCGTCAGCTGTTGGAGCATGGCCTTCACCATGCCTGCGTTGAGCGCGTTGACGGCCTTGGGCCGGTTGAGCGTCACGATGCCCAGGTGGCCGCGGCGCTCAAAAAGTACGTCTTCCTGCTGCGTTTCCTCAGCGGCCCCCATCAGCTGCCTGCCGGCATCACGAAGCTGGCGCCCTGGCGGATGCCGGAGGGCCACCGCGAGGTGACGGTCTTGGTCTTGGTGTAGAAGCGGAAGGCATCGGCGCCGTGCTGGTTCAGGTCGCCGAAGCCGGACGCCTTCCAACCGCCGAAGGTGTAGTACGCGATCGGCACGGGAATCGGGACGTTGATGCCCACCATGCCCACCTCCACGCGGCTGGCGAAGTCGCGGGCGGAGTCGCCGTCGCGCGTGAAAATCGCGACGCCGTTACCAAACTCATGCTCGCTGCAGAGCCTTAGCGCTTCGTCGTAGTCAGCTGCGCGCAGAACGCTGAGGACTGGCCCGAAGATCTCTTCCTTATAGATCTTCATGTCCTTGGTGACGTTGTCGAAGAGGGTGGGGCCCACCCAGAAGCCGCCGTCGTAACCATCTACGGTGAGGCCTCGGCCGTCGGTGACCAGGGTGGCGCCCTCGTCCACGCCGGACTGGATGTAGCCCTCGATCCGTTCCTTCGCGGAAGCAGCCACCACGGGCCCGAAATCGGAGTCCTTGTCCAGGCTGTGGCCAACCTTGAGTTCCTTGACCCTCTCGGTCAGCTTGGCCACCAAGGCATCGGCTGTTTCCTGGCCTACAGGCACGGCGACCGAGATAGCCATGCAGCGTTCGCCTGCGGAACCGTATCCGGCACCAATCAATGCGTCGGCAGCCATGTCGAGGTCGGCGTCGGGCATGATCACCATGTGGTTCTTGGCCCCGCCGAAGCACTGTGCCCGCTTGCCGTGAGCGGCGGCCGTGGCGTAGATGTACTGGGCAATGGGCGTGGACCCAACGAAACCGATCGCCTTGACCCGCGGGTCCTCAAGGAGCGCATCCACGGCTTCCTTGTCACCGTTGATCACATTGAAGACGCCGTTCGGCACCCCCGCTTCGCTGTACAGCTCGGCAAGCCGCAACGGCACGGAAGGGTCGCGCTCGGAGGGCTTGAGGATGAACGCGTTTCCGGCTGCGAGCGCCGGGCCGGATTTCCACAGCGGGATCATGGCGGGGAAGTTGAAGGGCGTAATACCGGCCACCACGCCGAGCGGCTGGCGGAGCGAATGGACGTCGATCCCCTGCCCGGCGTTATCCGAGAATTCACCCTTGAGCAGGTGCGGTGCGCCGGCCGAGAACTCCACTACCTCAATGCCGCGCTGGATGTCGCCCTTGGCGTCCGCGAGGGTCTTGCCGTGCTCGGAGGACAGCAGCTTGGCGAGCTCGTCCATGTTCTCGTTGACCAGGTCCACGAACTTGAGCAGGATACGTCCCCGGCGTTGCGGGTTCATGGCCGCCCATTCGAGCTGCCCCTTCTCGGCATTGGCGACGGCGTTGCGGACCTCGTCCGCGCTGGCCAGCGGGAGCCGGGCCTGGACTTCGCCCGTGCAGGGATCGTAGACGTCGCTGAAGCGACCGGACGTACCCTCAATCCTCTGGCCGTCTACGTAGTGGGAAAGCTCGCGCACCATGGTGGAATGCTCCTTTGCATCGTGAATGACTGCCGTGCCGCCGGGTTCCGGGACCTTGGCGGGAACATGAACCAACTGTGATCCAGGTCATCTCTGAATCCGAATATACTCGGACTTCCTACTAATTTCCAGAGGGGTGTTTTTCCGGGCCGACGGCGTCACCCACCACGTCCGTCCGGGCTGGCCAATGCCCGGTTGCCCGATGGAAATCGATGGCCATCATCAAAGGGGTTACGTCGTAGGTCTGGATATTCAGGCTCAGTTTTGCGCCGTGGACGGACTTGACCGTCAGGATTGGCTGCCCCCTCATCACCCGAACCCTGTATTCGGCGATCCCACTGTAGGGAACTACATGTTCTTTGCCCAGCACGGTCCGGAAGGCCACCTCATGGGCGCGCGGAGCCACGTAAAAGTTGCGGTACATCAGCACGAAGGCAATGCCGCCCAGGAAAATGGCCACCGCGGTGATCTTGGCACCCACGGGAGAAGGAGCGTAGGAGAACGAGACCAAGCTCATCAGCAACCCGAAAATCAGGAATAGCCAGCCGATGAAAGGCACCACTTTGGGCAGGCGCACCTGCTCCGGGTACTGCTTGGACCGGTTGGGGTGCTTCCGGGCCCACCAAGCAATCGCAGCGATGAACATGACAGCAAAAGCCGTGATGAGGACCCTGAGAATGGATTCTGTTGACATGGACCCCAGCCTACTTAGTGGACTTCCCTCATCCCCTTGTACGCTTCCAGCGCTTCGGCCCGGGTGGTCTTGAGGTCCACGATCTCCTCGGGGTAATCGGGAGTGCCGAACTCAGGGATCCAGTGGGCGATGTACTTCCCCTGGGGATCGAACTTCACGCGCTGGGCTTCCGGGTTGAAGATCCTGAAGAACGGCGAAGCGTCCGCCCCGGAACCGGCCACCCACTGCCAGTTTGCGGGGTTGGAGGCGGGATCTGCGTCCACCAGGGTGTCCCAGAACCACTGCTCACCGAGCTGCCAATGGATGCCGAGGTTTTTCACCAGGAAGCTTGCCGCGACCATGCGGACTCGGTTGTGCATCCAGCCTGAGTGCCACAGTTGGCGCTGGCCCGCGTCCACCATCGGAAATCCGGTGTTGCCCATCTGCCAGGCACGTAATTCCTCCGGCGCAGTTTCGTGGCCCGGGTGTTGGCCATTGCTGCCCGCGCTGCCGGGCCATGCCCACGGAAAACGGTCAAATTCCGGCCGGAGATTGGCGGTGGCCAGGTTCGGATTGTGGAAGTACTGGTGCCAGCAGAACTCCCGCCATCCCAGTTCCGAGGCAAAAATGCCGGCACTTTCAGACCGCTTGGAACCCAGGGCATGCCACACCTCGAATGGGCTGAGCTCTCCCCAGCGAAGATACGGCGAGAGCCGGCTGCTTCCCTCGGTATCCGGACGATTCCTTCCCTCGCTGTAATTGGAAAGGCCACCCGCTACGAAGCTGGCCAGCACCTTGTGGCCTGCAGCGGAACCGGGCGTCCAACTTTCCGCCAGCCCTCCGGACCAGTCCGGCTTGCTGGGCACCAGGTGCCATGATTCCAACTGGTCATGGGCGGGCAACGCACCGGTGAACCCGTGGCCTTTTTCCGGAACAGCCAGCGGCTCACGGAAATCCTGTGCAGACACCGTTCGCCAGAAGGGCGTGAACACCTTGTACTGGCCACCGGTCTTGGTGGTGACCTCCCAGGGTTCATGCAGCAGGGAGGCCTGGAAGCTGGCCACGTGCAATCCGGCTTCTCCCGCCCAGGACTTGATCCCGGCGTCGACCGTCCGCTCAGCTGCGCCATACCGCCGGTTCCAGTACAACGCGCCCGCTCCGAGCGCCGTCGTGGTTTTCCGGAGAACCGACGCGGCATCACCGCGCCGCAAAAGCAGCGGAATCCCCAGCGCAGCGAGATCTTCGCCCAGCGCGGTCAGGGAGTGGTGCAGCCACCAGCGGGCGGCACCGCCGTGGGGGCGGATTCCAGGCGATTCTTCGTCAAGGACGTAGAGGGCGACCGCGGAGCCGTCATCGACGGCGGCACGCAAAGCCGGGTTGTCGGCGACCCTCAGGTCGTCCCGGAACCACACAATGGACGGCTTCACGAATTTCCCTTTCAGACGACAGGCGAAACAGGAACGGCGGAAAAAGCAAACAGCCCATGCCCCTGATAAATCCTAGGGGCATGGGCTGTCTGAAACGGTGGAATTATGCGATGGACGGAACAGCTTCCTCAACGACCTCAGCCATTGAATTGCCCGCCTGGGCGTCGTTCCAGAGGGGAACACTGTTGACCACGTAGTCCCTTGCGGCCGGTCCCACCATGCTCATGCCAGGGTAGATCCGCTGGCCATTGGCTTTGATGGTTTTCAAGCCCTCACGTTCGAGGGCGGTTTTGAAGGCAGAGTCGGGAATGGGGATTTTTCGTCCAAGAACGCACCAGCTGATGTACAGGCCGTAGAAAGTGTCAAAATCCAAGCCGTTCTCTGTGTCGTCCTCAAACACCACACAGTCGCGTATAAAGCTGCCTATTTGGGTGTCGGTCATTACGGGGCCTCCGGCGTCGGAAGAAAAAGCGGGCCGCCGGGCTGCATCAGCGAATGTCCTGTTCCCTCACTATAGACCCCTTCTGGTTTCCCGGAAGAGGAAAGGAGGTTAACTCTCGACGACGGGCGCCGGTTTTCCCAGCGAAAGTGGCACAAAAGAGAGCTGCCCCGAGGGTCCTGGATCTGGTGCCCGCGAGTCCACCGGCGTAGCGTCGTCTTCATCCCCCGAAGCGGCCGGAAAGGCGCGGGCCGCAGCAGCTCAAGCGGATCGATAAGGAGCCCCACGTGGCTGGATGGAACGCCGACACAGCAGCCGGTCCCCTCGGCGCTGGAACCGTGACCCTGGTGGAAGGCTCGTCTTTCTGCATCTCCTCCGCCAACGGAGACATCCATCCCGAACTGCCGCACGGGGTCTTCCATCTGGACACCCGGATCCTCTCCAAATGGGAGCTCACAGTCAACGGACAAGTCATCGAATCGCTGGCAGCAGAGACCCGGGAACCCTACCGGGCCCTGTTCGTCGGGCGGGTTCCACGCCCGGATGGGCACGCGGACAGTCCCTTGCTTGTGGAAAGGCTGCGGGAGGTGGGCAACGGAATCCGCGAAGAAATAACCGTACGGAATTACTCAAACCAAGCAGCACAATGCCGCATCCTGCTCTCCGCGGAATCGGATTTCGCAGACCTTTTCGAGGTCAAGGAAGCCCGGATCACGCGCTTTTGGACCGAAACCCACCTGCCTGACGGCGACTCCCTTGAAATCCGCGGAAAATGGGAGGACATCCGGAAAAGCGTGGTGATCCGCGCCGATGGTGCGGGCGCTGGAGCCAGGGCACTGGGTTTTACGGCAAAAATTCCTGCCTACGGGAGCTGGAGCACCCGTGCCAGCGTGGTGCCCAAGCAGCAGAGCACCGGTGCCACCTTCACGCATCAGGACCAGGGCGGACTCTCGCCCAGCGATCAGCGCCGGCAGGAGTGGGTTGACCGGATCCCTGTCGTGCAGCTCAGCAACCGGTCCATTGAAAACACCCTCCGCCGCAGTTACGAGGACCTTGGCGCGCTCCGCATCCAGGATCCGGACCACCCCGAGAGGGTGGTGGTGGCGGCCGGTGCGCCGTGGTTCATGACGCTGTTCGGCAGGGATTCCCTGTGGGCCTCCGAAATGGCCCTGCCGGTGGATCCCTCCCTGGCCTTGGGCACCTTGCGCACGCTGGCCGACCGCCAAGGCACGGTGGTGGACGAGGCCACCGAGGAGGAACCCGGGAAGATCCTGCACGAGGTCCGGCTGGGCGTGTCCGGGGGCCTGGCTTTGGGCGGCAAATCCGCGTACTACGGAAGCGTGGACGCCACACCCCTGTTCGTGGTGGTCCTGGGCTCGGTCAGCCGCTGGGGCTTCGCCAAGGACGCCATCTCAGCCCTCCTCCCCCACGCAGACCGCGCCCTGGAATGGATCCAAACCTACGGAGACCGCGACGGCGACGGCTTCGTCGAGTACGGGCGGCCCAACGAACACGGGCTCATCAACCAGGGCTGGAAGGACTCCTGGGATGGCATCAACTTCGCGGACGGCACCCTCGCCGAACCTCCCCTGGCGCTCTGCGAGGTCCAGGCCTACGTGCACGGCGCCTATGTGGCGCGGGCCTGGATGGCTTACGACGACGGCGACCTCACGTTGGCCGAAAGCCTGCGGGAACGCGCGGAAGAGTTGAAAAGACGGTTCAACGAGCAGTTCTGGATGCCCGACAAGGGCTACTACGCCGTGGCCCTGGACCGCGATAAACGGCCCGTGGACGCCTGTGCTTCCAACATGGGCCACTGCCTGTGGTTCGGGCTGATCGATGAGGACAAGGCCCCTGCGGTGGTCGAACGCCTGATGTCCCCCGAGATGTTCAGCGGGTGGGGTGTACGGACGCTTGCCAAGAACATGGGCGCCTACAATCCTGCCAGCTACCACAACGGTTCGGTGTGGCCCCACGATAATGCCCTGATTGTTTCCGGGCTGCTCCGCTACGGCTTCGTGGAAGAAGCCCAACGGATTGCCATGGCGATGCTGGAAGCCGCGGAAATCTCCGGCGACCGGCTCCCGGAGCTGTTCTGCGGATTCGACCGCTCACAGTTCCGGGAACCGGTGCCCTATCCCACGGCGTGTTCACCCCAGGCGTGGGCCGCCACTACGCCGATCCACCTGGTCATGAGCCTGATGCGCTATGACACCCACATTTCCCTGGGCGGCATCTGGCTGGACCCCGTGCTGCCACCATCCTTCGGGGACCTGCACCTCCACAACGCCCCCATGGGCAGCGCCCGGATCACGATCGACGCGTCCGGAACGGAAGCCACGGTGAAAGGCATTCCCGAAGGCTTGACTGTCCATCACGGACAACGGCCGTGGATGTCGGAGCTTGTGGAGCGGGCCCATCACCGGACTCCGGAGGGCAGTTAGCAGGAGACCGCTTGGCGGAAACCGGAGTTACTGGATGGCTGCCTTGAGTTCCTTCGCGGCCACTTCCGGATCAGCCGCGCCGTAAATGGCGCTGCCGGCCACGGCTACGTCGGCACCGGCGAGTTGCACGGCCGCGATGGTGGAGGCGTTGACGCCGCCGGCCACTGAGAACGGCACGCGGGCTTCTTCTCCGGCGTTGAGGAGGCCACGCAGGTCGTAACCCGGCTGGGCCTGCTCATCCAGGCCCGCGTGGAACTCGATGAACTTGGCTCCCAGGGACCTGGCTTCCTTGGCACGGGAGACCTTGTCTGCAACGCCGATCAGATCCACCACGATGCCCTTGTTGTGGGACTGTGCTGCCCTGACGGCACCGGCGATGGTGGAGTCGTCGGCCGTTCCCAGCACGGATACCAAATCGGCGCCTGCCTTGAAGGCGATGTCAGCTTCGAGTTCACCGGCATCCATGGTCTTCATGTCGGCGAACACGATCTTGGTGGGGTGGGCTTCCTTGATGGCGGTTACGGCTGAGAGGCCCTCGGCCTTGATCAGGGGGGTGCCCAGCTCGATGATGTCCACGTGCTCGGCTACTTTGCCGGCAAGTTCCAGGGCGTCTTCGATGGTGAGGAGATCAAGTGCAACCTGCAGTTTCATGGTGTTCTACTTTCTTGTCGGGATTGCTTGAGGATTGCTTGGGAGTTGGGAAAAGCGCCTATTCGAGGTTCGCGTGACGCAGCCAGAGCTTTTCGGCGGGCTCGGCAGTGGCTTCCCACAAGGTGTGGAAGACCGACTCGGTCACCACGAACAAGGCTTGTTCAAAGAGGCTGCCGGAGTATTGCCGGGAGAGGCCGGAGCCGTGGTCGGTCTTTTGTGCTGCCGGAATGACCACAAGTGTGTCTGCGAGCCCTGCAACTTGCGATGAAGGGTCGGTGGTGATGGCAGCAACCCGGGCTCCCGCCGCGAGGGCGGTTTGAGCTGCTTTGACCACTCCGGATGTGGTGCCAGAGCCGGACGCCACCACCAGCAAGTCGCCGTCGGTGATGGCCGGTGTGGTGGTGTCGCCGGCCACGTGGACCGTCAAGCCCAAATGCATCAGGCGCATCGCAGCCATGCGGAGCACCAGTCCGCTCCGGCCGGCACCAGCCAGAAAGACGCGTTCGGCTGCACCAACCGAGTGGGCGAAGCGGGAAAGCTGTCCGTAGTCCAAGCCGGAGACGACGCCGGTCAGCTCGCCGAGGATCAGGGCGGCGTTGCCGGCTACGCCGTCAATGGTGGTCGTCGCTGTTTCTTCGATGACGTTCACGTACGCTCCTTTTCGGGTAGGGATTGGGTCATTCGGGTCAATACGACAATTCTTCCGGTTAGTCCGTAGTGGCAGAACGCCAAGAACGGGCAGTCTTTACCACCCTTTCGGGTAGGTAACGCTTGCCTCCCTCGTTTAGGCTTGGAACATGTCGCAGCTTTCCACCCTCCCTTGGCAACTCCTCGACGCCATCGAGGACATCAGCCAGGCACCACTGTCGGGAATCGCTGAGAGCTTGTGGAACGCGCTCCCGCCGTTCGTTGCCTCCAGCGCCCTGGTGATCTTCACCGAAGACTGCACCGGCCGGCCACAGAAAAAGGCGGGTGCGGAACACATTGTCAGCCGGGTCTCCATTCCCGAGCTCGATGCCATCCGCGCTGCCATGAACGGGGGCGCAACAACGGACTCGCCAGCATCCAGCGACCAAGCCGAGCCGTGGCTGACCCGGGCCGCGATCGCAGGAGAGGACCGGGACATCCTGGCTCTTGGCTACCCGCCCAGCAATGCCTTGCTGGTCCTCACTGATCCGGTGGCTCCGGAGGACAGCGAAGCAATGCGCGTTCTTTCCTATCTCTGGCGGCTCACAGCGGCCCGCATCCAGGAGAAGGTCAGTGACGCGCCGCCGTCGTATCTTTTGGAGTCCCGGGCCGCGTCAGCGGAACGGATCCGCGTGACGGCAGAGCTGGTGGACCAGCACTCCACCACCTTGGAAACCGTGCTGGCAGCGCTGCGGTCCACGTCCATGGACGATCATGCAGCCCGAACGTTCGTGACGGACCTGACCGTCAAGGCTTTGATCGGCCTCAGGACCCTGAACGACCGCACCAGCGACCTTGTGGAAGAACCTGTCAGCACGGCCTTC
This sequence comes from Paenarthrobacter nitroguajacolicus, assembly GCF_029952445.1. Classification (GTDB taxonomy): domain Bacteria; phylum Actinomycetota; class Actinomycetes; order Actinomycetales; family Micrococcaceae; genus Arthrobacter; species Arthrobacter nitroguajacolicus_B. The sequence goes on along the minus strand of NZ_JAQPPK010000008.1, from coordinate 122,496 downwards.
GAGAGGCTCCGTGAAGACCTCCGGCCCTTGATGCACTTCAGCAACATCGACATACAGTTCATCGAGCCACCCGCCAATGGCCGCGCGCTGCCCGGAGAAGTGGCCCACGCTGCCAGGGCAGTGGTGCGGGGATTGGTCCTGGCGATCGCCGAGCAACCTGAGGTGCACCGCGTCCGGGCCCAATGGGACTGCGACGGGGAGAACCTGCTGATCAACGTCAGGGATGACGGACGTGGCGAACTCTCGCCCGACGCCCCCAACATGGAACGGCTCCACCAGAAAGTGCAGGCCCTGGACGGCAGAATGAGCGTGGATGTCATGCAGGGATGGGGTGCAGACATCTCGGTGACGCTGCCCCTGGATCCGCCGTCGGCGCCTGCGGGCGATGTCGCGGCCTGGGGCCTGGTTGCGAGGGAACTGGAAGTCCTTCAGTTCCTGGCCGCGGGGCAACGCAACCGTGCCATCGCAGCGGAACTGAACATCAGTGAGAACACCGTGAAATTCCATCTCCGCAACCTGTTCCGGAAGCTGGATGTCCGATCCCGCACTGAGGCCATTGCGCTGGCCCACAGTGCGGGACTCCGGTAGCTGCTAAGCGTCGATCACCATGTCGGTTCGGGCCGTCGAGCAGCAGGGCAGGAACTTGCCGGCATCGATTTCCCGTGCGCGGATTCCGCCTTGGTGGTTCATGTCCACTTCACCGGAAAGCTTGACCACCTTGCAGGAGCCGCACATGCCCTCCTTGCAGTTGGCGCCGATCCTGACGCCCGCGCGCTGGGCCACACCGAGGATGTGTTCGTCGGGGTCGATCCGGACGTTGACGCCGGTTCGCAGGAAGGACAGGGTGAGGCTTCCCGTTCCAACGGTCTCAAAGCTCGAGGCATCGGGAGTTGAAGCCTCCGCGCCTGCTGTTGGGCCGCCGTCGGACGCTTCCGAACCCGACGCGTCCGGTTCGGAAGTTTCCAGCGGAAGTCCCGTGGCCTCCAACGTCCCGTCAGCGTCATAGCCTGGCTCGTAGAGCCCGAACGCCGCGGGCTGGCTCTCGTAGTAGTCCTCGGCGGAATCGGCGATTTCTTCCGCGATCTCCTCCGCAATGTCCGCGGCGAGTGCCAGTTCCGCCTGGTATTCGAGGAGCGTCTGGCGGTCACCGGTGAAGAACTCCATGTAGATGGAGGTATCGTCGACGCCCACCTTCTTCAGGAGTTCGGTGGCCGTGTTCAGGTAACCCTCGGGGCCGCACGCGTAGACCTGCCTGCCGTTGGCGTCGGGGGCGACCTCTTCGAGCATGGCCGCCGTCAGCCTTCCACTGAGGCCTTCCCAGCCCTCGGGTTTGCTGCGGTCACCCAAGGAATAGAAGACCTTGACGCGCGAGTCCACGGAGGCGATGTAGGCCAGCTCCCGGTGGAAGGCAAAGCCCCCCGCCTCTGCTCCGTGGTACAGCACCACAACATCGGCATGGCCCGGCAGGGAGTGGATGGTGCGCACCATCGACATGATGGGAGTGATGCCGGCGCCGGCCGCGAGCAGGAGATACCTTGCGCGCCGGTCGGCGTCAGGCAGGTGGAACGCACCCACCGGTCCAAGCATTTCCAGCACAGTCCCGGGCTTGACGTTCTCGTGGACCCACGGCGAAACGAGGCCGCCTGCATCGCGTTTGACGCTGATGCTGAAGGTCCACGGCTCGGTGGGCGAGCTGGACAGTGAGTAGCTGCGGTCCACCGGGTCCTGGTCTTCGCCGTTCACCGGGAAGGCGATGTTGACGTACTGCCCCGCGCGGAAGGCAAGGGGGGCGCCGTCGGACCGCCGGAAGACGAACGTCATGAGGCCGCCCGCTTCCGGAACGGTTTCCACGCATTCGGCCATGAACTCCTGCGGATGCCAGGGACCCAGTGCACGGGCAGCGCGGGCGGGTGCCTCGCTGCTGCCCATGACCCGGTTCCACGGCATCTCAAGACCCCGGATCCGCTGGGGCTCCTGGATGGCCGTTTCGGTGAGGAGTTCAATCATGCCAAGTGCTCCTGGACGCGCTGTACGTACCAGTTGATGAAGGCCTCCACCTGGTACTCGCTCTTCATGTACGGGCCGGGTTCGTAGGCAGGGCTGCCAGCACCGGTCTGGCACAGCTCAACGAACGCCTTGTCCTGCAGGTTTGTCTGCTTCCAGGTGTATGTGAGTTTGTCGAGATCGTAATCGACACCTTCCACGGCGTCGTCGGCCACCAGCCAGGTGGTGCGGACCAGTGACTGGTGTTCGTTGATGGGGAAGACGCCGAAAGTGATGACGTGGTCTCCAAGGAAGTGGAACCAGCTGTTCGGCTGCAAGTGCATGGAGCAACGGCCGAGGCGGAAGTCCCGGAGGTCGCCCAGGAGCTTCTTGGAGAGCCTGCGTCCGTCGGCTGAGAAGGATTCGCCCTCCCCGTCCAGGGATTCGCGGGAGATACGGATACCGGCAATCCGGGTATCGAGTTCCTCAACTACCTCATAGGGCAGTCCGTAGCGGCGGCAACGCTCCTCGAGGGAGGACTGTGCTTCCTTGTTACGGTCCCACACCTCTTCGAGGTGGGCCGGGATCAGTCCCTCGGTCAGGCCCCACGTGGGGAACAGCGAGCATGCGAGCTCCGGGTGGCCATCGCAGTGGTAGCACTCACGGTTGTTCTCCATGACGAGCTTCCAGTTGCCCTCTTCGATGATGTTCTGCTGGTAGGCAATCTTCGTCTTGGACAGATCGTGGGGTGCCAGGTAGGGCTCGAAGATCTTGGAAGTCTCATCAAAATCGGTGGGCGGTTCCTCGGCGATGCAGACGAAAATGAGTCCGGCAACCTCGCGGCTGTGGGCACGCTTGAGGGCGAAGCAGTTCTTGTCGAACTTGGCCTCACCCGGTGCCGAAGCGTGGATCAGGTTGCCCTCGGGCGAGTAGGTCCAGGAGTGGTAGCCGCACACGAGGTTGCCGGTGGAACCGGTGGACTCAGTGAGGACCCGGGCACCGCGGTGGCGGCACACGTTGTGCAGCACGTTGACGCCGCCGTCGTCGTTGCGCAACACGATCAGGGAGTAGGGGCCGTAGTCCACCGTGATGTAGTCGCCCGGCTCGGGCAGCTCGGCGACGCTACCGGCATAGATCCAGTGCTGGCCGAAAATGGCTTCCATGTCCAGCTTGAAGATCGTGGGGTCGGTGTAGAAGGGAGCGTCGAGGGAGTATCCGGTGCGCCGGAACTCAAACAGCCCGCTGATTTCCGCCAGCTGCTCAGCAGGCAGAGTCGAGGCGAGTTTTCCGCGTGAATTGAGGGGCACGTTCACTTGAGCAGTCATGGGTTTCCTCCCGGGAGGCTGGGTAAGTATGCGATTCATTGGGGTCCGCGGATGCATCATCGCAGGCGGGGTTATCGAAGTCTTCGTAGTTAGAGATTAGGGACGATTGAACTGCAACAAAAGCGCAATATTTAGGAGATAACCCTGCGCAATAGGTGCATGATGGTTCCATGATCGATCAGAGGCTCATAACGCTCCGGGTGTTCGCCAGATGCGGCACCGTGGGGGCGACGGCCGAACTCACTGGTTATTCCCCCTCCGCCGTCTCCGCACAGCTGCGCGAACTCCAGCGGGTACTGGGAATGCAGCTGCTGACAAAGGACGGCCGGGGCGTCCGGCTGACGGCCACGGGACGCTTCCTCGTGGCCGGTTCGGACAAGCTGATCGCCGAATGGGAAAGCCTGCGGGCTGCGGCCATGGAGGCCGGCGACCAGGTGCAATCGCATTTTGGCCTCGGTGGATTTTCGACGGCGGCCGCACAGTTGCTCGCGCCGCTCGCCGCCACGCTGCGGTCCACCCGGCCCCTCTTGGAGGTTCAGGTCCTGGAAGCAAATCCCTCCCGCTGCTTCGACCTGCTGGTGGCGGAACGCATCGACCTTGCCGTCATTGTTGCCATGCAGTCCGACACGTACGGAGAAGACGATCCCCGCTTCGAACAGACCGTCCTGCTCGACGACCCCCTGGACGTCATCATTCCCGCCGACCATCGACTGGCCACGCGGGAGACTGTGACGCTTGAAGAACTGGCCTCCGAACCCTGGATCACCGAAGCGGCGGGGTCCACCTACCACTCCCTGTTCACGGCGGCCTTCACTGCAGTGGGGGTGACGCCACGGATCGCGCACGAGGCCGTGGAGTGGGAGACCCAGATCGCGTTCGTTGGAGCCGGGTTGGGCGTGGGCTTGCTGCCGCGGTTGGCGCCGCTGCACAGCACCGAGAACGTGGTGCGGTTGCGTATCACCGGCAAAGGGAAGCCGGCACGCCGCATAGTGGCAGCCGTACGCAGGGGCAGCATCGCATCGCCCCTGATCCAGGAGTCGCTTGGCATCCTGCAGGTCAGTGCCAAGCGGATCCTTGCAACCCGCCCCGAGGACGAGGCCTGAAGTCGGCAGGTTTGCAGGTCCGCTAGGCCCACACCTCATACCCGGTGGACTGGTCAAAAAGCTTGCGCCGATCGGCCCCGTCCGCTGCAATCCAGAGGACGGAGTCATCAGGGGCCGCCTGCTCCACAATGCCGGTCACGACCCGATCGCCCTTGAGCCACACTTCCACCACATGTCCTGTCAGTTGGGCCCAGTCCTTGCGCAAGGCCCGCCCCTCCAGCGTCCTGGCCGGCTTGGCCTGCCCTGGCTTTGTCTGTCCAAGCATGGCTACCACCCCCGTTCTGCGAGGCGGTGGGGCTGCGGGATTTCGTCGACGTTGATGCCGACCATGGCTTCGCCCAGGCCGCGGGAGACCTTGGCGATAACGTCGGGATCGTCGTAGTAGGCACTAGCGGTCACGACGGCGGCGGCGCGCTCTGCGGGGTTGCCGGATTTGAAGATACCCGAACCGACGAACACGCCATCGGCGCCGAGCTGCATCATCATCGCAGCATCAGCCGGGGTTGCGATGCCACCGGCGGTGAACAGTACCACCGGGAGCTTGCCCGTGGCAGCGATTTCCTTGACGAGTTCGTACGGGGCCTGCAGTTCCTTGGCCGCTACGTACAGCTCGTCCTCGGGAAGGGCGGCGAGCTTGGCGATCTCGGCGCGGATCTTGCGCATGTGGCCGGTCGCGTTGGAAACATCGCCGGTGCCGGCCTCGCCCTTGGAACGGATCATGGCCGCGCCCTCGTTGATGCGGCGCAGCGCCTCACCCAGGTTGGTGGCACCACAGACGAAGGGAACGGTGAAGTTCCACTTGTCGATGTGGTTGACGTAGTCGGCCGGGGTCAGGACCTTGGACTCGTCGATGTAGTCCACACCGAGGGACTGCAGGACCTGCGCTTCGACGAAGTGGCCGATGCGGGCCTGGGCCATCACCGGGATGGACACAGCGGCGATGATCGACTCGATCATGTCGGGATCGGACATGCGGGACACGCCACCCTGGGCGCGGATGTCGGCCGGGACACGCTCGAGGGCCATGACGGCGACAGCACCGGCGTCCTCGGCGATGCGGGCCTGCTCGACGTTAACGACGTCCATGATGACGCCGCCCTTGAGCATCTCAGCCATGCCCCGCTTGACGCGGCTGCTGCCCGTGAGCGGAATGTGTTCGAAAAGAGGGTGTGGTCTGGTCACGGGATACTCCGGGTACTTGGGGGCTGTGATTCCATCACCAGCGCCCGGACTCAAAGCCGGCAATTGCCACTGATGCCTGATATCCGGGTGATATATTAGTGAGAAGACCAGTATGCAAGCGACCAGTCGACGCGTCAACCACCCAAAGCCGGCGGAAAGCCTCAGGCTGCGAAGAGTGCCTGGCGGACAGCCCGCTCGAACCCGTCGACGTGGACGCGTGCCAGCTCGGCAGCTTCCTCTTCCTTGCCGTCTATGACTGCCCGCAGCAGGTCCAAGTGCTCACGGATGTGGTGCTCGAGATCCGGCAGGCGATCCAGCACCATGCACCAGATCCGCGTTGCGAGGTTGTCGTAGCGGATCAGCACGTCCTCAAGGTGAGGATTCGCGGCCGCCGCATAGATGCCTTGGTGAACGCTGGCATCAAGGCGCAAGGTCTCAACCACCGACGCAGCGCTGACATCGAATTGCTCAACAGCCCGCATGACGTCCCGCAGGTGATCCTTGGCGGCAGCCGAGGCGACCCGCGCCGCACGAGCGGCCGCAAGGGGCTCCAATTGGGCGCGGATTTCCGAGATAAAGGCCAGGTCTGTCACTTCCACCCGCGTGGCGAATGTCCCGCGGCGTGGATAAGTAATGACCAGGCGATCCAGCTCCAGGCGCTTCAAGGCTTCGCGGACAGGGGTGCGTCCGATCTCCAACTCCTTGGCGAGCTGGTCATCGTTGAGGATGTCCCCCGGTTTTATTTCGAGCATCAGCAAGCGGTCGCGCAACCGCTCATACGCCACATCAGCCAGTGATTTCCTGGTGGCATCGCCAATGCTTGAGAGAGTTCCAGTAGCCACCGCGCCAACTCCTTCTTCAAAACCGGGAAACCTATTGACCTGCTCCGGACACCAGTATACGCTGATTTCCAATCCTAATATATCAGTTCGTACTTCAGGAATATATCTAGGCAAACAACCTAAGGAGGACACATGACCCTCGTGGCTTCAGACTCACACCTCAGCACACTTCCGGCAGAACGCGGCCAGCTCAAGGACGAGCAGGCACAGAAGTTCGTACTCACATTGTCGTGCGTCGAACAGCCGGGCATCGTGCAGGCAGTCACCACTTTCCTCTTCGACCGCGGCTTCAACATCGAAGAACACCAGCAATTCGATGACAGCCTGCGCCAGACCCTGCACCTGCGCACCGCCTTCTCCGGCGGTCAAAGCTACGCGCCGGAGCAGCTTGAGGATGAATTCCGCTCCATCGCGGAACGCTTCGACATGAAGTTCAGCTTCCACGACCAAACCAAGCAACGGGTCCTGGTGATGGTCTCCAAGTTTGGCCACTGCCTCAACGACCTCATCTTCCGCTGGCGCGGAGGCAGCCTCGGCGGCGAGCTCGTGGCAGTCGTCTCCAACCACGAGACCCACCGTGCCATGGCCGAAGCTGCCGGCCTGCCCTTCATCCACATCCCCGTAACGCCGGACACCAAGGCCGAGGCGGAGCAGAGGCTCCTGGACCTGGTTGACGAATACAAGGCAGACCTGGTGGTCCTGGCCCGTTACATGCAGGTTCTTTCGAACGACCTCTGCCGCAAGCTGGAAGGACGTGCGATCAACATCCACCATTCCTTCCTCCCCGGCTTCAAGGGTGCCCGCCCGTACCACCAGGCCTATGACCGCGGAGTGAAGCAGGTAGGTGCAACAGCCCACTACGTCACCGCGGACCTGGACGAGGGCCCGATCATCGAGCAGGAAGTCATCCGCGTGGACCACAGCTATGGTCCCAATGCCCTCTCCACCGTGGGCCAGGATGCCGAAGCTTTGGCGCTTTCCCGTGCCGTCCGCTGGCACTGCGAACACCGCGTCCTCCTGGACCAGACCAGCACGGTCGTTTTCCGCTAGCCAGCCCGCCCAGCACTCCCCCACACGAACTTCTGCAGGAGAATCTTTCATGGCAACCACGCCCCGCATTGTCATCATCGGAGCCGGGATCGTCGGCACCAACCTCGCCGACGAACTGGTCACCCGTGGCTGGAACAACATCACCGTCCTGGACCAGGGACCCTTGAACATGCCCGGTGGTTCCACCTCGCATGCCCCTGGACTGGTTTTCCAGACCAACCCCTCCAAGTCCATGGCACTGTTCGCCAAGTACACGGTGGAAAAGCTCCTGTCCCTGACGGAGGACGGCCAAAGCTGCTTCAACCAGGTGGGTGGCCTTGAAGTTGCCACCACGGAGACCCGCCTGGCGGACCTCAAGCGCAAGCTTGGCTATGCCCAGTCGTGGGGCATCGATGGCAAGATCCTCTCCCGCGAAGAGTGCAAGGAGCTGTACCCGCTCATCAACGAGGAAGACATCCTCGGTGGCCTCCACGTCCCCACGGACGGCCTGGCCCTGGCGGCCCGCGCAGTCCAGTTGCTCATCAAGCGCACCGAAGCCGCCGGCGTGAAGTACATCGGCAACACCGAGGTGACCGGGATCGAGCAGTCCAACCGCCGCGTGACCGGCGTCGAAACCGCCGACGGCGTGATCCCTGCTGACATCGTGGTGTCCTGCGCCGGTTTCTGGGGTGCCAAGGTGGGCGAGCTGATCGGGATGTCCGTGCCGCTCCTGCCGCTGGCCCACCAGTACGTCAAGACCACGCCGGTCCCTGCGCAGAAGGGCAAGAACGAGCTCCCCAACGGCGCCCAGCTGCCCATCCTGCGCCACCAGGACCAGGACCTCTACTACCGCGAGCACGGCGAGCGCTACGGCATCGGCTCCTACGCCCACCGCCCCATGCCCGTGGACCTGGACGAACTGGGCAGCTACGAGCCCAGCAGCATCAGCGAACACAACATGCCTTCGCGCCTGGACTTCACCCTGGAAGACTTCCTGCCTGCCTGGGAAGCAACCAAGCAGATCCTGCCGGCACTGCGCGAAAGCGAAATCGAGGACGGCTTCAACGGCATCTTCTCCTTCACCCCGGACGGCGGCTCCCTGGTGGGCGAGTCCAAGGAAGTGGACGGCTTCTTCGTTGCCGAGGCCGTGTGGGTCACCCACTCTGCCGGTATCGCCCGCGCCGTTGCCGAGCTCCTGGTGGACGGAAAGTCGCAGATTGACCTCGGCGACTGCGATATCCACCGCTTTGAAGAGGTCCAGCTGACCCCCGAGTACGTCAGCGAGACCTCCCAGCAGAACTTCGTGGAGATCTACGATGTGATGCACCCGCTCCAGCCCAAGCTTTCTCCGCGCAACCTTCGCGTCAGCCCCTTCCACGCCCGCCACAAGCAGCTGGGCGGCTACTTCCTGGAAGGCGCCGGTTGGGAACGCCCCTACTGGTTCGAGGCCAATGCCGAACTGCTGAAGGAAATGCCGGACGAGTGGCAGCCGCCGGCCCGTGACGCCTGGTCCGGGATGTTCAGCTCCCCTATCGCTGCGGCCGAGGCGTGGAAGACCCGTACGGCAGTTGCCATGTACGACATGACACCGCTCAAGCGCCTGGAAGTTTCCGGCCCGGGAGCCCTGAAGCTCCTGCAGGAACTGACCACCGGTGACTTGTCCAAGAAGCCGGGCGCCGTGACCTACACCCTCCTCCTGGATGAAGCCGGCGGTATCCGAAGCGACATCACGGTTGCCCGCCTGGATGAGGAAACCTTCCAGCTGGGTGCCAACGGCAACATCGACACCGCCTACTTCGAGCGCGCAGCCCGCCACCAGACGGCCAACGGAAGCGCCAGCGATTGGGTCCAGGTCCGCGATACCACCGGCGGCACCTGCTGCATCGGCCTCTGGGGACCCCTCGCCCGCGACCTCATCAGCACGGTCAGCAGCGATGACTTCACCAATGACGGCTTGAAGTACTTCCGCGCCAAGAAGGTCACCATCGGCGGCGTCACGGTCACCGCCATGCGTTTGTCCTACGTCGGTGAACTCGGCTGGGAGCTTTACACCAGTGCAGACAACGGCCAGCGCCTCTGGGACGCACTGTGGAAGGCCGGCCAGCCGTTCGGCGTCATCGCCGCAGGCCGTGCCGCTTTCAGCTCGCTCCGACTGGAAAAGGGCTACCGCTCTTGGGGCTCGGACATGACCACCGAGCACGATCCCTACGAGTCGGGCCTCGGCTTCGCAGTGAAGATGACCAAGGAGAACTTCGTCGGCAAGGCCGCTTTGGAAGGCCGCACCGAGGAAGGTTCCGCCCGCCGCCTGCGCTGCTTGACGGTCGACGACGGCAGGAGCCTCGTTCTCGGCAAGGAACCGGTGTTCTACAAGGACCAGGCGGTGGGTTACGTCACGAGCGCCGCTTACGGTTACTCGGTCCGCAAGCCGATTGCCTACGCCTACCTGCCCGCCGCTGTCTCGCTGGGCGACTCCGTGGAAATCGAGTACTTCGGCCGCCGCATCCAGGCGACCGTCACCGAGGATCCGCTGTACGACCCCACCATGAGCCGGCTCCGGGGCTAGTACAAGACCCATGATCAGCTCAGAAACCATCAACGACTACCTCGCCAGGCTTGCCTCCCGCCAGCCCACACCGGGCGGCGGGGCGGCGGCGGCACTCCACGCGGCACAAGGAGCCGCGTTGATTGCCATGGTGGCCAGGTACACCACCGGGGCAAAGTTCGAACAGCACGCTGAACTCGTTGCCCGGATCACCAGCGCCGCCGACCATTTGGTGGTGGAGGCCCTGCGCCTTGCCGACGCCGATGAGCACGCCTTCCAGGCAGTCATCGACTCCTACAAACTCCCGTCGGACACGGACCAGCTGAAGAGCGCACGCAAGGCCGCCATCCAGGATGCCTTGATGCAGGCTGCCCAAACCCCCGCGCAACTCATCGGGGTTGCCGGTGCGGTGGTGGACCTCGCCACCGACCTCGTGGAGGCGGCGAATCCGAACGTCATCAGCGATGTGGCCGCAGCAGCAGATGCCGCCCGTGCTGCTGCCACCACAGCCCGCGTCAACATCGATATCAACGTGGTTGCCATCAAGGACCCCGCCGCCCGCGCCGAACTGGCCGGGCAGACCGACGGACTTGAAGACAAGGTGGTCCTCGCCGCCGATTCCCTGGTGAAGCGCGTCCGCGAAAGGATCTTCTCGTGAACACCCAAGTGCTTTCCGGAAAGCCACTGGCCGCCCTCATCCAGCAAAGGGCCCAGGACGAGGCCCGCGTCCTGGAGAACAGCGGGCGCCACCCTGTCCTGGCAGTGGTTGTGGCCACGGACGACGAATCAACGCTCTGGTACGTCCGTTCGATCGAACGTGCGGCTGAACGCCTGGGAATCGGTTGTCGGATAGTGGATCTTGGATCCGAGGCCACCGAACAGGTGCTGGCAAGCGTCCTGAGGGACCTCAGCGCCGAACCATCGGTCAACGGCATCATCCTGCAAACACCGCTGCCCGTGGGCGTGAAGGCTGACTCCCTGGTGGGCCTCATCGCTCCGGAAAAAGACATCGACGGCGCCAATCCCCTCAGCTTGGGCCGCCTGGCTGTCGGCCAGCACGCCTTCGCTCCAGCAACCGCGCAGGCCGTGGTGGAACTCCTGGACCACTTCGACGTGCCCGTCGCGGGCAGGAACGTGACCGTCGTCGGGCGTTCCGCGGTGGTGGGCAAGCCGCTTGCGCTGCTGCTCCTGGAACGGGACGCCACCGTTACCATCTGCCATTCCAAGTCGGGGCCACTGGAGCGCCATACGCAACCGGCCGACGTCGTGGTTGTGGCCGCCGGCCGGACCGGACTGCTCAAAGGCAGCCACCTCTCGCCGGAGACCGTAGTGGTCGACGTCGGAACGAACGTCCTGCCCGACGGCTCACTGGTGGGGGACGTTGACGAAGCCAGCGTCACCGGTGTCGCAGCCGGGTTGACGCCGGTTCCCGGCGGCGTCGGCTCCGTCACCACCGCACTGTTGCTTCTGCACACCGTTGAGGCCGCGAGGCAGCAGGAACCTGCCCAACTGGCCGCCGCCGCGTCCGCCGCCCGGATCTGAAGGGAACCCGCATGGCTACGAAAGCTCCCGACGGAAACATCGACGAGTCGAAGCTGACCGTCACCAAACCGAAAACCAAAGCCGTGGGCATTCCGGCCGTCGCCAACGCCCTGAAGATTTCGCTGGAACAAATGGGTCCGGTCCGCAGCGTCCAGACCCTGCTCGCCGTGAACCAGCTGGACGGCTTCGACTGCATGGGCTGCGCTTGGCCCGAGCACGAAAAGCGCAACGCCGCGGAGTTCTGCGAGAACGGCGCCAAAGCGGTGGCCGAGGAAGCCACCCGCCGACGCGTCACGCCGGAATTCTTCGCCAAGTACTCCGTGGCTGAGCTCAAGACCCGTGACGATTACTGGCTGGGCCAACAGGGCCGGCTGACCCATCCCATGGTCCTTGAGGAAGGAGCCAGCCACTACACCCCGATTGAGTGGGACGACGCCTACGAACTCATGGCCCGGGAACTCCGGAACCTGGAGAACCCGGACCAAGCCGTGTTCTACACCTCGGGCCGGACCTCCAACGAAGCCGCCTTCGTGTACCAGCTCCTTGTCCGCGGCCTCGGCACGAACAACCTGCCGGACTGCTCCAACATGTGCCACGAGTCCTCGGGTTCCGCTCTGGTGGAAACCATCGGCATCGGCAAGGGCTCCGTAAGCCTGACGGATCTGGAAACGGCGTCGTTGATCTTCGTCGCGGGGCAGAATCCGGGCACCAACCACCCCCGCATGCTCAGTGCGCTGGAGAAGGCCAAGAAGAACGGCGCGGTCATTGTCTCCGTGAACCCCCTTCCTGAAGCCGGGCTCCTGCACTTTGAAAACCCCCAGCACGTGGCTGGCATGGTAGTGGGAACCCAGCTGACCGACGACTTCCTCCAGATCCGCGCCGGCGGCGACCAAGCCCTCTTCCAAGGCCTGGGCAAGTACCTCCTGGAAGCCGAGGCAGCGGGCCGCAAGACCCCTGGACTGGATACTGTCCTGGACCACGCCTTCATCAATGACCACACCGTGGGCATCGACGACTACCTCCGGTTCCTGGAAAAGGTGGAGTGGGACGACATCGTCGAAGCCACCGGCCTCACCTTGGAGCAGCTCCACGCGACCGGTGAACGCCTTCTGGCCTCCAATGCCACGATCGTCTGCTGGGCCATGGGCCTTACGCAGCACAAGCACTCCGTTCCCACGCTCCGGGACGTGGTGAACGTCCTGCTGCTCCAAGGCAACATCGGCAAGCCCGGCGCAGGTGTCTGCCCCGTACGCGGACATTCGAACGTCCAGGGTGACCGCACCATGGGCATTTTCGAGAAGATGCCGGAGACCTTCCACGACCGCCTGGACCAGGAATTCGAGTTCCGCTCACCCCGTGACCACGGCTTTGACACCGTGGCAGCCATCCGCGCCATGCGGGATGGACACGTCCGTTTCTTCATGGGGATGGGCGGCAACTTTGTCCGGGCCGCCCCTGATTCGGAGGTGACCGAGCAAGCCTTGGCCAACGCTGGGCTGACTGTCCAGATCTCCACCAAGCTGAACCACTCGCATCTGTCCACGGGCCGGCGGGCGTTGATCCTGCCCACCCTGGGACGCACCGAGAAGGACACCCAACGGACGGGTGACCAGCGGGTCACCGTGGAAGATTCCATGAGTGCCGTCCACGCCTCGCGGGGCCGGCTCAAACCTGCAAGCGAGCACCTCCACTCCGAAGTAGCGATCGTCTGCAACCTCGCCCACAAGCTGTTCACCGACGGCCACAGCCGCCTGCCGAACACGCCGAAAGCCTCCTGGCTTGCCATGCGGGACGACTACACCCTGATCAGGAAGCACATCGAAGGAGTCTTTGATGGCTTTGAAGACTTCGAAGCCCGGATCCAGCACCCCGGCGGCTTCGTGCTGCCACACCCGCCCCGCGATGCCAGGAAGTTCGACACCACCTCCGGGAAAGCACACTTCACAGGCAATGAGCTGGAGTACATCAAGGTCCCCCCGGGCAAGTTGGTCCTGCAAACCCTGCGTTCCCACGACCAGTACAACACCACCATCTACGGCAAGGACGACCGGTACCGCGGCATCCACGGTGGCCGGCGGGTGGTGCTCATCAACGCCCAGGACATCAGCGAACTCGGTTTCGCCGACGGAGAGATGGTGGATCTCATCTCCGAATTCCAGGGAGTGGACCGCCGCGCCCCGAACTTCCGCATCGTGTCCTACTCGACGCCGAAGGGTTGCGCTGCCGCGTACTACCCCGAAACCAACGTCCTGGTGCCGCTGGATTCCGTGGCCGACACCAGCGGCACGCCAACGTCGAAATCCGTGATCGTCCGGCTGGAAAAGGCCTAGATCCCCAGCAAATTCGTCCAAATATCGGTTTATCCATCTATGTCCAATGGTCCGTGAATGGTGCTTCGGTGGCCTGAAACCTGGGGAGGTATTTCCCATCGAAGCACCACTTTCGGACCGTTGGGCAGCGCAGTCCAACAGCAGCCCAGTCCAACAACAGCAAGGAACAGGGAGTAACCATGTCAGGAAACAGAGCAGTCGCCTACAAGGAACCCGGTGTCGTTGAAATCATCGACACCGACTACCCAACGTTTGAGCTCAAGGACGGGCCGGGCGTCAACCCGGCCAATGTCGGCAGGAAAGTCCCGCATGGGGCCATCCTGCGGACGGTGACCACCAACATCTGCGGCTCCGACCAGCACATGGTCCGCGGACGCACCACCGCTCCGCAGAACCTGGTCCTCGGCCACGAAATCACCGGCGAAGTGGTGGAGGTGGGGCCCGACGTCGAATTCATCAAGGTAGGCGACATCGTCTCGGTGCCGTTCAACATCTCCTGTGGCCGCTGCCGGAACTGCAAGGAACAGAAGACCGGCATCTGCCTCAACGTCAACCCCGACCGTCCCGGCAGCGCCTACGGCTACGTGGACATGGGCGGCTGGGTGGGCGGCCAGGCCGAGTACGTCCTGGTCCCGTACGCGGACTGGAACCTCCTACGCTTCCCGGACCGTGACCAGGCCCTGGAGAAGATCATGGACCTGACCATGCTCTCGGACATCTTCCCCACCGGCTTCCACGGTGCCGTCACGGCCGGCGTCGGCGTCGGTTCCACTGTGTACGTTGCCGGGGCCGGTCCCGTGGGCATCGCTGCCGCCGTCGGCGCCCAACTGTTGGGGGCCGCCGTCGTGATTGTGGGCGACATGAACGAAGACCGGCTGGCCCAGGCGCGTTCCTTCGGTTGCGAAACGGTCAACGTCTCCAAGGGTGACCCCAAGGACCAGATCGGGCAGATCCTGGGCGTGCCCGAAGTGGACTGCGGTGTGGACGCCGTGGGCTTTGAGGCACGCGGACACGGCAAGGATGCCTCCCACGAGGCCCCAGCCACCGTGCTGAACTCCCTGATGGACATCACCGCCGCCGGCGGTGCCCTGGGCATCCCGGGCCTGTATGTCACGGGCGATCCGGGCGGAATCGACGACGCCGCCAAGCACGGTTCGCTCTCGCTCTCCCTGGGCACGGGTTGGGCGAAATCGCTGTCCTTCACCACCGGTCAATGCCCCGTGATGAAGTACAACCGGCAGCTGATGATGGCCATCCTCCACGACAAGGTCCAGATCGCCAAGGCGGTCAACGCCACGGCCATCCCGCTCGAAGACGCGCCGCGCGGCTACGCGGAATTCGACGCCGGAGCGGCAACAAAGTTCGTACTCAACCCCAACGGCTACGTGAAGTCGTAGTAGCCACGGGTTAGGTACGCATCCAACAGAGGCCGGGGACGGCGCGGCAGGAATTACGGGAAGGCCGTGCAGTCCCCGGCATCTGTGTCCCATCAGAAAGAACCCCAGGAAGCGGACACCCATGCTTGCACAAGATGAGATAACGCACGAGGAGAAAACGGGCACACTCCAGCGGAACCATGCCCCCACGTGGGCCGAAGCGCGGCAGCTGGCCTTCCGCTGCGCCGCGCCACTTTCGTCGGTGGCTACCAGCCTGGACCAGGCAATCGGCTGCATCCTGGACCACGATGTCGCGGCCCGGCAGGACCTTCCCCACTACGCGTCATCGGCCATGGACGGCTGGGCCATCAATGGAGAAGGTCCTTGGAACCTCACCGTGGCAGGGCGCCGTCTTTACGCCGGTGAAGCCAGTGTCATCGCCACAGGCGGCCTGATTCCGGCTGGAGCCACCAGCGTGCTCCGCAAGGAAAGTGGATCCGTGTCCGGGGCTGGGTGCCTCTCGCTCAGAAGCGATGCGAAACCGGGTGAGACACTTCCTGGCCGTCACATCCGTCCGGCCGGTGAAGAAGCCACGGCCGGCGATATCCTCATTCCCGCCGGGACACTGATCAATCCGGCACACCTTGCCCTCGCCGCGGTGGCCGGCCACGATCAGCTGCACGTCCAACGCAAGCCGAGGGTCGCCGTCGTGATGACCGGCTCCGAAGTGGTCACCTCAGGTGAGCCCGCGCCGGGCCAGGTGCGGGACGCTTTCGGTCCGCAGCTCGACGCCGTCATCCCGCAGTTGGGAGGGGTGCCCACAGGGCAGCTGCGAATCGGCGACTCGTACCAGGAGTGGCTGACGGCGTTGGACGGCGACGGCGAGGGTCGGCGACCCGAGGTGACGATTACCACCGGGGGAACCGGGAAGTCCGGAACCGACCATTTCCGCGCCGCCGTGGTGGCGCTCGGCGGGCGGCTCCTGCTGGACGGGGTGGCTATGCGCCCCGGTCATCCTGCCGTGCTGGCCGCCCTTCCCGACGGCCACTTCATCATCGGGTTGCCGGGAAATCCCCTCGCCGCGATGCTTGCCCTCATGACCCTGGGCGAGCCGCTGCTGGCCGCGCTCGGAAACCGGACGCCGCAGGAACCCACACCCGTACTCTCCGGGGCAGACCTGGAACCCACCCCGGGAAAAACGCGCCTTGTACCCTGCAGCGTTGTCCATGGGCTGGTGTTCCCTGCCTCCCACACGGGTCCCGGAATGATGCGCGGACTGGCCTGGGCCGATGGCTATATGGCCGTCCCGCCGGAAGGCGCGGCAGCGGGCGAGCCGGTGCCCGTCCTGCCCCTGCCTTGGACTTCGCCTGTCAGTTCCACGATTCCGGACGGAAGGCGGCTCCCATGGCACGGATGACCCAGCGCCGGAAGATCCACCGCTTCGCCTTGGACGGGACGGGCTCCGAACATAGCGTGCGGTTCAAGGAAGACGTCCTGGCTGCCGAGGAACCGTTGGAAATCAGGATTGCAGGCACATCCTTTGCGGTGACCATGCGGACACCTGGAGATGACTTCGACCTCGTTGCGGGATTCCTGGTGTCCGAAGGCATCATCCGCAACCAGTCGGAGCTGATCTCCCTGCGGTTCTGCGCCGGGGAAAAGGACGGGACGAATACCTTCAACGTGGTAGATGCCCAACTGCGTCCGGATGTCCCCCTGCCGGACACCAAGCGCCACGTCTACACATCCAGCTCATGCGGGATCTGCGGCACGGATTCCATAGACGCCGTGCGCAAGACGATCCACTACGACGTGTCCCTGGATCGTTTGCAGGTGCCCGTCGATCTCCTGGCCGGGCTGCCGGAACGCCTTCGCGAAGCCCAGGCCGTCTCGACAGGACAGGCGGCGTGCACGCTGCCGGGCTCTTCAGGGTGGATGGTTCCGAACCGGAACTCCTGTGCCTGCGTGAGGACGTCGGCCGCCACAACGCCGTGGACAAGGTGGTGGGTTGGGCGCTCCGACAGGACCTGATGCCATTGACGGGCCTGGTCCTGCAGGTCTCGGGCAGGGCATCGTTCGAACTTATCCAGAAGGCCGCCTTGGCCGGGATCCCCGTATTGTCAGCGGTCAGCGCTCCCTCGAGCCTGGCTGTAGACCTCGCCGCCGGAACGGGCCTGACCCTGGTGGGCTTCAGCCGCGGATCCAGCTTGAATGTCTATGCCGGAAGGGAGCGGGTGGTGGCCCAGCGTTCCTGCTTGCCGGAGGTGGCCGCCAGCGCATAAATGACGTGTGCCCCATGATGTGAAAGGGTCCGTGGAAAACTCCGTCTAGGATGAGGAACGACGAGGGTGCAGGCCGTTCAGGGCTAAGAAAGCCGAGGGCCGCCTGCCTGGACAACGACACGAGGCACCATGGCCGCACGCAATAACCCGGACTTCGACAAGGACGCGGACGCCCAGGGCGGAGGCGTCCAGTCAGTTGACCGCGCCCTCCAAATCCTGGAAATCCTGGCCCGCGAAGGCGATGCCGGCGTGAGCGAGATCGCGGAAGAGATGGGTATCCATAAATCAACCGTGTCCCGGTTGGTCGGCTCCCTGGTCGGCCGCGAGCTGGTCCGGCAGAACAGCGAGCGCGGCAAGTACCAGTTGGGCTTTGGCATCCTCCGTTTGGCCTCCTCCATCCCGGGCCGGCTCAGTGTGGTGCACGAGGCCCGGGAGGTGCTGGAAGCCCTCGCGAACGAATACAAGGAAACGGTTAATCTGGCCGTTTTGCGCTCCAACTATGCCGTGAACGTGGACCAGGCGATGGGACCGTCAACGCTGGCCACCTACGACTGGGTGGGCAGCCTGACGCCCTTGCACGCCACATCCAGCGGCAAGGTGCTTCTCGCCGCCTTGACTGCTGACGAGAGAACCCAGGTCTTCAAGGCTGTGGGCCTTCCCGCACGGACCCCGCGTACGGTGACGAACCGCGGGGAACTGGAAAAGCAGCTGCTGGACGTTGCCCGCAAGGGGTACGCCACCGTCCACGAAGAGTTTGAAATCGGCCTGACGGCGGTCGCCGTGCCCATCTTCAACCACGCCGGCAGTGTCATTGCCGCTGTGAGTATTTCCGGTCCAGCGTTCCGCTTCTCGCCCGAGGACCAGCCCGGGCTCATCGACGGCCTGCGCGAGGCCGGGCTCACCATCAGCGCCCGGATGGGCTACAGGGCCCGCTAGACGCCTCCTACGCAACAGCCTTCATGATAGGCAACAGCGCACGTCAAGGCCAATTGATATATCAAGCTGCCGTCAAAGACGGAAAACCCTTGACTTTGCTGTGTGACGGGGCGCACTCTGTTGCTTACCGCGAATGTTGTTGATCCATGCGGAACGTTCCCACACCTTCCTCCCAACGCACTCCCTGAGGCCGTGCATCACCGCAAACCCATGACTCGCCGAGCAAAGGACCCGCTCATGGCTACAAACAGTGACACAAAACCGCTAACACCCGAGGACTTACCTGCCGACGAACTCCTGGCAGCCAAGTCCACAGCCCACACCGTCCACGTGGAGATACCTGAAGAAGTCATCAGCGCCTCCCCCGATGCAATGAATCCCGAAGCCCTCAACGACGAGGACGGGGGCGCAGAGACTCTCCCCGATTCTGAAGAGTACGAACAGATCCTGGTGGAACTCCGCAACGCCAAGACCGAGCAGGCCGTATCAGCCCGCCGGAACCGCAAACTTACCCTCGACAAAGTCACCTTCGGGATCACGGGCGCCATCGCCGTCGCCTTCGTGGTCTGGGGCTTCGTCGGACGCGACAGCCTCTCGGAAACGTCCAAAGGCGCCCTGAACTGGGTCATGGAATACACCGGCTGGCTGTTCATGGTCCTCGCCTCCTTGTTCGTCGTCTTCGTCCTCTGGCTTGCCTTGGGCAAATTCGGCAACATCCCGCTGGGCAAGGACGGCGAAAAGCCCGAATTCCGCACCGTCTCCTGGGTGGCCATGATGTTCGCCGCAGGCATGGGCATCGGCCTCATGTTCTATGGCGTGGCCGAGCCGCTCTACCACTACATCTCGCCCCCGCCGGGAACCGTAGACGGCCGCACACCGGCTGCCATCCAAACCGCAATGGCTACCTCGATCTTCCACTGGACCCTCCACCCGTGGGCCATGTACGCGGTGGTTGGCATCGCCATGGCCTACGGCACCTACCGCCTGGGCCGCAAGCAACTGGTCTCCGCGGCGTTCACTTCGCTGTTCGGCATCAGGATGGTTGAAGGCCCCATTGGCAAGTTCATCAACATCCTGGCCATCTTTGCCACGCTGTTCGGAACCGCTGCTTCCCTGGGCCTTGGTGCCCTGCAGATCGGCAGCGGCATGACATCCAACGGCTGGATGGGCGAAATCGGCACCCCTGTACTGGTGGTGATCGTAGCCATCCTGACCTTCTGCTTCGTGGCATCGGCCGTCTCCGGCATCAGCCGCGGAATCCAGTGGTTGTCCAACATCAACATGGTGCTGGCCGTGGTGCTGGCACTCATCGTTTTCGTTGCCGGCCCCACCCTGTTCATCCTCAACCTGATCCCCTCGGCGATCGGAGACTACGCCCGCGACCTCGCCGAAATGTCCTCCCGGACCGAAGCCGTGGGCGACGAGGCACTGCGTAGCTGGTTGACCAGCTGGACCATCTTCTACTGGGCCTGGTGGATCTCCTGGACGCCCTTCGTTGGCCTGTTCATTGCCCGCATCAGCCGTGGCCGCACCATCCGCCAGTTCGTCACCGGCGTCCTCCTGGTGCCCAGCGTTGTCAGCGTGATCTGGTTCGGCATCTTCGGCGGCGCCGCTTTCCACATCCAGCAGGAAGCCGACAAGGCAGGCACACCGGGCCTGGTGACCACCACCAACGGCGTGCCCTCCGTCAACTTCGATGGCGCACTCTTCGATCTGGTCAAGAACCTGGGAATGCCCGGATGGGCCACAGCCGCGGTCATTGTCCTGGCCATGGTGCTCGTGGCAATCTTCTTCATCACCGGCGCAGACGCGGCCTCCATCGTCATGGGCTCGCTCAGCTCCAACGGGGCAGAGCACCCGCGGCGCGCCGTCGTGATCTTCTGGGGAAGCCTCACCGGCGCCGTCGCCGCCGTCATGCTTTTGGCCGGTGGTGACGAACCCTCGGAGGCCTTGGCGGGGTTGCAAAGAGTCACCATCGTGGCGGCACTCCCCTTCGTGATCGTCATGCTGCTGCTCTGTTTCGCCCTGGTCAAGGACCTAAGGCGCGATCCCTTGTCACTGCACAAACGCCTGGCCACATCAGTGGTGGAACGTGCCATCCGCACCGGCGTTGAGCAACACGGCGGCGTCCAGTTCGACCTCGTCACCAAGCACGAATGCGCCGAAAAATGCACCGACTCGGATTGCCCCGGAGGCACAGCCACCGGGACCATCCCGCTGGTCGGCAAACCTCCGCTGCACTCCAGCGACAAGTAACCGGCCCAGCGCCGCGCACCACATCCAGCCGTCCCCACACAGTCAGGTCCCCCATGTCCTACGTATCCACCACCGAAGGAACCCTCCGGCTCAGCAAGCAGTCAAATGATGTGACCCTTACGCTGGACGCTTCCAAGCCAATGACAATCCGCATCGAGGTTGACCATTGCCCCTGCGGCTCGGAACACAATCGTCCCGGATCCTACGTCGACAGCGATCTGAACAGCTAGTACCGCAACACAACAACAAAGCAGGCGCCGGATTCACTTCCGGCGCCTGCTTTTTGTTTGTGCTGCTTTTGTTTGTGCCGCTTTAGGCCAAGGCCTACTTGGGCATCAGTACCGAGTCCACCAGGTAAACCGTGGCGTTGGCGGTGTGGACGCCGCCGCAGATCACGTTGGCGCCGTCAACCGTGAGGGCGTCCTTCGTGCCGGCAACGGTCACTTCGCCACCCTGGACAGTCTTGTGGGTGCCGACGATCTGGTCCGGGCTCAGCTGGCCGGGGACTACGTGGTAGGTGAGGATCTTGCTCAGCAGGGCATCGTCCGTCTTGAGCGTCTCAATGGTTGCGGGGTCGATCTTGGCGAAAGCGTCGTCAACAGGTGCGAACACCGTGAACTCGCTGCCGTTCAAAGTGGAAACCAGGTCCACCTTGGGGTTGAGCTTTCCAGAAACCGCGGCGGTCAGGGTCTTCAGGAGCGGGTTGTTGGACGCAGCTACTGCTACCGGGTCCTGGGCCATGCCCGTAACCGAACCTGCGCCGTCGGGAACCTGGGCGGCGTAGCCGGCGCAGCCGGGGCCAACGAGGTCACGGGCCGGGTCCATGGCGGTGCTTGCCATGGCGGACGACGACGGCGACGGCGCCATCGACGACGGAGCCGCGGAGGAACTCATCGGAGCGGGCGAGGAAGAGGAAGGCGTGCTGGAGGTGCTGGATCCACCACAGGCAGTGAGCCCGAGAAGGGTGGCTGCAGTGAGGCCAACGAAGGCGAGGGCGGGGCGCTTTGTGGACAACATGTCATTCTCCTTGTTTTTGGAACCAGGGCGTTGGGTCCATTGGGTGGTGGGACACGGGCTGCAGATGCCGCTGTTGCTGCATCTCCGGTTTGTGTCTCACCAGCTATTCGGAGAGTGGGACGGGGTGGATGGGTGCGGATTGAAGAAAGTTTTGAACTCCGTGCAACGCGGGGTCACTTATGGCCCATTGAGGGCGTATTTTCGGGCCATAAGTGACCCCGCGTTGTTCTAGAAGTACGGCTTGGTGATCAGCTCGAGCGCATGGCCGGAAGGATCCTTGAAGTAGACCCCGCGGCCGCCATGTTCCGTATTGGTCTCACCTGGCCGGGTCATCTGCGGATCCGCCCAATGTTCGACGCCGGTACTCACCAGCTGCTGGTAGGCGCGGTCAAAGTGGGCCTCGTCCACCAGGAAGGCGTAGTGCTGCATCTGGATCTCCACCGGTGGTTCGGCAAACTGAAGCATCACGCCACCGGCCAGTGAGAGGTTGCTGAACGGACCCCAGGCGGGGGCTTCGTCGGCTTCGAGGATCGAACGGTAAAACTCTGCGGACACGGTGCGGTCACGCGAGGCGATGATGGTGTGGTTGAAAAGTGCGGGCATGCAGGTCTCCTGTGTTCAGTGGAATGTCTGATGGGTTCATCGATCCACAAGGAGGTGCACGCGCAGCACCCGCGAAGCGCGTCAGTGGTCGGCCGGGTAGCCGATCCGTGCAGGGCCGCGGCCCGATCCGGTCATCACGCTGGACAGTCTAGCGGAGCGTGTGCACCGGTGGCAGGATGGTCGGCATGGCTATCGAGGTCCGGCCGGCAACGGTGTTCGACGACGTGAAGACCATGGTGGGGCCCAAACGCCCCGACTCCAACGTGTGCTGGTGCCTGAGTTACAGGATTCCCTCCAAACTGAACCTGAGCCTCCAGAAACAGGAGCGGGGAAAGTATGTTCAGAAGCTTGTGGCGGAGGACCCGCCTCCCGGCGTTTTGGCTTACGACGGCGACGAAGTGGTTGGGTGGGCAGCTGTCCACCCGCGCGCAGACACCAGTTTCGCGAAGAACCGCAGGATTCCCAGTGCGGACGAATCAAATGTCTGGTCAGTCTGGTGCATCCGCGTCCGGCCCGGACACCGCGGGAAGGGGATCTCCCACGAGTTGCTTCGGGGAGCGGTCGACTTCGCAAGGAGCCATGGTGCGCCAGCCATCGAGGGCTACCCGGTGGACAACAAAGGCGGCAAGGTGGACCTGACCATGGCGTATGTGGGCACGCGGAGGCTGTTCGAGAAAGCCGGTTTCAAGAAAGTGGCTGAAACCACGTCCGTCCTTAACGGCTTCCCCCGGGTCTTGATGCGCCTGGAGCTGGGCTAACCCTGCAACCGCGCGGTCATCCTGTGCGCCTCCTCCAGCAGCAGCTTTCCCAGGAACTCCTGCCGGTCCGGGCGGAACCGCGGCTCGATGCCTGTCAGGGAGAGAGCCCACGCCGGCCGCCCCTGCGTGTCAAAGACTGCGGCACCCATGCCCCAGCTGCCTTCAAGGATGAGCCCGGGATTCACTGAGTAGCCTGCCAGTCGGGTCCGTTCCAGATTGCCCCGCACCACGTCTTCGGGATGGCCGGCAGCAAAGTCACCGGCGTGGATGGTCCAGTCCGCCAGCAAGGACTCTTGTTCTTCGTGTGGGAGGAACGCCATGATCGCCGTTCCGGCAGACGCAATGCCCAGCGGGAACCGGACTCCTTCATGCAGGACGAAGGAGCGCACCGGGAACGCACCTTCTTCACGCAGGACGCAGACGGTCTCATTGCCACGGCGGATGGAGAAAAACGCGCTCTCCCCGGTCTCGGCCGCGAGCCTGCGCAGCGACGGCCGGGCAAGGTCTTCCATGGGAAAACGCGCCGCGGCCACCGACCCCAGCAGGAAGATCTCCGGGCCCAGCACCCACTTTCCGGTTCTTGAGTCGTGTTCCAGCAATCCCTCCGCGGCCAGGGATGTCAGGAGCCGATGCACGGTTGGACGGGTCAGGCCGGATTCGCGGACCAGTCCTGCAAGGGACATCCCTCCGGGCTTGCGGCCCACCAGCCGCAGGAGCAACGCCGCGCGGCCCACCACCTGGGCACCCTGCACTGCCACGACCGCCTCCTGAAGTTTCGTCCACAATATGGATACTGTTCAGCCTAACGTCCACACCATGAGTAGCCAAGGGTCTGGCGCATTGACCGCCACGCACTCCAAATCTAGGCTCCAGAGTACGGCCCAGATAGTCCACAAAGTGGATAGTCCAGCAAGCACACTCAAAGAGGAGTCAGCAATGACCAAACTGCACGTAAGCGCCGCCCAAGCGCTGGGTGACCTGATGGTGGACGGCCTGACCATCGCCGTCGGGGGCTTTGGCCTCAGCGGCATCCCGGCCGACCTGATCGACGCCGTCCGTGAGTCGGGCGCCAAGGACCTGACCATCGTCTCGAACAATATGGGCGTGGACGGCAAGGGTCTGGGCGTGCTCATCGAAGCAGGCCAAGTCCGCAAGGTCATAGCCTCCTACGTGGGCGAGAACAAGCTCTTCGCCGAGCAATTCCTTGCCGGAAAACTCGAGGTTGAGTTCACGCCGCAGGGGACGCTCGCTGAGCGCCTTCGCGCCGGCGGCGCCGGCATCCCGGCGTTCTACACACGGACGGGCGTGGGAACTTTGGTCGCCGAAGGCAAGGCGCATGAGGAGTTCGACGGCGTCACGTACGTCCGCGAGCGCGCCATCACCGCCGACGTCGCACTTGTCCACGCCCACACAGCGGACACCGACGGCAACCTGATCTACCGCTACACCGCGCGAAACTTCAACCCCGTGGTGGCTACGGCCGGCGCAGTGACCATCGCCGAGGCCGAGGTCATCGTGGAGCCGGGGCAACTGGATCCGAACCACATCGTCACCCCGGGCGTCTTCGTCCAGGGGCTTGTCCAGACAAGCGACAGGGTGAAGGACATCGAGCAGCGGACAGTCCGCCAGCGGCGTGAAACCGCTTCCGTCTAAAGAGCACTGAGGAGCACAACCATGGCTTGGACACGAGACCAAATGGCCGCCATCGCGGCCGAAGAACTGAACGACGGCGACTACGTCAACCTCGGCATCGGCATCCCCACCCTGGTGGCCAACAACCTGCCCGACGGCGTGCGGGTAATCCTGCAGAGCGAGAACGGCCTGCTGGGCATGGGTCCCTTCCCGTTCGAGGGCGAGGAAGACGCGGACCTCATCAATGCAGGCAAGCAGACAGTCACTATCACTCCGGGTGGCAGCATCTTCGACTCCGCCACCTCGTTCGGCATGATCCGCGGCGGCCACGTTAAGGTGGCCATCCTCGGCGCCATGCAGGTCTCCGGCGGTGGCGACCTCGCCAACTGGACCATCCCCGGCAAGATGGTCAAGGGCATGGGGGGCGCCATGGACCTGGTGGCCGGCACGCCCCGTGTGGTGGTCCTGACCGAGCACAATGCCAAGGACGGCTCGGCGAAGATCGTCAGCGAATGCACGCTCCCGTTGACCGGGCTGAAGTGCGTGGACCGGATCATCACGGACCTCGCCGTTTTCGACATCGTGCCTAACGAAGAAGCGCACGACGGCGGCACCCGCCTGCTGCTGACCCGCCTCGCCCCAGGCGTCACCGCCGAAGAGCTTCGCGGAAAGACGGAAGCAGAATTTACGCTGGCGCTGGAAGACGCCGCTGAAGAAGCATTGGAAGGAGCCAACGCATGAGCCTCAAAGAACAGTTCGGCAAAGACATCCTGCTGACCGGCTGGGGCCACAGCAAGTTCGGCAAGCTGACGGACCAGACCCTGGAATCATTGATCGTCCAGGTCGCCGGTGAAGCAATCCGGAACTCCGGCTTGGACCCCAAGGACATCGACGAGATCTACCTGGGCCAGTTCAACTCGGGCATGCAGCCCTTGGGCTTCACGTCCTCCCTGGCGCTCCAGCTCTCCGCGGACCTGGCCAACGTCCCCGCGACCCGCACGGAGAATGCCTGTGCTTCGGGTTCGGCGGCGTTCCAGCAGGGCGTGAAGGCGGTGCTCGCAGGAACGGCACGCAACGTCCTGGTGATTGGTGCGGAAAAGATGACCGACGCCGGCGCGGACGTTGTGGGAGCTGCGCTGTTGGGCGCCTCCTACGAAATGGCCGGTAAAGCCTCCACCACGGGGTTCACGGGATTGTTCGCGGAGGTGGCCAAGCACTACGACAAGCGCTACGGATCATCCATTAACGGCCCGGGTTACGAGGCCGGGCTTGGCGATGTCCTGGGCTCCATTGCTGCCAAGAACCACCGCAACGGCATGGACAACCCCTACGCCCAGATGCACCGGGATTTCGGTGAAGAGTTCTGCCGGACCATTTCGGACAAGAACCCCATGGTGGCCGAACCCTTGCGCCGCACCGACTGTTCGCCGGTTTCGGACGGAGCTGCCGCCGTCGTGCTTTCAACCTCGGCAACAAGCGACAGTGCAACCGCGCCTGTGCGCCTTGCGGGGTTCGGCCATGCGAACGACTTCTTCCCTGCGGAGAAGCGCGACCCCACCGAATTCGCGGCCACCCGTGCCTCGTGGGAGCGCGCGCTGGGAATGGCCGGAGTGGGCGTGGATCACCTTGACTTCGCCGAAGTCCATGACTGCTTCACCATCGCCGAGCTCGTGATGTACGAGGCCATGGGCCTGACTCCGCGCGGCGAGGGTTCCCGGGCCATCAAGGAAGGCTGGGTATACAAGGACGGGAAGCTGCCGGTCAATGTGTCCGGCGGACTGAAAGCCAAGGGCCATCCGGTGGGCGCCACGGGAGTGTCGCAGCACGTCATCGCGGCCATGCAACTCACGGGGACCGCTGGCGGCATGCAATTGGCCAATGCCCGCCGCGGAGCGGTCCAGAACATGGGCGGGGTGGGCATCGCGAACTACGTGAGCATCCTCGAAGCCCTGTAGCAACCCAACCAGGTGACAGCAAACGTTCCACTGGGCGTTCAATGGAACAAGTGCTGTCACCTAGTTGGGCAGGCGAGTTCAGCGGGTCCGGATCAGCGCCGCGATCTCCGTAAATCCGAGCCGCTCTGCATTCTGCAGGGCGGTTCGGCCTTCGGGATCCCGGATATCCGGATTCGCCCCTGCTGCAAGGAGCTGCCGGACGACGTCCTGCTGGTTGGGACCCCCGTTGTTGAGCAGGATCGCCTCCTGCATGGCCGTCCAGCCCAGGTTGTTGACGTGGTCCACGGGCACCCCCGCGGCGATGAGGATACGCACTGTCTCCGTGTGCCCATGTTCGCTGGCCGGGATCAGGGCAGTCCCGCCGTACCGGTTGATGCTGCGCATATCCGCGCCGGCAGCCAAGGTCAGCTGCAGGACCTCGTTGAAGCCCTCCGCCCCGGCGTACAGGAACGCCGAGTCCTGGATATCGTCCTTCGCGTTGACATTGCCGCCCGCCGCGATCAGCTCACGCACGCGGGCGGGATCGTTGGCTTTGGCGGCCAGGATCAGGAGTCGGTCGGTTTCCATTTGAGTCTCCGGTGACAGTTTGGGTGGCACAACAGCCGACGACGCCGGGCCGGGACCCGCGTTCGACGCCGCGGTTGGGGCAGGGGCTGCTTGAGTCGTGGCCGGGCTGGAAGGCGAGGCAGCGCTGGAGGCCTGCGCAGCCCTGGAAGCCTGCGCAGCGCTGGAAGGCGCGGGCGCCGCCGTCGTACATCCGGACAGCAGCCCAAGCACAACCAGACCTGCGCCCACTGCCGGAGTTTTCGTACAGATAACGCCCCTAAAACGCTCCCCAAAGGCCATTACGTGTACAAAAACTCCACGGGGATCCATGGCTACTTGGCCGCAACAGCCAGGGCGTCGGCACCAGCGGTGGCGCAGGCTTCATCGAGGGCACCGTCCGGGGCACCCCCGACGCCGATGCCCGCCACCGAAACACCGTTGACCTTCAGCGGGACGCCGCCGGCCAGGAAGAGGGTGCCGGGGAGGTCCGCGATGGACGGGCCGTTGCCATTGACGCGCTTGGCGAGCTCGCTGGTGGGAGCGCCGAAGGCCGCCGCGGTGTAGGCCTTCTGTTTGGCGGCCTCGATGGTGTGCTCGGCGGCATTGTCACCACGGAGGATGGCCTGGACGGTACCGAAACGGTCCACCAAGGCGACGGTCACGAACGGCAGTTTGTCCGCCTGGCACTTTGCCAGCGCCGCGTTGACGGCCTTGCTGGAGGCTCCCACGGTGATGCGGTTCTGGGCCACGACGTTTTCCGGTGCAGGCTGGACATCGGCGGCTACTTTCGCGGTGGCGGCTTCCGGTGCAGCGGCGGGAGCGACGGCATTGGCCACGGCAGTGATCCCTCCGGTGAGCAACAATGCTCCGGCAGCGGCGGCGGCGATGGTCTTGTTGGACTTCGTCGCGATATTGAACTTCTTCACGGTTTCTCCTGGTCATAAGCAGCGGGTACACCTCCATGCTTCCGGGGCGAGGCCGCGGCCACATCGGCCCGAAGCAGGCCACGGCCTCATACTTTCCGCAGGCCATATCAGCCAAAAGGTGGAGAGACCAATAACGGCGGGACATCTAGCATGGAAAGATCGCCCACCCAGCAAACTGAAACGGGAACCACCCCATGCCAAGTGCCCCCTCACGGCCCGCGCCGAGCAGCCGCTTCGATGGCCGCATCGACGCCGTGGTGCATGCTGGCTTCGCCGTCCTGATGGTGGCTTCCGGCGTCCGGTACGTCATGCGGCACTCCCCCGCGGACAACCTCTGGACTGTCGTGTTGGCGCTCGCGGTGTGCGCCCTGTACGCCGTGACGGCGGCGTTGGCACGGCTGCGCCTGCCGGGCCGCCGCCTGTGGATCCCGTGGATGATCGCCCTCGTGGCTGCTTGGGCCGCGCTGGTGATCGTGGCTCCGAGCTTTGCCTGGTGCTCGTTCGCCATCTTCTTTCTGACGCGCCGGGCCTTCCGCGGCTTGATCGGATACGCCGCCAGCGGCGTGACCGCAGCGGCCACCGCCGTCGGGCTCTTCCGGATGAGTGGCTGGACAGACGTCGCCATGCTGCTCGGCCCGCTCGCCGCAGGCGCCCTGCTGACCTTGATCTACGACAAGATCGAGCGCGACCAGGAACAACTCGCCGCCACCGAACGGGAAGCCGGAATCGCCACGGAACGCGAGCGCGTTTCACGGGAAATCCACGACACCGTGACCCAAGGGCTCGCCAGCAGCCTGCTCCTCCTCGAGGCGGCGCAGCGCTCCTGGCCGGACGGCTCGGCCCAACACGACGTCGCCAAAGCATCCGGGCTGCTGCGGCGCAACCTCGCCGATACCCGCAGCCTGGTGCACGAACTTTCCGCGCCCGGACTGGAAACCGGCCCCCTCCCGGAGGCCCTCCAGCACGCCGCGCGCCAGTATGTGGACACCATCCAGGTGCAGGTCACCGGGCACCTGCGCCCCTTGCCTGCCGAGGTCCGCCATGCCCTGCTCCGCGTCACCCAGAGCGCGGCAGCCAACATTAAGCTCCACGCGCACGCGGACCACGCCAGCGTGACTCTTGGATACCTTCCGGAGGCGGTCACCCTGGACGTGTACGACGACGGCCGCGGCTTTGATCCTTCAGCGGTACCTTCGCCGTCGGAAACCGGGGGGTACGGCCTGCGGGCCATGCGGCAGCGGGTGGAACAGTTGGGTGGAGAATTGTCGGTGGAGAGCTCGCCGGGTGAAGGAACCATCATCGCGGCGCAGCTGCCGCTCAGCCAGCCTGCCGATTCGTCAAAGGAGGGCCTGTGACCGCTATTTCCGTGCTGCTCGTGGACGACCACACCGTGGTCCGGAGCGGGTTGAAGGCGCTGCTGGGCACCCAGGCCGATATCGCCGTCGTCGGGGAGGCATCCTCGGGTGAGGAAGCGCTGGAAGCTGCGCAAGTGCACTCGCCTGCCGTGGTCCTGATGGATCTGGCCATGGGAGACGGGATGGATGGAATCGAGGCGATCAAGCAGCTGCGGCAACG
The DNA here is from genome assembly GCF_029952445.1 of Paenarthrobacter nitroguajacolicus. GTDB lineage: Bacteria > Actinomycetota > Actinomycetes > Actinomycetales > Micrococcaceae > Arthrobacter > Arthrobacter nitroguajacolicus_B. Next base: position 92,756 of record NZ_JAQPPK010000008.1, on the reverse strand, counting down.
CAACCCGAAGCAGGCGGTGATCGTATTCACCACCTACGACTCGGATGCCGATATTGTGCGCGCCGTGGACGCCGGGGCCATGGGCTACCTGCTCAAGGATGCCGCCCCGGAAGAGATCTTCGCGGCAGTCCGCGGCGCCGTGCAGGGGAAGAGCGTGATGAGCGCGCCCGTGGCCTCACGGCTGTTCCAGCAATTGCGGAATCCCGACGAAATCCTCACGCCCCGGGAAGCTGAATTGTTGAGCCTGCTGACCCAGGGACTGAGCAACCGGGATCTCGGGAAACGGCTCTTCATTTCCGAGGCAACCGTGAAAACACACCTGGCCCACATCTACGCCAAACTGGGCGTGGAGACACGCGCGGCAGCCATCGCAACAGCCATCCGGCGCGAAGGGATGCGGTAAAGGCACGCGGTTGGTTACGCTGTCCGTATGTCGGACACAACGGGTCGCAGAATGTTCACCACTCCAGGGACGGCTTTGTTGGTCCGCGGAGCCCTCGCCATCGTTTTTGGCCTTCTGGTCCTGGTTCTGCCCAGCGCCACAGTGTTCGCGGTGGTGGTGGTGTTCGGCTTCTTCGCCATCGTGGACGGCATCACCAGCGTGGCCCACTATTTCTACGATCCCGCCGGCCGTTCCCGTTGGAGCGTAGTGGGTGGCCTCATCTCCATAGCCGCCGGCGTGCTGGCCATCGCGTGGCCCGGAATCACAGCGGCTGCCATCGGAGTCCTTATTGGATTGTGGGCCCTTGTACTGGGGATCTCGCAGATCATCCTGGCCCTGGCAGCCCGCAGCTTCATCAGCGGCTGGGGCTTATGGCTCCTCACCGGGCTCATCACCACCGTGTTTGGGATTGTCGTTTTGGTGAACCCTGGGGTTGGCCTCCTTGGGCTCATGGGAATGTTGTCCGCCTTTGCCATCCTCACGGGCCTGCTGCTGATCGCTTCGGGCATCGGGCTCCGCAAGCTGGCCAACACACGGACGCTGTACGGCCACTAGCTGCGGCACGGTAAAAAGCCGCAGGGGGATGCGCTCAGCGCCAAGTTCGGTAAGTTAGTGGCTGTGAAGATAGCTACCTGGAATGTGAACTCCCTCCGTGCCCGAGCCGACCGCGTGGAAGCCTGGCTTGAGCGCAGCGACTGCGATGTCCTGGCCATCCAGGAGACCAAGTGCAAGGACGATAACTTCCCCTGGGAACTCTTTGAGCGCATGGGCTACGAGGTTGCGCACTTCGGCGTGAACCAGTGGAACGGCGTTGCCATCGCCTCCCGCGTGGGTCTCGAAGACGTGGAGCGCACCTTCGTGGACCAGCCCGCTTTTGGCAAGGCCGGCAAGGATCCCGCCCAGGAAGCCCGCGCCATTGCAGCCACGTGCGGCGGAATCCGGGTCTGGAGCCTCTACGTCCCCAACGGCCGGTCCCTGGACGACGAACACATGCCATACAAGATCAAGTGGCTGGAGGTCCTCCGTGGCCAGGCCGCCGAATGGGTCCAGGCCGAACCCAACGCGCAGATCGCCCTCATGGGTGACTGGAACATCGCACCGTTCGACGACGACGTGTGGGACATCCAGCTCTTCCGCGACAACAACTTCACCCACGTCAGTGAACCCGAGCGGGCAGCGTTCCACGCGTTCGAAACCGCCGGTTTTACCGACGTCGTCCGTCCCTATACGCCTGGCCCCGGCGTCTACACCTACTGGGACTACACACAGCTACGCTTCCCCAAGAAGGAAGGCATGCGGATCGACTTCTGCCTGGCCTCCCCGGCGCTGGCTTCGCGCGTCACTGGCGCCTCCATTGACCGCGAGGAACGCAAGGGCAAGGGCGCCTCGGACCACGCTCCCGTGATCGTGGAGCTTGCCGACTAACCACCCAACGACTCGGATGAAAGGGGCTGGCTGGAGATGAGCGGAAACCTGTACCGGGGTCAGGCCGGCCTGCCCTTTTCTTCGTCCCTGCGCGTTTACGAGCCCCTCGAAGCCTTCCCACCCGAGCAGCAGCGCCAGCTCGTGGCGGAGAGCAGCAGGGCAGGTTCCCGGGCCGCCGTCGAAAATGCCGAACTCCAGGCCTCGCTGGGGCGCATCACGCGCTCCGGCGGCGATCCTTTCCCCACCGGCCGCACCGACCTGGTGCGCATGACGCGCGTCCCCACCGGGCGGCACGCCGCGCCGGGAAAAGATGACGACGACGCCGGACGGGTCCTTTACTGCCCCAGCCAACTGGTGATTCGGGCCGGTTTGGCAGCCAACGCGCTCATGGACGGGGTGCACAGTCCCCTGGCCGACCTGCTCATTCCGGTATCCCAACGGGACAAGCACCAGATGCGGATCGACCGGATCAATGCCCGGGAAGATGCCAAACGCGTCCACACCCGGGCCTCCACCTGGGGAATCCCGTTCAGCTGGTTCTCGCTGTTTGCCGAGTCGGACCGCAAGGACGTGGTGGAAGCCGAGGGGCGGATCCTTACGGTACGGGTGTGGACGCCGCTGACCGAAGCCTTGGAACGGGCCCGTTTTTCCGTGGCCCACCTGGCGCTGGCGGCTCCTGACCTGGACATGCTGGATGACCTGACCCAGCTCACTGAATGGCTGGAGCTGTTCCACGTCCAGTCCATGGTGGAGCTCGATTACGGCGCTGTGGCTGACAAGGTGTACCCGGACGACTCCCCCATGGATGTTCGCTTGGGGATTGAGTGCTTGGCCGAGGGCGACATGACAGGGGCCGCAGCAGCCTACCGGCGCCTTGCCTCCCGGTGGATTCCCATCCGGCAGTTGGCGCGCGCTTCCTAGCTTGGGCTTCCTGGCTGCCGCTTCCTAGCTTGGGCTGGTTGTGAACTTACCGTTGGGCGGCGCTGTTGTTTCCCGGACGATCAGCTCATGCGGTGCCACCTCGGAGTGAACCGCGCCGCTGTGCCCGTCCAGTTCGTCCAGCAGCATCCTGGTAGCCAGTTCGGCTTGGTTGTCCGGACGTTGGCCCACGGTGGTCAAGCCAAGCGACGACGAGAAATCGTGATCATCAATGCCGATGACAGAGAGATCCTCCGGCACCCTGACCCCGTGCCGTCCCGCTTCAAAAATGACTCCCATGGCCATTTCGTCAGAGGAACAGAAAATCGCTGTCGGCTTGCGGCCGGGCTGGGTCCATAGCCGGTTGAAGGCCTCTTGCCCACTTGCCACGGTGAAGTCGCCCCACTGGTCCCATTCGGAGCGGACTTCCAGGCCGGCGTCGGACATGACTTCCTGGAAGGCGCGGATACGCACGCGGGGAACGTCGAAGTTAAGGTCCGTTTCGTCGTCGCCGTGGAGAAGGGCTATGTCCTTGTGCCCCAGGTCCAGCAAGTGCTTCACCGCGGTGGACGCGGCGTCGTAGTCGTTGATGCCGATGTAGGGGCAGTCCTCAACGTGGCCGCCCACCACCACCAGCGGAATGTCGATCTTGTGGAGGTGTTCCAGTTCGTCCTCGGTCAAGGACATGCAGAGCACCAGCAGCGCATCGATCTGTTTGTAGACCATGGTGGAGCTGAAGAGCCGCTCCCGGTTGCTGCCGTGGCCGCCGAGGTTGAACAGTGAAAGGTTGTACTTCCTTGAATGCAGTTCGCGGTCAGCGCCTTCGATGGCTTTGGAGAAGAACCACCGGCTGACGAACGGAGCGAGGACGCCAATGGTGCGGGTGCGGCCCGTCGCCAGCCCTGAAGCCGACGACGACGCCACGTATCCCAAAGAACTTGCAACTTCCAGGATCTTCTCGCGGGTTGCGGGAGAGACCCGCGGCAATCCCCGCACTGCCCGGGAAACGGTTGCCGTTGAGACGCCAGCTGCTGCGGCAACGTCCTCAATGCTGACGCCGGCATGGCCGCCACGTTGGGACCGTTCGTTCGTCTTTGCCACTCAAGCCCCCTTTTTGGTGCATGCCGAAAGCCGAGGGCTCGTTCCCGGACGGCACGTTACAGCCTATTCCGCCTGCCTGCCGTTCGCCGACTTCGCGCGGGTTGTTTCGACGCCGGTCAGGTACTTGTCTTCTCCCTGGGGCACCTAGCCAAGCCGTCGCGTAGTGCGCTTGGGCAGTTTGCTGCGCAAGCGCAGCATGCCCCAGAGCGCCAGAACCACTGCCAGGAGACCCAATGCCCAGCCGAGGGCCTGCTGGCCCGTGACTTCCATCCAGACGGTGGCTATCAGGAGCACCAGGCCCCAGAAAGCCAGGAAACCGATGATGATGTCGAAGTCCTCCGCAGAACGCACCCGTTTAGTACCCGGATCGGGTTTTGCTGTGGGTCTTGCTGTGGGTCTTGCTGTGGGGGACGCCCGCCGTCGATCGTTGTAACTCGTCACTTGACTGCACCCGCCGTCAGGCCGGCCACGATCTTGCGTTGGAAGACCAGTACCAGGATCACAAGCGGAATCGTCACCACGGTACCCGCGGCCATGACTGCCGTGTACGGTTCCTGGTGTGGCTGCGCACCTGCGAAGTACGCAATGGCAACTGTGACGGTTTTGGTTGAGTCGTTCGACAACTGGCTGGCGATCAGGAATTCATTCCAGGAGGCGATGAAGGCCAGGATTGCCGTGGTGAACGTGGCCGGGGCTGCCAGGGGAAGGATCACCTTCCGGAAAGCCTGTCCCTGCGTGCAGCCATCAATCCTTGCCGCTTCTTCGAGCTCCCACGGCATCTCGCGGAAGAACGAAGTCAGCGTGTACACCGTCAGCGGGAGGACGAACGAGATGTTCGGAATGATCAGCGCCTGGTAGGTACCGAACCAGCCGATGTTGGTGAACAGCTGGAAAAGTGGGGTAACCAGGGCAACGCCGGGGAACATCGAAGCGCCCAGGATGAAGCCGAGGACCACGAACTTGAACCGGAAATTCAACCGGGCTAAGGCGTAAGCGGCGAATACACCAACGAGCAAGGCCACCACTGTTGTCACAGCGCCAACGATCAGGCTGTTCAGCAGGTTGCGGCCAAAGTGGTTGCCCAGGCTCTCGTCGAACACCGTAGCGAAGTTGTCCCACGTGATGTGGGTAAAGAAGGGCGTGGTGTCGAACGTGTATCCCACATCGCGGAAGGCCGTGACCAGCATCCAGTAGAAGGGTGCCAGGCACCAGATAAGGATGATGACAGCACTGATGTAGGTGCGCAGTGACCCCCAGTTGAAGGGTCGCTTCGGCTTTTCGGCCGGGGCGGTGGAAGTCTTCGAAGCTGTGGCTGTGCTCATCTCACTTCGCCTTTCCGGAAGATGTGGCCGCATCCACCGCGTTCGCCCCAAGGAAGCGGACGAAGATAAACGCCACCAGGAAGATCACCAGGAATGTAATGGTCGATAGCGCCGCCGCTGTATTGAACCCTTGCCTGATTTGTTGGACCACCAGGATGGACAGCGTGGTGGTGCCGTTTGCGCCCTGGGTCATGATGGCGGGGAGGTCGTACATACGTAGTGCGTCAAGTACACGGAACAGGATGGCTACCATCAGCGCCGGCTTCACCAGAGGCAGGGTGATCAAGCGGAACCGCTGCCAAGTGGATGCACCGTCAACCTTGGCGGCTTCATAGACTTCGTCGGGAATCAGTTGCAGGCCTGCCAGGATCAGGAGGGCCATGAAGGGCGTGGTCTTCCAGACGTCGGCAATGATGATGGCCCACTTGGCCGGCCATTCCGAACCAGTCCACAGGATCTGGGTCCCGAACAGCTTGTTGGCAATGCCTTCGAAGGCGAAGATGAAGAACCAGAGCTTGGCGGTGACGGCCGTCGGGATGGCCCACGGCACCAGGACGGCTGCACGGATCAGGCTGCGGCCACGGAAGGCGCGGGCCATGATGATTGCCATCCAGAAGCCAAGGACAGTTTCAAATGCAACGGTGACCACCGTGAAGAAGAACGTGGTGCCCATGGAGTCCCAGAACTGGGCTCCCAGTGTTCCCGGAGGGCAAGCAACCGAGCCGCCGCCGGGGGCCGTGCATTGCTGCAGCAGCCAGTGCGTGTAGTTTTCAAATCCGGCGGGACCGCCTTCGGAGAAGAAGCCCGTGGCCGGATCGAGGCCGGAGTCCTTCTGGAAGGACATGATGATGGCGTTGAGCACCGGGTAGATGATCACAACCGCCAACAGGATGAGCGACGGCGCCAGGAGGGTGTACGCCCAGCGGCCCTGCGTGAGTTGTTTCCGATCGGCGCTTTCGCGACTCGGCATCGTATGCCCGGCGGTCGCCGTCGCATCTGGTTTTTGTAGTTCTGTTGACATGTCAAGACTCCTGTCAGGGAGAAGGCCGTGGCCGGCAGTCCGGCTGCCCGCCCCTCAGGGACAGGCAGCCGGACTGAAGCCCGGGTGGTTACTTAGCTCCGGCCGACTCAATAGCCGCTTGCATGTCGGAGATGGCCGAGTCCACGGTCTTCTCTCCCTTGAGGGCGGCGTAGGCGTTATCCTGCACAGCCTTGGTGACGGCGGGGTAGAACGGCGTCACGGGACGCGGAACCGCGTTCTCGATGGACGTCTTCAGCACCGGGAGGTACGGCAGCTTGGTCACGAGTTCCTGATCGTCATACAGCTTGGTCAGGACCGGGGCCAGCGAACCCTGGGTGGCGTAGAAGCGCTGGGTTTCCTCGCTGGTGATGAACTTGATGAAGTCCGCAACCGTTGCCTTGTTCTTGGAGTACACGCTCATGGCGATGTTGTGGCCACCAAGCGAGGAGGCACCGGGGCCGTCCTTGCCCGGGAGGGGAGCCATCTTGAACGTGTCCTTCACCGTGGACGAGCCATCGGTCTTGGCCAGGTTGTAGACATACGGCCAGTTGCGGAGGAAGAGGAGCTTGCCGGCTTCGAAGGCTTGGCGTCCCTGTTCTTCCTGGAACGTGATTGCTTCGGTGGGGATGTTTCCATCCTTGTATGCCTGGACCAGGTTGTTGAGGCCGGCCTTGGCTTCAGCGGAGTTCACAGCTGCCTTGCCGGAATCGTCAACGATCTTGCCGCCGGCGGAGTTGATGGCTTCCGCGGCGTTAACCGTCAGGCCCTCGTACTTCTGGAACTGGCCGGCATAGCAGCCGATGTTGTTCTGCTTGGCGATGTCGCACATCTTCATCATCTCGTCCCAGGTCTTGGGCGGGGTGGTGACCAAGTCGCTGCGGTAGTAGAGGATGCCACCGTCCGAGCTCTGTGGGGCTGCGTAGAGGGTGTTGTTGTACGTGGCGCTCTTGACCGTGGACTCAAGCATGCCGTCAGTCGAGATTGCGGTCTTGTCCTTGAGCGGCTGCAGCCAGCCCTTGGCGGCGAATTCAGCCACCCAGATGAGGTCTACGCTCATGACGTCGTAGTTGGCGTTCTTTGCCTGGAAGTTCTGAACCAGGTCGTCGTGCTGCTGGTCGGCCTGGTCAGACTGCTCCTTGAACGTTACTTTCTCGTCCGGGTGTGCAGCGTTCCACTTTTCGATGAGCGGCCGGACAACGTTGCTGTTGTCCTTGCCTTGGACGTAGGTGATCGGCCCGCGGCCGTCAAGGTTGTTGGCTGCGTCGCCGCTGGCACCTCCGGAGCTGGTGCCGCCGCCACCCCCGCCGCCACCACAGGCGGTCAGGGACAGAGCCAGGACTCCGGCGACAGCTGCCGGAAGCAGGAACTTTTTGGATTTCATGCTGGGAACTCCTCGGTGAGTGGACCAGGTTTTTCCGCGGTGCGGTTGATGTGGTGAGGCTCACAATAGTCATGACGCGACGGAAAATGCAAGCGCTTACACGCGCCGTGACCACAACGATACAAAGTAGCCTGATAATTTCCGTCGCGAGGCTCACGGAGGGTGGCCATATCGCGGCGATTTGCATAGCGCTCGAGCCTGCCGGGATACGGCTGAGGTGGCCAATTCCCGCCGAACGAGATCCGACCCCGATTTGTTTACCCAGTATTGCCTATGGAACAGTGGGAAGCGTGGATGAACTCGAAGCATTGCAGACCATTGGACGGCTCATCAAAGAAGAGCGCCTCGCCCAGGGTCTTAGCCAGGTGCAATTGGCCAAACAGGCAGGAACTGCCATCAAGACCGTGCGGACGCTGGAATCGGGTACCCGGCGTACCCAGGAAATCAACCAGCGCAAGCTTGAGCATGCCCTGGGTTGGCGGGCAGGATCGGTGTCCGAGGTCCTCAAAGGCAAATCGAATTTCGCTCCCGACATGATCACCCCGGACGACATGCGCTCCAGCGACGACGCCCGGCAAGGACCACCCCGTGTTGCCGTTCCCGCAGCTCCCGTCGCCCGGGCTTCCCACCTCTCCGACGAAGAGCTCCTCGCAGAGCTCACCTACCGGATGATGCACCGCAACAGGGGCTGATCGTTTCAGGTGCCCGCTTGGCGCCTGACCATCTCGTTGATCCAGATGGGCGCAAAGGGGGACGTGCAATTGGGCGGTGTTGGATAGTCCTTCAACACTTCCAAACGCTCGCCAATGTCCAACGCACGGGAGCGATAGTCCGGATATCCAATGCCTATTTGTGCCAGGCAGTTGTTCATTGCCCACTGAAGACGCTCCGGGGCGTCCTTCATTTCGGCCTCAATAATGTCCAGCAGTTTCCCCAGGTCCAAGCCTTCGGGCTTTTTGACCACACGTTCGGCGGTCAAAGCCCAGCCCGCACTCGCCACCACAGGATCCGGGTCGGCAAACCATGAAACCCTCAAGCCCTCCGCGAACGGGCTTTTCTTGACGACGTAATTCACCAGCCAGTCATGGACCTTGGGTATCCGGGCTTCCCGTAGCATGGTGTCCAGTTCGCCTTGTTTGAAGGCCTTGGGCCGGCAGATTAGCAGTGACAGGAGCCGGGCGGCGGTGTCGCCTGTACCCCACAGTTCACGGGCCAGGTCCGGCTGTACCTTCACGCGTTTGGCAATGGCCCGCAGCTTGCCGAGGTTAACCCCGTGATCATCGCCGTGCTTCTCGTTGACCTCGCGTGCGCGGGGATCTTCCAGGGCAGCAAGCTCCGCCATGACATCTTCCACCATGGACGAGTCCAGCACGTTTGATCCAGCCATTACAATCTCCAGTCCACCAGTTGGCAGAAATCCGCCCTATTTACCGCCCTTGAATAGGCCGGCAATCTTCGATCCGATATCTTTGACGTTTTCGGCCACATCGCCGACAATTTCCTTTGACTTTTCCGCGACGTCGCCGGCCAAATCCTTGGCATTTTCACCAACATCCCCGGAGAAGAATTCCTTGACATTCTCCGCAGCTTCGCCAGCGAATTCCTTCACGTTCTCCACGGCCTCACCAGCAAATTCCTTGGCGTTCCCAAGTGCTTCGCTTGCGGCGTCCTTCGCGTTCGATGCCCCGTCATTCACGGCGTCGGCTCCAGTGTTTTCTTCAGTCATGGTTTTCTCCCCAGTCGCGGTGTTGCGTTGCCTTCCAAACGGAGGTTGTCCCCCGTTGGTTTCAAACTGTTGTGCAGGCTCCCCATCGTCAGCGGACCCGTTCGGCCTTGGTAAACCGCGACCTCGCTCCGGAAACCATGTGGACGAGGACAGGCGTCTTTTGCCCGATGACGAGATCCAGCGCTTCAACCAGTTGCGAGACTTCAGCTGCAAGGAGGTGTGGTGCCACGCCTTGCCGCGGTTGAATCCGTATTCGAAGGCCCGGTTGACCCCTGAATTCGTACGTCGCTACCGACGCCCCGGCAAGGTCGGTTCTCTCCGATAAGGCAGCCCTGAGCGCCTGTTCGGCCACGCCACCGCCAATCCTGACTTCGCCGTCGACGTCGCTGTCATCCTCGCTGGCCACCAGGAGGTTGGCCCGCCCTTTGCCCTGCTGCGAGAGCCACGCAATCATGGCGACGATGATGGCCACCAGGACCACGCCCGCCACGATCCACAGCCAGCTTTCTTCACGTCCGGGAAAGCGGGTCTGCCGGAAAGCGTCCTCTGCCCCGGCCCAAACGCCGGCAGCCCAACCGTGCCACCATGTGGCCACCGCAGGGACAGTAGCCAGCAGCACCAGCAGAAGACCCACGGCCAGCAGTTTTATGCCAATGATGAAGAGCAATACGCGGTTCAGCGCCCGAGGTGTCCCGTTCACGCCCCGATCACCCCCGACGACGAAAGGTTGACCCGCACAGCAGGCATGGGCACCGGCGACATTTCTTCAAGTTCAGCCTGCACTGCCGCGAGCACGGCCTCCTGGCTCACCCGGCTCCCCGACGTCGGCCGTACGTTGACCACAACTGTCTGGCGGGAAACCACCACCATGACCTGCTCCTGGGTAACATTGGCCGCCGTCCGCGCCCGACGGGCCAGCGACGATGCCAGCACCTCGTCATCAACCACGACGGCGGTGCGCGGGTCACGCAGCAAATGGCGCGCGCGCCTCCCCGGCAGCACGGCCTGGAGGAAGAAGAAGAGTCCCACCATCGCGATCACGGCGCCGCTGGCACCCAGCAGGAGGGGCGAAATGCCCGCAGGAAGGGCGATGATCCGTTGCGCCGCAGTAGTGGGATCCACGAGCCAAGGCGGCTGGCCGACAGCACGAACCCCTGCTTCCAGCAAAGCGTAAACGCAAAGAATGATGACGAGCACCGCGGCAATGACAGCTGCAGCGGCCCGCGATGAATGGGTCTCGCGACGCAGAATGCGGCTCATTTCCGCGTCTTCTCCCGCTACAGGCGTAGCGCCGTGGTCCGGGCCGGCTGCCCGGAAGTTCTCTGTTTCCTGGTCCTGGGTCATTGAACGCGGCCTCCCTCCCTGACGTGCGCCCCGCTGATCCTGATGTCCACCCTGCTTAGCTGGGAGCCGCTGAGCCGGGTTACCGTCTCCAGGACTCGGGCCTTGGCAGCCACGGCACGGTCCCAGATGGAGCCGCCAAAACCTTGGACGCGCCTTGGGTCCCGGAGTACTTCCGTCAAAGCCGGGACGCTGATGGGCGCGACAATCGACAAAGCCAGCAAGCCGTCGTCGTCCGTCCAGTCGGCGCGGATGTCACTGGCCTCAACGCCGAGTGCCTCGGCGGCAGCGGCGCGGGCCAGGGAAGTCAAAGCCTGGGTACTGATCCGGTTATGGCCGGCCAGGCTGGTGGTGTATTCCACAGCCTCAGCCACGCTCATGACGAAGAGCGCCGGCCCGTAATGGCGTCAAGGACGCTTCGGAGATCCAGTTTTCCGTCGGCGGCGCGGCCCAGCAGTGCTCCGATCCCCATGAAGAGAAGGGAGATTACGAAGCCCCATAGCCCGAACGAGAACGACATGAACGCCACAAAGGCCCCGATCGCGATTCCCACAACGGTCATGCTCACTGGAGTGCCTCCCTTTCCACCACGACTGTCTTGGCTCCGGCCTGCTTGGCCGGCGGCGCAATGAAGACATCGGTGATTTCGATGTTCACTTCGATCACCTGAAGGCCTACGAGTTCTTCGACGGCGCGGAACACCGCAGCGCGGACCTGGTTGGCGACGCCATGCAACGGATGGCCGTAGAGGGCCACCAGGGTGATGTCCACGGCCACTTGCGTTTCGCCCACCTCGGCGCGTACGCCCGCTGCGTGGTCCGAACTGCCCACGGCATCACGGATTGCGCCTAGAGCCCGCGATGGCCCTGAACCCAAAGAGTAGACCCCGGGCACTGAGCGGGCCGCAATGCCCGCCACTTTCGCCACCGCCGCCTCGGAGATGATAGTGCGTCCGGTACCGGAGATCTCGCCCCCAGGCACAGGATCCGGCTGCACGTTCTGGACTTCCATGGAGCACTCCCCTTCTCTTGAGTACCACCCTAGCGTCTAGTTACGACGCTTTGGAGACAAGGGGCGCGCGCGGCGCTGGCGGCTGCGGCTTGCGCGGCGCTCCCGCGCAGACGCGCAGGCCTGCAGGTGCTCAGACCTAGGAGCAGTTCTTTTCTGTCCAGTCCTGGATGGGCTTCATGAGTTCCTCGAACTGGCCGTCACCGTACTTGCTGAAGTCCGATCCCGCGGACTCCGTGAACGTCCTCAGTTTCTCGAACGACGGCTTCAGTTCCTCAGGGACCTTGCCCTGCATTTTCGACAACTCGTCCTTGGCCTTCTGGATGTCGTCCGGATTTCCGCCGGTCATGGCAGCCAGCGGGAGGATGGTGACGCTCAGCATGGTGGCGCTGACGGACAGGCACGCTTCCGACATGGACGTGAATTGGCCATAGATACCGTCCGTTCCTCCCGACGGGTTCGAGCTGGGGGCGCTGGCGGAGGCAGAGCTTGAACCCACTTCCGCGGCGGGAGCTTCGGACGACGGCGTCGTCGTGTTTTGGGCGGCCGGTGACGGCGCGGAACAAGCGCTGAGCGTCAACATTGCGGCAAGTCCCGCAGCGGCTACAACGCGACTGGATTTGGACAGGCGGGACCGTTCCATGGTGATCATAATTCCCCCAAAAGGATGCATGCGGTGACAAGCTGGCGAGCCAAGAATACGTCGGCGACAGCCCCGAGGCCATAGACGAGTTATCCACAACCGCCATTTTTGGGCTGGGAGGCGGCTGAAGACCACGCCTAGACTGGCCGACACGTCACCTGAAACAGCTGCTGGGGAGCTTGCCATGCCACGCGTTCTGTATGCCTTTTTATTGTCCTTACGTGCGCGAACCTTGGTGCTCTTCGTTGGGATAGCGATGCTTCTCAGTGGTTGCCAGGGCGGCTCCAGCCCCAGCGCGCCTCCTTCGGATATAAGCACGACGACGGCGTCGCCCACCTCAAGCGAGTCTGTCACCCCTGTTTTAGCTGCTTCGGGCAGTCCCGGTGTTTACAAGCCCGCAGATGCGAATGGCAGGGCGCAGAACGTGCCGGTTCCCGTGATGCCCGAGCTCGCGAAGGAGAACTCAAAGGCGGGGTTAGAGGCGTTTATTGGGTACTGGTATGCAACCTACTCCTACGCGATAGAAAGTGGTGACCTTACGGAATGGACAAAGATCACTAATACGACGCTTCCGGTGGCCATCGCCCACTCTGACTCGGTCCGACAGAACTACATCGAAGGCAGGTGGCTAGCAGGAGGCCGGCTAACAACGCCTGTAGTTGATGTCACGTGGATCAACGGCGCAGCTCAGATTCAGTCAGCTAAGGTCCAGGTTATCCAAGAGGCAATCCAGTATTACGATGCCGTTGGCACCAAGGGGCAGGCGGATTCTGCTGCAACCAATACGGCCGACGCCGTCTTCTCAAAATTTGTTGAAGGCCGCTGGCAGGTTGCCGACTACGGATCGATAGTGGGCTAGCTATGAAGCGACTGACATCGTCTGGCGCTGTTCTACTCCTACTTCTTCTTCAGATCGTATTCGTCTCCAGCGCCGCAAAGTCAGACGAGACACGAGTAAGCGCCGACCGACACAAACGACAGATAGAAGTCGGCGCCACATTTGTCTTCAACCCCGAAACCGGAAAATCTGAACCGAAGCCCGGGACGTCTCCCACCACTGAGGATCCCTATCAATACATGGCCGACGTTCACTGCCGCTCCGGGGGCTCCGACACTCCTGACAAGGGCTGCCTCACTTTGAACTGCCCGCCTAACACCCCCGGCGGCGAAGAAGGCACACCCGTGATCTGGCGGCAGGCTCCAAAGTCGATCACGAATCCAGTGTGGACCGACTACCCCGCCATCAGCGGACCTACCTGCCTGTACGACCCCCAACCCGAGAACGTCCTCGCCAACATCGCAGCCCGGATCCTGAATGACTTCCGCCAACTCCCCATCAACCCAGGAACCCTCGAAGCCCAGCCCTTCCCCCACACCCTCAAAGGCGGACCCACCAACTTCTACACCACCGCCAGCACCCAAACCTTCGACCTCACCATCCTCGGCCAAACAGTCCACCTCACAGCCACCCCCACCAACTACACCTACACCTTCGGCGACAGCACCACCCTCGGACCCACACCCACCACCGGCTACCCCATCCCCCAAACCGAATGGCTCACCAGCCAAACCCGCACCAGCCACAGCTACACCGAAACAGGCAACTACCCAGCCACCGCCACCACCAACTTCACCGGCACCTACTCCGTCAACAACGGCCCACCCCTACCCATCAACGGAACCCTCAACCTCACCACACCACCGATCACCATCCACGTCTGGAAAACAGAACGAGCCCTCGTCGCCGATACCTGCCAACAAAACCCCAACTCCTGGGGCTGCCCCAGCACAGAAGACAAATGACAGAACCCCAATAACCGGGAACGGTTCAGGAAGGCGGGCCCTCCAACATCGGCAGGCAAATCGGCCTGCTCTCCGGTACGGCCTGCCCCAAGCCCTGCAGCGAGTCCCTGGCCAAGGCGATGTCGTTGACGCAGATCCCGTCTACGCCGAGTCCGACAGCCTCAGCGATTTGTGCGGACGTTGTTAACGTCCACGGATACACCTTCAAACCCGCAGCGTGGGCCATGGCCACGAGCTGAGGGTTCAGAAGATCGACGTTGGGCGCCACCGCGGAAGCGCCGCTGTTGATCGCAGCCTCTATGAGCAATCCGGACTCAAAGGGGTACAGGCCAGGAGAAGGAACCAACACTCGCCGGCTTAGGGCGACCATGGGGATATCGGGCAACATGGCTGCCATTGCCCTGACAATTTGTGGATCGAAACTCCGGACGCGGATGGCCTGTTCGTGCCGGTGGGCTTGCAAGACAGCGGACAATGCCGTCACGATCCTCTGGCCGTATTCGTCGAAGAGGACGCCCTCAGTCTTGATCTCGATGTCAAGGACCACGTCGGTGGCGCCTGCAAAACGCAGCAGGGCCAGAAGCTCGGAGAGCGTCGGCGTTCGAATTTCGATGTCGACGTCGGTCGTCGTGGCCGGGTGCTTTTCAACCACTGAGTGACGGAGAAGGCTCTGCCGGATGTCCAGGCCACCGACAATGGCATCGTGGCGCAGCGCAAGTTGAGCATCTGAAGTGAGCCAAATGTCGACTTCGATCGCGCCCACGCCAAGCCGCAAGGCTTCGACAAAACCGGCCATCGTATTCCCATGGCGCGTGGCGAGTACGCCGCGATGTCCCTGGATTTCAATCGCGGACGCGACCCCTCGGGGTGAGGTGGAAACGGTCATCTCGGACATGGATGGTCCTTTCACGGGCGACGATCCCTAATCGGTTTCGTCTACGAGGGAAACTTCGGTAACTGAAGGGAGTTGAGACAAACGGCCAACGATATTCGCTGGCGCCAAGGCCCCTTCTATTTCCAATTCGATCTCGATGAACTCCGCCATTGTCAGGGCCTCATTTATTTGTATCCGGCTTTCCACAGCACGTTTCGTTTCTTGTGAACCTCGCGTTGTAGTGAATCCTTGGACACGGAATCCTTGCTCCGTGCACGTACGAAGCACGTCGCGCAATGCTCCAACTCCGTCCAGATAGGTGACACGCAGGAGCCATTGGTTTGGCAGACCAAACCGCAGCCTCCCGGTCACCCAAGGGTAGAAGTACACGATCACAAAGTGGGCTGACGTTACAAAGACCGCGGGCACGACCAGCCCAGCGCCAGCAGAGGTACCGACGGCGGCCGTCACCCAAATGGAGGCCGCTGTCGTCAGGCCCCGGACTTGGTTACGCCGAACGAAGACCAGGCCCGCCCCAATGAAGCCGATGCCGGACACTACCTGCGCGGCAAGCCGCGACGGATCGAGTCGCACGAGGTCGACCATCAGGACATCGCTGAACCCGTATTTGCTCACCACCATGAACAGCGCTGCCCCCAAGCCCACCATGGCATGAGTTCTCATTCCGGCGGACTTGTTCTTGCTCTGCCGTTCAAACCCAATAGCTGTGGACAACACGAGTGCTACGGCAAAAGCCACACACATCTGCCACCACTGGGTATCTGCACTGAAAATCACCGAATTTGCTCCTGTTCATGAACTCCGCTCGCAAACCCCCGTCGGCACAGCCATCCGAGGGGAATTCCTTGGGGCGACGGGAATTCCAAGATGGCTGGCGGAGCGATTGAGCGCCGGCTACTACCGGAGCCACCATCGGCGAAAGGTCTGGAAACTTTCACCGACTGGCTTGACCATGTGGCGGCTACAAGCCCGGCGGTTTTGTAAGGACGTTAGCACATGTCCGCCGAGCCGTACCTCCGGCTATTTCTGAGTCGGTCTTGCGCTTATCGGCTGCAGTGGGTAATTTGACTCACGACACAAAGTTAGATTGTCAGGTCAACCGCCCAAAGACCTCATCTGGCTTCCAATGAACGCTGCCCAGACTGCGATGACGATGAAGTCAGAGGTCTGCGGTGAGCGTTGTTGACGCTAATCATTTAGGCGAAACCGGCACTGAGCCGCCGGATAAGGCAAGTAGTCATTCCCCGGCGTCAGGTGCCACCCCGGCGAACAGTCTTCGGAAAAACCGCCGTTGGAACGGACGTACCCGACGCGATGCATGGACTTTTGTGGCCTTCGCGGCCCCGAACGTCATCCTGATCATTCTCTTCACCTATCGTCCGTTGATCACCAACATCTACTTCTCCACCCTCGACTGGACGCTCGGGGCGGCTTCCGCCACGAGTGTGGGGCTGGGTAACTACGTTGAGTTTTTCAGCTCCCCCGATGCGGCCAACGTGTTGGGCGTGACCGCCATTTTCACCGTGACAACCGTGGGCGGTGCAAGAGCGCTGGGACTGCTGGTCGCGTTGGCTCTGAACCAGAAGTTAAAGGGGCGCACCTTCGCGCGAGCCGTGGTCTTCGCGCCGTATGTCTTATCAGGCGTCGGCGTCGGGCTGGTGTGGCTCTTTATCTTCGACCCAACTTACGGCGCATTGTCGTGGTTCCTTCGTTCCCTCGGTCAAATCAGCCCACAGTGGGTCAATGATCCAAAGTTGGCCTTGGTCATGATCATCGTCGTCTATATCTGGAAGAACCTTGGCTACTGCGCGGTGGTGTATCTGGCGGGCCTCCAGTCGATTCCTCCCCAGTTGATGGAAGCTGCTTCTTTGGATGGGGCCACCAGCTTCCGCCGTTTCCGGACAATTGTGGTTCCGCTCCTTTCGCCGACGACTTTCTTCCTGCTGATCACGTCACTGCTGAGTTCGCTGCAGGCCTTCGACATCATCCGGATCATGACACCCTCCGGGAACGGGACAAGCACACTCATCTTCGACTCCTACGTCCAGGCATTTGGCTCCTACAACAGGGCAGGCTACTCGGCCGCCATTTCGGTTGTGCTGTTCGCTGGTTTGCTCATAATGACGGCCGTGCAGTTGAGGTTCGTCGAACGAAAGGTTCATTACTCATGAGAACGAAACCCGCCCAAGACCCTCCTCCACGCGTCCGGTCCCTGTCCTGGCGGAACCTGGGCATGACAATCGCCGGCGGCTACATCCCGCTCGCACTCGCAACCCTCGTTGTCTTTGTGCCGCTCCTCTGGATGATGATGTCTTCGCTAAAGGCACCGGGTGAGATTGTGACCACCGGCCTTGCGCTCCTGCCCAAAAATCCCGGCCCCCAGAACTATCTGGACGCGACCTCGACTGTGCCCTTCCCCAGGTTTTTCCTCAACAGCGTCATCGTGACTGCTGTTGGTTCAGCGCTCAAGTGTGTTCTGGCAATTTTCACAGCCTATGCGCTCGTCTTCGTCCGGTTCCCCTTCAAGAGAGTTATTTTCCTTTTGATTCTCGTGGCCCTCATGGTCCCGCCACAGGTTTCCGTGCTCCCGAACTACGTGCTCATCGCGAGCATGGGCGGTCTGAACACGTACTGGGGAATAATCCTCCCCGGTTTGGGCACGGCCTTTGGCACGTTCTTGCTTCGCCAACACTTCCTTACCCTGCCGCCCGCAATTCTCGAATCTGCCGAGATCGATGGTGCCGGCCATTGGCGAAAGCTGTGGAAGATCGTGGTTCCGGTTTCCGTGCCAAGCATCGCGACAGTCGGCCTGGTAACCATCGTTTCCGAGTGGAATGAGTACATCTGGCCCCTCATCGTGACCGACCATCCCGACATGATGACCCTGCCCGTTGGGTTGACACAGCTGGTCAACAGTGACGGAAGCACCCAGAACTGGGGCATGCTCATGGCCGGCGCCGTCATCGTGTTGCTTCCGATCCTCGTCATATTCGCGGCCTTGCAGCGATACATCGTCTCAGGACTTACCCAGGGATCAGTCACCGGCTGACAGGCACCCTCACTTATCTTCAGCAACCAACAGAAAGGCAACTTCCGCATGTCCAAAGAGTATTCGCGCAAGCAGTTCCTCGCCGTCGCAGGAGCAAGCCTCGGCACCCTGGCAGTCGCAGCGTGTGCAGGACCGTCCACCGACGGAAGCTCAGCGGGTAAGCCGTCGGCGTCAGTGGATTGGTCCAAAATCAAACCGGCCGCAAGTATCAGTTTCATGTCCAGCCATCCCGGGAAATCGCGGGATACAGAGCTGAAGCTGATTGAGTCCTTCCAAAAAGCCCATCCGAACATCACAGTGAACTTGATCACCGGCGGTGCCAACTACGAGGAAGTTGCTCAGAAATTCCAGACATCCCAGGCCGGGAACGAGGTTCCTGACGTTGTTGTGGCCTCGGACGTGTGGTGGTTCAGGTACGCGGTTTCGGGGACCATCCTACCTATCGATGATCTCCTCAAAGCCGTCAACGTGAGCTCCTCCGACTACGTCGCCGGCCTCATCAGTGACTACAAATACGACGATTCGCAGTGGGCCGTCCCATATGCCCGGTCGACGCCACTGTTCTATTTCAACAAGGATCATTTCAAGGCGGCGGGAGTACCGGAGCAAGCGCCCAAGACGTGGGCGGAGTTCGCCGAGTGGGCCCCCAGGATCAAGGCCGCGAACACGTCCTCCCCCGGGTACCAAAATGCGTACCAGTACCCCGCAATCGCCGGATATGCAGGCTGGACTCTCCAAAACGTGCTGTGGGGCCAGGGCGGCGGATGGTCAAAGGAATGGGACATCACGGCCGACTCCGAGGCTTCGGTAAGGGCACTCCAGTGGGTGCAGGACTCCATTGTTAAAGACGCTTGGGCCGGTGTTTCGTCCAAGAATGCGATCACGGATCTGCAGGCAGGGGCGGTCAGTGCCACCATCAGTTCCTCCGCGGATCTCGCGACGACGCTTAAGGCGGCCAAAGAGGCCAACATGCGGATCGGCGTCGGATTCCTGCCGGGCGGCTCAGCGAGCCAGTCTCCCGTGTGTCCCACGGGCGGTTCGGGCCTGGTGATCGCCACCAAGACATCGCCGGAGCGGCAGCTGGCGGCCGCCATGTTCATAACGCACATGACAAATGCCCAGAACACAGCAACGCTGTCTGCGGCCACCGGATACGCTCCTGTGTCGGAAGCTGCGGACATTTCAGCCATCCTCAGCCAGACACCGGAGTTCGCAACCGTGGTGGACCAACTGAAGGTCACCAGGACCCAGGATTTTGCCCGCACATTCCTGCCCGGTGGCGACCAAGAACTAGCCAAGGCGGCAACGCGGATCATGAACGAGAAAGCAGATGTCAAAGCAACGCTGACAGATCTCAAAGGAACTCTGGAAGCCATCTACACCAAAGATGTGAAGCCGAAGCTGAAGTCGTAGCAGCGGCGCACCAGAATCGGTTGACGCCGGCACCACCCGGGTGCCGGCGTCGGCCGTTTTGCATGACAGCTTTTAACCCAAGCCAAGTGTTAAAGAAGAAAAGCACCAGTTCCGAAGAACTGATGCTTCCCAGTGGTGGCTCCGACCGGCGTCGATCCGGTGACCTTTCGATTTTCAGTCGAACGCTCTACCAACTGAGCTACAGAGCCTAGGTGACATGTCACCTTGAGAACCGAATTTCTTCGGCACTCAGAGCGACCCTGACGGGACTTGAACCCGCGACCTCCGCCGTGACAGGGCGGCGCGCTAACCAACTGCGCTACAGGGCCTTGCGTTTGCAGTATCTCTACCGCGTTTTTTTCAAGGCTTCTAGCTTACCAGACTTTTTTCATCCGATTTACCACTTCCTTGCGTACCCCCAACGGGATTCGAACCCGTGCCGCCGCCGTGAAAGGGCGGTGTCCTAGGCCGCTAGACGATGGGGGCCTGAACTCAATTCGGATTTCGCAAAGAAAAAGGACGCTCTACGCGTTCTTTCCGTGTCTCGCTCGTCCGAACTGGACTCTAAAACTTTAGAGCATAGATGCCGATATTCCCAAATCGAGGCTTGAGCGCCTCCCCGGACGCTCGATGCAGAGGGCGGTGAGGGGTGAGGTCCCACCCTTTTGAGGGCTTGAAAGAGTTGAGAGGTCACCCCTCGTGGCGCCCTCGGACCGGCGACGCCGAACATTGGCAGGATCTTGTCCTACCGCGTCCGAAAACCGCCAGCCGCCCTGGCCGATCCCCGGATAGATTTGGCTCATGACAACCACCTCCCCGGCCGAACCCGGCCAACCATCCCCAGGCTTGCCCCCGCGCACCACCCCCGCGCCGGGCGCAACCATCAGCAAAGCCGGCATTGCGGCCGTCATCGTCACAGTTGTCCTTTGGGCTTCGGCCTTCGTGGGCATCCGCGCGGTCGGCCCAAGCTTCTCCCCCGGGTCCTTGACCCTGGGACGGTTGGCGGTCGCCGCCGTCGTGCTTGGCATCGTGGTGCTGCCGACGCTGAAAGTCTGGCCGCGCGGCCGGGAGTGGTTGCCGATCGCGGCCTACGGGGTGATGTGGTTCGGTGGCTACAACGTTGCCCTGAACGCAGCCGAACACCTCCTCGACGCCGGAACCAGCGCGATGCTGATCAATGTCTCGCCCATCCTCATCGCCATCCTCGCCGGGTTCTTCCTCAAGGAGGGCTTCCCGCGGTGGCTGCTGATCGGCAGCGGGGTAGCGTTCTGCGGCGTCGCGATGATCGCCTTGGGTTCCGGACAACGTTCGACGGCGGATGTCGCCGGAGTGTTGTTGTGCCTGCTTGCCGCTGTGCTCGCCTCGGTGAGCGCGATCCTGCAGAAACCGGTGCTCCGCAAATTCTCCGCGGGCCAGGCAACCTGGTTCGGCATCATGGTCGGTGCCGTTTGCTGCCTGCCATGGGCGGGCCAGCTGGTGTCCGAGGTCCAGGCGGCACCGCTTCCAGCCACGCTCGGCCTGGTGTATCTCGGCATCTTCCCCACCGCAATCGCCTTCACCACCTGGGCCTATGCGCTCTCGCTGATCTCGGCTGGGAAGCTGGCTGCCACGACGTACCTGGTCCCGGGCACGACAATCCTGATTTCCTGGGCCGTCCTCCAGGAAGTCCCCAGCATTTGGGGACTGATCGGTGGCGTGGTGTGCCTGGTTGGCGTGGGACTCACGCGGCGCCGCTCGGGCTGACCAGCAGACAGCGATAACCCAGCCGCCCTGGCTGACCCCACAGCCAGGGCCAATCCTGCAGCTAGCGGGCCATCTCCGCCAAAAGCTCCCGGTGTGTGGGCGGGTTGGCCCCTGGCCGCCCAACAGTAATGGCCGCTGCCATCGACGCGATGTTGCCGATCCGTTCAAGCACAGTCGGCGCCAGCCCGTCACTGCCACGCAACAAGAGCCCCATGATGAGGGCCGACATGTAGGAATCGCCCGCGCCGATGGTGTCGGCCACCGTGGACGGCACGGCGCGGACACGGAGCTGTATGTGGCGGGTGGCCATCAGGGAGCCTTTCGCCCCCTCCGTCATGACCGCCAAGGTGGTTCCCAACGTCAGCAGGTGGCTCGCGATGTCCTCGAGCGCCTTGCCCGGATAAAGCCAGTGGGCGTCAGAAGCGCTCATCCTGACGACATCCGTCAACGGCACAATCTCCTCAAACAAAGCCAGGGCCTCGTGATGGCTGCCCAACAGGTCGGTGCGGATATTGGGGTCATAGGTGACCAAGCAGCCACCCTGCGCCTGCTCCAACAAACTCCGGACCACCCCTGCCCCTGGTTCCAGGAACGTGGCGATGGACCCGGTGTGAAGGATCCTCGGTGCATACGGCAGGGCGAGCGGCGCCAGCGCCCACTCGATGTCGAACGTATAAGCGGCCGAGCCGTCGGCAGCTATCCGGGCTGTCGCCGTCGCCGTCTTGCCCATCGATTGGGACCCGGGCAGCAGCACCACGCCGGCGCTCTGGAGGTGTGCTGCAATCGCGTCACCCCGCTGGTCGCGGCCGATCGCCGTCAAAAGGCCGGCTTTCACATCCAGCCGGCCCAGCCCGTAAGCGACGTTGGTGGGCGAGCCGCCGGGGTACTCGGCTTGTCCGTCGGGCGACTGCACGATATCGATCAGCGCCTCACCCACAACGACGACGTCGAGGGGTTCAGACAGGGGGGAAGCGGTGGAAGTCATGCGGTTCCTGTGTCTATCGGAAAGGGACTGAGTTCAGTATCCCTCATCACACGGGGCGCCATTACTGCCACGGGAGACTAAAGTCGAGTCATGCCCGCGAATCTTCCTCCCGGACTTCCCATAGTTCCCGACGGCGAGCGGCCGTTTTCGCCGTTGCCGAACCGAAGCGGCGCGCACCTCCCTCCGTTCGAGATGTCGCCGGAGGATTTTGAGGAAGCCGTCAGCGATGCCCTGCAACTGATTCCAGCCAAAGCCGCCCGTGCCATGGACAATGTGGCAATCTTCATTGAGGACGATTACACGCCGCAGCCGGGCGAGAACCCGGACACCGTGTTGTTGGGGCTGTACGAGGGCGTGCCGCTGACCGAACGGGATTCGTGGTGGGACGCCGGCTCCCTACCGGACCGGATCACCATTTTCCGCCAGCCCATTTTGAATATCTGCGGTAGCCGGCAGGAAGTCATCGACGAGGTTGCCATCACCGTGGTCCACGAGATCGCGCACCACTTCGGGATAGACGACGACCGCCTGCATGAGCTCGGCTGGGGCTAGCCTTATAACCATGGGGCATGATCACAACCACTCGCACGGCGTCACTGCAACCGGCAAGCACCGAAAACGGCTGATCGCCGTCTTGTGCATCACGCTGGGCGTGGTGGGCATCCAGGTGATTGGCGCCGTCGTCTCCGGTTCGCTGGCACTGCTGGCCGATGCCGGACACATGCTTTCCGACGCCGCAGGCGTCTTCATTGCGCTGATGGCCGCATGGATCGCCACCCGACCGGCCAGTGATCAGCGGACCTACGGCTACCAGCGCGCCGAGGTCCTCGCGGCATTGGCCAACGCCCTGATCCTCATCGTGATCGCGGTGGTGATCATGATCGAAGCGATCAGGCGGTTTGGTGAAACCACCGAGATCCATACTGACGTAATGCTGTGGGCCGCCATTCTGGGCGCTGTTGCCAACCTGGTCTCACTGCTGATCCTGCAAGGAGCCCAAAAGGAAAGCCTCAACGTGCGGGGCGCCTACCTGGAGGTCCTGGGCGATCTCCTGGGTTCCATCGCCGTCATCGTGGCAGCGATCGTCATCATGACCACCGGATTCTCGGCGGCCGACCCCATCGCCTCGGTGCTCATAGCCCTGATGATCATTCCCCGTGCCTGGCATCTGCTCCGCGACGTCGTGGATGTACTCCTTGAAGCCACGCCAAAGGGCGTGGATGTGAACATGATCCGCGAACACATCATGGCCGTTGACGGCGTGGTGGAGGCGCACGATATCCACATCTGGACCATCACTTCAGGGGTTCCCGTGTTCTCAGCGCACGTGGTGGTGGAAGACGACGTCCTTAACGCCACTGGAGCAGACAGCATCCTGGACCAGTTGGGATCCTGCCTCGGCCGGCATTTTGACACCGAACACTGCACGTTCCAGTTGGAGCCCGTCAGCCATTCCGAGCACGAATCGCACCAGCACGCTTAGACGGTGCTGTTTTCTGCGCCTTCCGGGTCTTCCGTGCCGACCGTTCCGGCCCCGCCGTCGACGGTGATGAGCTGGCCAGTGCTTAGCCGGATTGTTGCGTCCGGAACTCCCACCACAGCCGGGATTCCGTACTCACGTGCCACCACAGCGCCATGCGAATTCGGGCCGCCCATCTCCATGACCAAGCCGCCGGCGGTGAGGAACAGCGGGGTCCAACCCGGGTCCGTGGACGGAGCCACGAGAATCTCGCCTGGCTCCAAATGCGCCCCGACCGGGTCCATGATGACCCGTGCAGGTGCGGTTACCAGCCCTGCCGACGCCGGACTGCCGGACAGGGTGCCCGGGCGCTGTTGAACGTTGGCCCCCGCTGCGGCCTCAGGCTCCGTGCCGTCGGACAACAGCAACCGGGGAATGTGCCTGCGCCGGAGTTCTTGTTCGTAGGCCGCCCGGTGCCCGGCAACTGCACCACGCCGGTCCTCGCCCGCCAAGGCATTTTCAACGGCGTCCAGGTCCAGGAAGAAAACGTCCTCCGGCTGCTCGATCCGTTGCGATGCTGCAAGTTCCTGCCCCACCAGGAGCAGCTGTTCCCGGGCCGCGGCGATTCCCAGAATGAGGTTGTACTTGGGCAACTCCCGCAAGCCTGCGAATCTTCGCGTCCGGTCCAACGCTGCGCGCACCACCAGCGCATGGAGCGGGCTGATGGATCTGGCACGGGCCACGAACCTGGCCACTTGCTTGTCGGCTTCCCCGGCTGCCTTCCGGAACTGCTGGTGGGGGTCCCCGGAACCTGGCTGGAGCCTCAGATAGTTGGCGAGAACGCCCAGGATGTGGGTGGGATTATCTACCCATCGGGGCATGCCGAGATCGATCTCCGCAACGGCGCGAAGCCCGAAGGTACGCAGGAACCTATCCAGGCCTGCTTGGGCCACCACCGGCAGTGTGGCGTCCCGATACTGTTCCACCAGCGTTTCCGCCGTTTTACCCGCCATGGAGGCAGCGGCGTCGGGATCTTCCCGGATCTCCGAAGCGAGCTGCCATAGGGCCAGATCCATCTCCGTGGTGACGTTGTTCGGCAGTCCACGTATCACGGCCTGAAGTTCGTCGTACGAGGCTTGTTCACCAAGAATCCGCCCCACAAGCGCCAGCAGAGCAAAGCCCAGGACCGGAAGGGGCAACACCTGGGGCACTGTGGCAAAGACTTCCGCGCCAAGGATTCTTTGGACATGGGCTACCCGCTGATGGGCGGTGGCCTGGGCTGGGACTGTGATGGTTTTCCGGAGATCCGAATTGAGTCGCTCCACACGGTCCATGGCAGCTTCCGGGCGGAACAAGCCCAGGAACAGCGTTTCCGGAACGCGGTATTTGGCGGCCACGGGGGCAACGTGGCGGATGAGCTTCAGCGGTGTCCTGCTGGTCACCGAAAAACGGGGGTCACCGAACAAGCCCCGCATCAACATGGCTGACCGGGCTTCCATGACATCGAATACCCGGGGCACAATTTTCCGGCCCACCCGACTCCGCAGCGCAGACGTCAGATCGAAGAAAATACGCTGGCCGGCCTCGTAATAGGGCGACGGCCCCGATCTGGGATCCGGGACAGCGAAACCTGCGGTTTTGGCAACACACGAAGCTATGAGGCGGATGCCGGCCAGGCCCATGGGCGTCAGCGGCCTGGTGAGGCCTTGGGCGAGGCTGAAGTTCAAGAAGGCATGGACTTCGGGCGCCGGAGGCCTGCGCGTGGTTTGCGGGTAAAGGGTGGTGATGGGCCGGGCCTGGGTCAGCCATAGTTTTCCGTCGGCATCCAGGGCCCATTCCGTGTCCTGGGGAGCCCCATAGTGTTTTTCCACCACTTGGCCCAGCCCGGCAAGATCCCTGATCTGCAGGTCACTGAGGCAGGGTTGAATAGCTGCTTCCTGGCGGGCTTCCTGGCGGGTTCGTTCCACCCGTTGCGTGCCACCTCCCGGCATGGACCGGATCTCCACCTGCCGGTCGCCTACCGCACGTTTCAGAATGGAACCACTGACCGTGTCCACGATGTACTGGTCCGGATTCACGGCGCCCGACACCACGGCCTCCCCCAGACCGGGGCTCGCATCGATCACCGACTCGGATCTTTTGCCCGTTACGGGATTGGCTGTGAACATGACACCTGCAACGGTGGAATCCACCATCTCTTGGACGACGACAGCCAGGGCCGCAGAAGCGTGGTCAATGCCGTTGGTGGCCCGGTAGGTCACGGCACGGTCAGTCCACAGCGAAGCCCAGCAGCGGCTCACAGCGTCCAATACCGAGTCCACGCCCACGATGTTCAGGAAAGTGTCCTGTTGACCGGCGAAGCTGGCGAACGGCAGGTCTTCGGCTGTTGCGGAGGATCTGACTGCAACCGGGACCTCATGCCCCAACGCCGCATAGGCGGACCGCACCGCTTCAGCGATCTCCGCAGGGACACCGACGTCGAGCACCAGGGAGCGGGCCTGCCCGGCGAGCTGGTTCAGCTGCGGAAGGTCCACTGTGCTGGTCGACTCCAAGGCCGAGCAGACCTCGTCCAGGCCACTGGTGGACAGTGCGCGCCGGTAGGCATCCGTGGTCAGGCAAAAGCCCGCTGGCACGGGCAAGCCGGCGCTGGCCAACTCGCCCAGGTTCGCGGCTTTCCCACCCACCTGGGGAAGCATGGTCCCACGGATGTCCGTAAGGTCCAGCGTGAACACCGGAAGCCCGTTTCCTAAGCCGCGCCGAGCATCGGCCCAAACTTATCGCGGTCCGCCAGCCGGGGATCCTCACGGTCAGGAACCACCAATACCGGTCCCTTGGCATGGTGCAGGACACCGTCGGAGGTGGAGCCCAGAAGCATGCCCGCAAATCCGCCGCGGCCACGCGTGCCCAGAACCACCAATTCCACGCTGCGGCTTGTTTCCACCAGTACGTCGACAGGTGAACCGTCCCGGAGGTCCGTCTCGATGGTCAATTGCGGGAAGTGGCTCTTCAACCAAGCGACCCCTGCTTCGAGCTGGACTTTGATATCGGCAAACAGGGCGTCCCGGTCCAATGGAGCCGGTACCCAGGCCAACGAGCCGCTGTACTGCGGGACAGCGCAAATAACCCGTAGCGTGGCCCCCATTCGCTGGGCCTGCTCAGCTGCCTCGAGCACGGCGACGCGTGCCTGCTCGGAGCCATCGACGCCCACTGCGACCACATTTTCCACTGTGCGGGGACCGGATTTGGCGTGCTCCGCCTTGATGTGGCGGTCCTCGGTATTTTCGCCCAGACGGTCGGCGCAATACAGCGGAACAGTAACTGTGGGGCACTTGGCGTGCGCAGGCAGGGCGCTGCTGACCGATCCAAGCAACCGTCCGACGAAACCACCACGGCCGCGGCTGCCGAAAACCAGGAGCGCTGCCTCTGCCGAAAGATCCAACAGCACACCGGCTGCGTCGCCGTTTTCAACTGACGCATCGACGTCGATGGAATACCTTGAGACCTTGTCCAGAGCCTGCCTGACAATGGCTTCCGCGCCCTCGCGAATGACCGAATCGTCAACGGTGGCGTAGCCGCCGTCCAGTCCGGAGGCGGCGAAAATGGGAACCGAGTACGCCGTGACGATGTGCAGGGGAAGCTGCCTGCGTTCTGCTTCACGCGCGGCCCACACCAAGGCGCACTGCCCGTGTTCCGAACCGTCCACTCCAACGACGATGCCGCCCGGTGCCACCGTCACGCCTTCGCCGTCCTGTGGCTCTTCACTGTGTCTGCCGTGCTGGTCCATTTGGGGCCCGCCTCTCCACCTACTGCTTGATGTTCCGGCCATTCTGCCAGAGGTTTTCCGCATCGGATTCCCTGATGGCTCCATTGTCAATGGCCAGGGCCGGAGAAATCAGGAATTTCTCCGTCCAATGCCCACTATTCTCGGTCGGCAGGACCGAATCAAGGCAGGTTGGCGCTATGTGTATAACAGTCGGAGCTCGGTTCCTGGAGCGCGATTTCGTGCTTCCGATGAACACCCGGAACACGCTGCCACGAGAGGCTATCCATGGGCGAAAAAGTTCGGTAGTGTTCGAGGCACCGAATGGCCGGTGAACGTGTCCTACAGCACACTCCGGCCATTTATTTGCGGCCGCTTGGGGAACTCGGACGCGATCCCACGCGATGCCGCAAGGCACACACGTCAAGGAGGAACCAAGCAGTGTCACACGCGCCTGATTCCGGCACGGAACGCACTACTACCGTGGTCATCGGAGCCGGCCTGTCCGGCTTGGCAGTTGCAAGTGAACTCAGCCGTTACGGGGTGGGCTCCATAGTGGTGGATGGCTTCGGCGCACTGTCGGCCTCCGGCCCTGCCGTACATACAGGCATGCTTCAACGCTGTGAGGTCACCGATCCCGCCTCCATGCAGGAACGCAACGAGATCCTCCGCCATTTACGCAATTACGCGGCCAGCCACCACTTGGACGTCCGCAACACCACCAGGGCCGTGCGTTTGGACTTCCTGGGCGCGGACGCTTCCCAGCACATCGGCTACGGGCTGGCTGCGAGCATGACCCGGAACGGGCACGCCGCGGGCCCCCTTGAATCCACTCCCCGCCAGTGGGCAGTCCACACCGCCAACGGGATCCTTTTGGCTGACCATATTGTGGTGACACGCTGCGCTCAAAGCCAGTTGCGCCGAATGCTGGCCGAACTTGGAATAGCGGTGGGGCAGAACCTGGCCTCCGCGATGCGCGCGGTTGGAATGCACCTGGTGGGCGTGGGCGAGCTCATCACCCCAAGCCCCAAGGAAGTCCTGCGGCAGGCCAAGGCCGTGGGCCAGGCAATCTCCTCCAAGGTGGCGCTGCCTGGCGGCCCAGGTATCGCCATCGCCTAGCATCGGAACTTAAAGCCCAAAGGCCGGTGTCTTTCGAAGAATCTTCTCTTCGAAAGACACCGGCCTTTGCGTTGAAGCTTGAGGCTTATGCGCCAGCGCGTACGTACGTGATGGGACCCGTTGCGGTCAACCAGCTGATCGGGTGGATGCCCGTCTGGTTGCCGTTGATGCCACCGCTGATGGCCTGGCCGTTGCCGATGTAGATGGCAACGTGGCCGGACTGGACGATCATGTCGCCGGGCTGGGGGTCGCTGACAACCTTGCCGTAGTTCATGAACTGCATGGGGGCGAGGTCGCCTACCGGGATGCCGGCGGAACCGAGGGCCCGCTCGACCATGGCGGTGCAGTCCTGCATAATGCCGATCTGGGCGTAAGCCGATGCAACCATGGCAGCGTTGACGCCACCGGCAGCGGGAGCAGCAGCTACCGGAGCGGCAGCAGGAGCAACAGCGGCCGGAGCAGCAACTGCAGCCTGGGCGGTGACAGGAGCCGATGCGGCGGTGACGGCCGCAGTCTCAGCCACGGGGGCTTCAACGACAGGGGCCGGCTTTTCGATGACCGGAGCTGCAACGGAAGCAACAGCGGGACGCTCGAAGTTGATGGTGGCCGTCGCGAGGGCGGTAACAACCTTGGTGGGAGCCTCGGATGCGGTCTCGGCCACCGTGGCGGGGCTGGAGTCGCGCTGTACAGGAGCCTCAGCTGCGTGGGCAGCGACGGAGCCGGTCAGGACGAGGCCCGAAGCTGCTGCGATAACGGCTGCCTGGCGGCCAGCGCCGGAAGCGTTGCTGGCAACTGCCTTGGAGATGGAGATGAACGGATTAGGACGTACGCTGTCCGCCTTACGACGGCCGCGAAGAATGCGTGAAGACATGAAAGAGCCTCTCCCGATGCCTGCGAGGTTAGCTGTCGGATTCGGATGGGAGTCACCCGGCCACTATCTCCCGCTGTTCAGCGGAAGCTTCGTGACTTCACCCCAAGGCACGCTCGAAAGCGGCCCAAAATGGGTTCCCCGTCTCTGCCGTAGGTTTGTCTGCGAACGGATTCCGGACTGCGGCAGAGCTAGGCAATCAGGCCGGAAGTGCCCGCTACGTGGAACAGGCACAGGTACTACCGTACGCGATGATCCCGCCGAAGTCACATTTAAGTAACGAGAACTGCAGCTTTGGCGTGTCGCAGTAACCCAAACGAGATATTCGCAGCTACGTAGAAAAGCGCGCTATTCTGCGGAATCCCGGGTATTTTCCTCATCAGATGCGGCGAGTTTCCTGCGGGCTGTCACAGCCAGGAAGATCACGAGGGCAACAGCCACAACCGCTATCACGACAATGCTCCACGGGAATGGCTGGGAGGCGTCCGCGGCAGGGGCGCTGGTTCCCGTTCCCGGAGGTGCTGTCCCCGCTGACGGCACCGTGGCCGACGTCGACGATGTCGCCGAAGGTGAGGGAGCCGCCGGGCCGCTTCCCGCCGTCGTGCTTCCTGCTGTGGCCGTGAACTTGAAGGTGCCCTCGATGGGGTGCGAATCGGAGCTGACTACCCGCCAGGTGACCGTGTATTCCCCTGCCGGGGCGCCCGTGCGCAGCTTCTGCACGGCTTGGCTGTCGATGATCTCGACGGGCCCGTCGGCCCAGTTCTCGCCGCCGGAGGTCACAGTGACGCCCGAACCGATGGCCAAGGGCCGGTTGTTGAACGTAATGGAGACCGACGCCGGTACTTCAGCCACGGTGGCACCGTCCGCCGGCGCTGTGGACTCCGCGACGTCGTGCGCGGAGGCCGGTGCCGCGGAAAACAGCAGGGCAGACGCAAAGGCAAGGGCTGCGACGACGGCGGCCAGAAGCGGGCGGATGGTACGCATGGGGCGGTTTCTCCTAGTGTTGGCTTCCTTACAGACTAGGGGAATGGTCCGTCGCGCCTGAACCGGACGGCATAGGATTTGAGAGCACACTCCCCCCCGAAACCCGGAGACCTTCATGCTTAAACAAGGTTCTGCAGTGGACCGCTACTTCAAGATTTCCGAACGTGGTTCCACCTATTCAAGGGAAATCCGTGGCGGTTTCGCGACATTCTTCGCCATGAGCTACATCGTTGTGCTGAACCCGCTGATCCTGTCGGGCGCCGACTCCAGCGGAGCATCCCTGGGCTTCACGGCGGTCGCAGCCACCACGGCTTTCGTCGCTGGCATCCTGACCATCCTGATGGGCGCTTGGGCCAAGCACCCGTTCGCTGTGGCCACGGGCCTTGGCGTCAACGCCTTCGTTGCAGTCACCGTTGCCTCCCACCCGCAATTGACCTGGCCGGACATGATGGGCCTGGTGGTGCTCTCCGGCGTCACGATGCTGATCCTGGTCCTGACCGGCTTCCGGACCGCCGTCTTCAAAGCCGTGCCCGAAGCCCTGAAGACGGCAATCGTGGTGGGCATCGGCCTGTTCATCGCACTGATCGGACTGGTCAACGCAGGATTCGTCCGGCGCATCCCGGACGCCGCGGGCACCACGGTTCCGCTGGGCCTCGGTGTTGACGGCAAACTCATGGGCTGGCCCACGCTGGTGTTCGCAGTCGGCCTGATCCTGACCATCGCCCTGGTGGTGCGCAAGGTCCGTGGCGCGATCCTGATTGGCATCGTCGTTTCCACCGCCTTGGCCGCCATCCTTGAATTCACCCTCCACATTGGGCCGAGCTTCGACGGCAAGAACGTCAACCCCCGCGGCTGGTCCCTGGTGGCTCCCACACTGTCCGAATGGGGCGCCCCGGACCTCTCCCTGATCGGCAAGGCCAACCCGTTCGGCGCGTTCGAACACCTTGGCTTCATCGCCGCCGCCCTGTTGGCTTTCGTGATCCTGCTCAGCATCTTCTTCGATGCGATGGGCACCATGGTGGGCCTGGCCAACGAGGCCGGAACTGTGGACGAGCACGGCAACATCCCGAACGTGGACCGGGTCCTCCAGGTGGACGCCCTCGGCGCAATCGTGGGCGGTGGAGCTTCGGTTTCCTCCAACCAGATCTTCGTTGAGTCCGGAGCGGGCATCGGCGAAGGCGCACGTACGGGCCTCGCCTCGATCGTGACCGGCATCCTGTTCCTCATTGCCATGTTCTTCACGCCCCTGATCAATCTGGTGCCGTTCGAAGCGGTCGCACCCGCGTTGGTGGTTGTCGGCTTCATGATGGTCTCCCAAGTGGGCAAGATCGATTGGCAGGATTGGGGTGTGGGGATTCCCGCGTTCCTGACCATCGCCCTGATGCCGTTTACGTACTCCATCGCCAACGGCCTGGGCGCCGGCTTCATCTCCTACGTCCTCATCCGCACCTTCCAGGGCCGCGCCCGCGAAGTCCATCCCCTGATGTGGGCTGTGGCTGCAGCGTTCCTGCTCTTCTTCGGAATTGGAACCGTTGAGGAACTGCTCGGCGTGAAATAGGACCCTGCGCCGACGGGTATTCCGGTATTTCAGACACTCCGGACTCGGAACTGCTGGTTTTGGCAGTCCGGGTCCGGTCTGCTTTAAGGATGGAAACAAGCGCCGCCGCCGTAGATGTCAGCCCCACCCCATGGACCGGCCGTTTCGACGGCGACGGCGATGCCCACCGCCGCTGGTGGCAGGCCATCGCCCCGCACACTCCCCAAGCGGCCAGCGCGTCCTCGCGTCCCGCCGTCGTGCTTGGTTTCTGCAGCGACGCCGGCGTTCTCCGCAACAAGGGCCGGGTGGGCGCAGCTGCGGCCCCGGCCGCCATCCGTGCGGCGCTGGGTCCTCTGGCCTTCCACCTGGACCGGGACGTGTTCGACGCCGGCGACGTGGTTGTGGAGGACGACTTGCTGGAGTCGGGCCAACAGCGTGCCGGTCGCGCCATTTCAGGACTGCTCGACGACGGCAACCTCACCGTGGTGCTCGGCGGCGGACACGAGACCGCGTTTGCCAGCTACCTCGGAGTTGCCGGCTCCGAAGTGGTTCGGGGCAAGCGACTGGGGGTCCTGAACCTCGATGCCCACTTTGACCTGCGCGACGAGCCCACGCCGAGCTCTGGTACGCCGTTCCTTCAGATGGCCCACGCGGAAGCTGCCGCGGGGCGCGAACTGCAGTACGCCGTCGTCGGAATTTCCGAGCCGAACAACACGCGGACGCTCTTCGACACCGCCCAACGCCTGGGGGTGAAGTACCTGCTCGACGAAGAGTGCTCACTGGAGACCGTGGAGGTGTTCGTCGCGGACTTCCTGGCCGGTGTTGACGTGCTCTATCTGACGATCGACCTTGACGTGATGCCGGCTTCGGTGGCTCCCGGAGTCAGCGCACCTGCGGCCTATGGCGTGCCGTTGCCGGTTATCAGCGCGATCTGCCGGCAGGTGGCTGCCAGTGCAAAACTGCTGCACGTGGATGTCGCGGAGCTGAACCCGGAGTTCGACATCGACTCGCGCACCGCGAAAGTTGCGGCCCGACTGGTGAACACGCTCCTTGCATAGCCCCTGTTCCCAGGTGCCACCCTGCCCGTAGCCTTTGTGGAGGGAAGGATGGCGATGCGCGCAGCTCCTGTGCAGGACAAGTGGGCCTGGGTATCCGGGCTGTTCGCTGTTGGCCTCGGCCTGGCAGCCCACATGACCGCTGGCGGCAGCGCTCCTGCCCTCCCCGTCCTCCTGGGCTTCGCCGCGTTGTGCTGCCTGGCCGCGCAACTCCTGGCCCACTGGGTTCACGGGCCCTTGTTGTTGCTGCTGGCGTCCGGTGTGGCGCAGCAGCTCCTGCACTTTGGGTTCGCAGCGTTCGGAGGCTACTTCCCTGGCAGCGGGCTCGTGGACCACCTTCATGGTGCCAGCCAAAGCCTCAGCGATGCGCCCGCGCTGGCAGCCTCCGGTGGGGGTTCGCCGCACATCATGCTGTACACCCACATGGCGGCAGCCATCTTGACCCTCGCGCTGACTGCCGGGGTAACAGGACTACTCAGGCGGGCGTCATTGACAGCAACCAGGGGCAACACTGCGTAGCCCTGCGAAAGCCTGCGTAGCCAATGTTGAAAGCCCTGCCGCGGGTACCTAGTGTCGATTGCACGTGGTGTACCCAAGAGGCCAGGGAGCTGCCTGCAAAGCAGCGCACGCGGGTTCGAATCCCGCCACCACGTCTAACAGTCCCGCCGCGAGTTGGCACTTCGCCAGGCAAACCACACGCAGGCGAACACTGCCTTTAAGTGCCAACTCGCGGTGGTTTAAGCCATGATGAAGTGAGGCGCAGGGACTTCGCCGACCGCTACAGCACGGCCGCTCCCTCGCGCAGCGGAGGCGCAGCACATGTCACCCAGGATTGAGGCCGCGGACGAATTCCTGACGGACTACTACCGGCATGTGGCCGACGACGACGTCCGCAACTACACCCCCGAAACCCTCGTGGAACGAGCCCGTTACCACCGGTCCCTGGCCGAACGCCGCGAACCCGGGCAGGCCGTGATCGGGGTCCTGAACGAGACAGACGCCAGCCTGGTGGCCATCGTCGCGGATGACATGCCCTATCTGCTCCCCTCGGTCACCGCCGAGATCGCCCGCGACACCGCTTCCATCCGGCTCCTCGTCCACCCCATCTTCACGGCCACTCGGGACCCAGCCACCCACCGCCTCACGTACCTCGGCCGGGGACCACACCGCGAGGGCCTCCCCACCGGCGTCGAACCCTCCGGCCCAGCGACTTCCGGCCCAGCGACTTCCGGCCCAGAGCACGACGGCGGATTGGTCACCGAGGCGTGGATGGCGATCGACATCCCCAGGCTGCCGGACGAGGCGAGCGCCCGGAACCTTGTTGCGCGGCTTCAAAAGGTGGTGAGCGACGTAAAGGCAGCCGCCGAGGACTCCTCGGCCATCCACGATGAGCTGGAGCGGACGGTCAGTGCGTTGGCTGATGCGCGGAATGATCGGCCGGCGAAGGAAGCCCACGATCTGCTGCAGTGGCTGGGCCAGGGGAATTTCGTGTTCCTGGGGTATCGGGGACGGCGGAGTAGTTTGGGGCTGCTGCGGGAGACACGGTTGCCGGAAGCCACCCAAGCGGAATCTGCGCGCCCCGGGACAGCGGCGCCCATCCTCACCCTGAGCAAATCTGCCCGGCGCTCCACGGTGCTGCGTCGCGCGTACCTTGACGAGATCAGCATCGTCGCCAGGGCGGCCGACGGCATGGGTGCCGCCGAGCACACCTTCGTGGGCCTGTTCTCCCCGAGTTCCATGGCGCACTCGGCGCAACAGATTCCGGTCATCCGCGACACTGTGGAGGAAGTGTTGCAGGCCTTCGGCTACCCGCCGTCCTCGCATCATGGCAAGGAACTGCTGGCCGTCATGGAGGCGTATCCACGGGACGAACTTTTCCACATCGATGCGGAGCAGTTGGCCGAACATGCCCGCGAAATACTGCGTCTCCAGGAACGCCACAGCACGCGGATGTTCCTGCGTCCGGACTCGTACGGCCGGTTCATGACAGCACTCGTCTACCTTCCCCGGCACAGGTACAGCACCGCTGTCCGCCTCAGCATCGAGCGGGAACTTCGGGAGGCCTTCGGATCCGATGCCATTGAGTTCGAGCTTCGTTTGGGCGAATCGGCCATGGCGCGCGTATTCTTCCGTGTCCTGCTCCCCGAGCAGGCGTGGCCGCAGCAGCCGCCACCATCCGCATCGGCGACCCTCCCACCCAGCGGAGCATCCGCCGTCGTGGATTCAGCGGCACTGGAGCATCGGATCATTGCCGCCACCAGATCCTGGGCGCAAGGCCTGGACGAGGCGCTCCAGGCGAGGTATCCGCATCATGAGGCTGCGCGGCTTTCCCAGGAGTGGGCGGCTGCCTTCCCGGCCAGTTACAAGGCGGATTACGAGGTTGAGGATGCTGTGGAGGACATCTCGAAGTTCGAGAGCTTCCCGCCGGAAAACCCGGACACCACGGACCCCCTGTTGACCGTCTACAAGCGGCCAGGTACGGCTGTCCTGACTGAGGATGCCCGGATCCGCTTGTACCTGACCCGCCCGCAAAGCCTTACCCAGATCCTGCCGTTTTTCCACAACCTGGGCTTGAAGGTCCTGGACCAGCGGCCGTTCGATGTCCAGCGTGCCGACGGCCGGCAGTTCTTCCTCTACGACCTCGGGCTCAACTACCCGCGCGGCGTGGATCCCCTGGTCACCGCGGACCTGCTGACCGGCGCGTTCTGTGCTGCGATGCGGGGCGACGCGGAGTCGGATGCTTTCGATGCGCTGGTGGTCAGGGAGGGGATCGATTGGCGGCGGACTGCCATCCTTCGCGCCTACGCAAAGTACCTCCGGCAGCTCGGCAGCACCAATTCGTACGGCTTCATCGCCGATACCCTGCGCGGGAACGCCGCGGCCACCTTGGCGCTCCTGGAGTTGTTCGAAGTGAAGTTCGACCCCGACAGGTTCACTCCCGACCTCTTCGATCCGGAGCTCTTCACGGCCCCTGTTGAGGGCGATGTCTTCGATGGGGCCAGCGACTACAACTCCCGGGCGCACGCCATCCACGCCGCCAAGACCACCCTATATGAGGCCATCGACGCCGTCCCGAACCTGGACGCCGACCGGCTGCTGCGCTCCCTCGCCACCCTGGTGGAGGCCACCTTGCGCACCAACTTCTACTTGGCCAAGCCGTACATCAGCTTCAAATTAAATCCCTCCATCATTCCGGCTGCGCCCTCCCCACGACCGAAATACGAGATCTGGGTGTACTCGCCCCGGGTGGAGGGTGTGCATTTGCGCTTTGGCCCGATCGCGCGCGGCGGCTTGCGCTGGTCGGACCGGCGGGAGGACTTCCGCACGGAAATCCTGGGCCTGGTCAAGGCGCAAACGGTCAAGAACGCGGTGATCGTTCCCACTGGCGCCAAGGGCGGCTTCTTCGCCAAGCACTTGCCGGAGCCAGGGGAAGACCGTGCGGCGTGGCTGGCCGAGGGGCAGGACAGCTACCGGACTTTCATCCGCGGCCTCCTGGACATCACCGACAACCTTGCGGAGGATCCCGACGGCGGCACGAACGGGCGCGTGGTTCCTCCCCCGCGCGTCGTGCGGCACGACGGCGACGACTACTACCTGGTTGTGGCGGCAGACAAGGGCACGGCTGCTTTCTCGGACATAGCCAACGAACTGGCGGCTGACTACGGATTCTGGCTGGGGGACGCTTTCGCTTCGGGCGGTTCAGTGGGCTACGACCACAAGCAGATGGGCATCACCGCGCGCGGGGCGTGGGAGTCGGTGCGGCACCACTTCAGCGAACTCATGATCGATTCGCGCACCGAGGATTTCACCGTGGTGGGCATCGGCGATATGAGCGGCGACGTTTTCGGCAACGGCATGCTCCTCTCGGACCACATCAAGTTGGTGGCCGCCTTCGACCACCGGCATATCTTCCTCGACCCCAACCCCGATCCGGCCGCCTCTTACCTGGAACGCGAACGGCTCTTCGCCCTCCCCCGGTCCTCCTGGGCCGATTACGATCCCGGCAAAATCAGCGAAGGCGGCGGCGTCTTCTCCCGCACGGAAAAATCCATCGCAATCACCGAGCAGGTCCGGCTTGCCTTGGGTTTGGAGGAAGGCGCTGGCCCAAACGGCCAGTTGGCCATGAGCCCACCCGAGCTTCTCCGGGCAGTTCTTACAGCCCCTGTGGATCTCCTCTATAACGGCGGAATCGGCACCTACGTGAAGGCATCTGCAGAGTCCCATGCCGACGTCGGGGATAAATCCAACGACGCCATCCGGGTGGACGCCAACCAGTTGCGGGCGCATATCATCGCCGAAGGCGGCAATTTGGGCGTCACGCAGCGTGGGCGGATCGAGGCCGCGCTGGCCGGGATCCTGGTGAACACGGATGCGATCGACAATTCAGCGGGTGTGGATTGCTCGGACCACGAGGTAAATATCAAAATCTTCCTGGACCGGATGATCGCCGCGGGCAGGATGTCCGTGAAGGAGCGGACGATGTTCCTGCATTCGCTCCAGGACGAGGTGGCGCGGCTGGTCTTGAAGACCAACGATGACCAGAACGTACTCCTGCTGACGGACAAGCAGCTGGTCATGGAGTGGAGTCCGAGTTTCGAACGGACCATGGATTGGTTGGAATCCGTCACGGAGTTGGATCGACGCCTCGAATCCCTTCCGTCCAACGAGGAACTCCGCGCCCGTGTGCTGACCGGGAAGGGGCTGACCACGCCGGAACTATCAGTCCTGGCGGCGTATGCCAAGATCGAGCTCGCGCGTGAGCTGACCGAGGAAGGGTTGTCCGATGATCCCTGGTTCTCGGGGACTTTGCACGAGTACTTCCCCCGGCAGCTATCAGAACGGTTTGGCGAGCACCTGGCTACGCATCCGCTGCGGCGCGAGATCGTTGCAACGGTGGTGGCCAATGACATGATCAACCTGGGTGGTATCGCCTTCGCCTTCCGCGCCATGGAG
This sequence comes from Paenarthrobacter nitroguajacolicus, assembly GCF_029952445.1. Lineage (GTDB taxonomy): Bacteria > Actinomycetota > Actinomycetes > Actinomycetales > Micrococcaceae > Arthrobacter > Arthrobacter nitroguajacolicus_B. The sequence continues at coordinate 54,805 of NZ_JAQPPK010000008.1, read as the reverse complement.
GAAACCACGGTCTCGGCGTCGGCGGTGGCCCGCGGGTTCGTGGTGATGCGAAGCATCTGGGGTTTGGACTCGGTAACTGAAGCCATCGCCCAGCTCCCCGCGAGCACTCCCAGTCAGCATGGCTCTGCTGTTGCCTTGGACATGCGCCGGCTGTTGGACCGTTCCGTGCGCTGGTACGTGACCCACGATTTCCGGGACAAGCCCCTGGCGGATGCCTTCGCACGGCTGGAGCAACCGATGGGGGCTTTGCGGTCCGATTTCACGGGCCTGCTGCACGGCATCAACCTGGCCCACTCGCTCAAGCGCCTCGCGCACACGGACTCCGTGGGCCTGCCGCACGCCCTGGGTGTCCGCGCTTCCGAGCTCCTGGTCAGCTACGGCCTCCTGGACATTTCCTCCATTGCCGAGGAACTCCAGGAACCGGCCCAAAGTGTTGCCGAGGTGTACTTCGCCGTGTTCGAACGCATCTCCGCCATCCCCCTGCTGGAGCACATCACCATGCTGCCGCGGGGCACGCATTGGGAATCCTTGGCCCGGGCGGCCCTTCGAGACGACATGTATCTCGTTCTCGCCGACATGACCAAAGCCGTGGTCCGGCATACGGCCCGCTCATCCGCCGCGGCCGCCGATCCGGTGGAGCGGATAGTGGACTGGGAGCACGGAAACATCGAGCAATTGACGCGTGTCCAGGAGACCATCCAGGAGGCCATCAAGCCAGGTCCAGTGGACATTGCCGCCCTTTCGGTGGCTGTGAAACTGCTCCGCGCCATGGTCCGGCGGTGAGACCCGGGTCACTCACATGCCGGTCATCTTACAAATATTTGGCCTCCACCTACTATGATTGACGGGTCGCCCTCGCATGCGGCAAGTAATAGGAGGCCCCCAAATGACCCCTGCAATGACTGCAGAACGCGAAATCCGTCTGTCCTTTTCCAGGGCTGACGAAATCCACGACGGACTTGAGCAAGCCGTGGATGCATTGATCAAGAACGCAGCAGCTGAGGCTGCCTGCGGAATTCTGGTGACCCGGCACGAGCCCGGCACCTACACCGTGGCGCTGGACGAATCCGTTCCCTTCGGTCAGACCCACGAAGTCCTCGCTGCCTAACTGCCACCCTGAGGGCAACCCAGGCAGCGACGCCAAAAACCGGGGCCCGTCCCCTTCCGCATCTACTACCCGCGGAAGGGGACGAGCCCCGGTTTCTGTTTAAACTGCACCCGACTTAAGCTACGCCCGGCGGAGAGTCACGCCGTCGGACTTCATGAACAGTTCCTTGCCCTCTTCGGTGACGCCCGGCCCTGAGTGCTCGAGCCACACAACGTTTCCGCTGCCCGAAACTTCCTCGACCCGACCGGCTGCGATGACGTGGGCGTATTTGACCACTTCCACCGTGTCGCCGACTTTCAGCATCCGCCAGTCGGAAACCGTAGCCGAGTGAGCGTTTCGCCTGGACAGGACTGCTCCGCGTGCCTTCATTGAACTTCTACCCCTTTGTGGATGTTCTCTGTTGTGTATTGAGTTGTGTGAACGGTTGACCGTCAAGCCCACGACATCTTCGGCGTGGACGTGACGTACACCATAAGTTCTACTACATTTGCCACGCCCCGGTGCCTGCGTTGCGAACAAAGACCGGGGCGTGACAAATTAGCCCATCAAATGAGCGTTTTATTCGACGTCAGGCCAAAATCCCGACGGCGGATTCGGCGGCCGCACGGACCGCGCCGGAGCCAACCAAACGGTCAGCCGCTTCGAGTTCGGGCGACAGGAACCGGTCGGTGCCCGGCCCCTGGACCACTTCGCGAAGCACCTCAAGCACAGCCGTGCCGGCAGGACCCGGGGTGAGTTCGCCGTCGGACATCTGCGTACGCATGTCGATGGCGCGCGCGCTGGTGACGAGCTCGACGGCGAGCACCCGCCGCAGGTTCTCCACGGCCTTGCGCAGCTTCCGGGCCGCGTGCCAGCCCATGGACACGTGGTCCTCCTGCATGGCGGAGCTCGGGATGGAGTCCACCGAAGCCGGAACGGCCAGGCGCTTGTTGTCCGAGACCAGGCCGGCCTGCGTGTACTGGGCGATCATGAGGCCCGAGTCCACGCCGGGGTCACCAGCGAGGAACGCAGGAAGGCCGTGCGAGCGGGCAGGATCCAGCATGCGGTCCGTGCGTCGCTCCGCGATGGAGCTGAGATCCGCGACGGCGATGGCCAGGAAGTCCAGGACGTAGGCCACGGGGGCGCCGTGGAAGTTGCCGTTGGACGTGACCCGGCCGTCGGGCAGGACCACAGGGTTGTCGATGGCTGCGGCGAGTTCGCGGGAAGCAACCAAGGCGGCGTGGTCCACGGTGTCGCGGACAGCGCCTGCAACCTGGGGCGCGCAACGCAGCGAATAGGCGTCCTGGACCTTGGTGTCGTTGATCCGGTGGGAGGCGACGATCGGCGAATTGGAGAGTACCCGCAGCATGTTGTCAGCGCTGGCAGCCTGGCCCGGGTGCGGACGCAGTGCCGCGTGGAGCTCGGGCAGGAACACCTGGTCGGTACCAAGCAGGGCCTCGACGCTGAGCGCGGCGGTGACATCCGCCGTCGCCAGCAACAGGCGGATATCCGCGATGGCCATCAGCAACATGCCGAGCATGCCTTCGGTGCCGTTGACGAGCGCCAGGCCTTCCTTTTCGGCCAGCGTGACGGGCTCGATGCCGTGCTGCGCGAGCAGCTCAGCGACCGTTGCCTTGCCGGGGACGCCGTAGAGCTCGCCGTCGGGACCCGTTGCTTCGCCTTCACCCATCAGCACCAGGGCGCAGTGGGACAGCGGTGCGAGGTCGCCGGAACAACCCAGCGAACCGAACTCGCGGACCAACGGAGTGATGCCGGCGTTGAGGACGTCAACCATGGTCTGCAGGACCACGGGACGAACTCCCGTGCGACCGGAGGCAAGGGTCTTGGCGCGGAGGAACATGATGCCGCGGACCACTTCGCGCTCCACGGCCGGGCCCATGCCGGCTGCGTGGCTGCGGATCAGCGACTTCTGCAGCTGGGTGCGGAGGTCGTTGGGGATGTGGCGGTTGGCCAGCGCACCGAAGCCCGTGGAAATACCGTAGGCGGGGACGTCGCTGGTGGCGAGGCTGTCGATGTGTGCCCGGACCTTGGCGACGTTATCCAGGGCGTCCTGGGAGATGGTCACCTTGGCGTCATGGCGTGCGACGGCGACGACGTCTTCCGGTGTCACTCCGCTGGAACCGAGGGTAACGGTCAGTTGTTCGTTGGACGTAATGGTCATTGGTGTTGCCTACTTCTCGTTCATGGGGATGCGGACGCCGCGTTCGTTGGCGACTTCGATGGCGCGGTCGTAGCCGGCGTCGGCGTGGCGGATGACACCCATCCCGGGGTCGTTGGTCAAGAGCCGCTCGAGTTTCTGCCCCGCGAGCTCGGTCCCGTCAGCAACGGAGACCTGGCCGGTGTGGATGGACCGGCCAATCCCCACCCCGCCGCCGTGATGGATCGACACCCAGGTAGCACCCGACGAGGCGGCAGTCAGGGCGTTCAGCAACGGCCAGTCAGCCACCGCGTCCGAACCGTCCTTCATGGACTCGGTCTCACGGTACGGGGACGCAACCGAACCCGAGTCCAGGTGGTCACGACCGATCACGATCGGGGCCTTGACCTTACCCTCAGCAACAAGCTGGTTGAACAACAACCCGGCCTTGGCCCGCTCACCATACCCAAGCCAGCAAATACGCGCCGGCAGGCCCTCGAACTCCACCCGCTCAGCAGCGGCATCAATCCACTTATGCAGGTGCTTGTTCTCCGGGAAGAGTTCCTTGATCGCCTCATCCGTGACACGGATATCTTCCGGATCCCCCGACAGCGCGACCCAACGGAACGGGCCCAGACCCTCGCAGAACAACGGACGAATATACGCCGGAACGAACCCCGGGAACTCAAACGCCCGGTCATACCCACCCTTGCGGGCCTCATCACGGATCGAGTTACCGTAATCAAACACCTCAGCACCGGCGTCCTGGAACTCCACCATCGCCTGCACATGCCGCGCCATCGACGCCTGCGCCTTCTTCGTGAACCCTTCCGGGTCGGCCTCGGCCTCGGTGTGCCACTCAGCCACCGTGATGCCCTCCGGCAGGTACGACAACGGATCATGCGCGGACGTCTGGTCCGTGACCACATCAAAAGTGATCTCCCCGGCCTTGTGACGGGCCAGCAGCTCCGGGAAGACCTCCGCGGCGTTGCCCACATACCCCACCGACCAGCCACGACGCTCAGCCTTCGCCGCCTGAACCTTCGCGATCGCCGCATCCAGATCGGTCTCGACCTCATCAAGGTAGCGTTTACCCACACGGCGGCGCAGACGGGACTCATCCACGTCCACGATCAAGCACGCACCATCATTCAGCGTCACGGCCAGCGGCTGGGCACCGCCCATGCCACCACACCCACCCGTCAACGTCAACGTCCCGGCCAGCGGACCCTCAGCCGAACCCTCCGGCGCGGCGGTGATCCGGCCCTCCGCGGCGAGCTTGTTCCCCACCGCGGCGAACGTCTCATACGTGCCCTGCAGAATCCCCTGGGTGCCGATGTAAATCCACGACCCAGCAGTCATCTGCCCATACATCATCAAACCCTCAGCCTCGAGCCGACGGAACTCAGGCCACGTCGCCCAATCCCCCACCAGGTTCGAGTTCGCCAACAACACCCGCGGTGCCCACTCGTTCGTGCGGAACACACCCACCGGCTTGCCGGACTGGACCAAAAGAGTCTCGTCCTTCTCCATGGTTTCCAACGTCTTCGTGATCGCATCAAACGCAGCCCACGACCGCGCAGCACGACCCGTACCGCCATAAACCACCAGGTCGTCCGGACGCTCGGCAACCTCCGGATCCAAATTGTTCATCAACATACGCAACGGCGCTTCAGTCTGCCACGACTTGGCAGAAAGCTCAGTACCCCGGGCAGCCTTGACCGGACGGGCTCCTGTAGTGAAATCGGCGGGTGCCATGGTGGCTCCTTCGTCTTTGGAAAGTGTGTGGTGGAAAGATCTTCTGCATCTACTAAAGCCCCTTATCCAAGCGGCTGGAATGCCTTTTTGATGGCTACTGTCCGGAATTACAGACATGCGCCAACTCTCGCTTTCGCGCTGTAATGCGAGCATGCTGGACCCATGGCAACGTATCGAGTGTCCACGTTGGTCGCAGCCGCGCCCGAGCGGGTTTTCGACGCTTGGACGGATCCCGACCGGTTCACTGAATGGATCGGCGGCGTCACGCGGGTGACTGATCTAGTCGGTTCCACGGGCCAAGCTGGAAGCAGCTACACAGTGTGGTTTGGCCGAATGGCGAGCCCCACCGAAGTCATTTCGGCGGAGCGCCCCCGCCACCTCCGCACGCGGTTCGGCAACGCGATCCTCAAGGGCGAATCGGACGTCACCTTTACACCCGAGGATGGTGGAACGAGGATCCAGCAAGTGTTCGAGACAAGAGGTTTGGTGGCCACGGTGGTCGGCCGGCTCTTTGCCATGGGCTCCTACCGGGGCAGTTTCCGGGGCGAGCTGGAAACATTCCGCAGCATGGTCGAACGTGACTCGCCCGGAGGGGAAGCCGGTAGCGGGCGCGCCTGAGGTGCGTCAGCCCGCCGTCGGACGTCCGTGGATCCGCACGGAAAGTTCGTCGGCAGCCTTCCTGATGCGCGCGGCCAGTACCGGCCATTGCTCAGCAGGCACTTTGTCCTCCAGGAACGTAACGGCGACGGCCGCCGTCGGCCATCCAACGTGGTCCGTCACGGGCACGGCGATGGAGCCGAATCCCGGTGTGATTTCGCCGTTTTCGGTGGCGTAGCCGCGCTGCCGCACCTGATCGAGATGGGACGACAGTGCCGAGTACTTCATGATGGGAAATTCGACCTCGTTGCGTGAGGTGAAGGCGGCAGCGTTGGGGTACAGCGCGCGGACCTGCGACTTGGGCAGGGCTGCGAGGATGGCGCGGCCGCTGGCGGTGAGGTGGCTGGGAAGGCGGACGCCGACGTCGGTCACCAGGCTTGGGCGGTTCTTGGCGCGTTCCTCCACGATGTAGAGAACGTCCCTGCCGTGGAGCACGGCCAAGTGCGCGCTCTCGCCGATCACATCGACGAGCGAGGCCAGCATGGGGCGGCCGAGCCTGGACAGCGGTTCCTGGCGGGAGTACGCGGAGCTGAGTTCGAACGCGCTGATGCCCAAGCCGTAGCGCTGCTCCTCGTGCAGATGCAGGACGAAGCCGTTCGCTTCCATCACGCCAAGCAGGTGGTAGACGCTGGATCGGGGCAGGCCAAGCGCCGTCGCAATGTTCGAGGCCGCCATGGGCCCACGGCGCGATGCCAACAGCTTCAGGATGCGCAAGGTATTTTCGGCAGCCGGGACTTTGGACGTGGCTTTGCCGGGCGCTGTTGGCGTGGTGGTCATGGTTCCTCGCTGCTGTGGGGTCTTGAGGGCCTGCCGGACTTCGTGTCCGGTATCCCGTACTCAAGCGTGCACCGTATGGAGGCCAATGACCAGTAGCCAAGCAGTGATCTGTGTCTGGGATCCCGTACGGCTGCTGCAGCAAGGAGTGGCGGTCTGCGCTCAGCCAGGCCTGTGATTTGAGAGGACTTCAAGTCTTTCGTGATCCTCTGCCGGATTTGGGGTTGCGGCCGCCTCCGAGCGTTTGCGCCTTCTGGCGGCCAAAATCAGCGCGGCGGCCCCGCTCAGGATGGCCACCACAACTGCGCCGACAATGACCGGGAGGCCTGACAGGAAGCCGGAATCCGCATTGTCTGGGCTGGTCTGAGTCGCGGGGCTTGCTTCCGGGATCTCAGTCGGGCTGGCCGGTGCGTTGACGGCTGACAGCGGGGGGATGCTTAAGTCCTCGGCCGGAAAGACCGATACGGATTTATCAGCGGTGTTGGTCACCAGGACGGACCCATTGGGAGCGACGGCGAGATGTCCGGGGGCCTGGAGCGTCGGCTGGCCGTGACGGACGTTTGTTTCGCCCGGCGCGATGACCGACAGTCCGTTGGCCTGGTAGAGGACATAAGCGGTGCCATCCGGGCCGACGGCGATCTCCTTTGGTCCGCCAGGAACCGGCACGCGGTACGAGACGGCCGAGTCGCCCGGCTTGATCACCGCGACGTCGTTTGACGTGATATTGGTGACGTAGACCGCGCCATCCGGGCCCACGGCAATTCCGTGCGGATCACCGGACCTGTCAGGCGCCTTCCTTACATCAATGGTGCGTGAAACCGTACCCGCACCCGGGGCGATGACCGAGACGGTGCCGTCGTTCTGGTTGGTCACGTAGGCGGTGCCGTCCTGGGTTACAGCTATTTCCTTGGGATTGCCGCCGACGGCGACCTCGCGGTCCGGTGCGCCGGCTCCCGGCGGAATGACCGAGACTGTGCCCAGGAGTGGGTTGGGAACAAAGACAGTCCCGTCGGGCGCCGCAGCGATGAGATGTGCGCCCGGACCGAGGGGAATCGTTCGGGCTACCTCAGAGGAACCCTTTGGAAGCACGACGAGTTTTTCCTGCTGCTGGTCGAAGTCCCAGCCCTCCACAAACAAGGTGCCATCTCCCGAGAGAGCCATTCCCGCCGGGGAGACACCAGTCATGAGTGTCTTGGACGGTTTGCTCGCTCCTGAGGGAAGGACGCTCACCCCACCGCCAGGCAGATAGTTGCCGATATAAGCGGTGCCCTCGGCATCGATGACGACGCTGAGAGGCACTCCCCCAACATCAACGACATCCGCGGACGCCATGGCTGGGCAAGCACCAGCCAACAATATGCCTCCGGCGATAGTCACAGTTACGCCCGCGCTGAACCGCATGCATCGACCCCCAAACCGTGCAAAAGAAGAAAATCTCTGTTGAGCATGCTGCCGGACCGGCCGCGCTGCCCTACGCCGAGGCAGCACCCTTCCGGCGAAGCAGGAACGTGATGGCTCCGGCCGCTGCCAGGACCAATGCCACGATGAGCCCGATGGTCCAAGCGCTCATGCCAGTCGCGGAGGTTGCCAACGGGGCCGCCGCTTCCTGCGATTGGGAGTCAACTGATGTGGAGCCCTTCGCCGCTGACGCGGCCGGCGGTACCGAAATGCTGGGCGCGGCCGACGGGGTCGCGGCGGACTTCTCTGCGGCTCCGGTTTCAGCCAGTCCGACGGCGGGCGTGTACTCGCGCGGCCAGGGAATGACGATCGGGGCTGCTCCGGTTGCGGATTCCTGGGAAGCATTGGCGCTGCCAGCAGCAACCTGCCCACCAGCGGCGGCTTGGCGAGCGGCCTCGGCGGCTGCTTCGGCCTGGCGTGCCGCTTCGGCCGCCTTCGCAGCGTCAGCCGCCTTGCCGGCGTCGACCGTTGCCTGATTCGCCAACCCGGCGAGCTCGGTGATCATGGCGTCGATGGAGGCCACATGGGTGGCAGTTGCCTGGTCCCGGCCTGCCGCTGCGGCCTTTCCGACCGTAGCGAACGTCTGAAGATCTGCGCGACTCCCATCGAGCCCCACATTGGCCGCAGCCCGGACTTCCAATCCGCCCTGGTCGATGCTGCGGAAGGCCAAAATCTGGTTGTCGAGCTCCTGCGCAACAGCATGTCCATACTCAAGGAAGTAGCGGATAATCGCGTGGCTGGTGGACTTACCGGCCTCCGACGCAGCCTTGAAAACATACTCGCCACCCGTGGCCTGGAGTTGGGCAACTCGCTGCCTGTCTTCAAGTTCAGCAGGGCCGTCCAGTTCGAACGCGGCATCGTTACCGACAGCGATGAAGGACTTGATTGCGTCATCACCGCCGGCCAGTGCAGTCTCTGCGGCCTTCCGAACTTCAGGCGTCCCCACCAGGGATAGGTCAAGGGTAGCTTGGCGGGCCTGGACGATCAGCGCTTCAAGGTCAGCATCCACAGCAGTCAGGGTCGCCAGAAGCACCGGTAGTTCTTGAGCCGCTGCGGCAAATGCTTTCCTGAGCGGCTTTTCGCTGGCAAGCTGTGCGTTGTCTGCGGCCCCTCTTGGCTTGGCCTGCGCGCTGAGGAACTTCCAATCGGCAAGCAGCCGCGTTTCGTCCGCAGTCCTCGCGGAGGCTGCGGTGTTTCGCGCCTTCTCGACGGCCGTATTGGCTCGGTCAGCGACGCCGGCCGCACCGGCAGGGTTGGATGCGATGTCTGTTTTGACCTGCTGCAGCACCGCCGAAACGGCAGACGACTCTGCGTCATGGTCGGCGACAACAAACTGGCCGTATCGGAGGAAGTCAGCAACGACAGCTCCATCACCGGTGTTAAGTGCTGCCTCCGCAGCAGCAGAAACCGCGGCATTCGACGAAGCAAGCACCGCGTAAGCCGCCTGGCGGTCTGTCATGAAGACCTTGGCACGCCAGCCTTCAAGCACAAATTTCTCCACGGCAGCGTCGCCGTTGTCCAGGCTCTCGGAAGCAGCCCGTGCGACGTGAACATTGCCGTAATCGAGGAAGTAGGTCGCAGCCGTCCTGAGATCACCGCGCCACGTCTGGCCCCACCCGACAGCGAGGAATTCATTAATCAGCGCGGGGTTGTTCGACGCCAGGACTTTAGCGGCCGACGATCTTACGTGCTCACTACCCCGCGTCGTCAGCTCGGTGACCAACTGCTTCCGGTCCGCGGCCAGCGCAACATCCTGTCCGCCGTCGAGAAAGGCCTGGACGGCGTCAGCGCCACCCACCAGGGCGGCAGCAGCGGCGGTGCGGGTCGCAGGCCCGCCGGTCTTCCACAGTTCAACGACACCAGCGGCGTCACTCACCCGCTCCACGAACGGCACAGGAGCCTGGGACGCGTTCGGGACCTCGAAATTCGGCACGTCGTAAGCCTGTGCAGGAGCGGCAAAGAGAAGTGAAGCGCCGACCACCACGGCAACAACGGCAGCGGCCCAACGGCGTCGGGTAGCGCGGATTACGGAAATCATGAGTCCCCCAAGTAACAGATGCGAGTCAGCACAGAGTTCACATGGGGGCGACGCGTGATGCGAGGGATGCCTGACCGTGTTGAAGAGCTGTCCGCGGCCATCCTATCCGACCGGGAACTATGACTTTTACCACCATCAAACAGCCACCGCGCAGAGTGTCTGCGATCAAAGACACCAAACCTCCGTGAGTCCGATCACAAGGCCGCCAAAAGTGATCTGCTGGATAGCGATCCCCTCCCAAAGACGAGAAGGTTTTACCATGCAACAAACCAAGCTGGCTGAGGAGAGCTCTGTCCTCCAAGCCGCAGGGACGGCGCTCAGCCGAGGCCTCAACGTCCGACACATCCGCTTCATGGCACTCGGATCGGCGATCGGCACGGGCCTCTTCTACGGCTCCGCGTCGGCCATCCAAAAGGCCGGCCCAGCCGTTCTCCTGGCCTACATCATCGGCGGCGCCGCTGTCTTCATGGTGATGCGCGCACTCGGCGAAATGGCCGTACGACACCCCGTGTCCGGCTCCTTCGGCCAGTATGCGAGCAAGTATCTGGGCCCGTTCGCAGGCTTCGTGACCGGGTGGACGTACGTGTTCGAGATGGCAATCGTGGCGATCGCCGACGTCACAGCGTTCAGTATCTATATGGGCTTCTGGTTCCCGCAGGTGGACCGATGGATTTGGGTGCTCGCGATCATCCTGTTCCTGGGCGCAATGAACCTGCTCAGCGTGAAGGTGTTCGGTGAACTCGAGTTCTGGTTCTCGCTGATCAAGGTGGTGGCGATTATCGCCATGATTGTCGGCGGCGCAGCGATCGTCGTGTTCGGCTTCCAAACGGGCGACGGCGGTGGCGTGGCACCGGGACTCGGGAACCTCGTGAACCATGGCGGATTGTTCCCGAACGGTTTCGAGGGGCTCCTGGCCTCGTTCGCCGTCGTGATGTTTGCCTTCGGTGGGATCGAGACGATCGGTATCACCGCAGGTGAAGCCGCGGATCCCAAGAAGGTCATTCCTCAGGCCGTTAATACCGTGCCGGTTCGGGTGCTGCTGTTCTATGTACTGACCCTGGGCGTTCTGATGAGCATCTTCCCGTGGAACGAGATCGGCAGCAGCGGCAGCCCGTTTGTGCAGATCTTTGATGGCTTGGGGATTCCCGCTGCGCCACACATTCTCAATGCCGTGGTGATCACGGCAGCCCTTTCCGCAATCAACAGCGACATCTTCGGGGCCGGGCGCATCCTGTTCGGGCTGGCCCAGCAGGGGCACGCGCCCAAGAGCTTCGGCAAGGTGTCCCGTCATGGCGTTCCGTGGATGACCGTGGTGATGATGGGCTGCATCCTGCTGGTGGGCGTCGTACTGAACGCCGTGATCCCCGAGGACGTGTTCGTACTCATTGCCTCCATCGCCACGTTCGCCACCGTGTGGGTCTGGGTGATGATCCTGGCTTCGCACGTTGCTATGAAGCGGGAGATCAAGCTCAAGGGCCTTCCGGCGTCGGAGTTCGGTTCGCCGCTGTGGCCGACGGCGTCCATCCTCACCATGGCGTTCATGGCGATGGTGATCGTGATCCTCGGCGTCTTCGAGGACACGCGGGTTGCGTTGTACGTGGGTGGAACCTGGCTGGTTTTGCTGTTCGTGGCTTACAAGTTGTGGGTCCGCGGTGGTGGCCTGCGCCGGGCAGAGCTGGTGGACGAGACGGCCTGATCCCCTTCGCCACCTTGCAGTTAATGCCAATGTTCGACGCGAACATTGGCATTAACTGTCACCTCGCAGGGGTGGCTACCTCGCCGACCAGCCACCGTCCATGGTGTAGCTCGCGCCAGTGACCATGCCGGCGTCGTCGGAGGCCAGCCAGGCCGCTAGGGACGCCACCTCGGAAGGCTCCACCAAGCGCTTCACCGCCGCCTCCGTCAACATGACCTTGGCCAGAACCTCGGCTTCAGGGATGCCGTGGAGCCGGGCCTGATCGGCGATCTGTTTCTCCACTAACGGCGTGCGGACGTAACCGGGGTTGATGCAGTTGGACGTGACCCCATGCTCGCCACCCTCCAACGCAGTGACCTTGCTGAGCCCCTCCAGGCCGTGCTTTGCCGAGACATATGCACTCTTGTAGGCCGAGGCCCGGAGCCCATGCACCGAGGAAATGTTGATGATCCGGCCGAATCCGTTGGCGTACATGTGCGGGAGCACCGCCCTGATCAGGAGGAACGGGGCCTCCAGCATCAGAGCCAGGATCCGCCGGAACTCCGCAGGCTCGAACTCCTCTATGGGCGCCACCTTCTGGACGCCGGCGTTGTTGACCAGGATGTCGCAGTCAAGGCTCAACGCACCCAGCGCGTCGACGTCCAGCAGGTCCACCGTCCAGGCGGTCCCGCCCAGCTCATCGGCGAGGGCCGCAGCTCCGGAGGCATCGACGTCGGCCACTACTACTTTCGCCCCGCGGGCGGCGAGCGCGCGGGCACAGGCAGCCCCGATTCCGCTCGCGCCGCCGGTAATCAGTGCTCTACGTCCGTTCAAGGAGTTGTCCATCGGATCAGCCCTTCGGGGTAGCGGTTGCCAGTCCGTGCCGCTCGGCATCGGCTTGGTCCACGTCCTCAAGCGCGATGCCCTTGGTTTCCTTCAAGGAAATGACGGCGACGGCGGTAATCGCGCAGGCGACCACGAGGTAGATCGCCGTGGGCACCCAGGAACCGGTGTCCTTGAGCCACTGGGTGGCCAGCAGCGGAGCGAGTGAGCCGGCGAAGATGGACGTTACCTGGGAGCCGAGCGAGACACCGGAGTAGCGCATGCGGGTGGGGAAGAGTTCGGACATGATGGCCGGCTGTCCCGCATACATGAAGGCGTGCAGGCAGAGGCCGATGGTTACGGCGAGCACGATGATCACAGCGTTCTTGGTGTCGAACATGGGGAAGGCGAAGAACGGCCAGGTTGCGCCGGTGATCGCACCGATGAGGTACACGGGCTTGCGGCCCCAGGAGTCAACCAACCGGCCGATCTGCGGAATGATCAGGAAGTGGATCACGTGGGCGATCAGGAGGGCCAGGAGCAGCGAGGACGTGTCGTATTTGTGGACGCTCTTGAGGTAGACGATCGCGAAGCTCACCACGAGGTAATACATGATGTTCTCGGCGAATCGGAGGCCCATGGCCTGCAGGATGCCTTTGGGGTATTTGCGGATGACCTCGCCCACGCCGTAGCTGATGGCTTTGGACTCCTCAACCTGTGCTTTGGCCTCAAGGAAGATGGGGGCTTCGGTCACGTGGGTACGGATGTAATAGCCCACGAACACGATCACCGCGGAGAGCCAGAAGGCAACGCGCCAGCCCCAGCCGAGGAAGGCTTCGCTGCTGAGCGTGGTGGACATGACGAACAGGACCAGAGTAGCCAGGAGGTTGCCCACCGGCACTGCTGCCTGCGGCCAGGACGACCAGAAGCCGCGGGACTTGTTGGGGCTGTGCTCAGCCACGAGCAGCACGGCACCGCCCCATTCGCCGCCGAGTGCGAAGCCCTGGATGAAGCGCAGCGCCACCAGCATGGCCGGCGCCCAGTAACCGACGTCCACGAATCCGGGGAGGCAGCCCATGAGGAACGTGGAGACGCCCACAATCACGATGGTCAGCTGCAAGGTGGGCTTGCGGCCAAGTTTGTCGCCGATCTGGCCGAACACGATTCCGCCCAGCGGCCGGGCGACGAAGCCCACGGCGTAGGTGATGAACGCCTGGATGATGCCGTCCAACTCGTTGCCGGTGCTCGGAAAGAAGTACTTGCCGAAAACCAGGGTGGCTGCGGTGGCGTAGAGGAAGAACTCATACCACTCCACCACGGTTCCCACCATGGAGGCCGCCACGATCTTCTTCAGGCCGGAGCCCTTGCCGGCGTCTTTCCCGGCTCTTGATGCGGAGCGCTGCTCTACGCTCATATCCATCTCCTCAGTGTCCTCTTTGACCCTTTTGAACGTGATGTGTTCCACAACACGAAATGCTCCACTGAGTATTGCCGCAGATTTGTTATGCCTCAATGCCCAATAAGGCACCTTAGGTGTGCAGAATTGCAGATATGAATCCCAACCCCGACGACCTCCTCGTCTTCCTCGCCGTCTCACGTTCAGGAAAATTCACGACGGCGGCCCAGGCCTTGGGGCTGAACCACACCACCGTTTCGCGCAGGATAGCGGCGCTGGAAAAGGCGCTGGGCGGTCGGGTCCTCGCGCGTGCCGCCGGCGGGTGGGAAGTGACTGATTTGGGTGCCGAAGCCGTGCTGGTCGCAGAACGCATTGAGGCTGCGGTGAGTGCGCTGGGACCGAGCGACCGCGCACCCGACCCCATTGCCGGCGTCGTACGAATGACCGCAACCGATGGCTTCAGCGCGTATATCGCGGCACCGGCGGTGGCGCGGCTTCGGCGGGAGCATCCTGGGCTAAGCGTGGAGATCGTGACGGTGACGCGGCGGGCGTTGCAGCAGAGGTCGGGGCTGGACATTGAAGTGGTGGTGGGGACACCGCAGGTGCACCGGGCTGAGGCGATCCGGCTGGGCGAGTACCGGCTGGGGATGTACGCATCGCGCGCCTACCTGGTGGATCACGGCACACCTTCCAGCATCGAGGAACTGACGCAGCACCAGCTGGTCTACTTTGTGGATTCAATGCTTCAAGTGGATGACCTGGATGCGCCCCGCCGACTGGTCCCCACCATGCGCGACGGTCTGAGTTCAACCAACGTGTTCGTTCATGTGGAAGCCACACGTGCCGGGGCTGGGGTTGGCTTCCTGCCGTGCTTCATGGCCGACCGGCACGCGGATCTGATCCGGCTGCTGCCATCGGACTTCGCGGAGCTCCTCCCCTACTGGATGGTCCTCCGCCCTGACTCGATGCGCCGCCCCGCGGTGGCCGCCGTCGTGCAGGCCTTGCGGGAGGAGACGGAGCGGAAGCGGGAGGAGTTGCTGGGGGCGGCCTAACCCGGAGTTTTTGTACAGATAATGGCCCTCATAAGCGCGTTATGTGTACAAAACTCCACCGGCGGGGGTCAATTGGCAGGAGGATCGTGCCGGACGGGCGTTCCGGCCGCGAAGGCGCGGACCTTGGCGTCGTCCCAGATGTGGGCCGGCACGCCTCCGCCCAGGAGCCTGCGTGCCAGCGTGGGATCCTCACCAAAGGGAACGTGGCTGCCGGCCATGATCATGTTGCCGTAACGGCGCCCCTTGAGCATGGCAGGATCGGCGATGATCATGGTGTGCTCGAAGGTATCGGCAATGGTGGCGGCGTCGGCCCGGGCGTTCTTCAGGTCCGGCGCGTCACCCGAGTTGACCACGTACAGTCCGTCGGCAGCCAGCACAGCATCCGCGTGGGCCGTGAACTCACGGGTGGTCAGGGCGCGCGGCGTGAAGGCGCCAGCAAAGACGTCGCGGATGATGAGGTCGCGGGTATCCGGGGTGAGGGACTCGGTGACCTGCCGGGCTTCGCCCACCCGGATGCGAAGCAACGGCGCCTTGGGCAGGTCGAACCACCCGCGAACGTAGTCTGCCAACTTGCCGTCGAGCTCCACAACTACCTGCCGCGCCTCCGGGTACGCGGAGTGGAAGTACCGGGCCATTGAGCAGGCCCCGCCGCCAAGGTGCAGTGCACGCAGCTTCGGCTTATGCTCCCGGGGCCATCGTGATTCCACCAGGGCCGCAATCCATCGCATGTACTCAAAGTCGAGGAAGAGCGGGTCCGCGAGGTCTATATGCGAGCTCATGACGCCGTTGATTTTCAGGAGCCAGCCGTTGGAGTTGTCCTGGTCGTGCAGCAACTCGCAGTCGCCGGTATCGATGTAGTAGACGCCTTCAACCGGGCCATCAGGACGGGTGCCGGAAGGCACCTCGACGACTCCCGCCGTCGACCTTTTTCCGCGTTTCGCCACTATCTTCGCCCTGCCTGATTCATTCTCCCAGCCTAGTGGAGTGCCGCTTTGCCCGGTTCGGCATCATCAGTAGTAAGGATACTTACAATTTGGCCGGGTTCAGCCATATGATCGCATCATGGACATTGGAGCATCGGTGTGGGCGGAGGTTTTGACGGCAGCAGTGGCGTGGCTGACGGTGGTCTGCCTCCTGCTCGCGCGGGTGCCCAAACCGCCCGGCCTGCTCGACTCGCCGCTCGATATGGAGCAGACGGAAGACAGCGAGCGCTGAATTAAAGCCCGACGCCGGGACGCACCATTCGGTGCTCGGGCAGCGAGTACCAGGACGGGTCGCACAACTGACGCTTCCCGTCGGGGACGAAACCGTTGCGGCGGTAGAAAGCCTGCGCCCGCGGATTGTCGTCAAGGACCCACAGATACGCCGGGCCGTCCCCGATCAGGGCATCCACCAAAGCTTGGCCAACTCCCCTGCCGTGGATCCGCTCCAGCGTGTAGAGCATGAACAGCTCAACTTCGCCGGGCCTGTCATCGTCCCTGCCCTCCCCGGCGGCCCCGAGACCTACCAGTTCCCCATCGGGGTCGAAGGCCAGCATCCGGGGGTGGCCCGCGGCGATGAACTCCCGGTACCTGTCGGCGCGCTGAGGCAATCCAGCTTCCTGTTTTTCAAAGAACTCACGGGGCAACAGGTGCCCATAGCTCTCCTGCCAGGACCGGAAGTGCATTGCGGCCATTGCCTGGGCATCATCGACCGTTGCCCGGCGAAACGTGAAGTCCATCTACCGCACGCGCGCGATCGCGAAGCCGTCCCAGCCCTTGCTGCCGACCGTCTGGATGGCCGTGGCATCCAGACGCGGATCCTGGCCCATCATTTCCAAGGCCTTCACGATCCCCGGCGCATTGGTTTCATCCCGCGCGGGCTCCAGGATGGCACCATCCCAGATGACGTTGTCCACCACGATCACAGTGCCGGGGTGGCCCAGCCGGATGGCCCAGTCCAGGTAGTTGGCATCGTTCTCCTTGTCCGCGTCGATGAAGACGAAGTCGAACGATTCCTGGCCGGCGAGCGTCGGCAGCGTATCCAGGGCAGCCCCGAGGCGGATATCCACTTTGTGCCCGACGCCGGCGGCATCGAGGTTGGCCCGCGCCACGTCGGCGTGCTTCTGGAGGTATTCGCACGTGACGATCCTGCCGTCGTCGGGCAGTCCCTGAGCCATCCACATGCTGCTGAACCCGGCCAGGGTTCCGATCTCCAGCACGCGCCTGGCTCCGGACATCTGCACCAGCATCCGCAGCAGTTTGCCCGCGTTGGGCGCTACCTCTATGGCCGGCATCCCTGCCTCGGCCGCGGAACTCACCGCACGCTGGTGGACAGGATCAGGGCGCACGACGACGTCAGTCAGGTAATGCTCGACGTCAACCCACCCGGGCTCGGTCACGTGTTCAATCATGGCCCCCAGTCTGGCACTCACAGCGCGCTGGGGAAAGCACTACTCCGAGGCGGAAATGGCGCCTTCCAAGCGCTCCACCTTGCCGGTCAGCTCACCACTGTAGCCCGGGCGGATGTCCGCCTTAATGACCAGTGAGACGCGGCTGCCGTACCGGCCAACCGCCTCAGTGGCGCGTTTGACGACGTCGAAAACTTCGTCCCACTCGCCTTCAATAGTGGTGAACATGGAGTCGGTTTGGTTGGGCAAGCCGGACTCGCGGACGATCTTGACAGCGGCGGCAACGGCATCGTGCACCGAGGCGTCAGGGGCAGGTCCCCCATTGACGGCGGAAGCGGGCTGGCCCGAAGGGGCGACTGAGAATGCAAGCAACATGAATCCAGTGTTTCATGTGCTGGTTTGTCATATAGCAACCTACTCCCGCGTAACCACAGGCCAACACGCCTCCGTTGCTACGCTGGCAACCATGGAACAGCCCTCTGAACGCAAGCCCCTCAGGGCAGACGCCGCACGCAACGTGGACAAGATCATCACCGCCGCCCGGCAGTGCTTCCGGGAATACGGACCGGAAGTACCCCTGCAGACCATTGCCGCTACCGCCGGGGTGGGTCCCGCTACACTGTTCCGCAACTTCTCGGACAAAGAACAACTGGTCCTGGCCGCATTGTCGCGGCAATTGCGCCAGCACGTGGACCCGGTTGCCGCTGCTGCAGCCGACGGCATGGACGCCGCCGAAGGCCTCATCAACGTCATCGACGCCGTGATGCGGGTTGCCAGCGAAGACGCCAACCTCCTTGACGCAGTTGCCGGCCGACGCGGGCTTCTCATGGGCATCACCGGCGGCCTCATCGGGTCCATGGCCACGCTCCTGGAACGCGGCCAAGGCCAGGGATCGCTGCGCCGCGACATCACCATCGAGGACATGGTCCGCCTGGTGGCAATGCTGATCGGCGCCGTGGACACCATGGAACCGGGATCCGAAGCGTGGAAGCGTCCGGTGGCATTGATCGAAGACGCCATCCGGACAGAGCGCCCGTCGCGCCCACTGCCCGAGCAGACGGACATCCCTGGAGTGACGCTCACCGAAGGCGCCTGATTACCAACGCCCTGGGGGATCGATGGTGAGTCCTGCCCATCGCGGAGCAGGCTCCCTGGCCGTAGTGTCAACCGTATGAATATTCCCCTGAGCTCATACTCTTCCAGTGGATCCGGGTCCGCTGCCGCCGTCGGCCTTGGCCTGCTGTTCATGGTCATCTACTTCGCGGTGGTTTTTGGCATTGTTGGAGTGCTCTACATGGGAATCTTCACCAAGTCAGGCCGTCCGGCATGGGGCGCATTCGTACCCGTGTACAACGGGATCAAACTCCTGGAGATCGCAGGACGCCCTTGGTACTGGTATCTGCTGTTCTTCATCCCCTTCGCCGGAATCTACTTCAGCATCGTGTCCCTGAACGACCTCGCCAAGTCATTTGGAAAGGACTCGGGCTACACAGTGGGCCTGGTCCTGTTGCCTGTTGTCTTCGTGCCGATGCTCTCCTACGGCTCCGCTCAGTACCTCGGGCCGGCTGCCGGACGGCAGTTCGTGGCGTACCCGCCGTCGTATCCGCAGGGCTACGGACAGCCGCCCGTTCAGCAATACGACGGCCAGCAGTACCGCTAACCCCAGCCGAGCAGCCGCAGCAAAGCTGCGGCTGCTGCGCCCGAGATGACGACCACCAGAAACGGCGCACGGAGCAACAGTGCGACGGCGGCAGCCACCAGGGCGCCGACGCGGGCGTCCAGGACCAAACCCTGACCTGACGCCACAGCATTCACCACTGTGAGGGACGCCAGCAAGCCAATGGTCATGGTCCCCGCGACGTGCATGATGCGGGGGTTGTCCAGCAGCCGTGCAGGAACGAAGTACCCCACCAGCTTTGTGAGGTACGCCAGTGCGCAGGCGATGAGGATCCATAGCCAAAGATTCATTTCCCGCCCCCACTTCCGTGCCGCCGCTTCTCTGCATAGGGATCCAGATCAGGCTCAAGACCCTCATCCATGCGCGAGTGACTGAACCACCCGATCACCCCTGCCACAACTGCGGCCACCAGGATGGGGACTCCCGAGGGGACGAAAGGCACGGCAAGCACAGTGGCCAGGGCGCAGGCTGCAGCAATGGCCCAGGGTTGGCGGCCTTTGAGCCGGGGCCACAACAACGCAAGGAAGGCCGCCACGGCGGCGCCATCCAAACCCCATTGTTTCGGGTCACCCATGGCATCGCCCGCCAGGGCCCCTACGGCCGTGAAAATATTCCACAAAATGAATATTCCGATTCCGGCGGTCCAGAACCCACGGGTTTGCTCGCCGGGATCCGATTGGCCGGAAGCGGTGGCGGTGGATTCGTCAATGGTGACATGGGCAGAAACGTAGCGCTTCCACCCTCCGGGACGCAGCATCGCGTTGATCTGCATCCCATAGATTCCATTGCGCAGACCCAGCAGTGCGCTGGCAGTCATCGCCGCGACACCGGAGCCTCCGCCGGCCACGACGCCGATGAAGGCAAACTGTGATCCCCCGCTGAACAGCAGGAGGCTCAGCACCATGGTCTGCCAGAAATCAAAACCTGATGCCACCGAGAGGGCCCCAAAAGAGACGCCATACAAACCCGTCGCAATACTCAGGGAAAGGGCGATCTTGAATGCAGGCGACTCCCTCAGCTTCATGGGAGTGGAGCCCCCGCTCATTTCCGGAGACTCCAGGACCACAGGACGAGGGGAAGCTGCAGGGGCAAGCGAACGGTGTGGATGCGGCGTTCTCTCTCAGTGCCGTCCGGGCCATAAGCCCGCCTCAGCGCATCAATATGCCCGGCGAGGAATGCAACGAACATGGCGGTGGTCGCGTCGGCGGCAGCCTTGCGCGTGGCAGGGATCAAGAGTCCGACGGCGGCCGCGGCCTCCAGCAGGCCGGAGGACGCAATCCATTCCTCACGGGACATCACTGCCAAAGGACCGTTTGGGCGGCTGCCCGGCTCATCTTTCCGGCACAAGTATTCCGGCACCACAGGGTTGTAGAACGAGGGCGTCCGGAAGTGCTTTGCGGCGCTGGCCAGGAGCAATGCGCTCAGGGCAACTGCGGAGGTAGTGCGGCGTGCTTGGGCTGACCAGCGAAGAGACATGAGACCACTCAATCACAAGCGGAGTTGCCTCCAAAGCCGGGACCGCCTAGTTGGACACCATCAGCTGGGCCAGTACCTGCGCTGGCTTGTTGGTGGTGATTTCCTGGATGCCGAGCCCTTGGCACAGGGCAACGTCCTTCTCGGAGTCCACGGTCCACACCCTGAAGACCAGCCCGGCTTCCAGCCAACGCTGGACGTTCCGGGCATGTTCACGGACGTAGTCGATGCCTGGACCGGCAATGCCAACCTGCGCCTCGTCCAGCACACGTTCCGCGTCCTCCTGGGCTGCCTTCATGACATTGGCGACGGCACCACCGGTAAGGAATCCCAAGCCAAGTTCCTGGCGGATTTCCTGCACCGTGAAATCATCCACCAACTGGCAGATGTGCTGTCCGGGGACTGACTCCAGCAATCGCTGGACGGAATCGGAATCGAAGCTCATGAAGGAGATCTGTATATTCTCCAACCGGGAATCTTCGGGGGTCCAGCCCTCTTCCTCCAGCACCGCAAGGACGCGCTCTTCGAGCTTGAGGCCGTACGGGCTGGGGTGCTTGAGCTCGATCGCCAGGCCGATGTCACGGCCCGCCCCACGCAGAATGTCCAGCAACTCCGGCAAAGTGAGGAACTGGTCCGCTACTCCTCCATAGGCATCGGGAATGCGCGCGCCCTTCCATGACGAGAAGTCCAAGGACCTGAGCTGCTCCAGGGTGTGCTCGGATACAGGACCCGTGCCCGTGGAGGTGCGGTCCAGATTGGCGTCATGCAGGAGGACCACGTGTTGGTCCCGGGTCAGGTGGACGTCGCACTCCACACCGTCCGCGCCATCGGCGATCGCCTTCAGGTACGCCGCACGGGTGTGTTCAGCGTACGCGCCGCTGGCACCACGATGGGCGTAGACCTTGGGCCGGAGTGGGGTGCAGTCGTCGCTGGTCATGCAGACACCGTAGCCCACGCCGCCGTCCCAACGGGGGCTACGCTGGGCTAATGCAGGTGAACTCTGAGCGAATCCCAACTGAAGACGTCACCACCCCGGACCCGCTACCCAAGCAGCCAGGTTCCACGACGACGCGTGGCCGGTCCGCCGTCGTCGATCTTTCCGCAGGTGAACGGGAGAAAGCTGCCGCGCTGCTGCGCATGAAACGCCTGGCGCTGGCCCTGCTGATCGCCATGGCGGTGATCTTCACGGTGGCTTTTGCACTCCAGAAGCAGTATCCGTGGCTGGAATATGTCCGCGCCGCGGCTGAAGGCGGCATGGTGGGTGCCTTGGCCGACTGGTTCGCCGTGACGGCCCTGTTCAAGTACCCCATGGGTCTGAGGATTCCGCACACCGCGATCATTCCACGGCGCAAGGACCAGATCGGCGAATCACTGAGCGAGTTCGTGGAAAGCAACTTCCTCTCGCAGGAAGTTGTGCAGGAGAAGTTGGCGAGCATCGATATCGCGCGGAAGGCCGGGCTGTGGCTGTCCGGTCCCGGCGGTGCCGAACGCGTAGCCAAAGAGGGCGGCGCGGTGATTCGCGGCGCGTTCACGGTCCTCAACGACGACGATGTGCAGGCAGTTATCGAGGGCATGGTCCGCAAGCACCTCCTCACCCCTCCTTGGGGTCCTCCCGTAGGCCGGATGGCCGAACGGATTTTCGCTGACGGACACCACCACACTTTGGTGGACCTCTTGGTTGACCGGGCAGCAGATTGGGTGGACGCCAACCACGCAACGGTGAACCGATTGGTATCGGACCGCTCCCCGCTGTGGGTGCCGACGTTCGTCGACGGGCTGGTGGGAGACCGTGTACATGTGGAGCTTTCCAAGTTCGTCCGCGCAGTCCAAGCCGACCAGAACCACCAGGTCCGCCAGTCGATCGACGCTTACCTCACCGACCTCGCCCAGGATCTTCAGCACGATCCGGCAATGATCCAGCGGGCTGAAAGCATCAAGGCACAGATCCTGGGTGACCCCGAGGTCCGCGAACTCGCCTCCCGCACGTGGGGAACGGTCAAGACCGCGCTGCTCAACGCCGTCGACGATCCCGACAGCGAACTGAGCCAGCGCTTCAAGAGCGCCGTACGCGACTTCGGTACGCGCCTGGTCAACGACGAGGAACTGGCTGGCAAGGTCAACACGTGGATAGGTGATGCTGCCGGCTACCTGGTGAACACCTACCGTTCGGACATTGCCGGCGTCATCTCCGACACCGTGGCCCGGTGGGATGCCGAGGAAACGTCGCAGAAGATCGAACTCCAGGTGGGCAAGGACCTTCAGTACATCCGCATCAACGGAACCGTGGTGGGTGCCCTGGCCGGTCTGGCAATCTTTACTGTGGCGCATCTGCTCTTCGGCTGAGACCTGGTTAGCCGAGGCTGTGGGACTTGGTTGGTCTGGAGGTTTCGGGGGTGCCTTGGTAGCTTCAACCCATGCCTATCAAACTTGAGAACGTCGGGATTGCGGTCCGGGATCTGGAAGAAACAATCGCCTTCTTCACGGATCTTGGCCTCACAGTTCTGGGTCGGGACACCGTCAGTGGTGAATGGGCCGACACCGCCGTGGGGCTCGACGGGAACCACGCCAAGATCGCGGTACTCCAAACTCCCGACGGCCAAGGCCAGCTGGAGCTCTTCGAATACCTCCACCCGGATGCGATCGAAACCGAGCCCACACTCCCCAACGAGATAGGCATGCATCGCGTTGCCTTCTCGGTTGATGACATCGATGCCGCCCTGGAGATCGCCGCCAAGCACGGATGCATGCCCTTGCGCGGTGTGGCCAACTACCAGGACGTCTACAAGCTGACCTATCTTCGCGGACCCAGTGGCATTCTGGTCATGCTGGCCCAGGAATTGAATAAAGCCTGAGGACTGAGCCTGCGCTTTAGCCCAGCAGGTGCACCATCTGCCCGGGCCTCGCCTGCCCGATCAAGTCGAGGTCATCCTCGCGCACCAATGCGATCACTGGCGACTTTGCCGTGGCCGGGCGGTCGGCCAGGGCGATAACGGGAAGGCCCGACGCCGGCAGCACCACAGAGCCCGCCGCCAACGGCTGGGCCTGGGGTGCTGGAGCCGACGCCACCTCCAGTGGCCGGCCCGCCAGCCGCGCACCGACGCGGTCCGACTCGGGCGAGAGAATCCACGGTTCCGTGGTCAAGCGAAGCCACAACCCGGCGTCGTAATTGGGCACGTGCGGTCCACGGGCAATCCGGGCGACCACCGGTCGTTCAGGGTCCAAAGCGCGGCGGGGTGTCTGATGGATGTGCGGGAAACCCTGGCCCTGCGCCTTGCCGAAAGCCACAGCAGTTCCCGCGTGGAGGCCTCCGAGCGGCCCGGAGAATCCGCCCTGTACGGCGACGTAGTAGCGGATTCCGAACCGTGCCGGACCAAACGCCAGCACGGCTCCGGGAGCCACGCGCACGGGTTTGTTGAGGGGAAGTTCGGCGCCGTTGAGGGTCACGACGCCCTCGGCTCCGGTTACGGCTACGGCAGAACCGGTCACGAAGCGGAGCTTCAGCCCACCCACCAGCACCTCAAGTCCCGGCGCAGTGGCGGCATTGCCCAGCAAGGCGTTTGCCAGGTTCATGGACGCACGGTCCAGGACGTGCTCCGGGTCAAGCACCAGGCTTGAGGACCCGGGATCCACCACTACTGCACCCATGCGACCTCCCAGCTCACGAATTCTGCAGTCCGAGCAAAATCAGGCGAATGCCTCGATGCCCACGCCGGCCTGCTCAAGGCCTTCGCGAACCGCCGCGGCCATTGTTACCGCTCCGGGCGTATCGCCGTGGATGCACAGGGAATCGGCTTGTACAGGCACAACCGAACCGTCGATGGCCACCACTTCCTGGCGCGTGGCCATTCGCACGGCCTGTGCCACCACTGCGGCGGTGTCGTGCAGCACGGCACCTTCCTGCGTGCGGGGAACCAGTGTGCCGTCCGGCAAGTAGGCCCGGTCAACGAATGCTTCGCGGAAGACGGGGTGTCCGGCTTCCTCGGCCAGGGTGATCCAGGCAGAACCGGGCAGGCCCAGTACGGGGAGTCCGGGATCATAGGCGTGAACAGCTGCGACAACAGCCTCGGCTTGCTCAGCGTCCCGGACAATCCTGTTGTAGAGGGCTCCATGCGGCTTTACATAGTCCACCGAAGCTCCCACCGCGTGGGCCATCCCATCCAACGCTCCCAATTGGTAGAGCACGTCTCCGAACAGTTCGTCGAACGTCATGTCCAGGGAGCGCCGGCCAAATCCGGCGAGGTCCCGGTATCCCACGTGAGCGCCGACGCGCACGTCGAGTTCGAAAGCAGCGCGGCAGCTGTCCAGCATGGTGAGGGGGTCTCCGGCATGGAATCCACAGGCCACGTTGGCGCTGCTCACGATGCGGAACATCGAGGCGTCATCGCCCATGGTCCAGGAGCCGAAAGACTCCCCCAGATCAGCGTTCAAATCCACTGTTGTCGCCTTCCAGCGTCGGTTTCTCAAGAACATTTTTGGGTGCGTTGGGAAGCAGTTCACCCGGGATTGTGTCCGGCAGGGGGCCGAATGCTTCCTTTGCCGTGGACACTACGGCCCGACCCATCATCATATTGCCGGCGCCGCCCACCACTGCGCCAACGCCGAACGGCAGCGCGCGGCCAAGGAACGCGGAGCCTTGCCGCTTTATGAGGCTCTTGAGGAACGCGCGCTGGATGGTGTCGCGGATGACGCCGAAACCGCTCCCCGGGATCTTCTTGGTCAGGGTCTTTCCCCAGGCGTTGGTGACTCCCTTGCCGCGTCCAAGCGATTGTCCGCTGAGGGCGCCGAGCATCGACGTGCCTTCTTCGCCCAACATGATGGCCATGACCATGGTCTGGGCCCGCACGGGATCGGTAAGCCGGATGCCGTGGAGTTCGGCCAGCGAGGACGCGTACAGCGCCGTGGTCTCCAGGAACCCCACGGTTGCCAGGGCGGACAGTCCCAGCGACGCCGCCGTTCCGATTCCAGGCACGACGGCGGTGGCACCTACCGCTGCACCCCCGCCGGAGATGGCGAACAGGTAGTGGCGCTCCAGTTTCGCGGCAAGCTGCGCCGGAGAATCATTGGGGTACCTGCGTTGGAGCCTGCGAAGGTTTGCCAGAACCAGCGGGCGCTGGACTTCCACGGCCTTCAGGAGCACGTTGTGTACCCCTGGCTTGGTGTTGCCTTCGGCATCGAAGACTGCGTTGTGTGCTGTCTCTTGGGCGATTTTCACCGCCGGGTTGGGGCGCTTGGGCATGTTCACCTCTCCTTGGCAGCCAATGGATATTCAGGAAGCTGATGGTTTCAGCCTATGCCACGCCCCCCGCTTCGCGAGGCCCGCCATGGCTCTTATGTGGACACTATTCCGCCCAGGGCGGACCCCACAATCAGCCTCCCCCGGCGTAGACTAAGGGCACTTACGGAAGCAGTCCAGCAAAGGACAGGGAGTATCCGTCATGAACGCCCCGGACAAGAACGAACACATCATCCGGCACCACACCGACGCACCGGCTGAGGGTGAGACTGAGGGTTG
Organism: Paenarthrobacter nitroguajacolicus; assembly: GCF_029952445.1. GTDB lineage: Bacteria > Actinomycetota > Actinomycetes > Actinomycetales > Micrococcaceae > Arthrobacter > Arthrobacter nitroguajacolicus_B. The sequence continues at coordinate 28,878 of NZ_JAQPPK010000008.1, read as the reverse complement.
GGTTCCGCACGACACCGGCCTGCACAGCCAGGACCCTGCCGAAGGTCCGGACTTCGACGACGACGCACCGCCGTCGGGCGCTTCTTGACCTGAGGTCCTCCCGCGCATTCCGCGGAACGGGACCTTACGCAGCGTCCCGGCACAGGAATAGGCTGGTGAGATGGCCGCCTTGAGAGCGCTGCGCCCCTTTGCACACCGGGAATTCCGTGTGTTGATTTCCGCGCTGTCGATTTCCATTTTTGGATCCGGCATGTGGGCAGTAGCGATGGTCTACGAGGTCATCCACCTGGGCGGTGGCCCCTTGGAGTTGTCGTTGGTGGCCACCGCAGCCAGTGTGGGGCTGGTGGGATTCGTGCTGGCAGGTGGCATCGCGGCCGACCGGTTCCCCCAGCGCCTCCTCATCATCGCCGTCGAGGGCGCCAATCTGGCAGTGATCGCCACGGTTACGTTGCTGGCCATGCTCAACGCCCTTCAACTCTGGCATTTGGCCATCGGCGCCTTCGTCCTGGGCGTGGGGCAAGCCTTCTTCTTCCCGGCCTACTCCGCGATCCTGCCGCGCATCCTGCCCGCCGGGGACCTCCTCGCGGCCAACGGCATGGAAGGCACCGTCCGGCCCATCCTGCAGCAAGCTGCCGGACCCGCGGTTGCAGGCATCCTGGTGGCGGCCTTCTCGCCCGCGCACGCGGTTGCCGGGGTCGCCGCCTGCCACTTTCTGGCGTTCGGGATCCTGAACTTCCTGAACCGGCACGCTGCTGGTGGTCCTGGTACAGACGGGGTATCCCCGGAATCATCGGGAGGAAGGTCCTTCCTCCGGGACCTCCGCGAAGGGTTCACCTACACCGTCCGTACCCCCTGGCTGCTGTGGACATTGATATGGGCGTGCCTGTCAGTGCTGTTCCTGATCGGGCCCATTGAGGTCCTGCTGCCGTTCGTTGTCCGGGACCAACTGGGCGGCGACTCGAGGATGTTCGGGTTCCTGCTGGCCGTCATGGGCGTTGGGAGTGCTGTCGCCGCGCTGGCAACGGCCTCCTTCCCCCTCCCCCGCCGCTACCTGACAGTAATGGTTGTGGTGTGGGGTCTCGGAAGCCTGCCCGTCGCCGCCATTGGTTTCATGGACAGTGCGTGGCTGCTGGGAGGTGCCATGCTCATTTTCGGAGTAACCGAAGGCATGGGAACAGTCATCTGGGGAACACTCCTACAGCGGCGGGTACCGCGGCATCTGTTGGGCCGGATTTCGAGCCTGGACTTCTTCGTCTCCCTCGCCCTGATGCCCGTGTCCATGGCGCTGGCCGGACCTGTGGCCGAGGTGGTTCCGATCTGGCTGATCTTCCTGGTAGCCGGCCTGGTGTGCCCGTTCATGGCATTCGTGGCTGTTTTTGCAGCGCGCATGATGACGGACGAGATCGAGAATCCGCTGACCCCTTCTGCCTCAGAAACTGCAGATACCCAGCCCGATTCCGTTTAGCTTGAGGCTGCCGCTCGCCTACGCGGGCGAGGGCCCTGTGGTGCGACGCGCCACCAGGTGTGGTGTCCGCACAAGGTGGGTGGCCGGCGTCGTGCTTTCCAAACGGTCGACGGCGCGGTCCACGGCCGCGTGGGCAAGAAGCGGTGCGTCCTGGCTTATGGAGGACAACTGGACGTAGCTGAGACGAGCAAATTGGCTGTCGTCGTACCCAAGGACGGACACGTCTTCCGGCACGCGAAGTCCGGCCGCCCTGAAACTCTCCCAGACGCCCAGCGCGCAGCGGTCGTTGAAAGCCACGACGGCGGTGGGCAGGTCCGTCTGGAGCTCGCGGCCGGCGCGCAAACCGTCTTCCTCCGTCGGGCCGCCGGAGACCACGCGGGCGTCGAGTCCGACACGCGCTGCTTCTTGCTGGAACGCTTCCCTGCGCTGCCGGCTGGAGACAGCGTGGCCGCCGTCGACGTGGGCTATGCGGCAGTGGCCCAGCGACGCCAGGTGCTCGATCGCAATACGGATGCCCGCTTGGTCGTCGCTGCTTACTGAGTCCACGGAATCGCCAACGTCATCCCTGAGGAGGCTGACCACAGGCAATCGTGCGGCGTATCCGGACAACTCGCGCTCGCCAAGTGCCGGGGAGATCATGATGAGTGCCTCGCAACCGAGATCCATCAGCGACTCAACTGCCCGCTCTTCGGATCGCCCGTCGACCACAGCGCTGAGCGCGATGTCGTAGCCGCGCTGCGTTGCTCCGGCGTACGCGGCGTTGACGATTTCGGCGTGGAAGGCCTGGTCTGTGGAGAAGCTGACCCCGAGGAGCCTCGTCCGGCTGCTTCGGAGGAGACGGGCGCGGCTGTCCGGCCTGTAGCCGAGGGTCCGTGCGGCTTCCTGCACTTTGAGCCGGGTAGCATCCGACGCCCCTGGCGCATCACGCATGACGATGGAAACGAGGGCACGGGATACGCCTGCCGCTTCCGCGACGTCCATCAGGGTAGGCCGTTTGCCCGTCATGGCTCTCCTCTGCTCGGCAGCCAGTCTATAGAACGATCTATGGCGCCGCTCCGTAACGATTCTTGCAGCCCTTAACGAGTCGTGCGGCCGGTCGCGACTCAGACGACCGACCGCACTAGCCCGTACACGCAGCGATGGCGCCCCGGGCGGGCCCCAGAACCCGCCACACCCACCGCTGCCTACTGTGCCGATGACACGCGACGCAGCCGAAAAGGGCAACGGCGCTGTACGCGGTCAATGACATGGGCAATGGATATGTACGCCGAGCGTCGAAAACATGACGCGGAGTTCCGAAGAATATTTTCCGGGAGGCGTCTTTCGCCGGAAAACCCGCCCTTCGCGGACGATCTTCGGCAGGCTTGTCGAACTCGACAACGGCGAGGATGGGTTTGAGCTTGTCCCTGGCGAATCTACTAGAACGATCTAGACGAAGTCCATGAATGCGTGTAACCATTGGATCACCTAGAACGATCTAGAAGACCTAAAAGGAGCAGCCAATGACGTATCTCCAGCACCCCGTCAAGAAAGACCAACCCGTCCGCATCGCCGTCATCGGCGCAGGCTGGATCGGAAAGTTCCACGCCGAAACCATCGCCCTCCGTGTACCGAATGCCCGGCTGGAAGCAATCGCCGACCCCGCCCTTCCCGCAGTCGAGGAACTCGCCGGCAAGCTTGGCGTGGCCAAAATCAGCACGGATGCCGCCGATGTCCTGGCCGATCCGGACATCGACGCCGTCCTCATCGCCTCGCCCATGCGCTTCCACTCGGAACTGATCACGGTCGCGGCAAAGGCAGGCAAGGACGTCTTCTGCGAGAAGCCCGGCGGACGGACCATCGAGGAACTGGACGCAGCCATCGAGGCGGCGGCGAGTGCCGGCGTCGTTCTTCGCTTTGGCTTCAACCGGCGCTACTCCAGCGACTTCGCGGCAGCCCGCAAACTGGTGGATAACGGCGCGGTGGGGACTCCGCAACTCCTCCGCTCCCTCACCCGGGATCCAGGAACGGAAGCCGGAATCAGCAACCCCGGGCGCATCGCCCCCGGCACGATCTTCCTGGAAACCCTCATCCACGACTTCGACACGCTCAATTGGTTCAATCCCGGGGCCGTTCCGGTCAAGGTCCACGCCGTCGCCGATGCCCTGGTGGCGCCCGAGGCGAGGGAGGGCGGCCTGCTGGACACCGCCGTCGTAACCGTCACGTACAGCAACGGCGCAATCGCTGTTGCAGAAGCGAATTTCAACGCACTCTACGGTTACGACGTCCGCGGCGAAGTCTTCGGTTCGGCCGGCATGGTCACCGCCGGCACGCCGCAGGCCACCAATGCCACCAGCTACACCGCTGCGGGCATCGCCTCCGAGACCTCGCGCCTGAACATCCACCTTTTCCATGACGCCTACACCGCGGAGCTCGCCCACTTCGTGGACGATGTCGCCGCGCGCCGTGGATACGCCGGTGAAAGTACGACGGCGACCACGTCGGCCGCCGCGGTGGCAGCGCCGGGTGGGGTCGATGCGCGGAATGCCTTGGCCGTAGCACTCGCCGCATTCAAGTCCGCGGAGACAGGTTTGCCTGTTGCCGTGTCCGAAATCGCGGAACTGCAAGCCGCCGGGAGCGCCGTGGAGCTTGCATCCGCCGGGATCCGGGCATGAGCTTCCGCCTGGCCGTCTGCGCCGAAATGGTTTACGGCGAACTGCCGCTGATCGAGCGGGTGCGACGGATCCACGATCAGGACTTCGCGGTAGAGCTCTGGGATACACGCGGCCGCGACATTGCTGCGCTCGCCGCCACGGGGGCGACGTTCTCCTCCATGACCGGATATTTCGGCGGCAGTGTCATCGATCCCGCCAACGCCCACGAGGTGCTGGCTTCGGCAGAAAAGCTGATTCCCACGGCGCTGGCGTTGGGCGTGGAGCGGATGGTGGTGCATCCTGCTGAACTGGGAGATGGCGGGCATGCTGTGAGACCTGCCCATCGCAGCACGGGCGGGATGTGGCTGACCGGACTCCGCACTTTGGAGAAGCTGGGTGAACTGGGGGCAAAGCACGGCATCACGTTCGCCCTGGAGAACCTCAACACCGTCCTCGACCACCCGGGCATTCCCCTGGCCCGCGCCAAGGACACCCTGGCTCTGGTGGAAGCCGTGAACCACCCCAACGTGAAGATGATGCTGGACCTTTATCACGCACAAATCGGCGAAGGGAACCTGATCGAGCTGGTCCGCGCTGCCCAGCCGTTTACGGGCGAGATCCAAGTGGCGGACGTGCCCGGGCGCTTCGAACCGGGCACGGGCGAGATCAACTATCCGGCGGTCGCTGCGGCCCTTCGTGACGCTGGATATGCGGGGGTCATCGGCATGGAAGCAGGTGCGATAGGCGGCCAAAGCATCGAAGCAGGCGACGCCGCCCTCGCAGCATTCCGCGCCGCCTTCTCTCCCAACTGAGTAACAGCACCTGTCGCTATGAGTGCCCATTGCGACAGGTGCTGTCACGTAGTTGGGTCAGTACTTGATGGGTTCCATGCGGCCGGTGCGCAGGGAGAGCACGGCTGCTTCTGCGATCGCCTGGGCCTTCAAACCGTCTTCCAGTGAAGGACCCGGGGCTGCGCTGCTTTCCAACGCCGCCACGAAGGCGGCGAGGGCTGCGGCGTACGTCGGCTGCACGCGTTCGAACCAGCCAGGGTGAAGTCCGTCGTCCACCACGGATGTACCGGAGTACCGGGAAACCGCCCCGTTCCTGTGGCGCCGGGCTTCAACCATTCCGTCGGAACCCATGATCTCGATGCGCTCGTCATACCCGTATCCGGTGCGCCTCACGCTGTCGATCTGGACCAACGCCCCTCCGGGGAGCCGCAACGTGACCGCGGAGGTGTCGACGTCGTCGTACTCCGCAATGCCGGGCTCCGCCAAAGCCGAACCGGTAGCGAAAACCTCCACGGGGTCCAGGCCGGAAAGCCAGCGTGCGAGGTCGAAGAAGTGGACGGTCTGGTCTCGCATCTGGCCACCGGAAACGGCCACGTAGGACAACGGCGGCATCGACGGTCCGCGTGACGTGAGCTGGATAAGCTCTACCTTGCCGATCCCACCGGAGTCCACAACACGCTTGAGTTCGGCATAGTCGCGGTCGAAGCGGCGGTTGAAATCGACCATGACCGGGACGCCGCACTCCTGGGCATAGGCTGCGGTATCGCGGGCACGGTCCAGGTCCAGATCGATCGGCTTCTCGCAGAGCACGGCCAGCCCGACGGCGGCGGCGCGGCGAAGGTGCCCGGCGTGCGTATCCGTGGAGGAGGCGATGAAGACGGCGTCAATCGCAGAGGCATCGAAGGCCTCCTCCAGCGTCGCGGCGGCAGCGGCGCCGTGCGCAGCGGCGAGGTTTTGCGCACGCTGCTGGTCGACGTCGTACACGAGACGGAAGTCGATCCCGGGGTGGGCGGCAAGATTGGCGGCGTGGACGGAACCGATGAACCCGGCTCCGATGAGGGCGAAACGTTGCATGTCAGGCTGTTGCTTTCCGGTAGGCGGATACGGGGGTTTTCCAGGCGGAATCATCCTGGTGGGAGGCCGCGACCGCTTCCACGAACTGCACGCCGATCAGGCCATCGATGCCGGTGGGGAAGGACAGTTCGCGCTCAGGGATCGGAGTGGAGTCGCGGCGTGCGCGGAGGACCTCGGCGAGGTCCGAATAGAAGTTGGCGAAGGCCTCAAGGAAGCCCTCCGGGTGGCCGAGTCCAACGCGGGTGAGCCGGGACGCGTCGTCGTGAAGGGTGCTGAGTCCGTGCGTGAGTATGGTGGTGGCGCCCGCGAGGTCCTGGACCTTGAGATGGTGCGGGTCCTCATGCTGCCATTCGAGGCTGCCCCTCTCGCCGTAGACGCGGATGCGCAGGCCATGGTTGTGGCCAGTGGCCGCCATGCTGGCCCAGACCCGCGCCGGGACGTTGCCGCTCAGTTCGAGTTCCACGGTGGCGTTATCGAACACACGGCGTCCGGGCACAAAGGTCTGCAAGCGGCCGGAGAGGCGTTCGGCTTCGAGTCCCGTGATGTAGCGAAGCAGGTGGAAGGCGTGGGTGCCGAGGTCGCCAACCACGCTCGGGAACCCCGCAATATCCGGGTTGGTGCGCCACTTCGCTTGCTTGTGGCCTTCTTTCTCCAGGGCCGTGGCCGCCCAACCTGAGGCGTGCTCGACGTCGACAAAGCGGATGGCCCCCAGCTCACCGTTTCGGACCATGCGGGCGGCCTGGCGCACCATGGCGTAGGCCGAGTAGCAGTGCGGTACCGCGAGGATGGCGTCGTTGGCGCCTGCGATGCGGACGAGTTCCGCAGCCGTAGTGGAGTCCTGCGTCAGCGGCTTCTCACAGACCACCGAAATGCCGTGTTCAAGGAATGTGCGGGCGATCTGGAAGTGGCTGTCATTGGGGGTCGCAACCACCACCACATCCACACCGTCTTCGCGGGCAGCTTCGGCTTCGGCCATCTCGTGGCTGTCGCGGTAGTTCCGCTCCGCCGGGACTCCAAGCCCGACGGCGATCGTGCTGGAATTCTTCGGATCGCGCCCAAAAATGCCGGCCCGCAGATCGAAATGTCCGTCCAGCCTCATGGCGTAGCGGTGGGTTTTGCCAATGTCGGCGCCCGAACCACCTCCCACCATGCCAGCGACCAGTTGCCGCGAATTTGGTGCACTCATGGAAGATCCTCATTGCCTCTTTGGAATTTACTTGGACCGGTCCATAATGGCCGTGGAAGGTGATTGTAGTCAACCTCTTGACCTTAAAAGCTTGGGGTGGGCGCCATGATAGCCTGACAAAGGTTTCACCAGTTTCACCAGTTTCACCAGTTTCACCTACTTTCACCGCCGGAGGCCCGATGCAGAACCCCTTCAAGCCGACTGCTGGTGCGACGCCGCCAGCCCTGGTCGGCAGGGCAGGGCTCCTGGATGAATTCGAATATGGACTCCGGCAGGGCTCCGGCGCACCGGGCCTGCTGACGATCATTACCGGCTCCCGAGGCATCGGGAAAACCGTTATGTTGACCACGGCCGAAAATGTCGCCAGGAACCATGGCTGGGCGGTCATCTCCAGGACGGCCAACCCGGGCTTCCTGGCCAGGATCGGTGACGACATGCTCGGCCTGATTGATGAACTGGGTGACGGCCCGCCCACTCGCAGGGTCACAGCCTTCTCCGCAGCGGGCTTTGGGCTCACGACCCAATTGCCGCCGGAGCGCGCGGTGGACTGGCGACGAACCGGAGATACTTTGCTGCGCATCCTGGACACCAAGGGCACCGGGCTCTTGATTACGGTGGATGAGATACATGCCGTGGATCGAACCGAGATCTCCCAGTTGGCCGCGGACGTTCAGCACTTCATCCGCGATGGACTGCCTATCGGATTGATCTTTGCTGGACTTCCCGCCGCCGTGTCGGACCTGCTGAATGAAGGAGTGGCCACCTTCCTAAGGCGCGCTGACCGGATCAACCTCCACGAAGCGGCAATAAACGAAGTCACCGCCTCATATCGGGAACTGTTCAGCGGTGGCGGCGTGAGCATCCCGGACGAATTGCTCAACCAGGCAGCCGAGGCGACAGCGGGCTACCCGTTCCTCATTCAACTGGTGGGCTACTACCTGTGGCTCGAAGCAGACAAAGCAGGATGGACAGTAAACAATGACGCCGTCACCAAGGCAATAGCGGCTGCCCAGCGGAGGAACGTCCAGGTGGTTGTGGAGTCGGCGCTGTCTGACCTTTCAGACAAAGACCGCGATTTCCTTGCCGCAATGTCCATGCAGGACGGACCTTCGACAGCCGCCCAGATAGGCCAGATGATTAGGTCCAAACCCAATGTCGTGTCCAAGTATCGGAACAGGCTCATCGCCGCGGGACTGATCGAGACCGCGGGCTATGGCAAGTTCGACTTTGCCATTCCCGGCCTTCGCCAATACCTTCGCTCGTGATCATGGGCGAAATTGCCGCACCGAGAGGAAAGAGCGTCGTGACCGACGAGGCCAAAGCGCCCGCCAGCAAGCCCACCATCCGCGATGTCGCGAGCGCCGCGGGAGTTTCCAAGTCCCTCGTTTCGCTGGTTCTGCAAGGTTCTGCCAACGTCAGCGAGAACCGCCGTCGCGCTGTCCTGGAAGCCATGGAACAACTGGGGTACCGCCCCAACCGCTTGGCCCAGCGACTCTCCGGTCCCCGGAGTGGAACCATCGGGGTGATGCTCAACGACATCCGGAACCCCTGGTTCGTGGAATTGCTTGAAGGACTCACTGCGTCACTGCACGCGGCAGGCATTTCCCCGGTTCTGGCCGACTCTTATACCGACACCCGCGTGGGTCGAAGTTCCGTGGAGACTCTGCTGGAGCAACGGATCGACGGCTTGGTGGTTGTGGGCACCACCACGGAATCGGCCGCGATCGAAAGAGCCGCCCAAAGCATTCCGGTGGTCCTGGCCGGAACCCGCGAACCGGTGCTTCCCGGCGTCGACATTGTGGTCAATGATGACGACGCCGGTGCGCGCCAGGCGACCGAACACCTCCTGACGCTTGGGCACAGGAGGATCGCGCACCTGCAAGGACCCGGCGAGGTGGGCAAAATCCGACGGGCGTCGTTCGAGCGGACCATGCGCGACGCCGGGCTGGAACCTTTGGTGATGGCAGGAGGGGTGAGCGAGGAGAGTGCGTACGCTGCGGCGAGCCGCCTGCTCGCCGGCAAGGATAGGCCCACGGCGATCTTTGCCTATAACGACATCGCCTGCATCGGCGCCCTGTCCGCCGCGGACGACCTTGGGCTGTCGGTGCCCGAGGACCTGTCGCTTGTTGGCTACGACAACACCTACCTGGCCAAGATAAGGCATCTGTCCCTGACCTCCGTGGACAACGGGAATCTTGCAGTCGGCGTGGAAGCCGCAAAATTCATCCTCGAACGGCTCGCAGCTCCGGAACTTCCGGCCCGAACACACCAGGTGCCATCGCAGCTTCAGGTGCGCGGCTCATCGGGGGACGCGCCTTCGTAGCTGAATACACCTAGCGCGACCGCCTGAGCAGCAACACCCCCGCGTTCGCCGCCACGATCAAGCCAATTCCCACCCACTGCGTCAGCGCCAACTCCTGATGCAGTACCAACGCACCGATGATCGCCGCAAACACCGGATTGATGCTCATCAGGATGCCGAACAGGCTCGCAGGTACCCTGCGCAGCGCGATCAGGTCCGCCACGTACGGCAGCACGGAAGCCAGGATCCCGGCGGCCACCGCGCACAGGACAGCGAAGGCGTCCACCGGCCGGCTCAGGAAGATAACGACGGCGACCGGCAGGAACAGGGTGGCTGACACTCCCGTGGCGGCGGCTGTTCCCTGAATGCCCTGGATTCTTTGGCCCACCACACGGTTGAGGAGGATGTAGGCGGCCCAGCTGCAGGCCGCCATGAGACCGAACGCGATGCCCAGGAAGTCGGTGGATGCTTCGGGCCGGGTAATGGCTATGACACCCGCCGCCGCGGCCACCGCGCAGAAGGCATTGGCATTCTGCCGTGAACTGGCCAGTGCCACGGCCAGCGGACCGAGAAACTCCAGCGTCACCGCCAGCCCCAGGCCGATCCGTTGGATGGACGCGTACAGCCCGAGATTCATAGTGCCAAAGGAAACGGCCAGCAGGAGCACCGGCCACCATTGCCGCCAAGCCAGGTCCCGCAGGCGCGGCCGGACCAGGGGCAAGAGCACGGCCGCGGCCACAAGTTGCCGAACAGCCACCACACCCACAGGTCCCATGACAGGAAAAGCGAGCGAACCACTCGCGGCGCCCAACTGGTTGGAGAGCGCACTGGCCAGGAGGGTGGCGGCTCCCCCGGCTTTGCCCCTTGCGGCATTGGTCTGTTCCATGAGGAGATTCTGCTGCCCCGGGGCTAAGACCCTAAATGCATGAATGACCGTATTTATACGCCGCATGCATGAATATGATGAGGGCATGGACGTGGAACTGCGACAATTGCGCTGTCTCATTGCGGTAGTGGAGCAAGGCACCTTCACTGACGCCGCGATCGAACTCGGCATGTCCCAGGCCGCCGTTTCGCGGAACATCGCAGCCCTAGAGCAAGCGTTGGGGACACGCCTCGTAGAGCGGACCACCCGCAGCGCAAGGCTGACGGATGCCGGTGACCACGCACTGGGCAAGGCACGCAGGATCATCTCACTCCTGGCCGATCTTGAACGGGACGCCCGGGTCGGCACAGGTAAGATCCGCATGGGCTACGCGTGGTCGGCCTTGGGAGAGCACACCACCGAATTCCAACACCGCTGGAAATCGCGTTTCCCGCACACCGAGCTTCAACTGACGCGCTCCAACACACCCAGTGGCGGCCTGCTGGACGGAACCACCGATTACGCGATCCTTCGGCGCCTCCCTCAATCCACCGCCGTCGAGCATGTCCACATCGGCGAGGAGAAGCGCTACTGCGCCATGTCCGCTGACGATCCCCTGGCCCCTAGGAGATCAGTGACTTTGGCCCAGATCGCCACGTTGCCCGTGGCGATGGACCTGCGCACGGGCAGCACAACTCTGGACCTGTGGCCGGAGCAAGGCAAGCCGCCGGAAGTGGTTCCCATCCACGACATCGACGATTGGCTGACCGTGATCGGCAGCGGGTCCGCGCGGGGCATCACCGCAGCGTCCACCGCACATCAATACCGGCGCCGAGGAGTCGCCTACCGGCCGGTGCGTGACGCGCCCATGGTTCCGGTGTACGTTGCGTGGCTGAAGAAGGACCCGCCGCAGGATCGCCAGGCTGTGGTTGGATTGCTCGCCGAGCTCTATCGGTAGGTCACTCTTTAACGATCACACCAGCACCCCTGGAAGCGGGCGGCCTATGTGCGCAGTGGCGTGTGGTGATGGTTTCGCCGGGCTGTTTGGCTGGGATCGACATGTGGCGGCGGGGTAAACCACGGGACGCCGTTTCTGCTCGCAATCTTCCACTGTTCCTTATGGATGACCTGATGATGATGTGAGCACAAGAGCACGCCGTTGTCCGTGCTGGTGGGCCCACCTTGCGACCAGTAGGTGATGTGGTGGGCCTCGCACCAAGGCGTCGGCATGGTGCAGTCCGGGAAAGCACATCCTTGGTCGCGGGCGTTAAGGGCCTTGCGGATGTGGGGTGGGAAGATGCGGCTGGTTCGGCCTATTCCAAGGACCCTGCCCTCAGAGCCCAGCAGGACCGGGAGAATGTCGGCGTCGCAGGCAATTTTCCGGATGATGTTCGGGTGGATCGGTCCTTGGAATGTGGACGCCGCGCTGCTGAGCCTCACCTGGGTGCTGCCCGTACTGTCCTGTCCTTTGAGCCCATTGAAGAGGTCGCGGTAGTCGATGGTGACCATCACTTGGGGTTTCAGGCCGCCATTGGCAGGGAGCTTGCCTGTGGCCAAGGCATGCTTGCAACCACCCACGAGACCGTCGAGGAGCTTCTGCGCCCGGGAGCGCCGGTCGAGTTCGGGAACCCAGCCCGCCGCCGAACCCATCCCCGAGTACCGACTGCTGCTCTTGCCGCTGCTGAAGGGGCTGGCTGGCTCCTTGCTGGTGAGTCGGGGGTTGGTGGCGGCATTCATGACGGTGGTGAGGGTTTCGAATTGCTCGGCTGTTGCGAAGATTTCGAGGTGCTGCAGGCCGTGCCTCGGCTTACGGATGAACGCCCCTTGAATTTGGCGAAGCGCTTCCTCGCTGGGTTCATGGCCATCCTGATCAATGAAAGCGATCCAGCGGCGGGCGGCCCGTGCGACGAAATCCGGGTCCGACTCAAGGGCCGTGGCGGTGAGGGCGTGCTCCATCTTCGTGATGGTGCCGGCGTCCGTGAGGAGCTGGACATCATCCAGTGCCGCGCCTATCAAGGTGGCTGAGCGGGCAGACACCAGCGCATCTGCCGCAGCGGCGGCGAGTTCTTCGCGCCGCGGTGGAAGCTGCTCCCCCGTCATCCCGGTGCCGGGCAAGACGGTGCTGGCAAGGGCAAGCCGGCTGCGTGCGTCCTTGATGGTGATCCGGAGGCTGGCACGGAGGAATTCCGCCGCATTCCGGTACCCATCGTCCAGCACAGCAGCGGTTGACGCCCCTCCCCCCTGGGCCGCGTCTTCTCTTTCCGTCCAGCCGGCGCGCCAGGCGGGAGCCTTGCCGGAGGCGCACTCCCCGCGGGTTCGCTCCACGGCCTGTGCTGCGACAATTTGCAGGTACTCCACAGTCCGGGCGATATCCTCGACCGTGCCGGCGAAAGCAGCAGCCTCACCGACGTCGAACATCGAGGCTTGCCGAAGGGCGGAGGCCCGAACGCAGTCCAGCGCAGCAGCGCCATCCTCAAGGGAATCCGCCCCCAAAGACCCCAATGCGAAGCCGGACAGGGGCGCCGCCACCCCCTCTCCCACCCGCGTTCCATTTCCCATAAATCAAGCCTGCCACCGGCCCCAGGCACCCAAATCAAACCAAACGTCCTATGTGGATAACCCAGCCAAATCCTCCAAACAAGGCACCCAATCCATAAGCATGCTTACTATAGTCAAAGGCAGAAACCCCCGATTGACTACAGGAGTCGTGTCATGGCTGAGCGAACGGTGTCGGATCTGATCGTTGAACGCCTCAAAGCGTGGGGCGTAGGCAGGGTGTTCGGTTACAGCGGGGATGGCATCAACGGCCTGATGGGTGCCCTCCGTCGCTCGGAGGGCGACGTGGAGTTCGTGCAGGCCCGCCACGAAGAAGCCGCCGCATTCATGGCGGTGGGGCACGGGAAGTACACCGGTGACGTTGGCGTGGTGACCTCTACGCAGGGTCCAGGCGCAGTCCACCTGCTCAACGGCCTCTACGACGCCAAGATGGACAGCGTCCCTGTCGTAGCGATCATCGGCCAACAAAGCACCACTGTCCTGGGGTCCGCGTACATGCAGGAAATCGACCTGCTCACGCTCTTCAAGGACGTCGCCGCCCAGTTCGCGCAGCTTGCCAGCTCCCCGGAGCAGGTCCCCATGCTGATTGACCGGGCTTTCCGTACCGCGCTGGAGACCAAGTCACCCTGCGTGGTCATCGTGCCGCACGATATCCAGACGGCGGAAGCACCGGATCTTGGGCATGAACACGGAATCGTCGTCACCGCACCCGTGTGGCACCCCACCAGGGTGGTGCCCCGGGAGGAGGAGTTGGATGCCGCCGTCGAGATCCTTTCACAAGGCGAGCGGATAGCGGTGTTCGTTGGCCAGGGCGCCCGCAAGGCCCAGGACGAAGTGGTTCAGCTTGCCGAAAAGCTGAACGCCGGCATCACCACCAGCCTGCTCGGCAAGCCTTTCGTGGACGAAACGCTCCCGTTCGCCGCGGGAACCATGGGCCATTTGGGCACCACAGCCAGCGCGTACCTGCTGGAAAACTGCGACACCCTGCTCATCATCGGCTCCAACGATCCCTGGACCGAGTTCTACCCCAAGCCCGGCCAGGCCAAAGCCGTGCAGATCGACATCGATGGCAGGAAAATCGCCAACCGCTACCCGGTCGAGGTGGGCCTGGTGGGAGATGCCGCCGAAACCCTCCAGCAACTTTCACAGCGACTGGAAGCCAAGCAACAGGAAAAAGAGGCCCAACGCGCCCAGTGGCGTTCCGACGTCGAAACCCAGGTCAGGGCCTGGCGTCACCTTTCGGAGCAACGCGCCAACGTACCGGCCGAGCCCGTGAACCCGGAACTGGTGGTCCGCGAGCTCAGCGGCAGGCTCCCCGGCAATGCCCAGCTGAGCATCGACGTCGGCAGCTGCGTCTACTGGTACGCCCGCCAACTGATCCTTCCGCCGGGAGTCCCCGCCCACCTCAGCGGTACGCTGGCCAGCATGGGCTGCGCCGTACCCTACGGACTCGCAGCGAAGCTCACCCATCCCGACCGGCCCTTGGTGGCACTGGCCGGCGACGGCGGCATGCAGATGCTGGGGGTAGCCGAGCTGATCACCGTTGCGCACCGCTGGCGGGATTGGGCGGATCCACGGTTCGTCGTGTGCGTCTTCAACAACCGGGACCTCGCCGAGGTTTCATGGGAGCAGCGCGAAACCGAGGCCGAGCCGCGCTTCCCCGCCAGCCAGGAGATCCCGGACTTCCCCTACGCGGCCTACGCCGAACTGCTGGGCCTGGCCGGGGTGCGCGTGGATGACCCTGCAAAACTGGGAGAGGCCTGGGATTTTGCCCTCTCCGCAGATCGCCCCGTGGTCCTGGAAGTTCTGACGGACCCGGACATCCCGCTGCTTCCGCCCTTCCCTGCCGGAGAGCAGAAGCTCCCGGGCATGAGGTCCGCTTTGGCCCAGGAAGGCCCTGCCGGCGCGCATGCCCGCCGGCTGCTGGACACGTATGCGGCAGGCGAATCGGAGCTCCGCGGCTAGCCCTTGCGGACTTATGCCGCCCTTAACGGCAATAGCCGCCCGCCGCCGTCGTGCCTTCACTGGGAAGCACGACGGCGGCAGGCGGCTTAAGCGAGGATCGCCCGTTTAGAGGTTCCCGCTTAGAGGTTCCCGCTTAGAGGTTCTCGATCAGCGAGACGTCGCGGACGGCGCCCTTGTCAGCGGAGAGGGCCATGGCGGCGTAGGCGCGGAGGGCCGGGGAGACCTGCCGGTCCCGGTCCTTCGGCTTGTAACCGCCGTTGACCAGCAGCTTTTCGCGGCGTTCTTCGAGGATCTCATCGGGGACCTGCAACTGCAGGGAGCGCTGGGTGATGTCGATGCTGATGATGTCGCCGTCTTCAACCAGGGCGATGGCACCGCCGGAGGCAGCCTCCGGGGAGATGTGCCCGATGGACAAGCCGGACGTGCCGCCGGAGAAACGACCGTCGGTGATGAGGGCGCACTTCTTGCCCAGGCCGCGGCCTTTGAGGAAGGACGTCGGGTAGAGCATTTCCTGCATGCCCGGACCGCCACGGGGGCCTTCGTAGCGGATGACCACCACGTCGCCTTCCTTGACGGACTTGTTCAGGATCTTTTCCACGGCTTCGTCCTGCGATTCGCACACAACGGCGGGGCCTTCGAAGATCCAGATGGACTCGTCCACACCGGCAGTCTTCACCACGGCGCCGTCCACTGCCACGTTGCCGCGCAGCACGGCCAGGCCGCCGTCCTTGGAGAAGGCGTGCTCCACGGAGCGGATGCAGCCACCCTCCGCGTCGGTGTCCAGGGAGGTCCACACGTTCGACTGCGAGAACGCGGTGGAGGACCGGACGCCGCCGGGGGCCGCGTGCCACAGAGCCTGTGCTTCCTCGGTGGCCTTGCCGCCGCGGATGTCCCAGTCGTCCAGCCAGCCGTCCAGGTCAGTGGAGTGCACGGAGTGGACGTTCTTGTGCAGGAGTCCGCCGCGGTTCAGCTCACCGAGCAGCGCGGGGATGCCGCCGGCGCGGTGCACGTCCTCCATGTAATAGGTCTTGTTCCCGGCTACGTTCGGTGCCACCTTCGCAAGGCATGGCACCTGGCGGGACTTGGCGTCCATCTCGGCCAGGCCGTACTCCACGCCCGCTTCCTGGGCTGCGGCCAGCAGGTGCAGGATGGTGTTGGTGGAGCCACCCATGGAGATGTCCAGGGCCATGGCGTTGTCGAAGGCCTCTTTGGTGGCGATGGAGCGCGGCAGTACCGAGTCGTCGTCGCCGTTGTAATAGCGCTTGACGAGCTCGACGACGGTGGCACCAGCCTTCTCGTACAGCGCCTTGCGGGCGGTGTGGGTGGCGAGCACGGAGCCGTTGCCCGGCAACGCCAGGCCGATTGCCTCGGCCAGGCAGTTCATGGAGTTTGCGGTGAACATGCCCGAGCACGAACCGCAGGTGGGGCAGGCGTTCTCTTCGATGAGGTTGATGTCCTCGTCGGAAATGGACTCGTCCACGGCGTCGGCAATCGCGTTCACCAGGTCCAGCGAGCGCACGGAACCGTCGCTCAGCGTCACTCGTCCGGCTTCCATGGGACCGCCGGAGACAAACACCACGGGGATGTTCAGGCGCAGCGCGGCCATGAGCATGCCCGGGGTGATCTTGTCGCAGTTGGAGATGCAGACCAACGCGTCGGCACAGTGTGCGTTGACCATGTATTCAACGGAGTCGGCAATCAAGTCGCGCGACGGCAGGGAGTACAGCATGCCGGAGTGGCCCATGGCGATGCCGTCGTCAACGGCGATGGTGTTGAACTCGCGCGGCACGGCGCCGGCGGCGAGGATCGCGTCGGAGACGATCCTGCCCACCGGGGCGAGGTGGGTGTGGCCGGGGACGAACTCGGTGAAGGAGTTGGCCACGGCGATGATCGGCTTGCCGATGTCCTCGTTGGCGACGCCGGAAGCGCGCAGCAGTGCGCGGGCGCCGGCCATGTTGCGGCCGTGGGTAACTGTTTTAGAACGGAGTACAGGCATGGGTACCATCCTGCTGCTCTTTCAGGATCTCCGGAAGACGGTGCTGCTACTAGTAGTGAAAGTACCAGAGTAATAGTGTTGTCATCGTGAAAGATGAGAGACGCAAGGAACTGGGGCTGTATCTCAGGACCCGCCGAAACCAGGCCCTCCGCTCCGACTATGGACTCCCGCCAGTAGGGCGGTCCCGCGAACGCGGACTTCGCCGGGAAGAGATCGCCTTCCTCTCCGGGGTCAGCGTCACCTGGTACACCTGGCTCGAACAAGGCCGCGACATCAGTCCTTCACGGCAGGTCCTTGAATCCATCGCGCGCGCCCTGCATCTCTCGGATACCGGCCTGGGCTATGTGCTCTCCTTGGGCGGCTACGCCTCCGCGGTGCCCAAGGGGCCGGTCGCGGCCGACGCGCCGGCCCATGTGCAGCGCCTGCTGGATGCCCTGGATCCCAACCCCTCGTACGCGCTCTCCCCGGATTGGGGCGTGGCCGGTTGGAACCGCGCCTATGAGGCGCTGTACCCAAACATAGGAACGTTCGACGCCGCCGACAGGAACCTTTTGTGGCTCGTCTTCACCGACCCCTATGTCCGGGACCTGCTCCCGGACTGGGACGTCACCAGCAAGAGGTTTTTGGCCGAATTCCGGGCCGAGACGGGTCAGCGCCTGGGTGATCCGGATGTGGCGTACCAAGTGGAACGGCTCAAGGAAGCCAGCCCCGAATTCCAGGAAAGCTGGGACCGCTACGACATCCTTGGCTTCGAGTCCCGCGAGCGGCTGTTCCATCATCCGGCTGTGGGGGTGCTGCAACTGGAGCACCATCAAGTGTCGCCTTCGGACCGGCCGGACCTGCACATCGTGGTTTACACGCCGTCGCCGGGCAGTGATGCCGGGGAGCAGATGCAGCGGCTGATGGAGACCGCGCGGTAGTTGCGCTGCTGCCTGCTAAGCCGGTGCCCTACAACTGCAGGGAGGCTTCGTCCGGGGTGGCCAGCGTCAACACCGCTTCTTCAACGGTTTCATGGCCCTCCAGTTCGCTCTCGATCCTCCGGAGCACCACGGCCACCTCGTGTTCCGGGTGGTCGCCTTGCAGGTCCACCGCCGCCACGAGATAGAGCTTGCGCGGGCCCACGAACTCCAGGTGGAGGTAAGTAAGCCGTGCGATGTCCCGGTGTTCCAGCAGTTGCCGTCCCATGGAGCGTTCGATGTCCGGCGTGACTCCCTGGCCCACCAGGAACCGCCGGTTGCGGTCGATCAGCACAACGGCAACCACGGCCAGCAGGACACCGACCACGATCGAGCCCACAGCGTCCGGCAACGGCGATCCCGTGACCTGATGCAGGAACACGCCAGTAAACGCAATCACCAGGCCAACCAGCGCTGCGGCATCCTCGGCAAAAACAGCACGCAGTGTGGGATCCGAGCTAACGAGGACCTGCTCCAAGGTGCGCCGCTCCAGCTCCTTGGCCGCCCTTCGGGTCTGGCGGAAAGCCTGGATGAAGGAGAAACCTTCCAGCACAAAGGCCAACGCCAGCACTATGTAGGCGATCAGGAAGTCCGAGGCCGGCTCCGGCTCAAGGATTTGCTGGATCCCGTGCATGATGGAGACCACGGCTCCGGCGGTGAATAGACCGAAAGCGGCAAACATGGACCAGACGTACGCTTCGCGGCCATAACCCATGGGATGGCCCTTGTCCCGTGGACGCTGGGAACGGCGTTCGGCCATGAAAAGGAACACCTGGTTGCCGGTGTCCGCCCAGGAGTGTGCGGCCTCGGCGGTCATTGATGCCGATCCCGTGAGGGCCGCAGCCACCGATTTGGCCGCAGCAACCAAAGCGTTCGCCGCGAAAGCGATGATGACCGTCAACAGGGTGGAGCCGGAGTCAGGTTTTTCCCGGGATGCAGCCATAGGGATACCGTACCCAATGGAGGCTCTCGCCATGAGCCAGCGAGCTGCACAAAAGAACCCACTTTCAGCCCGTTGTTCCCCCAATTGGCGCATCATGGAGGAATGAACGCCTTTGATGCCAGCGGTTCGGCGCAGGGTGGTTCCGGTAGCTTCCGGCCAGGCCTGCACCCGTGGAGCCGTTATGTGGCATTGGGCGACTCCTTCACGGAAGGGTTGGGCGACCCCGAGCCCCGCAGCCCGGGCGGACTCCGAGGCTGGGCGGACCGTGTTGCCGAAGAACTGAGCGCGGGCCACGAGGATTTCGCGTACGCCAACCTGGCGATCAGCGGAAAAGTGCTTCATCAGATTTTGGCGGAGCAGGTAGGTCCGGCGCTGGATCTGAAACCGGATCTCATCACGCTCAACGCCGGCGGCAACGACCTTCTCTTCCACAGAAGCGATCCCGATAAACTGGCGCTCGAACTGGACCACGGCGTGGAAACACTGGCCTCAACAGGGGCAACAATCGTCCTCTTTACCGGCCCGGATTGGGGTGCCACTCCCGTTCTTGGCAGGACCCGCGGCAAAGTGGCAATCTTCAATGAAAACATGCGCGTGGTTGCTGCCCGCCATGATGCCGTGATCGCGGACCTCTGGGCTTTGCGGCAACTCACCGATCCCCGGATGTGGGATCCGGACAGGCTTCATTTCTCTCCGCTTGGCCAGCACACAATCGCCATCATGGTCCTCGACACGCTCAACGTGCCGCATTCCCTTGAACCCCTGGCCCCGAGGCCGCTTCCGGAACGCCGCTGGCGTGAAGCGCGCGCTGATGACATCGTCTGGGCCAGGGAGCACCTTTTCCCTTGGGTTGTGAGACGGCTGACCCAGCGGAACGCCGACGGCGACAGGCACCCCAAGCGCCCACAGCCGGGCCCGGTTTTCGGTGCGGCCATGCCGCCCGGCAGCTATATCGGCAACGATCCCCGCCACATGACTGACTGAACCCGCGTTCTAGCCCGCACGTTGTGGTTCCGTTTGCGCGCGGACACTCCACGCAGACCAATCCAGCGGGTGCACCGAGGGGCGGCCCAGCAGGTATCCCTGCGCAGCCGTGACCTTCAAGGCCGTCACTTCCTGTAGCTCTTCCGCGGTTTCGATGCCCTGTGCGTGTACGTCCGCGCCGATCTCGCGCGCCAGCTCCACAATGGCCCGGGCGCGGAGTTTCTGGCCGTCGTTGCCGGCAATTCCTTCGATCAGGTGGCGGTCCAGTTTGATGATGTCCGGCCGCAATTGCTCGATGGTGTCCAGCGAAACCATGGCAGCGCCCGAGGCACTGATCGCTATGCGGAGCCCCAGGGCCCGCAGCTGGTCGAGACCTTCGGCCTCCGAATGGGCCGTCAGGGACTCCAGGCTGCCCGTCAGTTCAACGATGATCCTCTCGGGAGCCAAGGCGGCTGCGGCCAGGAGGTTCCGCACCCGTGGATCGTGGGATGTTGCGGGGGTCAGGTTCAGCGCAACGAACATGTTTTCCGGGACATCGTGTGCGGCCATCAGCGCGCAATGCAGAGCAGCTATCTCAAGCTCGGTTCCGAGTCCGGCCGCAGCTGCTTCGCTGAACCACACATCGGCTCCCGCTCCGTCTTCGCCGATGAACCGGGTCAACGCTTCGACGCCGATCGGTTCGCCGTTGGGAAGGGAGTGGACTGGTTGGAAGGCAGTCAGGAGGAGTTTGTCGGCGAGGATCGATTGGATCCCGGCCCGGACGTCGTGGCTGACGGGAACCAGGACGGTCCTTGAGGCGTCGGACGATTCCAGGTGCAGGCTGGCGTGTTCAAGGTGAACGGGGACGTTGGTGGCAGGTTGCGCTGTTTTCCGGGTGAGGAGCAGATGCTGCAGCAGTGCGCCCTCGGGGTCGTCCGGGCGCGCATCGAGCAGCTCCCGGAGCTTGTTCCGGGCCCCTTCGCTGCGCGGTTCAGCGTCCTCAAGGATGGACTCGATGATGTCCAGGACCTGAGCACGCATGGTCACTTCGTCCGCGAAAGGCGTCTCCCCAGAGCTGTCCTGGTTACTGCCGTCCGCGTCGTTATCCGGTGAAAGAGAGCCCGCTTCTTGAGCCATCAATTATTCCTTTGTGTATCCCCCGCTGGCCAGGCCAGACAACTGCCGGCCCGCCTCGTGAGGGCCTTGCCTCGAATCTTACAGAGAAAAATGTCACCTGGCTCACACTTATGACTTCAATCCCAGGATCCCCTAGCCGGGAGTCGCGGCCCAGACCTCGTCGGCCACCTCGATCTCCTGCGCCATATCATCCAGGAAGCGCATCACAACCCCACGCTCCTCGGGAGTCAGTCGCGCGGCGGCCAGGAACCGCCTGGCCTGTTGTTTGCCCACGGTCCGCATCGCGGCCTCGTGTGTTTCGGGGGTGATGGCGATGGCCAGGGCCCGGCGGTCGGAGGGGTGGGCGTCCCGCGTGACGTGGCCGGCGCGTTCCAGCCGGTCGAGCAGCTTGGTGGTTGACGCCGTCGAAATATTCAGGTGGGCCGCTATGGCTCCGGGTGTGGCGATGGCGCCGTGGTTGGCGCAGACAATCAGGTAGTGCAGTGCCCGCATGTCCGATTGATTAAGTTTCATGTAGCGGAGCGAGGCGTCGGTGAGGCGCTGTTCGGCGTCGCGGAGTCTTCCCAGTGCGGCCATGAGGTCACTGATTTGCTGGACGTCGGCGTCGGAAAAGCGGGAGCGGTCAACCAGCTCCTGGCGGGGGTCGTTCGCGTCCAAATGGTAAATGCCGGCAGGCGCCGGGAAGCCGGCTTCCTTCGGCATTTCTTCAGGTCTGGACATGTTGAGTATGTTACACCTAACTTCCTACATGGTAGCCTTTCTTCTAGCCTGTCTAGCAATATTCGGGCTGTTACTGAAGACTTTGCTGTACAAGCCCAGGTTGCAGGAGGAAGACGCAGTATGAACGCGACAGAGATGGTTGTCCTCCTTGACGACGACGGCACTCCCATCGGTGAGGCGCCAAAAGAAGGGGTGCACACGCGGGAAACCCCACTCCACCTCGCCTTCTCCTGCTACCTCCTCAACGACGACGGCGAGGTCCTGCTGACCCGCCGCTCCCCCGAGAAGAAGACCTGGCCCGGCGTCTGGACCAACAGTTTCTGCGGACACCCTGGACCGGGAGAAGATCCCGTGGACGCAGTGGCTCGCCGGGCCCAATTCGAACTGGGCGTGGACGCCAACAGGATCGAAATGGCCCTTCCCGACTTCCGCTACAGGGCCGTTGACCCCACCGGAGTTGTGGAGAACGAGATCTGCCCGGTCTACACGGCCAGAATCAGTGGCAGCTTGACCCCAAACCCCTCCGAAGTGGCTGATTGGGCGTGGATGTCGCCCGCGGTGCTGGCCAGTTCCCTGGAGCGCACTCCCGCCGCCTTCAGTCCCTGGCTGGGCCTCCAGTTCCCACAACTCCTCGAGGCGCGGGTACTCCAACCCGGGAGCGGAGCAAAAGCATGACCGTCACCTCCGGCGCCTTACGCAGCCGCACCGACCTCTGCACGGCGATCGAAAACGAGCTGAGCGGACTCATTGGCAAGCGGGCCAGCGCCGCCACTGCCTATGGCCCCAACTTCACCAGGCTGTGGGAACTCGCCGGCCATAACGTCCTTGGCGGAAAATTTGTCCGCCCCCTTCTGCTGATGGAAACCTACGATGCCCTCCGGCAACGCGGGACAAACCAACCCGAACAGGACCACCGCGAAACCAGCCCGCACGCCACGGGCCACCGCGAAACCGCGATCAGCATCGCTGCGGCGATCGAGCTCCTCCACTACTCTTTCCTGCTCCACGACGACGTGATCGACGGCGACCTCGTCCGGCGCGGGCACCCCAACCTCATCGGTTCCCTCCTCGCGGAGGCCCAGGCCCTACCCCGGAACAACACCGCTGAAGGCGCCCGCGCAGGCAGCGACCTGCACTGGGCCCAAACCGGCGGCATCCTCATGGGCGACATGCTCCTCGCCGCCACCCACCAGGCCTTCGCCAGGGCTGACCTCCCGCACGAGCTTCGGCTGCGGCTGCTGGATCTCCTGGAACACACCATCAACGAAACTGTTGCCGGGGAGCAGTTGGACGTTGGCCTCGGCGACGGCATCATCGATCCCCACCTCGAAACCATCCTCGTGATGTGCGGCTACAAAACCGCCACCTACACTTTCGAACTTCCCCTGCGGGCTGCTGCTGCGCTGGCAGGTGCCGATTTCGCCGTCGAAAATGCGCTCGCCACCGCCGGCCGCCATTTGGGACTGGCCTTCCAACTCCAGGACGACCTCCTGTCCACGTTCGGGGATCCCCGCCGGCACGGCAAGGATCCCTTTTCGGATCTGCGGGAGGGCAAGGAAACCGCCATCATCGCCCACGCCCGCACCACCGGGGCATGGCAGGACATTGAGCCCTTCTTCGGCAGGCCCGAACTCAACGGCGCGGAATGCGAGTACGTTCGCCGACATTTGGCGGACTGCGGCGCGGAGACTTTCGTCAACGGACTCATCGAGCAACAGCTGCAGGCCTTCAATGACCTGTTGACCAGCACCATCCCGTCGGCTGTTTGCACTGTGTTGCTGGACCTCGCCGGCCAACTGGAAGGACGGCAGTCATGAGCGTTGCCACGGACACCTCTTTCATACATTTCACCCGGACTGCCGAACGGGCCGCCAACCAGGTCATTGCGGCCTACTCCACCTCCTTCGGCCTGGCGTGCAAGCTGCTGGGACCACGGCACCGGCAACACGTCCGGAATATCTACGCTTTGGTGCGTGTAGCGGACGAGCTCGTGGACGGCGTTACCGCTGAGGCCGGGCTCAGCTACAAGGAACAATGCGATGCCCTGGCGCACTTTGTGGAGGAAACCCATCGTGCCGTGAAACTCGGCTACAGCAGCGACCTCATCATCCACGCCTTCGCGCAAACTGCCCGGGCGGCCCGGATTGATGAATCCCTCATCGATCCGTTCTTCGACTCCATGCGAACTGACCTCGGCGGGCGCACGGCCGCACCGGCCGCTCCCCTGCGCTTCGATGCCACCGCCCACCAGGGCTACGTCCACGGCTCGGCAGAGGTGGTGGGGCTGATGTGCCTGCGCGTGTTCATGCGGGATGAAAACATCGACGACGGCGACGCCGCGGCTCTGCAACATGGCGCAAGCAGGTTGGGGGCCGCGTTCCAGAACATCAATTTCCTTCGCGACCTGGCCGATGACACCACCCGCCTCGGGCGCAGTTACCTGGGCACGTCAGAGCATTTGGAGGACCACGACAGGATGGACTGGGTCCGTACCATCCGTGCACAACTGGCCGATGCCAACGCCGTCATCCCGTTGCTGCCCCGTGACGCCCGGGCCGCCGTCCGCAGCGCCCTTTCCCTCTTTGCTGCCCTGACGGACAGGATCGAGCACACCACCGTGGACGAGCTCTACCGCTCACGGGTCCGCGTCCCGGATGCCGTGAAAGCCGGCCTCGCCGCCCGGGCAGTCGCCTCAACCTGGATGGAGTTGCACCGATGACACGGACAGTAGTGATCGGCGGTGGCATTGCTGGGCTTGCCACCGCCGCACTCCTCGCCCACGAAGGCCACGAGGTACAGCTCCTGGAGCAACGCAGCCAGGTAGGTGGCCGGGCCGGGAGCTTGGAACGGGACGGCTTCCGCTTCGACACAGGCCCCTCCTGGTACCTCATGCCCGGCGTCTTCGACCACTTCTTCGAGCTCCTGGGCACCAGCACCGCGGAACAGTTGGATCTCCGAACGCTCAGCCCCGCGTACCGCATCTTCAGCGAACCAAACCACGACGGCGGGCGGCCGGATCCCCTGACCGTCCCCTTGGGCAGCGAACAGGTTTTGGAGACGTTCGAGAGGGTTGAGCCCGGCAGCGCCAAGGTCCTCGCCACGTACCTGGCATCGGCGCGGCACACCACGGAAATGGCCGAGCGCTTTTTCCTCTACAACCCTTTCACCAAACTCCATGGCCTGCTCCAGCCCGAAGTGCTGCGGAGCCTGCCAAAGCTCGCGCAGCTTCTCCTGACGCCCCTGGACAAATACGTGGCCCACCGCTTCCAGCATCCGGTGCTGCGGCAGGTGCTCGGGTATCCGGCCGTGTTCCTTGGCACCAGCCCGTCCGACGCCCCGGCGATGTACCACTTGATGAGTGCCCTGGACCTCGGCGACGGCGTGCAGTATCCGATGGGCGGCTTCCGGGAGCTCGTGGGGCGGCTTGAGGCCCTGGCTGTCGAAGCGGGGGTGCGGATCCACACCGGTGCCGAGGCCCTCAAGATCACCACGCGCGCCACCACCAGGACCAAAAAGGTGGGTCGCTTCGACGCCGTGAAGCTTCCTGCCGGGTTGACCGGCAAGGACAGCCGGGAGGTCACCGGCGTGACATGGCGGGACAGTCATGGCGACGAGCACTACAGCGTGGCAGACCTGGTGGTCTCCGGCGCCGACCTCCACCACACCGAGACACAACTGCTGGGTGTCAGGGACCGCAGCTACCCCAATTCGTGGTGGGAACGGCGCACCAGTGGGCCGGGGGCAGTCCTGGTGATGCTGGGCGTCAAAGGCAAGCTCCCTGAACTTCCACACCATTCCTTGTTCTTTACCCGGGACTGGGAGGCGAACTTTGCTTCCATCTTTGGAGCAGAGACCAGCATCCCCGATCCCGCCTCGATTTACGTGTGCAAGCCCAGCGCAACGGATCCAGGCGTGGCCCCCGCGGACCATGAGAACCTCTTTGTCCTGGTCCCTGTCCCGGCCGATCCCACGCTGGGCGCCGGCGGCCCGGACGGAACGGGTGACTTCCTCATCGAACGCACTGCCGAGGCCGCCATCGACCAAATCGCTGAATGGGCCAACATCCCCGACCTTCGCGAGCGGATCGTGGTCCGGCAGACGATAGGACCAGCCGACTTCGCCCGGGACTACAACTCATGGCGCGGCGGCATGCTCGGACCGGCCCACACGCTGGGACAAAGCGCCATGTTCCGCGCCCAGAATGCCTCCAAGCGCGTGCAGGGGCTCTACTACGCCGGCGCCACAACCGCTCCTGGCGTGGGTGTGCCCATGTGCCTGATCAGCGCCGAGCTGGTCCTCAAGCGGATCCGCGGAGACCACAGCACCGGCCCTGTCAGTGTGAGGCCCGTAGCCAGCAGGATTGGCTGATGGGTGTTCTCTACCTGGTCTCGTTGCTGCTCGGCATCACGTGCATGCTGCTGCTGGATCACAGATTCCGCCTGTTTTTCTGGCATGACGCGAAAGCAGCGGCGATCGTGACCGCCGTCGGGGTTTTGTTCTTCCTCGGCTGGGACGCGGCCGGAATCGGGCTGGGGATCTTCCTCCGCGGAGAAGGGACCATCGCCACGGGCATTCTGCTGGCCCCGGAGCTGCCCCTTGAGGAACCCGTGTTCCTGCTCTTCCTGACGCTGTGCACCATGGTCCTGTATACGGGCGCCCGCAGGCTGCTTTCCCTGGCGCCGGGGAAGCGTCGGCAGAGGGAACGGGAGAACGCATGACCTACCTTTGGCTCGCATTTCTCTTCGTAGCCGCGGCAATTGTGGCCGGTGTGGTCTTTGCCCGCCAAGGGGCCCGCACCGGTGAGTCCCGGCGGCACTGGCAAGCGGTTGGCCTGGCATTCGCGGCCCTCGCAGTTCTCACAGCGGTGTTCGACTCCGTCATGATCGGCATGGAACTCTTCCACTACGACTCCTCGCACATCCTTGGCCTCACCGTTGGCCTGGCGCCGCTGGAGGACTTCGCTTATCCGCTGGCGGGCGTTGTGGCACTTCCCGGCTTGTGGATGTGGCTGAGCCGGCGTCGGGACGCGGTGGCAAAATCCAACCTCAAAGGCTTGGTTCCACAGGCGATACTCGCATCCCGCCCCGTCAGCTGGATCAACACCGCCTACCCGTTCGCGGCGGCCATGCTCCTCACCACCCGCGAAATCGACTGGGTCCTGATCCTGGGAACGTTCTACTTCCTGATTCCCTACAACCTGGCCATGTACGGCATCAACGACGTCTTCGACTACGAATCAGACCTCAAGAATCCGCGTAAGGGCGGCATCGAAGGCGCGCTGCTCCAACCGCACCTGCACCGGCCCATGCTGTTGCTCGCGGCGCTGACCAACGTTCCGTTCCTCTTGGTGCTGGCCCTCGCCGGCGGTCCGGCTGCATGGCTCAGCCTCGCGGTGAGCGCGTTCGCCGTGGTGGCTTATTCCGTAGCAGGGCTCCGCTTCAAGGAACGCCCGGTCTTGGACTCACTGACCTCCAGTACGCACTTCGTAAGTCCCGCCGTCGTGGGTTTGGCGATCGCAGGCGCGGATGTGACACCGGGCCTCCTGATCCTGCTGGCCGCGTTCTTCCTGTGGGGAATGGCTGCGCACGCCTTCGGCGCCGTCCAGGACATCGAACCCGACCGGCAGGCAGGAATCGGCTCCATAGCAACAGTGATCGGTGCCCGCCGGACGGTGCGGCTCGCCGTCGTGCTTTGGCTGGTCGCCGGCCTGGCGATGCTGGCAACACCGTGGCCCGGGCCGCTCGCGGTGATCATCGCCGTCCCGTACATCGTCAACTGCGCGCCTTACTGGAACGTGACGGATACGACGGCGGCACGCACCAACACGGCATGGCGGCGGTTCATCTGGCTCAACTACGGCTCAGGATTCCTGGTGACGCTCATCTTCATCCTGCACTGGAGCCTCACATCATGACTGGGTTGGCTCCGCAGAGTCATCATCGATGGTGTCCATCGCCTCGCGCATGTGCTGAAGGAAGTCCACCACAACACGGGACTCATCCGGGCTCAGCGCGGAAGCGGCATCCAGCATCCTGCGGTGCATCCCGCCCAGGGTGTGCCGTACTTCCTGGTCCGACCCCGGTGTTGCCTTCAGGATCAAAGCCCGTCGGTCCGTGGGGTGTGGCTCGCGGCGGATGTGGCCCGACTCCACCAGCCGGTCGATCAAAGTGGTCATGGACGCCGACGTTATGCCGAGCTTGTCCCCCAGGTCCTTCGGCTTCATCACCTTGCCCGCAGCTTCGGCCTCAAAGAGGTACCGCAGTGCCAGCAAGTCTTTCTCGCCCATGCCCATGGAGGAACGTGTCCTGCGGCGCATGGCTTGTTCTGAAGTGCGATAGTCCCTCAGCGCGTTCAAGACATCGATGGCGAGGGCCTTTTGCCCCGGGTCTTTCCCGTACCAATAACCCCTTGCGTGGCCTTCAGAATCCATCCGATGTTCCTTCGATAAGCGTAAAGCTCGCTTCGCTAGCAATTTGATACTAAGTCACGGACCCCGTGAATGCATGACACCGCACATCCCACAACGAAAGAGGCCCAGCAGATGGCGACCAGAAGCCCGGATCTTATGCGGCAAGTCACTGTGACGATCAGTTTGATCGTGTGCATTGTTGGCTCGATGATCGGCGTCGGCGTCTTCGGTGGGACGCCCATTGCACAGGCCGCCGGCGGTGCCCTGGCCGCCGACTCCACCCTCCTGGCACCTGCCACACCAGCTTTCTCCATCTGGTCGGTGGTGTACACCGGGCTTGTTGCCTACACGGTGTTTCAGTGGCTGCCATCCCAGCGTTCCAACGCCCGGCAGAGGGCGCTGGGATGGATTGTGGCCACGTCCATGATCCTGAACGCCGCGTGGATCCTTTCCGTCCAGGCCGGGTGGCTTTTTGTCAGCGTCCTGGTGATCGTGGCGCTGCTGGTGACCCTTGTACTGGCGTTCCTTCGTTACAGCCGGACCCGCGCTTCGTCGTGGCTCGAAGCTGTGGTGGTGGACGGGACTTTGGGGCTGTACCTCGGTTGGACCAGCGTGGCCGTCTGCGCCAACATCGCAGCTGCCCTGAAGGCCTTTGGCTTCTCCGGCTTTGGTTTGCGGCCTGAGGTGTGGTCCGTTTCCGTGCTCGTGGTGGTGGCCGCCGTCGCTGCCGCCTTGGTCCTGGGCTCCGCGATCACGGTGAGGGCGCGGGCGGTGGTGGCTGGGCGCTAGGTGTACTCAGCCAGCAGGTTGGTTACATCTGCTGATGGGTGGTCGTCCTCCGAGTGCTGAGTGAGTGCGTCGGTGGTTGTAGAAGTCTAGCCAGCCGGTGAGGGCTTGTGCGCGGTGGTTGTTGGAGT
>NZ_JAQPPK010000079.1 GCF_029952445.1 Paenarthrobacter nitroguajacolicus | reverse complement strand
AACTCCTCGACGGACTCGTCGGGGCCTGCGCCGTGGCCATGACCACCGGGAAACTACCCTCCAACGGCGGACTCCGACCCCAACTCACCGTCAACATCGACTACCGCGACCTCTGCGACACCATCCGTCGCCACCCCACCACCAGCACAGGCACCAGCACCACCGGACAGGGCACCGGCACCGGCACCACCGGACAGGGCACCAGTAGCACCGCGGGACCGCGCATCAGCACCGGAACCGCGACGTTCACCGGCCCCATCCACCCCAACACCATCCGCAAAATAGCCTGCGACGCCGACATCATCCCCATCGTGCTCGGCAGCGACTCCCAAATCCTCAACATCGGCCGCACCAGCCGGATCTTCCCACCCCACATCCGCAAAGCCATCACCGCCCGCGACGGAGGCTGCGCCTTCCCCGACTGCACCATCCCCGCACCCTGGTGCGAAGCCCACCACATCACCTACTGGTCACACCAAGGCACCACAGGAACCAACAACGGCACCCTCCTCTGCTCCCACCACCACCACC
>NZ_JAQPPK010000078.1 GCF_029952445.1 Paenarthrobacter nitroguajacolicus | reverse complement strand
CTCGTCGGGGCCTGCGCCGTGGCCATGACCACCGGGAAACTACCCTCCAACGGCGGACTCCGACCCCAACTCACCGTCAACATCGACTACCGCGACCTCTGCGACACCATCCGCCACCACCCCACCACCAGCACCAGCACAGGCACCAGCACCGCCGGACAGGGCACCGGCACCACCGGACAGGGCATCAGCACCATCGCGGGACCGCGCATCAGCACCGGGACCGCGACGTTCACCGGCCCCATCCACCCCAACACCATCCGCAAAATAGCCTGCGACGCCGACATCATCCCCATCGTGCTCGGCACCGACTCCCAAATCCTCAACATCGGCCGCACCAGCCGGATCTTCCCACCCCACATCCGCAAAGCCATCACCGCCCGCGACGGCGGCTGCGCCTTCCCCGACTGCACCATTCCCGCACCCTGGTGCGAAGCCCACCACATCACCTACTGGTCACACCAAGGCACCACAGGAACCAACAACGGCACCCTCCTCTGCTCCCACCACCACCACCTCATCCACAAAGAACAATGGCGCATCA
>NZ_JAQPPK010000077.1 GCF_029952445.1 Paenarthrobacter nitroguajacolicus | reverse complement strand
TGTCAGTGTTGCCCATTGCGCAGGCGTTTGTTCTGCGGTGGGTGCTCATGGGTGGAATATCAACGAATCAAAGTTTTTTGGCATGGCCTTTGTGGTTGTGTCCTGGTGCCAGTACGGCAGTGCCCGCCCCCCCTTTGTTGGGTGGTGTGTGGTGTTGTTGGGAACGTGTCCGGGATGCCGCTGGTGGGGGTTGTGTTTGGCGCACTGTTGGGTCCTGAGGCAACAGGACCTTTTTGCAGCAATGCATGGGGGCACTCTGGTGTCTTTTTTGTTCCTGCTTCCGGTACCGCCACGTCCCTTGTTGGGGTGTGGTGGTCTGGTTGATGGGGTTGTTGTTTGAGAACTACATAGTGGACGCGAGCATCTAAGGAACACACACATGTGTGTGTTTCTTACAGCAATTTCTTATGAATGAACCTGGCCCTTGTGGTCATGGTTCTCTCGAGTAAGTTTTTGATCATGTTTGTGTGGTCAAGTTTTTAAGGGCACACGGTGGATGCCTTGGCATTAGGAGCCGAAGAAGGACGTAGGAATCTGCGATAAGCCTGGGGGAGTTGATAACCGAGCGTTGATCCCAGGATGTCCGAATGG
>NZ_JAQPPK010000076.1 GCF_029952445.1 Paenarthrobacter nitroguajacolicus | reverse complement strand
CGGGACTGCCCCGGCTTTTGTTGACTCGGGGTCTTAGGCCGCTGTGAGCGCGGTCCGGTTGATTGTTTCATATTCGATGGGCGTGAGCTTCCCCAGCCGTCGTTGCCGACGCCTGCGGTGGTAGGTCCGCTCGATCCAGGTCGTGATAACCAGCCGGAGGTCCTGCCTGGTGAGCCACCGCTGACGGTCCAGAATTTTCTTTTGCAGCAGCGAAAAGAATGACTCCATCGCGGCGTTGTCCGCGCACGCATCGACCCTGCCCATCGACCCCGTCAGCCCCTGGCGCCGGAGCGATTCGACAAAACGGCGGGACCGGAACTGGGACCCACGATCCGAATGCACCACCGTCCCCGCCGGGCGGCGTGACCGCACCGCGTTCTCCACTGCCGCCACGGCCAACGAGGACTTCATCCGCGAATCCATCGAATACCCAACGATCCTCCCGGAATAGACGTCCTTCACAGCACAGAGATAGAGCTTGCCCTCGGCCGTGGGATGTTCGGTGATGTCTGTCAGCCACAGCTCGTTCGGTGCCGCGGCGGTGAAGTCCCTCTCGACCAGGTCGTCATGAACTGGCGGCCCGGGTCTGCGGTT
>NZ_JAQPPK010000075.1 GCF_029952445.1 Paenarthrobacter nitroguajacolicus | reverse complement strand
ACAATACATCACCAAGTTCCGCACCCTCGCCGCCGGGCTCGTCGAGGAGACCGAAATCGAACGGTTCCTCACCGCCGTCGAACGCCTCCCCGAACTCGGCGCAGGCGAACTGGACCAGCTCAACATCACCGCCGCCCCCGGCGTGATCAACCCCGGCACAGCTCCGAAGGGACTGTTCTAAATGCTCTACTCCACCACCACCCCCGAACAGAAACGCCTCAAGCTCCGGGAGCTGCTGGCATCGGGGACCGTGACGCAGTTCCCGGGGGCGTTCAACCCGCTCTCGGCCCGGCTCATCGAGGAAAAGGGCTTCGCCGGGGTCTACATCTCCGGCGCGGTCCTGGCCAACGACCTCGGCCTGCCCGACATCGGCCTGACCACCCTCACCGAAGTCGCCACCCGCGCCGGGCAAATCGCCCGCATGACCGACCTACCCTCGCTCGTGGATGCCGACACCGGCTTCGGTGAACCCATGAACGTGGCCCGCACCATCCAGGAACTCGAAAACGCCGGCCTCGCCGGCTGCCACATCGAGGACCAATTCAACCCCAAACGCTGCGGACACCTCGACGGCAAAAACGTCGTCGACCTCGACACCGCCACCAAACGCATCCGCGCCGCAGCCGACGC
>NZ_JAQPPK010000074.1 GCF_029952445.1 Paenarthrobacter nitroguajacolicus | reverse complement strand
CCATTCGGACATCCTGGGATCAACGCTCGGTTATCAACTCCCCCAGGCTTATCGCAGATTCCTACGTCCTTCTTCGGCTCCTAATGCCAAGGCATCCACCGTGTGCCCTTAAAAACTTGACCACACACAAAACCAACGAACCCCAAAAGGCCCGCCGGTCTACGATGCATCATCTATTCGAGAGAACCATGACCACAAGGGCCAGGTTCATTCATAAGAAATTGCTGTAAGAAACACACACACCAACCCCGAAAGGCCAGCCACGCATGTGTTTCTAGATGCTCGCGTCCACTATGTAGTTCTCAAACAACAACCCCATCAACCAGACCACCACACCCCAACAAGGGACGTGGCGGTACCGGAAGCAGGAACAAAAAAGACACCAGAGTGCCCCCAATGCATTGCTGCAAAAAGGTCCTGTTGCCTCAGGACCCAACAGTGCGCCAAACACAACCCCCACCAGCGGCATCCCGGACACGTTCCCAACAACACCACACACCACCCAACAAAAGAAGGGGGGCGCGGGCACTGCCGTACTGGCACCAGGACACAACCACAAAGGCCATGCCAAAAAACTTTGATTCGTTGATATTCCACCCATGAGCACCCACCGCAGAACAAACGCCTGCGCAATGGGCAACACTGACA
>NZ_JAQPPK010000073.1 GCF_029952445.1 Paenarthrobacter nitroguajacolicus | reverse complement strand
TTGGTGGTTTCGGTGCGTTGGGTGCCGGTGAAGGCGAAGGCGATGGTGGAGGTTGCGCCTTGGAAGGTGTTGTCCGCGGTGGTGGGGAAGGCGGTGGTGACTTTGAGGTTGTCGGTTTTGGTGGAGGTCAGTGAGGTGAGGTTGTTCAGGACCTTGTTCGCTGCGATGACGGGGGAGGAGGCCAGGACGGTGGTTTTGGTTCCTGCGCAGGTGTAGGGGGCCGCGGCGCCGGTCCAGGCAACGGAGCAGTTTTCGATGGTCAGTTGCAGTCCGTTCGTCACATCGGTGGTGAGCAGGGATCCGGTGGCTCCGGCGGAGGTGGTGAGGGTGACGTTGTTCAGGTCGGAGTTGCCGGTGTTGGAGAGGGTGACGAGTTTTTCGACTTTGTCGCCGGGGAGCAGTCCTGCGATGGGGACGTTGAGGGTGTTCGCGGCTCCGGGGGCGCCCAGGGCGATGGTGACGGTGCCGGCGGTGACTGCTTGGGAGGCGGAGGTGGAGGAGGTGAAGGCGCCGTAGGTTCCCATGCCGGCGACGGCGGCTGCGGTGCCGACCAGTGCGACGGAGGCGAGGATTTTGCCGGAGGTGGTTTTGAGGCTGATGGCCATGGGGATCAGTGTCCTTTCGGGTGGCCACCGTGAGACCGGCCGGCCTGTT
>NZ_JAQPPK010000072.1 GCF_029952445.1 Paenarthrobacter nitroguajacolicus | reverse complement strand
TCAGCCACAGCTCGTTCGGTGCCGCGGCGGTGAAGTCCCTCTCGACCAGGTCGTCATGAACTGGCGGCCCGGGTCTGCGGTTCAGGCCGCGCTTCTTCGAGAACACCGACCAGATTCCATGATCCTTGCATAGACGTTGGACCCTGTTCTCACCCGCTGTGATGCCCTTCTCCGGAAGTTCATCGGCGATAAACCGGTAACCGAATGCCGGGTCGTCAGCATGGATATTCAAGGCGGCGTTGACCAGGTGCGCATCTACCCAGTCCCGTTCCGTCACCGGGCTGGCCCTCCACCGGTAATAGCCTTGCTTGCTGAATCCCAACACCCTGCAGGTCACCGCCACTGGAACACCGTAGGCGGCAAGGTCCGTGACCAGCGGGTAGATCATTTTGGGTTAATGTCCCTGGCCAAATAGGCCGCCGCCCGACGGATCTCATTCTCCTGCTCCAACAGGCGGTTCCGCTTCTTCAGCTCCCGCACCTCGGCCGACTCCACCAACGCCGGGCCAGCCCCGGATCCTTTACGTTCGGCAATGGCAATCCAACGCTTCAAGGTCGTGACCGACAGCCCGAAATCCTTCGCAATCTGCGCCAGCGGCGCTTCGCCCTTGCGGGCCACATCAATAACATCCTGGCGGAACTCCGCCCCATAAGCCGTCGGCATGGTCAACATCCTTCCACGAGCACAAGCTCGCTAGGTCAAGGAGTCAACAAAACCGGGGGCAGTCCCGG
>NZ_JAQPPK010000071.1 GCF_029952445.1 Paenarthrobacter nitroguajacolicus | reverse complement strand
GGGTTATAGGACAAAACGTGTGTAAATCCCGGGTGTGTCATGATCGTCCGGCCCAGCCGGTGCGGTGCCAGAGGCCTTCCTCGGGGCTGAGCCCGGTGCTGTAGAGATCTGGGCCGGGTTCTTGTTCCGGCAGGGTGTGGGTTGTTGTCTTGGCGGGTCGGGAGTGCTGGGCTTCGATGAGCTTGGCTGGCGGGCGGGGTTGCTCGCTGTGGAGGTAGAGGTACCACTCAATGGCCCGTTTTTGGTGGTCCTCGCTCATACCCCGGTGGGCCCGCAGGACCAGTCTCAGTTGCGCGTTGGTGCCTCCTTCGATCCTGTTGGTCGTCGAGGCGATATCCAGCCCGGTGTACTCGGCCTGCAGATAGGTGAAAAGTGTCCCGGCCCGGCCGAGTCGTTCCAGGAGCCGGTAGGCCTTGCGGGGTCTGTCGTGCGTGTACCACCAGGCCTGGTTGGCCCGAACCCATCCCGGAGCCATCGCAGAAGCGGTGCGGTAAGTGCGGGCCTTGACCAGATGCCCGTGTTCCTGATGCCAGTCGTTCAAGCCTGCCAGCCACGCGGCTGCTTCGGCGGGGGCTTTGATCCTGGTCAGCGCCCGTCCCAGCCGCAGCAATGCTTTGCCCGCATCTGTTCGTGGCCGGCTGGTCAAGTAGGTACGGACGTTGCGTTGGACATGGACAAGACACCGTTGGACCGCGGTTTCTGACCAGCATTCCGACAGGGCTGCGGCGATCCCGGAACCGCCGTCAGTGATCACCACGCGAGGGGCAGGGAACCGTTGCAGCAGCGCCGCCCACGCGGCCTTCTTCTCGGTGTCGCACCACTGCCAGCCAAGCACGTAATCACCGGCAACAGCGATCAGGCAGCACCACGTCCCGACAAAGATCCCATCGACCTGGA
>NZ_JAQPPK010000070.1 GCF_029952445.1 Paenarthrobacter nitroguajacolicus | reverse complement strand
GGACATGTCCTTGCCCGTTTCACGCATGGTCACGATCACCTCATCCAACGACACCCGATGCGTCCCATCCCCCCACAACGCCATCTTCGCCGCGTTGATCGCCTTCGCCGCAGCAATCGCGTTCCGCTCAATACACGGAATCTGCACCAACCCCCCGATCGGATCACACGTCAACCCCAGATTATGTTCCATCGCGATCTCCGCCGCGTTCTCCACCTGCCCCGGAGAACCACCCATCACCTCAGCCAACCCAGCAGCAGCCATCGACGACGCCGAGCCCACCTCACCCTGGCAGCCCACCTCAGCCCCCGAAATCGACGCCTGCTCCTTATACAACACACCCACCGCACCGGCAGCGAGCAGGAACTTCACCACCACATCATCCCGATCCTGCTGGGACGCTTTGTCCATGCCCGGGGCGTAATTCAACGCGTAATACAACACCGCCGGAATAATCCCCGCCGCACCATTGGTCGGAGCCGTCACCACCCGCCCACCAGAAGCATTCTCCTCATTCACCGCCAGGGCGATCAGGTTCACCCACTCCTGCCAATACTTCGGATCATTCCGGTCCTTGTCTTCCTTCAGCAGCCGCTCCAACCAATCAGGGGCACGACGCTTCACCCGCAACCCGCCAGGGAGCACACCCTCACGCTTCAACGAGGTCTCCACACAGGCCTCCATCACGGACCAGATATGCAGCAAACCCTCCCGGATCTCCTCCTCGCTGCGGCTGGCACGTTCGTTGATGAACATGATGTCGCTGATCCCCAACCCCTTCGACGCACACCGGCCCAACAACTCCGCCGCCGTCCGGAACGGCAACGGCAACTCCTTCTTGGACTCCTCCAACTCCTGCTGCGCCGCGTTCTCCTCACCCTCACGAACAATGAACCCACCACCGACCGAAAAGAACGTCGCCTCCTTCA
>NZ_JAQPPK010000007.1 GCF_029952445.1 Paenarthrobacter nitroguajacolicus | reverse complement strand
GTGCGGGTGCGGGTGGCGCTGGTGCTGCAGCGGGAGCAGGTGCTGCCGGCGCTTCTGCCGGGGCAGCGGGAGCCGGAGCGGCAGCAGGTGCGGCTGCACCGGAACCGATGACAGCCAGGACGGAACCAACTTCGGCGGTCTCGTCCTCGTTGACGCGGATTTCCTGGAGGGTACCGGCAACAGGGGAGGGGATTTCGGTGTCGACCTTGTCGGTTGAAACCTCGAGGAGGGGTTCGTCCACCTCGACGGTGTCGCCGACGGCCTTGAGCCAGCGGGTCACGGTGCCTTCGGTGACGCTCTCGCCCAAGGCGGGCAGGGTGACTTCGTGGCCTTCGCCGCCGGAAGCTGCGGGTGCTGCCTCCTGGGCGGGAGCGGCAGGTGCTTCCTCTGCAGCAGGAGCTTCAGCGGCTGCGGGAGCTGCCTCCTGGGCGGGAGCAGCAGGTGCTTCCTCGGCCGGTGCGGCCTCAGCGGCGGAGCCGGAGCCATCGCCGATGCGGACCAAGGGGGCGCCAACTTCAGCCGTCTCGTCTTCAGCGACGAGGATTTCTTCGATGACGCCAGAGATCGGAGAAGGGATTTCAGTGTCTACTTTGTCGGTTGAAACCTCGAGCAACGGCTCGTCGATCTCCACCCGGTCACCAACCTGCTTGAGCCAGCGGGTGACGGTTCCTTCGGTGACACTCTCACCGAGGGCGGGCAAGTTAACGGATTCAGACATGTCGTCCCCGTTCTCCTTATTGATCTTTGTGCGGATGAATTCTGCTGGTCCGGGCCGGGTGCATCCGGCAGATTCCGCTGCATGCACCCGACCCGTTTGTCTTGGGTAAAGACTTAGCCGTGGAGCGGCTTGCCCGCGAGGGCGAGGTGGGCTTCGCCCAAAGCTTCGTTCTGGGTGGGGTGGGCGTGGACCAGCTGGGCCACGTCCTCCGGGTAGGCTTCCCAGTTCACGATCAGTTGGGCTTCACCGATCTGCTCACCCATGCGTGAACCAATCATGTGGATGCCAACTACGGGGCCATCCTTCTGGCGGACCAGCTTGACGATGCCGCCGGTGCCGAGGATGGAGCTCTTGCCGTTACCGGCAAGGTTGTATTCCTGGGTCTGCACCTGGTCGTCGCCGAACTTCTCCTTGGCGGCCTTTTCGGTGTAGCCCACAGTGGCGATTTCGGGTTCGCAGTAGGTGACCTTGGGGATGTTGATGTCCTCGACGATGGCCGGGTTCAGGCCGGCAATCTCTTCGGCAACGAAGATGCCCTGCTGGTATCCACGGTGTGCCAACTGGACGCCCGGGACGATGTCGCCCACGGCGTAGATGTTGCCGACGCCGGTGTGGAGGCGCTCGTTGGTGATGACGAAGCCGCGGTCGATGGTAATGCCGGCTTCTTCGTAGCCAAGGTTGGCGGTGACAGGACCGCGTCCTACAGCTACGAGCAGGAGGTCGGCTTCGAAGGTCTGGCCGTCAACCAAGGTGACCTTGACGCCGTCGTCGTTCTGCTCGACGCCCTGGAAGAAGATGCCGGTGGTGAACTTGATGCCGCGCTTCTTGAACGCGCGCTCGAGGTTCTTGACGATCGAAGCGTCCTCGTTGGGAACCAAGGAGGGGAGGCCTTCGATGATGGTGACGTCCACGCCGAAGGACTTCCAGACGGAAGCGAATTCGACGCCGATGACGCCGCCGCCGAGGACGATGGCGCTCTTGGGGATGTAGTCCATGGTGAGGGCCTGGTCCGAGGTGATGACCTTGCCGCCGATTTCAAGACCAGGCAGTGACCGTGAGTAGGAACCGGTGGCCAGGACAATGTTCTTGCCCGTGTAGGCCGTGCCGTTCACGACGACGGTGTTGTTGCCCTGGAGCTTGCCTTCACCTTCAATGACGGTGATGCCCTTGGACTTGATGAGTCCCTGGAGGCCCTTGAACTTACCTGCAATGATGCCGTCCTTGTACGCGTTCACGGCCGACATGTCGATGCTGTCGAGCGTGACGTTCACGCCGTACTTGGCGGAATCGCGTGCATGGTCAGCCAGTTCGGCCGAGTGCAGGAGGGCCTTGGTGGGGATACAACCGTTGTGCAGGCAGGTTCCGCCGAGCTTTGCCTTTTCCACAAGGCCAACGGTGAACCCAAGCTGCACGGCCCGCAGGGCAGTGGCGTAGCCGCCGCTGCCGCCACCGAGTACCAGGATGTCGAATTCTTGCGCAGTTGCCTGATCGGCCACTAAAACGCTCCCTCGCGTGAATGATGACACGGGACTGCGTGCCATCTGGTCTTTGGAACTTGTTCTGCCGTGATTATGCCAGCACCTAAGTTCTCTTGCATTTGTGACTATCGAGTTCACCTTAGCGAACCACCTACCCATGCTCCACCCTCTGCGGGTGTTTGTGGAGCGCTTGTGTCGAGACTCACGTTCACTTGTGACACAGCGCTACACGCCGCATAATTCCGGGGTTGCGTGGCCCCGGCGGGATGCCGGAGCCACACAACCGCGGACGGTGCGGGGGTGTGCCGCTAGGCGGAAACCGCCAGAAGGTCTTCGGCGTAGGCAACCAGGGTGCGGACCGTGCATCCGGTGCCCTGCTTGGGGGTGTAGCCATAGGGGCTGCCGTTGTTGAAGGAAGGACCGGCGATGTCCACGTGGGCCCACGGGATCTGTTCGCCGTTTCCGTCCTTGCCCACGAATTCCCGCAGGAAGACAGCAGCGGTCATCATGCCGCCGTTTCGCTCACCGATGTTGGCGATGTCTGCAACCTGGGAGTCCAGGCTGGGACGCAGTTCCTCGGGCAGCGGCATGGGCCAGACCAGTTCGCCGGCACGGTCGGCTGCGTTCTTGAGTGCTGCCGTAACGGAATCCGAACCCATCACACCGGCGGTGCGCAGGCCAAGGGCGATCAACTGCGCGCCTGTCAGCGTCGCGACGTCGATGATGACGTCAGGCTTCTCCAGGCTGGCGGCGACGAGTCCGTCGGCCATTACCAGCCGGCCCTCGGCGTCGGTGTTCAGGACCTCCACAGTCTTGCCGCCGTGGATGGTGAAGACATCGGCGGGCCGCGCTGCGGCGCCGGAAGGCATGTTTTCGGCAATGCAGAGCCAGGCGGTCGCCTTGATGGGCAGGCCGAGTGACGCCAGCGCCAGGACAGTATTAAGTACGACGGCGGCGCCGGCCATATCGCTCTTCATGTCGCCCATGCCAAGGGCGGGCTTAATGGAAATGCCGCCGGTGTCAAAGGTGATGCCCTTGCCCACGAGGGCGATCTTCCGGGTGGCCTTGGCGGGGGCGTATTCCACCTTGACCAGGCGCGGCTGGCGGGTAGAGCCCTTGCCAACGCCGAGGATTCCTCCGAAGCCTTCTTTTTCCAGGCGCTTCTCGTCCCAGACCGTTACCTTTACCGGAAGTCCCTTGGCGAGTTCCTTGGCGGACTCGGCAAACGTCTCCGGGTAGAGGTGGCTGGGGGGCTGGTTCACCAGCGTGCGCGTGGCGTTGACGGCCCCTGCCAGCACGATAGCGCGGTCGAGGGCCGGCTGCGCTGCCTTGGCATCCACGTCCGAGAAGATCTGGGCCTTCGCAACCGGGGCCTTCAGCCCGTCGGTGGAGGAACGGTGCTCCGTGTAGGAGTAGGCGCCCAGGGCGGCACCTTCGGCGACGGCCGCGACATCGGCGAGTGCCGGCGTCGGGAAGGCCAGCGTCACGGTGGACAGCCCAGCCAGCTGGCGTACAGCGGATCCTGCGGCACGGCGCAACGCCTCTTCGCTGAGGGCGCCGGCGTCGGCCAGCTTGCCAACTCCGGCCAGGACCAGGATTCCGGCACCCGTCTCGGGCAGGCCCGGAAGCCGGTGGACCTGGTCGGCTGCGCCGCTGATGCCGAGGGGCTTCAGGGAGCCCGCAACGGACTCGGCAGCCTTGGCGCTGAGGGGATTGGCAAGCAGCACCGGCCCGTCGGTGCCTTGCGCAACTCCGATCACAAGTGCGTCGCTGGGGGACTTTTTCAGGTCCTTGGCGATGATGCCCAGGATGATGTCAGTAGTCTTGACCACGAGGATGTGTCCTCACTTCTCTCTGCATTGCATGGCGGGGCCGCATGTTTGGCGGCCTGCCCCGGTACGCGCCCGACGTCCACGTGCGACGGCGGCCTTGGTCTTCAGGCCCGGCGTCGCAAGAGGACGTCGGCCCGTTTCGATCGTAGTCTCTCGGCGCCCGCGGACAGCAATTAAATGAGAGCTGCCGCACATTCGAAGCAGGAATGCCTGCCCGACGTGCAGCGTTGTACCGGTAGAGACCCATCCCGAACCAGGGACCCCAATAGCCCCGTGAAAGGAATACGCCGTGTTTGAACGGATATCCGGCACCCTCCTGGACCCCGAAGCGCTCTACGCGAGCAACATCGAGACCTTCCACAGCCCTGAACTCCGCGGCTTGGACCTGGTCATGGGATTCACTGGATTTGCCGATGCCGGTCATGTGGTCCGGCAAATCAATGCGGAACTGCTGGACGGCCCCGACGTCGAGGTCGTAGCCATGTTCGACGCCGACCAACTCATCGACTACCGTTCGCGCCGTCCCCACATCAGCTTCGTGGAAGACCACCTCCAGGACTACCAGGCGCCAAAGCTTGGCTTGTACAAGCTGACGGACGGGCTTGGCCAGCCGTTCCTGCTTTTGGCGGGCTTTGAGCCGGACCTGCAGTGGGAGAGGTTCGCCCGGGCTGTGGTGGGAATCGTGGAGAAACTGGACGTCAACCTGGTGACGTGGATCCACTCCATCCCCATGCCTGTGCCGCACACGCGCCCCGTGGGCGTGACAGTTCACGGCAACCGGCCTGAGCTCATCGAAGGAATTTCCAGTTGGAAACCAACTGTGGAGGTTCCCGCTGCCATTGGGCACATCCTCGAGCTTCGGCTCACTGAGGCTGAGCGCAGCGTCGCAGGCTACGTTATCCACGTTCCGCATTACCTGGCCGAGGCCGAGTACCCGCCCGCGGCCGTAGCAGGACTGGAATACCTGGGGGCTGCTACGTCCCTCATGCTTCCCACCGACCGCCTTCGCGAAGCGGGCCGTGAAGTGGGCCGGCAGATCGCCGAGCAGATCGAGGCATCCGAAGAAGTGCAGGCGGTGGTGGCCAACCTGGAGTCCCGCTATGACGAGAAGTCCGAGGGAATAGTCCGCCGCTCCCTGCTTGCCGACGAGAATGACGAGCTTCCCAACGCTGAGGACATCGGTGCGGCTGTGGAAGCGTACCTGGCACGTAAAGACACGCCTCAATAAATCAGCTTTATCGCTTGACCGGCATAATTGAGGAGTGACTTCTCCCCGCGCCTGGCTGATCTGGACCATAGGCATCTTCGCCTACCTCGTAGCTGTAGCGCAGCGGACGTCCTTCGGCGTGGCAGGTTTGGAGGCGACCGAGCGGTTCCATGCCAGCGCTTCGGCTATCTCCTTTTTCACCGTGTTGCAGCTGTTGGTCTACGCGGGCTTGCAGATTCCGGTGGGTGTTTTGGTGGACCGGTTCGGGTCCCGGGTCATGGTGGCCGGCGGCGCCGTCCTCATGGCCGCGGGACAACTGCAACTTGCTTTTGCTGAAAGCATTCCCGGGGGTGTCCTGGGCCGCGTCCTCGTGGGGGCCGGCGACGCCATGACCTTCATCTCCGTTATCCGGTTGGTTCCCTTGTGGTTCGCGCCGGCCAGGGTTCCCCTGGTGACCCAACTGACAGGAATGTGCGGCCAGTTGGGCCAGCTGTTCAGCGTGGTTCCGTTTGCCTTGCTGCTGCATTCGGCAGGGTGGACTCCGGCATTCCTGACCTTGGCTGCGATGTCGGTACTGGCCGTGGTCCTGGTCCTGTCCTTATTGCGGGACGCACCTCCCGGCCATCCCGCCACGGCTTCGGCCCAAGGCTTGAGGGCCACCGGTGTTTCACTTTCCCGCGCCTGGAAGCAGCCGGGGACCAGGCTTGGGCTGTGGAGCCACTTCACCGTCCAGTTCAGCGGCAACCTCTTCGCGATGACATGGGGGTATCCTTTCCTGCTCTCAGCCCAAGGGCTCGACGCGGGAACGGTCTCTGCCTTAATGGCCCTTTTTGTGGCGACGGCCATTGTTGCCGGACCGGGTTTTGGCAGGTTTGTGTCCAGGCACCCGATGCGAAGATCGGCAATGGTCCTTTTGATCACTACCGCTACGGCTCTGGCCTGGGCGGCCGTGCTGCTTCTTCCTGAACGCGCTCCACTGTGGCTCCTGGTCATTTTGGTGGTAGTGCTGGCCGTTGGCGGCCCGGGATCCATGATCGGATTCGATTTCGCCCGCACCTTCAATCCCTCGCACCGGATCGGCACGGCAACGGGAATCGTCAATGTTGGCGGCTTCATTGCAGCGCTGATTGCGATCTACCTGATTGGCTTGGTGCTGGACCTCCTGAATGCCAGTGGCTTCTCCGGCGGTGAGCTGTACGGACTGGCACCGTTCCGGATTGCCCTCAGCGTCCAGTTCCTACTGCTCGCCCTCGGAACAATGCTCATTGTGGTGACGCGGCGGAAAGTCCGCCGGCAAATGGCCGCCCAAGGCATCCACGTGCCGCCACTGGCAACCGCACTCGCGCGGCAACGTCGTGAACGCCTGGAACGGCGCCGTGACGCGCGTGCCAAGGCGGCGGGGGAACAGTAGGGCGCTGACGCGACG
Organism: Paenarthrobacter nitroguajacolicus; assembly: GCF_029952445.1. Lineage (GTDB taxonomy): Bacteria > Actinomycetota > Actinomycetes > Actinomycetales > Micrococcaceae > Arthrobacter > Arthrobacter nitroguajacolicus_B. The sequence continues at coordinate 175,565 of NZ_JAQPPK010000007.1, read as the reverse complement.
GCCACGTTGTTCCGCCTGCTTTTCCACATACGGAAGTTCGTCCCTGTTCCCGTTACCGGCTGGTGCGCAGGCTGGATTCATGACCACCAACAGAATGCTCAGCATCCACCAGCCCGAAGACATCCTTGGCTACATACCCCACATGCTCGGTTACTGGCCCGAAGACAGCCTCGTGGCCATCACCATGCAGGGCAACGTCCTGGGCGCCACGCTCCGCGTGGACTTGCCCGCCTTGGGTTCAGATGACGGACTGGCCTGCTTCGCCGCCCAAATCCGCGACTACCTGATCGCCGACGAGGCCGCCAACGGCGTGCTTCTCGCCATTTATACGGATGAGGGATGGAACGACGGCGCCGTGATCAGCCGGACCACGCCGTTGCTGGACGTCCTGCGCGGCAGCCTTGACCACGTTGACCTCGTAGTCCGTGAAGCTTGGTTGGTGGGAACCAAGTACTGGCGCGGCGCCAACTGCACGGATGAGGCCTGTTGCCCCTTTCCCGGGCTACCGGCGGAACGGATCAAAGAGAGCCGCCTCAGCACAGAACTGGTGTATCAGGGGAGCGTCGTGGGGCCGTCCCCGGGGAAAGGGACCGAAGGACTGCGCCTGGCCAGGTCCGGGCCGCACGATCCCGGCGTGATTGAGGCGGAAGCGCGGTTCGGGGACCTGATCCTTGGCAGTTGGCGCAGCGAACCCTGCATGGATGCCGTACTGGCAGTGTGGCGGCATGCGGTGTCCAGGGCCTCGGGGAATAATCCGTTGGAACCTGGTGCCGATGCAGGAACCATCGGTTTCCTCAGGACCACGTTGAAAGTGCCTGGGTGGCGTGATGCCGTGGCCGTGATGGCAGCGGCCGGTCTCGGCTCGGCCAAGGCAGGAGCTGAAAGCTTTGGATTCTTCGCGGAGGACGGCCCAGACGCCGCCCCCTTCGACCCCGGCGAACTGGGCGTGCCTTCTGGTGAAGCCTGGCCCCAGGCTGCCAAGGCTGCCAAGGCTGCCCGGGCGAACGGATCCCGCAGGTCCGCGGATGTCCACACTTATGGCGATGTCCTGCTCGGCATGTATCCGGAGAAGCCCCGCTGGAACGACCTCGACGTTCTACAGGGGATCCTCGCGGGGCTGACCGTCGAGGGTGAGCATGGGGAAGTGGCAGCAGCGGCCCTGACGCTCCAAGGATGGATCTACTGGTGCAAGGGGAAAGGTTCCATGGCCCATGCTTGCCTCAGCCGGGCAGAAGATGCCCGTCCGGGGTACCGGCTGGCGGAACTGTTGACGGGAATTCTTGAACAAGGCACCCTCTGCGGGTGGGCCCGCCGTCCGGACTCGGCATGGAAGGGCCCACTGGGCGGCGCGCTGTAGAACCTGCCGGCCGTTCAGGCGTACGTTTTGCAAAACCGTGAGACAATGGATGCCGAGACCCGGTTGGGTCCGCGTTTGAATGCCTGGGAAGGCCCGGAAACGGGAACAACCCAGCGTCGTCGGGAGTTATATTCAAAGACTCTGCGGACGGCGATCGCATTTGAAATTGATCGCGGACTTGACAGGGTCATAGTGGTGTTGCCCGTATGGTGATTCCACAGACCGCCGCTAGAAAGGTTTTCTGTGACCCCGTCTTCCGTCGAGAAGGAACCCGCCGCCCAGGCCGAATTGTCCGCTGAGGAAAAGAAGGCGGCCACGTCGGCAAAGCGCCCTGCGACACGTGCTGCCAACAAGGCTTCAGAGGGCGACTCTGACAAGCCTGCACCCAAGAAGCGTGGACCCAAGCCCGGCGCGAAGGCCGCAGCTGAAGCCGCGAACGACTCTTCCACTTCCGAGGCCGATGAAAGCGCCGAGGACGAAGACTTCGACCCCGCAGCAGCGGAGGAAGTCGAAGTCGGAGATGACGACACCGAGGACGGCGCAGTTCCCGCCAAGGACAAGGCTGCTCCGTCCGGTTCGGGCTTCGTCTACTCGGACGCCGATGACGACGACGCACCTGTTCAGCAGGTCATGTCCGCCGGTGCAACCGCAGACCCCGTCAAGGACTACCTGAAGCAAATCGGCAAGGTCGCCCTGCTGAATGCCGAGCAGGAAGTCGATTTGGCACTCCGCATCGAGGCCGGCCTCTTTGCTGAGGAAAAGATCAATGCAGATGACGGATCCATGGATCCCAAGCTCAAGCGTGAGCTCGAGTTCGTCATCCACGATGGCAAGCGCGCTAAGAACCACCTCCTCGAGGCCAACCTCCGCCTGGTTGTCTCGCTTGCCAAGCGTTACACCGGGCGCGGCATGCTCTTCCTGGACCTGATCCAGGAAGGAAACCTCGGCCTTATCCGCGCTGTGGAGAAGTTCGACTACACCAAGGGCTTCAAGTTCTCCACGTACGCCACGTGGTGGATCCGCCAGGCGATTACCCGCGCCATGGCCGACCAGGCCCGGACAATCCGCATCCCGGTTCACATGGTGGAAGTCATCAACAAGTTGGCCCGCGTTCAGCGCCAGATGCTTCAGGACCTGGGCCGCGAGCCTACGCCTGAAGAGTTGGCACTGGAATTGGACATGACACCCGAGAAGGTCGTCGAGGTCCAGAAGTATGGTCGCGAGCCCATCTCGCTGCACACCCCCCTGGGTGAGGATGGCGACTCCGAGTTCGGTGACCTGATCGAGGACTCCGAGGCTGTTGTTCCCGCAGACGCAGTGAGCTTCACGCTCCTGCAGGAGCAGCTGCACTCCGTCCTGGACACGCTCTCCGAGCGTGAGGCAGGTGTTGTGGCCATGCGCTTCGGCCTCACCGATGGCCAGCCGAAGACTTTAGACGAAATCGGCAAGGTCTACGGAGTCACGCGTGAGCGCATCCGCCAGATCGAATCCAAGACCATGTCCAAGTTGCGTCACCCGTCCCGCTCGCAGGTACTGCGGGACTACCTGGACTAAACGGTTCCAAGCATGCGCGAGAGCGGCCCAGTCGGATGTTCCGGCTGGGCCGCTTTCCTGCAATGACCCTAGGGGCCACGCCCCAGCGGAACTGGGGCAAGACGGATGGCGCACACGTATATCGCACAGCAAAAGGGCCCCTCCCCAATGGGGAGGAGCCCTTTCGGCTCGATGTGGATCCGGACTGTTGCCGGCTGCCCTGCCTAGTCGACGGGGACGGGTGCCTTCTCATTGAGGCGCTCGGTCTCATCATGCCAGTCCGAAGTCATGGGCCGGAGCGTGGCTTCAACTGCACGTGCGTGGTGGCCGCAGAAAAGCAGCTCACCGCCGGAGGACTCGAGTACAACGCGGACATACGCCTGGGCTCCGCAACGATCGCACCGGTCAGCGGCGTTCAGTGTGCGGTCTGCAACTGCTGTTGTCATGTCGGCCTCCTTAGTAGTTCTGTACATCCATATAACCAGCATTCGACGCAGATCCATGGCAAGGATGGGTCACTTTCGCTGTCCGCGTATCACATGTGCATAACGTCATGATGCGGATTCCTGATCGCCGGGAGTGGCAACCCGTGCCCGAGGGGCGTCGCGGCTAGCCTAGTATGGGCAGTGTTTGCCTTGAATTACCAGCGAAATACGGCTGGGAAGCACGCTCAGATACACCTTGAGATATACCCCGAAGGAGCACACCCCCACGTGGCACCGAGTTCTGAATACAACGCCCGGCATCTTTCTGTCCTTGAGGGGCTGGAAGCGGTCCGCAAGCGCCCGGGCATGTACATCGGCTCCACCGACTCCCGTGGCCTCATGCACTGCCTTTGGGAAATCATCGACAACGCGGTGGATGAAGCCCTGGCCGGCTTCGGACATGACATCAAAGTCATCCTGCACGCGGACAATTCCGTGGAAATTCACGATGACGGCCGTGGCATCCCCGTAGACGTCGAACCCAAGACGGGCTTGTCCGGCGTCGAAGTCGTCTTCACCAAGCTGCACGCGGGCGGAAAGTTCGGTGGCGGCTCCTACACGGCTTCCGGCGGTCTGCACGGCGTGGGCGCTTCAGTGGTCAACGCCTTGTCCAGCCGCCTCGATGTCCAGGTGGACCGCGGCAGCAAAACGTATCAAATGTCCTTCCGTCGGGGCGAGCCTGGCCGGTTCCTTGACCAGGGTTCCAAGACCGGGCCCGATTCCGCGTTCGAGCCGTTCGTCGAGGATTCAGTGCTGGACGTCGTGGGCAAGGCGAAGCGTGGTGTCACGGGGACGCGGGTCCGTTATTGGGCGGACCGCCAGATTTTCACGCCGGATGCCAAGTTCTCCTACGACGACCTCGCGGCCCGCGCGCGCCAGACGTCGTTCCTTGTGCCGGGCCTGAAGATCACCGTCCGTGATGAGCGCAAGCTGGCCGGCACCCCGGGGGAGCACGGCGTCCACGAGGAAGTGTTCCACCACGACGGAGGCATCAGTGAGTTTGTTGAATTCCTGGCGGCGGACTCCGGCGTCACCGACGTTTGGCGGCTTCACGGATCCGGGAAGTTTAAGGAAACCGTTCCTGTGCTGGATGAGAACGGGCACAGCAAGATCGCCGAAGTGGAGCGTGACTGCGAAGTCGACATCGCCCTGCGTTGGGGTATCGGCTACGAAACCACCATGCGCAGCTTCGTCAACATCATCGCAACTCCCAAGGGTGGCACCCACCAGTCGGGCTTTGAAGCTGCCCTCCTGAAGACCTTCCGCAAGGCCGTTGAGACAAATGCCCGCAAGCTCAAAGCCGGCAATGACAAGATCGAAAAAGACGACATCCTTGCGGGCCTGACGGCAGTCCTGACCGTGCGCCTGGCTGAGCCCCAGTTCGAGGGGCAGACCAAGGAGATCCTGGGCACGTCAGCCGTTCGGGCGATTGTGGCCAAGGTTGTTGAGAAGGAAATCACCGCGCGGCTGAACTCGGCCAACCGCAACGACAAAGCCCAATCGGCGCTCCTGTTGGAGAAGATGGTCAGCGAGATGAAATCGCGCATCTCGGCCCGCGTCCACAAGGAAACCCAGCGCCGCAAGAATGCGCTGGAAACCTCGTCCATGCCCACCAAGCTGGCCGATTGCCGCACCGATGACGTCGCACGCTCCGAACTGTTCATTGTGGAAGGTGACTCCGCGCTCGGAACAGCCAAGCTGGCGCGGTCCTCGGACTTCCAAGCCCTCTTGCCCATCCGCGGAAAGATCCTGAACGTCCAGAAGGCATCTGTAGGGGACATGTTGTCCAACGCTGAATGTGCGGCGTTGATCCAGGTGGTGGGTGCCGGTTCCGGCCGAAGCTTCGACATTGATGCGGCTCGGTATGGCAAGGTGATCCTCATGACGGACGCCGACGTGGACGGCGCCCACATCCGCACTCTGCTGCTGACGCTCTTCTTCCGGTACATGCGGCCCATGGTTGAGGCCGGCCGCGTCTTCGCCGCGGTCCCACCGCTGCACCGCGTGGAAGTCATCAATCCGGGCCAGAAGGCCAACGAAATGATCTACACCTACTCGGAGGCCGAGCTCCACGTCCTTCTCGCCAAGCTGGTCAAAGAAGGCAAGCGGTACAAAGAGCCCATCCAGCGCTACAAGGGCTTGGGCGAAATGGACGCCCAGCAGTTGGCTGAAACCACCATGGACCCCCGCCACAGGACCCTGCGGAAAGTGGGTATCGACAGTGCCCAGCGCGCAGAAGAAGTGTTCGACCTCCTGATGGGCTCAGATGTGGCTCCGCGCAAGGAATTCATTATCGCCGGGGCGGCAACCCTGGACCGGGAGCGCATCGACGCCTAGCTGCCGCCTGCCGTCAGCGGGGCTCCTGCGCCGACGGTTCGCGGGTGGTGGCGGCTCCGGGGGCGGCGAAGGCTGCCGCGCCCACCAGCAGGGCCAGCGCACCGAGCCCCCATGGCAATCCTGCTGCCACGGCGACACCGCCCACCAGCAGGGGACCTCCGGCGTCCCCCAGTTCGCGTCCGAGTTCGGCCGATCCCATGGTCCGTCCGAGCCTCTCCTTGGGCGTGGAATCTGCGAGGTGGGCGAAGGCAAGTGGCGTGGCAACGCCTATCCCCAGTCCGATCAGGACTGCCGCCGCGTAGGTCCATAGCCCCCCCGGCAAAACGGCGGCAACCAAGGCACCGAGGGCGATGGAGGACAGTCCGGCGATCATCCCCGGCCGGTCCGCCAGTACGCCGCGGTCCCTCAGGGCGCCGATGCGTGGCTGGACCGCGGAGGACGCGACGGCCAGTACAGTCACGACGGCGACGCTCCCGGTGGTGCCGAGTCCTTCCCTGGCTGCCAGGGCGGGAAGGAAGCCGACGGCCGCGCCGAGTGCGCCCGTAGCGGCAGCCAGTACCAGCGTGGGACCCAGGAATGACTTTTCGGTGCTTTGTCGCCAGAGGTCCACGAGGGTGTAGCGGGTCCTGGGCAACGGATCCAGGCGCGGCATGGAAATGATTGTCCATGCGGCTATCACGAGTGCCAACCCGGACAGGACGGAAAACAGGAGCCCGAAGCCCCCCGCCATGATTGCGAGGGCTCCCAGCAGCGGTCCTATCGCGTAGCCGAAGCCTTTCCAAGATCCGTATCGCCCGAAATAGTGGCCGGTCCTGCTGCCTGCGAGCCGGGCAACACTGGCGGAGGATGCCGGTGAGAAGGCAGACGCCGCCATGCCTTGTCCGAGCCTGGCTGCTGCGAGCATGGCGGGCTGATCGGCCCACAGCCCGATCAAAGAGGCCGCTGCAAAGGCCAGCAACCCAACCACAATCACCGGCTTGGGCCCGATGCGGTCGCTCAGGGCGCCGAAGACCGGCTTGAGGAAGACCTCGGCGATGTCGTACAGGGCAAGCAGGATACCCAGGCCCAGAAGGCTCAGCCCTATGTCCGCGCTTTCGGCGCCAAGTCCCGCGGCCACGGCATGGGCACCGAACGCCGTCGTGAAACCCGCGGCATAGAGGGGCCATCGGTGGTGGGGCATCGTGTGTGGCGGGTTGGTTGTTTCTGGGGGATTCACGCTTCAAATGTAACAGCTGCTACATTCGCTATTGTGATTGACGAACGTTGGCTGCTGATCCTGGTACAGGTACCGTCGCAACCCTCGAGGCACCGCGTGGCTGTTTGGCGGGAGTTGCGGCGGATCGGCGCTGTGCCGTTGACGCCTGGCACGTGGCTGCTTCCGGCCCACCCGGCCTTTGATGAGGGCCTGAGACGCGCAGGAGAGCTGGTCGCCAAAGGTGATGGCACTTGGACTCTGGTGGATGCGGTGCCGCGCCAGGAGGGCGGACAGAACTTCAGGGAAGCCTATGAAGCCGCGCGGCAGGAAGAATGGGCCGAGTTCATGGCCGATTGCCGCAAATTCGCGGCCGAGATCGCCAAGGAGATCGCCCAGGAAAAGTTCACTTTCGCTGAGCTTGAGGAAGAAGAACAGAGCCTTGAGCGGCTGAAACGTTGGTTCCGGGAGCTGAAATCACGCGATGTCCTCCATCTTCCCCAGGCCGGGGAGGCTGCGGAGCAGCTGGCCCTTTGCGGGGAAGCCCTGGATGGGTTCGCGTCCCAGGTCTACGAGGTCATGCTCCCCGAATAGCAGGGCCGCAAAAGCCTGCAGGCCCTGTTACCCCAGCAGCCCCGGCACGATCAACAGTGCCGTGGGGACGGCCAGTAGCAGTGCCGAGGCAACAAGGACGAGTGCCCGCAGGCCCCTGGTGAGGGGAGGCTGTGGCGAGAGCAGGCGGCTGACGCGTGACGCCGTCGTGCGTGGTGAATCGGCACCTCCAGTGGCGCTGACCCCGTTGCCTTCGACGACGGCCCCGCCACCCCTCAGAGCAGCCGCGCTGACGGCAGGCTGTGAGCTTCCGCTGGCAACAATGGCGATTGCCTTGATGAGCGTCCCTTTGCTCTCGGTCCGGAGTGCGACGTCGTCGGCCAGCATTTCGATCAGCGAGTTCACGGCTGTTTGGGCAAGCCGGGTGGTGGGAAACCAGGGCAAAGCTTGTCGCCATGCCGCGAAAGCCCACAGCAGGAGGTCGTGGCGCTGGGAAAGATGCGCATTCTCGTGGATGAGCACGGCCCGGAGCTCGGCAGGGTCGAGTGCGGCCATGAGCCCATCGGACAGGACAGTAACCGAACGTGCGCCGCCGGGCAGGCAGTAGGCAACCGGCGACTCGTGATTGATCACCACTGTTCCGGGGCCGTCGTCGGACGGCGACGCGAGGAGGGCAAGGAGTTCCCTGTGCCTGCGGCGCTGGCGTTCGATCTTGTAGTACGTCAGCAGCAGGGTGAAAACCAGGTGGGCTGTCAGAAGGGCCGCGGCGGAGAGGGCAAAAAGGTGCCAGAAGCCCAGCGCGGTGGTTGGTTCGTTGTTGAAAACCATCCCGGCGAGGCTTCTGAGTCCCGCAAGGAGATTCTCACCAATGGGCTCCAGCCCATACACGAGCATGGCGCCAATCATGGACAATCCACCGGCAAGTGCTATGGCCTGCCACAGCACCATGGCAGTAAAGGGGGAGCGTGCCGGCCATTGTGCCCGCGACAACAGGACCGGCACCGGCCACGCCAGAATCAATGCCAGGACCGCAAGCAGGTATGAGGTCCAGAACATAGTGGCTAATTGTAGCCGAGCAGTTTGCGCAGGGTAGCGGCTTCACTTTCGGTGACGGAGCCAATGAAGCGGGCAAGGACAGCCTCGCGGTCGGGAGCGGAGCCCAGGACCTCGTGCATGAGTTCGGCCGTGTGGTCGGCGCGGCTGGAAACTGCCTGGTAACGGTGCGGGCGCGTTCCGCGTTCGCGTTCCACGAGGCCCTTCTTTTCCAGGCGCGAGAGCACAGTCAGGACAGTGGTTACTGCCAGGTCTTTGCCTTGATGGCCTGCCGTGCCGTCGCCGGCCTCGGAATCCTGCGCAAGGAGATCACGCAGGGTATTGGCGGTTGCAGCTTCCTGGCCTGCCCAGAGCAAGTCCATCACTGCCCGTTCGAGTTCCCCAAGACTTGCCATCGATACTTCCCTACCTTCCGCTTCCCGCCGCAGGGTGACTGCGGCCGGGAGCGATGATCCAACATTCCACCATAAATCTACCGCTTTTCCAGCCTTCATTCTACGTGAGGTAGAACAGTCGGCGCGCCGCGCTACGGATCCACCCCTTGCGCGTGGCCGATGCCACTTGAAGAATGGGTTTCGTTGCGCGGCATTTGTTCTACACTGTGTAGAAGAGAAGTTTTCTACGCTACGTAGAAGTAACGTCATCGTACTTCGGTCCACCGCACAAAGGACAGCCATGGACGCCTTGGAAATCGCACGCTGGCAATTCGGTATTACTACCGTCTACCACTTCATGATGGTGCCCCTCACCATTGGCCTCGGCCTGGTCGTGGCCATCATCCAGACCATGTGGTACCGCACGGGCAAGCCCGAGTACCTGCGCATGACCAAGTTCTGGGGAAAGCTCTTCCTGATCAACTTCATCATGGGCGTAGCCACCGGCATCGTCCAGGAATTCCAGTTCGGGATGGCGTGGAGTGAGTACAGCCGCTTCGTGGGCGACGTATTCGGCGCCCCGCTTGCCTTGGAGGCGCTGCTGGCCTTCTTCGTGGAGTCCACGTTCCTGGGGCTGTGGATTTTCGGCTGGAAGCAACTCAAGCGGGGCGTGCACCTGGCCTGCCTGTGGATCGCGGTGATCGGTTCTGTTTTCTCCGCCTACTTCATCATTGTGGCCAACTCGTGGATGCAGCACCCTGTGGGAGTCGAGATGGTGGACGGACGCCCCGTCATGACCGACGCCTGGGCCGTCTTCACCAACAACACCGCGCTGGTCGCAGTACCCCACACGCTGTTTGGCGCACTGGGCGTGGCCGGCGCCTTCCTCCTGGGTATCGCCTGGTACCACCTGTGGCGTCGTCGCCACGACGGCATCGACACCATGGGCAAGGATGGCCGGATCATTCCCGGGGATGCCCGGGATATCCCGGGCAGGGACAAAGCGGACTACACAGTCTGGATGAAGTCGTTGCGGATCGGCGCCGTAGTGGCCATGATTTCCTTCGCAGGAACGGCCATCACCGGCGACCTCCAAGGCAAGCTCATGTTTGAACAGCAACCCATGAAAATGGCTGCGGCCGAAGCTGCCTGCCACGACGGCACAGGCTTCTCGGTCCTGAGCGTGGGCAACCTCGGTGCCAAGAACTGCGATGACATTGTGGCCGTCATCGAGGTACCCGGCATCCTTTCCTTCCTGGCGAAGGGCGACTTCACCACCGAGGTGAAGGGCGTCAACAGCCTCCTGGGTGAGTACAAGGAAAAGTACGGCACGCACCTTCCGGACAACCCGCTCTACGGCGACCGTGCCGGACAGGAAATCCAGTACGTTCCCGTCATGGAAGTGACCTACTGGGGCTTCCGCATGATGATCGGGTTTGGTGGCATCGCAGCCCTCGCCGCCCTGTTGGCACTGTGGGTGACCCGCAAGGGCGTTGTGCCCGAGTCCAAGTGGCTGATGCGGCTCGCGGTCTTCGGTATTCTGGCCCCCTTTGGCGCCAACGCGGCCGGTTGGATCTTCACCGAGATGGGACGGCAACCATTCGTCGTTGCGCCCAACCCGGACATGAACGGCATCGACCAGGTCTTCATGTTCACCGCCGCGGCAGTCTCGCCCGGCGTCAGCGCAGGCGAGATCATGACCTCGCTGGTGGTGCTGACGGCCATTTACGCCGTATTGCTGGTGGTGGAAGTGAGGCTGCTGGTCAAGTACGTGCGCGGTGGAGTTGCCTCGGCGATGCCGGAACCGGCGCACACCCACCAAGACGCTGACAGCGAACGGCACGACAAAGACAACGACACTCCGGACAAGCCCGGCGACGACGTCCTGGCGTTCGCCTACTAGAAGCCAAGGGAAACTGACAATGGAACTGTTGCCAACCATCTGGTTTGTGGCCATCGCCGTTCTGTGGACCGGCTACCTCTTCCTTGAGGGTTTCGACCTCGGAGTCGGCATGCTCATGAAGCTCTTCGCCCGCAACAACACTGACCGGCGCGTCCTCCTGAACACCATTGGTCCGGTGTGGGACGGCAACGAAGTCTGGTTGCTGACCGCGGCCGGGGCCACCTTCGCCGCCTTCCCGCTCTGGTATGCCTCCTTGTTCTCGGCCCTTTACCTGCCCCTGCTGGCGGTCCTGGCGGCCTTGATCTTCCGGGCTGTTGCCTTCGAATACCGCGGCAAGGTGGACTCCGAACGCTGGCGCAACCGCTGGGACTGGGCGATCGCGATCGGTTCCTTCGTTGCTGCTTTCGGCATCGGTGCGGCGCTCGCGCTCACCACTACCGGCCTACCGCTGAACGCCAACGGCGACCGGGAAGGCGGCCCGATGTCCTGGTTCAGCGGCTATGCGCTGCTGGGCGGGTTCGGCGTCGTGGCCTTTGCGCTGGTGCACGCGCTGGCGTTCCTGGCCCTGAAGACCGACGGCGATGTGCGGCACCGCGCCCGCCGCTGGTTTGTGCGGTTGGTACCGGCAGCAGTGTTGCCGATGTTCGGCTGGATGGTTTCGGTCCAGTTCCTCAGCGGCAAGCCGTGGACGTGGGCCTTGGTAGCCGCTGCCGTCGTCGCCGTGGTCCTGGCGTGGACATTGGCCCGCGCAGGCTCGGAGGGGCGGGCCTTCGGCGCCCTGGGGGCGTTCATTGTCTTCGCCACGGGCTCGATCTTCGGAGCGGCCTTCCCGGTCGTCATTCCCTCCACGATCGATCCTGCCTTCAACCTGACCATCTCCAATGCTTCGTCCTCGGACTACACCCTGGGCTTGATGAGCATTGTGGCCGCAGTCGGACTGCCGCTGGTCATCGCCTACCAGGCTTGGACGTACTGGGTCTTCCGCCGGCGTGTCAGTGCGGCGCACATCCCCGAAGCGCACGGCTTCCTGCCCGCAATCGCGGCAAAGGTACTCGTTTCCAAGGACGGCGGGGCGCCGACCAAGACCACGCAACCGGGAGACTAGCCGCCCCATGAAACCCGTCTTTCCCTCCGGAACGGCCACCCGTTCGGCGCTGTACGCCATAGGGCTGATGTCCGCGCTCAAGGCTCTGTCCCTTGTCCTCATGGCGCAGGCTGTCGCAGTGATGCTCGCCGGCCTCGCGACGGGCTCGGACAGCTGGAGCGACGGCCTGTTCTGGGGCGCGGTAGGCGCGGTGCTGAGGTCCTTGACGGTGTGGGGCCAGGGCATTGCGGCACGGCACGCCGCCCTGGGCGTGAAGGAGGAACTGCGGGCCCGTTTGTTAAGGCGGTCCCTGGACGACGCCGGCTCGGCTCCGGTTGAGGGAATGAACGACGGCGGCCTGGCGATACTGGCCACGCGCGGACTGGATGCGCTGGACGACTACTACACCCAGTACCTGCCTGCCTTGGTCAATTGCGCCACGGTTCCGCTGTTGATCGGGGCGCGGATCCTCTTTGCCGACTGGGTGAGTGCCGTGGTGATCGTCCTGACGGTGCCGTTGGTGCCGCTGTTCATGGTGCTGATCGGCAGGCACACAGAGGACAGTGTCCGGGATGCGCAATCCACCCTGCGGAAACTCTCCGGCCACATCCTTGAACTCGCCAAGGGGTTGCCCGTGCTGGTGGGCCTGGGCCGTGCCAGCGAGCAGCGGGCCGCCTTGGAAGACATCTCCGAGCAGTACCGCATCCGGACCATGGGCACCCTCCGCACCGCATTCTTGTCCGCCCTTGCCCTGGAGCTCATCGCCACCATTTCCGTTGCCGTGGTGGCAGTCTTCATTGGCGTACGGCTGGTGGCAGGGGACATGGCGCTGGAAGCGGGCCTCCTGGCCTTGATCCTTGCCCCCGATTGCTACTTGCCGTTGCGGGAACTTGGGACCGCCCACCACGCCAGCGACGACGGTCGGGCAGCCCTGGAAACCACCAATACCGTACTGGAAGCACCCATCGCCCAACCGCTGCCGGAAACCGCAGGGAAGGGCCACGAAGACGTTGTGGTCAGCGGCCTGATGGTGAGGTACACCGGCAGGTCCGCGGCCGCCGTCGGGCCCCTGGCTTTCACCGCACCGCAGGGAAGCATCACAGCCCTCGACGGCGCCAGCGGCACTGGCAAGAGCACCGTCCTCAAGGTCATCGCCGGGCTCCTCGGGCAGGGTCCGGGTGCCGCAGTCACAGGGCGCATCACCGGGGCGCAGCCCGGGAGGGTCGCGTGGGTTCCCCAGCACCCTGTCATGGCCTGCGACACCGTCCGGCAAGAGGTCGAGCTCTACCTCGAGGGATACGTCGGTAATGCGGACCAGGCCGTGGCACGTGTACTGGAGAACGCTTCCGCGGGCCACCTGGCCGCCAAGCACCCGGCCGAACTCAGCCCGGGGGAGTTGCGGCGGGTCGCCTTGGCCCGTGGCCTCGCGCGAGTGGAAGCAGGCGCAACCCTGCTGTTGCTCGATGAGCCCACTGCGCACCTGGACGACATCTCCGCCGGCGCGGTCCGTCGCGCCATCGAGTCCCTTCGTGGCACCGCCACCGTGATCCTCGTGGCCCATGACGCGGCCACCCGCGCGCTCGCGGACCACCTGGTGCCCCTTGGCAACCCGCAGGCGGCCTCCGTGGCGGTTGGGGAAGTTACGGCTGCAGGTGCCGCAGCGGCTCCGGCACAGTCAATAGATCCGGCACAGTCAATGGACCGGGCGACGGAGCCGGTCCGACCCGAGCCGGTCCGACCCGGAACCGGTCTCCACGCCACGAGTGATCGCCCCCTTGGCGGCAGCGCCAGAAACCTGAAGCGGCTGCTGGCCATTTTGAAACCCGTCCGTTGGAAGTTCGCCGCCGCAGGCGTGGTGGCAGTTCTCGCGGCACTTTTCGCCGTGGCCCTGTCCGGATTGTCCGGCTGGCTCATCATCAGGGCCAGCCAGCAACCACCCATCCTGTACCTGCTGGGCGCCATCGTGGGTGTCCGGTTCTTCGGCATCGGGCGCGCAGTCCTCAGGTACTGCGAACGCCTCCTGACCCACGACGCCGTCTTCGCTGCCATGACGCGCCTGCGAGGGGTGCTGTGGGCTACCCTCAGCCGCCGGGCACTGTCCCTTCGCCGCCTGCTCCAAGGCGGCAACGTCCTGGGTTCGATCGTGGATGACGTCGACACGCTCCGGGACCTCCTGCCGAGGGTCGCGCTGCCCGTTGTCACCGCCGTGGCCGTAGGTGGTGCCGCAATCCTTGCCACCGGCATCGTGCTGCCGGCCGCGCTGCCTGCCGTGCTGCTTGCCTCCATGGTTGGCCTGGCAGTGGCTCCGCTGCTTGCCGTCCTGGCCGACCACAACGCCGCGAAAGCCGGCCAGCAAATGCGCTCCGTGGTGCTGCGGGGCGTCGCTGCCGCACTCGACGCCCGCGCCGAGCTTCACGCCAACAATGTAGGCGAACAGGTGATCACCTCCCTTGGAGCCAAGGACCGGGCGGCCACGGCGTCGGCCAAGCGCTCTGCATGGGCCGAAGGCCTGGGGCAGGCGGTGATCGTCCTTGGATGCTCTTTGGCGGCCCTTTGGGCAGGAGTACTCAGCGCCCCTGCCGTGCTGGACGGGGCGGCCGCCCCTGAACTGGTGGCCGTTATTGTCCTGATGCAGCTGGCCCTCATGGAACCCTTCGGGGGCATCGTCTCCGCCGTCCGCCAGGCGCCCGCGCTCGCAGCCGTCCTTGGGAAAGTGGCGGCCGCCGGTGCCTTGGACGCCGTGGACGGTTCCGGCGTGAACAACGACCAGGAAGACCACGACGGCGGTCCGTTGACTTTGGCTGACCGGCCCGGAAAGCAGGGACTGGAACTGCACGCTGCTTCCGCAGCCTGGCCCGGAGGACCTGTGGTTTTCTCCGGACTCAACGCTGTTGCGGAGCCGGGCCGCTGGCTGGCCGTTACGGGACCTTCCGGCGCGGGCAAGTCCACGCTCCTTTCTGTCCTCCTGGGTTTCCTGCCGCTCACAGGGGGAACGGCCACACTGACTGGTACAGCGGCCTGGTGCCCGCAGGAAGCGCACCTCTTCGACTCCACCGTCCGGGGCAACCTGTTGCTCAGCAGGCCAGCCGGCCAAAAACCCGGCGAGGATGAGATGCACAAGGCGCTGGCCGCCGTCGGGCTTGATGATGTTGTGATGGCCCTGCCGGGTGGGCTGGACGCCCGCATTGGCTCGGGCGGATCATTCCTCAGCGGTGGCGAGCGGCAGCGCCTCGCCATGGCCCGTACGCTGCTGACTGGTGCCTCCGTCTTGTTGCTGGACGAGCCAACAGCCCACCTGGACGCAGGATCCGCACGGGAAATGATGGCTGTCCTGAGGAAGGGACTCAAGGACGTAACGGTGGTGTTGGTCACCCACAATCCCGATGACATCGACCCCGCAGACGCGCGCCTTGAGCTGTCCGCAGCCGGAAGTCCGGTGCCAGGGCCGGGCGCGGCGGAGCTGGCAGGAAGGTCTACTGCTCAGTAACCTGAGGGCATGTCTTTCGACGCCGAACGCGACGCCATGCCCGACCCCGAAGCCACAGGTTTACAGTGGCGGCCGGCCACCGTGGCGGACCTGGAGGGTTGGGCCGCACTGATTGCCCGAACGGCCGCCGTCGAACATCCTGTCTGGTACGAGAAGCGCGGCGACCTCGTCCACATCCTTGAATCCACCAAGAACCCACCGCCCACGCATACGCTGCTGGGCCTGGACGACGACGGCGTGGCCCGCGCCTACGGCCGGATCGCCAAGAATCCCGACGGCGACAAAGCCACCGGCATGGCATGCGTCGACCCGGAGTGGCAGCAACGCGGCATCGGCTCGGCGGTCCTTTTGTGGCAAGAGGAGCAGGCCCGGCGCCGCTTTGCAGCTGATGCCGCCGCCGGCCATCCGGCAACCCCGCCCCGGATCCGTATCCAGACCGAAGAACAGCACGAACACCAGGTAAAACTCCTGATGGGGCACGGCTATGGTGCAGTGCGGTGGTTCAACGAAATGCACAGGCCGTTGGAGGGTCAACTTCCGGATGCACCCTTGCCCGAGGGGCTTGAGCTGAGGACACTGGACGCCTCGCTTTTCGAGCCCGTGCGCCTGGCCCATAACGATGCTTTCCGGGACCACTGGGGGAGTGAACCACGGGACGGGGAATCGTGGCGGTTCACCATTGAGGAACCCACTGGACGGCACGATCTCAGCGCGGTGGTCATCGACGGTTCCACGGGCACAGTGGCCGGCTACCAGTTGACAAGCCACGATCCCGATTCGGCCGA
This sequence comes from Paenarthrobacter nitroguajacolicus, assembly GCF_029952445.1. Lineage (GTDB taxonomy): Bacteria > Actinomycetota > Actinomycetes > Actinomycetales > Micrococcaceae > Arthrobacter > Arthrobacter nitroguajacolicus_B. Next base: position 159,423 of record NZ_JAQPPK010000007.1, on the reverse strand, counting down.
GGAGCGTGGCTTCAAGGAAGGGTACACGGAGCTCCTCGGGGTTCGGCGTGCCTACCGTGGCCGTGGAATCGCCCAGGCCTTGCTGGCTGACGCCATGCGCCGTTATGTCACGGCCGGGATGGATGTGGCGTCGCTGGATGTGGACTCAGCCAACCCCACAGGAGCGTTGCAGCTCTACCTGGGCATGGGCTACACGCCGGTAAACCGCAGTATGACGTGGGAGAAGATGCTCTAGCTTCCACCCCTCGGCACCGTATTCCCAGCCGTCAGCATTCCTAGCCGTCAACATCGTGCAGGTGGTGGACCACGTCATGCAGGAAATACTGGGAAAACGTCAGCACCGTAAACGTGGAGCCGTTGCTGCGGGTGCCCGTGCGCTGCCAGTCATCCTCCACGACACGGGCAAAGGACTCTGCGATCACGGTGCCCTCCGCCTCAAGTTCGTCAGCCACGGCACGGGGGTCCGCGGAATCGTACTCACCCTCGATCGCGGCCTGGTCCTGGTCCCAGTTGGCGAAGCGGGCGTCGTCCTCGGTGAGCATCAGGTTCAGCCGCTGGTCGAAGAGGCTGAAGACATCGCGGACGTGGCAGGCGTACTCCAGCGGAGACCAGGTGTGGTCGTTCGGCCGTTCCGTTGCGTCTTCGCGCCGCAGGACTGCCCGCCAGCGGGGGAGCATGTTCAGGACGGTGCCCGGCACGGTCGCGGGCGTCACCGTGGAGGGGTCGAAACCACATTCCGGGCAAGGCTCGGAGAGTACCCAGGTCCAGTCTTTTTCATCAGGGATGATCGGCATGCGGCCAGTCTAAGCCGATCCGTGGCACAGCCCCCGGAGGGGCTGAAATATGGTGTCGTTTTCCAATTACTTAGCAACCCGCCCAAGAGTAAAGTTCGTTCCGGGAGGAGAGCCGGAAAAGAGAAAAAATGCTCAAGGATCAGCAGGTTGGTGCCGTCCTACCGGCACAGGATATCGCCCGGGCACGCTCGTATTACAGCGAGAAACTCGGACTCGAACCCGAAAATCCGGACGCCGATGACAACCTGCAGTACAGGTGCGGCGATGGAACGGGGTTCTTCATTTACCAGACCTCCAATGCCGGGTCGGCGAAGAACACGCAGATGGGTTGGATGGTCAGTGATGTCAAAGCCGCCGTGGAGGAACTCCGCGGCAGGGGAGTCACGTTTGAAGACTACGACTTCCCTGGCTTGAAGACCGAGGACGGCGTCGCCACCATGCCGGATGGGGAGAAGGCGGCGTGGTTCCTGGACAGCGAGGGAAACATCCTGAGCCTGAACCAAACCGGCTAGACCGGACAGTGGCTTCATGGCCGCAGAAGAGAAAAGGCCGGGGGTTTGGAACCCCCGGCCTTTGCTGCGGCTACTCTGCTGTGTCGGTCCACACCATGCTTGGACCTATGGCCTCGACCGGCTGGGACAACGGAACGCCGGAGCCGTCCCTTCGTCCGTGCTCATGCGGAAGCGCCCGTGCCACTCCGGCCGCGGACGCCGCCTTGGCCGGACCGTGCCCCGCCCATGCCAGCAGCAGGGTGTCTTCGCCCTTGAGGAACCGGTGGACGCGCACGCCGCCAGTTGCCCGGCCCTTTGCCGGGTACTCTTCGAACGCCGTCACTTTGGCGGTGCCGGGCGCCGTGCCCGGCAGTGCGCCGTTGGTCCCTGCAATGGTGACCACGACGGCGGCAGGATCGTTGGCGCGCACGGCGCCGAAGTGGATCACTTCATCTCCGGCGGCAAGCTTGATGCCGGCCATGCCGCCAGCGGTGCGTCCCTGCGGACGGACGTTGGAGGCACTGAACCGAAGCAGCTGGGCTTGCCTGGTCACGAACACGAGATCGACGTCGTCCTCCTGTGCCGGTTCCACGGCAAGAACCGAGTCCTTGTCCTTAAGGGCGATAATCTCCCAGTCCTCGCGGTTCAGCGGGTAGTCCGGCTGAACGCGCTTCACGACGCCCTGGACCGTACCGATTGCCAGGACCGAGTCGAGGGGAACGAAGGCCACCAGGGTTTCGCCCTTGAGCAAGGTGATGAAGTCCTTGGCGGGCACGCCTCCGGCCAGGTTGGGAAGCCCGGAGACCGGTGGCAGCACAGGCATGTCCATCACCTGCAGGCGCAGCATCCGGCCCTGCGATGTCACGGCACCAATCTCTCCCCGGGCGGTGGTCTTGACCACGGACCGGAACACATCGTGCTTGGCCCGGGGACCGGCCTCGGCCAACGGCTCCTGGTTGGAGGTCCTGGCAATCTGCCCGGAGGTACTCAGCAAGGCCCAGCAGGGGTCGTCCGGAATCTCCAGGGGTAGGGCTGCGGCCTTCCCCTTGGGGCCCGGTGCGGCCGCCAGGGACGCAGCGACGGTGGGAGAGACAGCTTCTGATTCCAACAGCACCGTTCGCCGCGGAGTGCCGTACTTCTCCGCGATGACTCCCAGCTCTCCCGAGACAAGGTCGCGGAGCAATTCGTCGGAGGCCAGAATGGCTTCGAGTGCCTCGATTTCGCGGCGGAGTTCGTCCTGCTCCTTTTCCAGCTCCAGGCGCGAATACTTGGTCAGCTGACGCAGCCGCAGTTCCAGGATGTAGTTTGCCTGGATCTCAGTGAGGTCGTAGATGGACATGAGCCGTTCGCGGGCGGCCGAGGCCTCATCCGAGGACCTGATGATCTGGATGACCTCGTCGATGTCCACGATCGCGATCAGCAGGCCCTCCACCAGGTGGAGGCGGTCCTTCTTCTTGCCCAATCGGAACGAGGTCCTCCGGCGCACCACGTTGAGGCGGTGCTCCACGTACACCCGCAGCAGCTCCAGGAGCCCCAGGGTTTGCGGCTGGCCGTCCACGAGCGTGACGTTGTTGATCCCGAAGGAATCTTCCATGGGCGAGTAGCGGTACAACTGCTGCAATACGGCGTTGGGGTTGAAGCCGTTCTTGAGCTCGATGACAAGGCGCAGTCCGTGGTTGCGGTCCGTGAGGTCAACGACGTCGCTGATGCCCGTCAGCTTCTTGGCGTTGACGGCATCCTTGATCTTTTCGATGACCTTTTCGGGACCCACCATGTAGGGAAGCTCCGTGACCACCAGGCCGGTGCGGCGTGCAGAAAGCTGTTCAACCTCAACCTTGGCGCGCGTCTTGAAGGACCCCCGGCCCGTGGCGTAGGCGTCCCGGATGCCATCGAGTCCCACGATCCGTCCGCCGGTTGGCAAGTCCGGCCCGGGGATGAAGCGCATGATCTCATCCAAGGTGGCATCCGGGTTGGCGATCAGGTGGCGGGCGGCAGCAATGACTTCCACCAGGTTGTGCGGAGCCATGTTCGTGGCCATGCCCACTGCGATGCCGGTGGTGCCGTTGACCAGCAGGTTGGGGAACGCAGCCGGAAGTACATCCGGTTGGGTCAGCTGGTTGTCGTAGTTGGGGACGAAGTCCACCACGTCTTCATCAAGGTGGTCCGTCATGGTCAGCGCAGCAGCAGCCAGGCGGGCTTCGGTGTAACGCGGCGCTGCCGGGCCGTCGTCGAGCGAGCCGAAGTTGCCGTGGCCGTCGATCAGCGGCAGGCGCAGCGAGAAGTCCTGCGCCATGCGGACCATGGCGTCGTAGATGGCGGCGTCGCCGTGGGGGTGGAGTTTACCCATCACCTCGCCCACCACGCGGGCACTCTTGACATGCCCGCGGTCCGGGCGCAGGCCCATGTCGGACATCATGTACAGAATGCGCCGCTGGACAGGCTTCAAGCCGTCGCGTGCGTCCGGGAGGGCACGCGAATAGATCACCGAGTAGGCGTATTCCAGGAAGGAGCCTTCCATCTCGGAAGTGACGTCAATGTCGACGATGTTCTCGGTGAAGTCGCCGAGTGGCTCGGCTTTGCGTGAAGAAGATTGGCTGCGGGCCATGGGGCGGTGGATCCTTGAAAGTTGTACTGCGGATGTTTTAGCTAGGCTAAGCCTATGGTGGATCAGCCCGGCGTCGGCATTTATCCGGAATATTGGGAGGCCGATGTCGTGCTGCGCGACGGCGGAACCGCCCACCTTCGCCCCATCCGGCCCGAGGACGCGGACGCCTTGCAGGCGTTCCACGCGGGGCAATCCCAGGCCTCCATCTACATGCGCTTCTTCTCGTTCAAGCCAAGGCTCTCCGGCAAGGAAGTGCGGCGTTTCACCGAAGTGGACCACATCAACCGCGTGGCGTTCGTCATCACCATCGGTGGCGAAATCATGGGAATAGGCCGCTACGACCGGCTTGATGACCCCAGCGAAGCAGAGGTTGCCTTCAACATCTCCGATGCCCACCAGGGACGCGGCATTGGCTCCATCCTCCTGGAACACCTGGCGGTGGCTGCCCGCGAAAACGGCATCCGGCGCTTCACCGCCGAGGTCCTGCCGGACAACCGCAAGATGCTGATGGTCTTCGCGGACGCCGGTTACGACCTCAAACGCCAATTCGACGACGGCGTGGTCAGCGTCGAGTTCAACATCGACCCCACGGAAAAATCACGGGCCGTCATGGAATCCCGGGAGCACCGAGCCGAGGCGCGCAGCGTGCGGGACCTGTTGTCGCCGTCGTCCGTGGCCGTCATCGGAGCCAGCCGCAAGTGGGGCACCGTTGGCTACCAACTGCTTGAACACATCATCGAGGGCGGCTTCAAAGGGCCGGTTTACGCTGTCAACCCGGAAGCTTTCGAACTTGCCGGCATGATCTCGTTCTCGAAGCTGTCCGAAATACCGGGACCAGTCCAGTTGGCCATCATCGCGGTGCCCTACGAAGAAGTGCCCAAAGTAGTGGACGAATGCGCCGCTGCGGGCGTCAAGGGAATCGTGGTGGCCACGGCCGGGTTCGCCGACGACGGTGAGCGCGGCCTGGCGCGCCAGCACGAGCTCGTACGGCGGGCGCGGGCCAACGGAATGCGCGTGATCGGCCCCGAATCGCTGGGGATCCTCAATACCCACCCGGCAGTGTCCTTGAACGCATCGATGGCGCCCACGATGCCGCCAAGGGGGAGCCTGGGCCTGTTCAGCCAGTCTGCCGCCGTCGGCGTGGCGGTGTACGCAGCCGCCAGCCGCCGTCGACTGGGCTTGTCCTCCTTCCTGTCGGCCGGCAACCGCGCCGACGTTTCCGGCAACGACGTCATGCAGTATTGGGAGGACGACGCCGACACCTCCGCCGTGGGCCTGTATCTGGAGTCCATTGGCAACCCGCGTAAGTTCTCGCGCCTGGCCCGCCGGCTCTCCCGCAGCAAGCCAGTGATCGTTGCCAAGTCCGATGTCACCGGCCTCAGCCTGCCGCCCGGGCACGAGGTAAGGACCACTCAAGCCCCATCGGCCGCGCTGGACGCGATGATGCGGCAGGCCGGCGTCATACGCGTTGACACCATTGAACAACTCATGGACGTCGCCCAGATTGCCTCTTCCCAGGCCCTTCCACAGGGGCCCGGGGTTGCGGTGTACGCCAACTCCGTTGCGCTGGCGAAAGTGGTGGCCGACACCGCGGTTCCCCTGGGCCTGGACGTCAACCGCCTGGTGACCGATGTTGACCTCGACTCCGGGATGTCCCTCGCGCTGCCGGCATTGAAGGCCAGCCTGCTTGAGAGCCTCGCGGACGAATCCGTCCACGCCGTAGTGGCCGCCCTGCTTCCTGCCCGCGGCCTGACCGTGGAGGCCTTGGCCGGTGTCCTCGCCGACTGCGCCGCGGAAGCGGGAAAGCCCGTCATTGCCGCCTTTACCGGGATCCTGGATCCCTCCGTCCAGGTGGAGGGAATGGTGGGCACCGACGGTAAGCCGCAACTTCCGTGCTACTCCAACGCCGGGGCAGCGGTGGCGGCTTTGGCCGCCATTGTCCGGTACGCCCAGTGGCGGGATCGCGACCAAGGACTTTTCGTCGAACCCGAGGGCTGTGACATCGACGGCACCCGGGAAACCCTGGCCGCAATGCTGGCCGGGGTCACGGGTGAAAAGATCAGCAAGCTCGACGCCGGTGCAGCTGCGGCCCTGCTGGCAGGCTACGGCATTGAGGTACTGCCCAGCTTTGGCTTCGGCACGGAAGAGGAAGCGATCGATGCCGCCGGGACTGCGGGGTGGCCCGTGGTGCTGAAGACCACCGACCCCGCCCTCCGGCACCGGCTTGACCTCGGCGGCGTGCGGTTGGACATCCAGGACGCCGAATCCCTGCGGCTGAATATCGCCCAGATGCGCCGGGCCCTGGAGCCCTACGGATCCGCGACGCTGGAAGTGCAGGCCATGGCCCCGGTTGGCCAGGCGTGTACTTTTCGGGCCATGGAGGACCCTCTTCTCGGACCTGTGGTGTCCTTTGGCTTGGCAGGCGATGCCGTGAACCTGCTGGACGATTGGGCGCATCGGGTGCCGCCGCTCTCAGCCGCGGACCTGCACGACGTCATCCGCTCGCCACGTGCCTCCAGGAAACTCTTCGGCTACCAGGGGCTCCCGGCCGTCGACGTAGCAGCCCTTGAAGACATCGCCGCCAGGCTTGCCAAGCTCAAGGACGACCACCCGGGGATTGCGCTGGTTGAGTTCAACCCCGTTCTGGCAGGGCCCGCGGGCGCCACGATCCTCGGGGCAGACGTATGGATCGGCAACGCAGCCCAGCGTACGGACAGCGCCCGCCGGGCAATGCGAAGTTAGCCACAGGGGTGTGGTGCGCAGTTAGGAAGTCACCATGCGATCTGTGAAAATGGGGGAATGAGCACCCAGTCTCCGACGCCTCAATCCCGCCCGTCCAACACCGGGAACCACGCCGCACACAACCACAATTCGCAGGGACAAAGCCTGGAGCAGGCCCTGCAGCAGGCCGGTTTCTACCCCCGGTTGGTGGCCGACGTCGTCGATGATGCCCTGGACGGCCGCGAGTGCTTGTCGCATCTGGTGCACCTGGAGACACACTTCGACCGCGCGGAGGTCCGGCGCCACATTACCGTTCTGGTTCTCACGGAAGACATGCTGGTGATCACCCACGTGGATGACCAGCAGTTGGACGAGGCCGGAGAACAGATCGTTGCCCAGATCTCCACAGAGTCCGTTCCCGTGGCCCAGATCCGCTCGGTAGTCCTTAGCTACATGTACTCCCAGCCGCAGAACTACAAGCCATCCGATCCTGTCCGGGAGCTGACCGTGTCCATCGCATGGTCAGGCGGACAGCGGCTGGACATGGGCCCGGCAAGTTGCGGGGATCCCCAATGCGAGGCCGACCACGGCTACAGCGGAACCATCGCCCAGGAAGACATCGTGCTGCGCATCAGCGCCGAAGCCGACGGGCTGCAGGCTGTCCAGGACGCCAAACTTTTCGCCAGGGCCCTGCGCGCGGTCAACACCGGAAATCCAGCCCCGGTCCAGCACTCCAGCCTTTCGGCCCCCAGGCCACGTTCGGGCGTTTTCAGCAGCCGCCTGAGCCGTGGACACCAGCGTTGAGGGACACCGCACAGACCCCGGCTTCGGAGACTGCTGGCGCAGCTGATCTTCCGGCACCGCCGCTGTTTGGCACGAAATCGATCGCGGAGGTCCTGACAAGTTCTGCTGCGGCCCTCGGGGTCCCCGGCTTTGATAATCACTTGCAGCTGCCTTCCACCCAGCGTGTTTGCGTGGTGCTTGCCGATGGACTGGGGAGGAACCTGCTCAAGCAGAAGGCTTCCCATACGCCGTTCCTGCGCTCAGTCATGGCCGCGGGCCAAAGAAACGTCCCGTCATGGATAGACTCTGCGTTTCCGAGCACCACAGCGGCTTCCCTTGCGAGCCTTGGCACCGGGCTGCCGGCTGGTCAACACGGGATGGTGGGCTACGACGTCCTGGACCCCGCCCAGGACAAGGTGGTCAACCTTCTGGGGAACTGGGATGCACAGGTGGATCCTGCGACGTGGCAGCCAAACGCCACCGTTTTTGAACGGGTGACCGCGGAACTGGACGTCGTCACGGTCAGCCTGCCCCAGTTCGGCAATTCACCCATGACCCAGGCGGCGCTCCGGGGCAGCCGGTTCGTTGGGGGAACGTCACTGCATGCCCGTACTGCGGCCGCGGCAGAAGCCATGTCCGGTGGTGGCCGGTCCCTGATGTACTTCTACGTCAACGAACTCGATAAAGCCGGTCATCGCTACGGCTGCCAGTCTGATCGCTGGGAGCACCAGATCGAAGAGCTCGACTCCACCGTGAAACGGCTTTCGGCGACCCTGCCGGCAGGCACCACCATCCTCCTGACCGGCGACCACGGCATGCTGGACGTCCCGGAGTCCCAGCGGATCGACTACTCGGCCGACGAATCACTGGTGGCTGGTGTCCGGCATACAGCGGGGGAGCCCCGCATGGTGCACCTCTACCTGGAGCCCGATGCCACAGATGCCCACAGGGATTCGCTGGTTGATGCCTGGCGCCGGCGATTTGGTGAACGGATCTGGGTCTTCACCCGCGGCCAGGCCGTAGCGGCAGGATTGTTCGGTGAGGTCCTTCCCGCTGTGGCTCCACGCATCGGCGACATCATGGTTGCGGCCCGGGACACGCTGGCCCTGTATGACACCCGCCGTGCCCGTCCGGCCTCGCTCGAGGTGGTGGGCCAGCACGGTTCACTGACCCGGGCCGAACGCGAAGTGCCGCTTCTCTGCTTCACTGCGACCGGCAGGCAGGGCAAGCGTGGCTGAGCTGGTCTTCTTTTCCGGCACCATGGACTGCGGAAAATCCACATTGGCGCTCCAAATGGACCATAACCATCGTGCCCGGGGACGCGGCGGGGTTCGTTTCAGCCGGAACGACCGCGCAGGTGATTCCACGATCTCCAGCAGGCTGGGCCTCCAGACCGATGCTGTGGAAGTGGAGGACCGCACCGATTTCTGGGATGAAGTGGTGATTCGCCGCACCAGCGGCCTCCGCGTGGACTACCTCATCTGCGACGAAGCGCAGTTCTACTCACCGGCCCAGGTTGAGCAATTGGCCCGTGTGGTGGATGAGATGGACGTGGATGTCTTCGCTTTCGGAATCACGTCCGATTTCCGCACCCGGCTGTTTCCGGGCTCGCAACGGCTCATTGAGCTGGCCGACAAGGTCCAAGTGCTGCAGGTCGAGGCGCTGTGCTGGTGCGGCCGCAGGGCAACGCAGAACGCCCGGACGCTCAACGGCATCATGGTGGTCGAAGGCGAACAGGTCATGGTGGGCGATGTTGCTTCCACAGCCGGAGACACGGACTCCAGGGACCGGACGGACGCCGGCGTCGTAGGCTATGAAACCCTGTGCCGGCGGCACTACATGCGGCGGGTCACGGCCCATGGCGCACACCTCATGGCCGGCGGCGATCAGCCATTGCCCTTCGACATCGATGCGTGCCTCTGGCCCGGTGCCGGCCAACCAGGCCAGCAGCTCTAGTCTCCGCGCGCTCCGAAAACGATCTCATCCCAGCTGGGAATGCTTGACCTCTTGGGGCGAGCCGGTTGACGCTCGGCCGGAGTTTCGTCGTGCTGTTGGACGTCCGGTTCAACCGAGGGCGCGTCGTCCGTCGTCGGCTCCTCCGGGCGCCCGACACCAGGGGCACCGGCGCTCGAGGGGGCTTCGCCCTTCGGACCGCCACCCAGCAGCTCGTCCAGCCCGGCTGGTTTACGACCAGTCAGTGAAGTGACAGGACGGACAGGGTTGGCGACTACGGTGATTTCGCGCGTATCGGTACTAACGCCGTTGTGGAGCTTCAGCGCATCGTCATCGGCTTCGACGTGCCGTGGTGCAAGGCTCAGCCTGGAAAGCATGGACGGCCGTGCGTCCTTGCGTGCTGGCTCCTCTTCAACGGGGGCATCGGAGCCGCCGTCCACCACACCAATTTCTTCCGGTGCGTCGGCCGCTTCGTCACCTGGCCGCGGATGGGCCGCGGGGACGTTGCTCAACAAGACGGCCAAGGCGTCGTCGCCGTCTTCGTCCACGCCCAGGCGCTGGCCCCGGCGTGAACGGAGCATCTCCAGGAGGCTGTCCGATTCCTTGGCCGAAGCACGGGCGGCAGTTTCGGCATCTGTTTCAAAATCGAAGGGCCGGTCCGAGACCGCGGCGAGCCTCCGTGCGGGCACCGGGCCATCGAGGGGCTCAAGCTCGCTCAGTTGCTGGGCCCAGCGGTTGGCGTTCAGCAATGACTTGCGTTGCGGACTGAAAGTCCACATCGCAGGCGGCTCCTCACCAATACTGGCGTGTGCGCCGGGGACCGCGTCGAACCTGGCAACTACTGTCCATGAACCGTCGGGGCGGCGCCATGAATCCCACTCGACGGTTGAGGAATCGATGCCATGCGCCGACAGCCTGTGGGCCACCATTTCACCCAGCGTGGCTGGGGAATCCCCGAAGGCGGAACGGTAGGCGTCGTGGCCCGGAGCCGGCGCAGCAACTTCAATGGCACGGGCTTGCCGGGCAACGTACTCACGTTCGGCGAGGACGGGACCTTCGTAGCGCTCGACATTTGCCAGCGGAAGGCCAGACAGTTCTGCTACTTCGGCTGCCGTGGCACCGCTGCGGATCCGGGCTTGAATGTCCCGTGGAGACATGGCGATGGGTGTGTTGGAGGCTCGCGCGGCCACCTGGGCCGGGGTCCGGCTTGCTGCCGCCCTCAATGCCTCATCGATCGGAAGCTGGAACATCGCACCGCCCGGGCCGCTTAGGAGCAGGTGCCCGCCGTCGTCGTGGACGCCTACCAGCCGTAGATCCTGCATAACACCCTCCACCACATGGCATAACTGACATTCGAAACTCTGCCACCCGCCGGGGGCATTTCCTACTAGGAGCGAGGGCGTGCCGTGATTTTCCGCAGAAACCCGGGCAGATCAGGCGGAATACCGGGTCCGGGGGAGGACTATGGACTTTTGCCGACCGGCGGAGGACAATCTGGCCGATATCGGGCACAAATGAACTGTGTCCGGTGTTGCACCCATACACGGTGGTACGGAGCGTGCCGCCCCTGATCCCACGCACAACAGGTATGGAGGACGAAGAAGGACCATGGCCACGGATTATGATGCTCCTCGAAAGACCGAGGAAGACGTCAGCGAGGATTCCCTGGAGGAGCTCAAGACGCGCCAGTCGGGGAAGCAGTCCTCAGCGGTGGACGTCGATGAGACCGACCTTGCCGACGCCTTCGAACTGCCTGGAGCCGACCTCTCCGGAGAGGAACTCCTGATTCAGGTCATGCCGCCGCAGCCTGATGAGTTCACCTGTTTCAACTGTTTCCTGGTCAAACACAAGTCCCAGATCGCCGCCGAACGGGGCGGGCACCTGTACTGCACCGAGTGTGAGAGCTGACCGAAACGGTTCCGGGTGACGTCTGGCGCCGGGTGAAGTCAGGGGTGGAAAACCGTCAGGCTTTGGGCCCCGTCAGGGCGGCGACGAGTTCTTCGGGCCTGCGGGAGGATGCCAGCCAGTAAGGGGTGCGGTCGGCCGGGTCTGTGATCTCGATCTTGACCACGGGGTCGATCCAGCCCCGGAAACACATGTAGGCCAGGCCGTTCAGGCGCGGTCCCCGCTCGGCGGTGGCGTCCGCTTTCCTGAACGCCTCGACCGAACCCACGAACGCGCGGTCGATGCTCGCGCGACCCACGCGGACAGTGTCTGCGGTGACCGTGATGGTCGGTGTGGAAAGCACCAGCATCGTGGTCATGATGGCGAGCAACGCGAGGGCTGCGATGATCCCGGCCGTGGGGCTGATGGGTCCAAACATCAGCAGGCCGGCGCTTGAGAGGCCTGCAACCACAATCCAGATCCACAACGACGGCCACAACTTTTCCGTGTACAGGACCCCGGAAGCGGAGGGGGTGTTCCGGGCAGGCACGGGGGAGGACTGGTCAGGCGTAGGCATGTACCCAGCTTATCCGGCCACTGACCCCCGCGCGTCCGCGCAGGCAACTCCGGCTGCCGAACCACGCAATGCCAAAAACAGTAGAATGAACCACTGTGAGTAACGAGACCGCAGTATTCAGTAAAGACGCCGCAGGCCCGGACGCGGACACCGCCGCGACGTACGGGACCCCGACCTTGGACGTGCAGCTGAAAATGCTCGACGCCGGCCTGGAAGCCCCGTCGTACGCCCACCCCGGCGATGCCGGAGCCGATCTCCGCGCACGCGAGGATGTGCATCTGGCCCCGGGCGAGCGGAAGCTCGTACCAACAGGAGTTTCCATCGCGCTGCCCGATGGCTTCGTTGCCTTGATCCATCCGCGTTCGGGGCTCGCCACCAAACACGGACTCACTGTTGTCAACGCCCCGGGAACCGTTGATGCCGGCTACCGTGGCGAGATTGCCGTGACACTGCTCAATACCGACCAAAACACCGCCATCAGCCTCAAGCGCGGCGATAGAATTGCACAGATGGTGATTCAGCGCGTCGAGTACGCCCGGTTCGTGACAGTTGACCAGCTGTCCGAATCTGTCCGTGGCACGGGCGGTTTTGGGTCCACGGGCGGATTCAACGCACCGAAGGCCTGAGCCGGCCACCTGTCCGGTGTGGGCCGCACCTGCGGTCCAACGCCGTCGTGTGGTTAACGTGGACCAACGTGGTTGCGGTTTACTTGGGGATAGACCACTACTAAGGAGAAAACCCAATGCTTTTTGGGCGCGGTAAAAAGTCCAAGGCCGAGCAGGCTGACACCGCCGGCACCGTTGAGGAATCCGGTACCGGGGCTGACGATCCCCAACCCAATCAGACCGGCGTACGTGGTGACTTCCGCCTGGGCAAGGGTCCACTGGACGTGGATGAGATCGATAGCCGCGAAGGCTACGTTGACCTCGGTGCCCTTCTGATTGCTCCTGCCGAAGGCCTCCAGCTCCGTTTGGAAGTCGAAGAAGCCACCCAGCGTGTGGTGGCTGTGACCCTGGACCTTGAAGGCTCCAGCCTGCAGCTTCAGGCTTTTGCAGCCCCGCGCTCCGAGGGACTATGGGACGAAATCCGGGAGCAGATCACTCAATCCGTAGCCAGCCAGGGCGGCGAAACCGAAGAGATCAAGGGAGATTTCGGAACGGAACTCGTGGCCAAGCTGCCCGCCGAAGCTGCGGACGGAAGCAAGGGTTTCCGCGCGGCCCGCTTTATGGGCGTTGACGGACCACGATGGTTCCTCCGGGGCGTCATCGGAGGACAAGCAGCATTGGAGCGCGAGGCCGCCTCGGGCCTGGAAGAGTTGTTCCGCCGGGTGGTAGTGGTCCGCGGCGACAATCCGATGCCTCCCCGCGAACTCCTGCAGCTCCGGTTGCCCAAGGATGCGGCCGTTCCCGGCCAGGGTGGCGCACCCCAGGGCGCCGTGCCGCCGTCGGACCCCTCTTTGAAGCAGCCCGAGCGAGGCCCGGAGATCACCCAGATTGGCTGACTCGCCGGGCCACGGTGGAGTGGCTGCCCAGCCTCCCGGGGAACGGGGGGTCCGTGACCTTCCCGAGCGGGGAAGGGCCGTTTGCACAGGGTTCATCGAGTCCGTGACTCACCAGCCGCCAAGCGCACAACCATTCTTCTCTGCCCTTGTGGTGGACGCCCTGAGGCCTGGTGTCCAACTATCGGCATCGCCTGCGGGAACCAGGAAGCCCAACGATCGCCTTCGTGTCATCTGGCTTGGCCGGACACGTGTCCCGGGCATCGAGGCCGGTGTGGAACTTCGCCTGAACGGCATGGTGACCCAGCTTGACGGCTTCCCGGCCATGTTCAACCCGCGCTACGAAATACTTTCCCGTCAGGAGCACCTATGACCGTGGCCAATGGATCCGAACCAAAGGACGCGGAGTCCTCAACCCCGCAGCCCGGCGGGACCCCCAACAGGCCGGAGCCGGAGGGCCCGCGCATGTCCGAACTCGCAGCGGGGTACGCCGAAAAGGCCGGACTCCACCGCAACAGCGCCGGCCACGTGGACATGCTGAAGTCGGCCGGTGGTGTCCAGGGTATTGCCGAGAGCATCTTCCCGGGGCTTGTCTTCCTGGTGACGTTCACCGTCACGCGGGACCTGACGCCGTCGCTCATTGCGGCCCTGGCTGCGGCCGCCATCTTTACCGTTGCCCGGTTGATCCAGCGACGCCCGCTAACGCAGGCGTTGGCCGGAATCGTGGGTGTGGGAATCTCGGCCTGGCTGGCCAATACAACGGGCAAAGCCGAGGACTTCTACGTGCTCGGGTTCTTCACCAACCTCGCGTACATAGCAGCCATGGTGCTTTCCATCGTGCTCAAGTGGCCCGTTGCAGGCCTGCTCTTTGGGTTCGTGCGCAACGAGGGACTCGAATGGCGCAAGGATCCGGAACGGCTGCGTGCCTACAAACTGGGCACGTGGATTGTGGTGGCCGTCCTGGCCTTGCGCCTGGTAGTGCAGGTGCCGCTGTACTTCATGGGCGAGGCCGGACTGACAGCACTTGCCACCACCCGGCTGTTGATGGGTGCGCCCCTCTACATCCTGGGCTTGTGGGTGGCCTGGCTGGTCACCAAGCCCGGTGCTCAGCCGTCAAAGCCGTCGTCGTCAGAAGCCTGATCGACTTCCACTGCGTGGTCATCGGGACTTTGGCCTGCTCCTGAATTCTTCGACAATAGTGCCCGCAGGCCGTCTTCGGCTGCGATGGTGGTGACGAAGAAGAGTTCGTCGCCGCCGTCCAGGACGTCGTCGCGGGTGGGAGTAATCGGGGCCTGATCGCGCAGGATCGCCACAAGGGTGGCGTCCTCGGGCCATTCGATCGCACCCACGGTGCTTCCAATGACATGGGAGTCGTGCGGAACAGTGAACTCCACGATGGACGCGACGCCTGTTTGCAGGGTCAGCAAGCGCACGATGTCGCCAATCTCCACGGCCTCCTCCACCAGGGCAGTCATGAGCTGCGGAGTATTGACGGCGACGTCCACGCCCCAGGAGTCGTTGAACATCCAGTCGTTCTTCGGGTTGTTGACGCGCCCTACGGTGCGTCCGACGCCGAATTCGGTCTTGGCCAGGAGCGAGACCACCAGATTCACTTTGTCGTCGCCTGTGGCAGAAACCACGACGTCGGCGTCGTCAAGTTTTGCGTCCTGCAGGGTGCTCAACTCGCAGGCATCGCCCACCAGCCACCGCGCTCCGCGCAGCCCGCTGCGTCCAATGACTTCAGGTTTGAGATCGATGAGCAGGATCTCGTGATGGTGGGCCAGGAGCTCACGGGCTATGGACGAGCCAACGCTGCCTGCGCCAACAATGACAACTTTCACTAAGACTCCTTGGCGGGTGCTTTGGCGAGGATCCGGCTGATCTCGGATGTTCGGTCCAGGCTAAGCATGGCGTGGACCGTATCGCCTTCCTGATAGGCGGCACCGGCTTGGGGAAGAAGGCCCTCGCCGAAGCGGGTGAGGAAGGCGATGCGGATGCCCGCGGCTTCCTCGATGGAGCTGAGCCGGTGGCCGATCCAATCCTGGTGGAGGTCTACCTCAGCCAGGACCAAACGGCCCGACGGTTCCCGGTAGTCGCCCGCCAGGTGCTGTTCGGGCAGGATCCGGCGAAGGACCTGGTCCGCGCTCCAGCGCACGGCCGCGACAGTGGGAATACCCAGGCGTTGGTAGATTTCGGCGCGTCCGGGATCGTAGATGCGTGCCACCACATGGGCAACATGGAACGTCTCCCGGGCGACCCTGGTGGCCAGGATGTTCGAGTTGTCGCCGCTGGAGACCGCCGCGAAAGCGTAGGCCTCCTCAACGCCGGCCTGCTTGAGGGTGTCGCGGTCGAAACCCACGCCCGTGACCTTGCGCCCGGTGAAGGATTTGCGCAAACGGCGGAAGGCCCGCTCGTCCTGATCGATGATGGCCACCGAGTGGCCCGCATCCTCCAATGTGTGTGCCAGGGTGGCGCCAACACGCCCGCAACCCATGATCACGAAGTGAGCCACCATGTCTCCTAATGTGTGTCGTCCCTGCCGCTCGGTATGACTTTACCGTTGCCGGGTGGCTAAGCACGCCTTCTCCGTCATGACATCGCAGGGTATTCAGAGTAGCTTTGCGGAGTGCTGACAATTTTGAATGCCGCGAAGCGGGTGGTGGTGGGCCGTCCTGTCCGGAACGACCGCCTGTCCCACACGCTGTTGCCCAAACGCATCGCGTTGCCGATCTTTGCCTCGGACGCCCTGTCATCGGTGGCGTACGCCCCGGATGAAATCCTGCTCACACTGGCCCTTGCCGGCGTCAGTGCAGTGGCGTTCTCGCCCTTGGTTGGCCTGGCCGTCATGGTGGTGTTGCTCACAGTGGTGGCGTCCTACCGCCAGAATGTCCATGCTTATCCCTCAGGTGGCGGCGACTACGAGATCGCGAACGTCAACCTTGGCAAGTATGCGGGGCTCACCGTCGCGTCGGCTTTGCTCGTGGACTACGTCCTCACTGTCGCGGTGTCCATGTCGTCGGCCGCCACATACCTGACCACCGCTATTCCTTCCCTCCATGGCCAGCAAGCATTGATTGCCACCATCGGTGTCACCATTCTTGCGTTGGTCAACCTGCGGGGAATCAAGGAGGCCGGCACTGTCTTCGCCGTCCCCACCTACATCTTCATGGCGTCCATCCTTGGCATGACGGCCGTGGGCATCTTCCAGGCAGCAACCGGTCAGTTGGGGGAGGCACCGTCAGCACAGTTCACGATCGTTCCCGCGCCCGGTTTCGACGAAGGACTGGTGGGCCTGGCGGGGGCTTTCCTGCTCCTGAGGGCTTTCTCCTCGGGTGCCGCCGCCCTGACCGGTGTTGAAGCCATCAGCAACGGCGTACCGAACTTCAAAAAGCCAAAGAGCAAGAACGCCGCCACCACGTTGCTGCTCCTGGGCGTTATCGCTGCCTCCATGCTGGCGGGAATCCTGTACCTGGCCAACGCCACGAAGGTGCACATCGTCCTGGACCCTGCCCGGGAGTTCCTGATGGATGGCAAACCGCTTCCCGAGGGGTACATCCAGACTCCTGCCATCAGCCAGATTGCCGACACGATCTTCGGTGCGGGCTCCATTCCCTTCTACATAGTGGTTGCTGCCACGGGCATCATCCTGGTGTTTGCGTCCAACACGGCCTTCAACGGCTTCCCGGTGCTGGGCTCCATCCTTGCCCAGGACGGCTACCTTCCCCGCCAGTTGCGTACCAGGGGCGACAGGCTCGCGTTCAGCAACGGTGTGCTCGCACTGGCGGCAGGTGCTCTGGTGCTGATCCTTGCCTTCAACGCCGATGTCACCAAGCTGATCCAGCTGTACATCGTCGGCGTTTTCATCTCTTTCACAGCCAGCCAGCTCGGCATGATCCGGCACTGGGGCCGTGAGCTCAAACTGGCAAAGGACAAGGCCGTCCGGCGCAGGATCATCAAATCGCGCACCATCAACATGATGGGCTTCGGCATGACAGCGCTGGTGCTGGTCATTGTCCTTATCACCAAGTTCGAACAGGGAGCCTGGATCGCCCTGCTCGCCATGTTCATCCTCTTCCTCATCATGTGGAGCATTCGTGCCCACTATGACAATGTGGCCAAGGAGCTTGCAGTGGATGAGGACTCCTCTCCCCGCGCACTGCCAACCCGCGTCCACGCCGTCCTTTTGGTCTCGCACGTCCGCAAGCCGGTGCTCAGGGCTCTGGCGTACGCGCGGGCATCGCGGCCGTCACGCCTGGATGCCGTGACCGTGGACATCAATTCCGAAGAGACGGAGCACACCGTCCGGGACTGGGAAAAGCTTGAAATTCCCGTACCCCTGACAGTTTTGGCCAGTCCTTACCGCGAGACCGTGACGCCCATCATGGACTACATCAAGAACATGCGCCGCGACTCACCACGGGACCTCATCGTCGTGTACATCCCCGAGTACGTGGTGGGTAAGTGGTGGGAACAGCTGGTGCATAACCAGACCGCACTAAGAATCAAGACGAGGCTCCACTTTGAACCTGGTGTCATGGTTGCCAGTGTTCCCTGGCAGCTGAAATCGTCCGAAGAAGCAAAGGCACTGCAGGATACCCAATGACCTCCCACAGCAATTCCCCCCAAGCCGGGCACAGCATTACCAACGGAAACCAAGCAGTGGAAGGCACCGAAGCAGTCGTCACGATCGGCCCGATCGCCCACGGCGGGCATTTCGTCGCGCGCCATGACGGCAGAGTCATCTTCGTCCGGCACGCCATCCCCGGTGAGACTGTCCGTGTCCGGTTGACCGACTCCGGTGAGTCGTCGCGCTTCTGGCGTGCCGACGTCGTCGAGGTCCTTGAAGCCTCACCCGATCGCGTTCCGCACTTTTGGAAGGCCGCCGATTCCGTGGCCTCCTGGAAACGGGGCGCCCCACCGGTGGGCGGCGCGGAGCTTGGGCACATTTCGCTTGCAAGGCAGCGGGAGTTGAAAGCCGACGTTCTTGCAGAGCAGCTCAAGCGGCTCGCCGGCCTGGAACTCGCCACCGAGGTCGAAGCCGTAGGCGAAAACCACGACGACGGACTGGGCTGGCGGACGCGGGCAAGCTTCGCGGTGACCTCCAAGGGCCGCTTGGGCATGCACGCACATCGATCGGACATGGTGCTGCCCATCAAGGAAATGCCGCTGGCCCTCCAGGGCCTCAATGACCTCCGGCTGTGGGACCTTGACCTCTCCGGCATTGCCCGCGTCGAGGTCGCCGTACCTGCCAACGGTTCCAGGCCGTTGGTGCTGTTGGCGCCGGAGGAAGGCACCAGCCCCAAAAGGCTGCACAGCATCGCGTCCCAATTGCCGCACGATATTTCGGTAGCGGGTTTCGACCCGGTCAAGGGCGAAGTGCAGCAACTGCGGGGGAGGACCTGGGTGCAGGAAAGCGCCGCGGGACACGACTACCGCGTAACGGGTGACGGTTTCTGGCAGATCCACAAAGACGCCCCCAACACGCTGGTAGGCGCTGTGACCGACTATCTTTCCCGGGGCGGGTATCTGCAGCCCGGCGCTGCAGTAGCCGACCTCTACGCCGGCGCCGGCCTGTTCACGGCACCGCTGGCGGACGCCGTCGGGGTCACGGGGACCGTTCTTTCGGTCGAAGGGTCCCCGGGCACCAGCCGGGACGCGCGGAAGAACCTCCATGGAGCACCCCAGGTTGAGATCGTCCAAGGGCGGGTGGAACGTGTGCTGCACCAGCGTGCCCGCAGCTTCGATTCCTTGGTGCTGGATCCTCCCCGGGCAGGCGCAGGCAAAGTGGTCGTCAAGCAACTGATGTCCACCGGTCCCCGCGCGATTGCCTATGTGTCCTGCGATCCCGCCTCCTTTGCGCGTGATCTGGGTTACTTCCATCAAGGTGGCTGGCGGCTTGAGTCGCTGCGGGCATTTGATCTCTACCCCAACACCCACCACCTGGAAACTGTCGGCCTGATAGTTCCCGCCGCCTAGCAGGCGGCGCCGCCCGTCCGCGGGACACTGCGGGCGGGGCGGCTTTGCGGAGTCGCTGCACGTGGCGGAGACAATGCCACTACGATGGGCGTAGTAGTCCCGTTCCACTGGATGCAAAGGCCTCCGGGGCGGGGTGACCAACAGAGATGCCGCCCGGCTAAGTAAGGTGCGCCTAACTGGCTAGCGGCCAACCACGCGACAAAGATGAAACTGTTGCGAGAGGAGTCCTGCCATGAGCACTGTGGACAGCTTCGGTTCCAAAGGCGTACTGAATGTAGCCGGCACCGACTATGAAATTTTCCGGTTGAACTCCGTAGAGGGCGCAGACAGCCTTCCGTTCAGCCTTAAGGTATTGCTTGAAAACCTCCTGCGGACTGAGGATGGCGCCAATATAACGGCTGACCATGTCCGCGCCCTGGCCGGTTGGGATCCCAACGCGGAGCCCGACACGGAAATCCAGTTCACCCCGGCACGTGTCATCATGCAGGACTTCACTGGCGTTCCCTGCGTCGTTGACCTGGCCACCATGCGTGAAGCAGTCAAGGAACTTGGCGGTGACCCCAAGCGCGTCAACCCGTTGGCGCCGGCAGAAATGGTCATCGACCACTCCGTGCAGATCGATGCCTTCGGCAACTCCGGCGCGCTGGAGCGCAACATGGAGATCGAATACCAGCGCAATGGTGAGCGCTACCAGTTCCTTCGGTGGGGCCAGACCGCGTTCGATGACTTCAAGGTCGTTCCTCCGGGAACCGGCATCGTTCACCAGGTCAACATCGAATACCTGGCACGTACCGTTATGACCCGCGAGATCGACGGCGTTCTGCGCGCCTACCCCGACACCTGCGTGGGTACCGACTCGCACACCACCATGGTCAACGGCCTGGGCATCCTGGGTTGGGGCGTTGGTGGCATCGAAGCCGAGGCAGCAATGCTCGGCCAGCCCGTCTCCATGCTGATTCCGCGCGTCGTGGGCTTCAAGCTCAACGGCAGCATTCCGGCCGGCGCTACGGCTACCGACGTCGTTCTGACCATCACCGAAATGCTGCGCAAGCACGGTGTGGTTGGCAAGTTCGTGGAGTTCTACGGTGAGGGCGTTGCGGCTGTGCCGCTGGCCAACCGCGCAACCATCGGCAACATGAGCCCGGAATTCGGTTCCACCGCCGCCATGTTCCCCATCGACGACGTGACCCTGGACTACCTGCGCCTGACGGGCCGCTCCGAAGAGAACGTCGCCCTCGTGGAGGCGTACACCAAGGAGCAGGGCCTCTGGCACGATCCTTCCCGCGAACTGCGTTTCTCCGAGTTCCTTGAGCTGGACCTCTCCACCGTTGTTCCGTCGATTTCCGGCCCGAAGCGTCCCCAGGACCGCATCGAGCTCACGGATGCCAAGGAGCAGTTCCGCAAGGACATCCACAACTACGTCGCCATCGAAGACGGCAGTGTGGACGAGTCCCTGGACGAGTCCTTCCCGGCTTCGGACGCCCCGTCCTTCACGCACGCCGATTCGCACACCACGGAGACGGCCCGCGTTGCTTCGGCCGCCAACGGTGCTACCGGCCGCCCGTCGTCGCCCGTCAAGGTGACCACGGCCGATGGCCGCGAGTTCGAACTGGACCACGGCGCAGTGTCGATCGCATCGATCACGTCCTGCACCAACACGTCCAACCCTTCGGTGATGCTGGCAGCAGCCCTGCTGGCACGCAACGCCGTGGATAAGGGCCTCACGTCCAAGCCGTGGGTCAAGACTTCTGTTGCACCCGGCTCGAAGGTAGTTACCGACTACTACGAGAAGTCCGGACTGACCCCGTACCTGGAGAAGCTCGGCTTCTACATCGTGGGTTACGGCTGTGCCACCTGCATCGGTAACTCCGGGCCGCTCGAGCCGGAAATCTCCGAAGCAATCCAGGCAAACGACCTCTCGGTGACGGCAGTCCTTTCGGGCAACCGCAACTTCGAAGGCCGCATCAACCCGGACGTCAAGATGAACTACCTGGCCTCCCCGCCACTGGTCATCGCCTACGCCCTGGCCGGCTCCATGGACTTCGACTTCGACACCGATGCCCTGGGCACGGACTCCGAAGGCAACGAGGTCTTCCTGAAGGACATCTGGCCGAACCCCACCGAGGTCCAGCAGGTCATCGATTCCTCCATCGACGAGGCCATGTTCGCCAAGGGTTACGAAGGCGTCTTCGACGGCGACGACCGCTGGAAGGCGCTCGACACCCCCGCCGGTGACACCTTCGCCTGGGCCGAGGACTCCACCTACGTGCGGAAGCCCCCATACTTCGAGGGCATGAAGGCGCAGCCGGACCCCGTCAAGGACATTTCGGGTGCCCGCGTGCTCCTGAAGCTCGGCGACTCCGTCACCACGGACCACATCTCCCCGGCCGGTTCCTTCAAGTCGGACACCCCTGCCGGCCAGTACCTGCTGGCCAACGGGGTGGAGCGCAAGGACTTCAACTCCTACGGTTCGCGCCGTGGCAACCACGAAGTCATGATCCGTGGCACGTTCGCCAACATCCGCATCAAGAACCAGCTCCTGGACGGCGTCGAGGGTGGCTTCACCCGCGACTTCAGCCAGGAAGGCGCCCCGCAGGCCTACGTCTACGACGCCGCGCAGAACTACCAGGCCGCGGGAACGCCCCTGGTTGTCCTGGCGGGCAAGGAGTACGGTTCCGGTTCGTCCCGTGACTGGGCAGCCAAGGGCACTGCGCTCCTGGGTGTCAAGGCAGTCATCGCCGAGAGCTACGAGCGTATCCACCGCTCCAACCTGATCGGCATGGGCGTTCTTCCGCTGCAGTTCCCTGCAGGCGAGTCCGCGGCAACGCTGGGCCTGACCGGTACGGAGACGTTCGCTGTTGAGGGCGTCACCGAGCTGAACAATGGCACGACGCCCAAGACGCTCAAGGTCACGGCAACGGCTGAGGACGGCACGTCCAAGTCCTTCGATGCCGTGCTGCGCATCGATACCCCGGGCGAAGCTGACTACTACCGCAACGGTGGCATCCTGCAGTACGTCCTGCGCCAAATCTCCGCGTAGCGGAAACCAGCTGATTTTCAGCTGATTCCGGTGCCATACAGCCCCGGCCGGTCGTTTGACTGGCCGGGGCTGTATGCGTCCGGGACATTTCCGCCCCGCCGACGACGCGGCTGGGGGAAACGCGTGGACTCCGGGCACGCGCTAAAGTTAACGAGCACGTCATTCACCCTAAGGAGGGCCGTTGGGACTTTTGGAAACCGTCAAGGATCCACAGGACCTGGCCAAATTGTCCGGCAACGAGCTGGAAGAATTGGCCGGCGAAATCAGGGCATTCCTGATCACCAACGTCGCCGCGACAGGGGGGCACCTCGGTCCGAACCTGGGTGTGGTTGAACTTACCCTCGCCGTCCATCGAATGTTCGATTCCCCGCGCGACAGCATTGTCTTCGATACAGGGCACCAGTCCTACGTACACAAACTGCTCACCGGGCGGCAGGATTTCAGCACCCTCCGCCAGCAGGGCGGCCTGTCCGGCTACCCCGAACGCGCCGAGTCCGAACACGACATCGTGGAGAGCTCCCACGCGTCCTCGTCATTGTCCTGGGCCGACGGCATCTCGCGTGCCCGCCAGTTGACCGGCGAAGGCGACCGGTTCGTCGTCGCAATTGTTGGCGATGGCGCCCTGACCGGCGGGATGACCTGGGAGGCCATCAACAACATCGCCGCTGACAAGCGGCGCCGGGTAGTGATCGTGGTCAACGACAACGGCCGCTCCTATGCCCCCACCGTGGGCGGTTTTGCCGATTACCTTGCCTCGCTGCGCCCCACCATCGACTCGCTCCGGACGGCACCGGCTTACGAGCGCATGCTCGATTGGTGGAAGAAGAAGCTGCAGAACGGCGGCCCCGCCGGCCAGTTCACCTATAAGAGCCTCCACGCCATGAAGAAGGGCATCAAGGACTGGTGGGCTCCGCAGGGCATGTTCGAGGACCTGGGCATGAAGTACATAGGCCCGGTGGACGGGCACAACCTCCAGGCCCTGGAACACGCCTTGAACACCGCAAAGGCTTATGGCGGACCGGTGATCGTGCACGCCATGACCGAGAAGGGCCATGGCTACGCTCCGGCCCTCGCCAACGAAGCCGACCAGTTCCACGCCGTCGGCATCATCGACCCCGAAACGGGGGAGTCCACTGAAATCCCCGGGGCCAGGTCCTGGACGTCGGTGTTCGCCGAAGAGATCGCGGACAT
The DNA here is from genome assembly GCF_029952445.1 of Paenarthrobacter nitroguajacolicus. Lineage (GTDB taxonomy): Bacteria > Actinomycetota > Actinomycetes > Actinomycetales > Micrococcaceae > Arthrobacter > Arthrobacter nitroguajacolicus_B. Next base: position 135,910 of record NZ_JAQPPK010000007.1, on the reverse strand, counting down.
CGCTGACGAGCGCCAGGACATCGTGGGCATCACCGGGGCCATGCTGATCCCGGTGGGGCTGCACAAGTTCGCCGAACGCCACCCGGAGCGCGTCATCGACGTCGGTATTGCCGAACAGCACGCCCTCACCTCTGCCGCCGGCATGGCTTTCGGTGGCCTGCACCCGGTCGTCGCCGTGTACGCGACCTTCCTGAACCGGGCCTTCGATCAGCTCCTGATGGATGTGGCCCTGCACAAGGCCGGCGTCACCATCGTTCTTGACCGCGCCGGTGTGACAGGACCGGACGGCCCCAGCCACCACGGCATGTGGGACATGGCAATGGTGCAGATCGTCCCGGGCCTTCACTTGGCCGCGCCTCGCGATGCCACCCGGCTCCGCGAGGAACTGCGGGAGGCTGTTGCCATCAATGACGCTCCCACTGTGGTGCGCTTTTCCAAGGGCAGCGTCGGCTCCGAAGTCGAAGCCATCGAACGGCTCCATGACGGAGTGGACATCCTCGCCCGCAGGCCCGAGGGTTCCACCGAGAACGATGTCCTGATCGTCAGCGTCGGTGCGATGTCCGAGCTTGCCTTGGATGTGGCCGGCCGTTTGGGCGCGCAGGGGATCAGTTCCACGGTGGTGGACCCGCGGTGGGTCCTTCCCGTCCGCAAGTCGATTATTGCGCTGGCTGCCCGGCACCGTCTGGTGATCTGCATCGAGGATGGAGTCCGCGCAGGCGGCGTTGGCTCCCGCATCCGGCAGGAAATGCGCGCAGCCGGCGTGGACACAGCGCTGAACGAGGTCGGCCTGCCAGTGGAATTCCTGGTGCACGGCTCCCGCGGCCAGGTTCTGGAACGCGTGGGCCTCACCGCCCAAAAGATAACGCACGACGTCGTTGCGCAGGTTCTGGGGACAAAGGTCCCCTTCGCGCGGCCCCTCCCGGGTCAGGAACACCCGACCACCGGCAGCTTGCCTACGCTGTGAGCAACGATCGCGGACCGGGCGCGCTGCTGCCCGGAGACCTCGTTGTTGCGCGGAACAGGAAATGGGACGGCACGGCCCACTGGGTGGTTCCGGGCCGCTATCTTGGCGAAGACATCCACGGTTGGTGGATCTTCCAAGGGGCGGGGGAGTTCTGCTCCCGTCCGGGCGCCGCTTTTTACACGGCGTCGGACGCGGTGCTGCTGGTTCCCCGGGCAGGTGAGTTCGTGGCGACGTTCTACGACGACAGCTACCCCGGCGACTTCCGCATCTACGTGGACCTGGCCACCGCCCACGCCTGGAGGCCGATCAAGCCGGGCGTGACTGAGTTCCACATGATCGATATGGATTTGGACGTCATCCGCTCCACCAAGCACGGGGTGTTTGTTGATGACGAGGATGAGTTCGAGCAACACCGGTTGGCCATGGGCTATCCGGAAGAAACTGTGGATGCCATGCGCGCCGAATGCGCAGCGCTTTTCGAAGCAGTGGACACCATGGACGCACCGTTCGACGTCATGGGGTCCAACAACCCCAGCGCCGAGTGGTTCAGGAAAGGACGCGCATGACCGGCATCATCAGGACGTACAAGAGCGACGATGAGGGTGTCCTGCACTTTCGGGAAGCCTGGTACGACGACGAAGACCAGCAGTTCGTGGTCAATCACGGCGTAGTCGGCCACCAAAGCAAGACCAACGAAACCGGGGTGGAAGACGACTCCGCCGTTGAAGGACTGATGACCGCCTTCGCTGCCCAGTGCGAGGAGGACGGCTACGCGGAGATCCCCGAGTCCGCGCAGTACTGGGTGGTGGCGCAGATTGCGTTGAAGACAAAAGACGGTACCGAACGCGACCGCCACCTTGAAAGAAAGGCCAAGGCTGCACTCACCGGCGAGTTGGCCTGGCGTGGCCTGGGCATCGTGGACCGCTCCGAAATCGGCAACGGCCACCTCAACATCTTCTGCCTCTGCCCCGACGTCAATAAGGCCGTCAACGCCATCAAAATCTGTGTCCGCGGCGAAGACCTTGACTTCACCAAGCTCACCGTGGCGGCCGCGCCCCATGGCGATCCGACCGCCTTTAAAGTGAAGCACTCGCCGAAGCAAGGCATGGGCTTTAGTCTCTAAGTAGCACCCAGCACTGGCTCCATTGCATAAGGAGAATCCCCATGTCGTCCAAGAGCAACTGGCCCGGACATACGCCTCTGCCCAAGGGCCTGGCGGCGCCCGCCAAGCGCGCACTGGCCCACCAGGGCATAGAGACACTGGAGCAGCTGGCCGAGTACGGCGAGGGGCAGGTCTCCAAGCTCCACGGCATGGGGCCGGTTGCCATCGCCCAGCTTGAGGATGCCATGGAGGAATCGGGGATCTCCTACGGCACTGCTGGCGGCTAGTGTTTTGTTGCCCGGGGTGACTATCTTCCCGTAAGGGCGGGATAGGCTGACTTCATGACTGAATATCGACGCCTTGGCCATTCCGGACTGACCGTCTCAGCTGTAGGGCTGGGCTGCAACAACCTGGGGCGTGCCAACACGCCCACGGAGTCGCAGGAAGGCACTGACGCGGTTGTTCGCGCAGCCGTCGAGGCCGGGGTGACCTTTTTCGACGTCGCTGATGTTTACGGGCGCGAGCCTGGACTCAGCGAAACGATGCTCGGCAAAGCGCTGAAGGGTCATCGGGACGACGTCGTGATCGGCACCAAGTTCGGCATGGACATGCGCGGGGTGAACGGCAACGATTTTGATGCCCGTGGTTCACGGCGGTACATCGTGAAGGCCGTCGAAGCATCCCTGCGCCGTCTGGACACCGACTGGATCGACCTCTATCAGTTCCACACCCCGGATGCCAGGACCCCGATCGAGGAGACCCTGGCTGCTTTGGATGACCTGGTCTCCAGTGGCAAGGTCCGGTACATCGGGCATTCCAACTTTGCGGGCTGGCAGATTGCTGAGGCCGAGTACGTTGGACGGCAGTCCGGCGGTGCCCGCTTCATCTCGACCCAGAACCACTACAACCTGCTGGACCGCCGTGCAGAGCTCGAAGTCCTTCCCGCTGCGCAGGCCTTCTCCTTGGGGATGCTGCCCTACTTCCCCCTTGCCAATGGCCTGCTCACGGGTAAATATTCCGCGGGCAAGGCGCCGGAAGGTTCCAGACTGAGCCACACACGGACCAACCTTGTGCACGATGCCGACTGGGAGCAGCTGGGACGATTTGGCCAGTTCGCCAAGGAACGCGGCATCAGCGAGCTGCAGTTGGCTTTCTCGTGGTTGGCGGCACAGCCTGGCGTCAGCAGCGTTATCGCCGGTGCAACCCGGCCGGAACAGATCCGCGAGAACGCTGAAGCCGTCTGCTGGGTACCTACGCAGGAAGACCGTGACGAGCTGGACGACATCTTCCCGAGGTCGCCCAAGGTGGCCCTTTTCTAGCTTCCGCTCATACCCCGCCCCTTTTGATGCGTCCCTCTCGTACAAGACAGGCCTGGAAACGGAACGCTCTCTCACGTCAGTGAGAGAGCGTTCCGTTTAGGCAGCCGGGATGTGAGAGAGCGTGTGATCTAGGCTGGTGCGGAGGCTACGCCCGGTGCCAGGAACCGCTTGCCATTGACCCGTTCGGAGGCACCCACGCGGTCAAGGTAGGGCGTGATACCGCCCAGGAACATCGGCCACCCAGCGCCCATGATGACGCAAAGATCGATGTCCTCCGGCCCCGCCACGACGCCTTCTTCGAGCATGAGCCCGATTTCCTCAGCCAGGGCATCCTGTGTGCGTCGCAGGACTTCCCCACCCGTTGAGGGTGTGTTCCCGAAGGACATGATGGCGAGCGTTTCGGCGGGGATGACGGATTTTCCATCAGGGCCGGGGACCCACAGGGATTTCACTCCGTTGTCGATCAGCTTCTGCAGGTTTTGCGATACAGGGAAGCGGTCGCCGAATGCGGCGTGCAAGGACTCCCGAACGTGCTGGGCTACCGGAAGGCCCACCATCGCGCTGAGCGTGAACGGGGACATAGGCAGGCCCATGGGACGCAAAGCGGTATCGGCAACCTCCGCCGGAGTTCCTTCGTCGAACGCTGCGATGACCTCTCCCATGAGGCGCAGGAGGATGCGGTTCACCACGAAGGCAGCCGCATCCTTGACCAGTACCGCCGTCTTCTTGAGGCCCTTGGCGAGTTCGAACGCGGTGGCCAGGACGGCGTCGTCGGTCTTGGGCGCCTTGACGATCTCAAGGAGGGGCATAACGGCCACTGGGTTGAAGAAGTGGAAGCCCACCAGGCGTTCGGGGTGCTTCAAGTCCTCCGCCATTGCCGTAACGGACAGCGACGAGGTGTTGGTGGCCAGAATGCACTCGGGGGAGACGATTTCCTCCACCTCGGCGAAGACCTGCTTCTTGATGTGAAGCTCTTCGAAGACAGCCTCGATCACGAAATCAGCGTCTGCAAACGCTGCCTTGGACACAGAACCGGTGACCAGGGCTTTGGTCCTGTTGGCGGCGTCGGGCTTGATCCGTTTCTTCGCCAGCATCTTGTCCACTTCGGCGTGGACATAGGACACTCCCTTGTCCACGCGTTCCTGGTCGATGTCCGTCATGACCACGGGCACCTTGAGCTGCCGTGCGAACAGCAGTGCCAACTGGCTGGCCATGAGCCCGGCGCCGACTACGCCTATCTTGGTCACCGGGCGTGCCAGCTTGCGGTCCGGCGCACCGGCCGGGCGCTTGGAACGCTTCTGCACGAGATCCAGGAAGGCGTACACAGTGGATCGGAATTCGTCGGTCTGCATGAGACCGGCAAGGGTTTCGCATTCGAGTTCTGCCGACTTCGCCTGCGTCATGGTCCGGTTGGCTTCCATGACGTCCAGCACCTTGGCGGGCGCCGGCGAGGCGTTGGACGTCTTTGCCTCAACGAAGGCCCGGCCAGCCTCCACGGCAGCTGCCCAGCGGGTGGCCACCGCGTCATCTGCAGCGTCAACGGCGTTCCTGCGCTCCGGGGTGGCATCGCCTGCAATGACCCGTGCAGCCCAGGCCAGGGATTGTTCCACGAAGTCTGCGGGTTCGAAGATGGCATCGGCCACTCCGAGTTCGTACGCTTGCGGGCCGGTGAGTGTCCGGTTGTTGCTGAGCGGGTTCTCGATCATCACCTTGACCGCGTTCTCCGGGCCGATCAAGCGGGGGAGGATGTAGACGCCGCCCCAGCCAGGGACCAGGCCGATGAAGGCTTCAGGGAGCGCCAGGGCGCCGGCTCCCGTGGAGACGGTCCTGTAGGTGGACTGGAGGGCGATCTCCAGGCCGCCGCCAAGCGCAAGGCCGTTGATGAAAGCGAAGCTGGGTACCCCGAGGTCCGCCAGGGTGCTGTAGACAGCGTGGCCGAGTTGGGCCATCCAAAGCCCGTGCTCACGTTCCTTGAGGCTCTTCACCGCGGAAAGGTCGGCCCCCGCAACGAGGAAATACGGCTTGCCCGTGACTCCGACACCCACGATTTCCCCACGCGAAGCCCGGTCCTTCAGGTTCTCCAGGACGCCGCCGAGTTCCACGAGCGTGTTGGGGCCAAGCGTGGTGGGCTTGGAGTGGTCCAGGCCGTTGTCCAGGGTGATCAGGGCAAAGGTACCCACGCCGCCGGGAAGCTGGATGTCCTGGACGTAGGAGTGCGTGATGACTTCATCGGGAAACAGTGCGGCGAGCTTCTGGAATTCTGCGGCGCTCATGCTGCGGCTCCTTCGGTGGGGGCGGTAGTGGCGTTGGTGGCCGGCTCAGAGAGGGAGGAAGCGTAGTCTGCGTGGTGGGGGTTTTCCCAGATGACTGTTGCGCCCATTCCCAGGCCGATGCACATGGTGGTGATGCCGTAGCGGACGGACGGGTCTTCCTCGAACTGCCGCGCGAGCTGGTTCATCAGCCTGACGCCGGAGGAAGCGAGGGGATGTCCGACGGCGATCGCCCCGCCGTAGCGGTTGACCCGGGGATCGTCGTCGGCAATCCCGAAATGGTCCAGGAAGCTAAGTACCTGGACGGCGAAGGCCTCGTTGATTTCGAACAGTCCAATGTCCTCGATGCCGAGCCCGGCGTTCTTCAGGGCTTTCTCGGTGGCCGGGACTGGGCCGATGCCCATGACTTCGGGCTCGACGCCGGCGAATGCGTATGACACGAGGCGCATTTTGACGGACAGCCCAAGTTCTTCTGCCGCCTCCGCCGAGGCCAGGACGGCAGCGGTGGCGCCGTCATTCAACCCGGCAGCGTTGCCAGCGGTGACGCGGCCGTGTGCGCGGAACGGAGTGCGCAGTTCGGCCAGGTCCTCCAGGGTGGTGCCCGGACGTGGGGGCTCGTCCGTGGTGTGGAGGGCCCATCCCTGGCCCGGCTTCATGGTGGCGACCGGCACGAGGTCGCGCTGGATCTGCTCGTGGGTGTAGGCCGCGGCCAGCTTGGCCTGGGAAGCGGCTGCATAGGCGTCCGTGCGGTCCTTGGTGATCGCGGGGAACCGGTCATGCAGGTTCTCGGCGGTGTTGCCCATGTTCAGGGCGGCAGGATCCACCAGGCGCTCGGACATGAAGCGGGGGTTGGGGTCGGCCCCTGCGCCCATGGGGTGGTTGCCCATGTGTTCCACGCCGCCGGCGATGACGACGTCGTAAGCACCAAAGCCGATGCCGCTCGCCGTCGTCGTTACTGCCGTCATGGCACCGGCGCACATGCGGTCGATGGCGAACCCGGGTACGGAGCGGGGGAGGCCGGCCAGGAGTGCCGCTGTGCGGCCGATGGTGAGGCCCTGGTCGCCGGTCTGCGTTGTAGCGGCAATGGCCACCTCGTCCACCCGGTCCGCGGGAAGGGAGGGATTGCGCCTCATGAGTTCGCGGATGCATTTCACTACGAGGTCATCGGCGCGGGTTCCCGCGTAAATGCCTTTTTCGCCTGCTTTGCCGAAGGGTGTGCGGACGCCGTCCACGAAGACGACGTCACGAACGATCCGTTGGGCACTGCGTGATGGACTCATGTATTAACTCCTCGTTGAGACATGGCACCGTGTCCCGCGGGGCGGGCGTGCGGTTGGCATTACTGCAATGTTACTCGTGGGTAACTTAGCGTGCAAGGCCATGGCTTTCCTGCGTGTTCGGGAAACGGCACGCAAAAGGCCCACCACCACGAACGCGTGTTCGGGCGGCGGGCCTTCGTAAAAGCGGGCTCAGTCAGAGTCCTTGGATGGCTGTCCTTCGCTGGGCTTGGAGGCCTTGGAGTCTTTGGATTCCTTGGCCGGCAGCGGATTGGGGTTCAGGCAGGCCTCGGTCAGTATCGGCGCGGCAAGCCAGATCTGCCATTCCCTGGCGCCGAGTGCCCGAAGTTCTGCCGAAACGGAGTCCAGCGAAACCTCCGTCGGCGGCCGCCAGGCAACCCGGCGCAGGTAGTCCGGGGTGAGGAGATTCTCTACGGGGAGGTTGAGTTCGTCCGCCTTGGCCTGAAGGGCAGGCCGTGCCGTGGCCAGGCGCGCAGCAGCCTCCGGGTCCCGGTCCGCCCATACCCGGGGAGGTGGTGGGGCGTTTGTGGGCAGGTGCAGGGGCGGCAGGTCCGTCATGGTCCTGGCGGTCGTGATGCAGCGCAGCCAGCGGGGAGCTTCGCGCTGGGCGGACCTTCCGTGGAATCCCTTGGTGGCAAGAAGCTGCGGGACGGTGGTTGGCATGGCCTTGGCGGCCGCCACGAGGGCTGAATCGGGAATGAGCCGGCCCGGCGCGACGTCGCGTTTGCGTGCCAGCTGATCCCGTTCCTGCCACAGTTCCCGAACGGCAGCCAACTGGCGGCGGTCGCGGATCTGGTGGAGGCCGGAGGTCTTGCGCCACGGGTCGACCCTGGGGGCCGGAATGCCGGCGGCGAGGATGCCGGCAAATTCCTGTTCGGCGTACTCCAACTTGCCGTCCGCTTCCAGCAACTCAATGAGTTCCTCGCGCAGCTCGGCAAGTACCTCGACGTCGAGTGCTGCGTAGCGCAGCCAGGGTTCGGGCAGCGGACGCGTTGACCAGTCGGCGGCGGAATGTTCCTTGGCGAGGCCGAAACCAAGCAGCTGCTCAATGACGGCGGCGAGGCCGACGCGGGGGAGCCCGGCCAGCCTGGCGGCCAGTTCGGTGTCGAAGAGTTTGTCAGGCCACATGCCGAGCTCCGAGAGGCACGGCAAATCCTGCGTCGCGGCGTGCAGGATCCATTCGACGCCGCGGAGGGCGTCGTTGACGATGTCCAGGTTGTCGAACGGTTCGGGGTCGATCAGCCAGGTTCCGGCGCCTTCGCGTCGGATCTGCACCAGGAAAGCCCGCTGGCCGTAGCGGAATCCTGAAGCGCGCTCTGCGTCGACTCCTGCGGGTCCTGTACCGGCGGCGATGGCGGCTGCGCATCGTTCAAGTCCGGCCGGAGTGTCGATTACAAGGGGTACCCCTTCGCGTGGGGTATCGAGATCAATCACTTCAGGGACGTGGCTGTCAAAGCCGTCAACCTTGATATGGGTGGTGGGATCAGCAACCGGATCGCCGGCTGTGGTGTTTTCCAGGTTTTCAGGGGTCATGGTGGCTTAAGCTTACCGATTCGTACCGCAACGGGGCGTTTTTGCATTCCGGGGTGCTGTTGCCATCGCCTGTTTGTTGTTCAATTGAGCCTCCTGTTGGGCAAGCCGGTAACCCCAGGGGGCAGGGGAGGCAGGCCGGCGAAAGTGCACACCATGTCTGACCAGGCTTCCAGATGGGATTGGACGTTGGAGCTGGCAGGTGTCCAGGAAGCGCGAAGCTCTATGTCGATGGTGTCGGGCCGCTCGGCCAACGTGCCGAAGCTTTCGGAGAGAATCCTCGTAGCCGTCCCACCTGCGGCCCGGTACGGGGCCGAGCGGTGTTCGAGGGCTTCGACGAGCCATGTCCAGGCTACCGATCCGAGCATTGAGTCATTGCCCATTTCGGCGTCCATTTGGGCCCGGATGTAGGTGACGATCCTGAACTCGCCTTCCCACACCGCCGATCCCTCGGGGTCGTAAAGGAGGATGAATCGGCCGGTGGCCAGTTCGTCCTCTTCCTCGCTGGATGGACTGCTGCTTTGGCTCTTGGCAAAGGCCTTGGCTGCGGGCCCATGGACGGGGACCTGGCGGGTGGCAGCGGTGGGGCTGAAGACTTCGGCGCCAAGGGCCACTGCATAGGGGGCCAAACGTGCGGGGGCGGGGATTTCGTCAAGCCGCAATTCGCTGCGGCATTGTGCTTTTCGTAGCGTTCCCAAGGCGAAGAGAAAGTCCGGGGGAACTTGTGCGAGGGCGTTCACACTCGCAGATTATGCGTCCGGGGCGGCGATCCTGTGCAGGCTCGCCGCCCCGGATGGCAGGGGTATCGGCGTTACGCCAGCTCCCGCTTGATTGCCGCGACGAACGTGTCGATATCTTCTTCGGTGGTATCAAAGGAGCACATCCACCGGACTTCGCGTCGGGCTGCGTCCCAGTCGTAGAAAGCGAAGGACTTCCTCAGCCGGTCCGCGGCCCCTTCCGGAAGGATGGCGAACACGCCGTTGGACTGTGTCGCCTGGGTGGGCTCGACGCCGTCGATACCTTCGACGGCGGTTCGCAGGCGCGCTGCCATGGCGTTGGCGTGAGCTGCCGAACGCAGCCACAGCCCGTCCTCGAGCAAGGCAATGAACTGGGCGGAGATGAAGCGCATTTTGGAAGCCAGCTGCATGTTCATCTTGCGCAGGAATTTGAGGCCGTCCGCGGCTTCAGGGTTGAGGGCCACTACGACTTCACCAAAGAGGAGTCCGTTCTTGGTCCCGCCGAAGGAGAGTATGTCCACGCCGGCATCGCGGGTAAAGGCGCGCAGGGGTACGTCAAGGTGGGCTGCTGCGTTGGCCAGCCGGGCGCCGTCCATATGCAGCTTCATGCCCTTGGAGTGGGCGTGGTCTGCAATGGCGCGTACTTCTTCGGGCGTGTAGCAGGTACCGAGTTCCGTTGTCTGCGTGATGGAGACAACCAGGGGTTGTGCCCGGTGTTCGTCGCCCCAGCCCCATGCTTCCCGGTCGATGAGTTCGGGGGTCAGTTTTCCGTCCTCGGTGGGTACCTGCAGGAGCTTGATCCCGCCAACGCGTTCCGGTGCTCCGTTCTCATCCATGTTGATGTGCGCGGTGGAAGCGCAGATCACTGCTCCCCAGCGGGGCAGCAGCGATTGCAACGACAGGACGTTGGCGCCGGTGCCGTTGAAGACGGGGAAGGTCTCGATGCCCTGGCCGAACTGCTGCTCCAGGACTGCCTGCAGCCTTGCCGTGTACACGTCCTCGCCGTAGGACACCTGGTGTCCGCCGTTGGCAGCGGCCAAAGCGGTGAGGATCTCCGGGTGCACGCCCGAGTAATTGTCTGAGGCAAAGCCCCGGACCGTGGGGTCGTGCAGCTGGCCGGCTTCGGAAATGTTGCCCGTGCTGGGCGATGCCTCTGTTGTGCTCGTCACTTGTTCATTCACGCTTTCAAGTCTATTTCGCCAGCAGGATCCGCTGGCCGTTCAGGATGGAGGCTGGTTGATCGAAAAGTCCGACGGCGGCAGCGGCCAGTTCTTCGACGTCAGTGTGGCCGGGGAACCGCCGTTCGGGGTGGGCACGCCTCATGCTTTCGTCCACGAGCGCCTTAACCACGAAAACGACAGCTGCGCTGTGTTGTCCGCTGGAGTCGCCGTCGACGGTTTGCGCGCGCCGGAAGCCGTCGGCCACCGCCAGCGTCCACGCCTCCGCTGCAGCCTTCGCCGCGGCGTAACTGGCAGCTGCGGCTGTAGGGCTGGCGACGGCGGTTGAGGACACCATGGCGAACCGGCCATACGGGGATGCTTCGAGTTGGCTGTAGAAGACCCTGGAAACGTTGCGTAGCGTAGTAATGGCGCCGCGTTCCAAGACCTCCCAGTCCTGGTCCGTTTGGTCCTCAATGCCCTTGGCCCCGCGCCAACCACCGACGAGGTGGATCACTGCGTCGATGCCCCCGAAGCCGCGGTCCGAGATCACAGTTGCCAGCCCACGGACAGATTCCAGGCTGCCGAGGTCGCATACGAGGGCGGTCACGGCGTCGCCTGCTTCGCGTGCCGCCGCCTCGATCCGGGACTGGTCGGAACCAACTGTCAGGACCCGGTGGCCGGCGATGGACAAGGCCCGGGCGGCAGCCACGCCGGATGCGCTGCTGCCGCCCGTTACCAAGACTGTCAGTGGGGACATCAGGCCGCCGTGGCGCCTGTGATGCCGGTGGTGGATTCGATAACGGGACGCATCTTCTTCTCCAGGGCTTCGTAGAACATGGACAGCGGGAACTCATCGTCCAGCACCTGGTCGGTGAGCCCGCGGGGAGCGCCGTCCAAAGGCAGGGCGTCCGGACCCTTTGCCCAAACCGAAGCCGGGTGCGGAGTCACGGTGCTTGAGATCAGCTCATAGGCGGCCAGCCAGTGCGCAGCCTTGGGACGATCAATGGAACGCCAGTATAGTTCCTCGATTTTGGCACCCAGTTCAACCACGACGGCGGCGGCGTCGTCCCAGTCAATTGAGAGCTTGCTGTCCGTCCAGTGGAGCACGTGGTGCTGGTGCATCCAGGCGAACAGGAGCTGTCCACCCAGGCCGTCGTAGTTGCGGACGCGGTTTCCGGTGATGGCGAAGCGGAAGATCCGGTCGAAAATCACCGCGTACTGAACGAGCTTGGCGTGCTTGCGTGCGTCGGGATCGGCGTTCTCGTCCTTCTCGATCAGGACTGATTCGCGAAATGCCGTGAGGTCGCAGCGCAGCTCTTCAAGGGAGTAGAGGAAGAACGGCATCCGCTGCTTGATCATGAACGGATCGAACGGAAGGTCGCCCCGCATGTGGGTGCGGTCGTGGATCAGGTCCCACATGACGAACGTACGCTGCGTAAGCTCCTGGTCCTCGATCAGCTGCGCGGCGTCCTCAGGCAGTTCAAGGGAGGTGGTTTCTGCGGCAGCCTTGAGGACCCGGCGGAAGCGGGCGGCTTCACGGTCAGCAAAGATGGCGCCCCAGGTGAACGTAGGCGTCTCGCGGACAGCCACGGTCTCAGGGAAGAGAACGGCGGAGTTGGTGTCGTAGCCGGGGGTGAAGTCAACGAACCGGATAGGGACGAAGAGCTTGTTGGAGTACTCGCCGGCTTCCAGGCCGCCGATGAACTCCGGCCAGATGACCTCGATCAGCACGGCCTCGACCAGTCGGTTGGTGCTGCCGTTCTGGGTGTACATGGGGAAGACCACCAGATGCTGGAGGCCGTCGATGCGCTGCTTCTGCGGCTGGAACGCCTGAAGGGAATCGAGGAAGTCCGGCACGCCGAAGCCGTCCTCGGCCCAGCGCTTGAAGTCTTCCACCAGGAGCGAGAGGTACTCGGCGTCGTGCTCAAAGCTGGGGGCCAGGGCCGTGATGGCGTTCGTGATGGTGGTTACCAGCACTGCTGCGTCACCGTGGACGGCGGGATCGGCGATGGATCCGTCCTGCTCCTGGTATCCCTGCAGGGATGTGGCAGCGGCTTTGAGGGCTACCCATTCGGCGTTGTCGGCGGTGACACGCGGGAGGGTGGCGGTTGCGATGGTGGTCATGGTGCTCGGCCCTTTCCGAAGTTGTTCTTGCTTCTGGGCCGAGCGTAGCAAGCAAAAAGTATCGCTAATCCAAGATTGAGCTGAGCATAAGAAACTCTTGCTCATAGCCCCCGAACTTGGACCTTTAGATCCAGCCCGGGGGCTACGGAGGAGGCTAACTCTCGTCCGGGGCCACCAGGCGGAGGGAAATCGAGTTGATGCAGAACCGCTGATCCGTTGGAGTGCCGTAGCCTTCGCCTTCAAAAACGTGTCCCAAGTGCGAATCACAATTGGCGCAGCGGACTTCAACACGGTCCATGCCCATAGTGCGGTCGTGGAGGTACCTGACCGTGCCTTCGGCTAAGGGAGCCCAGAACGACGGCCAACCACAGTGGGAGTCGAACTTCTCCTTGCTGGTGAACAACTGGCTGCCACAGGCCCGGCATTGGTACACGCCCTCCGTGTGGGTGTCCCAGTACTCGCCCGTATAGGGACGCTCAGTCCCGGCCTGCCTCAGGACCCGGAATTCCTCAGGGGTCAACTCCTCGCGCCACTGGGCATCGCTCTTCTCAACGGGCACAGAAGATGTCTTGCTGATGTTTTCAGGAGTGTTCATGTCTTATGCAACGCTCACGAGTCGCCGATAAATCCCGAACCGGCATAGAGATGCAGCACCGGAAGTCCCAGCTGATCCTGGGCCTTGTTGGCCCAGTCCGTATGGAAAGTGTCAGCAATGGCATGGGGCCGCGTAATGACCACCGCCTGTGCAGCATCCATCTGACGTACCTTGGCCACCAAGCCGGCCACGGCACCGCCGTCGACGATTTCTCCGGTGACGCTGCTACCCAAGCCATCCAAGGCCGCCAACGAGGTAGACAAGGTCTCCGCAGCCTCTGCACGCTCCACCGCGGGATCCGGAGATTGCGCCGTCAATTCCCGGAACGCCTTCGCCACATCAAGCAACGAAAGGTTCTCCAGGAAATCCACCAAGAGGTGGCGTTCTGTGTTGGAGGGGACCAACAGGACCAACGGCGCATCACCGCCGTCGATCAATTTGGCGATGTTGACGCGGTCGTCGGGGCCAAGGGGCTCTTCAGTCAGGATGACTATGGGATCACTCATGGCTACAGCGTAGACCCGGGGAACGGCTCACCGCAGGCATTCGAGGCACGATTCGGCCACACTCAGGCGCCGCGCGGTCCCGCCTGCGCCGGGCCACGCCGACTCGCGGCAAAATGGAAGCATGGCATCGATGACAAGGCCAGCGGGCGACGCTGCCGGGAAAAAACTGACCCCCCGCACCAAGTGGGCCATTGCAGGCTTTCTCGCGGGCGGCACGATTGCGGGCCTTCTCGGAGCCGGTTCCTCGGCGCTCGCCGTCTACTTTGCCCGCCGGGTGATCACACCGGCCGCGCGCCACCAGGACCAGGAAGTCCTGGCCGTCATCAAGGGAGACAACGGCCTTCAGGTCATCCTGGCTGCCACCCCCGACTCGACGATCGACGGCGTGTTCAGCCTTTTCTTCTCCGGCGGCAAGGGACATGCGCGGATAGGCCGGATCATCTCCTATTCACCTGCGGAACAGACGGTCCTCAGGGAGGTCGAAGAGGTCTACAGCGGTGACCTTTCCGAAGCCCGCCGGGCGTGGTGGAGTGGGGCAACTTATCCGGATCCGGCCGCGATTGGCCTGGCGGCCGACGACATTGACATAGACGTCGACGGCGGGAAGGCACCTGCGTGGTTGATCCGCGCCGACGCATCAACTCCAGCTCCGATATGGGCGATCATGGTGCACGGCCGCGGAGCGACCCGCCTTGAAGGACTCCGGGCCCTCCGTACAGCACGTGATCTGGGCCTGGACAGCTTGTTGATCTCCTACCGCAACGATGGCTTGGCACCGTCGGCCCTGGACGGCCGCTACGGCCTGGGCTCAACTGAATGGCGGGACGTCGAGGCAGCCATAAGCTATGCGCTGGAGCACGGGGCGCGGGAGGTTGTGCTTTTCGGCTGGTCGATGGGCGGTGCCATCAGCCTTCAAACCGCGGACCTCTCCAAGTACCGGCACGTCATCAGGGCCTTGGTTCTGGACGCCCCGGTGATCAACTGGGTCAATGTCATGGCCCACCACGCGGAAATGAACAGGATTCCCTACGCTGTGGGGCGCTACGGACAGCTCATGCTGGGCCATCCCTTGGGGCGGAGGTTGACCGGGCTCGCAGCGCCAGTGGACCTCAAAGCCATGGACTGGGAGAGCCGCGCCATTGAGTTGCGCACGCCAACGCTGCTGATCCACAGCGTTGATGACGACTACGTCCCCTTCGGTCCATCGGCCAGCCTCGCCGAAAAAAACCCCGAGATGGTGACGTTCGAGCCGTTCCACGGTGCCCGGCATACCAAGGAGTGGAACGTTGATCCGGAGCGCTGGGAGCGGTTGGTGCGATCCTGGCTTCAAACCCAACTGGCACCCCGGACGAATCCAGGACAATCCGAAGATGGTGCCGTACCGCCCGGCGCAACCGGCTAGGTTCAGTTGCTTCCTGTTCCGATGGGTCCCGTGACTGCCTTGGTCAGCCGGATCAGGTCCGCCGGCGCAAGCTCGATGTCCAGACCGCGCCGGCCGCCGGACACCAGGATGGTCCCAAAGGCCAACGCCGATTCATCGAGGACTGTGGGGGAGGCTTGGCGTTGTCCCAGGGGTGAAATTCCGCCCAGGACATAGCCTGTTCGACGCTCAGCGGCCTTGGGATCGGCCATTGCCGCTTTCTTGGACCCGAGGGCGGAAGCTGCGGCCTTCAGGTCCAGGTTTCCGGACACCGGGACGATCGCAACGGCCAATCTGCCCTCCACCTCCACCATCAGCGTTTTGAAGACGCGTTCCGGGTCGACGCCCAGGACCTCGGCCGCCTCCAGCCCATAGCTGGGCGCTGAAGGATCGTGGGAATAGGGGTGAAGCACGAAGGGAACGCCGGCCGCAGCGAGTGCTGCAGTAGCCGGCGTTCCCTGTGAAGCCATTTTCCTGGCCATACCGTGTGGCAGTACCTTTCAGTGTTCCAAACGGCTTGCCGCCGCGACCTTTCGCTTGATACGTCCGAGCATTGCCGTCATGCCCCGCATCCGCAGGGGCGTGATGGCCCGGGTCAGGCCCAGGAGTTCAGGCATGTCGTCAGGTACCGCCAGGATCTCCTTTGCGGTCAGACCGTCCAAACCCTCGTGCAGCACCCCTGCGAACCCCCGGGTCGTGGGTGCTTCCGGCGGCGCTTTGAAGAAGAGCCGGTAGGCGAGGTGGCCGTCGTCGTTCTTCTCTGACTCAATCGTCAGGAACAGCGGCGACTGGCACTCGACCACCTGCTCCAGCAGTTCCGGGTGGTCCTTCAAACGCTCCGGAAGCTCCGGTAGGCCCCTGGAGAACTCCAGCAGGAGTTGGAGTCGGTCAGGTTCGGTCAACGCCTGGAAGTCGTCAACGATTTCCGCCAGGGCGGTAGGCAAGGTGTTCGTACTCATCTCTTCCAGCTTACGCACAAATAACGCTGAACAGCCCGGTATTAGTTGCGGACCAGTGCCGAAGGAACGGAACCGCGTTCGGCTCCCTTGACGATGGGAACACGCACCGCGTTGCCCCACTCGGTCCAGGAACCGTCGTAGTTGCGGACGGTGTCGAAGCCCAGCAGGTACTTCAAGGCGAACCAGGTGTGGCTGGAACGCTCGCCGATGCGGCAGTAGGCTACGACGTCGTCGCCTGCTTCAAGGCCTGCTTCACCCAAGTACAGGGCTTCGAGCTCTTCGCGGCTGCGGTAGGTTCCGTCCTCGGCGGCCGCACGTGCCCACGGAATCGAAGCGGCTGTAGGGATGTGGCCTCCACGCAGTGCGCCTTCTTCGGGGTACGCGGGCATGTGGGTGCGCTGGCCGGTGTATTCCTCGGGGGAGCGGACGTCGATCAAGGGGTTGCCCAAGTGGGCAAGGACATCTTCCTTGAACGCCCGGATAGGGGCATCGTTGCGCTCGACCTCCGGGTACTCGCCGGAAGCGGGCCGGGAAACCTCGGTGGTCAGCTCGCGGCCTTCGGCGATCCACTTGTCCCGGCCACCATCGAGGAGACGGACGTCCTGGTGGCCGAACAACGTAAAGACCCACAGTGCGTAGGCGGCCCACCAGTTGGACTTGTCGCCGTAGATCACCACGGTGCTGTCCCGGGAGATGCCCTTGGAGGCGGCGAGTGCCGCAAATGCTGCGCCATCGACGTAGTCGCGGGTGATCTCATCGTTCAGGTCGGTGTGCCAATCGATCTTGACGGCGCCCGGAATGTGTCCGGTTTCGTACAGGAGGACGTCTTCATCGGACTCGACCAGCACCAATTTGCCGTCGGCTACGGCGCCATCGGCAATTGCTGCCGCGAGCCACTCGGTGGAGACGAGACGTTCAGGGTTCGCGTAAGAGGCGAACTTTTCGTTCTGTTCAACGGGGTAGGACATGATGGCCTTTCACTGACAACGGACGGAGCCAGGCCGACCGAAGGTGGTGCAGGTGCGGGCCCGGCCTGCTTCAACACTAACCACGGGCCGGATGGATTGCTTCCCGGTGGTCACACGGTGAAACATGGGCTTGGTCACGTGTCAGCTACCGTGGCGTCCGTTGCCGGTATTCTTGCTGGGGACCCAATGCCGAAGGAACGGACCACCGTGGTAAAGATCGAACAACTGGCTGCCCGCACACCGGCAGTCTCCGTGGAGGAACTCCTCAAGGGTTTCTACCCGTCTCCCCGATTCGGAGAGGTGTCGTTCGACAGCTACCGGCCAGACCCTTCACAGCCAAGCCAGGCCAACGCCGTGAAGCTCCTGTCGCAATTCGCTGATGGCGTGGGCAACGGCGATGGCGCGGGACTCTTCAAGAAGTTGTTCGCCAAGAAGGCACCCGCCACGAGGGCCGGCATTTATCTCGACGGCGGCTTCGGCGTGGGCAAGACCCACCTCCTGGCATCGCTGTGGCACAGGTCTCCCGGCCCCAAGGCCTTTGGAACGTTCGTTGAGTACACCAACCTGGTGGGTGCGTTGTCGTTCCGCAAAACCGTGGAAGCGCTGAGCAACTACAAGCTGGTGTGCATCGACGAGTTCGAACTCGATGATCCAGGTGACACCGTGCTGATGTCCCGCCTCATGCGCGAACTTGCCGACGCCGGTGTGAAGCTTGCTGCCACCTCCAACACCCTGCCCGGTTCACTGGGCGAAGGCCGCTTCGCCGCCGTCGACTTCCAGCGGGAAATCCAGGTCCTCGCGGACCAGTTCGACGTCGTCAGGATCGACGGCGAGGACTTCCGCCACCGTGGCCTGCCGGCCGCGCCCGCGCCGCTGAAGACTGAAGAGCTCAAGCACAGGATGCGGACCGAGTTCGACGGCAAAACCGTGGCTGTGGACGATTTCCGTACCTTGGTCAACCACCTAGCCGCAGTGCACCCCAGCCGGTACCGCCAGCTCATTTCCGGCGTCGAAGCCGTGGTGTGGAGCGACGTCGAAACCATTACGGAGCAGGCCGTCGCGCTCCGCTTCGTGGTGTTGGCCGACAGGCTCTACGACAAGGATGTGCCCATTCTTGCCAGCGGTGTTCCCTTCGACCAGCTCTTCACCGAAGAGATGATGACCGGAGGCTACATGAAGAAGTACTTCCGTGCCGTTTCACGCCTGACCGCACTGGCCCGCGAAGCGCAGAACCACGAGCCTGCCTGAGTCAGGACGACTTGAGGGGTTCGCGGCTCTTCAAAATCCAGCGGACCAGTAATCCGCCGGCCAAAGCCCAGAAAGCGGCTCCAACCCCGGCGAAGGCAATCCCTGAGGCTGCCAGCAGGAATGTTATGCAGGCCGGTATCCGCTCTTCTGCCACGGCAAGGGCCGAGGAGATCGAGGACGCCAACGTACCCAACAGTGCAAGTCCCGCCACGGCCTCCAGGAGCCCCGGAGGCGCTGCCGCCACAACGGTGACCAAGGCTGCCGATGCTGCTGCCAGAACCAGATACGCCAAACCGGAGACGAAGGCGGCTATCCAGCGACGACCGTGGTCCTTGCCCGCTTCCTCGCCTGCGGCAAGTGCTGCGCTCAGCGCTGCCAGGTTGATCGCGTGGCCGCCAAACGGAGCGCCGGCGATTGTTCCTGCCCCGGTGACCAGCATGGACGGCCGCCACGGGGTGGTGTACCCGAAGGACTTCAGGACAGCCACGCCCGGTATGTTCTGGGACGCCATGGTGACGATGAACAAGGGCAGGGCCAACCCGATGGCAGCTTCCACGGAGAACGTCGGCGTGGTCCATTCAAGGCGCGGCAGGAGGTTCTCGCCGGGGAGCTGGACGCCGGAAGAAAGTATGTGGATTCCAATCACCGCCAATGCCACCAGCAGGGACGCCGGAACGGACCAACGCGGGGCGAATTTCATCAGTACGATCCAGCACAGGACCACAGGTGCCACCAACAGAGGTGCTGAACCCAGTGACTTGAAAGGCGCGAGGCACAAGGGGAGCAGGACGCCGGCGAGCATTGCCTGTGCCAAGGCAGTGGGGATCCTGGCCATCAACTTCCCGAGCAATGGAAGCAACCCCGTGAGGACAATAAGCACCCCGACGATCAGGAAGGCTCCCACTGCGGCGGGCCACCCGCCGTCGACCATTCCTGCGGTGGCGAGGAGCGCCGCACCGGGAGTGGACCACGCGAGCGTCACGGGCATTTTGCTCCGCCAGGACAACCACAAGATGCCCAGGCCAAACGTGAGGGTCAGTGCCAGCAGTCCGCTGGCTGCTTGCCGCTGATCGGCGCCCACGGCCTGGAGTCCCGCCAGCACAACGGCGAATGAGGACGTGAATCCCACCAGCGCAGTGACAACGCCGGCAGTGATTTGGGGGCTGAGTGTCTCCTTCGTGGCGCGGCTGCTGGTGGTTGGCGAGGTGGCGGAAGGCATACCAACCAAAGTACCTGACCTGCGGACGACAGCCGTTAAACGCCAAGGGCACCGGTGGCGCCTCTCGGCGGGACCGGTGCCCCCTTGACGTATCTGGTACGGCGGCTCAGGCAGCTACGGCTGCGTCGGCTCATCCGTGACGGGAGCCTGCTGGGGCTCACCATCGTTCTTGGCCACGAAGTCGGAAGCGGCGTTCTGCACTGCGTCAACCTGACCTGCGAACTTGCCGCCTGTCTTTTCGTCGACGAAGTCTCCGGCCTTTTCGATGCCATTCTGAATGGCTTCTTCGTTGCCTTGAATGAGACCCTGAGCCTTGCCCTTCAGGTCGTCAATTAAACCCACGGGCACCTCCCTTCCATCGCGGAGCCAGGTCGCTCCTCCGCGTCCGACCCTAACACCAGTTCCTTGAGGTGCCAAGGGCTCCAACGCGAGCTGTGGATAACTATGCCAAGGGTTCGCTGGGTACCTTGTGCCGTGGACTGTCCGGGTTCATCAGGGAGTGCCTGCGGCCGTAGGCGAAATAGATCACCAGGCCGATGATGAGCCAGGCAAAGAACCGAATCCACGTTTCAATGTGGAGCTGGAACATCAGGAATGCCGATGCCAGTACACCGAACGCGGGGACCACTGGCATGAGCGGAAGGCGGAAAGTGCGGGGTGCGTTCGGTTTGGTGTACCGGAAGACAATCACCGAAACACAGACGACGACGAAGGCTGCCAGGATTCCGATGTTGGTCAGGTCCGCGACTTCCTTGATGGGGAAGACCCCTGCCAAGAATGCTGAGGCGATACCGGCAATCCAGGTGACGCGCTGGGGAGTGCCGTGCCGGTCGGTCTTGGCAAACCAGCCGGGCAGCAGTCCGTCGCGGCTCATGGAGAACCAAACGCGGGTGACGCCGAGCAGGAAGGTGAGCATGACGGTCAGGATGGACAGCACCGCGAAGACCGAGATGATGGTAGCGATCACCGGCAGGCCGACCCCGGAGAAGGCCGAAGCGAAGCCGGCGGTCGGGTTGATGTCCTTGTAGTTCTGCATGCCGGTCAGGACCAGCGTGGCGGCGACGTAGAGCAACATGGCGATGATCAGCGACAGGATGATGGCCTTGGGCATGTGCTTCTTGCCGTCCTTGGCTTCCTCCGCTGCCGTACTCATGGCGTCGTAGCCGAAGACTGCGAAGAAGACGGTAGCGGCGCCGGCCACTACGGGGCCAAAGCCGCTGGGCATGAACGGGTTGTAGTTCTCCGTGTTCACGTAGAAGATCCCGAGCCCGATGATGAACAGGATCAGGATGACCTTGATGGCCACCGCCACCAGTTCGAACCGGCCGAACGCCTTGGTTCCCCGGCTCAGGATCCAGGTCACCAGGAGGCAGACCAGGATTGCCGGAAGATTGATGATCCCGCCCTTGCCCTCGTCGGCGGTGGAGGTCATCCAGGTAGGCATGTGGATGCCAATCCCGGACAGGAAGGCGTCGAAGTAGCCGGAGATGCCGATGGCCACAACGGCCACGATGGCGATGTACTCAAGCAGCAGGTCCCAGCCGATGAACCAGCCGATGATCTCTCCCAGCGCCACGTAGCCGTAGGTGTAGGCCGATCCGGCGCGGGGGATCATGCCGGCAAATTCGGCGTAGGACAATGCCGCGGCACCGGAGGCGAGGCCTGCGATCAGGAAGGAAAAGAGCACGGCCGGGCCAACGCCCGGGTTGCCTTCGCTGCCGTGGGCCACAAGGCCGGCCAGCGAAAAGATGCCGACGCCGATAATTCCGCCGACGCCGATGGCCGTCAGTTGCCAAAGGCCAAGACTTTTGAAAAGTCCGCTGTGCTTGCTTTCCTCCTCGATGTCGTCGATGGGCTTGCGCCTCAGGACGGAATTGGAAGCCGTCTGTGGATTCATGGGGGTACTCCTGCCGGTTGGCGTGGAACGGTGATGAGCTCGCAGTACATTATGCGAGGGTAATCACATTAGATAAAGCGACTTCTTCTGAGCGGTATCAGTTACTTCTGGTGATGAATTGGGTCACAGGGAAATGAGGGCATAAAAAAAGCAGCTCCTGGGAGCTGCTTTTTCTTTGGAGCGGACGACGAGATTCGAACTCGCGACATCCACCTTGGCAAGGTGGTGCTCTACCAGCTGAGCTACGTCCGCACATGTTGCCTGCCAGAATGACTCTGGAATTCAACAACAAACAAGTTGCCTTGTTCTGGTGGGCGATACTGGGATCGAACCAGTGACCTCTTCCGTGTCAGGGAAGCGCGCTACCGCTGCGCCAATCGCCCGTTGCCGGGTCCTGCAATGAGGAGAGCGGACGACGAGATTCGAACTCGCGACATCCACCTTGGCAAGGTGGTGCTCTACCAGCTGAGCTACGTCCGCACATGTTGCCTGCCAGAGTGACTCTGGAATTCAACAACAAACAAGTTGCCTTGTTCTGGTGGGCGATACTGGGATCGAACCAGTGACCTCTTCCGTGTCAGGGAAGCGCGCTACCGCTGCGCCAATCGCCCATGCATCCAGCAATAGCTGGAAGACATGGTTTTCACCGAGGTGGGTACGGGATTCGAACCCGTGTATACGGCTTTGCAGGCCGCTGCCTCGCCTCTCGGCCAACCCACCGTGTAAGCAGGATTCCGGGGAATTCTTGCCTTGACAGTGCCTTGCGAGCGGACGACGAGATTCGAACTCGCGACATCCACCTTGGCAAGGTGGTGCTCTACCAGCTGAGCTACGTCCGCAGTGCGGTTCCGACGGGCAACCCTGTAGGCATTCCGTCGCTTTCCGACGAGTAAAAACTCTATAGGAGGTTCCTGCATTCTCCAAATCGGTTGCTTGCTTTTGCATGTCGTGACCCCCGGATCCTTGTGTTTACGCGGTTTGGGGGGAGTTTCACCCCTGTAATTCCACCGCTGTAGTTCATTGCTTGCGGGGAGCCGTCCGCCCGTTTTGCAATCCGGCCGGGGTCCGTTAGTGTTTTCTATGCACCCGGGCGATTGGCGCAGTGGTAGCGCGCTTCGTTCACACCGAAGAGGTCACTGGTTCGAACCCAGTATCGCCCACCACCGGGAACCCCGCTTGGACTGACTTGGTCAGTTCGGGCGGGGTTTTTCATGTCTTTGAACGGCGTCCGTGAATGGCCCCCGTGAATGGCCGGCCCTTCCTGCGTCACGAATCGCTTCCACGAAGCACATTCCCTACATGCGCGGAGAAGAAGAAACAGAGCGGCCCAGGATTTCCCACGACCCTTCCGGATATTTGGGAGAGCTGGCTCTTTCCGCTCCGATCCTCGCCGGAAAACTGGCACGGCTGGCCCCGGAGCAGCTCGCAATGATCTTCCCGCCGGAGAATTCTGTCGGCCCTCTATGACACAGTCTTTATATGACTGCTCCACTGCTTGCCCACGCAACTGAATACGGCCGGATGTACGCCCGTTCCACCACCGAGGAATTCTCCGTGCCCTCAATCACTACGGTGATCGGACAACAGGCCCACTCCTTGGATGGATGGTTCAGCTACATGGGCGCAAGCAGCCTGGCCGCCGATCCCGAGCTCCCGGCGATCCTCGGAAGTCCGGCCAAAGTGCGGCAGGCGATTAATAAAGCGTCCAAGTCGGCCGAAACCTACCGGGACGCCGCGGCCGCCCGCGGTGACCGTGTGCATACCTATTGCGAGCAGGTCGCTTTGCGGGCGTTGGGCCGGCCGCACCGCATGCAGGAATACAGGGAGGAACTCGCTGCCAACGGTGAGCAGGCCTTTGCCGCCCGGTTCGATGAATGGTGGGAGCTGTACCGCGTGGAGCCGCTGGCACCGGAAATCACTGTCTGGAACAAGACCGTGGGCTACGCCGGAACGCTGGACCTGGTAGCCAGGATCAATGGGCGTATTTGCCTCATCGACTACAAGACCAAGGGAACCACGCGCGATGGAACGGTAAAAGCCCTCGACGACAAAGTCGTTATGCAACTTACGGCCGGGATGAAGGCCGAAGAGAGCCTGGTGGATCCGGTGTCCGGTGAATGGGAACCTTGGCGGTACGGAGACAATCCCATGTTGCTTGCTGTTGCCATTGGGGAGACAGAGGTGCGGCCCATGCGGGCGAATCCGGAAATCCTGAAGCACCACTGGTGGAAGTTCTGCGCCCTTCGCAGGGTGTGGGAAATGTCGGCTGACGTGACCGCTGCCGGGCAAGCATTGCTGCCGGTTGCTCCGCCGGTGTTTGCTGCAGCTGGTTCAGTACCAGCGGACAGCGGCAGTGCCATGACCTCAACTAAACTGGCTTAGGCCCGGCAACACACGGGCCAGGGTTTGACGATCGTGAGGACAGGCAACGCATGGCAATTTTGAGTATCCGAATCATCGGGGATCCGGTGCTGCGCACCGTGGCCGACCCCGTCACCGACTTCGGTCCGGAGCTCGCCAAGCTGGTAGCTGACATGACCGAAACCATGGAAGATGTTGATGGCGCAGGCCTGGCTGCTCCACAGGTAGGGGTCAGCCAACGCGTCTTCACGTACCGCATCGGGGGAGTGGAGGGCCACATTATCAACCCGGTCCTCGAGAACAGCGAAGACTTCCAGCCGGACGAAGTAGAGGGCTGCCTCTCGATTCCCGGCCTTGGTTTCCCCGTGCGCCGCTACCGGGCCACACGGGCAACGGGCGTGGATCTGAACGGCAACCCTGTTTCAGTAGAGGCTGAAGGAATGCTCGCCCGCTGCTTCCAGCACGAGACGGACCACCTTGACGGAGTCCTCTACACCGACAGGCTGGAAGGCGAAGACCGCAAAGCTGCCCTGCGTGCCATCCGCAATGCCAACTATCACGCCATCACAGAACAGACCACATCCAAGCGCGCCAACACCGTGGGCTCAAGCTTCGGCGGCGGCAGCTTCGGAGTTCCCGAGTGAGGGTGCTTTTTGCGGGGACCCCTGCCGTCGCGGTGCCGTCGTTGGACGCCCTGGTTAAGGCCGGCTTCGACGTCGTTGCCGTCCTGACCCGGCCGGATGCCCCCTTGGGACGCAAACGCGTCATGACACCCTCGCCGGTGGCGGCACGGGCGGAAGAGTTGGGGATAGACATCATCCGGGCGGCAAAGGTGGACGCCGACACCACCGCGCGGATCGCAGAATGCGCGCCCGACGTCGCCGCGATTGTGGCCTACGGGGGAATTGTTCCCCGCCCCGCTTTGGACATTCCAGCGCACGGCTGGGTCAACCTCCATTTTTCCCTCCTGCCAGCCTGGCGCGGGGCGGCTCCCGTTCAGCGCTCCCTCATGGCGGGCGACGACATTACGGGCGCAGTAACCTTCCAGTTGGAGGAGGGCCTGGACACCGGGCCGGTTTTCGGAACCCTGACTGAAAGTGTCCGACCGGACGACACCGCCGGAGACCTGCTGGAGCGGCTTTCGGTCAGTGGCGCAGTGCTCCTCGGCCAGACGCTCTCCGCCATCGAAGCCGGGCAAGCCTCACCGCAACCCCAGGCGGGAGAAGTGTCGCTGGCCCCGAAGCTCACCCTTGAGGACGGACGCCTGGACTGGCAAAAGCCCGCACTGGCGCTTGACCGGCAGGCCCGGGGAGTTACTCCCGAACCCGGCGCATGGACCACATTGGAAGGACACCGGGTCAAGTTGGAACCCGTAGGACTAAGGCCCGAGGTCAAGGACCTTGCGCCCGGAACCATCCGCGTGGATGGCAAATCCGTCCTGGTGGGAACCGGCTCCCATGCAGTTGAACTGGGCCGGATCCAGCCGGCCGGCAAGAAGATGATGTCGTCGGCCGATTGGGCCCGCGGCTTGGCAGCACCCGAGAGAGTGGTATTCGAATGAGCGAGTCCGGCCGCCGAGGCCCCAACAACAGCGGGAGCCAAAACGGTGGGAGCCGGGACCGCGGCGGGCAAGGCAATCGCGGCGCCGGCGGCGGAAGCCAACGCAACGCCCAGGGCAGGGAGCGGAACAGGGGACCCCAGCGGGGCTTTACCAACAACGCTCCGTCGCAGCGTACCCGCCGTGCCGACCCCGCCCGGTTGGTCGCCTTCGAGGTGCTCCGGGCTGTAGCTTCCGAGGACGCCTACGCCAATCTGGTCCTTCCCGCACGGATCCGTGAGCACCGCCTGGACCGCCGTGATGCCGGGTTCGCCACCGAGTTGAGTTACGGGGCTTTGCGGGGGCAGGGTACCTATGACGCCGTCCTGGCCCGGTGCGTGGACCGCCCCCTTGAGCAATTGGACCCCGCCATCCTTGATGCCCTGCGGATCGGCGCGCACCAGCTTCTTTCCATGCGCGTTCCCGCCCATGCCGCCTTGGACCAGACGGTTGGCTTGGCGCGGGCAGTCATCGGGGCCGGCCCGTCGGCACTCATCAACGCAGTCCTCCGCAAGGTCACCGCCCACAGCATGGACCAGTGGCTGGAAATCCTGCTGGACCAGGAGAGCGACGAGACCAAAATCTCCGCACTGCGTCACGCACACCCTGAATGGATTGTCCGCGCCCTGCGTCAGTCGTTGGTGAACCACGGGCGTCCCAAGAGCGAGATCGACGCCCTCCTGGAGGCGGACAACGCCGCTCCAGTGGTGAACCTTGTGGCCTTGCCGGGATTGGGCAGCCTCGACGAAGCCTTCGACCAAGGCGCCACCGCAGGGGAGTTGGTGGAAGGTTCGGCCCTCTCCGCAGGCGGGGATCTTGGCCGCTTCGAATCGGTGCGGCGCGGCACAACACGTGTGCAGGACGTCGGATCCCAGCTTGTGGCACGTGCATTGGCCGGCGTTGAGCTCGGAGAGCGCCCCGCCGAAGGCGAGAAATGGTTGGACCTTTGCGCAGGGCCAGGCGGCAAGGCAGCGCTTCTGGCCGCCTTGGCTTACCGCGACGGAGCCACCCTCCTTGCCAACGAGCCGGCACCGCACCGGGCCAAGCTGGTCCAGCAAGCTCTTTCGGCGGTCCCCGGTGAAGCCTGGACAGTACGGACCGGCGATGGCCGGGAGGTGGGCAGCGAGCACCGCGAGTCCTTCGACCGCGTTCTGGTGGATGTTCCCTGCAGCGGCCTGGGAGCCCTTCGCAGGCGCCCCGAATCGCGATGGCGCCGCTCGCCAAAGGACATCGGCGACCTTGGACCGCTCCAGCGGGATCTCCTGAAGTCGGCCATCGACGCCGTCAAGCCCGGCGGCGTCGTAGCCTACGTGACGTGTTCGCCGCACCCGGCTGAAACAACCGCCGTCGTTGGCGACGTCCTGGCCAAGCGTGAGGACCTGGAGTTGCTGGACTCCGGACAAGCCCTTGACCATGTCAGCCTCACCGGCAATCTGGGCGCGGGACATGAGCTCACTGCCCAGCTGTGGCCCCACATCCACCAGACCGATGCCATGTTCATGGCCATCATCCGCAAAAAGCCGTAGCCGCAACTACCTGGTTGCAGCGGGAGCGTCCTTTCGCTGCCGTCGCCCACGATCCATACCGACCCAAAGGGGCTGCCTTGTCTCAGTGCTGTATCAACCCGAGCATCCTGTCTGCGGACTTCGTCAACCTTGAGGCGGAGTTGCAGCGGATCAGCAACGCCGATGCTGTCCACGTCGATGTCATGGACAACCATTTCGTGCCCAACCTGACGCTCGGACTGCCGGTGGTACAGCGGATACAGGCGGTCAGCCCGGTTCCGCTGGACGCCCATTTGATGATTTCCGACGCCGACCGCTGGGCACCTGCCTATGCGGACGCCGGCCTCGCCTCTGTTACCTTCCATGCCGAGGCCGCCATGGCGCCGGTCAAGCTGGCGCGTGAACTGCGCGCGCGTGGCTCCAAGGCGGGTATGGCCTTGAGGCCCGCCACGCCGGTGGAGCCCTACCTGGACATGCTCAGCGAGCTGGACATGCTCCTGATCATGACGGTGGAACCAGGCTTCGGCGGGCAGTCGTTCCTGGACATTACCTTGCCCAAAATCCGTCGTGCGCGTGCCGCGATCGAGGGTTCAGGCATTTCCGTGGCCATCCAGGTGGACGGCGGTATCACGGAGGAGACCATTGTCCGGGCAGCGGAGGCCGGTGCCAACGTCTTCGTTGCGGGCTCGGCTGTCTACGGGCATGAGGACCCGGCCGCCGCGATCGACCGCCTGCGCGCCGCAGGCCAGTCCGCGATTACAGCAAAGGCCTGACGGTCGTCAGCAGATGTTACGAAGATGGCCGGGAATAGCCTGGCCATGGCCGTAGTTATGGCACAATAACAACACACATACGTGCTCCGGGGTCGGTGTAAGTCCGAACCGGCGGTTATAGTCCGCGACCCGCGAGCCATTGATGTCCTGAGCAGTCCGGATGTCGATGGCAGACGGTTGAACCGGTGGAATTCCGGTACCGACAGTTAAAGTCTGGATGGGAGAAGCACGTACAGTCATGCCGTGGGCGTTCCTTCAGGGACGCCCGGCATTGCGCTGTCGTACACCCCCGGAGTCATCGCGGCTTACTGGGAAGGAACGGCATGGACTTTCTGCGATGGCTCTTCGAAGCACAGATCCCCGTTGGAGGATCTGCTCTTGTCTTACGCGAAGTGCTTGGAAACATCTTTGGGTTGCTCAGCGCCCTCGGCGGAATGCGCCGGAAAGTCTGGGCCTGGCCGGTAGGTATCGTCGGCAACATACTCTTGCTCACCGTGTTCCTCGGCAACGTTTTTGGCGCCGCTGCGCCGGCTACCCTCTGGGGACAGGCCGGCCGGCAAATGATGTTCATCGCCGTCGCCGTCTATGGCTGGTACCGGTGGCAGCAAGGCCGCCAATCGAGCACCCAGGGCAGGGCAGTGGTCCCGGGCTGGGCAAGCAACAAGGTCCGCCTGGTGCTGATTGGCGCGATGATAGCGGGAACCGCGGCGCTCACGCCGCTATTTGACGCCCTGGGCTCCTACCCTCCTGTCTGGGCAGATGCGTGGACCTTCATGGGCTCGCTCCTGGCCACCTACGGCATGGCCCGCGGGTGGACCGAATTCTGGCTCATCTGGGTCGCCGTGGACATCGTCGGAGTGCCATTGCTTTTCAGTGCCGGCTACTACGCCAGTGCCGTCATGTACCTGTTCTACGGTTTCTTTACGCTCACCGGATTCTTTGTGTGGTGGCGGGCTGAAAAGCGTGAACGTGGCGCCATTCCGCAGGTTCCAGTAGCGGCGGGAGGCGTACGATGAGCGCGCCCAGCCTGTTTGCGCCCTCTGAAAGGGCTGCCATGGATGCGGCGCTGGCCGCCGCACTTGAGGGCCGGCGGGGAGCGAATCCACTGGTGGGTGCGGTGATCCTCAGCGTCGAAGGCGAGCAACTCGCCACCGGCTACCACCGCGGCGCCGGAACGGCGCACGCGGAGGCCGACGCGATCTTCGAGGCCCAGCGCCAGGGAATCGACATCAACGGCACCACCATGGTGGTCACGCTCGAGCCCTGCAACCACGTAGGCCGGACAGGGCCCTGCGCCCAGGCAATTATTGACGCCGGAATCGCGAAGGTGATCTACGCCGTCGACGATCCCCATGACCCCGCCGCCGGCGGTGCCAGGACCCTTCGCGCCGCAGGGGTGGACGTCACATCAGGGCTCAGGTTCGATGAGGCGCTGGACCTTAACCGGGATTGGTTTGACGCCGTTGCCGCCAAACGCCCTTTCGTCACCTTGCACATTGCACAGACCCTGGACAGCCGGATCGCCGCCGTTGATGGCACCAGTCAGTGGATTTCCAGCGCGGAATCGTTGGCCGACAACCACGCTTTGCGGAGGCTCATCGACGCGATCCTGGTGGGCACCGGAACTGTGCTCATCGACAACCCGCGGTTGACGGCCCGAACCCCGGACGGTGAACTTTCCCAGCGTCAGCCCATCAGGGCAGTCATGGGCCTCAGGGATGTCCCGGAACAAGCTGCTGTTCGCGGAACCGACCACCTCTTCCGGCACCTGCCAACCCGGGATCCTGCCGAGGCGCTGCACCTTCTTTTCGAAGAGGGCGTCCGCCACGTGATGGTCGAAGGCGGTTCGAGCATCCTGAGCACGTTCCTGGCTGCCGGTTTGGTGGATGAATTGATCGTCTACCTGGCGCCGACCCTGCTGGGATCCGGGACGCCGGCCCTCAACGACCTGGGAATCGGCACACTTGCCGATGCCCAGCACTGGGCGTGGGACGAGGCCTCCGGCGGCCCGGTCCGCACACTCGGCAACGATCTTCGGCTGCATCTTCGCCCCGCCGGACGCGCTTCCAACACCACAAAGAATTCGATTCCGCAGACGCGTGTGGCCTCACATGGTGAAGCTGCGGAATATGTCACAGGAGGACACTGATGTTTACCGGAATCGTCGCAGAACAAGGCACCGTCCTTGGCATTGAGCACGACGGCGACGCTAGCGCAACCTTGCGATTGAAGGCACCCACCACCTCGGGTGACCTGCCCTTGGGCGGCTCAATCGCCGTCAACGGGGTGTGCCTCACGGCTACCAGCATTGACGGCCAGGATTTCAGCGTGGACGTCATGGGCGAGACCCTGACGCGGACCACCATTGGGGAACTGGCCGCTGGGGACACCGTGAACCTGGAACGCTGTGTTCCTGCAGGCGGACGTCTGGACGGCCACGTCGTGCAGGGCCATGTTGACGGGGTGGGTGAGCTGCTGGAGCGCGAAGCGTTGGGCAACTGGGACCGCCTGCGGTTCGGCGTACCGGCCCCGCTGGCACGGTACATCGCCGAGAAGGGATCGATCGCCGTCGACGGTGTTTCGCTGACCGTGACGGCCGTCAGCGCGGCGTCCGAAGCGGAACCGTGGTTCGAGGTCGGCCTCATTCCTACCACGCTGGAAGAGACAGGACTGGGGGCCAAGCCCCTGGGCGGACACGTCAACCTGGAAGTGGATGTCCTGGCGAAATACACCGAGCGCCTTTTGTCGTTCGCTCCGCAGCACGGAGGCAACTGATGAGCGCGCCTACCAAGCCGCAGCCAGCTACGGCGCAGCGTCCCGGCCTTGATCCCGTGGAGTCGGCCATTGCCGCGATGGCGGCCGGTAAGGCCGTGATCGTGGTGGACAACGAGGACAGGGAAAACGAAGGCGACATCATTTTTGCCGCGGAACACGCCACGCCGGCCCTCATGGGGTGGACTATCCGGTATTCCTCGGGCGTCATCTGCGTGCCGTTGGAAGGTGAGCGGGCCGACGCCCTGATCCTGCCTCCCATGGTGGAAATCAACCAAGATGCTAAGGGTACTGCCTATACTGTTTCCTGTGACGCTGCGATGGGAGTAAGCACGGGTATTTCCGCCACGGACCGGGCCTTGACCGCCCGGATTCTGGCGGATCCGAGCAGTACTCCGGCCTCACTCACCCGTCCCGGGCATATTTTCCCGCTGCGGGCCGTTAAGGGGGGAGTGCGGGAACGTCCGGGACACACGGAAGCTGCCGTGGACTTGTGTCGTCTGGCCGGGCTCGCCCCGGTGGGTGTGATCGCAGAGTTGGTACATGACGACGGTGAAATGA
The DNA here is from genome assembly GCF_029952445.1 of Paenarthrobacter nitroguajacolicus. GTDB lineage: Bacteria > Actinomycetota > Actinomycetes > Actinomycetales > Micrococcaceae > Arthrobacter > Arthrobacter nitroguajacolicus_B. The sequence goes on along the minus strand of NZ_JAQPPK010000007.1, from coordinate 105,025 downwards.
TGCGCTTGGACAGCCTGCGCGGGTTTGCCGCCGAACATGGATGCCCCCTCATCTCCATCGAGGACCTGGTGTCGTATGTTGAGGCGGTAGAGTCCCAGGCGGCGGATGATTCACGGGGAGACGAGGAGAAGCGATGACCGCATCGACAACACGCAGCAGTGGGCACACGGAGCCCGGACCGCACCCTGTGAGCGGTGGGCCGATCGTCCAGTTGCCCACGGCCTACGGCGATTTCGTGGCGCAGGCGTGGACCGACCATGCAGCGGGAATTGAACATCTCGCCGTCAGCTCACCCAACCTCCCAAAGGGTGGTCAGGCTCCCTTGGTGCGCCTGCACTCGGAATGCCTGACGGGCGATGTATTTGGCTCCTACCGCTGCGATTGCGGTGAACAGCTTGCCTTCGCACTGGAACTCATCCACCGGGAAGGCGGAACGCTGCTCTACTTGCGCGGACAAGAGGGGCGCGGAATCGGATTGGCCAACAAGATCAAGGCCTACGCTTTGCAGGAAGCCGGATTCGATACTGTCGAGGCCAATGAGCAGTTGGGCCTGCCTGTGGATGCGCGCTCCTACAACGCAGCAGGCCAGATTCTCGCCGAGATGGGCCTCCATGAAGTCCGGCTGCTGAGCAACAATCCGGACAAGCAGCACCGGCTGGACAAGGCTGGAGTGACCGTCGTGGAAATGGTGCCCACCGAGGTGCCTTCGCGCGAGCAGAACCTGCGGTACCTGCAGACCAAAAAGGACCGCATGGACCACCTGCTGACGCTCGACATCGAGCCGGTCAGCAACGGCAAGAAAACAGCTTCACCCCAAACCTTTGACAGCAACCAAGACTGAACGGATCCACAGCACACCATGAGCGGACACGGCGCGCCCACCATCGACCTCACTACCCTCAACCCCGAGGAAACCTCGCAGCTCAGGCTGGCCATCGTGGCCGCGAGCTGGCATACCCAGATCATGGACGGCCTGGTGGACGGCGCCCTGCGCGCCGCAAAGGAAGCCGGCATCGCAGAACCCACGCTGTTGCGGGTTCCGGGCAGCTTCGAGCTTCCGGTTGCCGCGGCCAGGCTGGCACCGCACTTTGACGCCGTCGTAGCTCTCGGCGTCGTGATCCGCGGCGGAACGCCGCACTTTGACTACGTTTGCCAGGCCGCGACGTCGGGACTCACCGACGTCAGTGTCCGCACCGGCGTGCCGGTTGGCTTCGGTGTCCTCACCTGCGACACCGAACAGCAGGGCCTGGACCGGGCGGGACTTCCGGGTTCCCAGGAAGACAAGGGCCACGAGGCCGTCACTGCTGCCTTGGCCACGGCCGTGACGCTCAAGCAATTCAGCTGACGCCCACCGGGCATTAGCCAAGCATGACGTGAGGGGATGTGGGTGTGTGTTCACTCACATCCCCTTCGTCATGCAAGGCCCCAACAAGCGGCGTCGGCCCCGGAGCAAGTAGTCTGGAGGGCGTGAAGAATTTCGAGACGCTGTTCGCAGAACTGAGTGAGAAAGCAGCGACCCGCCCGGCAGGCTCGCGCACGGTAGCCGAGCTGGACTCCGGAATCCACGGCATCGGAAAGAAAGTGGTCGAAGAGGCCGCCGAAGTCTGGATGGCCGCGGAGTACGAATCGGACGAAGCCGCCGCTGAGGAAATCTCCCAGCTCCTGTACCACCTGCAGGTCCTCATGCTTGCCAAGGGCCTCAGCCTGGAAGACGTTTACAAGCATCTCTAGCCACGCCACTCCGCCTGCCTTTAGGCGGAGCCAGCAGCGTGGCCGATGTGCCTGAAACTTCCATTCCAAAAAGAAAGTCTCCCAATGCTCCGTGTAGCAGTCCCCAATAAGGGATCCCTGTCCGAAGCCGCCTCGGCCATGCTGTCCGAGGCCGGTTACCGCCAGCGCCGCGACTCCCGCGAACTGGTGATGGTCGATCCCGACAACGACATCGAGTTCTTCTTCCTCCGTCCCCGTGACATCGCCGTCTATGTCGGGCAAGGAACCCTCGACGTCGGCATTACCGGCAGGGACCTCCTGCTGGACGCGAAGGTGGAAGCCGAAGAATTGCTTCCCTTGGGCTTTGCGCCCTCCACCTTCCGTTTCGCCGGCCCCGTTGGCGACTTCACCGGCGTCGAGCAGCTTGAGGGCAAGCGACTGGCCACAAGCTATGACGGCCTGCTCCGCGACTACCTCGCAGAGCGTGGCGTCAACGCCACGGTGGTCCGCCTGGATGGCGCAGTGGAGTCGTCAGTCCGCCTCGGTGTGGCGGACGCCATTGCCGACGTCGTGGAAACCGGCAACACCCTCAAGGCCGCCGGCATGGAAATCTTCGGCGATCCCATCCTGAAGTCCGAGGCCGTCCTGATCCGCCGTTCCGGCTCCGGTGGCGCAGCCAATGGGACCGCCAAGGAAATCGACATCCTGATCCGCCGCCTCCAGGGCGTCCTCGTGGCGCGCCAGTATGTGTTGATGGACTACGACATCCGCAAGGATCTCGTGGAAGACGCCGCGGCGCTGACCCCCGGCCTCGAATCGCCCACGGTTTCGCCACTGCGCGATTCCGAATGGGTCGCAGTGCGTTCCATGGTTCCCAAGAAGGAAACCAACCGCATCATGGACGAGCTCTACGACCTCGGCGCGCGGGCCATCCTGGTCAGCAGCATCCACGCCTGCCGGATCTGACCCACGCACTGATCGAGTAGAGCCAGCAGAACTGAGGAGCAGCACATGGCTGTAGCCGTACGTGTCATTCCGTGCCTTGATGTGGACGCGGGCCGCGTCGTCAAGGGCGTTAACTTTGAAGGCCTTCGCGACGCCGGGGACCCGGTGGAACTTGCCCACCGCTACGACAACGGCGGGGCAGATGAACTGACGTTCCTTGACGTCACGGCGTCGTCGGGGAACCGCGAAACCACGTTCGACGTCGTTCGCCGCACCGCCGAGGAAGTGTTCATCCCCCTCACCGTCGGTGGTGGCGTCCGGGGCGTGGCCGAGGTGGACAAGCTTCTTCGCTTCGGCGCGGACAAAGCGTCCATCAATACCGCAGCTGTTGCCAGGCCCGAGGTCATCGACGAGATCACCCGGCACTTCGGCTCCCAGGTGCTGGTGCTCTCCGTTGACGCGCGCCGTACCCGGGAAGGCGACGTCCCGACGTCGTCCGGTTTTGAGGTGACCACGCACGGTGGCCGGACCGGTACCGGGATCGACGCCATTGCCTGGGCGCAGGAAGCCGCGGACAGGGGAGTGGGAGAGATCCTGCTGAACTCCATTGACGCCGATGGCACCAAGGACGGATTCGACCTCGAACTCATCCGCTTGGTCCGCGCAGCGGTCAACATCCCGATCATCGCCTCGGGCGGTGCTGGAGCGCCTGAGCATTTCCCGCCGGCTGTCCAGGCAGGGGCCGACGCCGTGCTGGCCGCATCAGTGTTCCACTTTGGTCCTGACGACATGATCGCCCAAGTCAAGGCCGCCATCCGCGAGGCTGGTTTCGAGGTCCGGTAGCGCACCCTTTAAGTGCAACGCGGGGTCAGTTATGGCCCATTATCCAAGGGATGATGGGCCATAACTGACCCCGCGTTGTTTGTTCAGAGACCGATGTCCGCCGACTGCAAAAGCGCGACGGCGTCGGGCTGGCCTTCGAAGGTGACCAACGCTTGGTTGGTGCGGCCGTGGGCGTGCATGAGGAGCTCCCCGGGTTCGCCGACGATGGCCACGGAAACCGGAGCGCGTTTGGCGACATGTCGTGGTCCGGTGGGCCTGACCAAAACGATGCCGAGATCCACGCCGCGATACAGGAACGCCGCGCGCTTGATGAGGTCATTCCAGAGGGCATCTGAATAGGCCTCGTCCAGCGCCCGCGGCGCCCAACGGTCGCCGGCGCGGCGGATGTCCTCCGTGTGCACGAAGTATTCGATGAGGTTGGAGGTCTCGTCCAGGGCCTTGATCTTCAAAGGAGAAAAAGCCGGGGGACCGGACCGAAAGGTCTTGACGAGCTTCGCGTAGGCGTCCGTGCTCTTGAGTTCGGACGCCAGTTTGGAGGTGGCCTTCTCCGACGCCTTGCCCAGGCTGGGGATCAGGAGGCCGATGCCTACAGCGATTTTCCGCTCCCGCAGGTACAAATGCGCGGCAAGGTCCCGGGTCTTCCACCCTTCGCAGAGCGTGGGGGAGTCAGGTCCGGCCGCCAGCAGGGTTTCGGCCAGTACTTCTCGGGAGGGATCGACGAAATGCATCACTTGTGAAACTAGCACGATCGGAGCGCTCTTGCGCAGTGGAACCGCCGCAGAATAGCCAGCCCCGCCAAAGGCACTAGACTTGATCTGATGTCAGAGCAGTCCGCCCCCAGCCCCTCTCCCGCCGTGGAGCTTTCCAGCGACCCCGCGGGTCCGTTGCCGCAGGAGATCGCCAGCGCACTCAAGCGTGATTCCGCCGGCCTGGTTGCTGCCATCGTGCAACAGCACGACACCAACGAGGTCCTCATGCTCGGATGGATGGATGACGAAGCACTGCACCGCACCATGACCACCGGACGCGTCACTTTCTACTCCCGTTCCCGCCAGGAGTACTGGCGCAAGGGCGACACTTCCGGACACGTACAGTTCGTGAAGTCAGTCGCCCTGGACTGCGACGGCGATGCCCTCCTGATCCGCGTGGACCAGATCGGCGCAGCCTGCCACACCGGTACCCGGACCTGCTTTGACGGTCGCGACTTTGCAGTCGTTACGGGCCACCGCGACTAAGGCACCCAGCACTTTCCACTGACGCACCACCTCAGACAAAAGGCGGAGAACATAGCCATGCAGGACCTTGGAATCATCAGCCCGGGCCTGGAAGAGTTCCGGGAACTCGCCGTCCACAGCCGTGTCATCCCTGTCCGGCTCAAAGTCCTGGCCGACGCGGAAACCCCTATCGGGCTCTACCGTAAGCTCGCCAAGGGCCAGCCCGGTACCTTCCTCCTCGAATCGGCAGCGGTAGGCGGGGCTTGGTCCCGTTATTCCTTCATCGGTTCAAGGTCGCGCGCGACGCTGACCACCAAGGACGGCCAAGCGCACTGGATTGGCGAGCCGCCCGTCGGCGTGCCCGTTTCCGGGAACCCCGTGGAAGCCGTGCGCGACACCATCGCAGCATTGCAGACCGACCGCTTCGACGGCCTTCCGCCGTTCACTTCCGGGTTGGTGGGCTTCCTCGGATGGGAGTCGGTGCGGCACTGGGAACGCCTTACGTCCCCGCCCGAGGATGACCTGCAGTTGCCGGAAATGGCGCTGAACCTGGTCACCGACATGGCGGTTCATGACAACGTTGACGGTACCGTCCTGCTGATCGCCAATGCCATCAACTTTGACGACAGCACCGAACGGGTCGATGACGCCTGGCACGACGCCGTGGCCCGTGTGAAATCGCTCCTGGAGCAGATCAGCACTCCCGTTCCCCAGCCCGTTTCCGTACTGGACGCGGCAGCCTTGGACTTCGCCTCCAGCGTGCAGGAACGCTGGGACGAAGCAAAGTACCTGGAAGCCATTGATCGCGGCAAGGAAGCGATCGTGGACGGCGAAGTCTTCCAGGTGGTGATTTCGCGCCGCTTCGAGATGGAATGTGCCGCCGATCCCTTGGATGTTTACCGCGTGCTGCGCAACACCAACCCCAGCCCCTACATGTACCTCTTCAGCCTGGAGGATACCGACGGCCGCGAGTACTCGATCGTGGGATCTTCGCCCGAGGCGCTGGTTACAGTGACCGGCGAAGAAGTCATCACCCATCCCATCGCCGGTTCACGTCCCCGCGGGAAGACCGTAGAGGCGGACAAGGCCCTGGCCACGGAGTTGCTCGCGGACCAGAAGGAACGCGCGGAACACCTGATGCTGGTGGACTTGTCCCGCAACGACCTCTCCAAGGTGTGCGTGGCTGGAACCGTCGATGTCACCCAGTTCATGGAGGTGGAGCGCTTCAGCCACATCATGCACCTGGTCTCCACCGTGGTGGGAAGGCTTGCTCCGCAGGCGAAGGCCTACGACGTCCTCAAAGCAACCTTCCCGGCGGGTACGCTCTCCGGCGCGCCGAAGCCCCGTGCACTGCGGCTCCTCGATGAACTTGAGCCGCACCGCCGCGGCATCTACGGCGGCGTGGTGGGCTACTTGGACTTCGCAGGTGACATGGACATGGCCATTGCCATCCGTTCAGCACTGCTCCGCGAAGGCCGCGCCTATGTGCAGGCCGGTGGTGGAATCGTTGCCGACTCGCACAAGCCCAGCGAAGCCCTGGAGACAGTGAACAAGGCCGCTGCACCGCTGCGCGCCGTGCACACCGCAGGCTCGCTGCAGAACATCGCGGCAGACGCCGGTCGGAACGAAAATCCCGACGACGGGACGCCCGCCTCGTGAGCGCCTCCGCATCCGCGCTTCCCGCGAAGGCCTCGCCCCGTTGGGCCCGCAAGTCCACCCTGGTCCTGGCCGCCGTAGTGCTGGCCCTGGCAGTTTTCGGAACCACCACCCAGACGTGGATCGAGGTGCAGCTGGATCCCACGGGAGTCTCCAACAGCAACCTCCACGTCCCGGGAAACAAGGCAGCCACAGCCGTTACGGCGCTGGCCCTGGTGGCTTTGGCCGGAGGCTTGGCCGCTTCCATTGCAGGCCGGATCGCGCGGTGGATCATCGCGGTGATCATTGCTTTGTCCGCGGCCGGGATCATCCTGGCGGCAGCCACCGTTCTGGCTGATCCGCTGGGTGCGGCCCGGGGAGCCATCGCAGCCGCAACGGGTGTCGCGGGTGGCCAGGCGAGTGTCGCGGCAACAGCGTTTCCCGTGGCGGCCATCGTGGCCGGCGCCCTGCTCGCAGTGTGCGCCGTGGTCCTGCCTGTGGCTGGACGGTATTGGAAGACACGGACAAAATACGACGCAGCGGCCAAGCGTTTGCAGACCGGCGAACCCGTGGATGAGATCGACAGTTGGGACAGCTTGTCCCGCGGCGAGGACCCCACGTAGGCAGCCATGAGCGGGTTTCGGGCAGCAACGGTGCGGCACTGGCGCCACCGTTGTCCCGGACGTCGGACGATGTCCCCGGCCGTCGTCAATAAATGGCAGAATGTAAGCAGTATTCATCCTGAGGAGATTTCACATGAGCAAAACCACAGTGTCCGCAAACCAAACTGAATCCACCATGGCCAGCCACGCTGACGCCATCGGTCACGGAAACAGCCCGGCTGCCTGGACCTGCGTGATTGTGATGCTGGTTGGCGCCTTGATTTCCTCCATCGCTTTCGTCATCGCCAGCACCCCGATCTTCGTCGGCGGCCTGGTTGTCATGGTTATCGGACTCATCGTGGGCCTGGTAATGCGCAAGGCGGGCTACGGAGTGGGCGGCAGCAAGCTGCAGAACAACGGCCACTAATCGTGACCGTTCTTGATGACATCATTGTTGGCGTCAAGGAGGACATGGAGGCCCGCCGCCGTCTTGTGTCCCTTGAGGAGCTGAAGGAGCGCGCCGCCGGTGCCCCACCTGCACGCGATGCCTGGGCAGCCTTGGGTGGGCCAGCATCCGCGCGCATCGACCTCAAGGTCATTGCCGAGATCAAGCGCCGCAGCCCTTCCAAGGGCGACCTCGCCCCGATTGACGATCCCGCATCGCTCGCAGCACAATACGCTGACGGCGGGGCTTCTGTCATCAGCGTGCTCACCGAACGGCGCCGTTTCGGCGGCTCGCTGGCCGACCTCGATGCCGTGCGTGCCGCCGTCGAAACGCCTTTGCTCCGCAAGGACTTCACGGTTGACGAATACCAGATCTGGGAAGCCCGTGCCCACGGCGCCGACCTGATCCTGCTCATCGTCGCAGCCCTTTCCGACGCCGAGTTGGCACACTTCAGCGCCTTGAGCCATGAACTTGGCATGAACGTGCTGGTGGAGACGCACACGGAAGAAGAGATCGAGCGGGCTGTCGCAGCTCAAGCCAGGATTATCGGCATCAACGTGCGCAACCTGAAAACGCTCGACGTCGACCGCTCGGTTTTCGGTTCATTGGCTGGATTGATACCGGCCGGGGCTGTTGTGGTCGCGGAATCGGGCGTCAGGAGTGCCGACGACGTCGCGCAATACGCGGCAGGTGGCGCCAACGCCATCCTGGTGGGGGAAGCGCTGGTCAGCGATTCCACCCCGCGTGAACGGATTTCGGAATTCAAGGCAGCTGGAGCTGCCGCAATCGCCGTCAGGAACTGAGGCAGTAACTGAATCACGGCAAGCAGTCATAAGGCAGCCCGGGCATGAGCCCGTGGCTGCCTTGTGGCACGTGGAACTACCCAAAGAACTAACTTCGAACAGGACGGTGAGACTGATGGTCGACGCGCCAACAGCCGGCTCAGAAGAGAATGCGGCAGACGCATTCCTGCAAGGTGGCCCTTCGCTGCGCAACGCATCGGGACCCTACTTCGGCAACTACGGCGGACGCTGGATGCCCGAGTCTCTCATCGCCGCCTTGGACGAAGTCCAGGACACCTTCGAAAAAGCCAAGGCCGATCCCGATTTCATCGCGGAGCTGAAGGACCTCAACAAGAACTACTCCGGCAGGCCGTCGCTGCTCACGGAAGCCAAGCGTTTCTCGGCGCATGCCGGCGGGGCCCGCATTTTCCTCAAGCGCGAGGATTTGAACCACACCGGTTCGCACAAGATCAACAATGTGCTGGGCCAGGCGCTCCTGGCAAAGAGGATGGGCAAGACCCGCGTCATCGCTGAGACAGGTGCCGGACAGCACGGCGTTGCCAGTGCCACCGCCGCGGCCCTGCTGGGACTCGAGTGCGTTGTCTACATGGGCGCCGAAGACTGCCGTCGCCAGGCCCTGAACGTAGCCCGGATGCAGCTCCTCGGTGCAACGGTGGTTCCCGTAACCAACGGTTCGCAGACCCTCAAGGACGCCATCAACGACGCCTTGCGGGACTGGGTCTCCAACGTCGAGCACACCCACTACCTCCTGGGTACCGCCGCAGGAGCGCACCCGTTCCCGGCCATGGTCCGCTATTTCCACGAAGTCATCGGTGAAGAGGCCCGCGGCCAGATCCTCGAGCAGACCGGAAAGCTCCCCGACGCCATCTGTGCGTGCATCGGTGGGGGATCCAACGCAATCGGCCTGTTCCACGCATTCCTCGACGACGCCTCAGTGAAGATCTACGGCTTCGAGGCCGGCGGCGAAGGCGTGGAAACCGGCCGTCACGCTGCAGCGATCTCCCTGGGCCGCCCCGGGGTGCTGCACGGTGCACGTTCCTACCTCATGCAGGACGAAGACGGACAGACCATTGAGTCGCATTCCATCTCCGCGGGCCTGGACTACCCGAGCGTTGGCCCCGAGCACTCCTACCTCGCCGACATCGGACGCGTTACCTACGAGGCCGTGACCGACACCGAAGCGATGGATGCCTTCAGCCTCCTTTGCCGGACCGAGGGCATCATCCCAGCCATCGAGTCCTCGCATGCCCTGGCCGGGGCCATCAAGATTGGCCACCGCCTCACTGAGGGCAAGGAAGACCCGTCCGAGATCACGGTCATCGTGAACTTGTCCGGACGTGGCGACAAGGACGTGGAAACCGCCGCAGCATGGTTCAACATGTTGGATGACGAGGGGCACGTCAAGGGCACCACTCTGTCCACCCGTAAGCCCAAGGGCCCTTCAGACCGCGCGTCTGAAGTACCCGGGGAAGCCAACTCCGCGGACGCTGATGAGGACCAGAACTGATGAACGAGCAAACCGCCAGCAAGTCCGCTGCAGCCATTGACAAGGCCCGCGCCGAAGGCCGCGCCGCCTTGGTGGGCTACCTGCCCGCCGGCTACCCGACGGTCCAGGAAAGCATCGAGGCCGGCATTGCGCTGGCCCGCAACGGTGCAGACCTCATCGAAATCGGCATCCCGTACTCGGACCCCGTCATGGACGGTCCGGTCATTCAGGCAGCCACCACGGAAGCGATCTCCAACGGCTTCCGCGTATCGGACGTCTTTGATGTGGTTGCCGGCATCACGGCAACCACCGATGCTGCCGTGCTGGTCATGACTTATTGGAACCCGGTCATGCGCATGGGCGTAGACGAGTTCTCGCGTCGGCTGGCCGAGGCCGGGGGAGCGGGGCTCATCACCCCCGACCTCGTTCCTGACGAGGCCGCTGAATGGTTTGACGCCTCGGACAAGTACGGGCTGGACAGGGTGTTCCTCGTGGCGCCTTCATCCACCCCGGAGCGCCTGGACATGACGGTCAAGGCCAGCCGCGGATTCGTCTATGCCGTGTCCATCATGGGTGTCACCGGAACGCGGACTTCGGTCAGCAGCGCCGCCGAGGAAGTCGTTGCCCGCGCGCACGCGGCCGGCGCCGATCGGGTGTGTGTAGGCCTTGGTGTCTCCAACCCGGACCACGTCCGGGAGATCGCTGCCTACGCCGACGGTGTCATTGTGGGTACCGCACTGGTCGCCGCCCTCCGCGATGGCGGGGTGGACGCCGTCGGGCAACTCACCAAGAACCTCAGCGCCGGCCTGGGCCGCGCAGCTGCAGAAGCCTAGGAAAAGGAAACAGCGAAGCGCATGCAGACCGTCCTCCACGCAGCGGCAATGGTCCCCCTCAGCATCCCGAGCCCTTCGTGGTCCGGGTTCGACATTCCGCTGCCGTGGGGGACTTTGCGTATCCACGCTTACGCCCTGTGCATCTTGGCGGGCATTATCGTTGGCCTCTGGCTGACCTCAGCGCGATGGAAGCAGCGCAATGCACCCGAAGGCAGCCTGTGGGACATCGCCATTTGGGCTATCCCTTTCGGCATCATTGGCGGCCGCCTTTACCACGTCTTTTCCTCGCCCGACGCGTACTTTGGCCCCGGCTTTGACGGCACAGGTGACCTCTCGCTGATCCCGCAGATCCAGCGCGGCGGCCTCGGCATCTGGGGTGCTGTGGTGCTTGGTGCGGTGGGTGCCTGGATCGGTTGCAGGCGGGCCGGCGTCAAGCTGACGGCCTTCCTCGATGCCGCGGCACCCGGACTGCTGCTGGCACAGGCCATTGGACGCCTGGGGAACTGGTTCAACCAGGAACTCTTCGGTGCGCCTACTACCTTGCCGTGGGGCTTGGAGATCGATCCGTCGAACGCGAACTTCCCGCCAGACATGGCGGCAGGCACGCTCTTCCACCCGACCTTCCTCTACGAGATGCTCTGGAATCTCGCAGGCGTGGCCATCCTCTTGCTGCTGGACCGGAAGTTCGCCTTCCGCCGGGGCCGCCTGTTCTGGCTCTACGCCATGTACTACACCCTGGGACGCGTGTGGATCGAAGCCCTGCGCATCGACGACGCCGAGCAAATCACCCTTTTCGGAATCACCACGAGGCTCAACGTCTGGACCAGCATCTTCGTCTTCGTCGCGGCCCTGGTCATCTTCCTGGTGCTCGCCCGAGGTGGTCGTCCGGTGCCGGATACCCCTTATCTTAGGGGCCGGGAGCCGGAGGAGAAGGCTGAGGTTGTCCCCGCTGCGGTGACCAGCGTCACCAGTCATGATGTGGACGCATCTGTCTCAGATAGTGGTTCGCGTGATAATCTCCCAGATAACCAAAGTGATCCGGGCAACGTTGACGGGCCGCGGGACGCATCAGTGAAGACCGTTCAGGACACCACGTCCACCACGGAAAGTTCATCTGCTGCCACCGCCGCAAGGAAAGCATCCGGATCCTCGCCTAAGGCAGACGACACCAAGTAGTCGCCGTAGGTACAGGGGCAACAGAGTCACCGCTCGTAGGGCCCAGTCCACAGCGTCGTGGCACCCCGGAAACCGGATCGCAGCATACCGATGTTCACTGGTCAAGCCGGGGCCAGAGGTCTGCGTAACTGTTCGTTGCGCTGGATCGACTGGCCTACAATTCCAATAACTAGCGCTTTGTTGTGCCCGTCACAGGGCAGGCAAGGTGGGGCCAACGTTGTCCCTTCCATACGCACGATCTCGAGGAAGGACGTCTCCCATGACCCATCTTCATAACCCCGGTTGGTCCGAAAACATCGAACCGCAGGGTGCCATGTCTCCGTTCAAGCGCTTTGCTGCGCTCCCGGAGGCCCAGGGTCTTTACAACCCTGATAAGGAGAAGGACGCCTGCGGCCTGGCCATTATCGCCACGCTCCGCGGGGAACCGGGATACGACATCGTGGAAGCGGCACTGACCGCCCTCCGCAATCTCGAACACCGCGGCGCCGTGGGCGCCGACGAAGGAACCGGCGACGGCGCGGGCCTGCTGATGCAGGTACCTGACGAGTTCTTCCGGGCCGTCACAGAATTCGAACTGCCGGCGCCCGGCCAGTACGTGGTTGGTACCGCGTTCCTGCCGGCAGAAGCCCGGGAAGCTGCAACGGCGAAGGCCGGCATTGAGGCACTTGCCGCTGATGAGGGCTTGACCGTCCTTGGCTGGCGTGAAGTTCCTGTTGTCGCGGATCTCGTCGGAGCCATGGCGCGGGCTTGTATGCCCTACTTCTCCCAGCCGTTCTTTGCCTCGGCCAGCGGCGAGCAGCTTGAGCACAACGAGCTGGACTCCCGTGCCTGGCGGATCCGCAAGCGCGCCCAGAACAAGTTCGGCGTGTACTTCCCGTCGCTGTCCTCGCGCACCATCGTGTACAAGGGCATGCTGACCACGGCCCAGCTGGAGCCGTTCTACCCCGACCTTTCGGACAAGCGTTTCAAGACCAAGCTCGCCATTGTCCACTCACGCTTCTCCACCAACACGTTCCCGTCGTGGCCCCTGGCGCAGCCTTTCCGCACCATCGCACACAACGGTGAGATCAACACGGTCAAGGGCAACCGGAACTGGATGCGTGCACGCCAGTCACAGCTGGCGAGCCCCTTGCTCGGTTCGGTCCCGGAGGAGCTGTACCCGATCTGCACCCCGGGTGCTTCCGACTCCGCGTCCTTCGATGAGGTTGCCGAGCTCCTGTGGCTGTCCGGCCGTCCCATCACGCACTCCATCATGATGATGATCCCGGAGGCGTGGGAGAACCACGCCACCATGGATCCGGCACGCCGCGCCTTCTACGAGTACCACTCCCTCCTGATGGAGCCGTGGGATGGTCCTGCTGCAGTGTCCTTCACCGACGGCAGCCTCGTCGGCGCAACACTGGACCGCAACGGCCTGCGCCCCGGACGGTACTGGATCACAGAAGATGGCCTGATCATCTTCGCCTCCGAGGTTGGCGTCATTGAAGTTGAGCCTTCCAACGTGGTCAAGAAGGGCCGCGTTGCCCCCGGCAAGATGTTCCTGGTTGATACCGAAGCCGGCCGCATCATTGACGATGCCGAGGTCAAGGCCGAGGTAGCTGCGGCCAACCCGTGGGCCGAGTGGCTCAAGGACAACCTGATCGACATCAACGAACTGCCCGAGCGTGAGCACGTGCTCCACACGGCGGCATCGGTGAACATCCGCCAGCGGACCTTCGGCTACACCACCGAAGAGCTGAAGATCCTGCTTGGGCCGATGGCCCGCACCGGCGCCGAGCCCCTGGGCGCCATGGGTTCCGACACTCCCGTGGCTGTGCTCTCCAAGCGGCCGCGTCTGCTGTTCGACTACTTTGTGCAGTCATTCGCCCAGGTCACCAACCCGCCGCTGGATGCTATCCGCGAAGAGCTGGTTACCTCCCTGAAGTGCGCCATCGGCCCCAACGGCAACCTGTTGGATGGCAAGCAGGTCCGCCAGCCGCAGATTTCGCTGCCGTTCCCCGTGATCAACAACGACCAGCTCGCCAAGATCGCGAACATTGAAACCCCCGACGGCGACCGCATCGCGATGAAGGTCCGTGGCCTTTACCGCCCCGAGGGCGGGGAAGCGGCACTTCGTGCGCGCCTGACGGAGATCTGCGAGCAGGTTTCCGGTGCGATCAACCGTGGCGTGCAGTACGTGGTGCTGTCCGACCGCGACTCGAACGCCCAGTGGGCACCGATTCCTTCGCTGCTGCTGGTCAGTGCCGTGCACCACCACCTGCTCCGCAGTGCCAACCGCACCAAGACTGCCCTGGTGGTCGAGGCCGGCGACGTCCGCGAGACGCACCACGTGGCCGTGCTCATTGGTTACGGCGCCTCCGCTGTGAACCCGTACCTGGCCATGGAATCGGTGGAACAACTGATCTCCAACGGCGACGTGACGGGCGTGACTGCCGAAGACGGCGTCTACAACCTCATCAAGGGCCTGGGCAAGGGTGTCCTGAAGATCATGTCCAAGATGGGTATCTCCACCGTGGCTTCCTACACGGGCGCCCAGACCTTCGAGGCATTGGGCCTGTCCCAGGAGCTCGTCGACGAATTCTTCTCCGGTACGCACTCCCAGCTGGGTGGCGTTGGCTTGGACGTGATCGCTGCCGAGGTTTCCGCACGCCATCAGATGGCGTACCCGGAAGGCGGCATCGAGCACCCGCACCAGCCGCTGCTCGGCGGTGGCGAGTACCAGTGGCGCCGCGACGGCGAACCGCACCTCTTCAACCCGGAGACGGTGTTCCGTCTGCAGCACGCCACACGCGAACGCCGCTACGACATCTTCAAGTCCTACACCAAGGGCGTTGATGACCAGTCCGAGAACCTGATGACCCTGCGTGGGCTCCTCAAGTTCAAGGACGGCGTGCGTCCGGCTGTTCCGCTGGAGGAAGTGGAGCCGGTTTCGAGCATCGTCAAGCGTTTCTCCACCGGTGCTATGAGCTACGGCTCCATCTCCAAGGAAGCGCACGAAACACTTGCCATCGCCATGAACCGTCTGGGCGCCAAGTCCAACACCGGTGAAGGTGGCGAGGACGTGGACCGCCTGCTGGATCCGGAGCGCCGCTCTGCCATCAAGCAGATCGCTTCCGGCCGTTTTGGTGTCACCAGCCTCTACCTCACCAACGCCGACGACATCCAGATCAAGATGGCACAGGGCGCCAAGCCCGGCGAAGGTGGCCAGCTGATGGCGCAGAAGGTCTACCCTTGGGTGGCCCGGACCCGTCACTCGACCCCCGGCGTAGGTTTGATCTCCCCGCCCCCGCACCACGACATCTACTCGATCGAAGACCTCGCGCAGCTCATCTACGATGCCAAGCGCGCCAATCCTTCGGCCCGGGTACACGTGAAGTTGGTTTCGGAAGTCGGGATCGGCACCGTGGCGTCCGGCGTCACCAAGGCGAAGGCCGACGTCGTACTTGTGTCAGGTCACGACGGCGGAACCGGCGCCTCGCCGCTGAACTCGCTCAAGCACGCGGGCGTGCCGTGGGAACTCGGCCTTGCCGAGACCCAGCAGACGCTCATGCTCAATGGCCTGCGCGACCGCGTGGTGGTCCAGGTTGATGGCCAGCTCAAGACCGGCCGCGACGTAGTCATTGCTGCCCTGTTGGGTGGCGAGGAGTATGGTTTCGCGACTGCCCCGCTGGTGGTTTCCGGCTGCATCATGATGCGCGTTTGCCACCTGGACACCTGCCCGGTGGGCGTTGCGACGCAGAACCCTGAGCTTCGCTCACGGTTCAACGGCAAGCCTGAGTTCGTGGTCAACTTCTTCGAGTTCCTTGCAGAAGAAGTCCGCGAGATCCTCGCCGAGCTCGGTTTCCGCAGCCTTGAAGAGGCAATCGGACATGCCGAGGTCCTGGACACCCGTGAGGCGATCGACCACTGGAAGGCCGAAGGGCTGGACCTTGATCCGATCCTGCATGGGCTCGAGTTCGACGACGACGTGCCGCTGCGCAACATGACCGGCCAGAACCACGAACTGGACAAGCACTTCGACCAGCGCCTGATCACCATGGCCCAGGAAGCGCTCAGCGACCGCATGCCCGTCAAGATCACCCTGGACGTCATCAACACGGACCGTTCCGTGGGCACGATGCTCGGCCACGTGGTGACCAAGACGTTCGGTACCGATGTACTGGCAACGGACACGATCGACATCACGTTGAACGGAACCGCCGGCCAGTCGCTTGGCGCCTTCCTTCCCGCGGGCATTACGCTGCGCATGTTTGGCGACTCCAACGATTACGTCGGCAAGGGCCTCTCGGGTGGTCGCATCATCGTCCGCCCGGACCGCACCAACGTCTTCCAGGCAGAGCGCAATGTCATTGCCGGCAACGTGATCGGTTACGGGGCAACCAGTGGCGAGATGTTCCTGCGTGGGCAGGTTGGCGAACGCTTCCTGGTCCGCAACTCCGGTGCCACGGCCGTCGTCGAAGGTATTGGCGATCACGGTTGTGAGTACATGACCGGTGGCCAGACGCTGATCATCGGCCGCACCGGCCGCAACTTCGGCGCCGGCATGTCCGGGGGCACAGCCTATGTGCTGGACCTGCAGCCCGAGCGCGTGAACAAGATGGCCCTCGATACCGGTGAACTCCAGCTCCTGGAGCTCGACGCCGAGGACCGCGATATTGTCCACGGCCTCCTCACCAAGCACCTTGAGGAAACCGAATCCGTCCTGGCCGGCCGTCTGCTCGAGAACTTCGACGACACCGCCGCCCGCATCACCAAAGTACTGCCGCGCGACTACGCCGCAGTCCTGCAAACCCGTCTCGACGCCATCGAAGAGGGCCTGGACCCCGACGGCGAAGAAGTATGGTCTCGAATCCTGGAGGTAACCGGTGGCTGATCCACGCGGATTTCTGAAAGTCCGGCAGCGCGAGACGCAGCCACGCCGTCCCGTTCCCGTCCGCATCATGGACTGGAAAGAAGTGTATGAAGCGCAGGAAAAAGGTGTCCTGAAGAGCCAGGCTGGCCGCTGCATGGACTGCGGCGTTCCGTTCTGCCACCAGGGCTGCCCGTTGGGCAACCTCATTCCCGAGTGGAACGACCTCGTCTGGCGGGACAAGGGTGAAGAAGCCATCGAGCGGCTTCACGCTACGAACAACTTCCCCGAGTTCACGGGCCGGTTGTGCCCGGCGCCGTGTGAAGCTTCCTGTGTGCTGGGTATCAACCAGCCTGCTGTGACCATCAAGCAGGTTGAGGTCTCCATCATCGACCAGGCGTTCGACAACGACTGGGTACAACCGCTTCCGCCGACGCGCCTCACCGGCAAGACTGTTGCCGTGGTTGGTTCCGGTCCTGCCGGTTTGGCCGTGGCGCAGCAGCTCACCCGGGTTGGCCACACCGTCGCCGTTTACGAGCGCGATGACAAGATTGGCGGCTTGCTCCGCTACGGCATCCCCGACTTCAAGATGGAGAAGGAACAGGTTGACCGCCGCCTCGAGCAGATGAAGGCCGAAGGCACCCGCTTCCGGACCGGCGTCGCTGTGGGAACCGATGTCACGTGGGAGCAACTGCGTCGGCGTTACGACGCTGTCGTAGTCGCCACCGGGGCCACCGTCCCGCGCGACCTGCCCATCCCGGGTCGCGAGCTTGAAGGCGTGCACTTCGCCATGGATTACCTGGTCCCGGCCAACCGTGTGGTTGCAGGCGAAACTCCTGAAAACCACATCGACGCCCGCGGCAAGCACGTTGTCATCCTTGGTGGTGGCGACACCGGTGCCGACTGCATCGGAACTGCCCACCGTCACCAGGCAGCTTCGGTGACCACGCTCGCGATCGGCAAGCAGCCGCCGTCGGAACGCGCAGCCCACCAGCCGTGGCCGACGTTCCCGACGCTGTTCGAGATGGCCAGTGCGCATGAAGAAGGCGGCGAACGCACATACCTTGCGTCCACCGTCGAGTTCGTGGGGGAGAACGGCAAGCTCACCGGCGTCAAGGTTGCCGAAACAGAGTTTGTGGACGGCAAGCGCCTGCCCAAGGCAGGTACAGAGCGAATTATTCCAGCGGACCTCGTGTTCCTGAGCCTCGGCTTCACCGGCGCTGAGCCGGCAGGGATCACGGAGCAGGTCAGTGCAGAATTCGACGGTCGGGGCAACGTAGCCCGCGACGGCTACTACATGACAAACACAGAGGGAGTGTTTGTTGCCGGCGATGCCGGACGTGGCCAGTCACTGATTGTGTGGGCCATTGCGGAAGGCCGTGCATGTGCGGCCGCAGTGGACAAGTTCCTGATGGGAAGCACCATTCTCCCGGCACCGGTCGCCCCCACCGACCGGGCAATAGCGGTCTTATAGCGCCGGCAGGAACTGATCTTTTACTCAATCAGCATGAACTACTTAGGGTAGGTATATGAGACGCGCGAAAATTGTGGCAACTTTCGGCCCGGCTATCTCCAGCTTCGACAACACCCTCGCGGTGCTGGAGGCCGGCGTCGACGTTGCTCGCATGAACATGAGCCACGGCGACTACTCCGTGCACGACAACACCTACGAGAATGTCCGCAAGGCTGCAGCCCAGCTCGGCAAGCCCGTAGCCATCATGGCCGACCTCCAGGGACCCAAAATCCGCCTCGGCCGCTTCGTCGACGGCCCGCACGAGCTGGCTGTTGGCGACACCTTCACCATCACCACCGAAGATGTCCCCGGTACCAAGGACATCTGCTCCACCACCCTTAAGAGCCTGACCGAAGACGTCAACGTGGGCGATGCCCTGTTGATCGACGACGGCAAGGTGGCGCTGCGCGCCGTCGAGGTTGACGACGTCAAGGTTGTTGCGACTGTGACAGTTGGCGGCAAGGTCTCCAACAACAAGGGCATCAACCTGCCCGGTGTTGCCGTCAACGTCCCCGCCTTGAGCGAAAAAGACGAAGACGACCTCCGCTGGGCACTCAAGCGTGGCGCCGACCTCATCGCCCTCTCCTTCGTGCGTGATGCCTCCGACATCAAGCGCGTCCACGAGATCATGGACGAAGAAGGCCGCCGCGTGCCCGTGATCGCCAAGATCGAAAAGCCGCAGGCAGTGGAGCAGCTCCACGAAATCATCGACGCGTTCGACGCCATCATGGTGGCCCGTGGCGACCTCGGTGTGGAACTGCCGCTCGAAGAGGTCCCGATCGTCCAGAAGCGCGCCATCGAACTGGCACGCCGCTGGGCCAAGCCGGTCATCGTGGCCACCCAGGTCCTCGAATCCATGATCGACAACCCGCGTCCGACGCGCGCCGAGGCTTCGGACTGCGCCAACGCAGTGCTCGACGGCGCCGACGCAGTCATGCTGTCCGGTGAAACCTCCGTTGGCCAGTACCCGATCGAAACCGTCAAGGTCATGGCCCGGATCATCGAATCCACCGAAGTACATGGCCTCGAGCGCGTCCCCCCGCTGGGCACCAAGCCCAGGACCCGCGGTGGCGCCATCACCCGTGCCGCTGTCGAAATCGCCGACCAGCTGGACGCCAAGTACATCTGTACTTTCACCCAGTCCGGTGACTCGGCACGACGCCTGTCACGTCTTCGCCCAGTCAAGCCGGTCTTCGCTTTCACACCCGTTGAGCACGTCTGGAACCAGCTGGCCCTCACCTGGGGTATCCAGCCGGTTCTGGTTCCCTCCGTGGGCCACACCGACGAAATGACCGCGCAGG
The DNA here is from genome assembly GCF_029952445.1 of Paenarthrobacter nitroguajacolicus. Lineage (GTDB taxonomy): Bacteria > Actinomycetota > Actinomycetes > Actinomycetales > Micrococcaceae > Arthrobacter > Arthrobacter nitroguajacolicus_B. The sequence goes on along the minus strand of NZ_JAQPPK010000007.1, from coordinate 85,670 downwards.
TGGACAAGAGCCTGCTGCAAATGGATCTCGTGGAGGAAGGCGACCTGGTTGTCATCGCAGCCGGTTCCCCTCCAGGACAGGCCGGTTCCACGAACTCCCTGAAGGTTCACAAGGTTGGCGACCTCGCCGACACGTCCAAGGTCGATGACGGATCCCGCAAGGAACCCGTCGGCCCGTGGCCGGAAAAGAAGTCCAAGACCAAGAGCTAAGTTCTTCGGTTTGAATGAGGGCCCCGCCTTGTGGCGGGGCCCTCATTCTTGTTTCTTGGTGAGTTACGACGCCGGCCGGTCACCTCGCGTGAGGTAACCGGCCGGCGTCGTACTGGGTTTGTTGCTTGGTTTTAGTTGACCTGGTTGATGATGGTTTCGGCAACCTCACGCATGCTGAGGCGACGATCCATTGAGGTCTTCTGGATCCAGCGGAAAGCTTCCGGCTCCGTCAGGCCCATCTTGGTGGTCAGGAGGCTCTTGGCGCGTTCTACAAGCTTGCGCGTGGCGAACTGCTCCTGGAGGTCGGAAACCTCGTTCTCCAGGGCCTTGATCTCCTCGTGGCGCGACAGGGCGATCTCGATGGCGGGGATCAGGTCGGCGGGGGAGAACGGCTTGACGACGTAGGCCATGGCACCGGCGTCGCGTGCGCGCTCCACCAGTTCCTTCTGGCTGAACGCGGTCAGCAGGACAACGGGAGCAATGCGGGCCTTGACGATCTTCTCTGCCGCTGAGATGCCATCCATGACGGGCATCTTGACATCCATGAGTACCAGGTCAGGCTTGAGTTCTTCGGCCAACTGCACGGCCTTTTCGCCGTTGTCAGCCTCGCCTACGACGTCGTACCCCTCGCCCTTCAGGATCTCGATAATGTCCAAGCGGATGAGGGTTTCATCCTCGGCCACGACAACGCGTCGGGCCGGCTGGGTTGTAGACGTGGACTCCGTCTGTTCGGTCACGGGATCTCCTTGAAAAGGTTCGGCGGGTTCATGTCCATCTTAGTGTGGACCGTTGCGGAGCATGATTTTGTTGCACTCGCGCGTCCGGTTCTTTGAATCAGCCTATCTGCATGTAGAGTAGTTTCGCGTGCTGGGAAAGGATCGCGTTGCTCACAGGAATGAGAGCGGTCAGCGAGAATTAACTTCCCGGTAATCCGCGCCCGAGTGGCGGAATTGGCAGACGCGCCGCACTCAAAATGCGGTATCGAAAGGTGTGTGGGTTCGAGTCCCACCTCGGGCACGGCATACCCCCTCGTCAGAGGGGGTTTTGCTTTAATGTGTGCACATTCCGGTTGGTCAGGTCCCTCTGACACTGTCCGCGTGGTGTGCCTGGCGCCGCGGGTCGCCTGTTTCGTTGCGGGGGAGCGGGCGCAGGGTCCTGGCTGGTGGGCCCTCCGCTTGCCGTGAACTGGGGCTATGCGGTCCTTTCCTGGTTCGTTCGGTGGGTCGTGGTTGGCCTACACCTCTTCATGGGTAGGGGGACTGAGCGCAACATGACTTCGAGATCCTGCGTTAAAGTTCTTGGTTTCGGCTCGTTCGTGAAGCTAGGAGCCTTGACTAAGGAGAGCTTTGTAAGTCCAAAGGGGGTGTGGACATTGTCCACACTTAAATCCTCTTTATTGAGCAAGGCCACGGCCGCTTCCTTCCACTTGGTCGGCCTACAATCCACTCATCGCTTGTAAGGGCCCGAACGACATGGCGCCCGTTCCCAAGCGCACCATCTGCAGGGCCGCAGCGGCGTGAGAGTCCAGCCGCCACGGGCGCCCGGGTGCTTTGGGGAGGCCGCTTTGGCGTCGTCGACGCGTAACTACGACTAAATCGGGGAGCGTCCGGCGCGGATTGCGGTCCCTGCCAAGGTACCCGAGCATTTGGAGTTCACACGCCTGTCGCAGCGGGCACGTCGAAACCGACCAGTTTGCCGATAACTGCCCATGTATCGCGTTGTAGTCTACGTATCTCGTTCATTGATCATTCCGACGTTGCATCATTAGATCCTCAGGGGAGTGTCCCAATGGGGATGTCCCGGTCTCAAGAAACTGACACACTCCCTTGGAAGTTCCGGTCGGTGTGACTTCCCGTTTCGCTGGACGGGGGGAGGTGGAGATCCGTCTTATCTGTTGTGCTTCGAGGTCCACGAGGTTGAGTGCCTGGCTCTCGCACAGACGATCCCGGACACCCCGATGTTCGCTAACATGCGGCTGGCATTCTCTTGTCGGCACAGCCTGCCGTGGGCCTCACCTCGACTTCGTCTCCTTGCCGCGGCGGCGATGAGTGGTGCCTGGCTTTCCCTAAGACCGAGAATCGTACGCGCGAAAGAACTGAACAGTTCTGTGGACGGGTCCGCGTAAGCGTGATTCGTGTTACTCGGCACGTCAGGAGCAACGAGGCCCTAAACGTGGGTGCTCATTCTTCCAGGAAACCGGTGTCAATGGGCGCGTCCGATTGGCCGCATTTGGCGAAATTCTGTTGTAAGTTCTAGTAATGGAATTACGACGGTACGGCACCGCTACTTTGATGGACGTGGCCCGCTTGGCGGGGGTTTCGCGTTCCACTGCCGCGCGGGCTCTTGGCAAGTATGGTTCGGTCAGTCCGGAGCTCCAGTCAATGGTGTCCGCGGCGGCGGAAGCGTTGGGCTATCGCGGCAACGCGCTGGCCAGGAGCGTCAGCTCGGGCCGCTCCCACACCATCGGCGTAGTGGTCAGCGATATCGAGAATCCTCATTTCGCCCGGGCTGTGCGCGGAATGACGGATACAGCGAAGGCCGCGGGTTTTGATGTCATCCTGGCCAATACGGATGAGAACGTCGAGGCGGAGCGTGCGGCAGTCCAGGTGTTTCTGGACAAGCGAGTGGACGGTTTGATCGTGGCATCAACGAGCCGGAGCGATTCGGGGCACTTGTTGGACGTCGTGGGCATGGGTCGGCCCCTGGTGCTCTTTGACCGGCGCCCGGACAACGTGGACGCCGACTGGGTAGGAACTGATTGCTACACCGATGCCAAGACTGTCATGGAGTATCTCATCGGCAAGGGTCACAGAAATATCGCGTTTCTCTCGGCCACCACCAAGACTCCCGAGGAACTTGAAGCAGGACACCCGCTTCCCATTTCGACCATTGCGGACAGGGTGCGCGCCGTGCGGGAAGCGGCCTTGGCTGCCGGGGTGGGCTATGAGTTCATTTCAGGGGCCATGTCGCCGCAAAGGACCCAGGAAATCGTGGCCGGGCTGATGCGCCGCCAGGACAGGCCCAGTGCCATCATCGCTTCCTACAGTCGGATCGCCCTCCCGGCATTCCAGGCCATCCACGCCGCGGGGATGAGTGTGCCAGATGATATCTCTTTGCTGTGTCTGGATGACACGGAGTGGATGACCGTCAGCCATCCCGAAGTCACCGCGATCTCCAATCCTGCCTATGAGATGGGGATGAAGGCTGCCGAAGTCCTGCTGGGACGCATTGATGGCTCTGGCCCGGAGGCACGGGACCATTTGTTGCCGGCAACCTTCATTCAACGTGCCTCGGTCGCGGACCTCGCAGGAGCCCGAGTCGGCCACAGCGCATAGAAGCCTCTCCTGTTCTTCAGGGCCCGCAGCCATCAGGCTGCGGGCCCTGTTTCGTTTGGGCGGATGCGCGCGCCACGACGGGTACGGCGGTCCCGGCATGGTCGTCATCTTCGAAAAACAATTGCCCAAGATACCGGTGTCTCATACCATTAAGAAATTGCACAAGATACCGGTGTCTCACTAAACGTAATCTGCCTGTAACGACGCTGAAACTATTGACAATTAGTGTTTACCCCGGAAATACTTTCGTTGCGTGAGTGACATGGATCACCCAACAAGCACAGACTTCCCAGCTAGGAGCAGTACGCATGAAAGAACAGACCAAGTTGTGGGGCGGCCGCTTCGCCGGCACGTCCAGCCCGGAACTGAGCCGCTTCTCGCGGTCCGATCCCCGCTATTTCCGGATGGCACCATACGACCTGCACGGGTCCCGGGCGCACGTGAGGGAACTGAACCGATCCGGACTCATTGACGACGCCGAGCTGGTCATCTTCCTGGACACCATCGACGCCCTCGCCCGCGACATTCAAGAGGACCGCGTCGCACCCCAGGAAGCGGACGAAGATGTCCACACCTTCCTGGAGCGCCTCCTCATCGAACGCATGGGTGCCACCGGCGGAAAAATCCGCGCAGGCCGCTCACGCAATGACCAGGCCGCGAACGACCTTCGCCTCTACATGCGGGACAAGGTCCGCACTGTCAGTGAGCTCCTCATCGAGTTGACCCAGGCATTGGCCAGCCAGGCCGACCAGCACCTGCACACGCCCGTTCCCGGGTTCACCCACCTTCAGTCCGCACAACCGGTGGTCTTTGGCCATCAGATCCTGGCCCACGCGCAGCCGTTGATCCGGGACCTTGAACGCTTCCAGGATTGGGACCGCCGGGCAGCGGTATCACCGCTCGGCGCTGCGGCCCTGGCCGGGTCGACATTCGCGCTCAACCCGGAACTCGCAGCGCGGGACCAAGGCTACGAGACCAGCGCGGAAAACTCGATCGACGCCGTCGGCAGCCGCGACGCTGCCATTGAATTCCTTTTCGTCTGCTCCCTGACCCTTATCGACATCTCCCGGCTGTGCGAAGAGATCATTTCCTGGGCCTCGCAGCAGTTCCGCTGGATCACGATGGATGATGCCTACTGCACCGGCAGCTCGATCATGCCGCAGAAGAAGAACCCCGACATCGCCGAGCTGGCACGAGGCAAGGCTGGACGCGTCCTCGGTGACCTGGTGGGGCTGATGGCTGCGGTCAAATCTCTGCCCTTGGCCTACAACAGGGACCTGGCCGAAGACAAAAATGCTGTCCTGGACGCCGTCGATACGCTCGAAGTCGCCCTTCCCGCCCTCAGCGGCCTCGTCCGAACGTTCACGGTCAACGTCGAGGAAGTCCGCCGCCAGGCCACAGCCGGCTACACCCTGGCCACGGAAGTCGCCGATTGGCTGGCCCGCCAAGGCATCCCCTTCAGCGAAGCCCACGACATCTCCGGAGCCTTGGTTCGCTTCTGCGAATCCCGTGGCCTGGACTACGACGACCTCAGCGATGAGCAACTAGCGTCGGTCGATCGCCGTCTGACCCCTGACATCCGGGAAGTCCTCACCCTCGAAGCCGCCCTCGAAGCCCACTCCGGGTTCGGCGGCACCTCACCAACACGCGTAGCCGAGCAGCTGATCCGGCTCCGGGCAAAGCTGGACCAAATCAAGAGCTGGGCAGCGGACTACAACGGCCTGCGGGTCAGGTCACACCACGCGGGCTGAACCATGGGCCCAACAAGCGCAGATTCACGCGGCGCAGCAGATACCCTCCACGATCAGGAAAAAGCCATGAACACTCAAACAGAGCCGAACGTCACCGGCGCTGCATCGGTCGACTTGAAAATCGTCCCCCGGCGGCACATAGGGCGGTGGGTCGGTGCAGCCGCCGTGGTCCTTCTCCTCGTATGGCTGGGCGTCTCTTTCTCCCGCGCCAAAATTGACTGGCCCACAGTCCAGGAATACCTTACGGTCCCCGTCCTGATCCAAGGCATCGGTGTCGCGTTGCTCCTGACCGCAGTCGCGATGGCACTCGGGTTGATCCTGGGCGTCGTCAGTGCGGTGATGCGCCTGTCCAAGAACCCCGTCGTCTCCGGGGTGGCCTGGCTATATATCTGGGTTTTCAGGGGAACTCCGGTCTACTTGCAACTGCTGATGTGGTTCAACCTGGCCCTCATCTTCCCGGTGATCGGCATCCCTGGTCTCTACTCGGGACGCATGATCGATGTGCTGACACCCTTCGTCGCTGCATCCATCGGCCTCGGTCTGAACCAGGGCGCCTACACCTCCGAGGTCGTCCGCGGCGGCATCCTCTCCGTCGACGAAGGTCAGACCGAAGCGGCCCAAGCCGTGGGCATGACACGGCTGCAGGCCATGCGCAGGATCGTGTTGCCCCAAGCGATGCGCGTCATCATCCCGCCGGTCGGCAACGAAGTCATCGGCATGCTGAAAACCACCTCTCTCGCATCCGCGATCGGCGTGAGCGAAATCCTCTCCGAAGCCCAACACATCTACTACGTCAACAACAGGATCATGGAACTGCTCATCGTCTGTGCCGTCTGGTACCTCGGCGCGGTCTCTGTCCTCAGTATCGGCCAGTTCTACCTCGAACGGTACTTCGCCAAGGGATCCTCCAGCCGGCAACTGCCCCTGACGCCCTTCCAACGGTTGAAGAGCATCTTCGGCACCAACAGGAAAGCACTGTCATGACCACCAATGTTCTGGTCCGCGCCGAAAACGTCCACAAGAGCTTCGGCCTCATCGAAGTCCTCAAAGGCATCAACCTTGAAGTGAACAGCGGCGAAGTCGTCTGCCTCCTGGGAGCTTCCGGGTCGGGGAAAAGCACCTTCCTGCGCTGCATCAACCACCTCGAAACACTCTCCAACGGCCGCATCTGGGTAGGGGACAAGGTGGTTGGCTACCGGCAGGACGGCGACCGGCTCTACGAACTTTCCGACAAGGAAGCTGCCAAACAGCGCCGGTCCATCGGAATGGTTTTCCAGCGGTTCAACCTCTTCCCCCACATGACCGTCCTGGAGAACATCATCGAAGGACCCGTCCTGGTCAACAGGGTCAAAACGGCAGAAGCCAAGCGCCATGCCTCCGAACTCCTGGCCAGGGTGGGCCTGGAAGGCCGCGAACACTCCTACCCCCGGCAACTCTCCGGTGGGCAGCAGCAGCGTGTCGCCATCGCCCGGGCACTGGCGATGAAACCCGAATTGATCCTCTTTGACGAGCCCACCTCGGCTCTGGACCCCGAACTGGTTGGCGAGGTGCTGGACGTCATGAAGGACCTCGCCAAATCAGGTCTGACCATGATCGTCGTGACCCATGAGATCGGCTTCGCCAAGGAAGTAGCTGACCGTGTTGCGTTCATGCACGGTGGCGAGATCGTCGAGATCGGGCCGCCGGCAGAGGTCCTCGGCAACCCCCAGCATGACCGCACCAAAGCCTTCCTCTCCCGCGTTTTTTAGACCCGACATCCCCAACAAGTTGGAGTAATCATGAAGCACTTCAAAAATGCCGCACGCGTCGCGGCGATCACCGCCGTAGCAGCCTTCGGTCTTACGGCCTGCGTGGGCGGCACCGAAACCACCAGTGACCCCGGCGCAACGACCGCCGGGCTGCCCCAGGCCATCAAAGACGCCGGAAAGCTCCGGATCGGCCTGTCCCCGGACTTCCCGCCAATGGAGTTCCGGGACAGTGACAAGAAGCTCGCCGGCGTCGACATCGACCTGCAGCAGAAACTTGGCGAAGTCCTCGGCGTCCAGATCGAAGTTGTCGAATCCCCCTTCGACCAGCTGATCAACTCCGTCCAGACCGGACGTGTGGACATGGTCATGTCCGGCATCTCTGACACCGTGGAACGGCAGAAAACCGCTGATTTCGTGGACTACTTCAAGTCCAAGGGCAGCCTCTACACGGCCGGTTCCCGCGTCGGGGAATTCACCAAGCAGAGCGACATTTGCGGTAAGAAGCTGGCCGTGAGCGGCAAGACCGACTACTTCGAGCAGGTCAAGACCCTCAGCAAGACCGTGTGCACCGACAAGGGACTTCCGGAACTGGGCATCCTGCCCACCGACTCCGGCGCGGCCGCCCGACTCCAGATCGACCAGGGGCGTGTTGACCTGGCGGCCCAAGGGGGCGAGAACCTGGCCTACTTCGAGAAGACCGAACCCGGGAAGTACGCCGCCGTGCTTGACCCGCTGCCGGCCAAGCCCTTCGGGATTCTGGTCATGAAGGGTGAAACCCAACTGGCCAACGCCATCAAGGACGCCTTCACCAAGATCATCGACAGCGGCGACTACCAGAAAATCCTCGACAAGTGGGGTGTAGGTTACGGAGCCATGGCCCCTGAGATCAACGGAACCAAGTGAACCATCCCGCAGCAGTGAAGGATGGGGCGGCGGTGTGGCCGGAAGGCAAACGCAGCACCGTCGCCCTGGCCTTCGACTTGGACGGCCCCACGGGTGATGCCATGCTCAAAGGCACCATCTGGGACAAGCCCGAATACTTCAGCCAAGGCGCCTACGGGCCATGGCGCGCTCTGGACAGGATCCTCGGGCTACTGAAAAACCATGGAACCCCCGCGACGTTCTTCACCCCCGCGTGGGTCGTGGAGACCTGGCCGGAGCAGTGCCGGCGCATCATCGAGCAAGGCCATGAAATGGCGCACCATGGTTACAAGCACGAAAAGTACTGGGACCTCACCCTGGAGCAGCAACGGCAGGTCATCGAGACGAGTCAGAGCATCTTCCATGATGTTCTGGGTACCGCGGCCACCGGCTTCCGGACGCCGTCGGGGGACTGGCGCCCTGAGACACCGGCCCTGTTGGCAGATATGGGATTCGAGTACTCAAGTTCGATGCGCGGGGACGACCGTCCCTACTTCCATCCCGGCGGACAGCTAGTGGAGATCCCGGCACGGTCGGACATGGACGACTACGCCTCGCTGGCCTACACCACCAGCCCGGACTGGCCCTCGGGCGGAGACCGGATTGCCAGCTACGAACTCACCTTGGACAACTGGACACGGGAATTCGACGGCTATCACGCCGAAGGGCTGTGCTTGTCCACGATCTTCCACCCCAAAGTAGTGGGAAAACCCGGTCGGGCAGCCTTACTGGACCGGTGGATCGGCCACATGAAAGACGCCGACGCCGTGTGGTTCAGCACCTGCCGCGACGTCGCCGCGTGGTGGCACCAGCCAGGACAACAAGCCCAGCAGCTGAACAAGGAGACCACGCCATGACCACGCCCCAGGAAGCATTGGAGGGGCGCTGGCCAGACAACAAGAAAGCCGCATTCGTCGTCACAGTCGGCTTTGAAGCCGAACTATCGGTCCTCGCAGCGGCTCCCGACGCCGTCGACCGCGCCAAAAGCCTGTCCGTCGGCCAATACGGGGGAACCCGCGGCGTGGACCGGCTGCTGAAGGAGCTGGCCCGCACCGGCACCAAAGCCACTTGGTTCATTCCCGGCGCGAACCTCGTCACCTACCAGGGGCAGGTCGAGTCTGTCCTCCGGGCAGGGCATGAACTGGGCAATATGGGCTGGGCGCTGGAGGACATGGGCGCACAGTCCCTGGCTGAACAACTGGACAGTATTGGACGCGCCCAGAACGTCTTCGAAGAGCGGCTGGGGGTTCGGCCCGTAGGTTTCCGGGCCGGACGCGGATCCTACGCTGCCAGTCTTCCGGAGGAATTGCTCGGCAGGGGGTTTACTTGGTCCTCGTCCTGGCATGGCGACGACCTGCCCCACTTCCACGCCGGATCAGCATCCGCATTGGTGGAAGTTCCCCGCCACCACGAACTGGACGACTACCCCTACTTCGTGTTCAACCTGGACCCACCCATCCCCAACGGCAGCCCCCGCATCGCCTCCAGCAGGGAGGTCCTGCGCAACTGGATTCTCGAATTCGACGCCTACCGGGCCGAAGGACTCTGCTTCGTGCTCACCCTCCATCCGGAGATCATCGCCACCCCCGGACGGATCGGCATGCTCCGGGCCTTCATGGACCACGTCCACTCCCACGAGGACATCTGGCACGCCACCGGCAGCGAAGTAGCCCAGTGGTGGCGGCAAACAGCTTCACCGAACACTCCGGACCATCCGGCCGAAATATTCCATGCACTGACCCGCGAAGGTAACCCCGCATGACCGAGCACCCCACAGCCTCCGAACGCTTTACTGACTTCATTACCGGGTTGAGGCCCGAAGACATCCCTGCTGAAGTCCGGCACCGGGCAAGGATCCACATCCTGGACACCCTCGGCGCCGGGATTGCAGGGGCAGCCTCTCGCGAAGCAGACATCAGCCGGGCAGCTCTTGGAACCGCCTACGGAATTCCAGTCCAGGGGACAGGAGTATCACTGTGGGGCGCCCCGGGGCAGCTGCCCGCACTGGGAGCAGCATTCGTCAACGGTGTCGCCGCCCATGCCTTCGAACTGGACGATTCCGGCGGCTGCGACCACTCCGGTGCCGTCGTGCTACCCGCTGCTCTCGCCGCAGTGGCACTGCGTGCGGGGGAGGCGGGCACCCGCGAGGAGACCGTGCCGGTTGACGGCGCCCGGTTCCTTCACGCCGTCGTCAGCGGATACGAAATCGCTCGGCGTGTCCAAGACGCCCTGGGCGGCTATGACTCCGTCAACAACGCCGGCTGGCATTCGACCGGTGTGTGCGGAACGTTCGGCGCGGCCGTGGCCGCGGGCGTGGTCCTCGGTTTGGATGCCGCGCAGCTGGCATCAGCGATCGGCTTGGCAGGGTCCTTCACCGGCGGGACCTGGTCTTTCATCGGTGATGGGGCTATGTCCAAACGAATGCACGTCGGCCGTGCAGCCGAAGCAGGCTTGAATAGCGCACTTCTGGCCAGGGCAGGGTTCACCGGACCCAAGGACCTGTTCTCCGCACCCTGGGGAAGTTTCCTTCGTCTCTACGGCCAACCAGGGGACATCGACGAGACCGCTCTGTACGAAACCCTCGGTCGGGAATGGCAGATTGAAAAAGCCTCCATCAAACCCCATGCCACCTGCCGCAGCACGCATTCGGCCATTGACGCGATCCTGGACCTACGCGCACACCACGGCATCACAGCAGATTCCGTTCACCGCGTCACTGTGCACACCAGCTCACTGATCGCCGATATGTGCGGCAACGCCGACGTCGGCTCCTTGATCTCCACCCAACTGAGCATGCAGTTCTCCCTTGCCGCGGCCCTCGTGCACGGTCAGGTAGGGCTGGACCAGATCGCACTACACAGCCGCACCAACCCCCGCGTCCTGGACCTCATGGACCGCATCCACCTGGAAGTCGACCCCCAGCAACAAGGCGGATCCGCTGAACCACGGCTGTCTGTACGAACAGAGTCCGACACAATCGAGATCCAAGCGGTCCGCGCTAGAGGAGCTTCGACCAACAGGCTCAGCGACAAGGAAACCATCAACAAATTCACCGCCCTTGCCTCCCCGCGGCTTACCCGCGACGCAGCCTCAGCCATCGCATCGTTGGTGCTGGACCTGGACGACGCAGCGGACATCAGCCCGCTCCTTGGACTCCTCGCGGCGGAGTCTGAGCCCGTGCTGCTGAGCTAAATTTCGGGGTTGACAGACTCTTTGCTGTCCCCGCGCGGGGCGTAGGCGCCGGTGCCCCATGAGAGGCAGGAGGAGGACGGGCAGGGGCTGGTCGCCTCCTGCACAAAACTACAGTCTCGGCCTGAACCTGCGGCGACGGTTAACAACGCTCATGAGAGCCAAACGCTTCATCGCCCGCCAGGCTCGGCCCACTCCGGACACTCATGGCTTGACTTATCACCATAGAGGCTCCGTCTAGAGCCGATATGCACACGCATGTGATGAGCACCTATGTAAGGTCAGCAGCTAGCAGCATGGACAGTGAAAAACTGCGAGTGCAGCCCCCTGCGGAGGGCGGACGCGCTGACGGTAGGGATAGAAGTCCGGGACAACCTGCTTGGCAGCCCCTGAGCTGGGGGCGCCTCCGAGCAGCGAAGCCGAATTGATCTGGGCAAATAGGGGTTGCTCGAGCCTAGGCTCAAACTCGTCATGGTGTCCAAGCCGTCAGTGCTCGAAACGGCCGGCGAAGTGTCGTGATTAATCTGCGGAACCATGCGTACGGCACGCTAAGTACGTCGTCCTGCTTCTGCAAGGAATCTAAAGGCGCTCCACGGCCTCGAAACCAATCGGCAGTCCTGCCGGTGTCTGGCTGCGAACGACGGCTGACGCTGCTGTCCCGCTCGGAACACGGCCCGTCCGTTACAAGAAAGGCATGCCAATTCCTGGCGGGTTGCTCTCTGCTCTTCCGGAAGAAGCCCGGCAAATTCTGTTGCGGTCCATTCCGTGCCAGCCAATATGCTTTTTGCCATATACAAGGTGCCTCCTCGTGTATTGCTAATTGAAGTTGGAACGCCCATCAATAAGCTCCGCCGCCGGCCACCTCGCGAACGCCGGTATCCCGCGAGCCCGTGTCAGTCACCAGCCTGGGCGGGATAAGGTTCGGAACCTCATTGCCTGCCGTCTTGTTCTGGAGACGATTCGGCCCCCTGAAGGCATGGGGCGCAGGTAGCCCCTGCGGCCCCATGACCGGCCTTCAGGTCTGCTATTTCGAGCTGGGTCGTCCGGGGATATGGCTAAGAATGGACTTAGAGAAGCCGCCATCGACGCAGATATCTTGACCGGTGACATAGCCGGATAGTGGGCTTACGAGAAATTCGATCACGTTGGCGATGTCCACCGGATCTCCTATTCTTGCGAGCGGGATAATTTCCTCCCGTGCCTTCTTGATTTTGGGATCTTCATACATTTTTTCGGTCATCCGAGTGTGGGTCATGCCGGGGGAGACTACGTTGACGCGGATGCCGTCGGGTGCCCATTCCAATGACAGTGTCTGGGCCAACATTGTCAGCGCGGCCTTGCTTGGGCTGTAGGCGCCGGATCCCGCGTGTGGTTGTTGACCGGACATGGACGAGGTGAAGCAGGCGGCGCCGTGGCTGTCCTTCAGGTGCTGGTAGCTTGCTTTGGCGAGAAGCCATGAGCCGCGCAGGTTGACGGAAAACATTGCGTCCCAGTCTTCAAGGGAGACGTCGCATATGGGTCCGGGGTTGGCGATTCCGGCATTGGCTACCAACGCGTCCAGGCCACCGAATTCTGCAACTGCAGCTTTGACCAGCTGGCTTGGCACGTTGGGGTCGCCGAGATCACCGGCCAGTGCGATGGCGGTGCCTCCCATAGCCTGGATTGAACGAACAACCTGCTCTTGGCTGCTGTTTGATTCGTGACCGCAAACTGCAATCATTGGCTGCTCCCCGCGCGCAAGGGCTGCCTCCGCGAGTCTCAGGGATGCTGCTGCGCCGATTCCGCTGCTTCCGCCACTGACCAAAGCCCTCATTACACAAACTCCTCTTTCAGGTTGTTTCTCATTGAAAAGTGGATCTCAACAATGCTGGTTTCTTCCATGCAGGAATAAATTCTTGATAAAGCCCGGTTTTCGGCGAAAGGAGTTAACTCTCCAGTTCCCACCCGTGGTTCTTGAGATCCTGCATTGCTTTCGCAAATTCGTGGACCGGATTGTCCTCACGGATGATCTCCAGAACGACATTCCCGACGCCGCAGGTGTCCTTGACGGCGTCGCCCAGCCCATCCCAGTCGATGACCCCTGTGCCGATGGGATCGTGGCCCCAAGTGTCCAAGCCGGTGTCGGAAATGTGCACCAGTCCGATGGCCTGGTGATGCTCCCGCAGACTGGCGACGGGATCTTCTCCGATGTAAGCGGCGTTGGCGACGTCGTACACGATCTTGACAGAATCGTCGTTGATCGTGCTGACCACACCTGCCAAGTCCTGGATGGTGGGAGTGAAGCAGTACGGGGTGTTTTCGAAGAGCAACCGTGTGCCAGCCTGCTTGGCCACCGGGATGAGACTTTCCAGACTTTCATACATCCATCCGTGGACGCTTTCGAGCGAGGGGGAGATCATGGGGCGGCGGGTGCCGGGAGAAATCACAACCTCGGGTACGTCCCAAGCGGCAGCCAAGTCGATGACCGACTTGATGTGTTCGATACTTTTGCGGCGCATGCTGGCCCCGGGGCTGGCCAAGTTGATGTCATATCCGCCAGCGTTCAAGGACCGTATTTTCGCACCGTACCGGCTGAGCCTGTCGTGGATTGCCGTGCGTTCGGAGGTTGGTACCTCATCCGGCCAGCAGTGCGGAGAACTGACTGGAACCTCGAACGTTTTGTAGCCGTTGTCGACAAGCTCGGCTATCGCATCGATCGCCGTCGCTGACCAAAGATATGAAAACGTATTGATAATCATGCTGTTCACGTAGGAGAAGTCCTCTCAGTTCCGCGCCATGGAGAAAGAAGCTTCCCTTCATAACGCACTATAAATTTTGAGCTGCCGCCGAGCTTCGGCCGAGCTGCGGCCAGGCTGCCGCAGCTCCGAGCCGACCGTCTATTTGGAATGCCGGGAGACATCGACTATCGAAGTCGTGCTCGAAACCAACTGTTCGCCTTCGAGTACCTCCGGGTCAGCGAGAGCCACAGTGGAACGGTCGCCGCGGTTGCCGGTCTCCGGCAGCGTGAAGTAGACGACGAGGCAGAGGGCGACGACGACGATCATGTAGACGGCGACGAGCATCGGCTGCCCGGCTCCGACAAATGCGGCCGCGATCAGAGGTGCGGTTCCACCAAAGACGGCAATCACGATCTGATGCGCGAAGCCGATGCCGGATACCCGGACGGAGGCCGGGAACAGTTCGGCCTGGATGGTCGGATAGACCGACTGCCAGATGCCGAGAACTACCCACCCGGAGGCCGATACCAGAACGTATACCCAGAAGCCCGGCTGGTTGAGGAGCAGGAGCAAGGGGTAGAAGAGAACGATCATGCCGATGGCGCCGATGATGGGGAAGATTTTGCGTCGGCCGAGTCGATCAGAGAGTGCGCCGCATGTCGGCACGATAACCACCAGCAGGGCCAGCCCGATAACGCTTCCGGCGAGTGTGGACGAGAGGTCGCGGCCGCTGGTGAGTTTGGCGTACGTGGGAAGGAAGGTTGCCCAGGTGTAGTAGGCCACCGCCGGCGCGGAGAGTGCAGCTGCCTGAAGCAGGGCCTTCGGGTGTTCGCGAAGCAGGTCCATCAGACGCGCCGCAGCGGACTTCTGGTCGACAAGGGCTTCTGCTTCGAATTCGGGGGTTTCTTCAGCCCGTGCCCTGAGGATCAGGCCGACGATGCCGAGAAAGCCGCCCACAACGAAGGGGATGCGCCATCCCCATGTGGCGAGATCGGCGGTGGAGAACGATGACGTCACCATTGCTGCGGCGCCGGTAGCTGCCAGGGTTGCAAGGCCACTTGCCATGTTGGTGAAGGAACCGAACAGGCCTCGCCTGTTCGCTGGAGCGTGTTCGACCATGAACGCGATGGCACTTTGGCCCTCGCTGCCGGCCGAAATGCCCTGGATGACGCGGGCAACCAGGAAGAGGACGGGTGCCGCATAGCCGATGTTCGCAAATGATGGTGTGAGGCCGATGATGAGTGAGCCGAGCGCCATCCCTGAGACGGATAGGGTCAGGATGAGCCGCCGTCCAAAACGATCAGCCAGTGGCGAGATGATTATGCCGCTAAGAGGCCGTACAACAAACCCGACGGCATATGTCAGGAGTGCGGCGATCAGGGAGGCGAACGGGGAGTCGCTGGGGAATATTTGCGACGAGAATACCGCTGCGAGCAGCCCATAGATGTACCAGTCGTACCACTCAACGAAGTGGCCGATCGTGCCTGCAATCAGGTTCAGGGTGCGGCGCGGATGTTTGGACGTTTCGGGACGCCCCGAAGTGTCGGGACTGCCGACTGCTTCTTTTGAGGTCTTCATTGAACTCTCCATGTTTTCACGTTTAGCGCTGTGGTTATAGTGCTGGATCTGGGCACTTGGTGTGCGGGGCCGGGCCGCCTGTTGGTGCGTCCGACCGGTTGACGAAATGCCAGGGGAGGCGGCCGGTGCGGGGCGGGCGGCGCTGCTTGCCTTTAAGCGAAGAAATCTTTCCTAAACCTCCAGGTTTCCGAATGAGATCGGTTGCTGAGATCGGTTGCATTCAACGATACGGATGGAATGTGATCTTTGTCAATGTGCAGTGGCGACGCTTCGTATCGTGTCAACGCCACTCGTAGCCCGTAGCCCAGCTGAATCAATCGAGGGAAAGCGGTGCCTCGTTGTTGAAGTCCAGAAACTGCACGCCGGACCAGGCGCATTCCAGGCGGCCGTAGGTGGCCCAGTAGTCATCCCAGTGTGCGAGTTTCCAGTTGTCGCGCTCCAAGCCGCGCTGGATGAGTCGTGAACGCAGGACGTCTTGAGGCACTCGGACTCGTATCACGGTGATCTCGGGAGAGGGCCAGTGGAAGTCGTTTGCCGCTCCGGTCAGGTAGTCCGGATCGTCGAAATAGGCGCCGAAGGGGGCGTCGAGGACTACGGAGCGGCCGAGGCGCAGGTTTACTCCTGCCACATCCATGAGGGTCTCGTACTCAAGGGGCAGTAGATTGGCGCGATAGTAATCGTTTGACTCGCGGTCAGTTGGGTCATGCCCAGTGGCGGTCAGTGCGAATTCGACGAAGCGGCCGCTCACCCGGTCCTTGTCAAGGTAAGCCGCGTGGTGCTTCTCGGCCGTTTGTTGGGCAACGGTTGTTTTCCCTGAGCCGGCAGGTCCAATGACGATGAAGACTTGCGGGGTCATTATCGGCGGGCCTCTGCTACTGCGGCGAGGAAGGCTCGGGCTGCTTCCGTGACGCGGGTGAAGTCACCGTCAGGCTGCCATGCCTTGGTAACGTAGCTGCCCACGCCCACGCCGGCCACTCCGGCGGCGAACCATTCGCCCACATTTTCCAGTGTTACGCCACCTGCAGGCATGATCGGCAGATGTGCCAGGGGTGCCAGTACTGCCTTCGCATAGGTCACACCGCCGGCCTCGGTGGGGAAGAGCTTGATGATGTCGGCGCCCGCCTCTGCGGATTCCACGAATTCAGTGGGTGTGTAGGCTCCGCTGATGGTTGGCACCTGGTAGCGGTTTGCTGTACGGATCATCGCGGGGTTCAGCTGCGGGCTGACCAGGAACTCGGCGCCTGCGCGAATGCACTCGTACGCGGAGTGCTCGTCGAGAACTGTCCCTGCCCCGACGGCGACACCGTTGGGCCCATGCTTTGCTGCCAGACGCCGGATCACCTCTACGGCACCGGGAATCGACAGGGTGATCTCCAGTGCCCGGAAGCCTCCCTCGATGGCAGCTTCAGCGACCTTCTCGGCGACCTCGGCGCTCTCAAGTCGCACGATGAGGACAGCTCCCGATTCGTCGATGGTCTGCAGGGTGCGGAGTTTCTTGATCATGTTGGCCTCTCTCTGGCCGGGTGGCTTTTTTCTCCAGCCAACCCCGGCTGTATGGATGTTTCGTTGACAAACTCTCCCACCATCCATAGTGTTATTGCAACCGATCTCAGCAATCGATCTCATACAAGGGGGTATTGCGGTTGACTAATGTACGAACAATCATTCTTGGCGCTTCCCATTGGCATGTTCCGCTCTGTGCACAGGCCATGGCCGAAGAGCACGACATGATCGCAGTAGGCGACGATGATGTCTCCCGTGTGCAGGTGCAGGAACTGGCCGACGGTTGGGGAGCGCCGGTTGAAGCCGACTGGCGGAAACTGGTGGATTTGCCCGACGTGGGACTTGCCTATGTGTTTGGTCCTCACGAGGGGATGGCAGAAAAGTGCATGGCCCTGATAGAGCGTGGTATTCCATTCGTGGTGGAAAAGCCGGTGGGCACGTCCCTTGAGGATCTTTCCACCGTGCGGCGAGCCGCCGAAGCAGCGGGTGTGCCAGCAACAGTGCCCCTGGTCCAGCGTGGCGGCCCCACAGAGGCCTGGTTGGCCAAGGCCGGTAGGCCCACTTACCAGCGAGCATCCTTCATTGCTGGGCCTCCGGCCAGGTATCTCTTCAATGCCAATCCGTGGATGCTCGACCCCGTCAAGGCCGGGGGAGGGTGCCTCGCGAACCTGGGACCGCATTTTGTTGACCTGTTCCTCCGGGGATGCGGGGAGGCCGCAGCGGAGGTGGATTCACGACTCTCATCGGTTCTTCACGGCCAAGCCATCGAGGACCATGCCAGCTTGATCATCACAACTCCGGAAGGACGCGAAGCGATTGTGGAGGTGGGCTACGCTTTCCCTGGCTCGCCGTTGAAGCGGTATTGCAGCTTTACCTCGGTGGGCGAGTCCGGGTTCGCCACCGTCGATTCCGATGGCACAGCCACTTTCACGGCCCTGGACGGAACTACGGAGGTCGACAAGATCAACGTGGACAGCGACCCTCTCTACGATCCGTTTGTGCGCAATGTCGCCCGGACGCTGGAAGATGGATTCCGGGGCCTGCCTACGCTGGCCCAGCTCGAAGATGTCATGCGCCCCATTTGGCGGGCCTATGACCACCAGCACGGAGGAAGAGAACATGCCTGACTTGAGTATCGACGTCGTCGCAAAGGCGGCTGGTGTCCATCGGTCAACTGTCTCCCGGGCGTTCTCTCGCCCGGAGGCAGTGAAGAGTGAAACGCGCGAGCACATCCTCCGCGTTGCCGAGGGACTCGGCTATACGATGAGCCCGCTCGCCCAGGCGCTTCGGCGAAAGACCAGCACCATCATTCCGCTGATCGTCCCGGACATTACGAACCCGTTCTTCGCAGAACTTGCCAAGACGATGACGCAGGCAGCCGACGAGCGCGGTTACCAGCTGATGCTCTGCGTCACCAACGGTGATCCGGCCAAGACTGATGGCTATTTCACGGCCATGCAGGCGATGTACGCCCCCTTCGGTATTGTGGCGCCTTCCACAAAGGTGGATACCGAGGCCCTGAAACGCTTTGCCTTCGGCCACAAGGTGGTGGTGATCGACCGTGTGGAAGGGGATTCCTCCGTACCAACCGTGACAGTCGACAGCCGTCAAGGGATCATGCTCGCACTGGACCACCTGCACGGGCTCGGGCACACCCGGATCGGTTACGTATCCGGCATCGCGGGCACGCACACCGCCCAGGACCGGATGGACGCCTATCTTGAGCTCACGGCCCAGAGCGGCAGCACACCTATAGTGCTGGACAGCGGATCTGATCTCGATGCGGGCACACGCGGTGCAGAGCACTTCCTGGAAATGGATAACCCGCCCACGGCCATCATCGCGGCCAACGACATGGTGGCTTTTGCCGTGATCTCGGCACTGGGCAGCAGCGGCGTGCGGGTACCGGAGGATGTCTCGGTTATCGGCTTCGATGGTTTGGCTCTCGGTGCCCGGTTCAACCCGGCCTTAACAACAATCCGGCAGCCTATCGCTGACATGGGGCACATCGCCATCGAACTGGCCGAGAAGCAAAACGTTGACGGTTCCGTGGATCACATAGTCCTCGAACCTGAGCTTCTGGTCCGCCGCTCTACCTCGGGACCACGTCGGTGAGCGGGCCACAGGAGGGGACGCTGCGGCGCCTGCCAGGGCTCCAGCACACGGACCACGTCGGCCTGACAGTCCCGAACCTTGAAGAAGGCATTCGCTTCTTCGTCGAAGTCCTCGGCGCCGAGGAGCTGTATCGCTCCGAACGCGGTCCCGACGAAGAATTCATGCCCACAAACTTCGAAGTGCCGGCAGATGCAAAGCTTACGCTCGCCATGCTGCGCTTGCCGCCGAACCTCAATATCGAGCTTTTTGAGTGGAGCAGCGCTGAGCGGCGCGAAACGCCACCGCGCCACTGCGACGCCGGCGGGCACCACTTGTGCTTCGTCGTGGACGACGTCGACGAAGCCATCGCCCTGCTCCGGGAAACACCTGGAGTACGGGTGCTCGGTGAGCGCAAGGAAGTCGCCGGGGACAGCCCGCGCGTAGCCGGCAACCGCTGGACCTACTTCATCACCCCATGGGGGCTGCTCATGGAACTCGTGGATCGATCACGCGTCGCAGCCCCACCGCGACTGGTCGGTCCTCCGGACTGGACAGCGGTTCCCAACACTTCTGAAAGGACAATGAACAATGCGCCTGGCGGGTCACACATTAGGCACCCCGAACCACACGGTTCCTCAAGCACTTAGTCTCTTCCGTGCCGCAGGGCTCGATGCTGCCGAAGTCATCTACCAGGACGAGTACAAGTCCGGCTTGCCATTAGGGGACCGGCACTCCGCGATGGAAGCACTCAAAGCGGCCGAAGGCGAAGACATACCCATCGTGGGACTGACGCCCTACACCACCGCGATCAATTCACTGGATGACACTGAATGGCACAAAGCCATCGACGAATTCCGCGGAGCAATAGAGACCGCCCACCTTCTCGGCGCAGACCGGGTCCGTGTCTACGCCGGTTCCTGGCACCCTGGAGACACCGACCACGGGGCACGGTGGGGGCAGCTGCGCAAGGCGCTGGAGACCCTGGCACCCGAAGCCCAGCAGGCTGGCGTTCGGCTTTGCGTGGAGAACCACTTTGGCACCATGACACAGACCGCGGCTGAAACCGCGGCCTTGGTCCGGGAAATTGCCCAGCCGTCCGTCCGCGTGCTCTATGACCAGGCCAACTTGACCTTCACACACGACGAAAACTACGAGGAAGCCTTCGCTGTCCAGGGTGACCTGATCGGCCACGTCCATGTGAAAGACCTTGTCTTCACAAATCCCAACGCCGCCTTCCGCGCTACGGAAACCGCCCGGGTCAACGCCTCCGAACGCGCGGTCCGTTCACGCGTCGTCGGAAGCGGTGTTGTTCCATGGGCAGAGATCCTCGGTGCGTTGCTGCAGAACGGCTATGACGACGTGTTGAGCATCGAGCTTGAATACCGTTGGCACCCGCAAGACCTCCCCGCGCCCGAGGACGGATTCAAGGAATCCGCCTCCGTTCTGCGCTCAATGCTCACTGATTTGGCCAAAGTAAGGAACGCCCGATGAACACCAACCGCCTCCGCGTCGGAGTTATCGGCGCCGGCAACATCGCCACCATCGCGCAGCTGCCCACGCTCGTACAGCGGGACGACGTCGAATTGGCCGCCTTGGTGTCCCGGCGCGAAGATCCGAGCAGCCTGGTCCGGCGCTGGGGTTTCAACGCGGCGTACAAGACAGTGGAGGAGATGCTGGCCGCGCAGGAACTGGATGCAGTCTTCGTACTGACCCCGCGTTCCGAGCACGCGCACGCCGTCGAGCTTTGCCTCAAACGCGACGTGGACGTGTTCTGCGAGAAGCCGCTTGCCCCGGCGACTCAGGAGGCAGAACATCTGGCAGACCTCGCCGATGAGCGAGGACGGATCCTGATGGTTGACTTCAACCGCCGCTACGCGCCCGTCTACACGGCCGGCAGGGAAGCCTTTGGGGACAAAGGCGCCACTTTCTGCGTTGCCCAGAAGAACCGTCCTGGATCCGAATACCGTGCAACGTTCGAGAACGCCATCCATATGGTTGATCTCCTGCGTTGGTATTGCGGGGGAGAACCCGTACACGTGGCCGCCCACGCCGCTGGTGAGGATCCATGGGAAGAAGACGGACTCGCAGCGACCATCCGCTTCAGTACCGGTAACACCGGCGTCCTGATGGCAGCCCGCACAGCGGGTGCATGGAACGAGAAACTGGACGCCTACGGTGACGGGAAAACGGTCGAAGTCAGGGCACCCGAAACGGTTTCCACAACCATCAACGGCGTTACCACTTCACGGGAACTGAGCGCCGAAGCGTATGGCTGGGCTACTGCGACAGACACCCTCGGATTCTCGACCGCCGTTCACCACTTCCTGGACCGGGTGGCCGACAGGGCCCAGCCGCTGACTTCAGGCCGCGAAGCTGTCCGCACCCAACGCCTGCTGGACCAGATCCTCGCCGCAGCCGGCCTGCCCACAGAGGAGCAAACCGGGCGCGAATGGGCCAGCCACGCAGTCAACGCAAGCTGAATCCCCACGGACGTAAGGAGGTGTCACCATCGCTCTCCTTCGTTCGCGTAAGGATGCACCCAATGCCAGAGTAGCGGGGAAGCGGCCACTTCGTGGACGGTTCACCGCGCTTGCAGGTATTCTGCTGGTTGCCTTCAGCGCGCGGGAAGCGGTCTCCGCGGCGTCCCCGCTCCTGGGTCAAATAGGCGCAGACCTTCCCTTTGACGCCTTGACCACGGGAATCCTGGGGATGCTGCCGACCGCCAGCTTCGCAGTGATGGGCTTCCTTGCGCTACCGCTCGTGCGGCGTGTCCGGCTCGAATACTTGTTGCTGGTTGCGATCCTGCTGACAACGTTGGGTCAGCTCGGGCGCGCAGGGGGATGGAACGTCCAGGCATTCTTGGCGTTCACCTGTGTTGCCATGCTCGGGATTGGTCTGGTCAATGTGGTAGTACCGCCTCTCCTGATGAAGTATTTTCCCGACAGAATCGGGATTCTCGCAGCGCTCCACGTCACTCTCTTGGGTGTCAGCACGGCTGTGGCCGCCCAATTCGCTATTCCCTTGGGCACTCTTTATGGCTGGCGGTTCTCCATTGGTATTTGGGCGGCCCTCAGCGCGGTTGCCGCGCTGCCTTGGCTGACTCTTCTCGTGGCCGGACGGACCCTTGCCCCGTCCGGGACTCCAGCAGCAGACGGTAGGAGTTTGCCTTCTGCGGACGGGGTCAAACCTTGGAGATCGTCAATTGGCTGGGGCACTGCCTTGGTGTTTGCGGGTTGTTCAAGCAATACTTTTGCCGCGCTCACTTGGCTCCCGGTTGTCCTGCTCGACAGAGGAATGAGCCAGGAAACTGCTGGATCCATGTTGGCCCTCTATTCAATCCTTGCTTTGCCGGTCGCTCTGATGGTGCCCATGGTTGTTGTAAGAATGTCCCGCCCGCTACCTGTGGCCGTCCTGTTTGTCGCCGCCTTCGCCATCGGTTACGGAGGCATCATCTTCGCGCCACCAGCTTCGGCCGGGATATGGGTCGTCATTGCCGGGCTGGGGCAAGGTGCCTATTCCTTCGCGTTCACCATGATCAATAAGCGAACCCGAACGCAGTCCGGCTCAGGGAGTCTTTCCGCGTTTGCCCAAGGAACCGGCTACGCCCTCGCAAGCATCGGCCCGTTCCTATTCGCGCTCCTGCACACGCCTGGGGACGGTTGGCTGCCCTCGTTCGGCATGCTCGGTGCCTGGCTCGTGGCGCTGGTGGCGGGGGCGATCATGGTCAACAAGCCACGCATGCTTGAAGATCAAAGGCCGGTTCCGAAGCGGGCACCGAAAATACAGGTTCCATGACATCCCATTTTTAAAAATGCACCACAGTTTGGCGCCGCCGTTCCAAGCAACACGTCTTATTGATTTTCTGAACTAACTCAAAGGAGAGATTTCATGGGCACCGCTTTCATCTTCGGCCTGATTCTCGCGGGGCCGGCATCATGACGACGGCGGCACAGCCCCCGCGCGTCGCTGTGGTGGGTGCGGCCGGCTGGGCCGGATCCCGGCATGCCCGAGCGTTCGCAAAGCTGGGTGCCAGTGTCACCCACCTTGTGGAGAAAGACGAGCGGGCCGTTCAGTTGGCCCAGGAGCTGGGAGCACAGGTGGTGCCCAGCGTCCAGGAACTTCATTCCGATCACCTGGACTTGGTCGTTGTGGCGTTACCCACCACACTGCAACCGGATATCTGTGCGGATCTCCTGAACAGAGGATTCAGAGTGCTGACGGAAAAGCCTGTGGCGGCTGATGCCGATGGTGCTGCCATTATGGCTGCCGCTTCAGGAGTGAACGAACGACTCATGGTCGGATACACACTCCACCAGCATCCCGCCGTCCAGCTTCTCTCACAGTGGGTGAGGGAGAACAGAGTGATTGCCGTGACTGTTCGATCGGTTGCCCATAAGCAGAACGTCGACTCATGGCGTGCTGACCCGAAAGAGGGCGGCGTCGCGGTAGTCAATGGCATTCATGCGATCGAACTGGTCTCGTCGTGGTTCGAGGGTGATCCGGATGTCCTGGCCGCCAGCGCCAGCAGCAGCCTCTACGGGTCTCCGGTACCGGAACACGTGGTCTCCATGCTCGAATTCCCCTCTGGGGTCGTGTTCACCCTGCAGAGCTACTGGTCTCCCTGGCAGGAACCCCAAGGGCTCAACCAGGGGGATTGGAGCCTCGCCATCGATATTCTGGCCACTGGAGGCCGGATGTTGTGGTCAAACGATTCCCTCCATGTGTGGGACAGAGACGGCGGACAACACGAGAACAACTTCGAGCCCTCCGACCTGTTCCTCCGCCAAGCAGCAGCGGCACTGAGGTTCTGCATGGGCGAAACCCCTGCCGTTACATTCGCTCAGGCGCTCCGCGCCACGAAAATCGCCGATGCAGTCCGGACAGCGCGAGCCTCCGGCGCCAGGGAGGTGCCAGCCCCCTAGCATCACCGACACCCGAACAATGGACGACCTGCCGAAGGGCAATATCGAGTAAGGAAATGAACATGAGACAGGCACTTCACGCTCCGACCACAG
Source organism: Paenarthrobacter nitroguajacolicus (assembly GCF_029952445.1). Lineage (GTDB taxonomy): Bacteria > Actinomycetota > Actinomycetes > Actinomycetales > Micrococcaceae > Arthrobacter > Arthrobacter nitroguajacolicus_B. The sequence continues at coordinate 61,610 of NZ_JAQPPK010000007.1, read as the reverse complement.
AAGAACAGCAGTCAAGCTGCTCCAAGAGGGGAGAGAACCGATGAGCCTCAAGGACCAGGTGGTTCTGGTAACCGGATCAAGCGGAGGAATTGGTGACGCAGCAGTCACTGCACTCTTAGCGGCGGGGGCCATGGTCATCGGCGCCGACCGTTCCCCCAAAGAGAACCAGGGCCTTATGGCGTTTTACCCCCTCGACATCACCTCGGAACAACAATGCGCAACGGTGATACAGGACATTCAAGCCACATACGGCCGTATCGACGTCCTCGTGCACGCAGCCGGAGTTCTTGGCCCCACCCCGGACATCATGGAAACAACCACCGAAGAGTTCGACTCCATCCTGAGGATCAACGCCACCGCGACTTTCACCATGGTCCGGGAGACTGCGAAATCCATGCTTGAGACTGGCACGTCCGGGGCCATCGTGGTCCTGTCCTCAGTTGCGGCCAAAGAAGCACGCCTCAACTACCTGCCCTACAACGCGAGCAAGCTCGCCGTCCTCCACATCATGTGGTCTTTTGCCGAACTGCTCGGACCCAACGGCATCTCCGTGAACGCGATCGCACCAGGGCCCGTGAACACGCCCATGTGGGCGCAATTTGCCAGGGACTCCGGCCCGGACGCAGCAGCCAACCGAGCGAAGAGGGCAGCACAACTGCCGATGCGACGGTTTGCCGAACCCGACGAAGTTGCCCGGGCCATCCTGTTCCTTTCTGACCCCGACAACCGCTACATCACGGGAGTGTCCCTCGATGTGGCTGGCGGAGCACATCTGGGAATCGGAAGCTGACTAAATGCGACATCATCACACCGCCCTGCACGTGACGGATATGGAGCGCAGCGAGCAATTTTATGTCGACGGCCTCGGACTAACGCGTTTGGATGCGTGGACATCGGGACCATACATTGGCGATCTCTACGGCCGTCCCAACGTCAAGGTCAGGGCTATGCTGCTCGCTACCAGTGACGGATCCTTTCGGCTGGAACTCGCCCATGCCGAGCCGCTACTGCCGGCCGTTAACCCATCAGAGGCCCAACCGGGCACGGCTCATCTTGCCTTTACGGATATCGACGTGCGACAGGTTTACGCCAGGATGACAGCGCGTGGTTACAGCGCGGTATCCGAACCCGTGGCCCCGACTTCAGGCCCCATTGCCGGCGGTTGGTTGGTATACCTCCTCGATCCTGACGGAAATCGCGTTGAGCTGATTCAGCCGCCGGACTGGCGTCCGGCTTAAGCCGGGGGGCACAAGTCACTGCACGTTGGGGTCAGTCAGCGAGTTGGACGTCCTTGGCGCCGCAGAAGCAGGCCCCGTGAGCCGTCGGAGACGGCCACGGGGCCTGCTTCTGAGTTGTCGGACAGTGCGGTGAATGGGCGATTCAGCTACCCCTTCACGCCACCGGAGGTCATTCCGGCAACAAACCAGCGCTGGAATGCCAGGAAGATTGAGAGCACGGGTATGAAGGCAACGACGATGAATGCGGCGAAGAGCCCCCAGAAGCTACCGAAGCCGGTGGTTATGTATCGCACTATGCCGTTCTGCACGGTCTTCATGTCTTCTGTGGTGGCGAGGACGGTGCCCACCAGGAAGTCGTTCCAAACGAACACGAAGATAAAGATGGCGACAGCAGCGATACCTGGCCTGATGAGCGGGAGGATAATGCGCCACAAGATTTGCATCCTGGAGCAGCCATCGATTGCTGCCGCTTCCTCGATTTCGACGGGTATGTTCTCGATGAAATTGCGCAGAAACAGGATGGTTTGTCCGCAGATGATTGCAGTGTAGACGATGATCATCATGGGGTAGGTGTTGATCAATGCGGTTTTGACGAACATGGAGTACAAGGCGATAAAGACAACGATCGCCGGGACCATGGATAGGACGAGGATCCCTGTCATCAGTGTTTCCATGCGGCGGCTGCGGTATCTCGTGGCCACGTAGGCTGCGGGTATGCAGATGGCCAGAGCAAGGACGATGGAACCCCCGGCATAGATGAGGGAGTTTGCGAAGAAGCGGATGTTCGTCGATGTCAGAAGACCAACATAGCCTTCGGAAGAGAACGGGGCGGGTATCCATCTTGGCGGGAATTCCAGTGTGCCCGAAGCGGTCTTGAGCGACGTGGACACAATCCATGCAACGGGCGGGAGTACGACCGCGGCGGAAAGTATGATGTACGTCCAGGCCGGGACTGCCCGCAAGAAATTGCCCAGGCGTAGCTGGCGGCGCGGGGTTGTGGTGCTCACAGGCTTTCCTTCCGTCGGAAGCGAATGGCGACGAGGGTTAGGGCGATGTTGACGGCGAAAAGCAGGATTGCCGTTGCTGAGGCTCCAGAGAGATCGAATTTGTCGAACATCTGGTTGTAGACCCGCATGGACAAGGTTTCTGTTGAGCCGATGGGGCCTCCTCTTGTGGTGACCAGGATGATGGTGACCATTTGGACATAGAGCATGAGTAGGACCACCACGACGGAGACGATGGTGTTGCGTAGGTAGGGAAGGGTGATGTTCACAAGTCCGTGCCAGATGCCACCGCCGTCCACTTTCAGGCTTTCACGGAGCTCCTCCGGAATTGTTTGAAGTGCGCCCAGGAAGAGGAGCATGGCTTGCGGGTAGGACCACCATGCTGTCATCAGGGTTACTGCGACCAGCGCGCTGGTCGGTGATGAGAATACATCTGTGGGACCGAACCCGAGGGACTTAGTGATAGCTGATGCAGGACCGTAGTTGGGGTTAAGGAACCAGAGCCAGATTGTTCCTGCAGTGGCCTGTGACATCAGCCAGGGAAGGAGGAAGAGGCTCCGGACCGAGCGCTTGAAGCGGTGAAGGTTGTTGAGCACTATTGCGGAGAGCAGTCCCGCCGGCAAAGCGATAACCAAGGCACCGAGCGAGAACACCAAAGTTGTCCATATGCGGCTCGGCAGGTCGGAGTCGGAGAACAACCGGACGAAGGAATTCAGGCCGGAGAATTTGCCGATCTGGTAATAGGTCGTCTCGTGTAGGGCCGTCCACGCCGTGTAGATGAGCGGCCCCACAAAAACAAAGAGGAAGACGGCGCTGACCGGGAGGACGTAGAGCCATACCATTCGATCCCTGCGGACTCGGCGAAGAGCCTGGGTGCCTAGGGGAGGCGTTGCGGTCTTACGTGGGCTGCGTGTGGGGCTTTTGGTTGACATTATCTGTCCCTTCCGAGGGGAGCCTGATTTCCCAGGCTCCCCGGATACCGCGAGCGGCTAGTTCTTGTTGGCCGCATCCTGCGCGGAACGGATGAAGTCGTTGCCTGATGAACCGTTGAGGGTCAGCTTCTGCCCGGATTGGGAGAGGCCAGTGGCAAGCGCGGTCCATGTGTTGGAGTACGTGCGTGGTTCACTGTTGCTCTTGACGTAGGCGGCGATGTCGTTGACGGTCTTGGCCTCCGGAGTGGCGAAGAACGGTTGCTGGTAAGTGGCTGCACGGGTGGGTACCTCACCGCCGGTTGCCATCAGGGCGCCGGCTTCCGGACCGGTCATGTACTCGATGAACTTCCAGGCAGCCTCGGTGTTCTTGCTGCCATTGCCGATGCCTAAGGTCCAGCCAATGGTGGTGCCTGTCGTGTCGCCGGTACTCGCCTTCGGCAGGGCCGTCCACTTGAGGTCCTTGTTCTGCGAGCCGAAGGAAACCGCTCGTTCTGTGCCTAAGACGGCCATGGCGACAGTGCCGCTCGCCATGCCGTCAGCTACGGTGCCGTATGTGTCTGAAACGACGTTGCTACCGAGAGCCTTTGCATCCCTGAGCTTGGCCAGAAAGTTGCCAAACTCGTTGCCTTTGTCCGTTGCGAAATCCGCTTGTCCATCTTTGTTCCAGATTTCCTGGTCAACCTGTGTCATGAAGCAATTGAAGAAGGTGCTGATGATGGCCGAGTTGTCCGTGTCCGAGAAACCGGTACCGAAGCCGGTATATCCTGCGGCTGCAGCCTTCTTGGCAACTTCGACGACCTGGTCATAGGTGGTGGGAACGGTCGCACCGATCTGGTCAAGGATCTTTTGGTTGTAGTAGAGCGCGCAGGTTCGGTATTCGTACGGCACGGCAACCGGTTTGCCATCAGGACCAGCAAGAGTGTCTGTGGGACGCAGCCAGTCGGTCACCTTGGAAGCAGCATCCGGCAGTGGGGAGTAAACCCCGGCGGATGCCATCTGGGGAACGACGGGCGTGAACATCTTAAAGACGTCAGGGGCTTGACCTGCTGCCGCGGCCTGCGGCAGTCGATTCAACATGTCGCCCAGCGAAACAACCGAGAGGTTGATCTTGATATCCGGGTTGGCCGCCTCAAACTTGGCAATGTTTTCTTTTAGGGCCTTTGAACGCGGATTAGCCTGGCTGGGATCGAGGAAATCCCAGTAGTTCAGCGTCACTGGACCTTTAGGTTCCGAAGCCGAGGGTGAGCAGCCACTGAGGGCAAGGCTGGCTACGACGGCTGTAACGAGCGCCAAGGCCCATGGCTTTTTGATCATGAGTTTCTCCTGTGGACTAGGTTTGCTGATGCGGGAGCGTGCCGTGCTCAAACGACGCGTGCTAACTGCGTGGGCCCGACGGTCCGGGGAATCCGATTAATCACAGGGTCTCTCCTTTGAGATCGGTTGCATTTCTTAAGATTTAGCAGTGAGATCGGTTGCTGAGATCGGTTGCAACAAACTTAGGGCGGCAGAAAGGCTCTGTCAAGGATTCTTTAGATGTGGATTTCCGGAAGGTGTTACCTCGGAAACTCGGCCCCCAACCAACAACTGGGCAGGTGCTCGTTAAGGCTCAGCGTAGGCATCGTTCAACGTCCGCCTGCTGATGCGTCCAGGGAGTCTATCTGGCACAAAAAGGACCGGCAGGTCCCGGCTGTTGACCGGGACCTGCCTGGGTGTTGTGGATTCGTTCGGGCCAGAAGGGCTTGGCCTTGTAAGTTTACCGAGGGGGTTTTGCGATTAACACAAAGCACGAGCTTGCGTGGGGGTGCTTACAGGTTTGCGCTCTCGAGCGCATTTAGGGTCGAACCAGAATCTTAACCTCAGAGGAGCGGCCATCCCCAAGCAGGTGTTCGATGCCCTTCTCGACTACCTCGGAGAGGCTGATCGTGCTGCTGATGAGCCTCTCCGGTTTGATCCTGCCGTCGACGATAGCGTCCCGCACTGCCTCAAATTCCTGTGTGGTGTATGCGAATGAGCCCGTCAGGATCTTTTCCTTAAAGAGGAAAGGCATGACGTCCAAGGGTACGTCGTGGTGAAAGCCTGCGACGATGACTGCCCGCGCGGCCGGCGCGAGTGAGTCTACTGCGACCTGAAGGCTTGCCTTTCCGACGCCGGAAGCGTCGAATGCAGCGTCCGCCCCGCGTCCGTGTGTCACCCTCAAGACGGCTTGCGCAACATCCTCTTCACGCGGATCGATAACAAGATCCGCGCCGAGGTCCAGCGCCAACTGCTTGCGCACCTCGCTGAGCTCAGAGACGATCACCGGTCCAGCGCCTTGAGCTTTAAGGCAAAGCAGCAGACTTAGACCGATGGGTCCGGCACCGACCACAAGGGCTGTTCCGCCGTCGGGCAGTACAGCGGTATTCACTGCGTGCCAAGCGACCGCGAGTGGTTCAATCAGTGCGGCAACTTCAGGAGCGAATTCCGGCGGGAGCTTGAAAGCGTGGTCTGCTGGCACGACGAGCGATTCGCTGAAGCCGCCGCCCCAGCCGTGAATTCCGATAAAGGCGTAGTTGTCGCACATGTTGGGGTGCCCGGCCAGACAGGACGGACACGTCCCGTCGGCAAAGTTTGGTTGCACTGCGACGAGGTCCCCTATAGCCAGCGAGTCAACATCCTCTGCAACCTCGACGACGTAGCCGGCGAACTCATGACCCAGGCTATGGGGTCCCATTTCTCCCATAATCGGGTTCGCATAATCCTGGGGTACTGGTGCGTCTTGATATAAGGCCAAATCGGATCCACAGATTCCACCGAAGGCGACTTCTATCCTGACCGTACCGGGTCGGATGTCTGGCCGCTGTACGTCGTCGATCCTGGCATCACGGGGGCCATGTAAGCGTAGTGTTCGCATGAGAGTCCTTACTTGTCAGCTTGTAGGTGCGCCATTTGCTGGCTGAATGACCCGGGGCTTGTATCTGCTATGAAGAAGCACCGGCCCGGGAGGGGGTTAGGCGAACAGTGGCCGCAGGTAATCGTTGAGGAAGAGGCCGTTTGGATCCTGCTCGCGTCGTAGTGCGACGTATTCATCAAACTTTGGATAGGCGCGCTGAAGATCCTCGCGGGTCATCAAATGAAGCTTGCCCCAGTGAGCCCGAGCCTTGAACGGCATCAACGTCTCATGCACAGCGCGGAGGAACGGCCAATAGTCGGTTCCCGGCATTCCGGCTACCGAGATTGTGGCTGATTCCCGCTCATAGAACGGCGACATCCACGAGTCGTCGGCTTCTATGACCCGCATGAACATCGGGTGGTTCTGCTCCGGATGCAACTCGCTTTGGCGTTGAACAAGGGCCGTTGCTTCGAGGATGACCTCGTAAGGCACGGCATACTCGAGTTCGTAGAACAATTTGGCGCCCTCGCCGATCGGCGCCGAGAGCACTCGGTATGCGGGACCCCGCCGGGCCCCAATCCGATCGGACCAGTCGTTTTCGGGGATGGGGTCGATCTCGTTTGCCTGGAAATAGACCGTTCGGTTCGCCATGCTCTCACCGTCCGGAGAAGGAAGGCTGTACTCCTGGGCGGAGGTATCGCTCTTGAGCCACATGAGGCCGTGGTTGCGGTTCGTTGCAACCTCGTTTTCCCAAGCTTTCGCCGCGACATCCCAATGCGGGAACTGGAAGGTCTCTTCCAGGAAGAAGCGCGGAACTACTTCAAGTTCAACCTCAAGGAATACTCCCATGAGGCCAAGCCCGGTCTGTACGGCGTGGAGCCGGGGGTCATCCTCACCGATTTCGATGATTTCACCGCGGCCGTCAACCAGACGCACCCAGGTGAGCATTGAGGAGAAACCGCGAAGTCCTCGACCTGTTCCGTGCGTGGATGTATTCAGCGCTCCCGCGATCGCTTGCTCCCAGATGATGCCCTGATTGCGAAGAGACCAGCCTCGCGTCCACAACTCGGCGGCAAGATCCTTCACCGTGGTGCCCGCGAGCACTCGAACGCGCTGCTTCTCTTCGTCAATTGAGGTGATCCCGGTCAGATTGTCCAGGTGCAGCAGAACGCCCTGCGTTGTCACCAGAGGAGAGAAGGAGAGGCTGCTGCCCGCCGTGCGCAAGGTGAGGTTCTCGCGCAGTGCCACTCGCACGGCATCGGCCACTCTGGACTCGGAATCGGGGTAAAAGGTCAACGCCGGGTTCGAAGTGAAGTTCTGTGCCCAATTGGACCATGCTTGGTTTTGTTTTGGCTGGTCAGACATGATCGCCGACTCTGCCGGGTTGCTCACCATCGTCATCGTTGGAGGCTCCTATTTTGTTTGGAGGAGCCAAGTCCCAGGCTCCATATCCGAACAGCCCAAATGGACTGCATGGACAACATTGGCACGAGCCGGCAAGCGTTATGGGGTCCTATTTATCGGGCAGCAGGATGTTGGCCGCCCGTGCCTTTAATCTTTCGACCGGGTCCGGTTCCCCGTACAGGTCCCGCGCCAGCGTCATTGCTTCGTCGAGTTCGCGAAGAGCGCGTTCTGCATCCTTTGCGATGAGTGCCGCTGCTACCGCGCAATGCCGCTCGTAGATGGTCTTGTCGTCCAGTTGGAGCTGACCCGCGTTCCGGTTTCGTCGGTAGGCGGCGAAGGTAAGCGACTCCAGGACGTGGACGAACAACTCAAGTGCCGGGTTGCCGGTGAGCGCCGCGAGGATGGTGTGGAATCCCCGGAATGCCGTGTGTTTTCGTTCGAAGAATTCCTCCGGTGCATCGGCGAGCTGCCCCTCCCATTCCAGGAATTGTTCCAGGGTGCGGGCATTGTCATTGTTCATGCGGTCGATGATCAGAGGCACCATGGAAAGTTCGAGTGCCCTGCGCGCCTCGAAAGTATGGTTTGGCCGGACCCCGCGGAACCGGAGGTAGGGTACGGCAGCCTCCACCACCGAGTCGGTTGAAGGTTGGGACACCACAACTCCGCCCCCACGCCCGCGGCGCGTCTCCACCACACCCTGCTGCTCAAGCATCCTGAGAGCCTCACGCAAGACTCCCCGGCTAACAGTGAAGCGGGCCATCAAGTCCGGCTCGGTTCCCAAATGCAACCCCACCGGCCATCCCTCATTGATGATCCAATTTTGGATTCTGTCGGCTGTCATAGCGCCGGCCTTGTCGAATTCACCCGTCCCGATCATCATCGACCTCCTAAATAGGACGTTATTTACGATCAGTATCGTGCGTAGATTCAGTGAGTACAACGGCCCCAAGGGTCGTAAATAGACACCTATTTGATGGACAAGGAGGTTCCTCAATGAGCAACGAAACGAGCGACCTGAAGATCGGCGACCAGAAACGCGTGGCGACGATCGATGCGGATACGCATCCGGACGTCCCCATGCACGCGATGATCGACTACATCCCGGAGCCGTGGCGTTCAAGGTACTACACCAACCGCGCGGCAGACGTGGAGAATGCCCGTCTTTTCTACGCATCCCCGACCCCTGCACGAACCGACGCCCTGATCACGGGCATGCGTCCGGGTGAAGACAAGCAGCTCTACGCCGAACAGGTATTGCAGGAATCAAGCACTGACTACGCGATGCTCCTTCCGCTGACCAGGGCAAAGTGGTGGGATGCTGAGTGGGAAACTGCGCGCTGCACCGGCATCAACGAGTACATCGCGGCTGACTGGCTAGGGTCGGCCAACAACTCACATGGCCGGTACCGCGCCGGTATCCGCATTTCACCCGGCGACGCGGCCGGAGCAATCGCCGAGATGAACAAATGGGTCGGTCATGGGTATTTCCCCCAGGTTCAGTTCGCACCAGAAGCACTCGTGCATCCGATCGGGCACCCGCTGTACCGTCCGGTCCTGCGGGAGGCTGCCCGCCTCGGCCTGCCCATCGCCATGCACATCACGCGCGAAGGCTCGATGCAGTCGATGACCCCCGTCGGTTACAGCTCGTACCACATCGAAGTGATGGGATCGTGGTCCCATTATTACGTCAACCACCTCGCCAGCCTCATCTTCGACGGTGTCTTTGATGAACTTCCCGACCTCCGCGTGGTCTTCGTCGAGGGCGGCTTCAGCTGGCTCACACCGGCAATGTGGCGGTTCGACCGCTACTGGCAGGAACTCGGCGCCGAGGTTCCCAACGTCAAGCGCCGCCCCAGCGACTCCATCCGTCAACAGATTCGGATCACCACCCAGCCGTTCGAGGAGCCTAAGAACCCCCGCGACGTGATTAAGCTGATCGAAGCCGGCGGCCTCCAGGACATGCTGATGTTCTCGAGCGACTACCCCCACTGGGACTACGACGACCCGCGCTTTATCGCCGGACGCCTCCCGGCCAGCTGGCGGGACAAGGTGCTCTTCGAAAACGCCCGCGAACTGTACAAGCTTCCGGAGTTCCGACCAGTCGATGAACTCGACATCACCGCCGACCCCATGACGCGGTACAGCCACGGCGTGAACACAAACAAGGTCGACAGCTCGGGGCACGTGATCTCCCAGGTCAACACACTCCAGGTCATGCACGAATTTGTGGGGTCTGACTGATGTCCTCTCTTAACCCCGCAACAGTCGGCTCGCGTACTGTCGTCGCCAAGGTCGAAGACTTTCCGCCCGGGTCTATGGTCGTCGTACCAGTCGGCAAGTTCGGCGTCGGTGTCTACAACATCGACGGCAAACTATCGGCAATAGCCAATTACTGCCCTCATCGGGGTGGTCCGATGTGTGTCGGCCAGCTCACCGGTGAAACAACGGCAGGGGAGGAGCCCTACTCCTCGAACTTCTCGCGCGAGAACGAGTTCATCAAGTGCCCCTGGCACGGGTGGGAGTTCGAGCTCGAATCCGGCCAGGCCGCCGCCGCGAATGTAAAGGTCCGAAGCTACGAAGTGGTCGTCGAGGACGACTACGTGATCCTGCTTGGAGTTGCATAATGTCTGAGAACGCACCCATCATCGACACCTGCGTGACACCCTTTTGGCGCTCCGAGGTCGAGCCGCACTTGTGGATGTCCGAGCCCTGGGCAAGCAAGCGACACATGCCCGGTGTGCTCCGTCAGATGTACACCGCGCCCACTGGTATAGCGCCCTATGGGGAATACCTTGAGGAAGCACGTCCGGACGACGACGCGTCAGCGCTTCCTGGATCAAGTGTCTCAAAGATTCTAGCGAAACTGGACCGGGACAACGCGCGCGTCGGCGTGCTGTCGCCCCTTACCCGTGGTCCACAGCCGGACATCGACATGGCCACCGAACTGTGTGCCGCCACCAACCAATGGCTTGCGAATACCTGGCTGGACGCGCCCGACTCCGGTGATCGGTTTCTGGGCACCATCCGCGTGAACCCCTCAGACCCGGACAAAGCGGTCGCCGAAATCGAGAAGTGGGCAGACCACCCACACATGGTGCAGATCGGGGTCCCCCTGGACGCGTGGCGTCCCTACGGGCACCGTAACTACTTTCCGATCTGGAAGGCTGCTGCGGAACTGAAGCTTCCCGTCGTCATCCATGCCGACGGCGGGGCGGCGGCGAACTACAAGCCGACGATGGCTGGCTATCCCACCAAGCACATCGAGTACGCCTCCCAGGAAAACATCTCCGGTCTGTACCACCTGGCCAGCTTCATCCTGGAAGGAGTCGTTGACCGCCTCCCTGACCTCCGCGTCGTCTTCGGTGACGGTGCATTCGACCTGCTCATGCCGTTCCTGTGGCGGATGGACGGGGACTGGGGGATCTCCCGGCATGAAACCCCCTGGGTCAGTGACACGCCGTCCGAGCATCTGGACCATTTCCGATTCCGCACCAGCCGTTTCGAAGCCCCAACAGACCAGGCATCGGAGAAGGCCTGGCTGGAAGTCAGCCGGGCTGAGGAGCTCCTGATTTACGGCAGCAACTATCCGCACTGGTCCTCAATGAGCCCGGCAGATCTGCCAAGCGGGCTCTCCAGCGAGGGTCGGGAGCGGATCTTGTCCCGGAACGCGGCCGATCTTTACGAGCCCCGGCTCCGTGCGCTCGGGAACACTGCAGCCTTGAACGCCATCGGCGTACAGGCCGTCACGGGAAACCAGCCATGAGTATTTCCACTACTAACCCGGTAACTTCAGTCGAAACCGAGATCGATGCCACGATCGTCATGAAAAGGGTTGCCGCCGATGGCGTCGCCGAAATCAGGTTGTCGGCAACGGATGGCTCGGCACTTCCCGAGTGGGCTCCCGGTGCCCACGTCGATTTCATTCTTGGATCCGGATTAGTACGGCAATACTCGCTGGCAGGCGACCCCGGCGACCGTAGCCATTACCGGTTTGGCGTCCTGCTGGACCCGAACAGCCGCGGAGGCTCCATAGAGGTCCATGAAACACTATCGGCGGGTGAAGAGATACGAATCCGCGGGCCCAGGAACAACTTCACCTTCCGTAACGCGGAGACTTATGTGTTCGTAGCCGGCGGCATCGGCATCACGCCCCTACTGCCGATGATCCGCTCGGCCGTAGCCAACCATGCCAACTGGTCACTCTGGTACGGGGGCCGCACGCGCTCATCAATGGCGTTCCTTGAGGAGCTGCTGGCATTTGGAGAGAGGGTAAACGTCTATCCCGAGGACGAGAGAGGATTCATTCCGCTTAAGGAGGTCATAGCGGAGAGCGGTGACGCCCTCGTCTATACTTGCGGCCCTGAGCCCCTGTTGAACGCCGTTGGGGGAGCGTTCGAAGCGGTGGGCAAGCCAACCCGGGACCTGCACCTGGAGCGCTTCGTTGCCCGTGACGTCCGTGACATCACGCCAACGGGAGCATTCGAAATCGAGCTGGTCGAGAGCGAGTTGGTACTCACTGTGCCGGAGGACCAGTCGATCGTTGAGGTCGCCCGTGAGGCCGGCGTGCTGGTCTTCACCTCCTGCGAGGAGGGCATGTGTGGCACTTGCGAAACTCGCGTAGTCAGTGGCACTCCGGTGCATCTGGACTCGGCCAAGGCTCCCGAGCAGCACGATGAGGACGGCACTATGGCCATCTGCGTATCCCGATGTGCATCAGGTCGGCTGGTCCTCGACCTCTGAAGATCCCCGGGAAAGGTGAAGGGCCAAGCTCGGTCCTTCACCTTTCACGGGCACCCTTCCCCTACATGGGCACCAGCCCATGTCCACATGGTTTCCCCGACAAAGGAGTCAAGCAATGAGTGAAACCCGTGTATGGACACAAGTCAGCTCACCGGTGCTGATCGGTCTACTGATGCTGGCGGAGATGAATCACGCATTCGAGCAGAACATGATTCAGCTTGCCCTGCCGCACCTCTATGCCGACTTTGGTGATCCTGTCACCGTTGGATGGTCAATAACTGGATACGCTTTGGTCGCGGCGGCCACGGCTGCAACCGCAGGCAGGCTCGGAGACGTCCTGGGGCGTAAGCGTGTGCTGATCGCCGCTTTGCTTCTGGGCACTGCCGGATCAATGGTTGCTCTCCTTTGGCCCACGCTTCCGGGCATTATCCTTGGCCGGGCAATCCAAGGAACCACCGGTGCGATCCTTGGGCTCGCGTTTGGAATCGCCAGGGAGAGGGTCGGTGAGCGTAATTTGGCCATGGTGCTGTCGCTGCTCTCGGGAACGGCCCTCATCGGCGGCCCGATAGGCCAATTCGTTGCCGGTCTCCTCATTGACGGCGTCGGTTGGCATGCTATTTTCGCCTTCAGCGCGGGACTCGCCGCACTGACCGTGGTCCTGGTTTGGGTTCTGCTCCCCGGCAGCCCGGCTACAGGCAAACTCCGCGACGTCGACTTGGGAAGCGGATTGATCTTTGCCGCCGCCGTGGCAGCCATTCTCCTAGGCATCACCCTTATCGGTAAAACCAACGGGGCAGTAGCAATCGCGCTCATCACCGCTGGCGCCGTTGCGCTTGCCGCATTCGTCATTCTCTCGGTTCGAAGCCCGCACCCAGCCGTCGATTTCCGTACATTCAAGGACGGCCGGGTAGCGGTCGCTCACGCCATGATGTTTGTGATGGCTTTTGGGGTGCTGGCTTTCTGGCTTGTTCTCGCTGTTGCCCTGCAATCACCACAAGCGACTGGTCTAGGTCTTGGCCTCGGGGCGGCCTCAACGGGCGCAGTTATGGGTATCGCCAGCATTATCGGCGGTGCTATTGCCAGCCCACTTTCCTCAGTTCTCACACGCAAGTTCGGTGTCCCCGCGGCCCTGGGCGCAGGGAGTGCCTTCGTCCTGGCAGGGGCGCTGATACTGTTGTTGTCGCCCGTGGTCTCACCGTTCTTGCTGGCCGTCGGAGGTGGTATCGCGATCATCGGATCAGGGTTCCTCTATGCCGCAATCCCGATCCTGCTGATGACCGGTGTGCCGGTTGAACGCACGAGCGAAGCCGGAAACGTCAATCAGGTGATGAAGTCCGTCGGACTGGCCGCCGGGCCGCTCATGTTCTCAGCAATCCTTGCCTCTCAGACTTTGACGCTTGGGGACAAAACTCTTGCTGCACCAGGAGCGTATGTCACCGGTTTCACTGTCCTCGCTGGAGCAGGCGTTATCCTGCTGGTTCTTTCAGGAATTGCAGCTTTCGTGGTGAGGCAAAACAGGACAGCATCTACATCTACCGCCACCTTTGATTCTCCGGACCCCAGCCCAGAAGCCGATTATGTTCACTGACCCCTTGCCGGGCCCTACTACCGGCTTCTGGATCGCCAACGACGACATCGGGGTACTCAGGGCGATCGAAGGCAGCACGGCAGACTTCGTCGGAATCGACTGCCAACATGGCATCGGGGACCACATTCTGCGCCGAATGCTCGAAATACGTAGCAGCGTCCCGCGCTACGTTCGTGTAGCCGACTCAAGCGCACAGAAGATCGGATACGCTCTCGATCTCGGTGCGGACGGCATCATCGTTCCCATGGTGAACTCGGTAGAGCAGGCAAAGATGGTCACTCGAGCGGCTCACTACCCGCCACGGGGAGACCGGAGTTACGGGCCGGTTTCCCCGTGGCTCAGCCGCGACGTCGCCGAGCTCGACTCACGAGTGACCATCCTGGTCATGATCGAAACCGAATGCGGGCTACGTAACGCTGAAGCCATCCTCAACGTCGACGGCATCGACGGCTGCTATGTAGGACCAGCTGACCTCGGTATCTCCCTGGGACACGGGGCAAACCAGTTCCCACCTTCCGAGCCGATGCGCACCGCCCTCTCTCGCATCGCCGATGCCGCACAACGTACAAGGAAAGTTGCGGGCCTCCATGCAGGGGACGCAGCTCTTGCCGGCACTTTCCGTGAACTTGGATTCACCATGCTCACACTTGCAAACGGCGAACGCCTTGTTTCATCGGGAATCGAGCAACAGTTGAAGGCCTCGGGCGCCGAAGCTCACTCCGCGACAACAAACTCACCATACTGATGAAGAAAGATCTGCCATGTCCCTAACCACCCAAAAATCTGACGTCCAGGCTGTGCTCCAACGGTTCGAGCGATTCTGGGAAACGCTGCAATGGGACGCGCTGGCGGGTCTGTGGGCGCATTCGGCGGATGCCACCTACATGGCGCCGGAACTGGACGACATCCTCTCAGGATGGAGTGCCATCGCCGGTCACCTGGCGCGCACACGTTCCAGGATCGTCGACGCTTCCGCCGCCATCCCAAGGGCCTGGATCCGTGAAATTGCACCGGAAACAATACTCGCCATCTTCGTAGTGAAATGGCGCATTCGCAGCGTCGAGTCCGACGAGCCTCGAGTCGCCGCTGCGCGCGTCACTGCAGTGCTCCAGCTTGAGGACGATAACGAGTGGAGGTTTATCCACTATATGGAGGAGTCATACTACCTCCCGGAGGGTGCCGAGCCGCCTAATCTCCTCGCCGATCTCGAGGCTCCTTTTACCACCCAAGGCTAAATAGAAGTGTCGCTAAACCCATTAGGGGCCCGTACCGTTTGGCGGTGCGGGCCCCTTCTGGTCCTGCGGGTTCCGTTCCCGGAACACCCCTGCTTCCGCCGGTTGGTCGAGGGGTATGCCCGCTGCCTTTAGGCAGAGTTCCATCGTCAAGGACCAACAAAATCGCTGGGAATGGGCTGTGGGGGGCCTTGCTTTTCGCATCTGATCACCCTGAGCATGATGTTGGCAGGGCTGCTGGGGGAGAGGGGTCGTGCTCGGGTCGCTGTCGTGGGAGTCCGGCACGGCTGATTATCCACGGCTCCACTCAGCGTTTACAGCATGTGGTGAGCGGACTATTGCACTATTTGGAGACCTGCGCAGGATGTGGGCAATTCTGGAGCCTTCAAGCAGGATCTGCTGAGATGGACTTTGAGAACCCGACCGCCCTACCGAGGGCAGCCGGCGAGCTCCCACCGGGGCACTGTTTTCGACTCGACGTGGACCTTGTCGTTCCGGAGGTTCGAAAGTGATCTCGTGACAGTGATCTTGCCCGGACCGTAAGACCCCGCCAAAGGCCAAAGGTTCCAAGCGCCGTAGTCGGCAGTGCATGGAACCTTTGACCTTCGCGGGTCTCAAGCGAGGCAATGAATAAATTCCGCCTCTGCAGGACCATCTTCAGTTGTGCTCTGCGACGCCGCGGCAGCTCGCCGCAGGAAGTCAGGCTGCGATTCGTTCCTCAATTGGCCCCTCGGCAGCTGCATCCTCAAGTCGCATGATGGCTCGCGGTCGCGTAGCCACGACTTGCAGTACCACCATGGCTGCTGCGGCTGCTGCGAACAAGACGAAGAACATTGTGTAGCTAAGCGTGGCGTCATAGATGAAACCACCGATAGCTCCGACCACTGCGCCACCGAGGGCTGCGCTGACATTGACTGAAGCAAGAATGCTCCCGAACTCTTTTAGTCCGAACATTCGGGGGAGGATTATGGCGGCGTACATTCCGCCGAACTGTGTGATTGCGAGACCTGCTGCGATGAAAATTGCTCCCCCCGTTCCAGAGACGAAGACTGCAATTGAGCTAAAGACCATCACGCCCAGCCCGAATACAACGCCGGCCGAACTCCCGCCAATACGATCAGCGAGAGCACCGTATGCGAAGTTCCAAATCATTGCAGCAAAGTTCTTCACGGAAAGGATGAGGGCGGCAACGATTGCTGTAACCCCGCCTGCGCTCTGGAAAATAACGACCGCCTGTCCACCGAAGCCTGTGGCCACACCAACAATCAAGAACACAGCGATGCTTACCAACCAGTACGAAGGCGTCCTCAGTGCTTGCTTTAGAGTGAGACCGGTTGGCGCTTTCGTCGAAACTTCGGCCGTCGAGTTATCCGACGTCGTTCCCGGTGTGGAATCGTAAGCGGTTAGTCCATAGAACTCCGGGCGCTCAGGGATAAGCACCAGAGCAGCAAAGAGCATCACGCCTATGCAGAGGACGCCGTGCACCAAGAGCGTGGGAGTGAGGCCAAGCGACTCAATGCCCCAGGCGATGGCCGGAGAGAGCGCGAGAGACACCAGAGGGTATGCAATGGAGGGATAGCTGATCTTCTTCCCGACACCTCGAACGAACCACCACATGATGACGGCCTGGACTACGACGAATCCGCAGCCGGCCACACCCATCCCAAAGAGGAGGGCCGCGACATAGAGCAGCGGAAGTGAGGTCGAGAAAGCCATGAGGAGAAAGAAAGCCGCATAGCAGGAGATCCCGATCAAGAGAATCGAACGGATACGCATGCGGAGGAACATGGGCGCCAGGCTAAGGTTTGCGATCAGGCTGCCAATCGATGAGATGGAAAACAGCAGGATAATTTGCCCCACCGTCGCGCTGAATTGGACGGATAGACCGCTGATGTAGTTGGACAGCACGATGAAAGTGCCGAAGTTCATGGAGACTAAAAGAATGCTTCCAATTAGTGCGCGGTTGGCGCGGGTCTTTGCTTTTTCCATGACGATGCTCCCTTGGATCGCTGAAATAGGTGGAGGAGGACGGCTCGTAACAAACTCGTCAGAACATGAGCGGAGGAGGTGCGGCTTTGCCATCTTCAGGATGAATAAAAGAGGTGCTATTTGCGCTAAATAGCAACCCCTTTCGAGATTGAGATTAGCCACTATTGGTGATCATAAGAGGAACCTATTTGAGGTGGGAATCGCGTTCGTAAGAGAGCGCATGCGCGATGGCGGGCTGCGGGGTCATCGCACGCCTCCGAATTCCTGGCTGCTGCAGACTCATCGACTGTCGCCCCATGCAATCCCGTGGCTAACGGGTACGACGAGCAGCCCCGCTGAGCGGAAAACCGGTGCCTGACCTGCGAAGTTTCCGTGCCGGGATGAGGGCGCTTCAAACATCGACTTCTTCTCATCCCACTCGAACGCTGACAGTGGAGGTCCCGTCGCAGCGCTGGCCGGAAGGGCTTCGTCATGTTCCCCGGAGGCTTGACCCTCCAAGAAGCAGCCGATGCCCTGAGGGTCTGGCCCACCACGCTGTCCCGTCTGGAACGAGGACTGTCCCACGACAGCGACGTCCACCACCGCTACGAAACCTGGCTCAACTCCCAATCCACCGCGCACGCGCAGTTGCCCTATCCACCGATGAACCGGGTGCTTCCAACCTGACCGTGGACACCGAGGCTCCGGGGTCAAGGGCGGCCCCAGGCCGTCGCGCAGCGATCGCGGCAGCGACCCTTGAAGCCGGAGTGGAGGCCACGGTAACCTACACGGCGCCTGGTCCAGCGACCATTGACAAGAATAGGAGCATCATTGTTCACGCTTTCCACCTCGGACTCCCTCGTTCAGCCGCCGGTCTGCTCCGGAGTCCGCATGTTTCCGCCGCTTCCCAGTAATAACAAGGCAAGGAATCCCGTTCGAGTCCCACCTCGGGCACGGCATACCCCCTCGTCAGAGGGGGTTTTTGCTTTAATGTGTGTACATTCTGGGTGGTCAGGTCCCTCTGACACTGACCGCGGGGTGTGCCTGGCGCCGCGGGTCGCCTGTTTTGTTGTGGGGGAGCGGGTTTAGGGTCGTGGCTGGTGTGCCCTCCGTTTGCTCTGAATTGGGGTTATGCGTTCCTCTCTTGATAGGTCCGGTAGGTCGTGGTCGGCCTACACCTCTTCATTGGTAGGAGAACCGAGCGCAACATGACTTCGCTATCTTGCGTCAAAGTTCTTGGTTCGGCTCGTTCCTTGAGTGAGGAAGCCAGCTGGGCTGATGCTGTGTCAGGCCAAAGAGGGTGTGGACATTGTCCACACTTAAATCTGCTTTGTTGAGCCTGATTCCGGCCATGGGGTCTGCCCTCCGTCGGCTCCATCTATTCATGGCATGTGAGTGGCGCGGGCGACATAACGCACATTCGCAGGCGCACTATCTGCGGCGGCCGTGGCGAGGGGAGTATTCAGCCTCCGCGGTCGATCGAGTGCCTTGGGGAGGTCTCGTCGGCAACGTCCAGGCGTGACTACGAATGAATGGGGAGTTTCCCGGCGCAGGTTGCTGTCCCTTCCGGGGCCGCCGGAGCATGGGGAGTTCACGCGCTAGTCGGAGTATATCGACGGTGACCAGTTCGCCGATAAGCACCCTTCCATCTCCTGCGGATACGTGCGGCTTTCGTCGAAGAAAACACTCATCCCAGGTTTGCGTGCCTTTGGGGCTGTTGGACGGCGCCTGACCAATCCTTGTATTCACCGCGGAGGTGGGTCTGGAATTCGTTGCCGGCGCCCTGAACGGACGCGGAACCCCGCGGGGCCGGGCCCTCATCCCTGGCGGCGCAACACCTTCTGGCTTGTCGATACCACCGGGCAGGGGGAGTGACGTGCACGCCCTGCCCTTTCGGATACCGTCAGGCATGGTGGTAAACCGCGAGTCATGCTCAAGCTCCACACGGCATTGCTTCCGTACGACGTCGCCCGTGAGCATCCTTATCGACGCAAAGAGTTCTACTGTGTAAGCGTGGCATTCTTAGGGCTCCGGGCTTGTTGGGCGGAGTGGCCTGGGCAACAATGCTGACGGTCACGGCAGCCGACTGCAAATCCCCTCTACCAATGGATCTGGTGCAAGACGAATGTCGACCAGCATATGCTTTTCATCGACACCAAGCGGCTCCAGTGTGCTGAGCTGGGAATCCAGAAGGCTGCTCGGCATGAAGTGGTTTTCCCTGGCGTTCATGCGTGACAGGAGTGTTTGGCGATCGCCGCTCAGGTGGATAAAGACAACGTCAGGGGCGTGGTGTCGGAGTAAATCACGGTAGCTTCGCTTCAACGCCGAACAGGCAATGATCAGTGGTGCGCCAGCGTCCTGGGACCGGCGCAGGGCGCGGCCGATCTCTTCCAGCCAGGGCTTCCGGTCTTCGTCGTCCAAGGGGATGCCCGCACTCATCTTGGCTTTGTTGGCTTCGGGGTGCAGGTCATCGCCATCTTTGAACCGCGCCGCAAGGCGCTCTCCCAGCATCGATCCCACGGTGGACTTACCGCAGCCCGAAACGCCCATGACAATCAAGGGTGGGAGGTGTTTGTTACCCACGGTTTCGCTTCCCTTCGATGAAGTCGGCGTTGATGCACTCGAGATGGGATGTACTTCACATTTGAGAAGAGTTTCGCAAATCTTTCACTGCGAGTCAAGACTCACGGCCGTTCTCGAAAACCCTTGACGTCCCGGATGATGTGAGAAAAGATTCTCATATCTTCTTGACGTGATGAAGCCCACCAAACCCTTAGGGAGCACGACGTGTCCACGGAACAAGGAATGGAAGCCCACACGCTGCCCGAGCATTTCGTAGCCCACTACTATGCCGAAGCGTCGCCGGAGGACAGGGAATTCTATGGCGCCGGTGTACTCGAAGCACGAGCGGCCGCGCACTTCGAAGCGGCGCGGACTCGCGGCGCGGAATCGTGGGTCGGGGCCCTGCCGGATGCTGGCGCCACCGTGGTCGGGGTCGCTTGCAAGGACTCACCGTTCGTTGTGGACTCGATACTGGCTGAGGTGACCCGTCGCGGCTTAGGAATCCGTTTCGTAGTCCATCCCAGGTTCGCCACGCAACGAGGTGAGGATGGGGAGCTCAGGGAGCTGCGTCCAGCCTCATCCACGCTGGATGCGGGAACCGAGTCGTGGATCGCCGTCGAACTCAGAGACCTCCTCACCCAGCAACAGCTCGGGCAGCTGCTGAACGCCATCCGGCAGGTGCTGGCCGACGTCGCGGCGGCGACCGCCGACTGGGCCGCCATGCGAGACAGGCTAAACCAGGTTGCTGCCGCCCTGCCCGGGAACGGGAAGGCACGCAATCTTCTTGAGTGGCTCCGCAGCAATCACTTCGTCTTCATCGGCTATCGCCAATACATCCTGGAGCGTGGGGAACCTGAGGATCGCCTGACTGCCATCGATGGAACCGGTTTAGGTGTTCTCCGGAAGAGGGCCGACACGCGTGCCGAATTCCGCGTCCTGACTGGCACTGCCCGTGACTCGGCACGTGAGCCGATTGCCGCGATCGTGACCAAAGCACGCTCACGATCCACCATCCATCGCGACGCCCACCTGGATTACATCGGGATTAAGACCTTCGACTCCGAAGGGCAGGTGACCGGCGAGCATCGCTTCCTGGGCCTGTTTACATCGAGCGTCTACACCGGGCCGGTGGATGGCATCCCATTGGTCGCCGAGACCATCACCGCCGTCATGGAACGCAGCGGATTGGATCCGGCCAGTCATTCAGGCCGGCAACTCATGGCGATCCTTGAAACCTACCCTCGCGACGAACTGTTCCAGATCGGCGTCGAAGAGCTGTTGCAGATTGCCGGCAGCATTATGCGGATGCAGGAGCGGCGGCGTTCGAGTGCGTTCCTGCGGCAGGACGCCTTCGGCAGATTCGTGACCGTCCTGGTTTATCTGCCGCGCGACCGCTACAACACTGCGGTCCGTCAACGGATAGAAAGCGAATTGCGAGGCACGTTCGACGCCGTCGATATCGAGCACGAAGCACGGGTCAGTTCCTCCGCCCTGGCGCGTATCTTCTTCACCGTCTGGACATCCACCGAAACTCCTGGAGATATTCACGCAAAAACGGTGGAGCAGCGGGTCAACCGCGCAATCCGATCATGGCCCGAAGGTGTTCTCGACGCTCTTCGATCCCGTCACCCGGCAGCCGTGGCGGAGGCCCTTGTCAAACGGTGGAGTGAAGCCTTCCCGCCGGAGTACCAGGTCCGGTACAGCGTGGAGGACGCAGCCGCGGACATCGACTGGTTCGAAGACCTGAGTGCGGATGACAGCACGACGGCGGCTCGGCTTGCCGTTCGGCGCGAGGGCGAAAATTGTTCCGACCCAGACCTCCGGATCCGGCTCTATCTCCGTCAGGCGGAGAGCCTGAGCCGCCTCCTGCCGTACTTTGAACATCTTGGTTTGGCGGTCCACGAGGAGCGTCCGTATGAAGTCGTCGACTCTCAGGGGGTGGCGGCCCACCTTTACGACCTCTTGGTGAGCGCACCTGCGGAATCAGGTTCACCGGAAGCATGGGATTTGCTCCCCGCGGCTTTCCGGGCGGTTCTGGGTGGGGAGGCCGAGTCGGATCTACTCAACTCCTTGGTCCTGCAACAGGGGTTTGACTGGCGGATCATTGCGCTGCTTCGCAGCTACGTGAAGTACCTCAGGCAACTGGGGACGCAGCATTCCTTCGAATTCATAGCGTCCACGCTGCAGTCACATCCTGGGGCGACCAAATCATTGGTGGGCTTGTTCTCAGCAAAGTTCGACCCCAACCTGCCCAACGACCGTGCGGTATTTCTGGACTCAGCCGATGCGACCGTGGCCGCTGCAATGGACGACGTGGCCACCATGGATGCGGCCTTCGTAGTGGGTGCGCTGGCTTCCTTGATCAGGGCAACCGTGCGAACAAACTTTTACCAGGGCCATCCGCACATCAGCCTCAAGTTGGACCCTTCGGGGCTTGACCTGCTGCCCAGTCCGCGCCCCGCACACGAAGTTTGGGTGTACTCGCCACGCGTGGAAGGAGTGCATCTGCGCTTTGGCCTCACGGCCCGCGGCGGACTCCGATGGTCGGACCGGCAGGAAGATTTCCGCACCGAAGTCCTTGGACTGGTCAAAGCTCAAACCGTCAAAAACTCCGTGATCGTGCCGGATGGAGCCAAAGGTGGCTTCTATGCGAAAGTGGTTGCGGGGATCACGGACCGGGCCCGGCAATTGACGGCAGGTCAGGAATGCTACCGGATCTTCATCCGAGGCCTGCTTGATGTCACGGACAACATCCGCTTTGTAAACGGCGAGCGTCAGGTTGTCGCCCCGCCGAACGTGGTGAGGTACGACGGCGACGACTCTTACCTCGTGGTGGCGGCCGACAAGGGAACGGCCTCTTTCTCGGACTTAGCCAATGAAGTAGCTGCTGGCTATAGATACTGGCTGGGGGATGCGTTCGCTTCTGGCGGTTCCGTGGGATACGACCACAAGAGCATGGGCATCACGGCACGCGGGGCATGGGAATCGGCCAAGATTCACTTCAGCGAACTCGGCCTTGACCCCCGCACGACCGACTTTACGGTTACGGGAATCGGCGACATGAGCGGAGACGTCTTCGGCAACGGCATGCTGCTCTCGCAGCACGTGCAATTAGTTGCGGCCTTCGACCATCGGCACATTTTCCTGGACCCGAAACCGGATGCCGCATCCTCTTTCACGGAACGCGCGAGGCTTTTCGCACTGCCGCGCTCCAGTTGGGCAGACTACGACGCGTCGTTGATCAGCGACGGCGGCGGGGTCTGGCCGCGGACAGCCCGCGCCATTCCTATCCATCCAGCCGTTCGCGCAGCACTTGGCCTGGATCCAGCGGTCGAATCAATGAGCCCGACGGCCCTTCTGCAGGCAATCCTGAAGGCTCCTGTTGACCTGCTCTACAACGGCGGTATCGGAACTTACGTCAAAGCCAGCACCGAAAGCCATGCCGATGCAGGCGATCGTGCAAATGACTCCATTCGGGTCAATGGCAATCAGGTGCGAGCCCGCATTGTGGTGGAAGGCGGCAACTTGGGCGTGACCCAGGCCGGTCGGGTTGAAGCGGCCTTGGCCGGAGTCCTCATCAACACCGACGCAATCGACAACTCGGCCGGCGTGGACTGCTCCGACCATGAAGTGAACATCAAGATCCTGGTCGACCAGTCCATCAGGGAAGGAAAACTTTCCGCTGCTGAGCGCACGCCATTCCTGGAAGCCCTCACGGACGAGATCGCGGAATTGGTGCTGACCGACAACGTAGCCCAGAACGTCTTGCTCCTGACCGACAGAAGGTTCCCACCGGCGTCGTTCCCTAACTATGAACGGCTGATGCAGTTCCTTGAGGGCCGCGGCGAACTCGACCGCAATCTGGAATTCCTTCCCAGTACGCGTGTCCTCGAAGACCGAATCGAGCAGGGCAAGGGCCTCACTTCTCCGGAATTGTCTGTCCTGGCCGCTTATGCCAAGAACACCCTGGCCAGCAGCATCCGTACTACTCCGCTGCTCGAGGATCCCTACCTGGTCAAGTTCCTGAAGGGCTATTTCCCCGATCCGGTAGTGGCCAAGCTGGACGAGGGGACTGAGCGTCATCCATTGCGGGATGACATCATCGCCACAGTGCTCGCCAACGATGCCATTAACATCGGCGGAGTCACGTCGGTGTTCAGGCTCATGGAGGAAACTTCGGTCGATGAAGCCGCGGCGGTCAAGGCCTTTGTCATTGCCAGTGAACTCTTCGGTCTCCGGGATCTCTCCATCGGCTTGGTGCATCAATGCGCCGATCTGCCGGCTGAGAAATGGAGCCGGATCTACTTGGACATTCGCCGTGTGCTGGATCGGACCATGCGCTGGTTCACCCAGTACAACCATCAGCTCCCCATCGGAGAGTGCATCAACCTCTATCGACCCGTGGTGGAAGCACTCCGCTGGCAGCTGCCCGAACTCCTTATGGGCGCTGAAAAGGAAGATGTCGCTGCGCTGGAGGATTCAGCCCACACCTGGGGGCTACCGTTCGAAGTTGGAAGGATGTGGGCAGAGCTCAGGGAAGCGTTCACGCTGCTGGATATAGCGAAGGTTCAACAGGTCACCGGCCAATCCCTGGAATCCATCGCTCCGGTCTATTTCACCGTGCGGGACCGCTTCCGGATCGAGGCTCTGCTGGGCCGCGTGGACGAGCTGCCGCGCTCAACTAAATGGCAGGCGATGGCGCGGGCGTCGCTGCGGGACGACGTGTCCGCCGTCGTCCCTGAACTGACGGTGGCCGTTCTCGGCCTGGACGGTTTGACGGACGGCGCTGACCGCATTTCCGCCTGGGAGCAGTTGCATCACGCGCGGCTCAACGAGTCCGAGCGGTTGCTGGAGCTGGCCCCGGCGAACAGCTTCGAGGCGTTGTCCGCATACCTTGGAACGCTGAGGAAGGCGGGCCGGGCATGAAATGGGCTCTGAGTACACGGGACGGGCGGGACTGGCACGCCGCGGAGTACAGCGAACGCGACCCCTCGTGGCGCAAGAGCAGCCAGCGTGGACTGGTGTGCCTGGGCTGCGGGTCGCCGGCCTTCTTCCGCGCGCCATCCCGGAAGAAGACCCCCGCGTTCGGGGCCAGGCACAAGGACGATTGCGCATTGCTGGCAGAGGGCTGGGGTGTGTTCAAGTACCTGCAATAAGCATGAGAATTCTTAAACAAATGAGAAAACTTTCTTGCTTTAAAGTGAGTTGGGCCATAGGCTTAAACCACGAGATTCCCCAGCGTCGGAGGCATGAGATGTTGAGCATTGTTGGACAACCTGCAGCACCGCGCCGCAGCCTTTTCGTTGCCGGTACGGGAAGCCATTGCCCGGTCAGTGGCATCTGGGCCCCTGCCGGCGAAACCGGGCACAGCAAGCGCGTGCTCGAGGGCAGCATCATGCCGACCCACGGCGATTCGGCAGTTGACTGGCAGTTGGTCCAAGGCCTGACGCGCCATGACCTACGTAGCTGAAGCCCGCCCGCGTCGCCGCATCACCCCGGCGAAGCCCAGCCTCGGCCGGTTGGAGCTGCGACTCTCGCAGTCACGGGTGACGCGGGCACGCATTGACAGTCACGTACGCTCACTGCTGGGTCGTCGCAACGAGGCCATCGCAACAGCCTTGGCAGACAAGGTTCCGCTTGCAGCCGTCGCCGAGGTGGTGGGAATCAGGGCAGCAGACGTCAAAAGGCTTGCAGGTGCCTACCAGGAACTCCACTACTCAGGGGCCCAGCACCAGTGGCACCTCGCCGGACTAACCGCTACCGTCCGTCAACTCGCCGCGGCGCTGGAGGAGAAGGATGAGTGCATCCGGAGGCTCCGCGACGACGTCATGGAAGGACTCGAATCCGGCCGACTGGACGTTTTCCGGGCCGCGGCCCTTACAGCGTTGCCGACCGATCGGATCCGTGAACTAACCCGCTGACCGCGTTGCGGCCTACGCCCGCTCGCGGTCCTCGCTCCAACCGGCAAGCGCACCCTTGAGTGCGGCGATGAGCCGGCTTGTCGCCTGATCCTTGGTGAGTCCCACCGTGTTGATGAGGTCCAGGATTTCGCGGGGGTCAAAGAGGATGTTCCAAAGGAACATCGCTTCGTCGCCGATGGGAGGCAGTCCCAGTTCTTCGCAGGCTTCCCGCAAGGGGCGCTCCAGCGCATCAGCCTGGACGGTGAGGTAGAAGGCTCCAGTGCGCAGGCGGGCAAGATAACCCTCGCCGGAACGGGTGTAGAGCATCGCTCCACCGTGACGCGTAACGAGATCCACCCATTTGCGGCTAACGGCACTTAAAAGCTCGACGCCGGACATCTCCTGCTGCTTCAAACTGTAGTCGCGCAGCTTTTCACCGACCCCGAACCGGTATTCGGCAAGGATGTCTTCAACTGACGCAAAATGCCGGTACGCCGTAGCGGTTGAGATCTCCGCGTGCTTGGCCACATCAGTCATGCTGATGGTTCCGCGGCGTGACGCGAAAAGCTGTCCCGCGGCTTTGACCAATTGACGGCGGTTGCGTTGTGTGTCGCTACGCATTGATGGCACCCTTTCCTCACCTCATAGCTTAGGACCTGGATGTGGACCAGCCTGTCAGGGCCGCCGTGTAAGTCCTGACCAGACGGGCGGAGACCTGGGCGGCTGTAAGGTCCAGAGTACGGATCAGGTCATAGATTTCGCGGGGGTCGAAGAAGCTGTTCCACAGGAAAAGTGCTTCGTCGCCAGGGTGCTGGATTCCCAATGCCCGGGACGCTTCTTCCAGGGGCCGCTCCAGCGCTTCGGCCTGAACGGTCAGGTAGTAGGCCCCCGCACGCACGCGGGCAAGGTAGCCCTCGGCAGAGCGGGTATGGACCATCGACTCACCGTGCTGGACCACCAGCTCCACCCATTTGGTGCACACTGCTGTCAGGAGCTCCATCCCTTCGGAGCACTGGATGCGGCTGAACTCCAGGAGTTCCTGGCCTACCTCGAAGCGGTACGCGGCAAGCACGTCTTCCACGGAGGCGAAGTGGCGGTAGGCCGTGGCCGAGGAGATCCCGGCTTCGGCGGCGATTTCGGTCATCGTAGCCGAACGGCCGGCTCCAAAGAGCCGGCCGGCCGCGTCCACCAACGCCATCCGGTTCCGCTGCATATCCATGCGCAGCCCCGCCGGGGGATCGAGAACTGTCATGGGGCTACTTCAGTGCCGCGAGTCCGGCCGCAATACGCTCGACGCCGGCCGTGATGGCCTCAGCGCTGGCGGCATAGGAGAGGCGCAGATGGTGTTCACCGTTCCGGCCGAACTCGCTGCCGGGGCGGACCGCCACGCCGAACTCCCTCAGGTGCGCCACCATCTGGGCTGCCGGCATGTCGACGTCGTACTTGGGGAAGAGGTAGAACGCACCTTCCGGGGAACTGACCGTCAGCCCGGGAATCTTGGCCAAGCCCTCGAACATCAGCTCGCGGCGGACGGCGTAGGAGGCGTGCATGCGCTCGATGTCCGGACCGCACGTCTGGAGCGCCGTCAGGGCGGCCAACTGGACGGCGGTATTCATGGAGCCGTTGAAGGTGTTGTGGACCCGTGCAGCCGAGGCAATGACATCCGAGGGACCCCAGAGGTAGCCCACGCGCCAGCCGGTCATCGCGTAGCTCTTGGAGAAAGTCTGGCAATAGATGGTGCGGCCGGCCAGCCCGGGGATTTCCAGGGCGGACGTGAAGGGTTCCTGCGTGTACACGAGGTCGCTGTAGGCCTCATCGGAAAGCACCAGCGTGTCGGTGCCGGCCACCATGTCTGCCAACGCTTCCAGCTCTTCGCGGGAATGGACGATCCCTGTGGGGTTCGACGGGTTGCAGAAGACGAACATCTTGGCGCCTTCCAGGGCGGTGGCCAAGGCTTCGAGGTCCCAGTGCAGGTCCGCGGCCAGTGGGACGGGCACAGTGGTGCCGCCCGCCATGCTTACCAGGTCCGCGTAGAGCGAATAGGTGGGATCCGGGATGACTACCTTGTCCCCGGGGTTGACGATGCCGAGAATGGCGGCGGACAGTCCGGCTGTTCCGCCCTGGGTGATGAGCACGTCGCTGGAGCTGGCCACTTCGCCGAGGAGCTGGCCGATACGGGCAGCCAGCTCCTCGCGAAGCACCAGCTCGCCGAGCAACGGCGAGTAGTGGGTGTGACCTTCTTCCAGGGCGCGGGCAGCGGCCGCGCGCACCTGTTCGGGGGTGTCAAAGTCCGGTTCGCCCATGGCCAGCGAGACGAGGTCGCCCTTGGACTGGGGCTGCTGGACGCGCAGCGATGTGCGCTGCACCCGCAGCACGGCCTCGGAAGGCTGGAAGGCGGCGACGGCGGTGGATGGTTCAAGAGTCATGACGGTCCTGCTTCGGGTCGTGGGAAGGGTGGCGGCTCGGCCGGTCGGGTAGTGGTTCCGGCGCTTCATGGACGGGGGATCTCTTCCGCGGGCGCTCCGGTCCAGCGGCTGATTTCGATGTCTCCGGAGGTATCGCGCTGCCGGGTGGGTGCGATCACCAGTTCCTGGACAACCGTGCGTTGCGGCAAGGTGGCCACGAGGTGGATGGCGCGGGCAACGTCCTCAGGCTGGACCATGGCGTCGCGTTCCTCGGCCTTCGGTGGCCGGGCCCGGTTGTCCAGGATGGGAGTTGCCGTTTCGCCGGGAAGGATGGTGATGGCGCGCAACCCGTCGTTGCGGAAGGTGTTGTGCAGATAGGTCATGAAGTTCCGGACGGCGGCTTTCGCGGCGCCGTATGCTGCGCCGCCCAGGAGGTTGGGGTTCACGGCTGCGAGCGAGGAAACGGTGATGATGGTACCTGTGTTGCGGGCCAGCATGCCCGGCAGGACGGCCTGGGTCAGGAGGTAGACAGCATTGAGGTTGACGTCCAGGACGTCATTCCATTCCTCCTGGCTGATCCATCGGACATTCAGGACCTTGCTGGCGCTGCCGGCGTTGTTAACCAGGATGTCCACCGGACCAACAGTCTCGCTGACCCATGACACCAGGGCGTCAACGTCGTCCTTGGAAGCGATGTCAGCGGCCCGCGCATGGACAGTGCCGCCGTCGTTCTTGATCGACGCGGCGACTTCCTCCAGAACGGACAGCCGCCGGCCTACCAGAACCACCTGCGCTCCTTCGGCCGCCAGCAGTTCCGCTGTGGAGCGGCCCATGCCGGTTCCTGCGCCGGTGATAACGGCGACCTTGCCTTGAAGAAGTCCCATGGTTTTCGTTCCCTCGAGTTCGTGGATGTTCGTGAGATTGGTGTCACATATGCGAAAAGTTTCTCATGTAATATACGTGCTGGTCAAGTGCTTTGGCTTGGGGGTATTCATGCTGCCGCCCGGGCCGGGACCGCTCGCGAATAATGCGGAAGGTCGATGGCACCGAAAAGGCTCTGGACCCTGGACTCGAGGACGTTGAGCAAGCGTTGGGCCTCGTGCTGGCGATCCACGGCTTGTTCCTGGGTGACCCACCGGAATGTCATCCGCTGGCCCGGACGCGCTTGCCCTAGCAGGGGCAGGGATGCCTTGGTGGCGAAGGCGACGATCGGGTAGCCCGCGGTGAGCGTTCGGTACCGTCCCAAGATGATGAGTTCATCGCCGTGCGGGATCTCGAAAGCGCCGATCGGAACTCCGTGGGACACGATTTCGCCGAGTCCGTCAGGGTGTACCACGGGACCATCCAGCCGGAGGCCGACATGGTTGGATTTCGCCGTCACGGTGTACTCGCGGGAGGCCAGTAATTCCCGGATTCCTACGGCCGCGTCTGTCTCCGGACCTTCAACAATGTCGATTGACCACAGGGATTGCTCAAATGACGGAATGGGTACCGGAAGCCTGAACAGGGGCTGGGTGAGATATGGGTGTTCGAAGCCGGCGTAGGAGGTCCGCAGTTCAAGGTGCTGACCCGCTGTAATCTGCTGCGGGAAGCCCATCCGGGCTTCCGGTGCGGCGCTGCCCATGAACTGTTCGGTAACCAGGGTGCCGCTGAAGGCGAGATAGTTCCGCATGCCGCCACGGGCGTTGGCTACCACCACCCTGCCCTTCGCCGGGACACAGACCGGTTCCCACATGGACACTTTGCTGCCATTGACCGTGACATCGGCAGGTGCGCCGGTCACAGCGATCAGCAGGGGCTTGGAGGTGGTGAAGGAGAACCTGCCGCCCATGATTTCCACTGACGTGGCCGATCGCGGATTGCCGACCAGGATGTTGGCTACCGCCGCTGAGTGCTGGTCCGCGGCCCCGCCGCAGGGGACGCCCAAGGCCTCGGATCCTTCCCGCCCTAGGTCCTGGAAGGTGGCGAGCCAGGCAGATTCCCGGACTTTCAACGTGATGGTCCGCTCGGCCGCCGGCATCAGTGGGCTCCTTCGATGGTGTACGAGTCGGTCCTCAGGAAGCGCCCTTCAAGGCGCTCCCATTCACTCTCCGGGACGACCTTGAAGCGGACGGTATCGCCTGGGCTGTAGGAGGTGGGCGGGTTCTCGCGGATGTCGCAGATGACCAGGGGTGTACGGCCAATGACCTTCCAGCCAGTGGGTCCCGGGAACGGCTGGATGATGGCGTTGTTGCCTGCCACCATCACCGAGCCCGGGTCCACGTTGGTCCGGGGTTCCTTGCAGCGGCTGACCTGGCCAGGGAATTGGACGCGTCCCATCATTGGTGCCATGGCAGAGGCGAGCAGGTTGATGTTCAGTACCGAGTCCTCGACGTGTCCCAGGACCGCCTCGGGGCTGATACCGAGTTCGGCAGCGACATCGGCAAGGTCCGGGGCAAAGGTTTGGTTGACCACCATGGGTATGACAAAGTGCATGCCTGCATGCGCGCCATCGTTGTCCCCGAAGCCGCCTGCTACGGCCAACCGGATGGTTTGCGCAAGTTGGCCGTGGCTGACTGCAAGGTTGTCGAACTCCACCAGGACGGAATCAACGCCAGCCACCACATCAAGCAAGCCCTGGGGCCGCACATCCAGCAGCAGCTCGCGCAGCTTCCGGCTTCCCTCCTGGCGTTCCCCGGAGTCGTCCGAGAAAACACTGACCATGAGTGCCGAGTCCCCGAACGGTACCGCTTTGATCGCTGCGGCGTTCGATTGCTGGCTCAGCTGAGGTCCGGGCGCTGGTTGCGTGCTCATGTGTCCTTGGCTTGTAGTTCGTCGAAAAGGGGTCAGACGGTGGCGAGCTTGGCCTTCTCGGCCAGGACTTCCTGCAGGCCGGTGGCTTTGACGCCCGCCTTTTCAAGAGCCGCACGGAGGGCGGTACCGTTCTGAAGGACCTGCGGGTGGTCGCCGTGGAGGAGGACGACGTCGGCATCGTGGCCGAGCGGCACAACCTTCCCCGTGACGGCGCGAACCGTTCCTTCAGTCACCACCTGGACCACGCGGCGTCCGATCTCCTCGGGGTCGTGGAGCAGCGCGCCTTCGGTGTTGCGGGATACGGGCATGCCGTCCTCGCCGTAGCCGCGGTCAGCCAGGAAAACGTAGCCCACTTCCAGGCCGCGCTTGCGTGACTCGTCGGCGAGCAGACCGTTCTGGCAGATCACGATGTAGGAGGGATCGTAGGCTTTGATGGCGTCGGTGATGGCTCGGGCGTGCTTGGCATCGGTCTGGGCAATGCTGCCCATGCGGCCGTGCGGGGCCACGTGGCTGATCTTGCCGCCGTGAATGCGAGCAAAGGCGTCCAAGGCTCCGATCTGGTAGAGCACGTCGGTGCGGATTTCTTCTTCGCTGGCTTCGATCAGGCGGCGGCCGAATCCCACCAGGTCCGGGTAGCCGGGGTGTGCGCCCAGTTCAATGCCCCGTTCGACGCAGGCTTTGACCGTGGCGTCCATGACGCGGGGGTCTCCGGCGTGGAAGCCGCAGGCGATGTTGGAGGCGGTGACCAAGCCGAGGAGGGCGTCGTCGTCGCCGATGGTGTAGTTTCCGTAGCTTTCGCCGAGGTCTGCAACGACGGCGACTGAGTTGATGCCCAAAGTGACTCCCAATGATTCTTGTTGTGGTGCTTTATGGTCCAACGACGGCGGCTTGCCGGCAATGGCGGCAGGCCGCCGTCGTACTGGTTTTGTTAGTGGGTGGCCAGCGGTTGGCCCTTGGTTTCCTTCAGGAAGTAAACCGAAACCAGGGTGATGACGGCCGTGCCGATCGAGGCGAACGCCGGAACCATGCTGTTGCCGGTGGCCTTGATGATCTCAGTCATGACCAGCGGGGCGCTGCCACCGAAGATGATGGTGCTGATGCTGAAGCCGATGCTGTAGGCGCTGTAGCGAACCGTGGTGGGGAACATTTCAGTCAGTACCGTGTGCACCACCGCTGCGTGGCCCGAGAACGCGATGGCCATGACCACGGTGGCGACGCAGGCCAGGCCCATGTTGCCCGTGGTGATCATGGCGAACATCGGGAAGGAAACCAGCGCCATCAGGACGGCTGACAGTGCCAAAACCGGCTTGCGGCCAATGCGGTCCGAGAGGCGCGCCATCAGGGGAATCGAGATGATGATGGCGACCAGGCTTACGGCGGTTACCAGCAGCGCCTGGACCATGGAGAAGTTGTGTCCGCTGCCTAGCTGGGTTTTGAGGTAGGTGGGCATGTAGGCGAACAGCAGGTAATAGCCGGGGCCGTTCAGCGCGGGCAGGAAGATGGTGAGGGCGATTGCCTTGAGGTGCCTCTTGGAGGTGAAGACCGCGCGCAGCGGGTTGCGTTCCACCTCGTTGCGCTCACGCAGGGCTGCGAAGTGCGGGGTGTCTTCCATCTTGGAGCGGATGTAGTAGCCCACATATCCCAGTGGGAGGGCGAAAAGGAACGGGATCCGCCAGGCCCAGGATTCCATGGTGGCATCGCCCAGGGTTGTAATGAGGACTGCCGAGAATCCGCTGCCGAACAACAGGGCGCAGAATGAACCCACTGCAATGAAACTCATGGAGTAGTTGCGGTGCTTGTTGTGCGCGTATTCGCCCACAAACGCCATGGCGCCTGCCACTTCGCCGCCGGCGGAGAAACCCTGGAGGATCCGGAAGAGGATGAGCAGGGCAGGTGCTGCCCAGCCAATGACGGTGGAGGACGGGATGAGGCCGATACAGGCGGTGGCGCCCGAGATGAGGAGCAGCAAAATGGAGAGCAGGTTCTTGCGTCCGAGCTTGTCGCCGAGGTACCCGCAGATGACACTGCCGAACGGGCGTGCCAGGAAGCTGACCAGGAAGCCTACGTTGGTGAGCAGTAAGGAACCGATGTCCTTGGAGCCCATGATGTTGATGGCCAGGTACGTGGTCAAGAGCCCGTAGATGCCGTAGTCGTACCACTCCACGAAGGAGCCCATGGTGCCGGCGATCGTCGCCTTGCGCACCATCTTGCCGTCAGCTGTGACGACCATTATTTGAGCGGTGTTCAGTTCCACTGATTCCGTCGATGTGTGAGTCATTGCGGGTTCTCTCAGTCTAAGCGGGGTCCCGTTGGAGGGAACAGGGGGAGGACTAGCTGTATTCGCGGGTGATCTCGGCGGTCATTTCGGCCTCGTGGACTGCCACAGCCTTCACCAGTTCCAGGATTTCGGCCGCGCGGGCCTGGGGGATGATGACGACGCCGTCATCGTCGGCGGCGACGATGTCACCGGCGGAGCAGACAATGCCGCCGATGGCGACCGGCTCGCCGATCACGCCGGGTCCGTTTTTGAACGGGCCTGCAGGGGTGGTCCCACGTGCGAAGACCGGGAACTTGATCTCGGTGATGGTTGCGCGGTCGCGAATGTAGCCATCGATAATCGCTCCGGTGGCGCCGGCCGCTTCGAAACGCTGGGAGAGTTGTTCGCCAACCAGGGCGCGGTGCTCGTGGCCGAAGCCGTTGATCACGATGACGTCTCCGGGTTCGATGTAGTTCAGGGACTCGATGACGGCTGCGTTGTCGCCTGCCGCGCCCAGCACAGTCAGTGCCGAACCGACGCAGTGGGCGCCCGCCCAGACGGGGTTGATGTTGCCGTCCACCAGGCCGAGGCGTTCCATGGCATCGCCAATGTTGGCCACGGGGAAGGCCTCGAAGGCACGGACCAGTTCCCGAGGGGGCCGGGTCCACTGTGCCTTGCGGACGGTGAGCTCGAGAGTCGTTGCCATGGGTTCCACCTTTGGTTGCTGCGGGTATCGGATGAGCTGTACGCCTTGAGACGTCAATCACATATGAGAAAAGTTTCGCGTTTTATTCCGCATTCGTCAAGCCCCGTTGTTTCCGATGTGTAAAACATCGGCGTGGCTGGAGTCTCGTGTGTGAGAACTCACAAAAAAGCGTTGACTTACTGAGGGCAATTAGAGAAACTCTTCTCATTCGCGAAACTTATCGCAGATCAGACTCTTCAGGATCCTTCGCCAGATGCGCTCGCATCCGCATGGCGAGGCACTCCGGAGGCGACCAGGAGGCTCACCCTCATGCAAGGACGATCCACTCTTATGGCCGCGGCGGCTGCTGCCACCGCTGCCGCTTTCCTTTTGACCGGCTGCACCACAGGCGGCCAGTCTTCCACGGGCGGCAGTACCGGTGGGACGATGTCTACGGACACTATCCGGACCGCCCTCAACGCTGACCCCACAACGTTCAACGCTGCCAAGGCCAATGCGAAGGATGACTACGAAGTCGCCCGTTTTCTGTTCGATACGGTGGTTCGTCGGGACGCCGACGGGAAGTTCATTGGCGGCCTGGCCACCGATTGGAAGAACACCGCAACTGAGGCCACACTGACCATCCGCAAAGACGCTGCGTGTGCGGACGGAACTGCCATTACGCCCACCATCGTGGCTAAGTCCCTCAGTTACTTCGCCGACCCAGCCACCAAGAACAACTTCGGCAAGCTCGTCTTTGGCCCCGGCCAACCCACCATTACCGGCGACGACGCCGCCGGCACCGTAGACATCAAGCTCGCTCAGCCATGGTCCGAACTCATCGGTGGCCTGACGTTGGCTCAGACCGGCATTATTTGCCCCGCCGGACTGGCTGACCTTGACGGACTCGCAAAGGGCACGGTCAAGGGCGCCTTCTCCGGCCCCTACACACTGACGAAATCCAGCCACGGCGTCAGCTACGACATGACACTGCGTGATGACTACAAGGCGTGGCCGACATACTCCAAGCCGCTGGAAGGGACTCCTGCCAAGACCGTCCGCTTCTTCCCCGGGGTCAACAAGACCACCGTGGCCAATCAGTTGCTGACAGGTGAAATGGACGTCTCCGACATCGCACCCGCCGACGTCCAGCGCTTTGAAGGCAACAAGGACTACGCCGTAACCACCGTGCCGTTCGCCGGGATCTTCCTGCTGTTCAACCAGCGTGAAGGCAGCCCGTTTACCGACCCCGCGCTGCGCAAGGCCGTAGCCCAGCTCATGAACCAGCAGGCTTTCAACGCTGCTGCCTACGCTGGCAAGGGCATCACGTACAACTCGATCGTCGCGCCCACCGTCCCTTGTGCCCTTCCGGACAATTCGAGCCTCACCAAGGAAGACGCCGAAGCTGCCAAGGCCGTCCTCGCGGGCAAGACCTTCAAGATGGTTGGCACCACCAGCATCGGCCCGAACGGAGCAGGCAGCACTTACGTCCAGGAGGCGCTCCGTGCGGCAGGGGCAACTGTGGACCTCCAGCTTGTGGACAACGGAACTTGGGCCACTATGACCCAGACCAAACCCGAAACCTGGGATCTGACGGTCCAAGGTGACGCCAACTTCGTCGGGACGGTGGCGGCGTCGCTGACCCGCATCGCGGGCGTTCCCACGGAGAAGGGCGGCCGCAACATCGGTGGTGGCGAAAATGCAGACATCCTGGCCGACATCGCCACTGCCCAGTCAGCTACGGATGACAAGGCACGTTGCGAGGCTTACACCAAAGCACAGAAGAGCATCTTGAGCGATAACGACATCGTGCCGTTCGTGGGCGAGCCGCAGATTGTCGCGCAGCGCTCAGGGTTCTCCATCCAGGCGCCCTCGGGAATTGTCGACTACGCCACCCTGCGTATCACCAAGTAAGCAAAGGTTTCACGATGACTGAACCAACGATGCTCTCCAAGGAAGTACAGATCCTTGAGAGCCAAACCCCGGGGGCCACCAAAGGCCCCCGGGGCCGGGCCCTGAGCCTTTCACCCTGGGCCGACTACGCCCTACGCCGCGCCGGCGGTGTCCTCCTCTCCGTCGCCCTGCTCGTCGTCGTGACCTTCTTCATGGTTCCGCTCATCCCGGGTGACCCCGCCGTGGCCGTGGCGGGAGCGGACGCCACCACCGAACAGATCGAGGCGATCCGCAACAGTCTTGGCCTTAACGACCCCCTCTACATCCAGTTCTTCCATTACGTGGGTGGACTTTTCACCGGCGATTTGGGGGAGTCCTTCGCCTACAGCACCTCCGTTTCCCAGATCATTGCCACTAAACTGCCCTTCACCGCGGAGCTCGCGGTTCTCGGCATCATCCTGGTGCTTCTGGTCTCCGTACCTGCCGGAATGCTCGTGGGCATCCTGACCCGTGGAGGCCGCAAGAAGTGGCTCGATGTGTCCTTCGGGATGCTGACAGGCTTATTCCAAGCTGTGCCGCAGTATGTCGTTTCCACGATGCTCGTGGTGGTGTTCGCCATCATCCTGAAGGTCCTGCCCGCCGCCGGGGCGGCCTCGCTGAGCGCGCTCATCCTGCCGGTCATTGGCCTTTCGATCGCACCAATTTGTTCGATCGCCCGCGTTGTGCGCCGCGAGACATCAACAGTTTTGGAACAGGACTACTTGAGGACAGCCCGCGGCTGGCGGTTGCCTTCACTGCGCCTCTACGCCCGCCATGCCCTGCCGAACCTCCTCACCACCGCGCTGACGCTCGCAGGTCTGATCCTGGCCGGCATGCTCGGGGGCGCCATCATTGTCGAAAACGTCTTCAACTGGCCCGGACTTGGGCGGGAGATCGTCACGGCGATCGTCAACAAGGACTACCCCGTAATCCAAGGCATCATCCTGGTCCTGGGCTTCCTGGCGATCGTCCTCAACCTCCTGGTCGACATCATCCTCGGCCTCATCGACCCCCGTACGCTCGGAGGAAAGTCCAATGGCTGAGACAGCCCGCCCCCGCCGCCGTTTCCGTTGGACCAGCGGACTGATTGTCGGCATTGTCATGATGTCGGTCATGATCCTCACCGCTTTGCTGGCACCGCTGTTCCTTTCCGAAGCTGCCGAGAAACTAACGCCGCAGGCATCCCAGGGACCAAGCGCCGAGCACTGGCTGGGGACTGACGACTTTGGCCGCGACGTTCTGGCACGGTCACTGGTCGCGACCCGCCTGACACTACTCATGACGGCGGCAACCACGGCGATCGCCGTCATCGCCGGCATCGCGATCGGTACCGCTGTCTGGCTGGCCCCGCGTCGCATCCGTGCCGCCGTGCTGCGGGTCATCGAGGCGGCGGTCGCCTACCCGAGCCTCATCTTCTCGCTGCTGATCGCCGCCATCCTGGGACAAGGCACGTGGTCCGCAGTGCTGGCCATTTCCATCGCCAGCATCCCGGCGTTCGCGCGTCTGACCGCCAACATGGCGGCCTCGATTTCCCAGCGTAACTACGTGTCAACGGCGCGCTTGTTGGGTGTCTCGGGACCTCACATCATCACGCGGCATCTGCTGCCGAACATGGCCGAGCCGCTCCTGGTGTTGACCGCCACGGTCTTCGCCACCACGTTGATCGACCTGTCCAGCCTGTCCTTCATAGGACTTGGCGTGCAAAACCCCGAGTACGACTTCGGTCGGCTCCTGAACGAGGCCCTCGTAAACATCTACTCGCAGCCTCTTCAGGCAGTGATGCCTTCGATCATGATCACCATTACCGGACTCAGCGCCATGCTGATCGGAGACGGCCTCGCCGCAGCAACCGATCCGCGCGGAGGCCGGAAGTTTGGCAGCCTCCGCAAGGCGTCCGAGATCCCTGCATCCATGCGGGCCGACTCCGAAGCCCTGGTGGAGGTGGACAACTTGACCGTCAGCACGCCGTCGGGCGTTCCGCTGGTCAAAGGTGTTTCACTCAGCATCCACGCAGGCGAAGTGGTGGGCTTGGTGGGGGAGTCCGGGTCTGGAAAGTCCCTCACTGCCATGTCCATCGCGGGGCTTCTGCCGGAGGAACTCGGTGTCAGTGCAAAGACCATGCGCCTGGGCGAGCTAAACCTCCTGAAGAAGAACAACCCCCGGACACTGGCTACATCTATCGGCCTCGTCTACCAGGATCCGGGAACCAGCTTCAATCCCGCCCTGCGCATCGGATCGCAGCTGACCGAAGTCAGCCGCGTCCATCTGGGGCAGTCGCGTACAACTGCATTCGGGCGGATGGTCAAGGCTCTGGCGGACATCCGAATCACGCAGCCGGAGAAACGTATGAAGCAGCACCCGCATGAGCTCTCCGGAGGCATGCTGCAGCGCGCCATGATCGCCTCCACACTGGTGACGGACCCCCGTTTGATCATCGCGGACGAACCCACCACCGCGCTGGACGTTACTGTCCAAGCCGACGTGCTTCGTCAGTTCCGCACCATCAACCGCGAAATGGGCACAGCCATGCTGTTCATCTCGCACGACATCGGCGTGGTCCAGGCGCTATGCGACAAAGTCATCGTGATGAACGGTGGCAAGATCCTGGAACGACTCACCGGCGAAGAACTTGCCGCCGGGAAGGTCAAGCACCCGTACACGAAGGCGCTTTTGGCAGCGACGCCGTCCATTGCCGAACGCAAGGCCGAGCTTGTCACCGTTTCGGCGAAGGACTTCGCCCTGGATGAAGTTTTCGACGACGCCTCCGCCGCCGCCGGCGGGGACGGCACCAATGGCACGGGCACCAAGGAGACCGCTAAATGAGCGCTGCAATCACTCAGAATCAGCCCGTGTTGGAACTTAGGGACGTCAAGGTCACCTTCGGTTCCGGACGTTCGGCCGCAACTGTTCTCAAGGGGGTCAATGCCAGTATCCACGCAGGCAAAACCCTGGGCATCGTGGGGGAATCCGGTTCGGGAAAATCCACGATGGCCAAGGCCGTCGTGGGGCTGGTGAAGCCGAGCGACGGAGTGATCTCGTTCTCCGGCCGGGACGTGACGAAAATGTCTGGAGCCGAGCACCGCCGAATGCGGCGAGCCGTGCAGATGGTGCCCCAGGATCCATACTCCTCACTCAACCCCCGGCGGACAATCGGGCAAACTCTTGCCGAGGCGATCGACCCCCTGCGGGCCAACCCTAAGGAACACAGTGAGAAGATCTCCTACTGGCTCTCAACCATCCGTCTGGATCCTGAAGTGGCCGAACGCTATCCGCACGAGTTTTCCGGCGGACAGCGGCAACGCATCGCTATTGCCCGCGCATTGGCAGTGCAGCCGAAGCTGATCATCGCCGACGAGATCACGTCTGCCTTGGACCTCTCGGTGCAGGCCGAAATACTGAACCTGATCGGCCGGCTCCGGAAGGAACTGGATCTCACCATGGCCTTCATCTCGCACGACCTGGACGTTGTGCACCACGTCAGCGATGAAATCCTTGTCCTGTTCCACGGCGAGGTGGTGGAACACGGTGACGTGGATGCTGTTTACGGCAATCCCCAGCATCCGTACACCCGGCACCTTATTGACTCTGTGCCGGGAGGGCCTGGGTTTGATATTGGGGAACGGAGGGTGGCCGTAGTTTGAAGCAGGACGTAGGTGGCGGTCTATTCCGCGATCCTCTTGCTGACGCTGTAACTTCTTCAAGCGGGTTTCCGAGGCAGGGCAGGAACGACTCTGCAGGTCCGAGCCAGGATCTTGGAACCCGTGAGCGCGCTCTCCGAGAAGTAGCCAAGGAGCTCAGGGAGATGCAGCGGCGGACTGGCGGCTCGATGGTAACCGTTACCCCGCGGACCGTAAGAGGGGACTCCACCGCCCAATCAGGTCCGAAAGGCGCGAGTGGGCTCACCCGGTTAGGGCATATCGAGTCGGGTTTTGTAGGCGGTGTCTTTGTTGGTGTTCCAGCCGGCGATGTTGCCGGCGCCGAGCATGTGGTCGGTGAGGCCTGCGACGCGGTAGCCGGGGTCGGTGTCGAGGGCGAGTTGGAGGTATTGGTGTGCTTTGGATCCTCAGCCTTCCCACCAGTTGATGTGTAGCCGATGGTGGTGAGGATGGGTGCTGCGTGCTCGGGGCTGGTGAGCGTGTAGGTGTGGGTGAGGAGTTGTTGGGCCCATTCGATGCGTGACCACCTGGGCGCGGTCTGGGTTTGGGCGAAGAGGACGTGTTGGGGTGGTTCGTCGATGCCGGGGATGGCGGCCATGAGCCGGTCGCGGATGTGGGGGAATTGGAAGTTCGCGATGAGCGTGGTGCAGTCTTGGTCGTTGGGGAAGTCGCTTGACTCCAGCATGGTCGACCACAGTTTGCTGGCTTGTTCTGCGGCTACACCGGGGGGCAGCGCTCTGATGATGGCCATGTGGTCATCAACTGCGATTGCTTGCGCTGCTTCCTGGGCTGGTGCAGGGAGGACGATTCGGTTGGTGGGTTCGATGGTGCTGCCGCGGTAGATGAATTCGGCGTTGACGCGGCTGTATTCGGTGGTGCTGATGGGCAGGCTGATGTCTTGTCCGGGTTCGCTGTCGTAGGGGGAGTAGGTGTCCTCACCGACGAAGATCCCGTCGCGTATGGTGATGCCGTTTTCGGCAAGGACGCCGGTGAGTGCGGCGATGGTGGCTGCGTGCGGCTTCGGTTGGCCAGGTTCGCCGTGGTGCGAGGTCTAGAGAGCGAAGACGATGCTCGTCGCGCTTGTGTCGCTTGTGAGGTAGCTGCTGACTGTCCTGGCGTAGGGGAGTTCTGTTCCGGGGTATCGGGGGAGGTCAATGCGGAGCGTGGCGCCGACTTTGCCTTTGTCCAGGGTGATGCAGACCAGGCTCTCGTTGGGCCAGAACCCTAGGTGTGCCCGATGAAGCTGAGCAGATCGGCGGGGTCTTTGATGGTGAGCGCATTCATTGTCCTGTTCCTTTGTGCGTGCGTTGTGTCTTGGCCTTTGCGCCGTTCTGATAGGGGGCTTGTGCGTTGATACGGAACTGGAACGCAACTAGGGTGACCGGGGAAGGTGTTCGGAAGGGGCCAATTGGGGTGGGAGCGCTGGGGACTGCCCCCGGTTTTGGTGACTCCTTGACCTAGCGAGCTTGTGCTCGTGGAAGGATGTTGACCATGCCCACAGCTTATGGGGCGGAGTTCCGCCAGGATGTTATTGATGTGGCCCGCAAGGGTGAAGCGCCGCTGGCGCAGATTGCGAAGGATTTCGGGCTCTCGGTCACGACCTTGAAGCGTTGGATTGCCATTGCCGAACGTAAAGAATCCGGGACCGGCCCGGCAAGCGATGATTCGGCCGAGATGCGGGAGCTGAAGAAACGGAACCGCCTGCTGGAGCAGGAGAACGAGATTCTGCGCCGCGCTGCTGCTTACTTGGCCAGGGACATCAACCCAAAATGACTTACCCGCTGGTCACGGATCTTGCCGCCGACGGTGTTCCCGTGGC
Source organism: Paenarthrobacter nitroguajacolicus (assembly GCF_029952445.1). Classification (GTDB taxonomy): domain Bacteria; phylum Actinomycetota; class Actinomycetes; order Actinomycetales; family Micrococcaceae; genus Arthrobacter; species Arthrobacter nitroguajacolicus_B. The sequence goes on along the minus strand of NZ_JAQPPK010000007.1, from coordinate 20,626 downwards.
GGTGACCTGCAGGGTGTTGGGATTCAGCAAGCAAGGCTACTACCGGTGGAGGGCCAGCCCGGTGACGGAACGCGACTGGGTCGATGCGCACCTGGTCAATGCTGCCTTGAATATCCATGCTGACGACCCGGCATTCGGTTACCGGTTTATCGCCGATGAACTTCCGGGGAAGGGCATCACAGCGGGTGAGAACAGGGTCCAGCGTCTATGTAAGGATCATGGAATCTGGTCGGTGTTCTCGAAGAAGCGCGGCCTGAACCGCAGACCCGGGCCGCCAGTTCATGACGACCTGGTCGAGAGGGACTTCACCGCCGCGGCACCGAACGAGCTGTGGCTGACAGACATCACCGAACATCCCACGGCCGAGGGCAAGCTCTATCTCTTTGCTGTGAAGGACGTCTATTCCGGGATGATCGTTGGATACTCGATGGACTCGCGGATGAAGTCCTCGTTGGCCGTCGCCGCACTGGAGAACGCGGTACGGGCACGCAAACCTGCAGGGACAGTGGTCCACTCGGATCGTGGGTCCCAGTTCCGGTCCCGCCGTTTTGTCGAATCACTCCGGCGCCAGGGGCTGACAGGGTCGATGGGCAGGGTCGGTGCGTGCGCGGACAACGCCGCGATGGAATCGTTCTTCTCGCTGCTGCAAAAGAACATTCTGGACCGTCAGCGGTGGCTCACCAGGCAGGACCTCCGGCTGGCGATCACGACCTGGATCGAGAGAACCTACCACCGCCGGCGTCGGCAACGACGGCTGGGAAAACTAACGCCCATCGAATATGAAACAATCAACCGGACCGCGCTCACAGCGGCCTAAGACCCCGAGTCAACAAAAGCCGGGGCAGTCCCATGCAGGCCATCTGATGACTCAGGAATTGCGCCCACCTCTCCCAACTACCAGTGTCGCGCGATTTGCTTCCCCACGCTAAATGCTAAATCGCGACACCGCAGGGCTGGCGGCCGCCTTTAGGGGCTTGCGTTAGTCGTGTCGTCTACGGCCGAACCGCCGTGGACGTCTAAAACGAGGGAGTCTGGTGCCGCATTTGCACGCCGCCGGTTGGCTCCAATAGCTCCACCCATTGCTCACCGGCCGCCTTAGTGGTTCCTTGCATTCCACTTCCAGCCGAGTGCGGGAAGCCCACGTCCTAGGTACAAGGAGGGTGTGCACAATGTCGACACTTTTCACCTCGAACTGGCCCGTACTTCGGTCGAACTGGCCCGGATTCCCCATGTTTCCGCCACTGCGTGATGTTCCGTTCGAGCATGACCGATGGGTTTTTCGGGAACTGACGGGACCATTGGGACAACACATTGCCGTGAAGCATGGACGATCCAACAGGCTGGTGCCGCACCAATTGAATGCGACACCAGCAACGGATAATTTCACAGTTTGGCGGCAGGCTCAGGGAGCTCGCAGGAGCTGGGTAGACCCTTTGAGGAAGCGCGCAATATGCCCGCGTCCTGGCAATTAGTCATCGCTGGATCGTCCGCTTGCTCGTTCTTGACGCCACCGCAGGAGTTCTTCGAAGGCGAACTTTGCACGCTGCTCCACGGACGGGATTTCGTCACCTTGGGCCGCAGGAACATCTGCCGGCTCCTCGAGCGGTAACGTCAGCAGTTGGTCGGGCGGGACAGTATTCTCGAGTTGGTTGGTAAGCAACGTGAGACTGGACGGCAGCGCCTGGTAGTCTCCTGCGGTGTATGAGGATATGACAAAGTTTGCAGCCAGAGCGGTGAGTGAAAGCGGGCCTGCCTCCAAAGCGGACAAAGTTTCGACCTGCAGCCTGGGCAAGCCTTCCAGAACAACGAGGTACTGCCACACCGCGAGTAATTCGTCTATGGGAACCTTGGAATTAGCGTTTTGCCATTCCGCCAGCAGCCACGCTGCGGCTTGCTGGTTCCATATTTCGGTCATGTCACTGAACAATTCATGCTCGGGAGCAGGCGTTGATTGCTCCATGACCGAACGTTGCGCCACTTCGTTGTCGGACCGGTTCTTGTTCTGTTGTAAGCAGTGCCCCAGGATTACTGGGCGGGAGAATTTCTCGACGAACACTTCGACGGCGGGTTTATCCCATGGCTCGCAATGCCACAGCAGGCTGGCCAGCCAGACTGATCGAAGCCGTATGGTCGTTGAGCGGAAGTCTTCGTCGACGTTCCCTCTGGATAATCCGGTGCTGAGATAGTCGATCAGGTGCTGCCCGTCCAACTCATGATCCGTGTGGCGGGTGCCCTTCTTCAGCGCCTGGATCTGCATCTGTTCGTTGGGGTGGTCAAACGTCTCAGGGCACTTGTGCCCAATGGTAACTTCCCCTCGCCGGATTCGGGCCAGATCGCTGATGACAGCAGCATCGGACATGTCTCCCACAGGCAGGGAAAAGGTGAAGTACCTGTCGAAGTATTCTGAATCGCTGACTCGGAACTTTCCGCCGTTAGTGCCCCAAAAAGGGTCGGGGAAAGCATGCGGAAATAGCGAAGCCAAAGCTTCCATCAGTTCAACTATCGTGTCGCCCTTGTATCCACAATCATTGATCCTGCTGCTCCACACCTCTTTGGAAGTGGCTTTGACTCCACGGCTGATTCCCTTCCGTATCAGTTCTCCCCTCCAGGACGGTAAGCGTCGGTAGAGATCCGGATAGAAGATCCGGAGGAAGGTTATGGCGAAGAAGTCCGCTGGGTCGACATCACCTTGGGCAAGCTGCAGGAATGTCACCGCTTGCCCGGTATAGCGGTGGCAAGCACGTGGGGTGGTCAGTGTGGTGGCCATGTGGTTGTCGTAGAACGATTCGAACCTGTTCGCCGGCGACGTTCCGCCGTTGCTTTGAGCCGATGCGCGGGCCAGGATCGGCTTCAACGCGGTATCGATGATCTCCTTAAGAAAATGCTGCTGCGGGTCCGGGAGGTCCAGAGGGTACTGCACGATCTTTTCCAAGTAGACCTGCGCGTCGCTTTCTTCGCCACCCAGGCCTAGGGACAGCGTTTTGATCGTTGACCTTCGATCGTAGGCAAGCAGGTAGTTGACCCTGGGGAAGCGACCCAAAAGCCGGATGGTCTTCATCAGCAGCAGCAGGTCCTTGGGCTGAACGCGGTCCACATCGTCCACGACGACAAGGACCTTCACACGTGCTGCATTGATGGTTCCGGCCATGTCTTTGAACGCAGAATCCCAGGATTTTTCCGGCAGGAATTCGCGGACCGTTTCGGACACTCCCGTCCCAACATGGGGGATGGCCTTCAAAATAGGTGTTGTGCGCCGCGCGACGTCGACCGCCTTCCTACGAAGACTCTTACGGGTTCCTCGTGGAAAAGCTTCAAGTATTGCTGCATAGAGTTCGGCCTGTAGACGCATTTCGTCGAAGGACCAAGGGTTGAAGCGGACCACTTTGACGGAATCATCGAGGGCGCCTGTGATGAAGTTCAGCACGGATGTCTTGCCTGAGCCCCACGGACCTACGAGTCCGAAGACGGTGCTGTCATTGCTGTCAGCCAGGTTCTCGATGAGGTCCTTCGCCATTTTGACAAAGGGGCCGCGATCGAGTTGTCTTTGCGGCGGTCTGTCTCCGGCGCGTCTACCCATGGTTCAGTCACACCTGCGATTCTAGGCAGAAACCACGACCTATTTGGCACGCATACTTGCCTAAGGTCTTCGATCCGGACGAATTCAACAATGACGTATTCCGTCGTTGATTCAGCATTAAGACATATGAAATGCCAAGAAGAACGGAGCTGAGCCTGCCCGGAAGGGGAGATCTCCCGACACGAATTTCGTGTCGGCGCGCTCGATGAGATGAAAGTGACATATCCGTGCCTTGGCTGCCCGGCAGATACGACTTACGCGGCTGCGCGGGTAGGCACTGCAACTCCAATGGGCCCGCGAATAGCAGTGCATTCGAGGGCCCATGAGGGCTGCGATGGAGGTCAGCCCTATCGTTAACGCTCCAAACTTCAACGCATGTCAATGGGTGCAGGCCAAGGCCTGTCGTTGGTATGTGAAGGCTGGCCACGCCTTGGACGAGTTCGAGAGTTAGGTCAGCAGCGAAGGCACAAGCGTTGGTGGGTGCATCAGCAGAGAGATCGCCGTTACTTCTGTGGTCACCGACGGCCTCGATAGACTTCTCGAAGGTCATGTCGCCTCCTGATCGAACCGCCATGAATTGTGTGAAGGAGAGAATCTGATGACAGTATCTTGTGCCGATCCAATCGGCTCCGGCGGCCTTCAACGGGTGGCCATTGGCCGCCTTGGCCGACCTTTGGGTTCCCCTAGCTACGGGCTCCGGAAAGTCACCCGTATGAGGAAAAAGAAGTGTGGACAATGTCCACACTTTCCACCCCGGACTGGCCCGTACACCCACCGAACTGCCCCGGATTCCGCATGTTTCCGCCACTTCCCAGTAATAACAAGGCCAGGAATCGCATTCGAGTCCCACCTCGGGCACGGCATGACCCCTCTTCGGAGGGGTTTTTGCGTTAACTAAGACGCCGCAAGCCCGGGACGAGATACAGAACAAGAAGTGCCGCTGCGACGTGTGCAGGGTTATCCGCGACCTTCACAAGGGTGAGTTCGTTGGCCTTCGAGACGCGACGCTCCACGGTATTCCGGTGCGGGCAGATTCGCGAGGCAGTCCACGTCGTGTTGAAGCCGCACTGAACGTTCGTCATGAGCGCTTGTTGCAAAGTCTCGTCCGCTTGGGCGAGCGGGCCCAAAGTTCTGGCCACGAATCGAGGCATTAACCTGCCCACTCAGTACGCCGATATCAGCATAAAGATTGACGCTGTCCACGGCCACACCATCAACGGCCGCGGCCGGGGCAGGTTCGAAAGCTACCCATTCCACCACTGCCAGTCTCGGTGGGGTACCCGCATTGGTGTCGTTTCAGTTGTGCAACACGAAGTTGCCACCAGGCCGCGCCGCCGTTCACTGGCGTCGGCAGAGGAATTCTCTCTTGTGGTGACCACCGATCACTGCCAGACTGGGCAGTGAGTCGCGCCGCTCCCTCGATAGGCTGAGGTGGTTCCACGAGGCCCGTTCGGTCCGCATCATCCCAACGCAGTACCGTTCCAAGGAGACTCGCCATGAAAACTGTCGTGCAGTATGGAATCAACTGGATCCGGCTGGGTGAGCAGCATGATTGAGGTTGCGTTGTCGGTGACCTTAAAGGCTAAGCCCGGCAAGGAGAAGGACGTCGCGGATTTCCTCCGCAGCGCACGCTCCGTCGTAGAACAGGAGCTTGGTACGCGCGCTTGGTTCGCCCTCCAGTTTGACGAATCGACCTTCGGCGTCTTCGATGTATTTCCCGATGACGAGGCCCGGCAGGCCCACCTGGCCGGGGGTGTCGGGCAAGCTCTTGCCGCTCACGGAGCCGAACTGTTCAGCGTGGAACCGAACATACAGAGCGTCGACGTGCTCGCTTACAAGCTGCCCGGCGACGACGCCTAGAGGCTTTCCGGCGTCACAGCACCAGCGAAAAGCACCCAGGGCCAGCTGATCCTCAGGCATAGGAGCAGAAGGTGACTCGTTCAGACACCGGCCGTGCCGAGGCGTTCAGTGACGCTGTTATCGCGATCGTCATAACGCTCCTGGTACTTGAACTGCAGCCGCCAGAGACCGAGCCCGGGGGGTTGCTGGCGGCATTGCTGGGTCAATGGCCGACATACCTGGCGTACGCGGCCTCCTACCTGTACTTGGCCGTAATCTGGCTCAACCATAAATCCGCCTTCACCCGAATCCGGGAGATGGACATCGGCCTGCACTGGTCTAACCTGGGAATCCTCGCGACGCTGGCGCTTTTGCCTTGGCCCACCGCGGTTATCATCGATACCGGCAAGACGGGCAACCTGACCGACGAAAGGGTCGGCGTCGCGCTGTACGCGATCATCGGGGCCCTGCTGTGCCTGTCATGGCTGGTGTTCTTCTCACACCTTGCCCGGCATCCCGAACTCACCGAAGAGGAGGTGGAGGATTCCTACTTCGCACGTGAGCGGCCCCGCGCTGCGGCCGGCGTCGTGCTTTACCTTGCGGCGGGGGCGGTGGGTGTCCTCGTCCATCCACTGATCGCGTCGGTGATTTTCGTGATCCTGCCCGTCTTTTATGGCCTCACCAGCCACGGGATCGAGCACCGGCCAACCTTCCTCCGAGGTATTTAGGCCCTGTGGCAGGAAAGCGGTCAGTGCGGCCCGCATGACTGCCGGCCGGGCTTCACGCGCGACGGATTATTCGCTTTGGTCGGCCGACTGTCGGCGATGACGTTCCCGTTGGCCATACGCCGCCCGAAGAATGTCATCCTTTGACTCGAATCCCGAGCCCAACGCCCCACCGATGAGCACCGCCGACGTCGTCATCCACGCGACTTCCGCAAAGTCCCAAACGGTCACCGGATGTTGCAGGGTCTGCGCCAATAGATCTGCGTCGATGGTGAACGCCGCCGCCAGCAGCACGGCGACGAACAACAGGACGTAACTGATCACGACGCCGATCACCAGTGACCACACCGTAGAGGTGTTGTACAAGGAAGCCTTGTAGCGTTCGAGGGCATTGTCTCGCCGGGGGCTTTCCCATAGGTCGTGTTGGGTGATGATCCAGAACACCATCGAACAGATCGAAAGGATCATCAGCAAAATCAACCTCGTCGCACCCAGCAAGTCTGCGAGTTGCCAGATTGTGTTCGTGACAAGCGCGAAAGCACCCGTGGCAATGGCGGCAGCCATTGCGCTTCTCAATCCGAAGACCAGACGCCAAGGACGGTTCGCCCGCAGCATGCCCGCCAGCAACCGTCCCCGCCCGAGACGGGTTGCTGAAAGGTAGCGGAACCCGATCGGGCCCTCGTCAAGGACCGCTCTCTCAATACGCCGCGATTGGTGCAGCGATGGTGGACCGAAATCCCCGTAGTCATCCTCGGGATCGAAATGGCGATGCATCGCCCACCCGAGGTCGGTGACGGCGGAGCGGACCCGGCGGTCAATGTTGACGGCGCCGAGCGCGGGCAAAGAAACCAGGGAGATGGGCTCCCCGAGCGCGACTTCCGCGACCACAGTCCGGCCCTCAAGACGAATCGGAAGATCGGTCAGGCAAACCATGACATCCCATGCACGGTGGGTCCGATGTTTCGCCAAGGAATCCAACATTGGGGTCAACCCGTTGCCCGCCGTAAAGTCCTGGTACTCGACGACCACGGACCAGTTGTGGCGTTCATCGGCAAGGTTCAGAAGATGGCCCACTTCTCTGCCGTTACGCTCGGCAAACTCGGCGGTGACCTCCGGTTCTGCGAGCACGCCCAGCGTACGGGCCGTTGTTGGGTCTGCGTCGCCTGAACTTTCCGGCACGCCTTGCCTCCTAAGGTTCAGTGTTTGGTAGCGGGTCCATTCCGAAGGAGGCGCAGGTGTTCGTGGATCATTGCCACTGCTGTTGAGCCTTCGCCGGCGGCGGCCGTTACGCGTTTCACCGAGCCATGCCGAACGTCTCCGGCCGCGAATATGCCGGGCACGCTGGTTTCCAAGGGCAATCGTCTTCGCCCCAAGTGGCTGAACTCGGGAGGAAGGTCTTCGAGGTCAGCCCCGGTGAGAACAAAGCCGTGGTCATCCAGGGCCAGGGTATCCTGCAGCCATTCTGTGTGTGGCTTGGCTCCGATGAAGATGAAGAGGTACCGCGACGGGAAAATGCGTTGTTCGCCCGTGGCCTTCAGTTCTACGACGATACGTTCAAGGGCGCTTGGACCAACCAGGCCCACGATGTTCGCCCCCAGCAGTACCTCTATGCCGTGATGCTCTTCCATTCGATCCGCGAGGTAGCCGGACATGTCCGTCCGGAGGTCTTCCCCGCGCACCACCAGCCGTACGGGCGTTCCCGTGCCAGCCAGGAAAAGAGCTGCCTGGCCCGCGGAGTTTCCGCCACCGACGACGGCCACGGGCTGGGTTCCACAAAGCCTGGCCTCATGGACAGTGGCGGCGTAGAAGACGCTGATTCCCTCGTATTCCTCCAGCCGGGGGACTGGCAGACGGCGGTAGTGGACCCCCGTGGCGAGGAGCGCGGCACGTGATAGAGCCGGGCCGCTCTCGTCGAACTCGGCATGGAAGTCACCGTCCCGCAATGCTATGGAGTTTGCCTGGCATCCGACGTTGACCTGGACTTTGAACTTTCGGGCCTGCATGATCGCCCTTTCAGTGAGTTCCCCACCCGAGATTCCGGAGGGAAAGCCGAGAAAGTTCTCAATCCGTGGTGACGTGCCGGCTTGCCCACCTATCGCATGGCCATCCTTGAGGACCACCGATAAGCCGTCCGACGCCGCGTACACGGCGGCCGCCAGCCCGGCCGGACCGGCCCCGATCACCATGAGATCGTAGGGGGCAGAATGCTCCTTCACTGCCCGCAGGCCGAGGGCAAGGGCCAGTTCCGCGTTGGACGGGTTTTTAAGGACATGTGAAGCGTTCAACACCACTGCGGGCAAGTCACTGGCGAGGATTCCCGCCCGGTCCAGGATCGCCTGTGCCTGCCCGTCATCCTCCAGATCGACGAGGCGGTGGGGCAGGCGGTTGGCAGCTGCAAAATCCAACAGCCGAAGCGTGTCACGGCTGAAACGGGATCCGACGATGCGGATGCCCGCGCCCGCGCTGATCAGGAAGACCCGACGCTGAAGATATGCGCGCAGGATGGTCTCACCGACTGCGGGGTCCGCCAGCACCACACGACGCAGAACGTCCCCGCTGATTTGGAGCACCTCACCCGCTTCGGCAACCACGGTGCTGACGAAGGCCGGTTGCCCCTCGACCAGTCCGAGTTCCCCAAGGAAACGTCCCGGACCGTGAACCTCGAGGACCCGCGTGCCCACGCCCTCAGCGAGCTCCCTGCCTCCGGCAGCGTGCAGCCCCTCCACCACCAGTACCGTGCCCTGGAGTACGACGAAGAAGTCCGCCTCGGCGTTCCCTTCGTGAATGAGGACTTCGCCGGCGGAGGTTGCGCGCCTGGTGCCCCTACGTCCCAACAATTCGATCTGGGCGTGGCTGAGCCGTGGATAGGCGCCGGAGACATCCGGCGTTTCGATCGGCGTCGAGTCTGAAACAGGTTCCATCAGATGGTTGCACCCCACGGTGCCCTAAACGAAGGCCTCATGCGGATAACACCAGCGCCAGTCTTCACCGGGCTCAAGGGAACGAACAATTGGATGCAACTCTGTAGCGTGTGCCCGGGCGTGCCGCATCGGTGAGGAATCACAGCACCCCACATGGCCACAGGTGAGGCACAAACGCAGATGAACCCAGGCAGTGCCCAAAGACAGGCATTCCTCGCAGCCCTGCGGTGTACGCACCCGAACCGGACGAATCCGGGTGATATGTGGATCGCGAATTCCTGGAAACATGTTGGCTCCTGCGTTGGTTCGGGTATGGGAAACGTTCCTAGCCCATGGAGAGCTTTCCATGGGGGTTTGCGCCGCTTTGGCGAAGGCCCAGCCCCGTGGCCAGCAAGAGTATTCCGAACAGAATCGCGAAGGCCGCAAGCAGCCCCAGGAGTCCAAGTATGCCCGGGCCGGGAAGAATGACCAGGAAGAGGCCGAAAACCGTGGTGACGATACCTGTGATCAGCCAGAGCCACCATTGTCCACCGCTCCTTTTGCCTTCCAGGGACAGTGCTATCTGAGAGACACCGAGAATCACCGCCCACAGACCAATGACGAGCGCCAGCGAGATGGCGGTGATGCCCGGCCAAACGAACGCGAGGAGGCCGGCGAGCACGGAGACGATGCCGCCCACTACTTGCCAGAGGGACCGGCGTTCCTTGTGCCTGAAGTAGTGCACGATGTTCGTGACGCCGTCAACGACTGCGTAAGTTCCGAAGAGGATCACCAGCGCGAGCACGGAGACGCCCGGCCAGGCGAGAACCAAAATGCCGAAGAGAACGGCAGCAATGCCCCGGATAATCAACGCGGTTCCTGACCCCTTAAGCAACTGTTGCGGTAATGCGTCAGACATGGGGAGACCTCTGTTCCTGGAAATGGATTTTTCGACATTTTGATGGTCGGGCTGCACGAACAGGTCTAACCCTTCGCTGTGCTCCCCAAAGTGGCTGTCACTGACTTGTTCTCCTTGCCGCGCTGGAACTCGATGACGGACTGCTGTCCGGGATCCTTCTTCCGGATGCCGGCCAGGAGGTCGGTGACGCTTGCGATTTTCTGGCCGTCAAACTGGGTGATGATGTCTCCTGGCTGCAGCCCCGCTGTGGCCGCCGGTCCTCCTGGGGCAACTCCGATGACCAGTGCTCCCGACGCCACGGGCAGGCCGAAGCGGTCTGCTATCTCAGGCGAGATGTCGCTCGGGACAATTCCAAGGACAGGGTGTATGGCCGATCCGCTCTTGAGTATCTGTTCAGCGACGTCCGTCACCGTTGCCGTGGGGGTCACGAACCCGATGGACACGGCACCCGAACCGGGTGGCAGATAGGCCTCTGACAGGCCGATGATCTCCGAACTGCTGTTGACCACAGCTCCCCCCGAGTTGCCCGGAGAGATGGGGGCATCTGTTTGGATCAGGTCGATCAGGCCCTGCGGTGACTCTTCAGACGGTGGCATATTACGGTGCAGTGCCGAAACGATTCCCGCCGTCACGGTCTGCTCCAGCCCCAGCGGACTGCCGATCACGACGGTCAGCTGACCAATCTGGGGGAGGGACGTTGAGAACTTGGCAGCCGGAAGATTGCCCCGATCAGCCTTGACCACTGCCACATCGGTTGCATCGTCAACGCCCACCACGGCGCTTCAGACCCGTCTGCGAAGCGGATCTGCACGTTCTTTGACGGCTTCTTTTCCTGGTCCTCCACCACGTGGGCGTCGGTGACTATGGTGCCGTCGCTGCGGTAGATCACGCCGCTGCCGATGCCGCCTGATGTTTGAATCGTCACCACAGAGGACTCGACTTCCCTGACGATCCCCGGAACGGCGGAAAGGTCGCCGGTGGAACCCGAACCAGCAGGGTCGGTGGTTTGTGATGGGGGCACCGGAGGCGACCCCGTGCACGAGGACATGAGGATGACTAACCCGGCGCCGAGAATGGCGGTCCACGCCCTGCCTGACATCGTTCCGGCGTCGGCCGCTGGTCTGCTCATGCTCATTGGATTCCCACTGCCTGTCCTGGCTGGTTGGATTCGACATGTACCATTTCGAGTCTCCACCACCGACACCTGGCCCGCATTGCCCCTGGGCGTCCAAAAAACCTCCGGATTTGAATCCCCCAGGTCAACTCCCGGCCGGCTCGCTCAGGTTCCGCAGCTTCCTGGAGGCCCCTGATGTCTCAGCGCGGCCTCGCGCTTCGCAGGCGCCAGGCACGTGTGGCAACGTGCAGGTTGAGGCGGGTCTCGGGGTCGCCAAGTTCATAACCGGTGATCTGGCTGATGGACTTAAGTCTGTATCGCAGCGTGCTCCGGTGAATGGCGAGGCTGTCAGCCGTCTCGTCATAGTTGCCGCCGTGATCCAGGTACTGCGCAAGGGTGTGGACCAGGTCAGAGCCCCGCCGGGCATCGTTGCTCCGCAATGCCCCCAGCCACTCCTCGACGTAGCCGGAGAGGTCGATTTCGCTGCCCGGCATGTCAAGGATGCGGTAGATCCCCAACTGGTCATAGCGTGTGGACCCGTAGGGGTCGGTGGAGTGTACGCGGATGTGCAGCGCTCGCAGTGCCTCCGCGTAGGAGCGGGGGATCTCTGTGACATCCTGGCTCGGCCCCCCGATGCCCACGGCTCCGGTGGCGCTGCGCAGGGTCCTTGCCGCAATGCTGAAGAGCTCTGTATCCAGCGGATCTCCCGCAACCACGGCCAGTGCCATGTCCGCGCGTCGCGAGACGAGAGCAGGGATCTGGAGTTCGTTGAGTGTCCTTCGCAAGGCGATCACCACAGTATCGTCCGTTCTGGGCGGTTGCCACTGTGCGACTATGACGTGCTGCGGACCCTTGATGTCGTAACCCAATGCCTCGGCACGCAGGGCGGCGGTTTCTTCATCCATTCCGGACACCAGTTCATACACAAGGTCGCGCCCCAGTTTCAGTTCCAGCTGGGCAATGTTGCGGCGGTGCGCCAGCTCGACCTGCAGGAGTCGTGTTGCATACTGCAAGGCGAAGACGTCTTCATCTGTGTAGGGCACGCCGTTCTCCAGCAAGCACATTGCCCCGAGCACGTCCCTCTCCGGCAGAACCAGCGCCACGAGCCTTTGGGGTTCCTGGACCGGTAGGCCGGAAGCGACCCAGAGTTGCGCTGTGCGAGACCTGTCGGCCGTGCTGGGCCGGGGGTATGGGCGCTCGGATGTGGTCCCGGCCGTTGCGCGGATGTTGCCGAACCCGTCCTCGACGCAGACGGAGCGCCCCGTCACTACTGACAGAACTTCCGCCAGGAGGGAGTTCCGCGACTTCATTTGTCCCAGGGGAGCGGTAAGTGTGCCATCCAAGGCGTTCTGAACCGACGTCCGGGTTTCGAGTTGCATAACCGTGGCCGAGAGGAGACTCAATCGTTTGGCAACGGCCTGACCATTGGAGAGCGGCGCCATTTCCTGCTGGTGTGTTCCTGACGTTTCTTCAGCTGGACCGGGGACTGTTCTACGGGCCGTTGCACGGAGCTCGGTCATCTGGGCCGGGCTTGGAACAGCGCCGGCATGCAGGACGAGGCATCCGTTCAATTCTCCGCTGTCGCCAAAGACAGAAAGCGCGAATCGCCACACCGGCCCCGCGGCTGAGGGTGCCTCATCCTTGTCCTGGAGTTGGTTGGCATCACGGTCGGGGATCGTCGGTGCCCGGTTGGGGCTCGGGATCAGGTGACCGTCCACCACGAGATAGGCAGCTGCTATGAAGCAGAATTCCAGAGCAGAAACAGATCGTACGGTCCTGCCGAGGATCTCCTCGGCCCCTCGTCGATCGAACATTAAGTTGACCCGTCGTCTCTGTACACAGCTAGGACTCGTCCGCGCCGAGATGTGTGGCAACAGACCCCAAAACGATCCCGATATCTTCGACACTACGCCTGCGAGGTCTATTCTGGTAGGTCAGTTTCCTGGAGCAGATTGGACCCGGGAGGTCATGCCGCCGTTTCGCCCTACGGGGCAGACTCGACCTATAAGGCCACATGACAAAGGCCCTTCGAGCCTCACGGCACGGCAGACGGGGCGCGTAATCATGGGGTGGAATCTCGGGCGGACGCCGCCACAGGAGAGGGTCGCGCCCACAAGAACCGGAGCGAGTCATGGCCAAAGCAGTAGGAATTGATCTTGGAACAACCAACTCAGTAATCGCTGTCTGGGAAGGCGGGGAAGCCCGCGTTATCCCCAATGCAGAAGGAGCCCGGACCACGCCGTCGGTCGTGGCGTACACGGACAGCGGGGAAAGGCTGGTGGGGCAACTGGCCCGCCGCCAGGCGATTCTCAACCCCAAGGGAACTATTACATCAGCCAAGCGGTTTATCGGCCGGCACTATGACGAGATCACGGATGAAGCCAAGGCCGTGAGTTTCGACGTCGTAGCGGATGACAACGGTGTGGCGCGTTTCCAGGTTCAGGGCAAGAAAGTAGCACCCGAAGAGGTCAGTGCGCTTGTCCTTCGCAAGCTGGTGGACGACGCCGCAAAGCAGCTTGGCGAAAAGGTGACGGAGGCCGTCATCACGGTCCCTGCGTACTTCAACGACGCACAGCGCACCGCCACCAAGGACGCAGGCAGGATTGCCGGGCTGGAGGTACTTCGCATCATCAACGAACCGACCGCAGCGGCCCTCGCCTACGGCATAGACAAACGACAGCATGAGACGGTTTTGGTCTTCGACCTCGGCGGCGGAACCTTTGATGTGAGCCTGTTGGACGTGGGGGACGGAGTTGTGGAGGTTCGCTCCACGGCGGGTGACACGCACCTTGGCGGAGACGATTTTGACCGCCGCCTTGTCGATTACCTGGCCGACGAATTCCAGAAGCAGGAGGGCATCGACCTGCGGTCGGACCCACAGGCGTTGCAACGCCTGTTTGAGGCAGCCGAAAAAGCGAAGGTCGAACTCAGTTCCGTGAGCCAGGCTCAGGTCAACCTTCCCTTCGTCACCGCGGGCGCATCGGGCCCCAAGCACCTGACCACCACCATTCGGCGCTCTGTTTTTGACGAAATCACCCATGACCTGGTGGAACGCACCATGGATCCGGTCAAGCAGGCGATGACGGACGCCAAGGTTACTGCCAACGACATCGATGAAGTAATTCTGGTAGGTGGCTCCACCCGCATCCCCGCGGTACAGAACCTCGTCCGGCGCCTGACCGGCGGCAAAGATCCGAACATGAGCGTCAATCCGGACGAGGTCGTGGCTATCGGTGCTGCGATCCAGGCCGGCGTGCTTAAGGGAGAGGTCTCGGACGTCCTGCTGTTGGACGTTGTCCCACTTTCTTTGGGCGTCGAGACACGCGGCGGCGTCATGACCAAGATCATTGAGCGCAACACGACGATCCCCGCCCGTCGCAGTGAAGTATTCTCCACCGCCGAGGACAACCAGCCCGCCGTCGACGTCGTGGTCTTGCAGGGGGAGCGCGAACTGGCGGCGGACAACCGGGTGCTGGGCCGGTTCCAGCTGAGTGATATCCGGCCGGCGCCTCGCGGGGAACCGCAGGTCGAGGTTACTTTCGACGTCGACGCAAACGGCATCCTGAACGTCACGGCCAAGGACAAGGACACCGGCAAGGAACAAGGTATCACCATCAGCGAGGGCTCCAACCTCGACACCAAGGAAGTCGAGCGAATGGTTGCCGAGGCTGAGTCCCACCGAAACGAGGACCTGCAGAACCGGGAGCGGATCGACACCCTCAACGAACTCGACGCGGTGGCTTACCGCGTTGAGCGGGCCGTCAATGAACTCGGCGACGCCGTTCCCGCGCACGACAAGGCACGGGCGGAACTGCTGATCGGCCAGGCACGCGACGCGGTCAGCAACCAGGCGGAGGTCGCCACCGCGAGGGAGCTCATTTCGGAACTCGAGCAACTGCAGGCGGCGCTCCGTGCCTCGGCTGCCTCCGCGTCCACCGCCGGGGCCGGGGCCAGCCAGGAAGCCGGAACGGGCCAGCAGGCCGGAGCGTCCAGCGATGCCGATGACGACGATATCGTCGACGCGGAATTTGACCGCGGCTAGGTAAACCGATGAGCGACGAGACTGCACTCGGGGGCCAGGCTCACGAGGGAAACGGGCAAGCGGGGGCCACCGAAACTCCGGAAACGGAAGCACAGTCCACGGCGCAGGCGGACGCCTTGGCCAAAATGGAGGACCAGTGGCGCCGTGCGCTGGCCGACGCCGACAACGTACGGAAGCGTGCGGCCCGGGACGGCGCACAGCTGAGGGCACAGGAGCGCGCCGCGGTTGCTTTGGCGTGGCTGCCTATCCTGGACAATCTGGAGCTTGCCCTGTCGCACGCGCCCGCGGGCGACGCGGACCCGCTGGTCGAGGGCATAGCCTCCATCCGGGAACAGGCCATTGACACCCTGGCCCGCCTGGGCTATCCCCGCATCGACGTCGAGAATGTCCCCTTCGATCCGCGGCTGCATGAGGTTGTCAGCGTGGTGGAAACTGAAGAGGTTCCGCCGGGGACCGTGCTGACCGTGCTGCGCCCCGGCTACGGCGGCCCGGAAAACACGCTCCGGCCAGCCGCCGTCGTGGTAAGCCGGGCGGTGACCCCTGACCGTGGCTAAGGACCACTATTCGGTTCTCGGCGTCCCGCGGACAGCGGAGGCCGACGAGATCCAACGCGCATACCGGAAACTGGCCCGAAAATTCCATCCGGACGTCAACCGTGAGCCGGACGCCGCTGACAAGTTCAAGGAAATCGGCGAGGCCTACGACACGTTGTCCAATCCCGAGACCCGGGCGCGCTATGACCGTTTTGGGGCGGACTACCGGCAGTACGCGGGTAGTGGCGCCGGGGCGTCGGGCGGAGGACGGCGAGGGGGTTCCGGTGGCCCCCGGCCTGGCCCCCGGCCCGGACCTCGGCCTGGCCCCCGGCCGGGTCCGGGGCCGTACGGAAATGGCGACGGCGGTATGGGGAGCGACGTTGACTGGGAGGACCTCCTCGGCGGCTGGTTCCGGCAACAATCAGGAGGACCGGTCCAAGGGGCAGACCAGGAAGCCGAGCTATGGCTGACGCTCGAGGAAGCCTTCCGCGGCGGCAAGCGCAGTATCCGGCTGGCCCAGGCCGACGGCGAGAGCCGGAGCTACGACGTCGACGTGCCGCCCGGTGTGGTGGACGGCCAGCGTATCCGGCTGGCCGGTGAGGGCGCCCCGGGCAGGGAGGGAGGCCCTTCCGGCGACCTCTTCCTGACCGTACGAATCCAACCCAGCCCCAGATACCGGCTCAAGGGCCGGGACATCTACTTCGATCTTCCGGTGTCGCCCTCAGAGGCCGCACTCGGGGCCAAGGTCCCCACCCACGCGCCGGCCGGACCGGTCACAGTCACTGTTCCTGGAGGCTCTTCCAGTGGGCGCAGGCTGCGGCTCCGCGGGCAGGGGATGCCCAATCCTCGGGGGGTGCCGGGGAATCTGTATGCGGAAATCAAGATTATGGTTCCCCCAAGCCTTGGCAAGGAGGAGCGGAAGTTGTACGAAAAGCTCGCCACGGTATCCACGTTTAATCCGAGGGAGGAAAGATGAGCGGCGTCTATCCGCTTGCCTATCCATGGCGCATGAATCTCGATGCGGTGGCCCGAAGCGCCGGCGTTCACCCCGACGTCGTCATGCGGTTCGTGGATCTGGATCTCATACGGCCGCTGGGCGATTCGCCTGGTGGCCCCTGGTTCAGTCCCCGGTCCCCGGAGCTCATAGGGCGCGTCATGAGGCTCCATTCGGAGCTGTCGCTGAACTACGCGGCAATCCCGTTGGTACTTGATCTGTTGGTTCGGGTCGACGCCCTGGAACGACGATTGGTTGAAATCACGCAGGTCGAAGGGACTGCTTCACGATGAACATGGAGAGTTTGACACAAAAATCCCAGGAGGCCTTGGCGGAGGCTCAGCGGATAGCACAACGCAATGGGCACACGGAGACCGACGGTGAACACCTGCTGGCGGCCCTGCTCGGGCAGGAAAATGGACTGGTTCCACGGTTGATCGTGGCCATGCAGGTTGACGTGAACGAGTTGAAGACGGCGGTCGAGGCAGAGTTGAGGCGTAAGCCGAAGGTCACGGGACCGGGGGCAGCGCCAGGCCAGGTGTATGTAAGCCGCAGGCTGGGCACACTCCTCGATGCGGCTGAACGGGAAGCCAAGCGGCTTAAGGACGAGTACGTCTCAGTGGAACACCTGCTCGTGGCGCTGGCGGAGGAAGGGCGGTCCACGGCGGCCGGCAGGGTGCTGGCCGAGCACGGCATCACCCGCGAGGCGTTCCTCTCGGTCCTGACGCAGATCAGGGGGAACCAGCGCGTTACGTCTGCGACGCCGGAACAGACGTACGAGGCGCTGGAGAAGTACGGCCGTGACCTGGTGGCCGACGCCCGCACCGGAAAACTGGATCCGGTCATTGGCCGCGACGCCGAGATCCGGCGGGTTGTGCAGATCCTTTCCCGCAAGACCAAGAACAACCCTGTACTGATCGGGGAGCCAGGCGTCGGCAAGACGGCCATTGTGGAGGGACTGGCCCAACGGATTGTCCGCCAGGACGTGCCGGAAGGGCTGAAGGACAAGACCATCTTTTCGCTCGACCTGAGCGCCCTAGTGGCAGGTGCCAAGTACCGCGGCGAGTTCGAGGAGCGGTTGAAGGCAGTGCTCGCCGAAGTCCTGGCAGCGGAGGGAAGGATACTGCTCTTCGTCGACGAGCTGCACACCGTTGTCGGGGCCGGAGCGGGCGAGGGGTCGATGGACGCCGGGAACATGCTCAAGCCGATGCTCGCCCGCGGGGAACTCCACATGATCGGTGCCACCACCCTTGACGAATACCGCAAACACATTGAATCGGACGCGGCACTGGAACGCCGCTTCCAGCCCGTATTGGTTGAGGAACCCGACGTCGAGGACGCCATTTCCATTCTTCGTGGGCTCCGCGAGCGGCTTGAGGTCTTCCACGGCGTACGGATCCAGGACAGCGCCCTGGTGGCTGCGGCCACTCTGTCCCACCGGTATATCACTGACCGGTTCCTGCCGGACAAAGCGATTGACCTGGTGGACGAGGCGTGCGCACGGCTGCGGACCGAGATCGATTCGATGCCGGCGGAACTCGATGAGCTCACCCGCAAGGTCACGCGGCTCGAAATAGAAGAGGCGGCACTCTCCAAGGAGTCCGACCCGGCCAGCAAGAACCGGCTCGAGGAGCTGAGACGCGAATTGGCGGACCTGCGCGGCGAGGCTGACGCGAAGCGGGCCCAATGGGAAGCCGAACGCCAGGCGATCCACAAGCTGCAGGATATCCGCAGTGAACTGGAGCGGGTGCGGCAGGAGGCTGAGGAAGCAGAGCGGACCTACGACCTGAACCGGGCAGCGGAGCTGCGTTACGGCAAACTTGCCGACCTCGAACGGCGCCTGGCCGCCGAGGAGGAACGACTGACCGCGAAACAGGGGGAGAAGCGCCTGCTACGCGAGGTGGTGACGGAGGACGAGATCGCCGACATCGTCGCGGCTTGGACAGGCATTCCGGTGGCGCGGCTGAAGCAGGGAGAACGGGAGAAAGTCCTGCATTTGGACGAGATCCTGCGCGCCCGCGTGATCGGCCAGGAAGAAGCAATCGGTGCGGTCACGGATGCCATTATCCGCGCCCGCTCCGGCATCCGGGATCCGCGTCGGCCCATCGGATCGTTCATTTTCCTGGGACCGACCGGCGTCGGCAAGACCGAACTCGCCAAGGCCCTTGCCGCGGCCCTTTTCGACAGTGAAAACGCGATGATCCGGCTGGACATGAGCGAGTACCAGGAGCGGCACACCGTGAGCCGGCTCTTGGGTGCCCCTCCGGGCTATATCGGTTACGACGAGGGCGGCCAACTCACCGAGGCCGTGCGCCGCAAGCCGTATTCGGTGGTGCTTTTCGATGAGGTGGAAAAGGCCCACCCGGACATTTTCAACACCCTCTTGCAGGTCCTGGACGACGGCAGGGTTACGGACTCCCAGGGCCGGACGGTTGATTTCCGCAATACCGTGATCATCATGACCTCCAATATCGGTTCCCAATATCTTTTGGAGGGTTCCACCGAAGGCGGGACGATCACCGAGGAGGCGCGCAGTATGGTGTTGGGGGAGCTCCGGGGCCACTTCCGTCCCGAGTTCCTGAACCGTGTGGACGATACCGTGCTGTTCACGCCGCTCGGCCTGCCGCAGATCGAACGCATTGTGGACCTGCAGTTCCAACAACTGCGCCAGCGGTTGGCCGAGCAGCAAATAGAGCTGCACCTGACCGAGGAGGCTCGTGTGCTGATCGCCGAACGTGGCTTCGATCCCATCTACGGAGCCCGCCCGCTACGCCGCTACATTTCCCATGTAGTGGAAACCCAAGTGGGCCGGGCCCTGCTGCGCGGCAGCATCGCCGAGGGGGGAGTAGTGACCGTGACAGCGGCCGAAGGCGAACTCCTCGTGGAGTACACCGCCAGCGAAATGGAAGAGGCCGGAACCCCGTGAACAAAGCCATTACCAAATGTCCCCATTGTGGCAAGTCCAACCGCGTGCCGGCCGCTGCGGAGGGCCGGCCGCGCTGCGGGAATTGCCACCGGGACCTTCCCTGGGTGGTTGAAGCAAGCGACGACGACTTCGGCGACATCGCCGAGCGGTCCGGCGTTCCGGTGATGGTGGACTTCTGGGCGGTCTGGTGCGGACCCTGCCGGATGGTAAGCCCGGTACTGGACCAGTTGGCGCACGAGCGTGCGGGGCAAATCAAACTTGTGAAGGTCGACGTGGATCACTCTCCACAGCTCTCCGCCAGATTCTCCATACAGGCCGTTCCAACGCTGATGGTTATGGTCGACGGGAAGGTCATCGCCCGGCAGGCCGGCGCGGCTCCGGCCCCGGTGCTGAGGTCCTGGCTGGAAGATGCACTCAGGAAGTAGCGCAAACAGCGGATGTCAGCGGGCAGTTAGCCCGCTGAGGGTCAGCGGCGCGGCCTTTACGCGCGGTCGAGCAGGTTATCGCGTGGCGGGGTCCGGCTCTGAGGAGTGCGCCTTTCGTGGGTGATGACAGTGGCGGCCAGGGCGATGGTGAGACCAATAACGGTCTCGAGGGCGCGCTGGGTCAGGAGGGTGTCGATCGGGGCTGGCAGCATGAGATCGCCGAGCAGGAGGGCCATCGGGGTGAAGAAGACCAGGCCGAGGCTGTAGTTCCGCCCGGTCGTCAGCTCGGTGCACGCCTGGAGCACAGCGATCAAGATGATCGCAGCATAGCTGCTGGGGTGGGTGGCCAGGACGAGGGCTGCGACGCCGAGGCCGGCGGCGGTGCCGATGACCCGCTGGGCGGCGCGGATGAGGCGGGCGTGCAGGTCGGGTGCCGACATGGGGACGGATGCTGTGACGTAGGTCCAGTAGGGGTGGCCGATTCCGGTGGTCGCGACGGTGACGCCGGCGGCGGCGATGCCGAGCAGATACCGGGCGGCGTGGCTGCCCACCGGGCTGGACGGGCGTAGGTCGCGCCACGACAGCCGGGGCCGCTCAGGGTCGCCGAGGTCTCGCGGGCTTCGACCGGGGAG
>NZ_JAQPPK010000069.1 GCF_029952445.1 Paenarthrobacter nitroguajacolicus | reverse complement strand
GAGGACTCGATGTGGGCCAGGGCTTCGGGGATGTCCCAGCCCTTTTTGCGCATGGCGGTGGCCCAGAGGCGGCCGGCGCGGTAGGAGGAGCGGACCAGCGGCCCGGACATGACGCCGAGGAAGCCGATTTCTTCGGCTTCGTGCTGGAGGTCCACGAATTCCTGGGGTTTGACCCACCGGTCCACGGGCAGGTGCCGTTCGGAGGGGCGCAGGTACTGGGTGATGGTGATCAGGTCACAGCCGGCCTGGTGCAGGTCGCGGAGGGCTTCGGAGATTTCCTCGCGGGTTTCGCCCATGCCCAGGATCAGGTTGGACTTGGTGACCATGCCCAAGTCCCGGCCCTGGGTGATGACATCGAGGGAGCGTTCGTAGCGGAACGCGGGCCGGATCCGCTTGAAGATCCTGGGCACGGTCTCGACGTTGTGCGCGAAGACCTCGGGTTTGGAATCGCAGATCGCGGCGATGTTCTCGGGTTTGCCGGAGAAGTCCGGGATCAGCAGTTCCACCCCGGTGCCGGGGTTCAGTTCGTGGATTTTCCGGACCGTTTCGGCGTACAGCCAGACGCCTTCGTCTTCGAGGTCGTCGCGGGCCACTCCGGTCACGGTGGCGTAGCGCAGCTGCATGGCCTGCACGGAGCGGGCTACCTTGGTGGGTTCGAACATGTCCACCGGGGAGGGCTTGCCGGTGTCGATCTGGCAGAAATCACAGCGCCGGGTGCATTCGGACCCGCCGATCAGGAACGTCGCTTCCTTGTCTTCCCAGCACTCGAAAATGTTCGGGCAACCGGCCTCTTCACAGACCGTGTGCAGGCCTTCTTTCTTGACCAGGTTCTTGAGCTGGACAAACTCCGGACCCATCTGGACCTTGGCCTTGATCCACTCAGGCTTACGTTCAACCGGGACCGCCGAGTTACGCTGCTCAACGCGCAGCAACTTACGGCCTTCAGG
>NZ_JAQPPK010000068.1 GCF_029952445.1 Paenarthrobacter nitroguajacolicus | reverse complement strand
CTAAGACCCACAGCGCCGATGGTACTGCACCCGGGAGGGTGTGGGAGAGTAGGACACCGCCGGACAACCATTAAAGGTGAGAGCCCCGACCACAGGTCGGGGCTCTCCCACTTTAACCACCAAACAACCCACGCTCCGGAAACCCCCGGCCGCGTCAGCGACCCCGGCCTGACGGTTCAATCCAGGCCCGCGGGGAATCCATAGGGAAACGGGCGAGCCCGTTCAGGAAGCAGTTGTCTTCGCGGCAGCCTTCGCTGCTTGCTTGCTGGCGCGAACCTTTACCAGGGAGTCCGGGTCCACGATGTCGGCTACGGACAGGTAGGAGCCATCTTGGCCATAGTGGCCGGCGGCCTCCTGCCACCCTTGAGCTGTGAGGCCGCACTGCTTGCCCAAAAGTGCCAGGAAGATTTTCGCTTTCTGCTCCCCATATCCAGGCAGGGCCTGGAGCCTGCGCAAGACCTCTGGGCCATCGGGATTCCCCCTCGTCCAGATCGCGGCCGCATCTCCGTCCCAGTCGTCATGCACCGTAGCTGCCAGCGCCTGGACCCTGCCTGCCATCGAGCCAGGGAAACGATGGACGGCCGGCCGCTCTTTGAAGAGCTCCACGAACCTGTCCGGATCTTGCTCCGCGACAACACCCGGTTCCAGGGTGCCAAGTCGCGTAAGGATTTTCTCCGGGCCGGCAAAAGCAGATTCCATAGTGACTTGCTGATCGAGCAGCATGCCCGTCAACAATGCGAAGGCGTCTTCGCTGAGTAGCTTGTCCGCGGCGGCATCGCCGGTGATGTGCAGTTCCATGCGTCCCATCCTCCCACCCGCTGGCAGCGTGGTCACGGTGGGATCCGACGGGGATTTGGTTGGGTTGGTGGGGGTTTTGGGGGTGTTGGGTGGTGGATTTGCGTTGGGGTTGTGGGGCGTGTATTGTTTTCTGAGTCGCCGGGTGCGAAACGGAAAGCCGGAAGGTGTGTACGGTTCGGTAGGCGGCCAAAAATAACTCTTCTT
>NZ_JAQPPK010000067.1 GCF_029952445.1 Paenarthrobacter nitroguajacolicus | reverse complement strand
TGTACTCAGCCAGCAGGTTGGTTACATCTGCTGATGGGTGGTCGTCCTCCGAGTGCTGAGTGAGTGCGTCGGTGGTTGTAGAAGTCTAGCCAGCCGGTGAGGGCTTGTGCGCGGTGGTTGTTGGAGTCGTAGGCATTCTTGTAGGCCCAGCCTTCCTGGAGGGTGCGGTTGAACCGTTCGGCCTTGCCGTTTTGCCACGGGCTCCGGGGTTTCGTGCGTCGGTGCTTGGCTCCCAGATCGGCCACGACCTTCGCGAAGGCCGTGGACCGTATATAGGCCAGGGCGTTGTCGGTCATGACTTCTTGCACGGGGGCTCCGTTGGCGGCCATGAACGCTGCGGCGTTGGCCAGGAACCGCGCACAGGTGGTGCCTGTCTCATCGGGCAGGACCTCGACATAGGCCAGACGGGAGTGGTCATCGACGGCCACATGGACGTAGTCAAAGCCGATGCCGCGACCTCTGACCTGCTCGCTGCTAGCCTCCACCCTGCGGGATTTTCCCGAGTTTCTTCACATCGATATGCACCAGCTCCCCGGCCGTGTCGCGCTCGTAGCGGTGGTTGGTCGCACGACCGGCCCGGATGCGTTCGCCGCTGATCGGGTCCAGTTCCCACAACCGGGGCAGCCCGGCCCGGGCGATGATCCGTGAGACCGTCCGGGCCGGGATCTTGCAGCGTTCGGCCAGTTCTTCGGGCCCTTCCCGATATTTTTCCCGCGCCGCGATCACCTCGTTGATTTTCGCTGCGGAAGTCGCCTGCGGGCACGAACGCGGCCGTGAAGAACGGTCCTGCATCCCTGCCCATCCCTCTGAGAGGAAACGCTTGAACCAGCGGTGCGCACAGGTGCGGGACACCCCCATTTCTTTGGCCACGTGGGACACAGGGCGGCCCTGCAGAACACGCTGGACAAGGATCCTTCTACCGGTGGGAGTCAGGCGGGCATTACGGTGGACCATGAAGACCTCTTAGTCGTTCGGTGTGTGTGGTAACCACCAACCTAAGAGGTCTTC
>NZ_JAQPPK010000066.1 GCF_029952445.1 Paenarthrobacter nitroguajacolicus | reverse complement strand
TGTACTGCCCAGGGAGATTGGTTGAGGCCGTGTGAGGACACGGCGTGAGATTTCCGGGATGACGAAGGCCTCCCGGTGTGGAGTGGAGCTGTCTAAGAAACCGCTGCACACCCAGGAGGCCTTCGTGTCCCACGCTAACGCAATGTTGACCCCAAAAGCCCGTTTGAAACTCGCCCAATTGGTCGTTGACCAGCACTGGACGATCACCGAGGCAGCAAAGTTTTTCAGGGTCTCATGGCCTACCGCCAAGCGTTGGGTCACCCGCTACCTCGAACTCGGTAGCGAAGGAATGGGTGACAGATCCTCGCGTCCCCGCCGCAGCCCCACCCGCACCCCACGGGAACTGGTCAAACGCATTGTCGCCCTGCGGTGGCGCAAGCGGTTGGGGCCGGTGCAGATCGCTGGGCTCCTGGGCATGCCGGCATCGACGGTTCATGCGATTCTGGTTCGGTGCCGGATCAACCGGCTGCGCTACATTGACCGGGTCACCGGAGAACCAGTCCGCCGCTACGAACACACAGCCCCGGGCGAGATGCTCCACGTCGATGTCACCAAGTTCGGAAACATTCCCGACGGCGGCGGCCACCGCTACCTCGGCCGGGTCGAGGGCGGAAAGAACTCAAGGACTTCAGCTGCACGCAGCGGCTACAAGCGTTCCAGCAAGCACCCCAGGAACGGCACCGCCTACGTCCACACAGTCCTGGATGACTACTCCCGCGTCGCCTACGCCGAAATCCACGCCGATGAGAAAGCCGTCACCGCCATCGCCGTTCTCCAACGAGCCGTGGCATGGTTCGCCACCCAAGGGATCACCACCAAACGGGTCCTCTCCGACAACGGATCCGCCTACGTCTCCAACGCCTGGAAAGCCGCCTGCGCCGAGCTGGCCATCACCCCGAAACGAACACGCCCCTACAGGCCCCAAACCAACGGCAAGATCGAAAGGTTCCACCGAACCCTCAACGATGGATGGGCCTACGCGAAGTTCTACGGCACCGAAACCACCCGACGAGAGGCCCTACCCGCCTGGATCCACTATTACAATCACCACAGGCCCCACACCGCACTCGGGAACAAACCACCCGTCAGCCGGCTAACCAACCTCCCTGGGCAGTACA
>NZ_JAQPPK010000065.1 GCF_029952445.1 Paenarthrobacter nitroguajacolicus | reverse complement strand
GCTGCCGCCCAGGCCGACTGGGCCCGCACGGCGCCGCGCGAACGCGGCGAAATCCTGCGCCGCGCCTTTGAGCTGGTCACCGAGCGTGCCGAGGACTTCGCACTGCTCATGACCCTCGAAATGGGCAAGCCGCTGGCCGAAGCACGCGGCGAAGTAACCTACGGTGCCGAGTTCCTGCGCTGGTTCTCCGAGGAAGCCGTACGCGTCTCCGGCCGCTACTCCGCAGCACCCGACGGCAAGAACCGCCTCCTCGTGCAGAAGAAGCCCGTCGGCCCCTGCCTGCTGATCACCCCGTGGAACTTCCCGCTGGCCATGGCCACCCGCAAGGTAGCCCCCGCCGTCGCCGCCGGCTGCACCATGGTGCTCAAGCCCGCCAACCTGACCCCGCTGACCAGCCTGCTGTTCGCCCAGGTCATGCAGGAAGCCGGCCTTCCCGCCGGTGTCCTGAACGTCATCCAGACCTCCACGGCCGGCGCTGTCACCGGCCCGCTGATCAAGGACGACCGTCTCCGGAAGATCTCCTTCACCGGCTCCACCCCCGTGGGCCAGGCCCTCATCCGCGAAGCTGCCGACAAGGTCCTGCGTACCTCCATGGAGCTTGGCGGCAACGCCCCGTTCGTCGTCTTCGAAGACGCCGACCTGGACAAGGCCGTCGAAGGTGCGATCGCTGCGAAGATGCGCAACATGGGCGAGGCCTGCACCGCAGCCAACCGCTTCATCGTGCACGAATCGGTTGCTGACGAGTTCGCAGAGAAGTTCGCGGCCAAGATCGGTTCCCTCACCACCGCCCGTGGCACCGAGCCCGAATCCAAGGTTGGCCCGCTGATCGACGGCAAGGCCCGCGACGGTGTCCACGCCCTCGTTACCGAAGCTGTCGAAGGTGGCGCCGAGGCAGTTACCGGTGGTGCCGCCGTCGACGGCCCCGGCTACTTCTACCAGCCCACGGTGCTGAAGAACGTTGCCGCCGATGCCCGCATCCTCCAGGAAGAAATCTTCGGACCGGTTGCCCCGATCATCACCTTCGCCACCGAAGACGACGCCGTTCGCCTGGCCAACAACACCGAATACGGCTTGGTGGCCTACGTCTTCACCAAGGACCTCAACCGTGGCCTGCGGATCAGCGAACGGATCGAGACCGGCATGCTGGGTCTGAACGCCGGCGTGATCTCCAACGCCGCGGCACCTTTCGGTGGCGTCAAGCAGTCCGGCCTGGGACGCGAAGGCGGCTCCGAAGGCATCGAAGAGTACCTCTACACCCAGTACGTAGGTATCGCGGACCCGTACGCCGACTAGGCTGCGAAGGATCCCGTCCACCGCTCTCGCAACAAGAACGGTTGACACTCAAAGGGCCCGGCGCCGGAACCACAAGTTCCGCTGCCGGGCCCTTTGCCGTCTGTGCCAGTCGGCTGTGCTGCGCCGACGCGTCTGCCGTGCCGCCGCGCCCGCTGCTGGCCCTTGTACACATCTGACGCTGCCGACGAGG
>NZ_JAQPPK010000064.1 GCF_029952445.1 Paenarthrobacter nitroguajacolicus | reverse complement strand
TGAACTGGTCCCCGATTGTTGGACTGGCTAATTGGGATTTTAGGCTGCGAGGGTCTGGGTCCGGTATTGGACCGGGCTCTGACCGTCGAGTTTGGTGGAGATCCTTTCGTTGTTGTACCAGTGGATGTACTCGTGCAGTGCTGTTGCCAGGGCGTCGGTGCTGAGGAACCGGACGTGGTGGAAGAGTTCTTCTTTGAGGTGTCCGAAGAAGTTCTCCATGACCGCGTTGTCGTAGCAGTTGCCCTTGCGGGACATTGACTGGGTGGCGCCGGCTTCGCTGAGTAGCTGGCGCCAGAACAGGTGCTGGTATTGGAAGCCTTGGTCCGAGTGCACCAACGGTTTTTGACCCGGTTCCAGGCAGGTGATGGCCTGACGCAGCGAGGCGTTGGCCAGTTCCAGGTTCGGGGAGTTACCGATGGAATAGGAGATGATTTGCCGGTCGAAAAGGTCCATGACGGGTGAAAGGTAGAGCTTCCGGTCCCCGACGCGGAACTCGGTGACGTCAGTGACCCACTTCTGGTTCGGGGCATCTGCGTCGAACTCCCGGTTCAGCAGGTTCGGTGCAATCACACCCTGCTCGCCTTGGTAGGAGTTGTAGCGTTTCCGCCGCCGGACCTTGCAGCGCAGGGCCAGGGCGCGCATCAGTTTCAGCACGGTCTTCTTCGCCACCGTCCATCCTTGCTTCACCAGCTCGGTGTGGATGCGGCGATGTCCGTAACGGCCGTGGTTGGTCGTGAAGATCGTTGTGATGGCAGTCTTGAGAGCTTCCTTCGGGTCCGGGGACAGGAGCCGGGCCTGATGATAGAAGAACGTCGAGCGTGCCAGGCCCGCGACCTGCAGCAGAACCGGGAGCGGGTAATCAGCCTTGAGGGCAACGAGGGCTTGAACCTTCACCGTCGTTCCTGAGCCCTCAAGGCCCGCAATTTTCCCAAGTAGGCCACCTCAGCCCGTAACAGCTCATTCTCCCGACGCAGTTGCTCAAGTTCCGAGCTTTCCTCAGCCCGTAACGTGGCCCTGGACTTCACCGGAGGCGCGGTCTCGGACTTCCCTGGCGGCACAGCCTTGGACCTCACCGAAGGCAAGGCCTCGGACCTCGCGGATGGCGTGGTCCCGGACTTCAGGGAAGGCGCACCCTGCCCTTTAGCCGACCTGCCTTTCGATTTAGACCGCAAACCGTCCTCGCCCTCCAATCGATAAGCCCTGACCCATGTCTGCAACAGTTGACGCGAAGACAGGCCCGCTTCAACGGCCAGCTCAGAGCCGGTTTCGCCCGCAAGGAACCGCTGCACCAACGCCAGTTTGACCTCGAAAGAGTATGACTTCGGTGTCTTTGTCACCAGCGCTCCTCGCCCATGAATCCTCCAAAGCCCATACAACGACCTCACCGGCACAGGGGGCGCATCTAGGTACCGTGCAGTCGTCCGATACCCAAGACCCCTCTCAAAACACGCTACAGCCGACACGCGCTGCACCACAGACAAAGAACTACGCGAACTCAAAAAACTGCTCCCCTCAAATCGGAACTGAAAATCTCAGTCCAACTTCAGGGGAGCAGTTCAC
>NZ_JAQPPK010000063.1 GCF_029952445.1 Paenarthrobacter nitroguajacolicus | reverse complement strand
CTACCCAACTAATATGTAGTTCGTTTTGTCAACGGGCGTGGGGAAGCGATCCCGGTTTGGTTCCGGGGTCGCTTCCTTTTTGGTCCGGGTCTCGGGGGGGCAGCGTGTCGTCGGCGACGGCGTGGTCAGACTAATATGCGCGGGTTGGTTACCGCAGGACGAGGTGTCCGGCTGGAGCCTATCGCTTCTCTAGGGTCGGGCGTGGCCTTGGAAGGTTGCTCATAGTTGGGTCGCGAGTTCGCTCCGTGCGCTGCCGGTTTTACCCGGTGTCCCTCCTTTTGGGTGTTGAGGTCCCGGGCGTTTAGGGGATCTGTTGCTGTGCGGTGCGTTGGGCTTCGCTTGCCAGTGACCAGCACCAGCCGGCGAGTTCACGGGCGATCGCGACGTTGGCGATGACGGGACGTTTCCGGTGTTCCTGGTAGACGAGCCAACGTTCGTGCAGGCGTTTGTTGCCTGCTTTCCCGCGTGCCCTTTCCCAAGGGGTTGCTGCTTCCCAGCGGGAGCGCAGTGCTTGGGAAGGGTGGGTATAGGAGCGACGGTGGTGCCAGGCTGCTTCCACGAGGAGCCGGCGTGCGTGGGTGTTCCCGGTTTTGGTGATTGACCCTTGGGAACGGTGCTGGCCGGATGAGTTTTCGCTGGGTACCAGGCCGAGATAAGCGCCGATGGTCCGGCCGGTGAACCGGTTCCAGTCACCGATTTCAACGGCCAGGCCGAAGGCCGTGAGCATTGAGATGCCCCGGAGGCATTCAAGGGCGCGCACTACGGGGGTGTACTCGCTGTCGTAGGCCATGGCCCGGATGGCCGCGTCGGCCCGCGAACGGCGGTCAAGGATTTCGGTGACTGATTCGAGCGCGAGGTCGTAGGTCAGTTGCAGGGCCGGTGAATCGAAGCGTTGACCGTAGAGCCAGGCGAGGTGCTCTTGGGTCCACGTATGGCCGCCGGTGTAGTGAATGCCTTGGCGGAGCAGCAGTTTGGAGACCCGGTGCCGGGCTCGCATCAGATCTCCCCGGATGTCTTCCCGGGCACGGACCAAGTCCCGCGCAGCTTCCTGGGACGGGCTTGGGACCGTGACCTCGGTGATCTGGTCCAGTTTCAACAACCGGGCCAGATGCAGGGCGTCGTTGCGGTCTGTTTTGACCCGGTCACCGGGCGGACGCTGGAGCTTTGACGGGGCCGCGACCAGGCACTCGATCCCGGCAGCGCGCAAGGCCCTGGCCAGCGGGAATCCGGTCGGTCCGGCCTCATAAACCACCCGGCACGGGCCTGGCAGTGTTTTGATCCATTCCAGAATTTCACCGTGATCCGGTGTGAGCCGGCCCCGGAAGATCTCACCGGTCTGGCCATCGATCGCACAAGCGACGACAGTCAAAGCGTGGACATCCAGGCCGACGTGAGTACGCTCAAACATAGCTGGAACCTCCAACCTTCAAATGTGGCTCTACCCCCTGGATCAAGTCTGGGGCAACCCACGAGAACCGTTGAAGAGAAGGTTCCAGCCCCATCCCGCCACCCAGCAGACCCAACCGGACCAACACCTACACGCGGCCCTTCTGATACGGGCCAGACGCGCCGAAGCGGTCCCCGGAGCGCCACGAAAAACCAACCGAGAGGGCCCCGCCAAAGCTGACGCTCCGGGAACCGGTCCGGCAACAATCGCCCCTCAGAAGGAACCAACCCACCAAACGGCGCCCTCCCCCCACACACATATCGTCTAG
>NZ_JAQPPK010000062.1 GCF_029952445.1 Paenarthrobacter nitroguajacolicus | reverse complement strand
GCGGGCACTGCCGTACTGGCACCAGGACACAACCACAAAGGCCATGCCAAAAAACTTTGATTCGTTGATATTCCACCCATGAGCACCCACCGCAGAACAAACGCCTGCGCAATGGGCAACACTGACAACCACCCCCCACCCATGCAGGCAGGAGAACATGTTGTTAGCAGCTCCTTAGAAAGGAGGTGATCCAGCCGCACCTTCCGGTACGGCTACCTTGTTACGACTTAGTCCCAATCGCCGGTCCCACCTTCGACGGCTCCCCCCACAAGGGTTAGGCCACCGGCTTCGGGTGTTACCAACTTTCGTGACTTGACGGGCGGTGTGTACAAGGCCCGGGAACGTATTCACCGCAGCGTTGCTGATCTGCGATTACTAGCGACTCCGACTTCATGGGGTCGAGTTGCAGACCCCAATCCGAACTGAGACCGGCTTTTTGGGATTAGCTCCACCTCACAGTATCGCAACCCTTTGTACCGGCCATTGTAGCATGCGTGAAGCCCAAGACATAAGGGGCATGATGATTTGACGTCGTCCCCACCTTCCTCCGAGTTGACCCCGGCAGTCTCCTATGAGTCCCCGGCCGAACCGCTGGCAACATAGAACGAGGGTTGCGCTCGTTGCGGGACTTAACCCAACATCTCACGACACGAGCTGACGACAACCATGCACCACCTGTAAACCGACCGCAAGCGGGGCACCTGTTTCCAGGTCTTTCCGGTTCATGTCAAGCCTTGGTAAGGTTCTTCGCGTTGCATCGAATTAATCCGCATGCTCCGCCGCTTGTGCGGGCCCCCGTCAATTCCTTTGAGTTTTAGCCTTGCGGCCGTACTCCCCAGGCGGGGCACTTAATGCGTTAGCTACGGCGCGGAAAACGTGGAATGTCCCCCACACCTAGTGCCCAACGTTTACGGCATGGACTACCAGGGTATCTAATCCTGTTCGCTCCCCATGCTTTCGCTCCTCAGCGTCAGTTACAGCCCAGAGACCTGCCTTCGCCATCGGTGTTCCTCCTGATATCTGCGCATTTCACCGCTACACCAGGAATTCCAGTCTCCCCTACTGCACTCTAGTCTGCCCGTACCCACTGCAGAACCGGAGTTGAGCCCCGGTCTTTCACAGCAGACGCGACAAACCGCCTACGAGCTCTTTACGCCCAATAATTCCGGATAACGCTTGCGCCCTACGTATTACCGCGGCTGCTGGCACGTAGTTAGCCGGCGCTTCTTCTGCAGGTACCGTCACTTTCGCTTCTTCCCTACTGAAAGAGGTTTACAACCCGAAGGCCGTCATCCCTCACGCGGCGTCGCTGCATCAGGCTTGCGCCCATTGTGCAATATTCCCCACTGCTGCCTCCCGTAGGAGTCTGGGCCGTGTCTCAGTCCCAGTGTGGCCGGTCACCCTCTCAGGCCGGCTACCCGTCGTCGCCTTGGTAGGCCATTACCCCACCAACAAGCTGATAGGCCGCGAGTCCATCCAAAACCACAAAAGCTTTCCACCACCATGACATGCGCCAGATGGTCATATCCGGTATTAGACCCAGTTTCCCAGGCTTATCCCAGAGTCAAGGGCAGGTTACTCACGTGTTACTCACCCGTTCGCCACTAATCCCCCAGCAAGCTGGGATCATCGTTCGACTTGCATGTGTTAAGCACGCCGCCAGCGTTCATCCTGAGCCAGGATCAAACTCTCCGTTGAAAAATAACAGACACAACCACACCCACCGGAAATAACGGCAAACGCGGCTGCACAAAATTCGAAACCAGCTGAAAACCAGACCACCACACACGGGGGTGCGGGCAATCCGGCATAATTCAACCAATCAATAAAACAATCGGTATCAACAAACTTGGCACACTATTGAGTTCTCAAACAACAG
>NZ_JAQPPK010000061.1 GCF_029952445.1 Paenarthrobacter nitroguajacolicus | reverse complement strand
AGGGTTTTGGCGACGATGGAGTGGGTGTCGTTTTTGAAGTAGCGGCGTGCGGCTTGGCGGGTGTCGGAGAAGCCGAAGCCGTCTGCTCCGAGGGAGGCGAAGTCGTTGGGGATGAATTGGCGGATTTGGTCGGGGACGGCTTTCATGTAGTCGGACACGGCGATGACGGGTCCGTTGTGGCCGGCGAGTTGTTCGGTGATGAAGGGTGTGCGGGTGGGTTGGCCGGGGTTGAGGAAGGCGTGTTCTTCGGCGTCGAGTCCGTCGCGTCGGAGTTCGTTCCAGGAGGTCACGGAGAAGACGTTCGCGGCGACTCCCCAGTCTTCGTTCAGGATGCGGGCGGCTTCGAGGGCCCAGGGCACTGATACGCCGGAGGCGAGGATGTTCGCGGTGGGCCGGTTGTTGTTGCCGTTGACCGCTTCGGGGGCTTCGGCGAGGTGGTAGATGCCCTTGATCAGCCCGGTGGTGTCGAGGTTTTCGGGTTCGGCGGGTTGGGTGATGGGCTCGTTGTAGACGGTGAGGTAGTACATCACGTTCTTATCGTCCGAGTCGGGTCCGTACATTTGTTCGAGTCCGTGGCGGATGATGTGGCCGATTTCGTAGCCGTAGGCGGGGTCGTAGGTGCGTACGGCGGGGTTGGTGGAGGCCAGGAGGGGGGAGTGTCCGTCGGCGTGTTGGAGTCCTTCGCCGGTGAGGGTGGTCCGTCCTGCGGTCGCGCCGATGATGAAGCCGCGGGTCATTTGGTCCGCGGCGGCCCAGAAGGAATCGCCGGTGCGTTGGAAGCCGAACATGGAGTAGAACACGTAGATCGGGACGAGCGGTTCGCCGTGGGTGGCGTAGGCGGTTCCGGCGGCGGTGAATGCTGCGACGGCGCCGGCTTCGTTGATGCCGGGGTGGATCAGTTGGCCTGCGGGGGATTCTTTGTAGGCCAGGACGAGGTCGCGGTCCACGGAGAGGTAGTTCTGGCCTTTGGGGTTGTAGATTTTCGCGGTCGGGAAGAACGCGTCCATCCCGAAGGTCCGTGATTCGTCCGGGACGACGGGCACGAACCGGGCCCCGAAGTTCTTGTCCCGCATCAGGTCCTTGAGGAGCCGGACGAAGGCCATGGTGGTCGCGGCTTGTTGTTTGCCGGATCCGCGTTTGGCGACTTCGTAGGACTTGGCCTCGGGCAGGGTCACGGGGGTGTGGGTGCGGCGGCGTTCGGGGACGAACCCGCCGAGCTCTGCCCGGCGTTCCATGAGGTATTTGATTTCCGGGGCGTCCATGCCGGGGTGGTAGTACGGGGGCCGGTAGAGGTCCGCGTCGAGTTGGTCATCGCTGATGGGGATGCGGAGGTGGTCACGGAAGGCTTTGAGGTCTTCCATGGTCAGTTTCTTCATTTGGTGGGTCGCGTTGCGGCCCTCGAAGTGCGGTCCCAGGCCGTAGCCCTTGACGGTTTTGGCCAGGATCACCGTGGGTTTGCCCTTGAACTCGGTCGCTGCCTTATAGGCGGCGTAGACCTTGCGGTAGTCGTGTCCGCCGCGTTTGAGGCCCCAGATCTGTTCGTCGTCCAGGTCCGCGACCATGTCCTTGGTCTGCGGGGACTTGCCGAAGAAGTGTTCCCGGACGAACCCGCCGGACTCGGCCTTGTAGGTCTGGTAGTCACCATCGGGGGTTTCGTTCATGATTTTCACCAACGCCCCGTCGGTGTCCGCTTCGAGCAGGGAGTCCCACTCACGGCCCCAGACGACCTTGATCACGTTCCAGCCCGCACCGCGGAAGAACGCTTCGAGTTCCTGCATGATTTTGCCGTTACCGCGCACCGGCCCGTCCAGGCGCTGGAGGTTGCAGTTGATCACGAAGTTCAGGTTGTCCAGGTTCTCGTTCGCGGCGAGCTGGAGCAAGCCACGGGACTCGGGCTCGTCCATTTCCCCGTCCCCGAGGAACGCCCAGACCTGCTGGTCCGTGGTGTCCTTGATCCCACGGTTCTGCAGGTACCGGTTGGACTGGGCCTGGTAGATCGCGTTCATCGGGCCGATACCCATCGACACGGTCGGGAATTCCCAGAAGTCCGGCATCAGGCGCGGGTGCGGGTAGGAGGACAGGGCGTGGCCTTCCTTGGACTTTTCCTGACGGAACCCGTCCAAATCCTCCTCCGAGAGGCGGCCTTCCATGAACGCCCTGGCGTACATCCCCGGCGAGGCGTGGCCCTGGAAGAACACCTGGTCCCCGCCCGAAGGGTGGTCCTTGCCGCGGAAGAAGTGGTTGAACCCGACCTCGTACAGGGTCGCGGCCCCGGCATAGGTGGAAATGTGCCCGCCCACACCAATATCCGAACGCTGCGCACGATGGACCATCACCGCGGCGTTCCAGCGCATATACGCCCGGTACCGGCGCTCGAACTCCTCGTTCCCCGGGAACGGTGCTTCCTGGTCCACCGGGATCGTGTTCACATAATCAGTGGTCGTCACCATCGGCACACCCACCGACCGGGCACCAGCACGCTGCAACAACGAACGCATAATGTACTGGGCCCGCTCGGTACCCTGCTCAGCGATCAACGCATCAAGGGACTCAATCCACTCCGCGGTCTCTTCCGGATCACGATCAGGCAGCTGGGCAGTCAACCCGCTGAGGATGTGTGAGGTCTCTTCTCCTGCAGCCACGTCCAACCT
>NZ_JAQPPK010000060.1 GCF_029952445.1 Paenarthrobacter nitroguajacolicus | reverse complement strand
TGTCCGGCGGTGTCCTACTCTCCCACACCCTCCCGGGTGCAGTACCATCGGCGCTGTGGGTCTTAGCTTCCGGGTTCGGAATGGGACCGGGCGTTTCCCCCACGCTATGACCGCCGTAACCCTTGTACCCGCTCCCCCAGAGTGTGGGGGTGGGAAGACTGTGTGGTTACAACTGTGGTGCTGGTGTTGTTCAGCTATATGTAGTTGTGTTGTTGGTTCCTGGGTGCAACCCCTGTTAGGGGGTTGTTGGTTGGGAACCACATAGTGGACGCGTGCAGTGTGTGTTGTGTGGTGTAAGTTGTTGGCCTATTAGTACCGGTCAGCTTCACGAGTCTTTAGTCCTCGCTTCCACATCCGGCCTATCAACCCAGTGGTCTGGCTGGGGGCCTCTCACACAATATGTGTATGGAAATCTCATCTTGAAGCGAGCTTCCCGCTTAGATGCTTTCAGCGGTTATCCCATCCGAACGTAGCTAATCAGCGATGCACTTGGCAGTACAACTGACACACCAGAGGTTCGTCCGTCCCGGTCCTCTCGTACTAAGGACAGCCCTTCTCAAATTTCCTGCGCGCGCAGCGGATAGGGACCGAACTGTCTCACGACGTTCTAAACCCAGCTCGCGTACCGCTTTAATGGGCGAACAGCCCAACCCTTGGGACCTACTCCAGCCCCAGGATGCGACGAGCCGACATCGAGGTGCCAAACCATGCCGTCGATATGGACTCTTGGGCAAGATCAGCCTGTTATCCCCGAGGTACCTTTTATCCGTTGAGCGACGGCCATTCCACAATGTACCGCCGGATCACTAGTCCCGACTTTCGTCCCTGCTCGAGATGTCTCTCTCACAGTCAAGCTCCCTTGTGCACTTACACTCGACACCTGATTGCCAACCAGGCTGAGGGAACCTTTGGGCGCCTCCGTTACTTTTTAGGAGGCAACCGCCCCAGTTAAACTACCCATCAGGCACTGTCCCTGACCCGGATCACGGGCCGAAGTTAGATGTCCAAAGTGACCAGAGTGGTATTTCAACGATGACTCCACCCGAACTGGCGTCCGGGCTTCAACGTCTCCCACCTATCCTACACAAGCCACTCCGAACACCAATACCAAACTATAGTAAAGGTCTCGGGGTCTTTCCGTCCTGCTGCGCGTAACGAGCATCTTTACTCGTACTGCAATTTCGCCGAGTTTATGGTTGAGACAGCGGGGAAGTCGTTACTCCATTCGTGCAGGTCGGAACTTACCCGACAAGGAATTTCGCTACCTTAGGATGGTTATAGTTACCACCGCCGTTTACTGGGGCTTAAATTCTCAGCTTCGCTCCGAAGAGCTAACCGGTCCTCTTAACCTTCCAGCACCGGGCAGGAGTCAGTCCGTATACATCGTCTTGCGACTTCGCACGGACCTGTGTTTTTAGTAAACAGTCGCTTCCCCCTGGTCTCTGCGGCCCACACCCGCTCACGGAGAGCAAGTCTCCATCACGGGGCAGGCCCCCCTTCTCCCGAAGTTACGGGGGCATTTTGCCGAGTTCCTTAACCATAATTCTCTCGATCGCCTTGGTATTCTCTACCTGATCACCTGTGTCGGTTTGGGGTACGGGCGGCTAAAACCTCGCGTCGATGCTTTTCTTGGCAGCATAGGATCACCGGATCCCCCCTTACGGGAGTCCCATCAGATCTCAGGAACGTGCTCGAAGCACACAGGAACGGATTTGCCTATCCCTGACCCTACATCCTTAGACCGGGGCAACCATCGCCCGGCCCGGCTACCTTCCTGCGTCACACCTGTTAATACGCTTACCTCCCGGGATCAGGTCCCGCGCTCGGCCAAAACCCACAACACCACAAGGGTGAGCGGGCAGGCTCCGGGCGGTTAGTATCCCCCGCTTGGCATGGGCGGTTTTTCGCCGGTACGGGAATATCAACCCGTTGTCCATCGACTACGCCTGTCGGCCTCGCCTTAGGTCCCGACTTACCCAGGGCAGATTAGCTTGACCCTGGAACCCTTGATCATTCGGCGGACGGGTTTCTCACCCGTCTTTCGCTACTCATGCCTGCATTCTCACTCGTGTAGGCTCCACCGCTGGTTTCCACCGCGACTTCACTGCCCACACGACGCTCCCCTACCACTCCACACCCCTGAACCACGAAGGCTAGGGTCTTGTGTGAAATCCACAACTTCGGCGGTGTACTTGAGCCCCGCTACATTGTCGGCGCGGAATCACTTGACCAGTGAGCTATTACGCACTCTTTCAAGGATGGCTGCTTCTAAGCCAACCTCCTGGTTGTCTTCGCAACTCCACATCCTTTCCCACTTAGCACACGCTTAGGGGCCTTAGTTGGTGGTCTGGGCTGTTTCCCTCTCGACTATGAAGCTTATCCCCCACAGTCTCACTGCTGCGCTCTGACTTACCGGCATTCGGAGTTTGGCTGACGTCAGTAACCTTGTAGGGCCCATCGGCCATCCAGTAGCTCTACCTCCGGCAAGAAACACGCAACGCTGCACCTAAATGCATTTCGGGGAGAACCAGCTATCACGGAGTTTGATTGGCCTTTCACCCCTACCCACAGCTCATCCCCTCCATTTTCAACTGAAGTGGGTTCGGTCCTCCACGACGTCTTACCGTCGCTTCAACCTGGCCATGGGTAGATCACTCCGCTTCGGGTCTAGATCACGCCACTACACTCGCCCTATTCAGACTCGCTTTCGCTACGGCTACCCCACACGGGTTAACCTCGCGACGTAACACTAACTCGCAGGCTCATTCTTCAAAAGGCACGCCGTCACAGTAACAAGACTGCTCCGACGGATTGTAAGCACACGGTTTCAGGTACTGTTTCACTCCCCTCCCGGGGTACTTTTCACCTTTCCCTCACGGTACTGGTCCGCTATCGGTCATTAGGAAGTATTTAGGCTTATCAGGTGGTCCTGACAGATTCGCACGGGATTTCTCGGGCCCCGTGCTACTTGGGATACTCTCCAGGCGGCACACAACATTACGGTTACGGGGCTCACACCCTCTCTGGCCGGCCTTTCAAGACCGTTCACCTATGCACGCACTCTCACCTCACTGGCCCGGCAGAACCAGAACGGAAAGTCCCACAACCCCGCCCATGCAACGCCCGCCGGCTATCACACATGGAAACGGTTTAGCCTCATCCGCGTTCGCTCGCCACTACTAACGGAATCACTCTTGTTTTCTCTTCCTGCGGGTACTGAGATGTTTCACTTCCCCGCGTTCCCCCCACGCACCCTATGTGTTCAGATGCGGGTCACACAATCACCCCGAAAGGCGTTGTGCGGGGTTTCCCCATTCGGACATCCTGGGATCAACGCTCGGTTATCAACTCCCCCAGGCTTATCGCAGATTCCTACGTCCTTCTTCGGCTCCTAATGCCAAGGCATCCACCGTGTGCCCTTAAAAACTTGACCACACA
>NZ_JAQPPK010000006.1 GCF_029952445.1 Paenarthrobacter nitroguajacolicus | reverse complement strand
GAGCAGCGTGAGCAGCGCACTGACCGCACGGAACAGCGTGAGCAGCGCGAGCAGCGCACTGACCGCGCCGAGCAGCGTGAGCAGCGCACTGACCGCACGGAACAGCGTGAGCAGCGCGAGCAGTCCGACTCGGGTGACCAGCAGCGCGAACGCCGCGACAACACCCGTGGACGCCGTGAAGACAACAACGACGGCGACGACACCGGCAACCGCCGTAATCGCCGCAACCGTCGTGACCGCAACGACCAGAACGACCGGAGCGACCGCCGCGGCGGTCAGGACAGCCGTGACGGCAACACCCGCAGTGACCGTTTCCGCGACCGCAACGAACGCCGTCGTGGCCGCGCGCAGGGACCGGACG
This sequence comes from Paenarthrobacter nitroguajacolicus, assembly GCF_029952445.1. Classification (GTDB taxonomy): domain Bacteria; phylum Actinomycetota; class Actinomycetes; order Actinomycetales; family Micrococcaceae; genus Arthrobacter; species Arthrobacter nitroguajacolicus_B. The sequence goes on along the minus strand of NZ_JAQPPK010000006.1, from coordinate 186,178 downwards.
TTGACGACGTCGAGGTCACCGAGGACGACGTCCTGCTGCCCGTGGCAGGCATCCTGGATGTACTGGAGAACTACGCGTTCATCCGTACCTCCGGCTACCTCCCCGGCGCGAACGACGTCTATGTCTCCCTGGCACAGGTCAAGAAGTACAACCTCCGCAAGGGCGATGCCGTTGTTGGTGCCATCCGCGCACCGCGTGACGGTGAAGACCGCAGCCAGCAGTCGGCCCGACAGAAGTTCAACGCGCTGGTTCGCGTAACTTCGGTCAACGGCAAGACTCCGGAGGAACTCAAGGACCGCGTCGAGTTCGCAAAGCTCGTTCCCTTGTACCCGTCCGAGCGCCTGCGCCTGGAAACGGACCCCAAGAAGATTGGCCCGCGTGTCATCGACCTCGTGGCTCCGATCGGCAAGGGCCAGCGTGGCCTGATCGTCTCCCCGCCGAAGGCCGGCAAGACGCTCATCCTGCAGTCCATCGCGAACGCAATCACCACCAACAACCCTGAGGTCCACCTCATGATGGTGCTGGTTGACGAACGTCCCGAAGAAGTCACGGACATGCAGCGCACGGTCAAGGGTGAAGTCATTGCTTCCACCTTCGACCGTCCGGCCGATGACCACACCACGGTTGCCGAACTCTCCATCGAACGCGCCAAGCGCCTCGTGGAAATGGGCATGGATGTTGTAGTCCTCCTGGACTCGATGACCCGCCTGGGCCGCGCCTACAACCTGGCAGCACCGGCTTCGGGCCGCATCCTCTCCGGTGGCGTGGACTCCGCAGCCCTGTACCCGCCCAAGCGGTTCTTCGGCGCAGCCCGCAACATCGAAAACGGTGGCTCGCTGACCATCCTGGCAACAGCCCTGGTTGAGACCGGCTCGAAGATGGACGAGGTCATCTTCGAAGAGTTCAAGGGCACCGGCAACATGGAGCTCCGCCTGTCCCGCCAGCTGGCGGACAAGCGCATCTTCCCGGCTGTGGACGTCAACGCCTCCGGCACGCGCCGCGAAGAGAACCTGCTCTCGCCTGAAGAGGTCAAGATCATGTGGAAGCTGCGCCGCGTCCTTTCCGGCCTGGAGCAGCAGCAGAGCCTTGAGCTGCTAACCAACAAGATCCGGGAGACGCAGAGCAACGTCGAGTTCCTCATGCAGGTCCAGAAGACGACGCTCGGAGCGAAGTCGGACAACGACAAATAGCTGTGCTCTAACCGCTCAAAATATGCTGGCCCCACCCGTGGCCGGCATATTTTGAGCGGTCGTTGTTTAAACGGAATTCCTGGCCCAACAGCAACGCGGGGTCAGATATGGCCCATGTCGGCCCAGTGAATGGGCCTTAAGTGACCCCGCGTTGCAGTTATTAGACTTGTAGAAGTCGAAAGAGGTTTGAAAATGTTTGAGTCCGTACAGGGATTGCTTGACGAGCATGCTGCCATTCAGGCGCAGTTGAGTGATCCTGCCGTTTATGCCGACCAGTCTGCTGCCAGGAAGTTGGGGCGGCGGTCCGCGCAGCTGCAGGGCATCGTGGAGGCCTACAACAAGTGGCGCGGGCTCAATGATGATCTGGAAGCGGCCAAGGAGATGGCTGACGAGGATCCGGACTTTGCTGCAGAGGTTGAGCAGTTGGAGGAACAGATCCCTGCGGCCCAGGAGAGGTTGCGCCGCCTGCTGATCCCGCGCGATCCGGACGATGCCCGAAACGTCATCCTTGAAGTGAAGGGTGGGGAAGGTGGCGATGAGGCTGCCTTGTTCGCCGGCGATCTTCTGCGCATGTACATGCGTTACGCCGAGTCCCGTGGCTGGAAGACCGAGATGATTTCCGCCACCGAATCCGATCTTGGTGGCTACAAGGACGTTGCCGTCGCCATCAAGGGCAACTCAAACGACCCCGCGCAAGGAGTTTTTGCGCGGTTGAAGTTTGAGGGCGGCGTCCACCGCGTCCAGCGTGTTCCCGTGACTGAATCCCAGGGCCGCATCCACACCTCGGCAGCCGGTGTCCTGGTGCTTCCCGAGGTCGATGAGCCCGAAGAACTGGAAATCAACCAGAACGATCTCAAGATCGACGTCTACCGTTCGTCCGGCCCGGGCGGCCAGTCCGTGAACACCACCGACTCTGCCGTTCGCATCACGCACTTGCCCACCGGCATTGTCGTGGCCATGCAGAACGAAAAGTCGCAGCTGCAGAACCGTGAAGCGGGCATGCGCGTTCTTCGTGCCCGCCTTCTGGCACACCAGCAGGAGCAGATTGACGCCGCCAACTCGGAGCAGCGCAAGTCCCAGATCCGCACCATGGACCGTTCGGAGCGTATCCGCACCTACAACTTCCCGGAAAACCGCATTGCGGACCACCGCACCGGTTACAAGGCCTACAACCTTGATGCCGTGATGAATGGGGATCTTGAGCCGGTCATTCAGTCCGCGATTGAAGCCGATGAGCAGGCACGGCTGGATGCAATCGGCGAATAGCCGGTCGCAGGGCACCTCAATCTTCAGCAATCAGGGCTAATCCATGACGTTTTACCCAGGCCAGAGCCTCGCGGACGCAGTTCGCGAGGCTACTGCCGTTTTGTCCGACGCCGGCGTACCAAGTCCGCGCGTGGACGCTGAGTTGCTGGCCGACCACCTTCTCGGAGTAGGCCTTGGCCGTCTCCGTGCAATGCTGCTTGGCGACGCTGCCGCTCCCGACGGTTACGGCGAACTGGTGCAGGAACGGGCAAGCCGTGTTCCCTTGCAGCACATCACCGGCGTCGCGTATTTCCGACACCTCGAATTACGCGTCGGCCCCGGCGTCTTCATTCCCCGGCCGGAGACTGAATCAGTAGTCCAGCTGGTCATCGACCACGTGGCCGGCATGCGGGAACCCAAAGTGGTGGACCTCGGCACAGGTTCCGGCGCCATTGCGGGCTCAATCGCCCACGAGGTGCCCGGAGCCCACGTCCACGCCGTGGAATACAGCACGTTTGCGCATGCTTGGGCAGCTAGAAACCTTGAACCCTTGGGGGTTTCGCTTGTCCAGGGCGATCTCAGGGATGCGCTGCCAGAGCATAACGGAACCTTCGACGTCGTCGTCTCAAATCCGCCCTATATTCCTGCCGATGCGATTCCCACGGAGCCTGAGGTTGCGCTCCACGATCCTCCCGAAGCGCTGTACGGTGGGGGAGCGGACGGCATGGAACTCCCGACGGCGGCAGCGGCCTCTGCGGCGCGGCTCCTGAAACCCGGGGGCTACTTCGTGATGGAACACGCGGAGGTCCAGGCACAGTGGATCGCGGGTATGCTGCAACGCGCGGGACGTTGGCAACAGATCACCACACACTTTGACCTGAACGGCAAAGAACGTGCAACCAGCGCGATACTGGCAAGGGTCGCGCCTGATGAGTGAAAGAATAGCGCTGTGACCACAACCTACAACTGCACTTCCGAGGACCAGCGTGCTGAAGGACTTCAGCACGCCCAGCGCGCCATCAGCGAAAAGAAGTGCATCGTGATGCCCACGGACACCGTCTATGGGATTGCTGCCGATGCCTTTTCGCCTCTGGCCGTGACCATGTTGCTCGCCTCCAAGGGACGCAGCCGGCAGATGCCTCCTCCTGTCCTGATTCCCCGCATTAATGCCTTGGACGGGCTGGCCACCGAGGTACCCGCCGACGCGCGCGCCTTGGCACAGGCTTTTTGGCCTGGGGGACTGACGTTGATCCTGCATGCCCAGCCCTCGCTTGACTGGGATCTTGGTGACACAAAGGGCACCGTCGCCCTCCGTATGCCTGATGACCACCTTGCCTTGGACCTCCTGGGCATGACGGGCCCGCTGGCCGTATCTTCGGCAAACCGTACGGGCCAGGAAGCCGCACAGACAGCTTCGGAGGCCCGACTGCAGCTGGCCGAATCGGTTGAGGTCTACCTTGAAGGCGGCTTCCGCCCGGTCAAGGGTACGGCGGCGCTTCCCTCCACGATCGTTGATGCTACGTCCACGCCCTTCCGCGTAGTGCGCCAGGGGGCCATCGAACTGGAACGCCTCCGCGAGATCGTCCCCTCGATCCTCGGCATTGGCGAAAGTGTTGAAGCGCCCGCTGCGGAGGGTGAGCCGACAGCCGCAACAGAGGCGGCCGCCGTCGTCGAGGATTCAGAGCCAGCAGGCGAGGCTGTGCCCAACGAAGACGCTGCGCCCAACGAAGACGCTGTGCCCAACGAGGAAGCTCTGCCCGAAACGGTGAAGCCCGAGGCCCCCAGCGAAGCCAAGCCCGAATGATTCCAGCACGCCAACGCGTCCCCGTCCTTGACGTCGACGCCACTCCGATGCGCGTCCAGGAACTTCTTGACGCCATGGGTGGCCTCCTCGCGGCCGGAACCACCAGCACTGTTGTAGGACACAATCTCCACAGCGTCACCTTGATGCATTCACGGTCCGATGTTCGCTCGGTCTATGAGAACAGCTCGATCGTCCTCCTTGATGGTGCTCCTGTAGCCATGCTGTGGGGATTGGCCCACAAACGGCAACTGCAGCCCATTGGTGAGGGAACCATGGCCTACCGGCTCGGTTCCATGGACTGGATTCCTGAACTCGGAAAGATTTCCGGGTTGCAGAGGATTGCGGTCATCGGCGCGGGCCGTGAGGCCAATACCAAGGCAGTTTCCGCATTGGCTTCAATCGTTCCAGGGGCAAGCGTGGAGGGAATGCCAGGCGAAGCCTGGGATGAGGCCTTGGAAGTTGCCGTGCTGGACTGGCTGAACTTGTTCCGGCCCCAACTCGTTTTGCTGGGGCTGGGGATGCCCCTTCAGGAAACGGTCCTGCATCGCCGACTCGAACAGTTTCCACCCGCGGTCTACTGTGCGGTCGGGGGAGCGATAGAACAGCTTGCCGGCGTCCAAAAGCTTGCCCCCCGTTGGTTGGGCCGCTTGGGCCTTGAATGGGCCTGGCGCCTGGTGCTGCATCCCGGCAGGGTCGCCTACAGAGTTTTCGTTGAACCTTGGAAGCTGGCCGGCCTGCTGCTTCGGCGCCGTTTCCAACCATCCAAGACCAAAGGCAATTAAATGACGTCCCAAGCTGTCGTGGTCGCTGTCGTAGTGACCTTCAACCGGCGTGAACTCCTCCAGACCACTTTGGAAGGAATTACGGGTGGCACGCAGGTTCCCGACGCGATCGTCGTCGTGGACAACGCCTCCACCGACGATACCGCCGAATTCCTGAAGGATTACCAAGGTCCGGTGCCTACCGACGTCGTTCGCTTGAGCGCCAACGTGGGCGGTGCCGGGGGATTTGTTGTGGGTATGGAACGTGCCGTACTGGACCACCATGCCGACCACGTGTGGATCATGGATGACGACACAGAGCCGCAGCCTGCTGCGCTCCGTGAAGCGCTGGATGCCTCCGAGGCCTACCGGCAGGAAACCGGGGAGGCTCCGGCGTTCATCGCGAGCCGCGTTGTGTGGACCGATGGCCGGGACCACCCCATGAACCGGATGCGGCCCCGGATGGGCGCGACCGAGGACGCCCGCAGCGCAGCTGCCCGGATCGGAGCAACGCAGATCCGGAGCGCCTCATTTGTGTCAGTGCTGATCCGTGCCGAAGAGATCAAACAGCATGGGCTTCCCATCGCCGACTACTTCATCTGGAACGACGATCTTGAGTACACGGCCAGGATTTCCCGCGAGGGGACAGCCTTGACCACCAATGCATCCGTGGCGAACCACCACACGAAGGTCTTTGGCGACGCGGGAGCGGATCCAGGCCCACGCTTCTATTACGAAGTGCGCAACAAGCTCTGGGTCTACACCCGCTCCAATGCTTTGGCGCCATGGGAGAAGATCCTGTTCACCGGAGCTTCGTTGCGCAACTGGACCCGGACCATCGCTGCCTCTTCCAACCGCAAAGTACTGTTGGGCGGGCTCTATAAGGGCCTGCGCCACAGCCTCAAGGCGCCGCGTTCCAACGAGCAAGTACTTGACGGAATCTACTCCTTGCGTGATGTGCGGGAGCCTGTCCGGTAGCAACCAGGCAGCCCGGGCCCAGCGAAATCAAGCTGCGGCCTTGCGGCTGCGTCAGAGGGTGGTCACGGCCATTGGCATTAGTATCGTGACTAGAGTCCACGAAAAATCCCGCAACATTCGGCACAGCCGGTGCAGGCATGGCGACGGAGTAGTTCCATTTATCCACAGACAGAATTCCACACCCCGAGCTGCCCTGAGTCGCCCCTCTTTGCAGCGCATCCGGGAGTCGCCCCGTGATCATGTACCTGCTGATGGCACTGACAGCTGCCATAGTGGCTTACGCGGGGACCTGGGGCGCCCGCGTTGTTGGAAACAAGCTTCGCTTGTACCAGCCCATTCGAAGCCGTGACATGCATTCCGCCCTGATTTCCAAGCTTGGTGGCCTGGGGATCTTCGTAGGCTTTTTCGCCGCACTGGTGGTGGCGTCCAATTCGTTCTTCGTCAAGGACATCTTCAGGCACAACGATGCGCCGTGGGGGATCCTGGCCGGTGCCGTAGTGATCGTGGCCGTGGGGGTAGCTGACGACATCCTTGACATCCGCTGGTGGATCAAACTTCTCGGGCAGGGCGCGGCTGCTTTCATCGTGGCCATTTGGGGCGTGCGGATGTCCGTGGTGCCGTTCATTCCCGACCCCATATTTCTCGACTCCGAAGTGGTCCAGATTGTCCTCACAGCGGGCTTGATCGTCACCACCATGAATGCCGTCAACTTCATTGACGGACTGGACGGTTTGGCGGCTGGAGTGGCCATCATCGGTGGCGGAGCGTTCTTCCTCACTGCCTACTGGGTCCACCGGAACAACCCATCCACGGACAACTCGGACCTCGCGACACTGCTGATGGCCATACTCGTGGGCAGCTGCCTCGGCTTCCTGCCCCACAACTGGTTCCCCGCCAAGATCTTCATGGGCGACTCCGGGGCCATGCTGATCGGTCTGCTCATGGCCTCCGCGGGCGTCGTCGCCACGGGGCAAATAGGTTCGGGGCTGTACGACCGCGCCAACGGTATCCCCACGATCGTTCCCATCCTGCTGCCCTTCGCGGTCCTCTCCCTTCCCCTGCTGGACCTGGGTATGGCGGTTGTCCGGAGAACCGCCAGGGGACAGTCACCGTGGTCGGCCGACCGAGGGCACCTCCACCACAAGCTGGTGGACCTTGGCTACTCGCACCGCACCGCCGTCGTGATGTTGTACGTGTGGACCTGCATCCTGGCCTTCGGTGGCGTCGCCTTCGCGGTGTTCCCTTGGCAGGTGGTGCTGATCGTGGTGATTGCCGCTGCGCTGGTCATGGCTGCAGTCACGGCGTGGCCCTACTTCACCAGGAACTCGACGCGGCCGGGGCAGCAGTAGATGACGGCCGGTTAGAGTCACAGTTCTATCTCATGTAGAATTCTTACTGCGGACAGTCACTCGCCCGTAAACCCCACTTTGAGAATATGGCACCTGTGCCACGAGGATTGGTATCCCCATGACATCCAACGCCGATTCCGGACGCCCGTCCGGTAAACGTGCTGTTGGATCTGTTGGCGGCCAGTCTTCGCTGTGGCTTCGGCTGCTGGCTCTCAGTGCAGCCTCAGCGGCCGCCGGTACTGCCGTCACCTGCGTGATCGCAACCTTCTTGAACGGCGGCCAGGGCGCGCTCTCAGCAGCATTCGGTGCCGCGCTGGTCATGCTTTTCTTCGGCATCAGCCTCCTGATCGGCCACTTCGTTGGCCGGAACAATCCTTCCGGCGCTGTCGGCCTCTTTGTTGCGACGTATTTCATCAAGGTCGTCGGATTCGCTGTAGTGCTGTTTGTGCTTGGAGCGCCGGACTGGCTCCACGCCCGGTGGTTCCTGATTGGCGCGGTGGTAGCCGTTGTCTTCTGGCAGGCCGCGGAAATCTACGGTTTCAGCAAAGCCCGACTCCAGATCTATAACGATCCCGCCGAGCCGAAGGGTGGTCCGGATGTCTCCGCGTAAACGGTATTCCCGACCATCGCTGAATGCTCAGCAACCTGCCAACCGCAATGAAACCGCTGAGGCCGGAAGCGATGGCGGATACAACGCCGGCATCGCCGTCTTCAGCTACATCATTGGCGGGATCATTCTCTGGAGTTTGATAGGCTGGGGTCTGGATAATCTGTGGGGGACCCGCTGGATTGTGCTCCTTGGCGCTCTGCTGGGAGCCGCAGGAGGGTTCTATCTTTCCCATATGCACGGCCTCACCAGGCAAAGCTCCTCTTCTGGCGAGAGCAACGCAGACAGCGGTCCGTCCACGGACGGGGACAGTAATGCCAAATAATTTCACATGGAAAATGGATGCGTGCAACGCTTCCGGATTCCAACCAATGCCCAATGATGGACACAGCAGAGAGGAAACGCGTTGATCGCGCTTGCGCTCCCCGCCCAGGATTCGGGGTCCTTCACCCCACCCGGAATCGACGAAATGCACCTGCCGGCAATCCTGCCTTGGGGTGCGCACGACGGATTCTCCAAGCAGATGCTGCTGGTGATTCTTTCGGTCGTCATTATCGCTACATTCTTCATCCTCGCTGCACGTAAGCAGCAGCTGGTTCCCGGCAAGCTGCAGTTCGCAGGCGAGATGGCCTACGGCTTCGTCCGCAACAGCATCGCCAAGGACATCATCGGCGGCAAGGACTTCATCAAGTACGTCCCGCTGCTGTTCAGCCTGTTCTTCTTCATTCTGGTGAACAACATCTACGGCGCCATCCCGGTGATCCAGCTCCCGAGCTTCTCCCACGTTGGCGGCGCCTACGTGATGGCCGGCATCGTGTACGTCACCTGGATCGCGATCGGCCTGAAGAAGAACGGACTCAAGTACTTCAAGCTCGCTACGGTTCCGTCCGGCGTGCCGTGGTACATCCTCCCGATCGTTGTTCCGATCGAAATCATCTCCAACTTCCTGGTCCGCCCTGTCACGCACAGCCTCCGTCTGTTCGCGACCATGCTGGCTGGCCACTTGATCGTGATGCTCGCCGGTTCAGGCATCGAGTTCCTGGTCATGCAGGAGAACGTGCTGCTCAAGGGCGCATCGGTCCTGGTCCTCGTAGGTGCCATCGCCATGTACATGCTTGAGGCATTGATCATGGCACTGCAGGCCTACGTATTCACCCTGCTGACTGCGATCTACATCGAAGGCGCCCTGCACGCCGACAGCCACTAAGGCTCCCAAACACTTCCCCTTGCGGGGATGAAGCAACCCAAACAACCTGCCGCACGGGCGGCATCTTGAAAGGAAGAAAAAATGGAAGGCACCATCAACGGCTCCCTCAACCTCATCGGCTACGGTCTTTCGGCCATCGGCGGTGGTATCGGTGTGGGTCTCGTGTTCGCCGCGTACATCAACGGTGTTGCACGTCAGCCGGAAGCTCAGCGTGTGCTGCAGCCGATCGCGTTCCTCGGCCTGGCACTGACTGAAGCTCTTGCCATCCTCGGCCTGGTCTTCGCTTTCGTTCTTTCCTAGTCCTAAGAACCAAGCGAATCCAAGCACGAGTAGATAGGACGGGTGAAATATGAATCAGCTGATCATCTCAGCCGCCACTGAAGGCGAGGCCAAGGGCAACCCGCTTATTCCCAATGTCTGGGAAATGGGCGTTGTCCTCGTCGGCTTTGCGGTCCTCATGTACATCGTGGTCAAGTTTGTTGTCCCGATGTTCGAGAAGACGTTCGCAGAGCGTGCCGAAGCAATCGAAGGTGGCATTGCAAAGGCCGAAGCGGCTCAGGCAGAAGCCTCTGCAGCTCTGGAAGAGTACAAGCAGCAGCTCACTGATGCCCGTGCCGAAGCCAACCGCATCCGCGAAGAAGCACGCGCCGAAGGCGCACAGATCCTCGCGGACCTGAAGGCCAAGGCTGCTGCAGAGTCTGCACGCATCACCGAGCAGGCACACGCAGCCATCGAATCGGAGCGCCAGGCAGCTGTTGTCTCGCTCCGCTCCGAGGTCGGCACCCTGGCCACGACGCTTGCCGGACGCATTGTTGGTGAAGCACTCACCGACGACCAGCGCGCCGCCCGCGTTGTTGACCGCTTCCTGGCAGATCTGGAGACCCAGAGCGCAGGTGCAGCTAAGTAATGGCAGGTATATCGAGCGAATCGCTGACCACAGCACTGGCGCAGCTGGAAGCCAAGCTTCCCTTCGCCTCGCTGCAGTTGGCTAAGGACCTCTTCGGAATCCTGGGAACGGTGGACAGCTCGGCTGGCTTGCGCCGCGCCCTGACTGACCCGTCCCGCACCGGAGACGAGAAGTCGGCGTTGGTCAAGCAGCTGGTTGGCGGGAAAGTCTCCGCTGATGCAGCTGAAATCGCAGGCGGATTGGCCAGTTCACGCTGGGCATCGGCACGCGATATCGGCGATGCACTCGAGACCCTTGCCGCCACGGTGGTCATTGCCGTAGCTGAAAACAAGTCGGCCGTTTCTGCCTCCGGTATCACGGGGCTGGAAGAGCTGGAAAACGATCTGTTTGCCTTCAACCAGGCCGTCGCCTCCAGCCACGAAGTACAACGTGCTCTGTCCGAGCCGCAGGCATCGCCTGCGGCGAAGATTGCACTGGCCGAGAAACTTGTTCCTGGCAGCAGCGAGGAAGCAAAGGTTCTCATCAGCCAGGCAGTGACGCAGCCGCGCGGTGTCAAGCCGAGCAAGCTCGTCGAGTCATTCGCCAAGCTTGCAGCCAAGCGCCAGCAGCGCTGGATTGCAACTGTCAGCGTTACCCGTCCGTTGACGGAAACGCAGGCCAGCCGTCTGCAGGCCGGGCTTGATGCCCTGTACGGTCGCGAACTGAAGGTCAACGTCAACGTTGACCCCGCACTGATCGGTGGAATCCGTGTCCAGGTAGGTGACGAAGTACTTGATGCTTCGGTTATTGCCCGCCTGACCGAACTCCGCCGTCAGCTCGCTGGCTAGCAAAGACAAAGCACAACTTAACTGATATAAAACCCGGTCATCGTGAGCAACGATGATCACGAAAACAGGAGAGCAGGGACTGCAGATGGCCGAATTGACCATCAACGCCGACGACGTCCGTAATGCGTTGAACGAGTTCGCGGCGTCCTACGAACCCGGTAACGCAGAGCGCGTAGAGGTTGGTCGTGTGACCACCGCAAGTGACGGCATCGCCCGTGTTGAGGGTCTTCCCTCGGTCATGGCGAACGAGCTGCTTCGCTTCGAAGATGGCACGCTGGGCCTGGCCCAGAACCTTGACGTCCGCGAGATCGGTGTCATTATCCTCGGTGACTTCACCGGTATTGAAGAAGGCCAGGAAGTTCACCGTACCGGTGAAATCCTGTCCGTTCCGGTGGGCGACGCCTTCCTGGGTCGCGTTGTCGACCCGCTGGGCCAGCCCATCGACGACCTCGGCGAGATCAAGGCCGAAGCCACCCGTGCACTGGAACTCCAGGCTCCGGGTGTTACCGAGCGCAAGTCGGTTCACGAACCGATGCAGACCGGCCTCAAGGCTATCGACGCCATGATCCCGATCGGCCGTGGCCAGCGTCAGCTGATCATTGGTGACCGTCAGACCGGCAAGACGGCAATCGCCGTCGACACCATCATCAACCAGAAGGCCAACTGGGCTTCCGGTGATGTCACCAAGCAGGTTCGTTGCGTCTACGTTGGTGTCGGCCAGAAGGCTTCCACCATCGCAGCCGTCCGCCAGACCCTTGAGGACCACGGCGCACTGGAGTACACCACCATTGTGGCGTCTCCGGCTTCGGACCCCGCTGGCTTCAAGTACCTGGCACCGTACGCAGGCTCGGCCATCGGCCAGCACTGGATGTACGGCGGCAAGCACGTTCTGGTGATCTTCGATGACCTGTCCAAGCAGGCCGAAGCCTACCGTGCCGTCTCCCTGCTGCTGCGTCGTCCGCCGGGACGCGAAGCCTACCCGGGTGACGTCTTCTACTTGCACTCCCGCCTGCTGGAGCGTTGCGCAAAGCTCTCCGACGAGCTTGGTGCAGGTTCGATGACCGGTCTGCCGATCGTTGAGACCAAGGCAAACGACGTCTCCGCCTACATCCCGACCAACGTGATCTCCATCACCGATGGCCAGATCTTCCTGCAGTCGGACCTCTTCAACGCCAACCAGCGTCCCGCTGTTGACGTTGGTGTGTCTGTCTCCCGCGTTGGTGGTGCTGCACAGGTCAAGTCCATGAAGAAGGTCTCCGGTACCTTGAAGCTGGACCTGGCACAGTACCGCGACATGCAGGCATTCGCCATGTTCGCCTCTGACCTGGATGCTGCTTCCCGTCAGCAGCTGACCCGTGGCGCACGCCTGATGGAACTGCTGAAGCAGGGCCAGTACTCGCCGTTCCCGGTGGAGAACCAGGTCGTATCCATCTGGGCCGGTACCAACGGTTACCTGGACGACGTTCCGGTTGAGGACATCAGCCGCTTCGAGTCCGAGTTCCTGGAGCACCTGGCGCACAAGTCCTCCATCCTGACCACGCTGGCTCAGACCAACGTTTTGGATGACGACACCGCTGCAGCTCTGAAGGAAGCCATTGTTTCCTTCAAGAAGGGCTTCTTCGGCGAGGGCGACAACCACCTGGTTGGCGCCGGCCACGAAGAGCACGCAGCGATCTCCGGCGGCGACGTCGACCAGGAAAAGATCGTCAAGCAGAAGCGCTAGTTCCGAAAACCTGCCCTGCCGGGGTCCGCAAGGACCCCGGCAGGGCAGCACATCGGGAACTTAGGAAAGGATAAGTATGGGAGCCCAGATTCGGGTCTACCGTCAGAAGATCAGCTCGACGACGTCGATGCGCAAGATCTTCAAGGCGATGGAACTGATCGCTACCTCGCGCATTGGTAAGGCCCGCGCCCGCGTAGCAGCTTCACTGCCCTACGCAAACGCGATTACCCGCGCCGTTTCTGCTGTCGCAACTCAGAGCGAAATCGACCACCCGCTGACCACCGAGCCGGAGCAGATCCGCCGCGCCGCCGTCCTGATCATCACATCGGACCGCGGCCTTGCAGGATCCTACTCCGCAAGCGTGCTCAAGCAGGCTGAAGGTCTCACAGAGCTTCTTCACGCAGAAGGCAAGGAAGTCAAGGCGTACCTCGTTGGCCGCAAGGCGCAGGCGTACTTCGATTTCCGCAACCGTTCCTACGCCCGCGTATGGACCGGCGGCACGGACGCACCGGAATTCGAAACCGCGCAGGAAGTCGGAGCTGCTCTTCTCGAAGACTTCTCCACCGACTTTGAAGAGGGTGGAGTGGACGAAATCCACGTCGTTTACACCCGTTTCAAGTCCATGGTGACGCAGGAGCCCACGGTGATCCGTTTGCTCCCGCTGGAGGTCGTCGAAGAGGAAGCAGCCTCGGAAACCGAGCTGCTGCCGTTGTACGAATTCGAACCGGAAACGGAACAGGTGCTTGACGCCCTGCTTCCGCGTTACATCGAGTCCCGCATCTTCGCAGCCATGCTGCAGGCCGCTGCTTCCGAGCTCGCAGCCCGCCAGCGTGCCATGAAGTCGGCTGGTGACAACGCTACGGAACTGATCAAGAAGTACACGCGCCTTCGCAACACGGCCCGCCAGGCCGAGATTACGCAGGAGCTTTCCGAAATCGTTGCCGGCGCCGACGCACTCGCGTCCTAGCCTGCACCGGATTCGGTTCCAAGCCCTACCTGCAACAAACAGATAAACTTAACCCCACGCCATCTACTGAGTGAAGTGAGAGAGATGACTGCCACTGCTACCGAACACGTAGCAACGGCCGGTGCCACCGGCCGCATTGCCCGTGTTATTGGTCCGGTTGTCGACGTCGAATTCCCGGCTGACGCAATCCCCTCGATTTACAACGCTCTGACCACTGAGATCACTCTCAACGGTCAGACCAAGACCATCACGTTCGAGACCTCCCAGCACCTGGGTGACAACCTCGTCCGCGCCATCTCCCTGCAGGCAACCGACGGACTCGTCCGCGGCACCACCGTGCAGGACTCCGGCGCTCCGATCTCCGTGCCCGTCGGCGACGGCGTCAAGGGCCACATCTTCAACGTCCTCGGCAAGCCGCTGGACGTCGAAGAGTCCGAGATCAAGGCCGACGCCTACTGGCCGATCCACCGCAAGGCGCCGAACTTTGCTTCCCTCGAGGGCTCCACGGAGATGCTCGAGACCGGCATCAAGGTCATCGACCTTCTCACCCCTTACATCAAGGGTGGAAAGATCGGCCTCTTCGGCGGCGCCGGCGTTGGCAAGACCGTTCTGATCCAGGAAATGATCACCCGTGTTGCCCGCAACTTCGGTGGTACTTCCGTGTTCGCCGGTGTTGGCGAGCGTACCCGTGAAGGTAACGACCTCTGGGTTGAAATGGAAGAGGCAGGCGTTCTCAAGGACACCGCCCTTGTGTTCGGCCAGATGGATGAGCCGCCGGGAACGCGTCTTCGCGTGGCCCTGTCCGCACTGACCATGGCGGAGTACTTCCGCGATGTCCAGAACCAGGACGTGCTGCTCTTCATCGACAACATCTTCCGCTTCACGCAGGCAGGCTCGGAAGTTTCCACGCTGCTCGGCCGCATGCCGTCCGCCGTGGGCTACCAGCCGAACCTTGCTGATGAGATGGGTCTGCTCCAGGAGCGCATCACCTCCACCAAGGGTCACTCCATCACGTCGATGCAGGCCATCTACGTGCCGGCTGATGACTACACCGACCCGGCTCCGGCCACGACCTTCGCACACCTCGACGCGACCACGGAACTTTCCCGTGAAATCGCCTCCCGTGGTCTGTACCCGGCCGTTGACCCGCTGACGTCGACTTCCCGTATTCTGGACCCCCAGTACATCGGCAAGGATCACTACAACACGGCTGTACGTGTCAAGCAGATCCTGCAGAAGAACAAGGAACTCCAGGACATCATCGCCATCCTCGGTGTTGACGAACTTTCTGAAGAGGACAAGATCGTCGTGTCGCGCGCACGTCGTATCCAGCAGTTCCTCTCCCAGAACACCTACACCGCCAAGCAGTTCACCGGCGTCGAAGGCTCCACTGTGTCCATCAAGGACACCGTTGAAGGCTTCACCGCTATTTGCGACGGCGAGCTGGACCACATCGCAGAGCAGGCGTTCTTCAACGTCGGCGGCCTGGATGACGTCGAGCGCAACTGGGCCAAGATCCAGGAACAGACCAAGTAGTATGGCTGAGCTCGAGGTTGAGATTGTCGCGGCGGACCACTTCGTGTGGTCCGGAGCGGCCAAGATGGTGAAGGCCCGCACCAGCGATGGTGAAATCGGAATCCTGCCGGGCCACTCGCCCCTTCTGGCCATCATGGCCGAGGGTGAGCTGGCAATCCAGCCGGTTTCCGGTGACCGGATTGCAGTAGTTGTTGACGGTGGATTCTTCTCCGTGGACAACGATCGCGTGGTCATTGTTGCTGACAACGCCAAACTGGGCGAAGCGGCTACAGCGGGGATCCGATAGCACGACCTTGATGGACGATTCCCTTATTCCGTTCATCGCCTTGGCAACAGCGTTCACGTTGCTGATCATTTCACTGTGCCTCCTGGGGGTGCGCCGCTTCAATCTGCGGCGCGCCCTCGGCACGATCGACGCCTCCATTTGCACGGCTGGAAACAGCTGGCAGATGGGGGTTTGTCGTTATCAGGACAATGATCTTGAGTGGTTCCGCTTGATGTCCTTGAGCGTTGTTCCCAAACACAAGTTCAAACGCAGCTCGCTGGAGCTCCTGGGCCGCCGCCAACCGACGGAGGACGAGCTCGTCAGGGTGCAGCCCGGCGTCGTGGTGGTTGAACTGCAGTACGAGGGCAAGAAGTTCATGCTGGCCATGAACTTCGACGCTTATGCCGGACTCTCCTCTTGGCTGGAGGCCGGGCCGGTCATCGGCGTCGGTACCTGGCGTTAGGCGTTATGGACTTCCTTTTGGACGTCAGCCTTGTAGCTGGGCCCTTCCTGTGGATCAGTATCGCCTGCGGAGTGGTTGGGGGAGCCTACCTCCTCTGGCGACGTCGGCGGTCCTGGATCCTGGTGGTCGTGGGCTCCTTGCTGGTCGCCATCGGTTTGGTGACCCTGGTGCACTGGATCCTGGTGGACCTTATGGCGGTGTTCTCGGAAAACCTTCCGTTCGAAACGGTGGCGTGGTCCGTGCCGGCCGTGGCGGCCATTCTGCTTGGTGTTGCCCGGTTTGCCCATAATTCCGGGCGGGGCCGCGTGCTCAGTGTGCTGGCCATGCTGGGCGTTATTTTGCTGAGTGTGGTCCAGGTGAACCTCTACTTCGGTTTGAACAACACGGTGGCCGACCTTTTAGGTACGTCCGTCGCGCGCATCCAGCCCCTTGAACAGGGCCTCAAACGCTCCGCCAACACCGCCCCGGGCCCCTGCCGTCCGCGTGGAAAGCCCCGGACTCAATGCCCGCAAATGGCATCCTGCGCAAAGCCGCCATCCCCGGGACAGTGTCCGGATTCAGCGCGCGGGACGCTTTCGTCTATCTGCCACCGGCGTATCAGGCCTCGCCCCGTCCAATCCTGCCCGTGCTGGTGCTCTTCGCAGGACAACCAGGCGGTCCCGCAGACTGGTTGACCGGCGGGCAGTTGCGGGCCCAACTTGACCGATTTGCCGAGGCCCACGGAGGTATCGCCCCGGTCACCGTAGTAGTTGATCCGAATGGATCCAGCAGCGCCAACACCATGTGCATGGACAGCCGGATAGCCCCTGCGGACACGTACCTTTCCCAGGATGTCACCGCCTGGATTTCGCAAACCCTGGACGTTTCCACCGATCATAAACAGTGGGCCGTGGGCGGATTCTCCTTTGGCGGAACATGTGCCATGCAGATGGGAACGGAACACCCTGAAATTTTTCCCTCGGTGCTGGCCTTCTCCGCAGAACGGGAACCCGCCTTGGCCAAGGACAGGAACAAGACAATCGCAGACTCGTTCGACGGCGATGTGGCGGCTTTCGAATCAAGGACGCCTTTGGTGTTGATGCGGGAACGCAACTTCGCAGGCAGTGGCGTGTACTTTGCGGCAGGCGCCACCGACAACGAATTCACCAACTACATGCACGAACTTGCCGAAGCCGCCAAGAGCGCAGGCATGCACACCGAAGAACACACGATCCGGAATGCGGGCCATTCCTGGGATGCCGTGGTCCGGGGGATGCCGGAGGGCCTTGAGTTCCTGGCCATCCGCTGGGGGCTGCAGAAGTGAGCCTTGCGGTAAAGGGTGTCATCCTTCCGGCCTTGAACCAGGCTGGAAAGCATGTGCGGGGAACTCCCTTCACAGTGGGTGTTCTCGGGCTGTTCGTGGCCGTGTCCATCGCTTCCGGCAGTTTTGTCAGTGGGCCACCCGACTCCTGGCTAAGCGTGGCAGGGGTAAGCCTGAACGGTCTGAAAGCCGGCGAATGGTGGTCCATCTGGACTTCGCTGTTCTTTACCACCAACCCGTTGGCCTATGTCACCGCTGTCCTGATGATCCTGTTCCTCCTGGGCCTCGCAGAACGACGGTTGGGATCGCTGAAAACGGCGGCTGTGTTCTTTGGCAGCCAGTTTGCCAGTGTGTCTGCGTTCTTGTTGGTCACCCAAGTGGCCCGGTCTTCGGACGACGGCTGGCTGGCCCGAATGGCTGAAACCCGCCTGATTGGACCGTATGCCGCCATCCTGGCCACGAGTTTGGCCGCCAGCGCGCTGCTTCCCATGCTCTGGCAACGGCGACTGCGGACGGTGGTTCTCTCCATCTCCTTGCTCCTGCTGCTGTACGTGGGCCACGCGGAAACCGTGGTGGGCTTCCTGGGAGCGCTGATTGGTCTTGCGGCCGGTTGGTGGACGCAAAGCAATCAAGGTCATCTACACCTGCACAGGTCCACAGGCAGGGAAGTACGGAACCTGTTGTCTTTGACGATGGCAATTTTTGCCGTCGGACCCATTGTGACCGCTGCGGCCAAGAGCCCGTCAGGTCCGCTGGCTTTGCTCCGGGACGTCATTCTCAATCCCATACCTACGTTGGGCCAGCTTGAGAGCAACTGCGGGGGAAGCATCGATGCTTCCTGCCTGGAAGCTGTCCGGCAAGGCTACACTGGCCCCTTTGGCCTGGCCTTGGCAGTCGTGCCCGTGGTGCTGCTCCTGATCTGCGCTGACGGAATGCGGAGGGGACGACGGCTGGCCCTGGGGATAGCTATCGGTGTGCAATTGGTAGTGGTGGCGTTGTCGACTGTCTACCTTGGTCTTTTTGCCACCATCCCGAGGCCGCAGGGCCGCTCCCACGTGGGGATGATGAACTCGGCGGTAGTCCACCTCATTCCGCTGGTGCTGGTTCCTCTAATTCTCGCGGTGCTCCTGTTCGCTTGCCGGGGTCATTTCCGGGTTGTCTCCTCGGAGCGTCTCCGGCGAAGGGTGTTCTGGTTCGTTGGCCTGACAGGGGTGGGGCTTGGCCTGGCCTACAGCATCGTGTGGCTTTCCTCGGGCGGAATGTCCAGGGACGGAGGACTGCTCGGTCTGGCAGCGGAGCTCGCCAGGCAGTACCTTCCCGTTCCCCTTCCCGGGGTTTACCGGAAGGTCTTTGCCGAGCGTGACGTCCTTGAAGTCTTCCTCTTCTCTTATTCCGGCACGGTGTTCTGGCTGGTCGCTTTGGTGGGGGTATGGATACTTTTCGTCCGCGGGCACCACACCGGAGGACGTAGTCACCAAGCGCGCGAGCAAGCCCGCAGCCTGGTAAAGGCCGGTGGCGATTCTTTGTCGTGGATGGCGCTGTGGGAACCGAACAAGTATTGGTTCACTCCGGACCGTACCGGGGGAGTGGCCTACCAGCAGCACGGGCATGTGGCGTTGACATTGGCGGGTCCGCTCGGACCGGCCCGGAATCATACGGCGACAGCTACCGGTTTCCTGGGGTACTGCTCACAGCATGCCCTGATCCCGTGCTTGTACTCCTGTACCGACGAGCTATGGCCCATGCTGCAGGCGCGCGGCTTCCGCCGGGTGGCCGTCGCGCAGGAAACGCGGTTACGGATCCGGGACTTGGAATTCCGGGGCAAAGAATGGCAAAACGTCAGAACCTCCCTGAACCGTGCTTCCAAGTTGGGCATCACTGCACGATGGAGCCGATTCTCCGAACTGCCGCACGGGATGCGCGCCCAGATCAGTGAGGTCTCGGAGGAATGGGCAGCCCAGAAGAAGATTCCCGAGATGGGCTTCACCTTGGGTGGCCTGGATGAACTCGAGGATGACGAGGTGTTGTGTGGGGTGGCGGTGGACGAAGCCGGCTTCGTCTACGGTGTGACCAGTTGGCTGCCGGTCTTTGAGGACGGGAAGGTGGTCAGCTGGACCCTGGACTTCATGCGTCGGCGCGGCGATGCCTTTCCCGGCGTGATGGAGTTCCTGATTGCCTCGGCTGTTCTCCACTTGCGCGAATCGGTGGAAGTGATTTCTTTGTCGGGCTCGCCGCTGGCCCGGGAGAAGGGCGAGATTGAACAACAGGCCAAAGGCTTGGCCGGTTTGCTGGACGTTGTCGGGCAAGCCTTGGAACCCGTTTATGGGTTTAGGTCGCTGGCGTCCTTTAAGTCACGATTCCAACCTGAGTACAGGACCTTGTACATGTATTACCAGGACCCGCTCCACTTGCCGGCAATGGGACGCGCACTGAGCCGGGCATACCTACCGGGCTTGTCCGTTCGTCATTCTGCAAGGCTGCTGCGGACTTTGGTTGGTTGAATTTTCAATCCTTTTATCCTGACGCGTTGTTGTCTTTCTTCATGATTAGTAACACCCACTGTCGTAATAGGGTCAGGGGCTGAGGTATTGCCGTGCTTAAACACGTTGACCCCGGCTCGAAAGCCGGGGTCAACGCGTTTGTCGCTTCTGCGGGAAGCAGAAATCAACGGGTAAGACTAGACGACGGTAACGCCGGTGGCCTGCGGGCCCTTGGCGCCCTGGCCGATCTCGAACTGAACGCGCTGGTTCTCATCGAGGGTCTTGAATCCACCGGTCTGGATCTCGGAGTAGTGAACGAAAACGTCCCCATCCGAGTCATCCGGGGTGATGAAGCCGAAGCCCTTTTCAGCGTTGAACCACTTGACGGTTCCCAGTGCCATGTATTTCTCCTCATTATGGAACTTCAGTCCGATACACTTCGTACCGGCCTTGTTACTCCGCGAGAAGACCTGAATTCCTTTCCAGGCGGGCCTGGCTGGATTCGCAGGAGCTTCACGCTCGCAACTCGTCTTGCGAGCATGAAAACCACCTACACAAAGACTGCTACAACACTTTCATGTGCCCTGCCGGAGGTCAACGGTGTTTTGGGTAATTCGGGAAAAATTTAGGTAAAAAGAAGGTAACGCGGCGCTGGGTGCAATTCACGTGCAGGGCTTGGCTAGGACAACCATTGTCCGTTTCGCATCACGCCTGTGAGTTCGAGATCCTCATTGGTGACAACGACGTCGGCGCGCAGTCCGCGTCGCAGCCCGCCTATCTCGTCGGACAGGCCCAGGACCGCTGCCGGTACCGCCGTCGCGGAACAAATGACGTCCGGAAGTGCGACGCCGGCAGCCACCGTTTTGCGGACGACGTCCAGGAGGGTGTCGGTGCCCCCTGCTATGGAACCTGTGGCGTCTAGGGTGGCCACGCCATTGCTGACGGTCACCGGGGATGGCCCCAGCATGTAGCTGCCGTCAGACAGGCCGGCCGCGGCCATGGAGTCAGTGACGAGGACGATGTTGCTTGCTCCCACCAGTTGGAAGACGGTGGCAACTGTGCTGGGAGCCAGATGGGTTCCGTCCGCGATCAGTTCCACGACCGCCTTGCCCTCCTGGGCCATGCGAAGGCAGGCGGCAACAGGGCCCGGTGAGCGGTGGTGCATCGGAGGCATCCCATTGAAAAGGTGGGTGACGGTGGGAAGCGAGCTCACGCCGTCGAACCCTGCTGACTCCAGCCCTTCGCGGGCGGCCGCCAGGGACGCCGTCGCCGTGGCGTCGTCGCAGTCGGTGTGGCCAAGAGAGGGTGTGACGCCGTGCGAGGTCATGAGGTCCACGAGGCCTGCGGCGCCCGGGAGTTCCGGTGCATACGTCATGGTGGCGAGTTTCCCGGCCGCGGCACCCACCAGCTCGTTCATGAGCTCCAGGTCGGGATCCAGCAGGTAATCAGGATTCTGCGCCCCGCAGCGTGCATGGGAAAGGAACGGACCCTCCAGGTGGATTCCAGCTACGAGCCCTTCCTCCACCAACTTCACGTACAGCTGTATGCCTCGGAGGAGGTCTTCACGGGGAGCAGTGACCATGCTCGCCAGGAAGGTTGTGGTTCCGGAACGATGCAGGAAATCGACGGCCCTGCGGGCGGAGGCTTCTTCCCCGCCCGGGAAATCGCCGCCGTTACCGCCGTGGCAGTGGACATCGACCAGGCCGGGGATGAGGTAGCTCCCGCTTGGCACCCCCAGACGGATCGCCCCCTCGAAGCCCTCGAAGGCTTCGGCGTCGAAGCCGTCGGCGGGACCGGCGTAGGCTATCCGGTCACCTTCGATGGCCACCAGGCCGTCTTCCACCACCTCGCCGTCGCTGACAAGCGTTCCTTTGATGATCTGATGGCTTGGCGCGGACGAGGAAGCAAAGCGGGTGGGGGCAGTCATGGTTCTGATTCTAGTGGCCTGTGGCACACCCGCCCCGGGAAGGCCTCAGAAGAGTCGGGACTCGCTGTCATCCACTCCGCGCATGGCGTCATAATCCAGGGTGACGCAATCGATGCCCCGATCATTGGCCAGGACTTTGGCCTGGGGCTTGATCTGCTGAGCGGCAAAGATTCCCCGTACCGGCGCCAGCAGCGGGTCCCGGTTAAGCAGCTCCAGGTAACGGGTGAGCTGTTCGACGCCGTCGATGTCGCCACGGCGCTTGAGTTCGACGGCGACTGTGGCGCCACTGGCGTCGCGGGCGAGGATGTCCACCGGGCCGATGGCCGTGAAATACTCGCGGCGGATCAGCGAGTAGCCGGCTCCCAGGGTCTCGATCTGCTCTGCCAGAAGGCGCTGGAGATCCGCTTCCACGCCATCCTTGATCAGGCCGGGATCGATGCCGAGATCGTGGGAGGTGTCATGGATCTGTTCGTAGATGTTGATGATGAGCCGGTCGTCGGTTTTGGCCGACTGAACCGTCCACTGCTCCACTACGCCTTCTTCCACTTCGGTCTCCTCCGGGGAGGTAACGCGGAGCGTCGCGGGCGGGCTCATCCAGTTCAGCGGCTTGTAGGAGCCGCCGTCGGAGTGCACCAACACCGAACCGTCCGCCTTGACCAGCAGGAGCCTGGTGGCGAGGGGGAGGTGGGCCTTGAGGCGGCCGACATAATCAACAGAACAACGGGCTATCACGAGTCGCACCCGCCCCACATTACCGCCTGCACCCGGGTCTCTGGGGCAGAATGGAGGTATGCCCCGCTCCAACCGTCCTCGTCGCAACGCGTCCAGCACACGCTCCGGCAACGCTGGAGGCAAATGGACCGAACCGGTGCCCGAGCTTGACCTGGAGCGGGCCCGGGCGGGGATCGCCCGGCGGGAGAGTGCTCCGGACGGCGACTGGATGGTCCGGACCATGACGGCCAAGAAGGCCGAAAAGGAATACATCTGCCCGGGCTGCTCCACGGCTATCCTGCCTGGCATCGCCCATTTGGTGGTGTGGTCCGACAACCATCTCTTTGGGCAGGCGGCCGGATTGGCTGAACGCCGCCACTGGCACACCAATTGCTGGACTTCGCGGACGTACCGCTACCGCTGAGCGGACTGACCGCTACCGCAGATGCGTTTAGGCTTGAAAGCATGACTTTCGACCCCGCATCGTTCGTTTTCACCCCACAGGACGCGCCCTCGGAGATCCGTGCTTCAACAGTGCTCCCCGCGAAACGCGAGAATGTGGAGTTCACAACCGAGGACGGCAAGATTTTGCTGGGCGAGCTCGCGCTGCCGGAATCAGGGGAAATCACGGCCACCTTGATCACCCTCCACCCGCTGCCCACCCACGGCGGCTTCATGGACTCCCATGTCTACCGCAAGGCCTCGTACAGGCTCCCTGCCTTGGCCGGCGTAGCGGTTCTTCGCTTCAACACCCGCGGTACGTCATCGCCGCGCGGGACAAGCGAAGGGCAGTTCGAAGAAGGCCTGGGGGAGCGGTATGACGTCGAGGCCGCCGTGCGCTTCGCTGTTGAACGCGGCCTGCCTAACCGCTGGCTGGTGGGATGGTCCTTTGGGACCGAACTTGCCCTGATGTACGGCGCTGTGGAGCCGGTGGCCAGCAGCGTCGAAGGAGCCGTGCTGTTGTCCCCGCCGCTGCACCGGGCCACGGATGTCCACCTCAAGGAATGGGCCGCGTCCGGCAAGCCGCTGACCGTTTTGGTGCCAGAACATGATGACTATCTCCAACCGGCAGAAGCAGCCCGGCGGTTCGGCCTGGTACCGCAGGCTCGGGTTGTCGGCGTCGACGGCGCCAAGCACCTTTGGGTGGGCGAGAAGTATGCGGCGCGCGTCCTGGATGAAATTGTCGACGACGTTACTCCGGCGGGTGCAGGCGTGGACGGCCTGCCACGAGAGTGGGCGGGGCCGGTCGCGAGTGCCTGACCGGTCGCCAGTGCCTGACCGGTCACGGGTGCCTGACCGGTCGCCAGTGCCTGACCGGTCGCGAGTGCCTGAGGTGGGAGCGAAGGTCAGTGCCTGTCTTGCCGGACGATGAAGACTTCCTTGATCAGCAGCATGATGGCCGCCGCGGTGGGGATGGCGATCAGAGCACCAAGGACGCCCAGCAGGCTGCCACCGGCAATGACTGAGATGACTGCCACCGCCCCCGGTACGGCTACAGCGCGCTGCATGATGCGCGGCGAGATGAAGTAGGCCTCGAACTGCAGGTAGGCGAAGTAGGCGATCGCGTAAATCACTGCTGTCTGCCAGCCTGCCGTGAGGGCCACAAGGATGACGACGACGGCCGCGATCATTCCGCCCACCAGGGGGATGAAGGCCAGCAGTGCCACGACGAACGCAAGCAGGACGCTGAACGGAACGCCCAGGATGGTCATGACGATGAAGGCGAAAACGGCATTCAGGAGGGCAACGCAGGCCTGGCCGATCACGTAGTTGCCCACGGAGTCGGTGATGGCCTCTGACAAGGCCTCAACCCTGGGCCGACGGGAACGCGGAGCCAGCCGGTAGGCCCACTTCTTCATGGACGGAAGGGCTGCGAGGAAGTAGAGGCTGAGGACCAGGACGATCAGCGAGCCGAACAGTCCGTTGGCCACAGTGGACCCGAATCCAACAACGCCGCCAAAGATGCCACCCATCGTCTCGGGATCCTTGACGAACTTATCCAGCTCGGTGGTGATGCGGTCGCGCACGCCGAATTGGCTGTCCACGTTGCGGAAGAAGTCCGAGTCGAGGAAACCGCGGATCCAGTCCGGGGCTTGCCGTACGATCTCCGAAACCTGTTCAACGATGGTGGGAATCAGTGTTGCGAAAAAGCCCGCCACGGCAAGCACCAAAGCAGACACGGAGATCAGGATGCCTGCGGGTCGCGGCACCTTGTGGGCCTCGAGCCAGCGGACCACCGGATCAAGTCCCAGGGCAATGAAGAGGGCGGCCACGATCCACAGGATGAGTTGGGTGGTGTTGCTGGCGATGTAGAACACTGCAAGGGCCACTCCTACGCCGGCGGTTCCCATGAATCCGACGTAGAGGGGGTGCTGCGATGACATCCGCGGACCGGGGGCGCCGAAGCCGTGGTCGTCTTCCGGCCGGAACCCTTCGCGGTCGCTTTCGTCTTCCGGTGGCATCTCAAAGCGAACGCGGTTGCGGGCGCCTGGAATGGGTTGCCTGAGCCGGCGGCTGATGGCGGCAAGGCGTCCGGTCCGGACAGGAATTGCGGCGGCCGACCCGTCCGACGACGCATCGACCGCGGCCGGCCCGGGCTCATCGACGGGACGGGACTCCATGTGGTCTTTCACGCGGTTTTACAGCCTTTTCATTGGTGGTGCAGAGTCAATTCAGGCTTGAAACGGCCCGGATATCATGATCATCGCCACACTATCAGGACCACGGAATCGGGCCGCAGCAGCGCCACTGCAGGCTTTTACGGGTGTCGCAGGGATCACCCCGATCTGACTCCTTGATAACAAAACGGTTACCCTTGAAGTTCAACGACCGCTGATGATAGGTGATCCTGTGCGTTTGAAGACTGCAGCCTTGCTGGTGCTGCTGGGCCTGCTGACGATGCTGGCCGGCATTGGCCAGCTGACTTTCTGGGCCCCTGCTGAAACCGTGACGGCTTCGGTTCCCGGCGATACCAAGGCCGCCCCGCTGACCGTGATCGATCAAAAATTGATTGCCCTCCACGACGGGCCGGTGAAGATCAAGATCCAGGGTGAAGGCGACTACACCATTTCCACTGGCCGCCCGGACGATGTCAACGCTTGGGTGGGGAAAACAGCCCACACCACGTTGACCGGTGTCTCGGCAGACCAGAAGTCCCTCGAAGTGACCTCTGCCGATGGTGACGCGAAGGCGCCGTCCCCGGCCGGATCCGATCTATGGGTCAGCACCGAGGACGCAAACGGAGAATTCGAATACACCTGGAACCCTCCCGCTGACGGTGAGTGGTCCCTCCTGGTGGCCTCTGACGGAACCAAGCCGGCGCCGTCCGCGATCTCCATGACCTTCCCGAACAAGGCCACCACACCGTGGGCTGTGCCGCTGATCGTGCTGGGCATCATCATCATCCTCGTCGGAGCGGCCCTGCCGTTCATCGCCAAAGCACTTGGCAGCCGCCGCAAGGGCGGCGAAGGAGACGGACCGCACGACGGCGGGGCAACCACCGCGCTGCCTGTACAGTCGCCCGCCGGCGATGAGGGCCGTCGTCGTACCGGGGGAGCCGAGGGTCCCGCGTTGCGTGTTACAGCCTTAGCTGCCGCACTGGCGGCCGTCATGGTGGGTGGGTCCGCAGTGGCAGCCCAAGCGACGACGTCGCCGGATGCCACCTCCAGCTCTTCGGCCTCGGCACCTGCAGAGGGCGACGCCGGAACGCCGGTCATGCTCGAATCCCAGCTGCAGCGCATCCTGGAGCAGGTAGCCAGCACCGTGGACGCAGCCGATGCCGCGAAGGACGCAGCCAAGCTTGCTCCGCGCGTAGACAAGATGGAACTCCAGATCCGGACGCAGAACTACAAGATCCGGTCGACTGTCTCGGCGTACGAGCCCCGCATGCCGGTTCGTGCCACCAAGCTTCAAAGCAGTGTCATCAGCACCAAGAAGGACTGGCCAAGGACCGTATATGCCTTGACCCAGGGTGATGGGAACGTTGTTCCGCAGGTCCTGACGCTGGTTCAGCTCTCGCCCCGCGAGAACTACAAGCTATGGGGTACCGCCCCGCTCCAGCCGGGTACGAATTTCCCGTCCTTCCCGGTCCCGCGCAAGGGCACCTCACCTGTGCCTGCCAGTGACAGCACAGGCTTGGCCTACAGCGGTAACCAGGCACTGGAAATCCTGAGCGAAATGCTGACCAACCCGGATTCGCCCAACCGCAGCAAACTGGCTGACGGCCAGTCGTCCCCGTACATCGCAGGGGCTCTTTCCTACCAGGCGGATACCGTGAAGAACGGAACCAGCGCCAACTTCAAATTCACGCATACTCCGGCAACAAGCCAGACCGTTGTGTTGAAGACCGCCGACGGCGGAGCTTTGGTAGTGGGACGCCTGGACTTCTCCTTCGAGGGAACGCCCAAGGCAGCAGGCGACAAGCTCCTGCTCGAGGACGACTCCGCTGTCTTTGCCGGCGGCAAGGAAACAACCACGGGCATGGTCTTGAACTTCGCCGAGTCAGTGGCTGTGTACATCCCGCCAGCGGGATCGTCCGATCCCATGAAGCTGGTAGCGGCCACCCGCGGGCTCGTAGGAGCCAGCTTCAAGTAGCCCAAGCAGTAGGTAGGCAGCGGCTAGAGTGGAAGTTATGAGTTCGCCCGGATACCGACCCACTCCAGCCGCTGCCAGCCAGCTCAACCTTCGCGGCGCCGTCGACCTCTCGTCGTTGCGCCGCCCTGCTCCGCCGCAGGGCCCTCCGGCTCCTGCAGCCGCCGACGGCGGTGCGCCCCAAGGGGGCGACGCCGGCCAGGCTCCGCTTCGCGTGGATGCCACGGAAACAAACTTCCAGGATCTGGTGCAGTTGTCCGCCCAGATTCCCGTCCTTTTCCTCCTCTGGTCCCGGTACGCCGCCGAATCACCCGGAGTGCTTGATGCCGCCCAGCGCGTGGTTGAAAGCTACGGCGGCCGCCTGGTGCTTGCCGCCGCGGACGTTGACGCCTTCCCGCAATTGGCCCAGGCCTTCCAGGTAGAGGCGGTCCCCACTGCCGTCGCCGTGATCAAGGGCCAGCCAGTGCCGTTGTTCCAGGGCCCGGCTGATGACGAACAAATTCGAAACCTCATCGAGGAACTCCTCAAGGTGGCTGCCGCAAATGGTGTCACTGGAAGCATCGGCGATGCCGGACAGGCTGAAGACGCCGAGCCAGCCCCGCTGCCGCCGCTGCACCAGGCCGCCGTGGATGCCATTGAGGCCGGAGACTACGACGCCGCGGTGGCCGCCTACAAGCAGGCGCTCCTGGAGCAGCCGGCAGACGCCGAGGCAAAGGCCGGTCTTGCCCAGGTTGAACTGATGGCCAGGCTTGAAAAACTCACGGCACCCGAGGCAGAAGCCCTCCGCGGACGGGCCGCCAATGACCCCGATGATGTCGAAGCCCAGTTGGGAGTGGCCGATCTCGACATCGCAGGTGGCCACATCGAGGACGGCTTCAACCGGATCATCGCCTTCATCGGCCGGAATTTCGGTCCTGAACGGGAGACTGCCCGCGTACGGCTCCTCGAACTCTTCGAGGGTGTGGGGATCAAGGACGAGCGGGTGGCCAAAGCCAGGCAGGGTCTGGCCAAGGTTCTCTTCTAGTGGCATCGACGCTGTTTTCCCCAATTTCGCTGCGTTCGCTCGATATTGCGCACCGCGGTTGGGTCTCGCCCATGTGCCAGTACAGCTGCCACCCGGAAACGGGCGAGGGCGTTCCGAACGACTGGCACCTGATGCACTTGGGTTCGTTCGCGGCTGGAGGTGCCGCGCTGATCATGAGCGAGGCAGCGGCCGTAAACCCGGCGGGCAGGATCAGCCCACTGGACGCCGGCCTCTATTCCGATGAGCAGGCCGCGGGCTGGGAACGCATTGTGCACTTCGTGCACCGGCACGGTGCTGTGGACTGCAGGATCGGCGCCCAGCTGGCCCACGCGGGCCGGAAGGCCTCCACCTACTGGCCGTTCGCGGACCGAACAGGTTCGGTGAAAGAGGCCGACGGCGGTTGGCCCACTGTTGGTCCGACGAACGAGGCCTATGACGGCTATGCAGCTCCTTCGGCCATGAGCGAAGAGGACATTCAGGGCGTCGTGGCCGACTTTGCCGCCGCTGCCGCCCGGGCTGTGTCCGTGGGCTTCGATACTGTGGAAATCCACGGTGCCCACGGCTATCTCCTGCACCAGTTCCAAAGCCCGCTCATCAACACCCGCACTGACCGGTGGGGTGGAAGCGAGGAAGGCCGGAACCGGCTCATGCTTGCGGTGGTTGAGGCCGTTCGGGAGGTCATCCCTGATTCCATGCCTCTTCTGCTGAGGATCTCCGCTTCCGACTGGGCCGATGGCGGCGTGGACTCAGACGCGTCGACCAGATTGGCCCGTGCCGCCGCCGCACGTGGGGTCGATCTCGTGGATGTCTCCAGCGGAGGTGCGGTAGCCCACCAAAAGATCAACGCGGTGCCCGGCTATCAGGCAGGGTTCGCCGAGCAGGTAAAGCGCGACGCCGGTGTCCCCACCGCCGCGGTGGGGCTGCTGACCAGTCCAACCCAGGTTGAGGACATTGTCGCCAACGGCCGCGCTGATGCGGTTTTCATGGCCCGTGCCGCCCTTCGTGATCCGCATTGGTGGTTGCGTGCGGCCTACGAGCTTGGCGTCAGTCTGCCGTGGGTTCCGCAGTACCAACGTGCTGTGCCCCGCCACGGTTTCTAGAACCCGCCCGCCGTCCCCAGCGAGGCTAGGCTGGTCACATGACGGAACCACGCCATGAATCCTTGCCCTTATCAATGTCCTCAGGAGCTTCCGAGTCGCCACCGGCGGCTGCCACGAATGCTGCGGCCACATCCCAGCCAGGACCGACAACACAACCAGGACTGACAACACAACTGACAACACAACCGCCAACACAACCGCCGGCAGAAGCGCCGTTGTCGGCGCTGTCCATCCGGGGCCTTGCCAAGCGCTTTGGCGAGAAGATTGCGGTGGACGGAATCAGCCTGGAGGTACCAGCCGGTTCGTTCTACGGGATGGTTGGTCCCAACGGCGCCGGCAAGACCACGACGTTGTCCATGGCCACGGGCCTGCTGCGTCCTGACTTCGGAACTGCCCTGATCCACGGCGTCGATGTCTGGGCCCAGCCACTTGCGGCCAAGAAACTCATGGGCGTCCTGCCTGATGGGGTCCGCCTGTTCGACCGGCTCACTGGCGAACAACTGGTCACCTACTCCGGGCTTTTGCGCGGCATGGACAGGGACGTTGTGGGTACGCGCGTGTCCGAGCTGTTGGCTGCCCTCGACCTCGAAGCCGATGCCGGTTCCCTGGTGGTCGATTACTCAGCCGGCATGACCAAGAAGATTGCCCTGGCGTCGGCGCTGATCCATGCGCCGCGGCTCCTGGTTTTGGATGAACCCTTCGAATCGGTGGACCCGGTGTCAGCGGCCAACATCCGGGGCATCCTGGAAAGCTACGTGGCTTCCGGTGGCACGGTCATTGTGTCCAGCCACGTCATGGACCTCGTGCAACGCATGTGCAGCCACGTCGCGGTGGTAGCAGGCGGCCGCGTCCTTGCCGCAGGTTCCGTGGACGAGGTCCGCGATGGTTCAACCCTGGAAGACCGCTTCGTCCAGTTGGTGGGCGGCGGACACCGGACGGAGGGCCTGGAATGGTTGCGCACCTTCTAGGCCTGAAGTGGCAACTGCTTCTTAACGGGTTCAAGCGCAGCCCGTGGCAGTTGGTAGGTATGGCGTTGGGCTTGCTTTACGCCTTGGGAATTTTGGTCCTCCTGGTTGGAGGCCTCATAGCACTGCGGTGGGCTGATCCCGGGATCGCCCACACCGTGGTGGTATTGGGTGGAGTGGCCACTGTCCTGGGTTGGGCGATCATCCCGTTGATAACGTCCGCGGCAGACATGACATTGGATCCCGCGCGGTTCACCACTTTCGCGATTCCGCCGAAGCAACTCCTGACGGGCCTGGCTCTTGCCGGATTCATCGGCATACCGGGCCTGGCCACGCTGATTGCGGCTTTGGGAACGGTGGGTACCTGGTGGCGGAGTGTTCCGTCCGGCGTCGGCGCGTTGCTGGGTGCCCTCCTGGGGGCGCTTACATGCATCGTTGTGTCCAAAGTGGTAACGACGGCGACTGCCGGCCTTGCCGCCTCGCGACGGTTCAAGGACGTCAGCAGCATCATCGTGTTCATCCCGCTGGTCCTGTTGGGTCCGATCATGGCGGGCATTGTGGACGGGGTCCGCAACAGTACCGATTACCTGCCCGGACTGGCACGTACCTTGTCCTGGACACCCCTCGGTGCGGCGTGGTCGCTCGGTGGGGATCTGGAATCCGGGGACGTGGCCGCCGCCGGTCTCAAATTCCTGATCGCGGCCGCCACCATTGGCGCGCTCCTGCTGTGCTGGCACCTGCTCCTTCGGCGTGCCCTGGTGACGCCCAAGTACTCCGGGGGTTCAGCCAGGAAGGGTGGGAAACTCGGCCTCTTCGCCCGCCTGCCCGGGACGCCTGCCGGAGCGGTGATGGCACGTGCGCTGATCTATTGGATGAAGGATCCACGGTATGCGGCATCGTTGGTAATTGTCCCGCTGTTCCCGGTCCTCTTCTTCTTCAGCAGTTCCCAGAGTGGCAGCTACGGGCTGTTCATGATCCTTGGGCCGCTGACCGCCTTCGTCATGGCGTGGTCCATCTGTGCTGACGTTTCCTACGACAACACTGCTTTTGCCCTGCACCTCGCGGCAGGCGTCCGGGGTATTGATGACCGTTTGGGTCGTGCCCTGGCCTGTCTGGTGTTGTCCCTTCCCGTGGTGTTGCTCTTTACGGTGGGGCCGTTGTTCATCACAGGAGAGTGGCAGTGGCTGCCCAGCCTCCTGGGGTTGTCACTCGGAACGCTCCTCACCGGATTGGGGCTTTCCTCAGTGATCTCGGCCCGGTATAACATTGCCGTACCTTTGCCCGGCGACAGCCCCTTCAAAAAACCGCCGGGAAATGTTGCCCAGACGCTCGCAGTGCAGGGAGTCGGCATGGCTGTCCTGGCGCTGCTCCTGGTTCCGGAGCTTGTCCTGGTGGCTGTGCAGGCGTTCAGCGGCGGTCCCGAAGCAGGCTGGATCAATCTTGCGGTAGGTCCTTTGCTCGGCTCGGCCCTCTTCATTGTGGGCGTTCGTCTGGGGGGAAAGTGGTTGGACGCTCGTGGACCGGAGATGTTCGCCCAACTCAGCGTGAACCGCTAGTGCCGTAATAACCATGGCAACCATGGCCTATAGGTGGGACATGGGATAACCTCAGTGACAGTAGATGACCCTCAGACAAGAAAGGCCGTGACGATGGAAGTTGTCATTCTCCCTGGCACCAAACAGATCGGTGCGCTGGCCGCAGATGCCATCGAGGCATTGGTGCGCCGCAAGCCGAATGCCGTGCTGGGCCTCGCCACCGGATCCTCTCCTCTGCCCATCTACGACGAATTGGCCAGCCGCTACGAAGCCGGGGGCCTGGACTTCAGCCAGGCCCACGGCTTCGCCCTGGACGAGTACGTGGGCCTGGAAACCGGGCACCCGGAGTCCTACCGCGAAGTGATCAGGCGAGAATTCACCAATCGGGTCAACATCAAACCCGAGAACGTCCATGGTCCGGATGGTGCAGCTGAAGACCTCGAGGCAGCATGCCAGGCTTACGAGGACGCCATCAAGGCCGTAGGCGGGGTGGACCTCCAGATCCTGGGCGTTGGCACTGATGGTCATATCGGCTTCAACGAGCCGGGTTCATCCTTGGCCTCCAGGACCCGGATCAAGACGTTGATTGAGCAGACGCGCAAAGACAACGCCCGTTTCTTCGAGAGCATTGACGACGTTCCCCACCACGTGGTGACCCAGGGCCTGGGGACCATCATGGACGCCAAGCATGTGGTGCTGGTGGCTACAGGTGCCCAGAAGGCGCAGGCCGTCCGGGATTTCGTGGAGGGACCGGTGGCGGCCATCTGCGCTGCGTCCGTCCTCCAGATGCACCCCCATGCCACCATCCTGGTGGACGAGGCCGCGGCGTCGTCGCTGAAACTGGCGGACTACTATCGGCACACCTACGACAACAAGCCGGAGTGGCAGGGCCTGTAGACGGTAAGATGTTTGGCATGACTACGCTTCCTCCGGATCCATTCGAAAACGACCCCATGCGCGAGCTTTCCGGAGCCGGAACGTCCACCTCCACCATCGAGCGTGAAGAAACACGCCAGGAAGTGGAACCCGGCGACCGCGAGCGGTTTTCACACTACGTCCGCAAGGAAAAGATCATGGAGTCGGCTCTGACGGGCGAGCCCGTGATTGCCTTGTGCGGAAAAGTCTGGACCCCTGGACGCGATCCGCAGAAGTTCCCGGTCTGCCCGGAATGCAAGGAAATCTATGATGGCCTCCGCCCCGGCAATGACGGTGGAAACAACGGCGGCCCGGGCAACTCCAAGTAGTGGGTGGGAAGAAAACACAGGCCCCCTCTGAACATCACCGCTTTGCGGTCCGCTTCGGCGTGCCCGCAAAGCATGAGGCAACCGTAACTGCCATCAGGCCGGGGGAGTCAGCATGACAGAAACACTTTTCGGCGGTCCTTCACTGCCTCCTGCTTATCCGGAACGCGCGGCTTGGGGTACTGCCCCCAAGCTGCGCGCCTGGCAGCAGGAGGCACTTGACCTCTACATGACCCGTAATCCGAAGGACTTCCTCGCCGTGGCTACGCCCGGTGCCGGTAAGACCACCTTCGCCCTGCGGATTGCCACCACGCTGCTGGACACTGGGGTGGTCAACCGCATCACCATCGTGGCGCCGACGGACCACCTCAAGAGGCAGTGGGCCGATGCTGCCGCCAAGGTCGGTATCGCTATCGATCCCAACTTCAAGAACTCCGACGGCCAGCACGGCAGGGGCTTTGTCGGCGTCGCCGTCACTTATGCGCAGGTGGCCAGCAAACCCATGCTGCACCGCGCCAAGACCGAAGCCGCCCGCACCTTGGTGATCCTTGATGAGATCCACCACGGTGGTGAGGCGTTGTCCTGGGGCGACGGCCTCCGTGAGGCTTTCGATCCTGCTGCGCGTCGCCTGTCCCTGACCGGTACGCCGTTCCGCTCCGACACTTCACCGATTCCCTTCGTTGAGTACGCCGAGGATCGGGATGGCATCCGCAGGTCCAAAGCCGACTACACCTACGGTTACGGCAACGCACTGCGCGACCACGTGGTCAGGCCTGTGCTGTTCATGGCCTACTCCGGCCAGATGCGGTGGCGGACCAGTGCCGGTGACGAGATGGCGGCATCCCTTGGCGAGGCCGCAGTGACCAAGGACATCACCTCGCAGGCCTGGCGCACGGCGTTGAACCCCACGGGCGAATGGATTCCCGCCGTGCTGGCTGCGGCGGACAAGCGCCTGGGCGAGGTGCGGAGGACTGTGCCGGATGCCGGTGGCCTGGTCATCGCCACGGATCACGATGACGCCCGTGCCTACGCTGGCCAATTGAAGAAAATCACGGGCCAATCGCCCACGGTGATTCTCTCCGACGACTCAAAAGCGTCCAGCAAGATCGAGGAGTTCTCTGCCGGAGACAAACGCTGGATGGTGGCCGTGCGCATGGTGTCCGAAGGTGTGGACGTGCCCCGCCTTTCGGTGGGTGTCTACGCCACCTCCACCTCGACTCCGTTGTTCTTCGCCCAGGCCGTCGGCCGTTTTGTGCGTGCGCGCAAAAGGGGCGAAACGGCGTCGGTCTTCCTGCCATCGGTACCCCCGTTGATGATCCTGGCCAACACCATGGAGGCCGAGCGCGACCATGCGCTTGACCGCCCGGAAAAGGACGACGACGGACTCTTCAGCCCCGAAGAAAACCTGATGGCCGAGGCAAACCGGGAAGACAAAGCGTCCGACGAGCTCACCAAGGGCAAGTTTGAAGCGTTGGACTCCCAGGCGTCGTTCGACCGCGTCCTGTTCGACGGCGGTGAGTTCGGTACGGGGGCAGACATCGGCTCCGACGAGGAGCTGGACTTCCTTGGAATTCCCGGACTTCTTGATGCCGAGCAGGTGGGAACGTTGCTTCGGCAGCGCCAGCACGAGCAGCAGTCGCGCAAGAAGCGCCAGTCACCGTTGGCCGCTGCGGCGTCACCGGCGATTCCGGACCACCGTATGCTCATGGACCTGCGGAACGAACTGGCCAAGAACGTCGCCGCGTGGGCTGCCCGGACCGGAACCCCGCACGGTGTGGTCCACACCAAGCTGCGGGAGGTCTGCGGAGGTCCGGCCGTGGCGCAAGCCAACGAGGAACAGCTGCAGGCACGTCTCCGTAAGCTTCAGGATTGGTTCATCGGCCGGAAATAGCGCCAACGCTGGAGCCGGAACGACCAAAAAGAAAGGGCGCCGCTTCACGCGGCGCCCTTTCCTTATGGCTTATTGGGTACGTGCGGAACCCTGAATCAGCTGCGCTCAACCTCGACGCCGGCCGCTTCCATTTCGTCGAAGGCGTCACTGAGGTCCTCGGCGATTCCCGCCGTGAGCTCTGCTATGACGGTGGTGTTGTAGCCGGCCTGGACCGCGTCCATGGCCGTGGCCTTGACGCAATAGTCGGTAGCCAAGCCTACGATAACCACGTCTTCGACGTCATGGCTTTGCAGCCAGGCATCGAGACCTATCGCATCCTCGTCAAGGACCTCCGTTACGGTGGCACCGGCCTTCAGGTCGCCCGTGGGAACATCGTCCTCCGGCGCCAGGACACCTTCGAAGCCGGAGTAGGCGGCCGTGTACTGTCCCTTGCGGAAGTACGCCTGGATGTACTCGGGATCCAGGTCCTCATGCAATTCGGCTCCCTTGGTGCGGGCCCGGCAATGGGGCGGCCAGGAGTCAATCATGTCCGGCTCTTCCGAGAAATGGTCGCCGGGCTCGATGTGCCAATCCTGGGTCGCGACAATGTGGTCGAAGTGTTGCTGGTTGGCATCCACATATTCGGTGATGGCACCGGCTACGTCCGCGCCCCCTTCGACAGCCAGGGTGCCACCCTCACAGAAATCGTTCTGGACATCAACGATGATCAGGGCCCTGGACATCAGTTCTCCTCGTAAATGGTGGGAATGGCGGGCTCGCCACGTTGCAGGCGGTTCACCACGGGGGGAAGTTCGGCCATGGTTGCGGCATGCCGTTCCTTGGCCCGGATGACACCTTCCGGTCCCGTCCAGCCGGGCAGGACCTCGCCGTTCTTGACGAATTGGTGCAGCAGGGGACGATCGTTGCCGTCATCCTCCGGGCGGTGGCCAATGCCCACTACTTCCTGGGTGGCCCGCCCACGCTCGTTGAGCTTTCGGAGGGCGTACTTGCGTCCACCCACGCTCGCCTTGTTCTTGGCGGCCTTGGCAACCGAAATGAACTCGCCGGCGTCGTTGGTTCGACTGACCAGCTTGTAGACCATGCTGGCTGTCGGTGCGCCGGAGCCCGTTACCAGCGAAGTGCCCACGCCATAGGAGTCCACCGGCGCGGACTGCAGCGCCGCGATGGCGTATTCGTCCAGGTCCGAGGTCACTACGATGCGCGTATTCACGTTGCCGAGGTCATCGAGCATCTGCCGGACCCACTGGGCCTGGGCCACCAGGTCACCGGAGTCCAGGCGCACGGCGCCCAGCTTGTCGCCGGCGAGTTCGACGGCGGTCCGCACCGCTGCCTCGACGTCGTAGGTATCCACCAGCAGCGACGTTCCCGGACCGAATGCCGCAATCTGGGCCTCGAAGGCTTCGCGCTCGGTATCGTGCAAAAGGGTGAAGGAGTGGGCCGCGGTGCCGACGGTCCTGATCCCGTAGCGCCGGCCTGCCTCAAGGTTGGAGGTGCTGGCGAAGCCGGCGATGACAGCGGCGCGGGCCGCCGCCGTCGCCGATTCCTCCTGGGTGCGCCGGGAGCCCATCTCGATGCAGGGGCGGTTTCCGGCCGCGGAGGTCATCCGTGAGGCAGCTGAGGCTATGGCGCTGTCGTGGTTGAGGACCGAGAGGATGAACGTCTCAAGGATGCAGGCTTCAGCAAAGGTGGACTCCACAATGAGGATGGGGGAGTTGGGGAAGTAGGCATCCCCTTCCGCGTAGCCCCAGATGTCGCCGCTGAATTTGTAGTCGGCAAGGTAATCCAGGGTCTCCCGGTTCACCACCTTGTTCTGCTCCAGGAAGGCCAGTTCAGCCTCGCCGAACCTGAAGTCCGCGATGCCTTCCAGCAAGCGTCCCGTGCCGCCCACAACGCCATAGCGGCGGCCGTCCGGCAACCGGCGGGCGAAGGCTTCAAACACTGAACGGCGATGGGCGGCTCCCGAGTGCAGGGCGGCCTGAAGCATCGTCAGTTCGTAGTGGTCTGTGTACAAGGATGTTGCGGGGTGGTCCCACGACGCGGCTCTACTCACGAATTCACTCTAGTGCGAGCCGCCATAGAATGGACAGATGAGCCCTAGCGTTGCGTTTGGCACGGACATCGATGAGCGGACGGAAGCTGCAGAGCAAACGTCCACCGATGTCCTGACAGCCCCTGATGTCCCTTGGAACCTGGTGATCTGGAACGATCCCGTCAACCTGATGAGCTATGTGAGCTACGTTTTCCAGAGCTACTTCGGCTACTCCGAGTCCAAAGCACACAAGTTGATGATGGAGGTCCACAAGAAGGGACGCTCAATTGTTGCCTTCGGAAGCAAGGAACAAGTGGAGCAGCACGCCGTGGCGATGCACGGTTTCGGCCTGTGGGCCACGGTGGAGAAAGCCGCCAGCGGCAACGAGACACCCGGGAAGGGCGGCCGCCAGCGTGGCTAAGGCATTCAAGTACGGACTCAAGGGCATTACGGGTTTCCTCGAACCGGCCGAGCGTGATCTCCTCCGCGGCTTGCTGGACGACGTCATCTCCATGCTGGACCCGGAAGTCCGGGAGAACGAAGACCCGCTTGCGGCCCTCATCGGCCTGGATATGGACGTCAAGCAACCAAGTGACAGGGCCCTCCTGCGGCTCCTGCCAAACGTCTTGAAGGACGACGACGGCGGGTCGCTTGAGTTCCGCCAACTCACCGAACGCTCTGTCCGGGAGAACAAGATCGGGGCACTTCGGGCTACGGCCATGGGCTTGGACAAAGAAGACCTGGTCCTCACGCCTGAAGAGGCCACGCGCTGGTCGATGGCGCTTAATGATGTGAGGCTGGTTCTCTCCGAACGCCTGGACATCCGCGACGAAGCGGATGCCGAGCACGTCCACAGCATGCAGGACTGGAGCCAGGCGGAGGACGTGGAGAGCTACTTGGCTTTGGTGTACAACTTCACCACCTGGCTGCAGGAGTCACTGGTGCAGGCCATGATGTCAGCCAGGCAGGCGAAATCCTGATCCCGGGGTCCCGGCGCGGCTCCTGCCTTGTGACACATAAGACGGCTGTGACACATAAGACGTCTGTGACACATAAGACACGAGGCGGAGGCCACACCTGATGGCCGCACCCCACGGGAAGCCTTATTCTCGAATAATCATGACTTCAGCATCGGGTTCACCAAGCGGCGCTCCGGGCAGTGGCGCCCCCATCACCACAGGGGAAATCGTGGGAACGCGCCCGATCGGCATTTTCGACTCCGGTGTGGGCGGGTTGACGGTGGCCCGGTCCATCATCGACCAGTTGCCCAACGAGTCGATCCTGTACGTGGGCGATACCGCCAACGGCCCCTACGGTCCGCTCCCCATCGCAGAGGTCCGTGCCAACGCTCTTGGAGTCATGGACGAACTGGTGGACTCCGGAGTGAAACTTCTGACCATCGCCTGCAATTCGGCGTCGGCCGCTGTGCTGCGGGACGCCAGGGAGAGGTACACGGCCCGGTACGGCATCCCGGTTATCGAGGTCATCCAACCGGCCGTCCGCCGTGCGGTCTCTGCAACCCGCTCCGGCAAGATCGGCGTCATCGGTACCTCCGCCACCGTCGGTTCGCGGGCCTATGAAGACACCTTCGCTGCCGCCCCGGACCTCACCATCACCTCGGTGGCCTGCCCGGCTTTTGTCAGCTTCGTCGAGGCCGGCGTCACTACCGGTCCCGAGCTCCTGGCGGCCGCCAACGAATACCTGGCACCGCTCAAGCAGGCCGGCGTGGACACCGTGGTCCTCGGATGCACGCACTACCCCCTTCTGACCGGAGTCATCTCCTTTGTCATGGGTGAGGATGTCACCTTGGTTTCCAGTGCGGAAGAAACTGCCAAGGACGTCTACCGGGCGCTGGCAACGCACGGCATCCAGCGCACCGACGCGACTGCACCCAGCCACGAATTCATCGCCACTGGGGACGCCGCGCAGTTCGAGACGCTGGCGCGCCGTTTCCTGGGGCCCGAGGTTCTCTCCGTGAAGCATGTTGACCACGTGGCAGCGCAGTATCCAACCGGCAGCCTTGCCCGGATCACCCCCGAAATGCTCGAAGCAGCGAAATCGGGCGCAGGCCTTGCCCGCCGCTCATATTTCGTGAACCCCGCACATAGTGCCGATGCGGCCATGGGGCGTGGCCTGTGAAGCTGACCATAGTTGGATGCACCGGTTCCTTCCCGGGACCGGGCTCGCCGGCGTCGTGCTACCTGGTGACAGCGCACGACGGCGAACGCGAGTGGAAGATCGTCATGGACCTGGGAAGCGGAGCTTTGGGCGCCATCCAGCGGTACACCGACCTGGAAGACATCGACGCGATCTTCCTCACGCACCTGCACCCGGACCACTGCATGGATCTCTGTGGCCTCCACGTGGCTGTCCGTTGGAAGCCGGGCGGCTGGGGGCGGGACCGCCTCCCTGTATGGGGCCCTGCGGCCACAGCAGACAGGATGGCTACCGCCTACGGGTTGGACCTGGACCCGGGGATGCATGAGGAATTCGACTTCACCAACTGGACCGAACTCAAGCCCGTGAGCGTTGGTCCGTTTACGGTGACGCCATTTGCCGTCAACCACCCGGTGGAAGAGGCCTACGCATTGCGCGTGACAGCTACCGAGACGGGCAAAGACGGCGTTGCGGTCACCAAAACACTGACCTATTCGGGGGACACCGACTCCTGCCAGGGATTGGAAGACGCCGCCAGGGGGTCCGACCTTTTCTTGTGCGAGGCCGCGTTCGAAGAGGGCCGGGACGATGCCATCAAGGACGTCCACCTCACCGGCAAGCGTGCAGGCGAAGCCGCGACAAACGCCGGCGCCAAGCGCCTGCTGCTTACACACATTCCCGTCTGGACTTCCCAAACCAAAGTATTGTCCGAGGCCAAGCCAGTATTCGCGGGCGACGTCGCGGTGGCAGTGGCCGGAGTTCACTACACCATCTAGCGGGCACCGGCGCAGGTAGCGCGGCCATCGTGGCTAAGCTTGGAGCATGACTTCTGAAGCTACAGCAACACCCGTCTTCCGTGCCGATGGCCGGACTCCCGACCAACTGCGACCCATCAGCATCACCCGCGGCTGGTCCAAGCAGGCTGAGGGCTCGGCGCTGATCGAGTTCGGCAACACCCGGGTTCTGTGCACCGCTTCCCTGACCGAGGGTGTGCCCCGGTGGCTCAAGGGCGAAGGCCGGGGCTGGGTGACGGCCGAATACGCCATGCTTCCCCGTGCGACGAACACCCGCTCGGACCGCGAGTCCGTCAAGGGCAAGATCGGCGGACGTACGCACGAAATTTCGCGCCTCATCGGCCGTTCGCTGCGGTCCATCATCGATACCAAGGCGCTGGGCGAAAACACCATCGTCCTCGATTGCGACGTCCTCCAAGCCGACGGCGGCACACGCACGGCCGCAATCACCGGGGCCTACGTGGCGCTCGCCGAGGCCATTCGATTTGCCAGGGAAAACAAACTCATTGCCCGCAACGCCCAGCCCTTGGTGGATACCATCGCGGCGGTCTCCGTTGGCATCATTGACGGCGTTCCCATGCTGGATTTGCCGTACGTTGAAGACGTTCGCGCGGAGACGGACATGAACGTGGTAGTGACGGGGTCGGGCAAATTCGTTGAGGTTCAAGGCACCGCTGAAGGTGCTCCGTTTGACCGTGACGAACTGAACGCCCTGCTGGACCTCGCCCTGCTTGGCACA
Organism: Paenarthrobacter nitroguajacolicus; assembly: GCF_029952445.1. Taxonomy (GTDB): domain Bacteria; phylum Actinomycetota; class Actinomycetes; order Actinomycetales; family Micrococcaceae; genus Arthrobacter; species Arthrobacter nitroguajacolicus_B. Next base: position 145,866 of record NZ_JAQPPK010000006.1, on the reverse strand, counting down.
ACCCAGCTCGCCGCCATCCAGCGCGAGACGCTGGCAGAAGCTCCGTGAGCGCCGCTTCAGGCGTCGCAGGGCCCCGCCTCGTCCTGGCCACGCATAACAAGGGCAAGTTGAAGGAGCTCCGCGAACTGCTGCGGGGCCAGGTGCCAGGTCTCGACGTCGATACCCAAGTAGTGGACGCTGCTGCGGCAGGTGCCCCGGACGTTGCAGAAACCGGCGTCACCTTTGCCGAGAATTCGCTCCTCAAGGCCCGGGCCGTGGCACAGGCGACCGGGTTGGTGGCCATCGCCGACGATTCCGGACTGGCCGTGGATGTCCTCGGCGGCGCTCCGGGCATCTTCTCTGCCCGCTGGTCCGGTAGGCATGGGGACGACGACGCCAACTTGACCTTGCTGTTGGCGCAACTTTCCGATGTTCCGGACGCGTTCCGTGGAGCTGCATTTGTTTGTGCCGCCGCGTTGGCTGTACCGGGGCCCGACGGCGTTGCGCACGAAACTGTGGAGTACGGCCAGCTGGAGGGGACACTTCTGCGTGAACCCCGTGGCGAAGGCGGTTTCGGTTACGACCCCGTGCTGCAGCCCGCAGGGATGGACCGCAGCTGTGCCGAACTCAGTTCGATGGAGAAGAACGCCATCAGCCACCGGGGCCAGGCTTTCCGGGCTTTGCTTCCTGCCATCGTCTCGGCCCTTTCCGAAGACGGTTCCGGCAATGCCTGAACCAGCCTTCCGCTGACCAGGCTGTGGCAAAGCAAGAGGCACCCCGCAATGCGGGGTGCCTCTTGCTTTGCTGTGGCTTTTCCGGCCTTGTGTTGCGGGAGCCTCAGCGCTCGCTGTGATTGCCGCCGTCGTGCTCTTCGATGAATTCCTCCACCGGGTCAGTACCTTCGGCGGCGGCTTTGCGCTTCGCCAGGACCCCTCGGATGACCTCGATGATGACAGGGATGACGGAGATCAGCACGATAACGATGAAGATGATGTCCAGGTTCTTGCTGACCCACGGGATTCGGTCCCCGAGGATATAGCCCAGGAAGGTAACGCCGCCGCCCCAGAGGACTGCGCCGATCACGTTGAAGATGAAGAATTTCCGCTTGTCCATCTGGGCCACGCCTACGATGACCGGGACAAAGGTGCGGATGATGGGCACAAACCGTGCAAGGATCAGGGCCTTGCCGCCGTGCTTTTCGAAGAATGCGTGCGCGCTCTCGACGTTTTCCTTTTTGAAGAGCCGGGAGTCAGGACGGTTGAAGATGGCCGGGCCGGCCTTCGAGCCGATGAGGTAACCCGTCTGGTTGCCGATGATGGCGGAGACGATGATCAGGCCGGCCAGGGCCCAGATGTTGAACTTGATGGTGTCTGTTGCCACCAGGAGTCCGGCCGTGAAAAGCATGGAATCGCCCGGGAGGAAAAAGCCCACCAGCAGGCCCGTTTCCGCAAAGACAATGCCACACACCAGGAGCACTACCCAAGGTGCCAGGGCGGGGTCGGCCAGGAAGATCTGGGGGTTAAGCCAGTCAGGCAGGAACGAAGCCATGGAGGGCTGAACCGGTCCTGCACCCCCAAAAGTGGATACGGCAAGGTCGCTCATCGCAGAAAAGATCACCTATCAAGCCTACTTGACGGCCGTCGTCGTAAATCCTGTGCCACCTTGCGGAGGGCCACGCCGTGAGGTCGAACGTGTAGCGTTGCCCACAATGCGGGCCGGAAGGCCCGCCCCGCTGTCGAAATCGGCGGGGGCGGACTTTTCCGGCTGTAACCTTGTCCAGTGGCATTGGACTTTACGGCGATCGACTTTGAAACAGCCAACGGCTTCAGGGGGTCACCGTGCTCGGTAGGCCTGAGCAAGGTCCGCGGGGGAGTCGTGGTGGAAGAGGCATCGTGGCTGATGCGCCCACCGGAGAACCACGACCACTTTGAATACCACAACACCCGCATCCACGGCATCCGGGCTGAAGACGTCGCAGGACAACCCAGGTTTGGGGAGCTGTTTCCCGAAATTGGGGCCTTCATCGGGAACGACATCCTCGCAGCCCACAACGCTGCCTTCGACCTCGGAGTCATCAGGTCCGGCTTGGAAGTCTCTGGCCTGGCCGGGCCGGCCTACGACTACGTCTGCACCGTGATGCTTTCGCGCCGCTGCTACTCACTGGTCTCGAACTCGTTGCCCTACGCGGCCGAGGAAGCCGGCGTGCCGCTGGTGAACCATCACGACGCGGCAGAGGACGCCCGCGCCTGCGCCGGAATCCTGGTGGACATCGCCAGGCGGAACAATGCCAACAGCATTTCCGAACTGTATCTTTCGCTTGGCTTGAGCGTGCCCAAGCAGCCGGCTTTTGATCCCGCCTACGGATTGTCAAAGGCCACCATGTCCGCGCTCGCGGCCAGGACCGGAGCCCTGTCGACATCGACGTCGACAGGGACTGTGGACGCGCCGAGCGGTTGGTCGGCTTGGCCGGAAGAGGGACCAAACCCCCTGCCAAACCCAGCAGCGGAGCCGGGCCATCCCCTCTACGGGCAGACTGTGGTGTTCACCGGCGACCTCGCCATCACCCGCCCGGAAGCGAAATCGCGGGCTGCCGACATGGGCGCACGACCCGAGAGCCGGGTTACTGCCCGGACCACTGTGTTGATTGTGGGCGATGGCTTCGTTGCCGGAGACCTCCGCGCGGGACGACTCACCGGCAAGGCAAAGCGGGTTTTGGAACTCCACGCCAAAGGCCAGCAAATCGAGGTTGTCTCCGAGGGCGAATTCCTGCAGATGGTAGGCGGTACCTAGGAAGGTCCGGGTCATAGTGCGCAACAATGCTTCCCGACTCTCGGCGAACGCTCCTAGCCTTGGTGCATGACCAAACAGCCCCTTCCCACAGCGCCGCCTCGTGATTCTGCCGATGCGCCTGAGGCCCGTGGGGTTGCGTGGCGGACCGTCTTCGCTTTCCCGAACCCGGTGAACGAGTACGCCGCCCGGATTACTGCCGGCATGGTTGTGGTGCTGGCGGTCGCAACCCTGGTGTCGGGGTGGGGTTGGGGGCTGGTTGCCTTGGCTACCGGCTTCTGGCTCCGCGTCTTGTTTGGTCCCCGGATTTCGCCGTTGGCCGTGTTGTCCGTCAAGGTGCTGGCGCCCAGGATCGGCCGGGCCAAGCTTGTTGCCGGTCCTCCCAAGCGCTTCGCCCAAGGGATGGGGGCCGCATTGTCCAGTGCCGCCGTCGTACTGTTTTTCACCGGCGTCCAGCCGGCAGCGTGGATACTTCTGGCGTTGCTCATAGTGGCTGCTTCGCTGGAAGCGTTCGCCGGTTTCTGCCTGGGCTGCGCCATTTTTGGATTCCTGCAGCGCCGCGGATTCATTCCGGCCGAAATTTGCGAGGCCTGCAACAACATCACGCTGCGCAGGGCATAGCACCCGTCAGCCGGTGGTGACGGCGAGCAGCCGATCCGCCATGCCGCGAATGACCTCGGGCGACTCCAAGGCTTCCATCCAGTCCGAGGGCAGGCATTCTTCGCCGTAGAAGGCGCCCAGGATGTTTCCCGCGATGGATCCGGTGGAGTCGCTGTCGCCGCTGTGGTTGATGGCTACCGCTATGGCTTTGCGGAAATGCTCGGCGGGGTCCTCCCCGGTGGTGGACAAAACGGCGTAAAGCCCGACGGCGAGTGCCTCCTCAGCGACCCACCCCTCTCCGAGCGCTGCGGTCAGCTCTTCCGGACTCATTACAGTGTGCACGGTGGACAACTGCAGTGCCGCCTGGAGACGTTCGGGCAGCTCGGGCGCTTTGGTAGGAACGGCGTCGACATAGGCCAGCGCCTCCTGGGCAGCCTCCCGGATATCGCTGCCGGCGACGATGTTGTGGATCAGCAGGCTGAAAGCTGCGGCACTAAGGCGAGCCGATGGGTGCCCGTGCGTCAGCGAGGCCGCGTCGGAGCTGAGTTTGTAGACCGCCTCCCGCGAAATATGCGGGATGAGGCCGAATGGTGCAGAACGCATTACCGTGCCGCATCCCTTGGACTCTGGATTGACGGGCCTTGCCACCGTTCCCATTTCGCCGGAGGCGAGCCCGCTCAGGCAGGCGTTGCCCGGCGCGCGGCGGTGCCGGAGCACCTCCTGCGCGTCGATCCATCGCGGCTGGGGGACCGGAGCAGAGGAGGAAACAGCCACGTCCTGCGTGTCGAGCCACCGCAGATAGGCAAGCCACAGGCAGGCGATCTCATCGGCGGCCACCCCATCGTTTGCCCATTCGAGTGCCTCCACCAGGCCATCCACCGTGTAAAGCGTCATCTGGGTGTCGTCCGAAAAGTGGCTGCCGCCCTCGAGCTGTTCGAAGGCGGTGAGACCGGCCGAACCGTAGCGTGCCTCAATAGCCGCGATGGAATCGAACTCGACGGCGTACCCCAGCGAATCGCCCAAGGCACCGCCCAGAAGGGTGCCGTAGACCCGGGAATTGAAGGAAGGCGCGGCAGGGTAGGTATCTTCAACACTCATGCCAGTAACTTACCGTGTCCGTGATGCGCCGCTGATATGGTGGGGACGCTGCCTGGCACTGCGAAAACTTGGAGAGATAACGTGCGTGAACCTGCTTGGCGACGAACAGGAAAGACTCCGGACTACAGGTTTTCGCTGGCCAACGAACGTACTTTCCTTGCCTGGATCCGCACATCGCTTGCACTGCTTGCCGGCGCTGTGGCCGTGGACCAATTGGCCCCCAATATCGCGCCGACGCCGGTCCGCTTGGTGTTGTGCGTCCTGCTGGCGTTGGTCGGAGCGGGCTTGGCGGCCCTGTCCTACAGGCGCTGGGGCCAGATGGAAGCTGCGATGCGCAATGACCGGGCCCTCCCGTTCTCCCGTGTGATGTTGTTCATGACCATCGTGGTGGCTGTGGCAGCTTTCGCCTTCGCGGTCCTTATCCTGGTGGCCCGTTGATCCGGGCTGAACAGTGAACAACGCCTCCTCCGAAGTGGCCCGGGATCCCGGTCTGCAGCCCGAACGCACCACCTTGGCGTGGCGCAGGACGCTCATCTCCCTGGTGGTGGTGGACCTGTTCATCTGGCGGAGTTGGCTGACGTCCGAGCCCTCCACGGGCACCATCATCATTGGCTTGCCCGGCCTGGACTATCAAGGGATCTGCGCCTTGGTGGCCGCGGCGGCAACCGTTGTCCTGGCGTCCGTGGTGTGGGTGCGCTCACGGCAACTTCAGGCCGGCTTCGCCGCTCCCTCAGCGCCGCTGATGCTGGCCAGTACTCTTGCCGTGATGGGCTTGGGCGCCGCCGCAATCGCGGCCATCACCTTGGGCGGATAAGCTCGAAGTGGCACCCAACCCCCTAAGCCCAGCCACTGTTCAGATCCACCACCTTCGATCCGATCCAGCAACTGTCCAGATTCGGATGGCAAAATGCCCAAGGGCCCCGGGCAGGTCCAAGGGCTTGCCCGACCGCGATCCGCATTGCCACGCGGTGCCCACCGACACCCAAGCTTCCACCCCGACCGTAAGGACCCGTTCCCCATGACCTCTTCTGTGCAGGCCGCTTCCGATCCCCAACCGGGACTCCTGGCCAGGTTGTCGGCCGAAGCCCTGGGATCGTTGTTCGTCGTCCTGGTCGCGGCGGGCGTAGCGATTTTCTCGAACCCATCAGGGGCTCCGCTTCCTGCAGCCCTCGCCACAGGACTGACAGTTACCGTGGTCATGCTGGCTTTCGGCCACGTATCCGGCGGGCATTTCAACCCGGTGATCACCCTGGGCAACCTCATTGCCGGACGCATCAGGGCCGTGGCGGCGCTCGCTTACGTCGCAGCTCAGATCATCGGCAGCGTGATCGGCGCGGCGCTGGTGTTCATCGTCGTGACAATGGTGCCCGTACTTACGGATGCGCGGGCAGCTTTCGGGTCCGCAGCAGCGGGCTTCGGAGAACACGCAGTGGCGCAAACCCAGATGGCCGGCGTGCTGCTGGTTGAAGTTGTTGGCGCTGCGCTGCTTGTCGCTGTCTTCCTCGGTGCGACAGCCGGCCGACGCGCCCTCCCGTCCATGGCACCGTTCGCGGTGGGACTCACCGTCGCTGTGTTGCTGCAGTTCGGCCAGGTGCTCGGCAACCTCCCGTTCAACCCGGCGCGCGCAACCGCCCAGGCCTTCTTCAGCCCGTCATGGGCCCTTGAGGGACTGTGGCTCTTCTGGGTGGCCCCGCTGATGGGCGCGGCACTGGCAGGGTTGGCATTCCGGGGAATGCAGGGATTGTCGCTGGGATCGGCCACGGTTGCCGAACGCCCGGGCGGCTCGGATGCCATCAATGACGACTTCGATGCCGAAGCCGGGATTCCTGCTGACGCTCCGGACTCCGCAACCGAGACGGCTGCTCAGCCGCTTCCGGCAACGCCGGCCAATGACGACGCCCGCGACTTCTTCGACGGCAAGAAGGGCTAGGTAACCTTAAGGCCCGACGGCGGACGGCTTGCCTGCGCTTTTTTGTCGGTGCCCCCGGTTAGCTTGGAAATATGCGGTTACTCCATACCTCGGACTGGCATTTGGGCCGGTCGTTCCACGGCGTGGGCATGCTTGATGCCCAACGCAGTTTCGTGGACCAGTTGGTGGCTTTCGTCGCGTCCGAATCAGTGGATGTGGTGCTGATAGCAGGCGACGTCTATGACCGTGCGTTGCCGGGCCTGGACGTTGTAAAGCTGCTTGATGACGCTCTGGTCCGTCTTACCGAGGCCGGTGCCACCGTAGTTTTGACCAGCGGCAACCACGATTCCGCCATAAGGTTGGGATTCGCGTCCAGGCTGCTGGAACGTGGGGGAGTCCATCTCCGGACCCGCGTGGAGGAATTGGACGTCCCGGTCGTCTTGCCTTTGGGGCGCGAGGGGGATTCGCCTGCCGAGGTGGCGATCTACGGAATTCCCTACCTCGAGCCCAGGCTCGTGGCGGAGCGGTTGGGTGTGGACGCCGCAAACCACTTTGACGTCACCAAGGAAGCCGTCGAGCGGGTGCGGCGCGACGTTGAGCGCCGACGGGAATCCGGCCTTGTCCATCCCGTTGTCCTGGCCCATACCTTTGCCAGTGGAGGCATCACCTCCGAAAGCGAGCGGGACATCAGCATCGGGGGCCTTGGCGCAGTACCCCTGGACCTCTTCGAGGACTTTACGTACACCGCTTTGGGGCACCTGCACGGACGCCAGGAGCTGGCTCCCAATGTCCGGTATTCCGGTTCGCCCCTGGCCTATTCCTTCTCCGAGGCCAAGCACCACAAGGGCGCGTGGTTGGTCGATATCGAGGCCGATGGTGCAGCACGCGTTCAGGAGGTCCGGTGGGAGGCGCCCAAGGCGCTGGCCATCCTTCGCGGGAAGCTGGATGACTTGCTGACCTCGGAAGAGTACGCCTGGGCCAGGACCGCATACTGCCAAGTGACCCTGACTGATGCCGAACGTCCACCCCAGGCCATGGAGAAATTACGCACGCGTTTCCCGGAAACGTTGGTCCTGGCGTTTGATCCGGAGGGTGTCGGGCCTAAAACGAAGACAAGTTACAGCAGTCGCCTGGCCGAAGCGGAAAATGACCTGGAGGTTTGCTGCGGCTTCCTGGAGCATGTCCGGGACCGGGGACCGTCTGAGACCGAGGCAGCCGCATTGCGCGAGGCCCTTGAGGCTGTGCGCCTGGAAGAGGCGGAACTATGAGAATCCACCGCCTGGAAATAGAAGCCTTCGGCCCTTTCGCCACAGCCCAACACATCGACTTCGATCAGTTGGGAGCGCAAGGACTCTTCCTCCTCAACGGTGCCACCGGGGCCGGCAAGACCAGCATCCTTGATGCCATCTGCTTTGCCTTGTACGGGGCCGTGCCCGGCGCACGCCAGGAAGGAAAACGCCTCCGCAGCGATCACGCTGCACCTTCTGCCGAACCACGCGTAGTGTGCGAATTTTCGGCACGCGGACGGCGCTTCGAAGTGACACGCTCGCCTGCCTGGGAACGCCCGAGTGCACGGGGCAGGAAAGGGTTCACCACCCAGCAGGCCAAGACCCTCCTCCGGGAGCGGGTGGCAGGCGGTTGGGAAGAAAAATCATCAAGGAATGACGAAGTCGGTGCTGAGCTCTCCGATGTCCTTGGCATGGACAGGGATCAGTTCACCCGGGTGGTGATGTTGCCGCAGGGCGATTTCGCGGCCTTCCTGCGGTCCAAAGCGAGTGACCGGCTGGAGCTGTTGCAGAAGCTCTTTGGCACCCAACGTTTCGAAGCGGTGGAACGGCAGCTCGCCCGTCAGGCCGCAGACGCTGCAAAGGCTGTGGAGGAGAATGCTTCCGAGCTCAAAATGCTCCTGGACAAGGTGGCCTCCGAGCATGGGCAGCTCGGTCTAACGGAGGCTGGAACAGAGACCGATAATGCTGCGTCGGGCACCGTGACCGACCCCGGCCTCTGGCTCGCTGACGTGGAAGCGCAAGTGGGCGCCGAATGGAAGCGACGTGAGGAACAAGCCAACCAGGCTGACTCCGTATCCATCCGTTTGAGCGGGGCACTGCGGGAGGACCAGGAGAAAACACTGCGGCACGGACGGCTTCGTGCAGCCACACAAAGAAGTGTCCTGCTTGAATTGGCTGCTCCAAGGGCCCTGGAGAACAGGGAACTGCTTGCAAAGCACCGGCGCGCTGCTGTCCTCAGCGGTCAACTCGACGCCGTTGACGCGGCCGCGCGCAAGTACCAGGAAGCTGAAGCCCGGATGGCCCAGCTCCGCGGGAAGCTGGCCGCAGCAAGCCTGGAAGCGGAAAATCCCGATGCTGCCTTGGAAAGCGTCAAGGCCTCAATTGCCATACTGGAGGCCCGGCTTCCCGATGAACAGCGCCTCGAGGAACTGGCCGCCCGCCTGGCCGTACAGCAAAGGGACGCAGCCCGCCAGCGAACGGCGGCCGAAGCGGCAGCAGCTGCGCTGAAGCAATTGCGCGAGGATGCCACCCTTGTGGAAACCCGCATGGAGCCCTTGGTGCCCGTGGCCGCCCAAATGGCTGAGACGGAACGCGCGGCTAAGGCAGCTGCTGAGCTGGTAGGCATTGTGTCCCGCTACTCGTCCGCGGCTGGAGAGTTGAACCTCCTCACTGCGGGGCATCTGGAAGCCCGGACGGCCTCCCAGGATCTCAGGCAGCAATGGCTCGATGTCCGGGAGCTGCGGCTCGCCAATGCAGCCGGCGAACTCGCCGCCGCGTTGGAGATTGGAGAGCCCTGCGCTGTTTGCGGCAGCAAGGAGCACCCGAACCCTGCGGCAGCAGTCCGCACTGCCCTTTCCTTGGCCCAGGAAGAAGAGGAAGCGAGGGTCCGCTTCGAAGACAGCGAAAAGACCGTTGGGCAGCTGGCTGACCAACTCTCCTCTGCGGCCCAGGTTGTCGCTGGATTGGAGGCCCAGGGCGGCGCGACGGATGCTGCGGAAGCCGATGCCCGCTTGGCTGAAGCCCGCTCAGCAGCAGCTGCCGCCAAGGAGGCCGCAGATTTGTTGGAACAGCTCCGTGGCCGCCAGGAGAAGCTCGCCCAGCGTTTGCTCACCGTGCAAGAGGAGCACGCAGGGTGCTTGCAGGCCGAGGGGCAGGCTCTATCGACTGCAGTGCTGCTCCAGGAACAGCACGCTGTCCTCGAAGAAGCATTATCGACGTTGCGTGCCGGTTATCCGAGGCTGCGGGACCGTTTGGAGGCTGTGACCGAGGACTGCGCGCTTCTTCAAGCTGCCGCCGACGCCGGGTCCGGGCTGGTGCGAGCCGAAGAAGCACAACAGGAAGCCTCAGCGTCGTTGGAGAAAGCCCTCCTGGCATCGGGATTCTCCTCGGCCACCGAAGCCCGCAACGACATCCTTGCACCTGCCGATGTGGTGGGTCTTGAGACGGATCTTGCGGATTTTGACGCCGAGACGGCCCGGCTGGACGAATTGTTCGCCAATGAAGACCTCGTCCTGGCAGCCAAGGAAGTCAGCATCGGTGAACTTCCCCTGCCCGAAGCCGAACTTGCCGAGGCCGAACGGCTTGCAGCCGTGGCCGCGGACGACGCCCGGGCCACAGCGCTTGCAGCGGGTCTGGCGCAAAAGTCGGCGGAGACGGTCCGACGACTACGTTCGGACTACGAAGCCCTGGCCCAGGCCGGAAATGGACCCCGGATGCGTGCCCGGATGCTCGCCGAACTGGCCGATACCGCCAGGGGGGCAGGCGATAACGGTTACCGGATGAGCCTGAACACCTATGTCCTGGCTGCTCGATTGGAGCAAGTAGCCATTGCTGCCTCCGAGCGGCTCGTTGCCATGAGCGATGGCCGTTATACCCTGCAACATACTGACGCCAAGGCTGCCCGGGGTGCGAAGTCGGGCCTCGGCCTGGAAGTCGTGGACGAGTGGACCGGACAGCGTCGTGACACGTCCACGCTCTCCGGGGGCGAGTCCTTCATGGCGTCGTTGTCGTTGGCGCTGGGGTTGGCGGATGTCGTCCAGCAGGAAGCCGGCGGCGTTGACATCGAAACACTGTTCGTGGACGAAGGCTTTGGGAGCCTTGATGAGCAGGCGCTGGAACAGGTCATGGACGCCTTGGAGGGACTTCGCGACGGCGGCAGGGTGGTTGGTTTGGTCAGCCACGTGGCGGAGATGAAGCAACGCATCACCAACCAGCTTCAAGTGGTCAAAGGCCGGCATGGTTCCACAGTGCGGATTGCCGAAGCTGTTCCGGTATGACAGGTATCCGATAGACTTAACCCGTTACACCGGGTCGCGCGCATCGGGAGGAGGGACGATGCGCAATCTTTAGCGAACCCGGATCAATGGAAAAAACTTCTGTGGCCTCCCAGCCCTTGTCATCAGCACCCGCACGGACCTCCCGTCTGCCTGGCCGTTTTGCGCGACTGCCCGAACTTGCTGGACCAGGTTTCCTGCCGCTGGGCCTCTTCGCCCGGCTTCCCCTTGCCATGTTGACCGTTGGCACCCTGACCCTGGTCACTGCAGTCAGCCATTCATATGCAATCGGCGGCATGGCTGCGGGCGCGGTCGGTATCGGCTCCGCCCTGGGCGCACCTGTCCTGGGCGCCTTGGCTGATCGTGCGGGGCAACGCATCGTCCTGCTCGTTGCTGCTGTTATCAATACTTTGGCTGTTGCCGGGCTCTTGGCCGCCGCCTACATCACTCCCGGCTACGGGGAGGTGGCAGATGCCGCGGGCGTCCTGATTGCGGCCTTCCTTGCCGGTGCGAGTTGCCCCCAGGTGGGCCCCATGGCCCGCGTGCGCTGGATGGCCCTGACCACCCGCAATCTTTCTCCCGGCGCAACCGGCGGCAAAAGAAGCGTGGCCGCCAGCCGGGCTGATCTCGATACGGCACTGTCTTACGAAGGCACAGCTGACGAGGTGACGTTCGTGCTCGGTCCGGCGCTGGTGGGTGTGCTGGCCAGCATGGTAGCCCCATGGCTGCCCCTCGCGCTTGCCGCCGTCATGACCATCACCCTGGTCCCTGCTTTCGCCGTCCACCCCAGCCAGCAAGCCGTGGTGCCTGCGCCCCGGAACGCGGGCTCCGGCGTCGACGCTTCCGGTACGGAAGCCGAACGTCCCCAGCGACGCAGCCGGTGGGCTGTGGCCGTGGTGGCTGTGCCGGTGGTGGCGATGGTGTGCATGGGTACCTTCTTTGGCGCCACCCAGAATGCGCTCAGTGCCTATTCCGCCCAGTACGCAACTGCCGAGATCGCAGGACTGCTGTATGCCGTGATGGGCCTGAGTTCTGCTGTGGCAGCATTGTCTGTGGCTTTTTGGCCGCAACGTTTCAGCCTGGCATCCCGGTGGGTGGCTGCCGCGCTGGCAATGACCGCGTTGTCCGTGTTGTTGATCCTCCCGGCCGGAATCTGGCCGATGGTCGCGGTGCTGCTTCTCCTTGGCATCCCGGTGGGTCCGGTCATGGTCACGGTCTTCAGCATCGGCGGCGTCGTCGCACCGTCCGGCCGGATGGCGACTGTCATGACTGCCTTGGCCAGCGGAATTGTGGCCGGGACGGCGCTAGGCTCCTACCTGGCCGGTCAGCTCGCCGAGACGCAGGGCCCGGGCGCAGCTTTCGTGGTGTCCATGGCCGCCGCGGCGGGTCTTCTGCTGCTGGGTGTGGTGACGTCCTTGGTGATGAAGCGCCAGCCTCAGGCGTAGTCAAGCGCTCCGGACAGGGAGCGGGCCATGAGTTCCACCAGGCGCTTGGACCGTTCCTCGTCGGGGTCGGCCAGGTGCTGCATGCTGATGCCGTCGATCCCCGAGATGAACAAGCGGGTGATGTCCTCCAGGTTGGCGGGGACGGGCTCGCCGGCGGCTTCAGCGGCTCCGCGGAACAACTCCAGCGTTGAGCTCACCCACCCGTCGTACATGGAGCGGTTCATCAGCAGCGCTTGCGGCTGGTCGTCGGCTTCGACACGGAAGCGTCGGAGCAGCAGTTCGAACGTGGTGACTTGCTCGTGGGGGTTTTCAAGCATCCGGCTCCAGATGCGCCGGGCGTGGGCGCCCACCATGTGGCGCAGGCCCAGACCGGGGTCTGCTACAGGGTCCAGCGCCTTGGCGTAGTCCCTGCTGAGGAAGTTATAGACCTCTTCGAGGAGTTCGTCCTTGCTGCGGAAACAGTAGTGCAATGCCGCGAGGGGGGCGTCGGCCTCACTGGCGATCCGACGTGTCGTAGCCGAGGCCAACCCATCCTGTGCAATCACCCTGGCTGCCGCTTCGACGAACTGCAGGCGCCTTTCTTCGGCGGGAACCCTTGCCATCCGTTTACCTTCCTCATGCTTCTTGCCGCGCGTGATCGGATCCACCAACCCAGCGGTCTCATCGATCGTAGGCGCTCTCCGCCGTGACGGCCTCGTGGCCGTGCCGTGGAGGCGGAAAAGTCCTCTGTAAGAAATTTTACGTCAAAACCTAGTCAAGTGACCCAGTCAAGCGACATACTTCTTTCAGGAACGTTGTCTGCATCACATTCGGATGCGGTGACTTGAGGAGAACCGATGCAAGATTTCGCTGATCTGGTGATCATGAATGCCTCGGTCCACACCATGGACCCGGCGCAACCACACCGCATGACTGATGCCGTCGCCGTCAAGGACGGCTGCGTCGCAGGGCTTGGCCACCACGATGTGAGCCGGCTGATTGGCCCGGTTACACGGGTTGTCGACGCCGCAGGAGGGGCTGTCATCCCCGGCATCAATGATGCCCACTTGCACTTCGTCTCGGCGGCGATGGCCGCCTTCGGCTATGTGCGGCTGGACCCGGACGTCGCCCCGGACTGGGCAGCCGTCGTCGATGTGCTGATGGCAGCACCGGTGGGCCCCGATGGCTGGATCCGCGCCCACGGCTGGGACGAGTCGATACTGGGACCGGCCAAGAGCCTGTTGGATTGCCGCTCCGACGCGCCCCTCGTGGCGTTCGACGCCACCGGCCACCAGCTCCTGGCCAACCGGGAAGCGCTCAAGCGCGCCCGCATCAGCGCCACGACCCCTGATACCCACGGAGGCGTGATCGTCAAGGGAGACGACGGCACCCCCTCCGGCCTGTTCCAGGACGGGGCCATGGAATTGATCTCCCGGGCCATGCCACCCGTTCCGGCCGCAACGCTCCGCCCGGCGCTGCTTCGCTTCCAGGAGTACCTGCACTCGCTGGGGATCACCTCCCTCACGGAGCCCGGATTGGGGCCGGCCAGCGCCGGACTCATGGACGGAGCGGGTTCGACGGCGGCGCTCGGGTTGCTGGGCGACCTCGCCTTGTCAGGCGAACTGACGTTGCGGATCAATGTCCTGATGCTCTTCGCCGGAACCGGGGGAGCCAATGCCCGGGCCGTTGAGGACGGCCTGCGAAGCGGGCTGGCAGAAAGCTGCAGGAACCGCGGCATCGATCCGGAGCAATTGCGGATCGCGGGCGTCAAAGTCTTCGCGGACGGGATCCCACGCAGCGGCACCGCCTGGATGAGCGAGCCGTATGGCACGGCCTGTACGCACGGCAGCCTGGTGATCCAGGGAGCCAGCGATGGAGAACGGGTTGCTGAACTCCACAGGATTCTGCGACTCATCAACGATGCCGGACTGCAGGCCGGTGTCCACGCCACGGGAGATGCGGCCACCGCCGCAGCCGTGGAGGCGATCATCGAAGCCACTTCTCCAGGCGGGAGTCCTGCCTCCAAAGGGAATCACCACAACCGCCACTACATCATCCACGGAGCCTTCAGCGACACAACCACCCTGCAGACCATGGCTGCCCGGGGCATCGGTTACAGCACCAACCCCCTGATTCGCCAGGAAGCCGGGGACATCATGCGCCAGGTCCTCGGCGAGGACCGCTTCTCCCGCCACCAGCCCCTGCGTTCAGCCGTGGAAGCGGGCGTACGCTTCAACATTGCTTCCGACGCACCTGTGACCAGCCCGGATTGGCGGCGCACGGTGGTGGCCGCCGTCCGGCGTGCCACCCGGACCACCCCCGGTGCGCCGAGGGACCCCGAGCGGATCACCGGCCAGCAAGCGCTGGCTGCCATGACCCTTGAAGCTGCCTGGCAGGATCACGCGGAGCATTCCAAGGGCTCCCTGCTACCCGGCAGGACAGCAGATCTGTGCCTGTTATCCACCCCTTGGCCGGCCGACGAGGAGATCGAGAAGCTCCTCGACACGGACATCCGGCTCACTATCAGCGGTGGCCGTGAAGTCTACCCATCCACCAGCTAGAACCATTTTCTTCCGTTCCAATCATTCGTCATTCAAGGAGCAACACATGCGACGCATTATTCCTTTGGCCGTGGCCGCTGCACTGTCCATGGCACTTGCAGCCTGTGGCGGCGGCTCCGGCCCGGCTGCCGTCCCGGCCGCCGATGGGACCACCACCCTTAAAGTGGGAACCATCGGCATAGGGTCCGACGCCGGCATCCGGCTCGCGGCCGACAAGGGCTACTTCAAGGAACAGGGCCTCAACGTCGAGATCTCTGTCATCGCCAACCCTCCCGCAGGAATTGCAGCCGCCCAGAGCGGTCAGATCGACCTCACCTATACACCTTCCATTCCGCTCCTGAATGCCTTGAGCCAGAATGTGCCGCTCAAGATCGTTGCCGCAGCTGACGGATACAAGGACGGGGCAGGAACATCCAGCGACCTCAACCGCGTGGACGATACCGGCCTCCTCGTCCGGAAGGATTCATCCATCACCCGTCCGAAGGACCTCGAGGGAAAGAACGTCAGCGTTCCGGCAAGGAAAGCACAACTGGAGGTGACGGTCAGCAAACTGGTCAAGGATGACGGGGGAGATCCGGCCAAAGTGAACTGGATGGTCCTGGACCCGTCATCGGCCCTGCAGTCGTTGAATTCCGGGCGCGTGGACGCGGCGTCCCTGGTAGCTCCGTTTACCTCCAAAGCGGTGTCAGAGGGGAACCACCTGCTGGCGTCCCCCGGCGTCGAGTTCTTTGAGCAGGGAGCCATTGGCCTGTGGGTCTCCGGGGCTAACACGGCGAAGTCCAAGGAAAAGGCCTTGGCAGGGTTCAAAGCCGCCATCTACAAGGCGAACGCCTACGCCAACGGCCATATCGATGAAGCGCAGCAGCTCAGTGCGGAGATCACCAAGACCCCGCTTGACGTGGTCAAGTCCGGGGCCGTCAACTACTGGCCCGATGAGGTCCGTGTGGAAGACATTGAGCGGGCCAACAACAATCTCGCTGACCTCGGCTTCCTGAATGCGCCCGTGAAACTGCCGGCCGACATCGTCTTCGGCAAGTAGCCAGGAGCGCGACATGGGAGATTCATCATGAAAGCATCCGTCCGCCCCCACGCCTTCAGCATTATGGGCGTCGCGGGAGCCCTGGTCATCTGGCAGGTTCTCGCAGAGGCCAAGGTGGCAGGAAATGCCCTGCCGCCGGCCACGACTGTGTTCGCCACCCTCACGACCATTCTGGGAACCGGAACGTTCTGGTCCTCGCTGGGGGTCACCATCGGTATCGCATTGCTCGCTTTGGCGCTGTCTGCCGCAACCGGCGTTGCCATTGGGCTGCTCGTGGGCAGTTTCGAGTCCGTCAAGTACGCCACCTTGGCTGTGTTGGAGTTCCTCAAGCCGGTCCCGCCGATCGTCATCCTGCCCCTTGCCGTGCTGGTCCTCGGCCCAACAGCAGAGATGTCGCTGTTCCTCGTAGTATTCGGCTGCTTGCTTCCCATCGTCATGCAAACCGTGGATGGCGTTCAGGGCACCGACCCCGTGGCACGCGATACCGCCCGTTCCTATGGCATGGGAGAGGGCGAAATCCTGGCCCGTGTGGTGCTTCCCAGCGCCATGCCTTACATAGGAACAGCGATGCGTGTGGCAGCTCCCGCAGCCTTGGTGGTTACCGTGGTGGCCGGACTCCTCGGCGGCGGCCCGGGCCTCGGCCAAAACATCTACCAGGCCCAGGCTGCGGGTGACTACGCCGGCCTCTACGGTTTGGTGATCGTCCTCGGAGTCCTGGGCCTCCTGTTCCAAGGTGCCACGCGGCTGGCTGAGCGCCGGGTCCTGCACTGGCACGAGTCCTACCGGGAGGCGGTGCCGCGATGAGAAACATCACCATGCGTAACTGGGTCATCGGCGTCGCCGCCCCTGTGCTTCTGCTGGTGGCGTGGTGGTTCCTTTCCGCGGACTCCACTGATCCTTTCTTTCCCCCGCTTCAAACCATCCTTGTCCGTTTCCAGGAATTGTGGCTCTTTGAACACTTCCAGTCCGACGTCCTGCTCAGCCTGGGAAACCTGTTCTTCGGTTTCGTCATCGCTGCTGGGGCCGGGATCGTACTGGGGTTCATCACGGCCTTGGTTGCTCCTGTCCGGTGGATGCTTGACCTGTTGATCCATTTCCTCCGCGGAATACCCCCGGTAGCGCTGGTGCCGATCTTCATCTCGCTCATAGGCTTCGGCACCCAGATGCGCGTCACCAGTATCGCCCTGGCGGCGCTGTTTCCCACCATGATTGCCACGGTGGACGGCATCCGCAGCGTCAGCAACGACCTCATGGACGTCTCCAGGGTCTACCGCCTGACCCGCAAGGAACGTGTGCTGAAGGTACTCCTTCCGGCGGCGACCCCGCAGATTTTCTCCGGACTTCAGGTGAGCCTGCAGGTGGCATTCATCGTGATGATCGCCAGCGAGATGCTGGGCAGTTCCCAGGGGATCGGAGCCATGACGTTGCTGGCCCAACAGAGTTTCATGACGGCGGACATGTGGGCGGGAATCCTGCTCCTTGGCGTCATCGGCTTCCTGGTCAACATCCTGTTCAGCCTCCTTCGTCGCAAAGTCCTGTCCTGGTACATCGGATCCCGTCGCCTGGCGCGTGCATCATGAGCAACCGTGCGGCACCGACTCTTCCCACCCGAAACAGAAAGTCCACCATGGCACAGCAACCAGAAACACGAGTCAGCGCCTCCACGCCCCGGTTGGACGTGGCGCACCTCGCCAAGACCTACGGCAGCGGAGGAAATGCACGTACGGTCATCGAAGACCTGACCTTCACGGTGGATGCCGGCGAGGTTGTCTGCATCGTGGGTCCATCCGGCGTCGGCAAGACGACACTGCTCAAATGCCTGGCCGGACTCCAGCCGGCGACCAGCGGACGGGCCGCCATCGACGGGCGGACCATAAGTGGCCCGCCTCCTGAAATGGCCTTGGTCTTCCAGGACTACAACCGGTCGCTGATGCCATGGCTCACGGTCAGGAAGAACCTGGTCCTGCCCTTGCGGCACCTCAAGTTGTCCGCAGCGGAACTGAAGGAACGCTGTGAAGGCGCGCTTGCCGCCGTCGGCCTCTCCCACGCCGACAACCAGTATCCCTGGCAGCTGTCCGGCGGCATGCAGCAACGTGTGGCGATCGCCCGGGCGTTGGCCTACCGGCCCGAGATCCTGATCATGGACGAACCTTTCGCGTCAGTGGATGCGCAGACGCGCTTCGACCTGGAGGACCTGTGCCTGAAGATCCGGCGGGACTTCAACATGACCATCCTGGTGGTAACGCACGACATCGACGAGGCCGTCTACCTTGCGGACCGGGTGGTGGTCCTCGGGTCACGGCCCGCGCGCGTGCTCAAGGTGGTGGACGTGGACCTGCCCGCTCCCCGCGACCAGATCACCACGCGCTCGCTGCCCGAATTTGCCCGGCAACGCACCGAGGTGCTGTCGCTCATCAAGAGGCCCGCATGACAGGGCAAGGCAGCGAAAACCGCCGGCCCAACGTCCTGTTCATCATCGCCGACCAGCTCCGGGCGGACCACCTGGGATTCGGGGGAAACGGTACGGTCAAAACCCCGCACCTGGATGCACTCGCAGCCAAGAGCACTGTTTTCGGCAATGCGACAGTAGCCAATCCCACGTGCATGCCCAACCGTGCCAGCCTCATGACAGGACGGTGGCCGTCGGCGCATGGAACACGGTGCAACGGCATCACGTTGGATCCCCTGACGCAGACGGTTCCGGGCTCCTTGGCAGCAGGCGGCTACCGGACAGTGGGGGTCGGAAAATTGCACCACCAGAACATGGGTTGGGAATTTGAGCCCCACCAGGCCGAAGAGATCCGGGCCACCGATCCCATGCTTTTGGACGTGGCGGCCGGGGACGCCCGCCGTCATGCTCTTCCAGCCGGGTGGGACCAGTGGGAAAACCGCGAAGCACACGATGACCGGTTCATTGCGCTGCCGTCGGACTACTACGGCTACCACCATGTCGACCTGGTGATTGGACACGGCGACCGGCCCGGCGGCCACTACGTGCACTGGGCCAGGGAACGGGGCGTCGACCCGGAAACCTTGGGCGGTCCCGGTAACTCGTCGAGCAGGTACGGTGGGTGGGACCAGGTGTACCAGACAGCCATTCCGGCCGAGGTGCACCCCACCAGCTACGTGAGCGAGAAAGCCATAGAGCACCTGAAGGATGCTGCGGGCCAGGATCAGCCATTCTTCATGTTCGTGTCCTTTCCGGACCCCCACCACCCGTTCTCCCCGCCGGCCGGCTACTCGGAACTCTATGATCCGGCGGCCATGCCACTCCCGCTCGGCTTTGACCAGGACCACGAAGCATCGCCGGCACACGTGAGGCACATGATTGAACACCGTGGTGAGCCCAATCCGGACCCCACCATGACGTGGGCCGCGACCCAGGAGCAGTACAGGAATGCGGCCGCAGCGCAGTTCGGCCTGATCACCATGATGGACGAGCACATTGGCCGGATACTCGATGAGCTGGACCGGCAAGGGCTGGCGGAGGACACCATTGTGGTGTTTACCAGCGACCACGGTGACCTGTTCGGCGATCACGGCCTGATGCTCAAACACTTTGTCCATTACCGCGCCGTCACGAACGTCCCGTTGGTGGTCCACCTTCCAGGAAGCGCGCCAAGGCGGACGGAAGCGTTGGTTTCGAGCGCGGACGTGGCTCCGACGCTGCTGGAGCTCACTGGTTCCCGGGGCTACCGCGGAATCCAAGGACGCTCGCTGGTGCCTTTGTTGGAAGGGGCTACGGAACAGCACCGGGACGCGCTGTTGGTGGAGGAGGAGCAGCCGTTCGGTTTGCCGGGTTTGCCGGGACCGGTTCGCATGCGGACGGTCATCACGCCTGAGGGGAGGTTGACCAGGTACTTCGGCACTGACATTGCCGAGCTGTACGATCACCGCACCGATCCCGGTGAGTTGACCAACCGCGCCGGCGATCCCGCTTTCGCTGAGTTGGAGGACCGCCTGCTGCGAACCATGCTGGAGGAGATGGCCGCTTTGACGGATGAAGGGACAGCCCCGACGGCGGCAGCGTAGTCAACTGCCTGGAACACCGGCCCGACGGCGGCCCCCGGGTTCCGGAGCAGGGGACCCGTTAGTGGCTGTTGCGGTAGCCGGTGGGGGAGTTGCCGAAAGCGGCCCGGAAGATCCTGCTGAAGTGGGCGGCATCGGTAAATCCCCACCGTGCGGCGATGGCCGTGACTGGACGGTCCGCCAGCACCGGGTCCCTCAGGTCGCGCCGACACCGCTCAAGGCGGCGCTGCCTGATGGAAGATGCCACGGTGGTGCCGATTTCCTGGAAAAGGTCATGCAGGTGGCGGGTGGAGATGTAATGGGCTGCGGCGATGGTCCCAGGGGAGAGTTCCGGGTCGCCGAGGTTGGCTTCGATGTAGTCATGAATGCGGCCCAGCAGGAGAAGATGCGGGTCCCGGCCGGTTTCAATGAGCTGGTCGAGTTCGCCATTGAACAGTGTTGTGACCAGGTCCAGTGCATTGTGGACCAGCCGCAGGCCATTGGTGCCGGAGAGGGCTTCGAGGTTGTCCGCCAGCTTCACCAGGAAGGGGCTGATGAGTTCTCCCAGGCCCTCGTCGCCCGGTATCCGGAGCGCGGTCACGTGTCCCATGGCCTCCGCCGGCAAATCGAGCAACACATGCGGGAACATCAGCACCAAAGTGCGGAAGTCGTCGTCGAAAGTCAGCTGATAGGGGCGGGAGGTGTCGTAGATGGAGAGATCGCCCGGGCGAAGTACGGCTTCCCGATCGTCCTGGACCAGTCGTCCGGATCCCGTGAGCTGGATGCTGAGTTTGAAAAATCGACCCGTGGATCCGGCAATCAGTTCCGGCGTGCGGAGGACTGTATGGGGTCCGGCCGTAACTTCCACCACTGAGATCTGGCCCAATACGCGGGCACGCATGACGCCGTGGAATGTTGCGTTCCTGGGCCCCGTTGCTGCGAGGGGAACGAAGGACGCGGAGATGGCCCGGCTCCACTCCTGGAATGACTCCGCCACGATTGTCTGGACTGTTGCGGGGTCCGTGTGCGCTGCGACGGTCATCGGACTCCCTTCGTGAGCTTGCCCACGATTCTACACCGCTCCCATGCATCGGAAGGGGCGTGCGTGCACTGACAAAAACCCTGCCGTGTGAGACAAGTCACGCGATGATCCGGCGGTGGAAGATTGCGGAAACACTATGTGCCACGCAATCTCCCGTGGCATCGAGGCAGGAGCACACTATGAGCGTGGACAACCCCGTCAAGGGCAGGACCGCCGGGACCGTCAGCACCAAGCGGAGGCTGGGCGCACCGGCAGTGACCTTCATGATTATCGCGGCCTCGGCGCCGCTGACTGTTCTGGCAGGTGGAGTGACCACCACGTTCGCCGTAACTGGTGTGACGGGCGTGCCGCTGTCCTTCCTGGTGCTGGGCGCGATCCTGGCGCTCTTCGCGGTGGGCTACGCCGCCATGAGCCGCTACGTCACCAACGCCGGCGCCTTCTACGCCTACATCGCACAAGGCATCTCCAGGCCCGCTGGCGTGGGCGCATCCCTGATTGCCCTCATGGCCTACAACCTGATGCAGGTGGGCATCTATGGGCTGTTCGGCTTCACGGTTTCATCGCTCCTGTCCGCACGGTTGGGCGTCAGCGTCCCCTGGTGGATCCCCGTGCTGGTGTGCATAGCGATCGTGGGGTGGCTGGGGGTGAACCGCGTAGACCTGTCCGCCAAGGTCCTTGGTGTCCTGGTGGCCCTCGAATTCCTGGTGGTCATTGTGTACGACGTCATCAGCCTCGCAGTAGCCCCCGAGGGCGTCAGCACGGTGGCTTTCAGCCCGGAAAGCCTGTTCGTTCCCGGCATCGGCGCGGTCCTGTCCTTTGGCATCGCGGCCTTCATGGGCTTTGAATCCGCAGCAATCTACGGCGAAGAGTCAAAGGATCCCAAGCGCACTGTTGCCCGGGCTACGTTCGCCGCAGTGGGTATCATCGCCGTGTTCTATGCGGTGTCCGCCTGGGCCATGACCGTAGGGGCGGGTCCGTCGGCAGTCATCGAAACGGCCGCAACCAGTGGCCCGGACATGATCTTCGCCTTCCTTGGGACCAACGGGGGCGTCTTGCTCAGCGACATCGCCCAGATTCTCTTCGTCACGAGCCTCTTCGCCGCACTCGTCAGCTTCCACAACGCCGTAGCGCGGTACTTCTTCTCCCTTGGCCGTGAACGCGTCCTGCCTTCGGCGCTGGCCAAGGTCCGGACGGGCAGCGGGGCCCCGTTCGCCGGTTCGCTGACGCAGACGGTGATCGCCGTCGTCGTGACCATCGCCTTTGCCATCGCGGGATCCGGCTCCGAACTCGGCGAACTGTACCCCGTCCTGACCATGTTCACGTGGCTGACCAACAGTGGCGCCATGGGCCTGGTGCTGCTGATGACGGTGGTGTCCGCGGCAGTGATTGGTTTCTTCCGCAAGAACCGGCATGGCGCGAGCCTTTGGGTGAGGGTGGTGGCTCCGGCTCTGGGTTTCGTGCTCCTCGCCATTGTCCTCGTGCTCATCGTGGCCAACTTCAATGTGCTGCTGGGGCAGACCGAGTCCACCGCCGCAACGTTTGTCTTCCCACTGCTGGTCCTGCTGCCCGGAGCGGCAGGCGTTATCTGGGGTTTGCGGCTGCGGCGCTCGCAGCCGGCGCTGTACGCCCGGATCGGGCACGGCTCGGAGGACTGACCCTCTTAGTCCCGCGAAAGAGCCCCGGCACGGAGTACGTGCCGGGGCTCCCTTCGTTCCACCCTGCCGTGCTAGATCGCGTTGGCCGGATTCAGTTCAGGGCTGTGCTGGGTAATGCTGATCAAGCGTCCGTGCGCACCAAAGGTGAAATGCACGGGTTCCGTGCCTGCTTCGTTCCAGCCGAAGAGGCTGCCATGGGATCGGATGGCGCCGGGATCGCGGTGGTCGGCCACCGTGACCGAGCCACACGGAATGACTTTTTCCCGCCAGGTGAAAACGAAGATCCCGGGACGAACCTGGAAAACCGTATTGGAGTCGGTGTCCGCCAATCCGCGCTCCGGACCGGCGAGGCACTGCCAGGTGTACCAGGTGGGGCTGAGATAGATGTGCTCGTAGGCGTGTGATTCGCTGTAGACCCACTCGACGCGCCGGCCTATGAGGGCGGTGCTTTCCGAAATGGCCTCGCCAGTGGAGCGGAACCCGTCAATAGTGCCGGCACGGAAGTGGTGGTCCACGGCGAGGCTGGAAGGGGTGGCGTTGCCCAATGTGGCGCCGACATAGAGCGCCCGGCCGTGGGCGAGGTCCAGGACCAGCGAAACGGCAAGCCCCGGTTCCAGGGGGCTCTGCCATTGGCAGTAGTAGAGGTCCTCGGCTACAAGGAAGGCCTCATAGACGGAAGTTCCGGCGTGGCCGGCCGCGGCCCATTGCACTTCTTCGTCGTCGAAGCTGAATGTCATGGGTCCGCCCTCGCCGCGGATTTGGAATTGTTGTCCCGCCAGGTCGTGCACGGCGGGGGCTTTGTTGGCGTCGAAGCCAGGGGCCAGGCCGTCCAGCGGCAGCCAGTTGGCGGTGTCAAGAAGATTCAGGCTCATGGGTTCCTTCTCGTGCTCGGAAGCGGGCCGGACGGAGTGTCCGGTCCTGCTTCGAGTATTCGGTGCGCCTGCTCTGCAGTCTTGTGCTGTGGGGCACACCGCTTGATCGGGAAGGAAAGGTTCAGGCCAGCTGGCTTTCAATGCGTGCGGCACTGGCGGCCAGCGCTTGGCCAACGGCGTCGGCATCCTGGTCCAGGCGGATGTAGACGACGGCGATCGCGGCCGGCCGTCCGCCCGGCACCTTGACGGGGGCGGCGATGGAGGACAGGCCAGCGACAACTTCGTCGTGGCTGGTGGCGTAGCCGATGCGCCGGGCTTCATGGGCCTCGGGCCGGTAGGGGTTGCCGGCGCCAACCTGCTGCCACCGCTCTTCGGTCATGGTGGATTGGATGGCGATGCCCGGAGCACCCGTACTGACGGGGTGCCGGCTCCCGGGATGCTGGGCCAGCGCCGCGCCGGTGTGGCGAGGTTCGACGGTGACCAGCGTGACGCATTCCTGGTGGTCCCACACGGCAATGAACGCCGTCATGTGCAGGGTGTTCGCCAGTTGCGTGAGTTCGGGGAGGGCCGCCGTTTGCAGGTTCCTGGAAACTCCGCTGGCCAGGACCGATAGCCCGGGACCTGGCTGGACGCGGCCGGAATCGTCGCGGACCAGGAGGGAATGGTCCTCCAGTGTCCGGAGGATGCGGTAGGCCACGGAGCGGTGTACGCCCAGGGCCTCGGTGAGTTCTCCGATGCTGAGCGGCCGGTCGGCTGCGGCAAGGATTTCCAGGGCACGGATTCCCCGCGAAAGAGTTTGCGACGGCGGGACTTGCGTTCCCGGTTCCTGCTGGCCCTTGACGCCGCTGCGTGGATTCATGCGAACCATCCTATGTTGGCGGCGTGGCGCAGGGGCTGTGCCTTGGGTCACAAGCTGTAGTATTCTTTCCTAACTGACCGTTCTGTCGGTTTATGCACGTCTCGCATCGCACTTTCACCCCATGGAGTTTCAATGACCGCAACTTCCACTGTCGACTCGCCGTCGGGCCCGAGCAGCAAGCGCGAAGAGCGCCGCGTTCTGGCCGGGACCTTGGTGGGCACCACTATCGAGTGGTACGACTTCTTCATCTTCGCCCAGCTCACAGCCACGCTGCTGGCGCCGTTGTTCCTTTCACCCCTGGAAAAGTCCAATCCGGGGATTGCCCAACTCCTGTCGTTCGCCACCATCGGCATCAGCTTCCTTTTCCGTCCCCTCGGTGCCTTCGTGGCAGGACACCTCGGAGACAAGCTGGGACGCAAGGCGGTCCTCGTCATGACACTGGTCATGATGGGAGCAGCCACCGCCCTGATTGGCGTCCTCCCCACCTACGAGACCATCGGCCTCTGGGCGCCTGTGCTGCTGATCTTCCTTCGCGTCGTCCAGGGTTTCTCCGCTGGTGGCGAGTGGGGCGGCGCTGCGCTCATGGCCGTGGAACACGCGCCCATCAAGAAGCGGGGGCTCTTTGGCGCCTACCCGCAGATTGGCGTTCCCATCGGCATGATCCTGGCCACGGGGCTGCTGTTCTTCCTGCAGTCCGGCATGTCGAAAGAGGACTTTGCCGCGTGGGGTTGGCGCGTGCCCTTCCTGCTGTCCGTTGTCCTGATCGTGGTGGGTTACCTGATCCGTCGCGCAGTGGGCGAGAGCCCCGTTTTCAAGGAACTTGCCCAGCGCAAGGCTGAGAGCAATGCGCCCTTGGGCGAACTCTTCCGCAGGAACAAGAAGGAAGTTGTCCTCGCTGCGCTGATCTTCATCGCCAACAATGCCGCCGGCTACCTCCTGATCGCCTTCTTTATCTCCTACGCCACCAAGGCCCTGAAGATGCCCACTCCGCAGGTTCTCCTGGCTACCACCATCGCATCCTTCGGTTGGCTCATCTTCACGATGGTGGGCGGTTGGCTTTCGGACAAGATCGGCAGGGTTAAGACGTTCCTGATCGGCTATGGCATGGTCTTTGCCTGGATGATTCCGATGTTTGCGCTGATCGATTCCAAAGACATCCTGCTTTACGGAACGGCCCTGTTCGTCCTGACCATTGGCTTGGGCCTGTCCTATGGCCCGATGTCGGCCATGTACGCCGAGATGTTCCCGGCCCAGGTCCGCTACTCGGGCATCTCGATCGGCTATGCCCTGGGCGCCATTTTGGGCGGTGCTTTTGCGCCGCTGATCGCCCAGGCTCTCCTGGACGCCACCAAGTGGTCCGGTTCCGTGGGCCTCTACATCATGGGACTGTGCATCATCTCCGCCGTCGGCGTGATTCTTGCCAAGGAAACCCGGGGACGTCCGCTGGGCTACAGCGCCCACCACTAAAACCAAAGCAGTATGAAGGCAGCGGGTGCGGTCCGGATGGACCGCACCCGCTGCGTTTAACGGCTGCTTCAAAGACGTCCGACGGCGGCTACTGGCTCCCGCGTACTCCGGCGCCTTCGAGTTGGCTCACCACATCGGCGTCGGAGAGTTGCTCAAAGTGTTGGTAGAACGCCCCGACCGCATGGAATTTGCCGGGAGTATGCAGGGCCATGAGGACGTCGCAAACCCGCGCGAGGGACGTCGATGCTTCCAAAGACGCAACGGGGACAGCTGCCACCACTGTGACCGCTCCTCCTGCCCGGACGGCCTCCACGGCGGCACGCATGGTAGCTCCGGTAGCAAGCCCGTCATCCACCAGGACAACGGTCTTCCCGCGGAGATCGTGGTCCGTGCCCGGGTACTCCCTGGACCGGCGGAGCAGCTCGGCACGTTCCTGGGCTTCCACGGCGTCAAGAGCCGCCTGGGAGATGCCACGGGAAAGAATGAGGTCCCGCAGTGGTCTGTTGAGGATCCGGAGGACATCACCCTGCGACCAGGCCAAAGCCCCGAAAGCAGTTTCATCCCTGCCTGGGATACCGAGCTTTCGCACCAGGACAGCGCCGAAGGGCAGGTAGAGTTCCGCAGCTGCGGCGGCGGCCACCGGGATACCTCCCCGGGCCAGGCCCAGGACGATGGTGTCCGGACGCTCCCTGAGCTGCGGGAGTACCTCAGCCAGGCGTCGACCGGCTTCCGCCCGGTCCTTGAAACGCATGCCCATCTGCTCCACTTCCACGTATTTCGTTGCCCTTCCAAGCCTACCGTCCGCGCCTTGCCCGGCGGGGTCTGCGCTGAAAGCATGGTCTTGTGAATAAGCCCATCGGATATTGGATCAAACGGCTGGACGCTGCGCTGGAGGTTCAGTTCGATCGAACGTTGGCGCGGATCAAGCTCACGCGCCGGCAGTGGCAGACCCTTGCAACATTGGCGGAGGGTTCCATGCTCCCGGACCAGCTTGAGGAGGCCTTGCAGCCTTTGTGGGGTGGCGACGTCCGCTTGCGTGAGCGCGAACTCGCGGCCCTGGTGGGTCGTGGAATGATCACCATGATTGACGACCGCCTGGCACTGAGCGAACGTGGACGGACAAAGTACCACGAAGCGCAGCAACTGGTGGAAGATGCCAGGCAGGATCTCTCCATGGGTATCGGCATGGACGAGTACGCCATGGCCGTCAGCGTCCTGGAGCGCATGAGCCTCAACGCTGAACGGCTTGCCCGGTAGGGCAAAGCAGAAAGCAGGCACAAAGCAGCCAGCCGTTCAGCAAAAAGAGGCTTACACCCCAAGGAATTCGATGGCAGCGTCCTTGAAGGCCCGGCTTGTGATCACATTGGTGTGCGTGCGGCCCGGTACGACCAAGGTTTCCACCAATCCGCCGCGTTTGGCTGCCATGGATGCCAGGTCCGGCATGGTTGCTGCCCGTTCGTCCTTTTCGCCCGCCACCAACAGCAGGGGCATGTGCGGGGCCGCCTCGGCAGGATCGAACGGTTCACCCTTGATGGCCTCGATGAGCGACAACATGGCGAACAGATTGTTGCTCGGCAGCAGTTGGGCCATTTTCAGCAGCCCGTTCGTCGATTCGTCGTCGATGGGCGTGCCATCGGCGAGGTGCCGTTGCGCGGCCGCGAGGTCGAAGGCGGCCAACGGATCTGCCGAACTTGGACCACCCAGGACGATCCTGTGGACCAGGTCCGGCTGAGTAGCACCAAACTCCCACGCGAGCCGTGATCCGAGTGAGTAGCCGATGACGTCCAGGCCCGTTGAAGGGTCCCCGTCGCGCAAGGGCCGGGCTCCGGCGTCGGTCACTATCTGCAGGAGGTCCGCACGGATCCTGCTGGGCGTGTAGGAGTCCAGGTCTTCGGGGGAGTGGCTCCGGCCGTGGCCGGGTAAATCCACGGTGATGACCCGTCGCCCGGCGTCCTGGAGCGTGGTGATCCAGCCACTGTCCGCCCAGTTCAGCTTGCTGGACGAGGAGAAGCCGTGGATCAGCAGGACGGGCCGAAGTCCGGCGTCGGCGGCGGGCTCATGAACTTCGACGAACAGCCCGGGATCTGTCCCTTCGACGGTGTGTCGCTGTTCCACGGTGTGCCTGCCGGTCATCATGTCAGTCCTCATCGAGTACGGCGCTCAGGCGGACCCGGCGCTTGGGTGCTTCGTCCTTCGGAACAGTGCCGACGATTCCAGCGGTGTCATCCGGAACCTCGAACACGATCAGCGGTGCGCCGACGTTGATGGTCTCACCCGGCGCTCCGTGAATACGCACCACTTTACCCGCCTGCGGGCTGGGCAATTCGAGGGCGGACTTGCTGGTTTCCAGCTCAACGATGGGTTGGTTGCGTTCGACCTGTTGGCCCGGTTCCACCAGCCAGTCCAGCACGGTGGCCTCGATGAGGCCTTCGCCCAAATCGGGGAGCGGGAAGGAAATTTCAGCCACGGCGGTACTCCAGTACTCGTTGGATCCCAAAGAGGATGCGGTCGATGTTGGGGATGTATTCGTCCTCGAGGTCCCCGGACGGGTAGGGCACGTCGAAGCCGGTCACCCTCTCCACCGGTGCCTTCAGTGTTGCGAAACAGCTTTGCGTGATGAGCTGGGCCACTTCCGCGCCAAGGCCCGAGGTCAGCGGCGCTTCATGCACGATGACGGCGCGCCGCGTCTTTCCCACGGACCTCGCCAAGGCCGCGGCATCGATAGGCTTCAGCCAGCGCAGGTCCAGGACTTCGATATCGATGCCGTCTTCGGCAGCCAGCTCGGCCACCTGGAGGCAGCGCGAGACCATCGCGCCCCAGGCCACCAACGTCAGGTGCCGCCCTTCCCTGGCTACGCGGGCCCCGGTGAGGTGCCCGCTGTCCGCAGTTCCGGCGTCGGACGTTGGATTGTGGTCCGTCGTGGTGAAGTCCACCGGTCCCTTCTGCCAATAGCGCGATTTTGGTTCCATGAAGATCACTGGGTCCGGTCGCGTGGCTGCGTACTTGAGCAGGTGGTAGGCGTCGTGAGGGTTGGAAGGGGAGACGACCTTGAGGCCTGGTACGTGGGCAAATAGGGCTTCGAGGCTCTCTCCGTGGTGCTCGGGGGCGCGGATGCCGCCGAAGCTGGGGACGCGGAGGGTGATCGGCATGGGCAGGGTGCCGCGGCTGCGGTAGTTCATCCGGGCAATCTGGCAAACGACCTGGTTGATGGCCGGATAAGCGAAACCGTCGAACTGGACTTCGGGGATGGGGTGGAAACCGGCCATCGCCAGGCCAACGGACATACCGAGGATGCCCGATTCGGCAAGGGGGGTATCGAAGACGCGGTCCTCGCCGTGCTTGGCCTGGAGGCCGTCGGTGATGCGGAAGACGCCACCCAGGCGGCCACAGTCCTCGCCGAAGATGACAGCCTTGGGGTTCGCGGCCAGTACCTCGTCAAGTGCGCGGTTGAGTGCTTGCTGCATGGACAGTTGTTGGACGCCGGCTGCTTCAGTTTTTGCGGAGGGCGCCGCGGTAATGGTCTCAGACATGTTCGGACTCCTCGCGCCACGCTGTGGCCTGGGATTGAAGGGAAGGAGTTGGCTCCTGGAAGACCAGGCTGAACATTTCGGCGCCGGGGCGGGGTCCGAGGTCCTGGATGCCGGTCCGGATGGTTTCGACTTCTTCGGCTGCCTTGCGCTGGGCTTCGGCAAAGAAGTCATTGTCAGCTACGCCGTCGGCCAGCAGCTGCTGCTTGAACCGCTCCAGCGGATCCTCACCGGCGTCCAGGCGCTCCTCCTCGAGGGTCCGGTAACGGCCGGGGTCATCGGCGGTGGAGTGTGGTCCGCGACGATACGTCATGGCTTCGATCACCACGGGCCCGTTGCCATTGCGGCAGTGGGCGAACGCGGAGCGGGTGGCTTCGTAAACGGCCACTACATCGTTGCCGTCCACCTGCAGGGCCGGGATGCCGTAGCCGGCCGCCCTCGCGGCAACGGATCCTCCCGCCACCTGGCGTTCTGTGGGGACGGAAATGGCCCAGCCATTGTTCTGGATGAAGAACACCACGGGTGCTTTCATGACTGCGGCGAAGTTCATGGCCTCGTGCACGTCTCCCTGCGAGGAAGCGCCATCGCCAAAGTAGGTCATGGCTACGCCTGTCTCCCCGTCGGGATTGGCAAGTTTTTGGCCATGGGCCCAGCCGACAGCGTGCAGGACTGAGCCGGCCACCACTGCCTGGATGGGCGCGAACCTGGATTCCAGGGGGTTGTACATTCCGCCATGCCAGGTGGCCTTGTGCGTGGACATGTAACCCACCATGTCCAAGCCCATGGCCCGGGCGACACCCATTTCCCGGTAGGTGGGGAACACGAAGTCCCGGGAGCGGTCCACGGCATAGCCGCTGCCCACCTGGGCTGCTTCCTGCCCGAGCTCCGGTGCGTAGCCTGGAATGATGCCCTGGCGTTGCCACGCCACCGCTGAGGTGTCCAGATGCCGGACCGCTGCCATCAGCGTGTACAGCTCGCGTAGTTGATGATCGGTGAGCGGGGCGGCGTCGTCATCGACGGCGGCCAGCGCTGGTTTGGTCGTCATGGTTGTGACCCTAGTCACCGAAGAAGTGTCTTCGCAATAAGCACAGTGACAACGGAACACTTTGTACAAGTTGGATAAACAAAGAAGCCCTGCACAGTACAAACTGTGCAGGGCTTCTCAAATGTCATTGACAGGCCGTTAGCTCGCGCGGTGCGATTCCTTGCCTGCTTTTGCCTTGGCGTTGAGGAAGCAGCCGGCGGCAATCACGAGGATAAGGATGAAGGTCCCGATCAGTTGTCCCGCGCTCTCCGGGTTGGCGAAGCCCACCACGAAGATGATGCCCAGCAGGACCAAACCCACGATGGTGAGGTAGGGGAAGCCCTTCATGCGCAAAGGGAGTTCGACGCCTTCGCGGTCTGCCCGGCGGCGCAGGATGAACTGTGAAACCAGGGCGGTGCCCCAGACCACCAGGCAGGTTGAGCCCACCAGGTTCAGGAGCGCGGGCAGGATCTTCTCCGGGAAGAGCAGCTCCAGGATGGTGGCGATGAAGCCGAACGCTACAGAGATTCCGACGGCGGCTACGGGCACCTTGGCGCCGCTCAGCTTCGAGAGCAGGCGGGGTGCCTCACCCCGCTCGGAGAGGGAGAAGATCATGCGCGATGCGCCGTACAGGTTGGCGTTCAGGGCGGAGAGCAGTGCCACCACGGCCACCAGGGTGATGGCTGTTCCGGCGCCGGGAATACCCGCGAGGTCCAGTACTCCGGCGAAGGGGGACTTCAAGCCGTCCGAGCCCACCGGAAGGATGGCGGCGATAACAAAGACAGAACCGATGTAGAAGACCAGGATGCGCCAGACCACGGTGCGTATGGCCTTGCCCACGCTGTGCGCCGGGTTCTCGGTTTCGGCCGCCGCCACGCTGACGATCTCCGTTCCGCCGAAGGCGAAGATCACGACGAACAGGGCCGCGGCCATTCCGCCGATGCCGTTGGGTGCGAAGTCGCCAAAGGCGGAGAACCCGGGGGAGGGAACGTTTGGAAGCCAGCCGAAGAGAAGGGCGGCGCCAATGAGCAGGAAGATGACGATCGCGGCGACCTTGAGAATGGCGAACCAGAACTCGAATTCGCCGAAGTTGCGCACGCCCACCAGGTTGATGCCGGTGAAAACAACCATGAAGACCAGTGCCAGTACCCATACCGGGATGACAGGCCAGACCGAGAAGAGCAGGCCGGCGGCGCCCAATGCTTCGGCGGCAATGACTACCACCAGTTGGAGCCACCAGAGCCAGCCGATGGTGCCTCCGGCGGTCTTGCCCACGGCTTTCTCCGCGTAGACGGAAAAGGCGCCGCTGTTGGGGTTGGCTGCGGCCATCTCACCCAGGGCCCACATCACCAGGATGATCAGCGTCCCGGCAATGAGGTAGGAAATGAGCACTGCCGGCCCTGCGGCCTGGACGCCGGCGCCGGAGCCCAGGAAGAGGCCGGCGCCGATTGCGCTGCCGAGCCCCATCATGGTCAATTGCCGCGGTTTGAGCGAATGGCCGAGGCCGGAGGTGGGCGCAGGAGCCGCGATGGACTTCGTTGTCATACGTGTCTACCTTCTATGGATTGCATGCTGGTTTGGCGTGCCGGCCTCATGGGCTGGGCAAGCGGGCGTCGACGACGCAGCAAGAGCCGTGGAATAATTCTCGCAGTTTGTAAGATACATCACTTTTTGCTTAGGCGATGTGATGGGTAGGGATCCCCGGGGACAGGAACTTTGATGCTGGTCGATGCGCTTGATGCAAAAATTGTACGTTTCTTCACGGATTCTCCGCGATCTTCCGTGCTGGAGGCGTCCCGTGTACTCAGGGTTGCGCGGGCGACCGTCCAGTCCCGGATCGACCGGATGATCGAGAACGGGGTGATCGGTTCCTGGGTTCCGCAGCCGGATCCGGCGAATTTCGGGTTCCCCGTGGTGGCGTTCTGCTCCGTCACCATCACCCAGGAGATTGGCCATGACGCCATCATCGAGAGCCTGAGCGCCATCCCGGAGATCATCGAAGTCCACACGGTGACAGGAAATTCTGATCTGATGGTCCGGATTGCCGCTCGGTCCAATCCGGACATGCAGCGGGTCCTGGATGCCATGATCGCCACCAAATCCGTAGTCCGCTGTTCCTCCGTGATAGTGCTCAACAGCCATATCCAGGGCCGGACCCTGCCCCTGATGGAGGCTGCCGCCAAGCAAGTGTGACGCAAGGCATTTTGCCAAGCGGCCACAGAGTCGTACCATTAGTTCTAGTCAACATGACTTTAACTAACGCAGTCCTTATGGCAAGAACTGCTCAAAGCGGCGATGAAGCGAGGTGAACGCCGTGAATCCAAGCTCCGCCAACGTTGCCGAAAGGCGGCTCGCACCGCCGTCGTTGGCTATTTCCACGGTGATCTTCGCACTGCGTCCCAGCGAGAAATCCGGGCGCCCCACCCTCTGGCTGCCCTTGGTCCGGAGGATCCGCGAACCGTACAAGGACATGTGGGCGCTCCCGGGTGGCCCTTTGGCCCATGACGAGTCGCTGCAGGATGCCGCATCACGCAACCTCCGTGAGACCACTGGCCTCACGCCGCACTACCTGGAGCAGCTCTACGCCTTTGGTGGCCTCCACCGCTCACCTACGCAGCGCGTGGTTTCCATCGTGTACTGGGCTTTGGTCCAACCCACCGAGGCCGCGCTCGCCGATGAATCCGAGAACGTGCGGTGGTTCCGCGCCGACCGGGTGGACGAGCTCGCTTTCGACCACAAGGCGATTGTGGAGTACGCCCTGTGGCGGTTGCGCAACAAGATGGCCTACGGATCCATCGCCTACCACCTGCTGGGGGAGTACTTCACCCTCGCCCAGGTCCGGGAAGTCTACGAAGCCGTCCTGGATCGCCAGCTCGATCCCGCGAACTTCCGCAGACACATCAAAGCCACACCGGAAATCGAAGAAACCGGTGAATATCTCCAGGGCGGCAAACACCGTCCCCCACGCCTCTACCGCTTTACCGGCACACCCGGCCTCGGGCCAGATAACAGGAGTACACCATGAGCAGCGTCAACACAGCCGTCCAGCTGATCACTCGTGAGGAAGCCGAGAAGGGCCTCTCCGGCGCGGGATCAACCTGCAGCCCGGCTTTGGCCAAGGGCCCCTGGGAGTACGACCTCGCCGAAGCCCTCTCCGGTGCACCCGCCTACGGCCCGGGCGCCTCCAGCAGCGACGTCGCGCCCAAGGCGACGCCGCGCCAGGGCCAACTGCCGGAGGAGTACAAAAAAGCCAGCGACGCCGAACTCGACGCCCGCATCCGCGCCGCCAAAGCAACACTCGGGGACAGGGCCGTCATTTTGGGCCACTTCTACCAGCGCGACGAGGTCATCCAGTACGCGGATTTCGTGGGCGACTCTTTCCAGTTGGCCAATGCAGCCCTCACCAAGCCGGACGCTGAAGCGATCATCTTCTGCGGCGTGCACTTCATGGCCGAAACTGCCGACATCCTCTCAACCCCGGAGCAAGCGGTGATCCTGCCGAACCTCGCGGCGGGCTGTTCGATGGCGGACATGGCGGACGAAGACTCCGTGGAAGAGTGCTGGGAGCAGCTTGAGGAGATCTTCGGCACCGAACCTGATGAATCGGGCCGCGTTCCGGTTATCCCCGTGACCTACATGAACTCTTCTGCAGCGCTCAAGGCCTTCTGCGGGCGCAACGGCGGGATTGTCTGCACGTCATCGAACGCCAAAGTCGTCCTGGAATGGGCCTTCGAACGTGGCCAGCGCGTCCTGTTCTTCCCCGACCAGCACCTGGGCCGCAATACCGCCAAGGCACTGGGGGTTCCGCTGGAACAGATGCCGATGTGGAACCCGCGCAAGGAATTCGGCGGCAATGACGAACAGACGCTGATGGACTCCCGCGTCATCCTTTGGCACGGCTTCTGCTCTGTCCACAAGCGCTTCAACGTAGGCCAGATCGAGAAAGCCCGCCAGGACTTCCCCGGCGTCAAAGTCATCGTGCACCCAGAGTGCCCCATGGAGGTTGTGGACGCAGCCGACTCGGCAGGTTCCACCGATTTCATCAAGAAGGCGATTGCGGCGGCCACCGAGCCCACCACCTTCGCCATCGGCACCGAAATCAACATGGTGAACCGCCTCGCAGCCGAAAACCCGCAGCACACCATTTTCTGCCTGGACCCCGTCATCTGCCCGTGCTCCACCATGTACCGCATCCACCCCGGCTACCTGGCCTGGGTGCTTGAGGAACTGGTCCAGGGCCGCATCGTCAACCGCATCACTGTGGACGACGCCGTACAGGACAACGCCAAGATTGCCCTGGAACGCATGCTGGCCGCCAAGCCGGCCTAGCCCATCAGGCACCACACCTAGCCGAATCGAGTCCCACATGACTACAGAGAGCCTGGCCGGAGGGTCCGCACGCGGGCGGTTGATCGTCGTCGGAAGCGGCATCGCCGGGTTGTACTCGGCCCTCTTGGCTGCGGAGGCCGGTGCTGAGGTGGTGCTGCTGACCAAGGGTGCGCTCGCTGACAGCAACACCTATTACGCGCAGGGCGGCATCTCCGCTGTGCTGGACGAACCTGCTCCCGGTGACACCGTGGCTGCCCACATCGCCGACACCCTGCGGGCCGGGGCGGGGCACTGCAACGAAGAAGCGGTGCGCGTTCTTTGCACCGAAGCGCGGCGGGACATCGCCGGTCTTGTGCGGTTCGGTGTGCGGTTCGATCTTGACGACGACGGCGACCCGGCACTTGGGCTCGAAGCCGCGCATTCGGCTCCCCGGATACTGCACGCGGGCGGGGACGCTACCGGTGCAGGAGTCGCAACGGCCCTGATTAAGTCCGTGCTGGACTTCCAAACACAGGGCAGGATCCAAGTGATCGGGCATGCCCAGGTCACTGCGCTTGCCCACGACGCGGGCAAAGTGGTGGGGGTCAGCTTCCTCCACGAAGGACGTGCGCTGGGTGTCCACGGCGACGCCGTCCTGCTTGCTACCGGAGGGGCCGGGCAGCTGTTCGCCCAAACCACCAACCCCGCAGTGGCTACGGCTGACGGGCTGGCCCTCGCGTGGCGGGCCGGCGCTGCAGTGGCAGACCTCGAATTCTTCCAGTTCCACCCCACGTGCATGGTTCCCGGCGGAGCCGCACGCGAAGCAGAAGGCGATACCCACCCGCTGCTCATCTCCGAGGCCGTCCGTGGCGAAGGCGCAATTCTCGTTGACGCCAACGGTTATCGCTTCATGCCTCACTACCACCCCGACGCCGAACTCGCACCGCGGGACGTAGTCTCCCGCAGCATCGCCCTCCACCTGGCCGCGCTGGGCGATCCCAACGGCCATGTGTTCCTTGACGCCACCATTATTGAGGAACTGCGCGGTGCGGGCTTCCTGCAGAAGCGCTTCCCGACCCTCAGCGCCTTCACCCGCCAGGCCGGCGTCGACTGGACCAGGGAACTGGTCCCCGTGGCTCCGGCCGCGCACTACTGGATGGGTGGGGCGGTGACGGATCTCTTCGGCCGGACGTCTGTGCCCGGACTGTTGGCCGCAGGCGAGGTGGCCTGCACGGGCGTTCAGGGGGCCAACCGCTTGGCCAGTAACTCTTTGCTTGAGGGGCTCGTGTTCGGGCGCCGGGCTGTTGAGGCGTTCCTGGGTACGCCAGGCGGCCTCCCTCTGCGTGCTAACTCGGCCGCGAGCGGCCTCGCTTTTACGCACGCTGCCGGGACACCGCCAGGCGGGCAGGGCGTCCCCGTCGCCAGCGCGGCGCTGTCGGGGACTCTGGAACTGCGCGAAGGTCCTGCACTCTCGGCAGCACCTCCCAGCGGGTTCTCAAGGGCCGCATTGCAGCGGCTGATGACCGCCAAGGCCGGGGTGCTTCGCAGCGGGGTGTTGCTGGCTGAGGCCGCAGAGGAACTTATCGAGTGGGAGGGCGATGTTCTGCCCTTGGATGTTCCTGATTCCCTTGAGGTGCGCGTGCATGAGGATGCCAATCTGTTGTTGGCTGCGCAGTTGCTTGTGCGTGCGGCGCGGGAGCGCCGTGCCTCCTTGGGGGCGCATTACCGCAGCGACAGCGTGACCGAACCCACCGCCGTCGACGATTTTGACAAGCGTTACACCCTGAGCCGGAAAGTGAGCCTCGTCCATGACTAACCTGACCCTCCCCGCAGCACCTGTGCGGGAGATCCTGGAACGGGCCTTCGCCGAGGACGCGCCCAGCGGGGACATTACTTCCCAGCTCCTCATCCCGGCGGAGGCACAGGCTATTGCCGTCCTGAACGCGCGCGTTCCGGGTGTCTTCAGTGGCGGGACCGTGTTCCGCGACGCCATGAAGACCGTGGACCCGGACACTGAGGTGGAATTGCTGCTCGCCGACGGGGAGACTTTCGACGCCGGAACGCACCTCGCCCGCGTCAGCGGCAGTGCACGTTCGGTCCTTCTGGCCGAACGGGTAGCCCTGAACCTGGTGCAGCGCATGAGCGCGATTGCCACCAAGACCGCCGAATTCGTCCGGCTGGTGGAAGGCACCCGCGCCCGCATCACCGACACGCGTAAGACGACTCCCGGGCTGCGGGTGCTGGAACGCTACGCCGTCCGATGCGGAGGGGGAGCAAACCACAGGTACAGCCTCTCCGACGCCGTGCTGGCCAAGGACAACCACCTGGCAGTCATGACAGGCGGCGACTCCACCAAACTGACTGAACTGCTCATGGCCGCCAAAGCGCAGCTTGGCCACACCACGCACTTCGAAGTCGAAGTGGACAGCGCGGACCAGATCGAACCGGTGCTGGCCGCAGGTGTGGACACCATCATGTTGGACAACTTCACCCTTGAGGAACTCCGTGCCGGCGTCAAGCAGGTTGACGGCCGGGCCATCGTGGAAGCCAGCGGAAATGTCACGATCGACACCGTCACCGGCATTGCCGCGGCAGGGGTGGATGTCATCTCCATCGGCGGCCTGACCCACAGTGTGAACGCCCTGGACTTGGGCCTTGACATCGAACTGGGCCTCGACATCGAACTCACCCAGGGCCGGAACTGAAAGCCACCTGCCTCCATGATCTTCCTTGACGCCGCTGCCACCACGCCGGTCCGCCGCGAAGTACTCGAGGCCATGTGGCCCTACC
This sequence comes from Paenarthrobacter nitroguajacolicus, assembly GCF_029952445.1. GTDB lineage: Bacteria > Actinomycetota > Actinomycetes > Actinomycetales > Micrococcaceae > Arthrobacter > Arthrobacter nitroguajacolicus_B. Next base: position 108,635 of record NZ_JAQPPK010000006.1, on the reverse strand, counting down.
TCAGTGGCGAGTTCGGCAACCCCTCAAGCCATCACACCCTGGGCGAAGCGGCGGCGGCAGCGCTCGCGGAGGCGCGTTCCGGCGTCGCGAAGGTATTCAACTGCCGCCCCGGCGAGGTCACGTTCACCTCGGGTGGCACGGAGGCGGACAATCTGGCCGTCAAGGGCATCGCGCTGGCCCGCCGGGCCGCGGATCCGGCATTGAACCGGGTGGTGATCAGCGCCGTAGAGCACCCCGCCGTGGAGGAATCGGCGCGCTACCTGGAAAGGATCCACGATTTTTTGGTGGACGTCGTCCCGGTGGACACGGACGGTCTGGTCACTGTGGACGCCCTGCGGAGCCTCCTTCGGCCGGAAACAGCACTCGTGAGCATCATGTACGCGAACAACGAGATCGGGACCGTCCAACCCATCGCGGCGCTCGCTGACGCGGCACACGCTGCGGGAGTTCCCTTCCATACCGACGCCGTACAGGCCGCCGGATGGTGTCCGTTGGACGTCAAGGATCTCGGTGTTGACGCCATGAGCATTTCAGCGCACAAACTGGGAGCGCCAAAAGGCTCCGGTGCCCTGTTCGCGAAAGGACGGCTGCGGCTGGAGCCCCTCATGCACGGCGGTGGGCAGGAACGGGGCAAGCGTTCAGGAACCGAGAATGTGGCCGGAGCCGTCGCTTTGTCCACGGCTTTGACGCTCTCCCATGCCGAACAGCCTGAACAGGCGCCCCGCGTTGCCCGCTTGCGGGAGCGCTTCATTGCGCGGATCCTCGACACCGTGCCGGACGCCCGGCTGACAGGACATAGGGGTCAACGCCTGCCATCGGTAGCGTCCTTCTGCTTCCCTGGGACCAGCGGCGAATCCGTGCTCCTCGAACTGGAGCGCCTGGGAGTGGTGTGCTCCAGCGGTTCGGCTTGTGCTGCCGGTTCCGATGCACCGTCGCCGGTATTGGTGGCTTTGGGCATCGCCCCCGAAACGGCGCAGACCGCGGTTCGGTTCAGCTTCACGTCCACAATCTCCGACGCCGACCTGGACGCGGCCGCCGTCGCCGTGGAAACCGCCGTCGGGCGTGTCAGGAACCTTGCCGCCCCACAAGCAGGCTGACGGAAGCGGTCCTAGACGTGCCGCGCCCGGCGGAAAATCCAGTGGCGCAGCAACGTGAAGCGGACACCGGTGGCCACGAACCCGGACAATGTGGTGGTCCACAGTTCCTCGGTGACGCTGGCTTCCGGATTGAACAGATGCAGTACCCCCAGGCTGCCGCCGGTGATCAGCAACGCTATGCCAATCACGATCACCCCGCTCAAGTGGTCACGGGCACGCTTCTTCTTGCCGGTGATCTTGAAGGTCAGGCGCCGGTTCAGGGCCGTGTTCATCAAGGACGTCAGGATCAGCGCCACAGCGTTCGCGAGTTGTGGATCCATGACAGGGCGCAGCAGCGCGTAGATGGCCAGTGAGCTTCCCGTGCAGACGATGCCGACACCGGTGAAGCGGATCAACTGCCGCACCACCGGATACTTGAGGATGCCGCGATGCCGTTTACGGGGCGGTTTTTGAGGGGGAGATGGCCGTAGCCCAGTGGCGTCCGCAGCTATCTCCATGGGCTTAAGCCTGACACACTATCCGGGCAGGTCCTCCCAGGAAGCGCCGGACACGGGGTTGGTGAGCTCGCCGATTCCCTCCACGCGGCACGTCACGGTGTCGCCGGGGGTGATGCGTGCGGTTTCGGCAGGGAAACCCGTGAGGATCAGATCGCCCGGCTGAAGGGTCATGAACGAGGTGAGGTAGACGAGGATCTCTTCGACGTTCCAGCCGAGGTCCCAGGTGCCGGCGGTCTTCAAAGCATTTCCGTTATGGACGATCCCGATGCCCAGCCGGGAGTGGTCCACATCGGTAACCATCCACGGGCCAGCGGGGGTAAACGTGTCCTGGCTCTTGGCGCTGATCCACAGTTCATCGGATTTCTGCAGTTCGCGGGCGGAGACGTCGTTGCCGATGGTGAATCCCAGGATCGCCGACCTCGCGGTTTCCAAGGTCAGTCCGCGCGCAGCCCTGCCCAGGACGATGGTCAGTTCAGCTTCGGGGTCTACATGGCCGATCGTTCGGCTGAGCTGGATCGCCTCACCCGGACCGATCACGCTCGAAGCCGCCTTGTGGAAAGCCTGGGGAGGCAGGTCGCGCCCGGGCTGTCCGGTGTTGTGGGCCATGCCGAGGACATTGACGGGCACTGAGGGTGCAAGGAAGGTGAACTCATCTTCGGTAACCTCCGAGCCACGCTGCCAACCCTCACGCTCCGGACTGGCGGCATTTGCCCGGGACGACGGAAACGGGGAGTCAATGACTGACCACACTTTCCCCTCATCCGATGTAAAGTCCACGGCGTCGTTCGCTACGAAGAAGTGCTCGTCGATGGAGGCGGGACGGAGGGGACGGACGCGGGCAATGCGGCGGGGGAGGGGCAAAGTCATGATGACATCCTACGTCCTGCTTTGCGTTGCCGGGCCCGTTTTACGTCCCATGGCCCGCCCTTGGTGCGCAGGGCAGGCCCCACAACCTTTCAGGCGAGCGGTGCAGAACCGAACGCAACGCTGAAGCGATCACACCAGAGGACCACCGACGTCAAGCCCGTGATGTCGGTCCCGGGCGGTACGACGTAATTCTGGTTGCCGTGCGTAGCCTTGACGGCGCCCAGATCCACATAGCGTCCCGAACGGTACTTGAACCAATCGCCTCCCGCGTCCAAGCTGCTAAGCCACACTTTGACGTCGGGTCCGTCGCTGCTGGCCAGGTTTTCCAAGCGGAGCACGTGGCCCCCATCCGGGAGCTCGAGCAGCTGTGCTGTGCCGGTGGTCTGATGTTCCTGCGATTGGAACATTCCCGTCCCCACTACCGTCGGCCCGCTGGCAACCGTGGGTCCGCTGCTTGGCGCGGTGGCATCGGGTGATGCTTGGCCCGGCGTGGTGACCCCCGACGGCGTGGCAACCGGCAGTGCTTCGTCCAGGCTGCTGCTGGTGAAGAGCCGCCACGGTTGGAACAGGAACGCCCCGGCAACAATGAAGCAGAGGACCACTACCCCTGCAGCGGCAGCGAGCAGGCCATGGGTCCGGACCAACCTCCGCAATCTGTTCATGGTTCAAGGCTAGGCATTGAGGCACGGCGGTGGGGGCTTCATTGCTTACGATACCGTGACGCCTGTTCCCGCGCTGCGGACCGAACCCCTCAGGCCCGGGGCTTAGAATCCGTCTCATGCGTCTGGCGATTATTGGTTTGGTACTGCTCGTAGCGGGCGGGGTAACGGTGGCCACGGGTATCCTGCCGTGGCACGAAGTCATGGTCCTCGTGGACCGCGTGGCTCCTATCCTGGCCTTCGTCGTCGCCATGACAGTGGTCACCGAGCTCGTCAGCGAAGCAGGCACCTTCCAATGGATCGCCCGTCGCCTGCGCCGTTGGGGTCGGGGGCGCAGTGTCCTGCTGTGGTTGCTGCTGGCGCTTTTTGCCACCTTGAGCACCATCTTCCTTTCCCTGGATACGACGGCGGTTCTCCTCACCCCAGTGGTGGTCACCGTGGCCCGCCAGGCAGGCCTCCCGGTGCTGCCCTTTGCGTTGACCACCGTATGGCTGGCGAACACGGCGAGTTTGCTGCTGCCGATCTCCAACCTGACCAATCTTCTGGCGCAGCACAATCTTGGCGGGATAAGCCCTGCCCAATTCGCCCACTTGATGTGGGCGCCCTCGCTGGCCGCCGTCGTGGTGCCACTGGCGTTCATCGCCTTGGTTTTCAGGCGCGAACTGCGAAAAAGATATGCCTTGGATGCTTCCCGCCCTGTTGTTGCTTCCACGGCGAAGGCACCCGACCGGCTTCTGCTGGCGGGCAGTGCCGTGGTCCTCGTGCTGCTGCTGCCGGCCTTGGTGTCGGGAGTCGCCATCTGGATCCCGGCCTCGGTGGCAGCAGCGGTCCTTGCGGTCCTGTTCATCGTCCGTCGGCCGACGGTCCTGAAGATCACGCTCATTCCCTGGTCGCTTCTGCTGTTCACCTGTGGGCTCTTCCTGGTTGTCGAGGCCACCCAATATATGGGCGCCTCGGCCATGCTGGGGCAGGTGGCGGGCCAGGGCGATGGCTTCGTGGAGCTCCTGAGGCTTGCCATGACGGGCGCCCTCGGTTCCAACGTCGTCAACAACCTGCCGGCCTATCTCCTGGCCGAACCTCTCGCGGGGACTCCGGAAAGGATGGCGGCCCTGCTGGTGGGAGTCAACGCGGGTCCATTGATTGCACCGTGGGCGTCACTGGCGACGTTGTTGTGGCACGACCGGCTGATGCGCATGAACGTGCTGGTCAAGTGGCAGGGGTACGCACTGATGGGCTTGCTGGTGGCACCGCTGACCATCATCGCAGCCATTGCAGCGCTCGCAGCTGTTGGGCCGGGCGGGTTGTTCGGCTAACCCGCGTAGAGCTCCCCAACAGGAACTTCGGCGGCCAGCCTGTTGGCTGGGCCGGCAAGCGGACAGGCCCATGCTTCGTTGTAGGCGCAGGATGGGTTGTAGGCAAAGTTGAAGTCGAGGATGAACTCTTGTCCTGTGCCGTCATCGGTTCCCCGGGTTCCATGGAACGAGCCTTTGACAGTGTCCAGCAAGTACCGGCCTGCCCCGTAGCTCCCGCCCGGCTTTCCCGCCGTCGCATCACGGAACGGCACAAAGATCCCGCCCCCGTAGCTTCTTAGCCGCCAGACGGCCAGGGAGCCGAGTCCGGGCAGTTCAAAGGTGCCGATCCGCGTGAAGGGCACGACGCCGTCGGTGCCGGTCTGGACATTCATTTCCTGTCCTGCACCGTCCGGCAGGAGTTCGGCGTGCAGGCGGTAGGCGGGGTCGTAACCGGCCGTCCGGAGGCCGGAAAAGGAAGCCTTCATCTCCGGCGTCAGGGCCGACGCAGGATGCGTGGCAAACATCAGGTCCCGTTCCTGGCGCCAATAGACATGCGCGTCAAAGGGATTGGTAGCGGCCAGTTGCCGCACCTTGTCATAGAGGGCGAAGGTTTTCAGACGCCAGTCAGCTATGTCTAGTGCGGACATCGTGGGGGCGGTGTCCTCGAATTCGTCGTGCTGGGTTGGGGCCATACCTTCAGCCTAGTCCTGTGCGTGTCGTGGCATCCCCGCAGCTAGGCTGTGCTCATGACTGGCATGAGGAATCCGGGCCACATTGCGCCGAAACTTGCTGCGCTGGTGCTGGCCGGCTTCTTGGTGGCGGGAACGGCAGCCTGCTCAACTGAAAACAAGGGGCCGCAGGTCACCTCCACGGCAACGTCGCGGCCCAACAGTTCCGAATCAGGCACCGGTTCCGCGGAAAGCACGACGTCGGGCCCCGCCACTGATAGCAGCCAACCCTCAGCTTCTCCCGAAGGGACGGAATCATCCTCTGGTACGGCAACTGCCGGCCCGGATCCGGTGCCTACGGCCCTGTCATGGAAAACCTATACGGATCCGGCAAAGAGCGTCAGTTTTGAGCTCCCCAAAGACTGGATCGCCCAGTCGGCAACGCCGGATGCAGGTTCTTTGTCCGGCGCGGTTAAAGTGGAGGTCAAGGACGGGTCAGGCAAATACATCGCCACTCTTCAAACGGGATTGCCCCCTACCAATCCTGCAGCTTGCCCGGCCGGACAAGGGAAGCCCTATGTGGTGATCAGCAGCACGCCGTTGAATGTCCCGCACTCCGACGGACCAGCCACGATCGATCCCCGGGTGGTGTTCCGCGTCATCCAGGGCTACAAGTTCTTTGGTTCCTATGGCATCACCAACGTGGTGGCGGGCGCGGATGGCCAGTCGTGTGAACTGGTAAACCGCGTGCTGGGGCCGGCTGGCAAGGGCGACTTCTCCTTCGGGGACGTCCCAGCGGTCCATGCCTTCGCTGCCGAAGAGAAAGTGGCCCCCGCAAAGTCTTTCGACACGCTGGACCTTGCCGCAAAGTACGTGGCCCACGATTCTGAATTCGCCAATGTCCAGCGGATGCTACTGTCTCTGAAGGTCAATCTGTAGTCCTGGACTGGCTGACTTACACATTCGGCGGCGATGGGGGCTGCCTGCCGCAACCCACTGTCGGAGATTAATGGAACGCAACGTTGCTGCCACGCTCGTTTTCAAGACCGCAGCCAACACCAAAGTGGCCATGGCCATTGCCGTGGCCAACAACCCTGGCTATGACGCAGTGACTGAAAACCTGTCGATCACTGCTGGCGGCGGGGAACTTCCCGTAGCCGAATTCAGCGACCATCATGGCGGGCGCTTCCACTACCTGGAGTTTGCCGAGCCCAGCGAGGTAACGGTGGATTACCGGGCCACCGTCATGGGCTTCGCCGAACCGGATACTTCCTCGCCCATGGAACTCATCCGTTACGTCAGGCCAAGCCGTTATGCGGAGTCGGACAGGCTGCTGCCCACCTCTTATGCCGAGTTCGGCGCCCTGCAGGGTGCCGAATTGCTCCATGCCGTCCGTGACTGGGTCCACGCGGAACTCCGCTACGTCAGCGGTTCTTCCCGGGGAACCGACGGCGCTGTTGAAACGCTCTTGCACCGCAAGGGAGTGTGCAGGGACTTTGCGCACCTGGCTATTGCCCTGCTGAGGTCCAAAGACGTGCCTGCCCGCCTCGCTGCTGTCTATGCGCCCGGACTGAGTCCCATGGATTTCCATGCGGTGGCTGAAGCATACGTGGACGGTGCCTGGCGGATCATCGACCCCACAGGCCTGGCTCCGCGAGAGTCAATGCTTCGCATCACGGCGGGGCGGGACTCTTCGGACACGGCCTTCCTCTCCACGGTGGGCGGAAGCCTTTCGCTGAAGACCCTCAAGGTCAGTGCATCGGTTAACGGAGAGCTCCCGGTGGAGAACCACCGGGAGCTCGTCAGCCTGCGCTAGTGGCCTGCCACTGAAGCGCGGAGCTTCTCCGTCAACCGCAACAGTTCACGCTGCTCGTCGGCCGTGAGCGCGGGCGCCACCAAAGTTGCGATGTCGCGCACGTGTTCGCGTCCAATGCTCTTTTGGAGTTCGCTGCCGGCTTCGGTGAGGGCGAGCAGGACGCCACGGCCGTCGTCGGGTGCGGTTGTCCGCTCCACCAGGCCGCGCTTCTCCAAGCGGTCAACCAAGCGGCTCAGGCTCGACTGGCTCAGCAGCACTTTGTCGTTGATTTCGTTGAGGCGGAGCTGGCCCGAAGGGCACCGGGACAGAGTGAACAGGACGTCGTACTCCTTGACGGGCAGTGTCTTGAAGGCCGGTCCGGACTGGAGCTTGCGCATCACCGCCACCTGGGAGCGGAACAAAGACTCCCAGGTTTCGGCGGCGAGGCGGACTGCAGAGGAAGCAGTGCCTGCTGGACCGGACATCAGGCGTCCTGCCCCGCTGCACCGGCCGTTGCCGACTCGGTGACCTTGGTCTCCAGTGCCGCTGCCACCCGTGAAGCGTGGGTGGGGGCGTCCGGCACGTGGGCGGGCTTCATGGCGGCATATTCCTTGCGCAGGACCGGCAGTACTTCCTCGCCAAAGAGGTCCAGCTGCTCCAGGACGGTCTTCAGGGGAAGGCCGGCGTGGTCGATCAGGAACAACTGCCGCTGGTAGTCGCCAAAGGCTTCACGGAACGTCAGTGTCTTCTCGATGACTTCCTGCGGGCTGCCTACGGTCAGTGGCGTCTGCGACGTGAAATCCTCCAGTGACGGGCCGTGGCCGTATACGGGGGCGTTGTCGAAGTACGGGCGGAACTCCTTCACGGCGTCCTGGGAGTTCTTCCTCATGAAGAACTGGCCACCGAGGCCCACGATCGCCTGATCTGCCTTGCCGTGGCCGTAGTGTTCGTAGCGCTCACGGTACAGGCCGATCAGCTGCTGGTAGTGCTCCTTCGGCCAGAAGATGTTGTTGGCGAAGAAGCCATCGCCGTAGTACGCAGCCACCTCGGCGATTTGGGGAGTCCGGATGGAACCGTGCCACACGAAGGGCGCGACGCCGTCGAGCGGGCGCGGTGTGGACGTAAAGTTCTGCAGCGGCGTGCGGAACTTGCCGGACCAGTTGACGGTGTCCTCATCCCACAGCTTGCGGAGCAGGCTGTAGTTTTCGATCGCGAGTTCGATTCCGTCCTGGATGTTCTTGCCGAACCACGGGTACACGGGGGCCGTGTTGCCGCGTCCGAGCACCAGGTCAACGCGGCCTTCGGAGAGGTGCTGAAGCATGGCGAAGTCTTCGGCGATCTTGACGGGGTCGTTGGTGGTGATCAGCGTGGTTGCAGTAGAGAGCGTGATGCGCTCTGTCTGCGCGGCGATGTAAGCCAGCGTGGTGGTGGGGGAGGAGGAGAAGAAGGGCCTGTTGTGGTGCTCGCCGAGGGCGTAGACATCCATGCCGATTTCTTCGACCTTGCGGGCGATGGCAACGGAGGCCTTGATGCGCTCGTTCTCGGTGGGCGTGCGGCCCGTGGTGGGGTCAGTCGTGATGTCGCTGACGCTGAACACGCCGATCTGCATGATGTGCCTTTCTCCCTGCCCGTGGTCCCGGGCTCTGTCTACAGTGTACCTCAAACTAGATGCATTTGCATGTATCAGTGCCTGTAACAGGACAGGGCCGGGAATTGTTCCCGGCCCTGCTCAAGGTTTTGCGGGGAAGCTATTCCCCGGGATTATGGGCCGCGCGGCGACCCTTCACCCGCGGGATCATGCCTGTTGTCCAGTCCTGGAAGTCCTCAGCGCCACTGCCGCCCTCGCCGTTGCTTCCTGGGTCGGGGGTTGGTTTTTCCTGCAGGTCCCGCAGCAACTGCTTCTTTTCCCGGCGCCCCTCCACCAGCTTGTAGAGCACGGGAACCAGCACAAGGGTCAAGGCTGTGGACGAGACAAGCCCGCCAATGACCACGATGGCCAGGGGCTGGGAAATAAAGCCGCCTCCGCCCGTCAGGCCCAAGGCCATGGGCGTCAGCGCGAACACCGTTGCCAGGGCCGTCATCAGGATGGGGCGGAGACGTTGCCGGGCGCCGTGGGTAATGGCGTCAGCTACGCTCATGCCCGGGCGGCCGTCATGTGGTTTCCGGTATTGGTTGATGAGGTCGATCAGGACAATGGCGTTGGTGACGACGATCCCCACCAGCATCAGCATGCCGATCAGCGACGGCAGGCCCAGCGGGACACCGGTCAGCAACAGCAGTCCCACTGCGCCGGTGGCGGCGAAGGGCACGGAAACCAGCAGGATCAGCGGTTGGATGAGGGACTTGAAGGCTGCCACCATGATTACGTATACGATCGCGATCGCTGCCAGAAGCGCCAGGCCCAATTGGCGGAAGGACTCGGCCTGCTGGGTTGTAGCGCCGCCGATGTTTGCGGTGACGCCGGCCGGAAGGTCGATTTTTGCCAGGCGCTCCTGCACCGCGGTGCTGACGCTGCCCAGGTTGGAGCCCGACGGCGTGACGGTCACGCGCGCTGTCCGCTGGCCGTTGCTGCTGGTGATGGACACCGGCGTATCCACTTGTTCGACGGCGGCGATGGTCTCAAGCGCGACGCCGCCGCGGGCAGTTGGGAGCTGGAGCGCCCGAACGGCGGCAATGCTGGTAAAGCGGGTTCCTTCGCCGATCTGAACGGGGTAGTCGTCGGTGTCGATCCGCACAGTGCCGGCAGGGATGGGGCTGACTGTGGAAGCCAGGAAAGCTCCCACCTGATCCTCTGTCAATCCGGCAGCCACGGCCTTGGCGCGGTCAACCCGGACCTGGACCGCCGACTGGGTGGACGCCAGGTTGGTGGCAACCTCAGTACTGCCGGGAACGCCATCCATGGCCTTGACCACGGCATCGCTTGCGGTCTTCAAGTCTGCGGAGTTGGCGGCCTTGATGGTGACGTCCACGGTTGAGGATGTGCCGAACCCGCCCTGCTGGGAACCAACAGTGATCTTGCCAGCAGCCCCTGCCAGCTTGCTGCGGACTTCGTCCTGCAGCTTGGCCTGGTTGACCTTCTCATCGGTGACAATCGTGAAGGTGGAGTTCGAGGAACCCGTGGATGTCAGGGCGGCGAAGCCGGTCTGGGCATTGCCGGAGGTTACCTGCACATCCTTGATGCCCTGGATGCCCTTCAGCGAGTCCTCGACCTTCGTTGCCTCCTCGCTGGTGGCCTGCAGGCTGGTCCCGGCCGGAAGCACCTGGCGGACCGTCATGCTGTTCTCGCCCGAGCGGCCCAGCAGGTCCGTGGCCAGCAGCGGTGACACGGCGATGGTAGCCACCAGGATCAGGGCAGCCGCGGACAAGGTGATGACCGGGTGCTTCTGTGTCTTCGTCAGGATGGGCAGGTAGCCGCGCTGGAGCCTGCTCCGCTGCTCGGCTTCACGGGCTTTCTCCGCCGCCTCCTTGGTAGCGGCAGCCGCTTCCGCGCCCTTCCTGGGGGAAGAAAGGAACCAGTAGGCCAGCACAGGAACGATCGTCAGGGACACCAGGAGCGAAGACAACAGCGCGATGGTGACGGTCAGTGCAAAGGGCCGGAACAACTCACCGGCGAGGTCGCCCACGAAGGCAATTGGCAGGAACACCGCAACTGTGGTCAGCGTCGAGGCCGTGATGGCCCCTGCCACTTCGCGGATGGACGTCAGGATTGCCGTGAGCTTGTGTTCTCCGTAGCTCAAGTGGCGTTTGATGTTCTCGATGACCACGATCGAGTCGTCCACCACGCGCCCGATCGCAATGGTGAGGGCACCCAGGGTGAGGATGTTCAGTGAATACCCTGTGGCCGAGATGCCGATGAACGTTATCAGCAGTGAGAGCGGAATGGACACCGCCGTGACCAAAGTGGAGCGGACGGACATCAGGAACACCAGGATGACTGCCACGGCGAACCCAAGGCCAAGGAGGCCTTCGGTGGTGAGGTCCTTGATGGATTTTTCGATGAACGGGGCTTGGTCGAAAACAGGCGTGAAACTGGCGTTGTTGCCCAGTTCTTCCTCCATGGGCCCGATCGCGTCGCGGACGGCATGTGAGATCGCCACGGTGTCGCCCTCGGGCTTCTTGGTGACAGACAGGGCCAGCGTGGGCTTGCCATTGGTGCGCGTGATGGACGTGGGGGCATCGTCCTTGATGCTGACGTCCGCCACGGCTCCGATGGTGGTGGCTTTGCTGGTACCTGCCAGCGGAAGTCCCTTGATGATCTCCAGGGAGTCAACTGGACTGCCAAGCTGGAGGGACAACGTTTTGCCTTGGTCCTCGATGGTGCCGACAGGAACCAGTGTTCCGTTGTTCTTCAGCGCACTGCTGATGGACTGTACTGAGGCCCCCGTCCCGGCGAGGTCTGCCTGGCGGGGCTGGATGAGGATGTGTTGGGTGGCGCCGCCGGTCACATCGGCGCCACGGACGCCGTCGATCTTCTGGAGCCGGGGCACGCTGAGCCGCAGGAGGTCCGCGTTGAGTTCGCTCAGTGGCTTGTCCGAAGAGACAGCCAGGAAGACGATCGGGAAGTCACTGATGTTGCCTGCGATGGCCTGGGGTTCCACATTGGCGGGCAAAGCCCGCTTCGCGTTGGAAATGGCCCGGTCGATCTGGTTGCGTGCCCGGTCGAGGTTGGAACCATAGGTGAACACCATGGTGATCTGCGAAACGCCGTTGCGTGAGGTGGACGAGGTTGACTCAAGTCCTTCAACGCTGTTCAGGGCAGTCTCAAGGGGCTGGCTGAGCTGCTTGTCCACTACCTCGGGGGAGGCGCCTGGCATGGAGGTGACAACCGTAATCTGCGGAAACTCGATGGAAGGAATGAGTTCCTGCTTCAAAGACCCCATGGTGATCACGCCGAACACCGCCGCAAAGACGGTGATCAGCGCGATCAGGGCCCGGTTGCCCAGTGAAAGTTTGGCCAGGCGGAACATTGCATCGACTCCTGTGGTCTACGAAACGATTCGTCTGACGGGAACCGGCCGCAGCCCCGGGTGTGGCCTAACCTTGGATGGCGTTGGCCACTTCCAGTTGCAGGGACCTGGCCGTGCTGGCTTCCAGTTCGGCGGCGAGGTCCGGGTTCTCGTTGAGCTTGACGCCGTAGCCCGGCATCATGTCCTTGAGCTTGGACTGCCAACCCTTGAAGTTCTTGGGGAAGGACTTCTGCAGGAGTTCGATCATGATCGGCACGGCCGTCGATGCGCCGGGGGAAGCACCAAGGAGGGCACCGATGGAGCCGTCGCGGGACGCGATGACTTCTGTGCCGAACTGCAGGATGCCACCCTTCTTGGCGTCCTTCTTGATGATCTGCACGCGCTGGCCGGCGGTGATCAGCTCCCAGTTGCCGCCGACGGCCTCGGGGTAGTACTCGCGCAGCGACTCCACCTTGGCCTCATGCCGCTTGGCGACCTCCTTGATGAGGTAGGCGGTGAGGTCCATGTTGTCCTTGGCCACTGCCAGCATGGGGATGATGTTCCCCGGGCGGATGGACAGCGGGAGGTCAAGGTAGCTGGAGGTCTTCAGGAAGTTGGTGGAGAAACCGGCGTACGGGCCGAACAGCAGCGAACGCTTTCCGTCAACGAACCGGGTGTCCAGATGGGGGACTGACATGGGAGGGGCGCCAACCGAGGCCTGTCCGTAGACCTTGGCGCTGTGCTGGGAGGTGATGGCGTCGTCGGTGCAGCGGAAGAACTGTCCCGAGACCGGGAACCCGCCATAACCCTTGCTTTCCGGGATGCCGGAGGCCTGCAGGAGGTGGAGCGCGCCGCCACCGGCGCCAACGAAAACGAACTTGGCGTGGATACGGCCATGCTCGCCGGACTTGGGGTGCTTGATGGACAGGTCCCAGCCGCCGCCAGCTGCGCGGCTGATGTTGGTGACATCGTGTCCGTAATTAACCTCGGCACCGCTGCCCTGCAGATAGCCGGTCAGCTCACGGGTCAGGGCGCCGAAGTCGACGTCGGTGCCTTCCGCCGCGCGGGTGGCGGCGACGCGCTGCTTGCGGTCACGGCCCTTGACGATCAACGGTGCCCACTTGGCGATCTGGTCCTGGTCCTCGGTGTATTCCATGCTGCGGAACAGCGTGTTGGGCTTGAGGGCCTCATACCGGGTCTTGAGGAACTTCGCGTGGTCATCGCCAATAACGAAGCTCATGTGCGGAACGGTGTTGATGAAGCCCTTGGGGGATCCGATCACATTGCTGTCCACCAAGTGGGACCAGAACTGGCGTGAAAGCTGGAACTGTTCGTTGATGTGGAGAGCCTTGGAGGGATCCACGGAACCGTCTTTTGCTGCAGGGGAGTAGTTAAGCTCACACAGGGCAGCGTGTCCGGTGCCGGCGTTGTTCCACGGTCCGGAGCTCTCGAGCCCCGCTTCGTCGAGCCGTTCGAACAGGGAGATGGTCCAGGTGGGTTCAAGTTGCTTGATGAACGCACCAAGGGTGGCACTCATGATTCCGCCGCCAATAAGGACGACGTCGGCATGTTGAGTCTTGGAAATGAAGGTCACGATCAATCTCCGTTAGCGGCGGCACTGGCTGTCACAGAATATCCCCGCGCAGACCCAATACTGAAATTGTGGGGAATCGTCAAGGCTTTAAGCGGACGTTCGTGAAAACTTCGTTGAGGACCGGTGAAGCCGGGTAGCTTTCCACCTTGTTGGACAACGCGAGGGCCGAGATGGGGAACGCAATGGGAACAGCCGGCACGGACGCTGCGATCTCGGCATTGATGGCTTGGTACTGGGCGTTGCGTTCATCGCCGTCGGGCAGGGCGCGTGCCCGTTCGATCTTGTGGAAGACCTCCGAGTCCGTGTAGCCAAACTCCGCGCGGGTCTCGCCGAACAGCGGCCCCAGGAAGTTGTCGGCATCGGCATATGAGCCGTTCCATCCAAGCAGGTGAAGGCCGCGGTCCCCGGCGGACTGGACCTTTTGGAGATAGCCGTTTTCCCAGTCGACAGGGACTGGTTTGATGTTGAAGCCCACAGCCACCAATTGGCGGCTGATTTCGGCGTAGATCTTCTCGGGCGTAGGCATGTAGGCCCGGGTAGCGTTCAGGGGGTAGTAGAACTTCAGTTCCTCGCCCTTGTAGCCGGCCTTCTCAAGGAGTTGTTTAGCCTTTTCGGGGTTGTAGCCCAGCGAGGGGGCATTGTTGTTGAAGCCGCTCAGTTTCGGCGGCACGAACTGGGATGCCTGGGCAGTGTTGTCGATGAAGAACTTCCGGATCAAGGATTCTTTGTCCACTGCCATCTCTATGGCCTGGCGGACCTCGAGCTTGTCCAAGGGTGCTACTGCCTGGTTGATACCCAGGTACATCACGGAGAACGGATCCCGCTGGATGATCTGGACACCCTTCTTGACCAGTTGGTCGAAGGTTGAGGGCGTCACGAGGTCGTAGGCATCGATCTTGCCGTCAAGCAGCGCCTGTTGGCGAGTCTCGGCACGGTCATAGGGAATGAAGTTGATGGTGGCTATCTGGCCCCGGTTGCCCCAATACCCTTTGTAGCTTTGGAGGGTGATCTTGTTCTCGTCCCAGGTTCCGAACTGGTACGGTCCGGTACCCACAGGGTGGCCCGCATAGGCGGAGACAGCCTGGCCGTTCCGGGCCTGGTCCAGAACGTTGGCGCGTTGCGATTCCAGGGCCGCCGGTGAGGAGATGGCGAAGGCCGGGAGTGTCAGGGCCTGCAGGAATCCGGTGAAAGGCCGGGTCAGGTTGATCTGCACGTCAGTGGGTGAAACCACCTTGCAGTCCTTGAAGATGGAAAACACGGGTTCGTCCGAGTACGCCTTGAAGACGCCCTGGAAGGAAATCCCGGGTGCTTGCTTCCGAAGGTCGGCAGGGAAGGTGAACCATCGGTTGAAGTTGGCACAAACCGCGGCGGAGTCGAAGGGGGTCCCGTCGTGGAAGGTCACTTTGGAGCGGAGAGTGAAGTCGTACGTCAGTCCGTTGTTGCTGTCTTTCCACTCCGTGGCCAGCAGGGGGGTAGTTTCACCTGTTGATCCGTCAACGCCAACCAGTCCTTCGAGGACCTGGCGGGTGACCCGGTAAGACTCGGAGTCGGCCGTCATGGCTGGGTCAAGCCCCAAAGGCATGGAGCCTGTGCCGAAGTTGAAGGTGGCAGTGGGCTCTGCCGGAGTGGAGTTGTTGGCCGACGACGACGGCGAAGGGCCAGGCGCTCCGGTACACGCCGCGAGCCCCAATACTGCAAAGACAGAGCCCACCCTGAGCAATTGCACGGTCAGGCTCCGCATTTTGCTGCTTGCCACTCTTGTCCCCTCAAGCCGGTTGGAATGCCGTGGCCGGCTTAGGCCAGACCGCGTTCCAGTCTAGTTGAACGTCCTGAGTGCGCTTCCCAGCGCTTTTTCAGGAAGCTGTCCCCGCTGCTTGAGGAAAAAACCCCCGGTTCTGCAGTCTTTTCTGCAACCGGGGGTGCTCCGCGTGCTTCAAAGCCACGATACTTCTCTACTGATGTGCGCAAGGGGGGACTTGAACCCCCACGCCCGAAGGCACAGGAACCTAAATCCTGCGTGTCTGCCAATTTCACCACTCGCGCTGGTTGGCATCTGGATCGCCCGTGCGGGTGCCCAAATGCCGTATCCGGCCTCCAGTGTACCCGCTACGCGTCCAGCTTGAGGTCCCGGCGCAGCTTGGCCACGTGGCCGGTTGCACGGACGTTGTACTGGGCCAGGGAGACCTTGCCATCCGGGTCAACCACAACGGTGGAGCGGATCAGCCCCAGGTAGCTCCGGCCGTAGTTCTTCTTTTCGCCCCAGGCTCCGTAGGCATCAGCAACGGCGTGGTCCTCGTCGGAGAGCAACGGAAAGGTGAGTTGTTCTTCGGATGCGAACTTGGCCAGGGCTGATACGGGATCGGGGGATACGCCGATAACTTCATAGCCGGCCGCCTGCAGTGAACCCAGGGTGTCCCGGAAGTCGCAGGCCTCCTTGGTGCATCCGGGAGTAGAAGCTGCCGGGTAAAAATAGACGATCGTTTTACGGCCGCGGAAGTCGGACAAGCTGACGCTTTTGCCCGTGGCGTCCTGCAGGGTGAAGGCCGGTGCGTCGTCGCCCGGGATAAGTCGTTCAGCCAAAATATGCTCCTTGCTTTCGATCGCGATTTACCAGTTTAGACCGCAGAAGCCGCGTCCCCGGCTCTTGCGCGCATATACTGTCGGCATGCCAGATATGGAGAGATGGCCCACCACCCGATTGCTTTCGACAGCTGCGCGCCTGGTGGAAATCTCGTGGAACGAAAAATTGAAGTCCATCGGCCTTACCCACGCCGGTGTCATTGCCATGCAAGTACTTGCAGCCAAGGGTGCAATTACCCAGGCGGCATTGGCCGAGGTGGCGCGTGTCAAGGCCCAGACCATGGGGACCACCCTTGCGAGGCTTGAGCTGCATGGGCACGTTACCCGTCAACGCAGCGATTCCGATCGCAGAAGCCACGTGGTTACCCTGACGGAGGCGGGCACTGCGGCCCTTGCGGAAGCCGTGAAGCTTGAGCAGGAAGTGTTGTCGCCCGTCGCCGTGGACACCGCCAGGCTGCGGGAGGAACTCAGGATTGTTGTCCGGGGACTCGCGGGCCTGCCGGCTCCGGAGAAGGAGTCCCACGAGGTCGAAACCGACGTGCCGCAAGTGTGATTCAAAAGCCCAGGCAGGATTCCCGCAAGGGAATTCCTGCCAGGGAAAAGTAAAGGCTCCGGATCGTGTGAACGATCCGGAGCCTTTTACGTTGGTGCACCCCCCGGGACTCGAACCCGGAACCCATTGATTAAGAGTCAATTGCTCTGCCAGTTGAGCTAGAGGTGCAGCTATTGTTTGGGTCTTGGAAGGAATTTGCATTCCCCGTTGACCTCCGCAACGACAAATAACTCTACACCACAATTCGCTGGTTCAAAACCACATGCAATGTTGCACTGCTCACTTCATGCGATTGCATTCCGGAGGGAAAACAAAAGGTCCTGGAGTGACATCACTCCAGGACCTTTTCTTGGTGCACCCCCCGGGACTCGAACCCGGAACCCATTGATTAAGAGTCAATTGCTCTGCCAGTTGAGCTAGAGGTGCAGCTGTTGATTTCGATCAACCCCAGGGTGTTTGTTTCCCCGGCGATCTCCGCAACGACATGTAACTCTACACGACTTGGCCCGAAGTGTGAAATCGACGCGGTGACCCTGGTTTGCCTCGGGTTTGCCTCAGGGTTTGCCTCTCAAAATCAGCGCAAAGTCGGGGTTTTTGTTGTTGCTGAGCACCCATAGATCCCCGTTCGGGGCGCGGGCCACGTCCCGCAACCGGCCGTATTCGCCTGTGAAGTAAGCCACAGGGGTGCCTGCTGTTTCGTCTTTCAGTGGAACGGCCCAGAGCCGTTGGCCGCGAAGGGCTCCCGTGTAGGCCACCCCGTCCACAATTTCCAATCCACTCGGTGATGCTTCGGCGGTTGAGGGCCAGACGACTTTTGCATCGATCAGGCCGCTCCTGTTGGGAGCGCCGGTCACCAACGGCCATCCGTAATTGCCGCCTGGCGTGATCAGGTTCAGTTCATCGTCCACATCCGGACCAAATTCGCTTGCCCACAGCCTGCCGGCGGCATCCCATGCCAGGCCCTGCACGTTCCGGTGTCCGTAGCTGTAGACGGGGTTGTCCCCGAACGGATTGCCCGGCGCGGGCCGTCCCTCCGGGGTCAGTCGCAGGATTTTTCCGCCCAAGGCATTCTTGTCCTGGGGCTGCTCCCTGCGCTGGGAGTCGCCGGTGCCTGCATACAGCATTCCGTCGGGACCGAAGCGGATACGTCCACCGTTATGCGTCGATGCCTTCGGAATGCCGGAAAAGATGACTTCCGGCGCCCCGAGTCCCATCGCGCCTGCCGCGTCCTCCCGGAGCTCCATGCGGGCAATCCGGTTGTCGCTTGCCGAGGTGAAGTAGGCGTACAGCCAGCGATCCGCGGCCGATGATGGCGACAACGCCAGCCCCAGCAGCCCGCCTTCTCCACCGGGTACGACGCCGGACACCTCACCTACCGGTGTTGCCCGCCCGTCCTTGATTGCCATGACCTTCGCCGAATCGCGCTCCGAAACCAGGGCCGTGCCGTCCGGCAGGAAGACGACGGACCATGGCAGCTGCAACCCGACGTCGAGCTTTTCGTGGACTTCGAGCGTCGCGGGTGCAGCCCGGGTGGCTGGACTGGTTCCAGGATTGGGAGACCCGGAACTACTGACCGGGTTTGGGGTAGCTGCGGTCCCTGGCGAGGAGGTGCTTCCCGTGCATGCCGAAATTGTCAGCGTCAAGGCAAGCGCGAGGATGGCTCCGAGTTTCTTCAACGCGGATTCAGTGCCTGCTGCGCCTTGGTGGACGGAATCCGGCTGCTTCAGCGTGGGCTGCCGATTCGAACCATACATCCGCTTCGACGTCGTCGTAATCAGCGGCGTCTTCATCGTGGTAGGTCATGGTCGCCGCGATCGCCTTGACCGGGTGGCCATCACGCGGGGTGCTGGAAGAGCCGGTTCCATAGGGCTCTTCTGCCGCGAGGTGTCCGGACGCGGCTGGCTCTTCAGCGGCTGCACTCTCGGCGGCCGCGCTCTCGGCGCCGGGAAGCGTGGGGGAGTGCGGGTCCGTGTACTCATGATGATGGACCGGTGTGCCTGCGGCGTCCGTCCATGATGATTCCCATTCGGCTTTGTCGGCCGCGTCATCTGCCCGGGTGACGTCATCGGCGGTGACTTCGGCCGCGGGCGCCGCCTCCCAGTCGTCCACGTCGCCGGCGTCGGCCGAGTGCAATTTGGCATCGGTATCCACTACTGGTTCAGCGACTACCGGTTCCTCAACTACCGGTGCGGCAATGACCGGTTCCTCGACGGTCAGCCCGGGAGTTGGGGCGACCTCAGGATTGGCTGGTTCTGCCACTGCCGGCTCGACGGGGGCCGGGTTTTCATCCCGGACTGGTTCATCCCTGGCAGGTTCGTCCATGGGGGGCTCGACCCTGACTGGCTCATCGCCGGTCGGTCCGCTGCCTTCGGCGGCCGCCTTGCCCAGATTGCTCACCCCGGCCAGTCCGGCTACCCCCGCAGTTACCGCGCCCGGATCCGGCACCGACCCGGTATTGGCGGGCTCCATTGCCGCGGGAGCCTGGCCTCCGGCCGAATTTGCTGCTTTGTTGCGGCTCATGAGCCACCAAACAATCGCTACGACCAAAACAATGACAATGACCCAAATTAACCAATCCATGGCGGATGCCCTTCTGCTCACAGGGGTGCAGTACGTGGTATTTCCGACGTTACGTGGCAGCTAATGGGCTGTCCAGCATTTGCCCCGCCGGTTGCCGTATTTGTCAGACTCCTTAGTAAGAGCGGGAAATTGCCGGGGCGGGAATTGCTCCCAGCGGTTGGGAGGGCCGCCCGCTGAAGCCGGAGGAACACTTCGCGACGTTTCCGCAATATTTGCCGGTTGCTGCTTAACCCGGCGGTGATCAGGCCCTGCGGGCACCAGGTGCACATAGACTTTGGATCATGACCGACACCAACATGGCTACAGACAACACGCCGGATATCAAACCTCGCAGCCGGGTCGTCACCGATGGCATTCACGCGGCTCCTGCCCGCGGCATGTTCCGTGCGGTAGGCATGGGCGACGACGACTTTGCCAAACCACAAATTGGTGTCGCGAGTTCGTGGAACGAAATTACTCCCTGCAATCTCTCGCTTAACCGCCTTGCACAGGGCGCCAAAGAAGGCGTGCATGCCGGCGGTGGCTTCCCGATGCAGTTCGGCACGATATCGGTGTCCGACGGAATTTCCATGGGCCACGAGGGCATGCACTTCTCCCTGGTTTCCCGTGAAGTCATCGCAGACTCCGTGGAAACCGTAATGCAGGCCGAGCGCATTGACGGCTCGGTTTTGCTGGCCGGCTGCGACAAGTCGCTTCCCGGGATGCTCATGGCAGCTGCCCGCCTGGACCTCGCTTCCGTATTCCTCTATGCCGGCTCGATCATGCCCGGTTGGGTCAAGCTCGAGGACGGTTCGGAGAAGGAAGTCACCCTTATCGACGCTTTCGAAGCGGTGGGTGCCTGCGCGGCCGGCAAGATGAGCATGGAGGACCTCACCCGCATCGAAAAGGCCATCTGCCCGGGCGAAGGCGCCTGCGGCGGTATGTACACGGCCAACACCATGGCATGCATCGGCGAGGCCCTTGGCATGTCACTGCCTGGGTCCGCAGCGCCGCCGTCGGCAGACCGCCGTCGTGATGACTTCGCACGCAAATCCGGCGAAGCGGTGGTCAACCTGCTGCGCCTGGGCATCACCGCCCGCGACATCATGACCAAGAAGGCCTTCGAGAACGCCATCGCCGTGACCATGGCGTTTGGCGGGTCAACCAACGCCGTCCTGCACCTCCTGGCGATCGCCCGCGAGGCAGAGGTGGAACTGACCCTCAAGGACTTCAACCGCATCGGGGACAAGATTCCGCACCTGGGCGATTTGAAGCCCTTCGGTCGTTACGTCATGACTGACGTGGACAAGATCGGCGGTGTGCCGGTCATCATGAAGGCACTTCTCGACGCCGGCCTGCTGCACGGCGACTGCCTCACCGTTACTGGCAAGACCCTCGCCGAAAACCTCGCCTCCATCAACCCGCCGGACCTGGATGGCAAGATCCTCCGGGCCCTGGACAACCCGATCCACAAGACCGGCGGCATTACGATCCTCCACGGCTCCATGGCCCCTGAAGGCGCAGTGGTCAAGAGCGCGGGCTTCGACGCCGACGTCTTTGAAGGAACGGCCCGCGTCTTCGAACGCGAGCAAGGTGCACTCAATGCCCTGGACAACGGGGAGATCCACAAGGGTGATGTGGTGGTCATTCGATACGAAGGCCCCAAGGGCGGTCCGGGAATGCGCGAAATGCTGGCCATCACCGGGGCCATCAAGGGCGCCGGCCTGGGCAAGGACGTGCTTCTGCTGACCGACGGACGCTTCTCAGGGGGCACTACCGGCTTGTGCATCGGCCACGTTGCGCCTGAAGCCGTCGACGGCGGTCCGATCGCCTTCGTGCGCGACGGCGACAGGATCCGTGTCGACATCGCTGCCCGATCCTTCGACCTCCTGGTCGACGAAGCGGAACTCGAAGCCCGCAAGGAAGGCTGGGAGCCGCTTCCGGCCAAGTTCACCAAGGGTGTGCTGGCCAAGTACGCCAAGCTCGTCCACAGTGCTTCCACGGGAGCCTACTGCGGTTAAGTTCCTGCCGGCGGCTCCGCTCCTGCTTCGGGGGTGGAGTCCGGCAGGCGGACATTGCTGTCCAAATAGTGAGATACGATAGTGCTCAATTGACACGTATCTCACTTTGAGGGAACACTGAACGCATGATCACATTCGTTACCGTCGGCGTCGTCGTCCTTACCAAGCGCGTGGCTTAGCCCGACTGGTAACGAACCGTCACGCGCAAACCCCTCGAAGAGCCGCAAGGCTGAGGGGTTTTTTTATTCCCAAGTCCCACCCATTGAAGATCCACTAAGGAAGAGTCCGATGAGCAAAGGATCGCCGATCAGCCCCTCGCTGATGGCTGCAAAGTCCGCTGGAGCCCACAAAGCTCCGGAAAAGGTCGAACGATCGACGGAGTCCGTCGTCGTCGATTCTGCTGCACCTCTCTCTCCTGTACTTGGGCCGAACACCGTCGTACCCCCGACGGTGATGACCGGCTCGCAAGCAATTGTCCGTTCGCTCGAAGAACTCGGCGTGGACGATATTTTCGGTTTGCCCGGTGGCGCGATCCTGCCCACCTATGACCCCTTGATGGCCTCCAGCATGAATCACATCCTGGTCCGTCACGAACAGGGAGCCGGCCACGCCGCGCAAGGCTACGCCATGGTTACCGGTCGGGTTGGCGTTTGCATCGCCACCTCGGGTCCCGGTGCCACCAACCTCGTTACCGCCATCATGGATGCCCACATGGACTCCGTGCCGATGGTGGCCATCACCGGCCAGGTCGCCAGCGGAGTCATCGGCACCGATGCCTTCCAGGAAGCGGACATCGTGGGAATCACGATGCCCATCACCAAGCACTCCTTCCTGGTGACCGACCCCAACGACATTCCGCATGTCATGGCCGAAGCTTTCCACCTGGCATCGACCGGCCGGCCCGGTCCGGTCCTGGTGGACATCGCCAAGGATGCCCAGGTGGGCCAGATGACCTTCTCCTGGCCCCCGAAGGTGGACCTGCCCGGGTACCGTCCGGTGGTCCGCGGGCACAACAAGCAGGTCCGCGAAGCCGCCAAGCTGATCGCAGCGTCCAGCAAGCCCGTTCTGTACGTGGGCGGTGGCGTGGTCAAGGGCCACGCTTCGGCCGAACTGATGGAGCTTGCGCTGGCAACAGGCGCCCCCGTGGTCACCACCCTCATGGCCCGCGGCGCCTTCCCGGACTCGCACCCGCAGCACGTCGGCATGCCCGGCATGCACGGCTCCGTCTCCGCAGTCACCGCCCTCCAGCAAGCAGACCTGCTGATCACGCTCGGTGCCCGGTTCGATGACCGCGTCACGGGCATCCTGAAGACCTTCGCCCCGTTCGCCAAGGTCATCCACGCCGACATCGATCCCGCGGAAATTTCCAAGAACCGCACGGCCGATGTCCCCATCGTCGGCTCGGTCAAGGAAATCATTCCGGAACTCACCGAAGCCGTAAAGACTCAGTTCGAGTTGAGCGGCACTCCGGACCTCGACTCATGGTGGGCTTTCCTGGGCAACCTTCGCGACACCTACCCCCTGGGATGGACCGAGCCCGAAGACGGCCTGAGTGCACCGCAGCGCGTGATCAAGCGCATCGGTGAACTCACCGGTCCCGAAGGCATCTACGTTGCCGGTGTAGGCCAGCACCAGATGTGGGCCGCGCAGTTCATCAAGTACGAGCGCCCCCACGCCTGGCTCAACTCCGGTGGTGCCGGAACCATGGGATACTCGGTTCCGGCAGCCATGGGCGCCAAGGTTGGTGAGCCGGACCGCGTGGTCTGGGCCATTGACGGCGACGGCTGCTTCCAGATGACCAATCAGGAATTGGCCACCTGCGCCATCAACAACATCCCGATCAAGGTCGCCATCATCAACAACTCCTCGCTGGGCATGGTCCGCCAATGGCAGACCCTGTTCTACGAGGGCCGCTACTCGAACACGGACCTGAACACGGGCCATGACACTGTCCGGATCCCGGACTTCGTCAAGCTCGCCGATGCCTACGGTTGCGCAGCTTTGCGTTGCGAGCGGGACGAGGACATCGACGCCACCATCCAGAAGGCGCTTGAGATCAACGACCGCCCGGTGGTCATCGACTTCGTCGTCAGCCCGAACTCGATGGTATGGCCGATGGTGCCTTCGGGCGTCAGCAATGACCAGATCCAGGTTGCCCGCAACATGACCCCGGAATGGGAAGAGGAGGACTAGCCATGACCCGTCACACACTGTCCGTTCTGGTCGAAGACAAGCCCGGCGTGCTGACCCGCGTGGCCAGCCTCTTCGCCCGGCGCGCGTTCAACATCAATTCACTTGCCGTAGGACCCACCGAGGTTCCGGGGATGTCCCGGATGACGGTTGTCGTCGACGCCGACGGCGACCTCATCGAGCAAGTCACCAAGCAGCTCAACAAGTTGGTCAACGTGATCAAGATTGTTGAACTGACTTCCGAATCTTCCGTACAACGTGACCACATCCTGGTCAAAGTACGTGCGGATGCCGCGACACGCCTGCAGGTTACCCAGGCTGCAGACCTGTTCCGTGCCGCCGTCGTCGACGTGTCCACAGACTCGTTGGTGATTGAGGCAACCGGTACCCCCGAGAAGCTCGCAGCGCTCTTGTCAGTGCTCGAGCCGTTCGGCATCCGTGAAATCGTGCAGTCCGGCACCTTGGCCGTTGGACGGGGATCCCGCTCCATGAGTGACAGGGCGCTTCGCTCCGCGTGAGCTTCGGCCACGTGAGCAGTGCCCAGTACCGCAGCACCACCATCAATATCTACGAAAAACCACTCAAGAGGAGTTACGCAAGTGACTGAAATGTTCTACGACGACGACGCAGACCTGTCGATCATCCAGGGCCGCAAGGTAGCCATCGTTGGCTACGGCTCCCAGGGCCACGCCCACGCGCTGAACCTGCGCGATTCCGGCGTCGAGGTTGTCATTGCACTCAAGGACGGCTCCAAGTCGGCCGCCAAGGCCGAGGACGCAGGCTTCACGGTCAAGAACGTCGCAGACGCCGCCGAATGGGCCGACGTCATCATGATCCTGGCACCGGACCAGCACCAGCGCTCGATCTACAACGACTCCATCAAGGACAAGCTCACCGAGGGCAAGGCACTTGCGTTCGCACACGGCTTCAACATCCGCTTCGGCTACATCGAAGCCCCTGCCGGCGTTGACGTCATCCTGATCGCTCCGAAGGCTCCGGGCCACACCGTCCGCCGCGAATTCGAAGCAGGCCGTGGCATTCCGGACATCATCGCTGTGGAGCAGGACGCTTCGGGCTCCGCTTGGGACCTGGCCAAGTCCTACGCCAAGGCCATTGGCGGCACCCGTGCAGGCGTCATCAAGACCACCTTCACCGAAGAGACCGAAACCGACCTCTTCGGCGAGCAGTCCGTTCTCTGTGGCGGTGTTTCCCAGCTGGTCCAGTACGGCTTCGAAACCCTCACCGAAGCCGGCTACCAGCCGCAGATCGCCTACTTCGAGGTCCTCCACGAGCTCAAGCTCATCGTTGACCTCATGTGGGAAGGTGGCATCGCCAAGCAGCGCTGGAGCGTTTCCGATACCGCTGAGTACGGTGACTACGTCTCCGGCCCGCGCGTCATCACCCCTGAGGTGAAGGAAAACATGAAGGCTGTCCTCGCGGACATCCAGAATGGTGCTTTCGCAAAGCGCTTCATCGACGACCAGGACAACGGCGGAGCAGAGTTCAAGGAACTCCGCGCCAAGGCTGAGAAGCACCCGATCGAAGAGGTCGGCCGCGAGCTGCGCTCACTGTTCTCCTGGCAGCAGCAGGACGCCGACTACGTCGAAGGCTCCGCAGCCCGCTGATTGCCCCGCTTGGCAGCAGCAATGCACCAGCACTAAGCAGCGACGCCCGTCCGGCGAATTACAGCCGGGCGGGCGCCGCCGTTTCCGCCCTGTTTCTCCACCGAATTGCCCTCCCGGTGATGCTGTGAAGTTCTTCACATCGCCTCCGGTCCGGCCGTAACATCCCCCGCCGGCACCGGAAACGCCGCCCGGATTCGATATTCTGGGCTGGTCCCGGCGCCGTGCCCCGGGCCACGCATCCGCTCCTTGTCCAGTTCTGTCCCAAGTTGTCCAAAGTAAGGTGCCACCCCGTGTCAGCCAGCAAACCCGTTGTCCTCCTCGCTGAGGAACTTTCGCCCGCAACAGTCGAGGCGCTGGGCCCGGATTTTGAAATCCGCCAGACCGACGGCGCCGACCGTTCCCAGCTGCTGTCTGCCATCGCCGACGTCGATGCCATCCTGGTACGCTCCGCCACCCAGGTGGATGCCGAGGCAATCGCCGCGGCCAAGAACCTGAAGGTCATTGCCCGTGCTGGCGTGGGCCTGGACAACGTGGACATCAAGTCAGCCACGCAGGCCGGCGTCATGGTCGTCAACGCTCCGACGTCGAACATCGTCTCGGCTGCCGAACTCACCGTGGGCCACATCCTCAGCCTTGCCCGCCACATTCCGCAAGCCAGCTCCGCGCTGAAGAATGGCGAATGGAAGCGGTCCAAGTACACCGGCATTGAACTCTTCGAGAAGAAGATCGGCATCATCGGCCTGGGCCGCATTGGTGCCTTGGTGGCAGCACGTCTCCAGGGCTTCGAAACCGAAATCCTCGCCTACGACCCCTACATCACCTCTGCCCGCGCAGCGCAACTGGGCGTCAAGCTGGTAACCCTGGATGAACTTCTGGAAAACTCCGACTTCATCACCATCCACATGCCCAAGACCCCGGAGACGGTGGGCATGCTGGGCGCCGACGCCTTCCGCAAGATGAAGGAATCCGCTTATGTGATCAACGTTGCACGCGGTGGCCTGGTGGACGAAGAAGCGCTGTACATCGCGTTGAAGGAAAACCAGATCGCGGGCGCCGGAGTGGACGTCTTCGTCAAGGAGCCCAGCACTGACCTGCCGTTCTTCGAACTCGACAACGTCATTGTGACTCCCCACCTCGGCGCGTCCACCGACGAGGCCCAGGAGAAGGCCGGTGTCTCCGTGGCAAAGTCAGTCCGCCTGGCCCTGGCCGGCGAGCTTGTGCCCGATGCCGTGAACGTGGCCGGTGGCGTTATCGCCCCCGACATCCGTCCGGGCATCCCGCTGATCGAAAAGCTTGGCCGGATCTTCACCGCGCTGACCCACGCCTCGCTGACCCAGATCGACGTCGAAGTTGCCGGCGAGATCGCCGCGCTGGATGTCAAGGTGCTCGAACTCGCAGCGCTGAAGGGCGTGTTCGCCGACGTCGTCACGGAGCAGGTTTCCTACGTGAACGCCCCGGTCATCGCCGAGCAGCGCGGTATCAACACCCGTCTCATCACCACCCCGGACGCGGAGGACTACCGCAACGTCCTGACCATCCGCGGCGCGCTCAGCGACGGTTCGCAGATTTCCGTCGCCGGCACCCTGACAGGTCCCAAGCAGGTTGAGAAGCTGGTGGGCGTCAACGGCTATGACGTGGAAATCCCCATCAGCGAGCACCTGGTTGTGGTGGCCTACGCAGACCGCCCCGGCGTGATCGGCACCATCGGCCACATCCTGGGCATGAACAATATCAACATCGGCGGCATGCAGGTGGCCCGCCAGACCGAAGGCGGACAGGTTCTTGCCCTGTTGACCATCGACAGCTCCGTTCCGCAGCAGGTACTGGAGGCCATCAAGGCCGGTATCGGTGCCGACATGGTTCGCGAAGTGGACCTGGAGGACTAGGACTGACTCCCATCCGTTGAAGTTCGCGTGCCGGCGACACACCTTTGGCACGCAGAAGTGGCCGGTCTGCTTACAATGGCTGGGTCCGCCGATTCGGACCCGGCAGCAGGCCGGCCACAACTTTCAGCACATTCAGCCCGGTATTCCGCTGTGTTTTTTAGGGAATCCCGGACCACGTGTGCGCGCCCGCAATCAAGGTCTCAGGGAGCCCAATGAACGCCGTCCAAAGGTTCATCAGAAGCCGTGTGCTGCTGCTGACCGCGGCCATTTTGATCGTCGCGATGTGCTTGTCCGTCCTCGTCCAGAGCCAGTCGCAGGCGGCTCTGAACCGGACAGTGGACGAGAACTCGCGGGGACTCTACGACATCCTGGTCCAGGCAAAGCCGGACCAATCACAAAATGGCGATGGCGGTGCATTGATCCAGCCGGAAATCGCCAACGGCCAAGGCGGAATCAGCTTTGACCAGTTGGAGAAAATCCGTGGAATGGGCCAGACCGCCGTGGCAGCGCCCATCAGCCTGGTCTCCCGCGTCTCCCAGAATCTTGAAGCCCCGCGCCTGAACGCCATGGACTACCTCGGCTACAACGCAGGCCTGGCCGGCGGAATCACGGCGGGGGACCCCTCCGCCATGGACTCCAGCAAGTGGCCTGCCGCGGAGTCGGTCTTCTCGGATTCGCCCAAGAAGTATCGCTTGACCGCCTCTGCCACCAGCTCGGACGGCGTCAAGGAGCAAACACTCTTCAAGACCAGCGCCGAAGGAACCCTGGGCAAGGGCCGCCTCGTCCAGGAGCAGGCAGCCGGTGGCAGCAACGTCCGGATTGCCGGCCCGGATGGGGAGACCGGCATCAAGTTCCCGGCTCCAGCCCTCGGCTCCGAGCACAACCTTTTCAACCTCTCCGTGGCGCTTCCCCTGGCGCCCGAGGTGACTGAATCCGTCGTCGCCGTCGATCCCGCCGCCGAAAGGGCGTTGCTGGGTTCTGCTGGTGACTTCCTTGCGCCGCTGGAGAAGGCTCCGCCGGCAGACGCGCGTGACGCCGGCGCGATCGGCCGTCACTTCGAAAGCCTCTTCACCACTGGCCTGAGCATGCAGCAACTGGAAGAGGGCCCGGATTTCCTTGGCGTGAAGCTCAAATACTGGGCGCCCCTCATGACGCAGTACCAGCAGGCCAAGCGTGACGGCCTGTTGACCGCTGACTCCAAAGCCATTCCGCTGATTGTGCGCACGGGCACCTCCCTGGACCTGAAGTACTCGGTGAAAATCGAGGAACTGGACGCCAGCGGCAAGGTGGTCAAGGACGTTGGAACCGTGACCCGGTCCCTCGATAAGGACTACCTGCCGTTCGTATCGAAGTCCCCGTTCGCCCTTCAGTGGCCTGGGTCCACGGACCACAGCCAGCTGCTGGGCAGCACCGCCGCCTTTGGCCAGGGCCTTTATGACCCCGCCACGTGGAGCGCCGCGTTCGCTGCTGCACCGAAATACAAGGACGGCGACGAAGCCGCCAACGGTGCGTCCGACAAGAGCGCGACGCCGGGGGATTGGGTAACGGTCAACCGCTTGCCCGAGAAGTCCTCCTTCGGGGCGGCTGTGGACCAGACCCAGCGGAAGCCCGTGGACGAGCGTTCGTACCGTGAAGACCTTGAAACAGGCAAGAAGCCGGCGGCGCCGCTGCCCATGGTGTACGGCACCTTCGACCCCGCCGCGGTCCAGGCTGCCGCAGGTGACGTCAACAAGCTTCCCCTGGGCGGTTACGACCCCACGCCGATGACTTTGACCAAGGATGCCGAGGGCAAGGACGTCGCGACTGCGGAACTGAAGCCCTCGCTGAGCGCAACTGGCCTCGTCAGCCAGTCCGCCGGCGCCATCACCGACTACTACGGCCTTGCAGCGGCCCGCGGCTACGACGCCAACGCCAACGTCATTGACGCAGTGCGGGTCCGCGCTGCCGCAACCGGCAACTGGAAGACTGCCCAGCCCGAGGTCGAGAAGCTGGCCGCACAGATCCGTGACCTCGGTTTGGAAGCCACCGTCGTGGCTGGCTCCGCGCGTGAAGACGCCAACATCTTCGTGCCCGGGTACAGCAAGGACGACGCCGGCAAGGAGTCTGCGCTGGGGACCGTCCAGCAGTCGTGGGTCCGGCAGAATGCGGCTGACGCCGTGTCCGGCTCCCTGACAGGAACCAACATCACGCTTCTGTTCCTGACGCTGCTGGGCGCCACACTGCTCACGGGAGCATCCACCGTCAGCTACATCCGCCAGCGTAGAAGCGAAGCCGGCATTCTGCGCGCCATGGGCTGGACGCAAAAACGCATCCGGTCCTGGGTACTGGAAGAGTTCGCCGTCGGCGCAGCCGCCCTGGCTGCCGCAGGTGTCATCCTCAGCCTCCTGAGCTGGAACATCGCCACCGTGATCGTTTCCGTGACCATGCTCGTCATTTACAGTGCCGCGGCCCTGCTGGCAGCCCAGCAGTTGCGGCACCGCGTGGTGATCGACCAGGAACCGCAGCACGACGAACGGCTGGTCACTGTGGACTCACCGCTGACATTTGCCAACAGGCAGCTGACCACCAACCGGTTCAACTCCATCTCCCTGGCTGTGGCCGTGGGCGTGTTCGGCGCCGCTGTGGGCGCACTGATCGCGCTGCTGATCGACATTCCACGCGCCGCAGGTGCCAGCGCCCTCAGTGGCCTGGCGGCTGCCAGCATTGCCTTGCCAAGCGTCATCCTCGCTGTCTTCGGCGTCGTGGTTGGCCTGTTGCTGACGCTGGTCACCGGCAGGTTCGAGCTGCACGCCAAGCGGGAATACCTTGGTACCTTGCGGGCCATGGGCTGGAACCCGGACATGCTGGGCCAGGTCCGGTTCTTCGAAAACGCGCTTGTAGGCACTGTGGCACTTCCCCTGGGTGTCCTCGGTGCCCTGGGGCTTGGGTTGCTCCTGGCCCCCTATGCAGCTTTGTGGGCCGGACTCGCCGGTCTGCTGGCCGTAATTTGCTGGATTCCCATTGCAACGAAAGTAGTCAAATGACTGACAACCTCAACCCCGAGCTGGCGGCCACCCCGGAATCCACGGAAGAGTCGCTGCAGACCCGCGCCAACACCATCGTGAGGGCCACTGACCACGCAACACCACTGGAGCTCAGCCGGGTCACCATCCACTACGGTGGCGACAAGGGCGGCGCCGAGGAAGTCGACGTCGTCGACGACTTCAACCTGACCCTCCACGCCGGTGAGATGCACTGTGTTGCCGGCCGAAGCGGCTCCGGCAAGACCAGCATCCTGACCGTCAGCGCCGGACTGACGCTGCCGACGTCGGGCAAGGTCTTCTGGGAGGGCCAGCCGCTGGACGCCATGGGCGACGACGAGATCGCCGACCGCCGCCGCGCACTGATCGGCTATGTGGACCAGGGTGGTGCCTTGATCGATGGCATGAGTGCCTTGGAGAACGTACTGCTGCCCGCAGTCCCGGATGGCGAGGTTGAACAGCGCACGGAAATGGCCAAGGACCTCCTTGACCTGGTGGGCCTGGGACGTCGTATGCGCCACCGTCCCGCCCAACTCTCCGGTGGTGAGCGCCAGCGTGTGGCGATCGCCCGTGCGTTGATCCTGGGTACCCGCGTACTGGTGGTGGACGAGCCTACGGCAAGCCTGGACCGTGCGGCCGCAAACCGCATCATCGGCATCCTGAAGGACACCACCAGTGATGGCATCGCCGTGCTGGTGGCCTCCCACGACCACGAGCTGGTTCGGCTCAGCGATACGCTGACCGAACTTAACTAAGCTATTTCATCCGAAAAAAAGGTAACTTCTTAGAGTGACGTCTCCAGAGAAATCCCCGTTCTACATCACCACCGCGATCAGCTACCCCAACGGCGTGCCCCACATCGGCCACGCCTATGAGGTCATTGCGACTGATGCCATGGCGCGTTTCAAGCGCCTCGACGGCCATGAAGTCTTCTTCATGACCGGAACGGACGAGCACGGACTGAAGATGCAGCAGTCCGCGGAGAAGGAAGGCATTACTGCCAAGCAGCTTGCGGACCGCAACTCCGCAGCGTTCAAGCAGATGAGCCAGGACCTGGGGATCTCCTACGACCGATTCATCCGCACCACGGACCAGGACCACTACGCGGCCTCGCAGGCCATCTGGAAAAAGATGGAAGCCAACGGCGACATCTACCTTTCCAAGTACGAAGGCTGGTACTCGGTCCGCGACGAGGCCTATTACGTCGAGGACGACACCGTGGTGAAGGAGGACGGTCTGCGGTACTCCAAGGAAACAGACACCTTGGTCACCTGGACCGCCGAGGAAAGCTACTTCTTCCGGCTCTCGAACTACCAGGAAAAGCTCCTGGCGCTCTACGAGGCCCAGCCTGAGTTCGGTGCCCCGCAGTCCCGGTTCAACGAGGTCATCAGCTTTGTAAAGCGCGGCCTGGAAGACCTGTCCATCAGCCGCACCACCTTCGACTGGGGCGTTCCGGTCCCGGGCGATGAAAAGCACGTCATGTACGTCTGGGTTGACGCCCTGACCAACTACCTGACCGGCGTCGGCTACCCCGACGTGGAGTCTGAGTCCTTCCAGAAGTTCTGGCCGGCCGATGTACACGTGATCGGCAAGGACATTTCGCGCTTCCACGCGATCTACTGGCCTGCCTTCCTGATGAGTGCCGGACTGGAATTGCCCGAGCGCGTCATGATCCATGGCTTCCTCACCAACAATGGTGTGAAGATGTCCAAGTCCCTGGGCAACGTTGTTGCTCCCCAGGACTTCGTGGCACAGTACGGCCTGGACCAGTGCCGGTACTTCTTCCTCCGCGAAGTTCCCTTTGGCGCCGATGGCAACTACAACCACGAAGCAATCGTGGGCCGTATGAATGCGGACCTCGCGAACAACTTCGGCAACCTTGCCCAGCGGTCCTTGTCCATGGTGGCGAAGAACTGCGAGGGCAAGGTTCCTCAGCCCGGTGCCTTCACCCCTGAGGACGAAGCCCTCCTGGGCCAGGCTGGTGCACTGCTGGAGACGGCCAGGAGTGCTTTCGAAAAGCAGGAGTTCAGCCGTGCCCTCGAAGCCATTTGGACGGTGCTGGGCGACACCAACGCCTACTTCGCCGAGCAGGCTCCGTGGGTGCTCCGCAAGACCGACATCGAGCGCATGAACACGGTCCTGTACGTCACGTTGGAGGTTGTCCGGATCGTGGCGATCCTCGCGCAGCCCGTCATGCCGTCGTCGTCCGCGAAGCTCCTTGACGTCCTGGGCCAACCGGAAGGTGATGCGCGGCTGTTCGCTGCGATCGCCACGCCGCTCGGGGCGGGGACCGAACTGCCCGCTCCGGCTCCTGTGTTCCCGCGTTACGAAGAGCCCGTCGACGCATAGACCCTCTCTCACATAACAGCCTCTAACCCGAAACGCTCTCTCACATCCGGCCGGCCTGCTGGCGGGAAGTGAGAGAGCGTTCGGCGTTAGGGGTGCATAAATGAGAGAGCGTCCGTGCCCTAGGCCGTGGCCAGTCCCTCCACCGGCGACAAGCGGGCCGCCCGCCGTGCCGGGATGACCGATGCCAACAGTCCTGCCACGACGGCCACGCCGAACACCGCTGCCAACTGCAGCCAGGGAACGGTCGGAACAACGCTCGCCAAGCCTCCAAGGGTTGCCTGCGCACCGAGCCATCCATACACGACGCCCAAGCCCGCGCCCATGATGGCGGCCACACCGGCAACCAGCACAGCCTCAATCGCCAACATCCCGCGCAGTTGACCCGTGGTCAGCCCCAGCGCCCGGAGGAGCGAATTCTCGCGCGTCCGTTCCAGCACGGACAGGGACAGCGTGTTGGCCACGCCGATCAACGCGATCACCACGGCGACTCCCAGGAGCCCCGTCACCACCAACAACAGGACGTCGATGATGCTGTTGAAGGTCACGCGTTCAATGGCTGCGCCGCTGACTGTCCGCTCGTGGACACCCAAAGCTGCTGCGATGTCCTTCTGGATCGCCTGGACGCGGTCGCCGGATACCGAATCATCGAGTTTCACCCACACCATCCCCGGTGCTTCCGGGAGGGGACCGGAGGTGATGCTGGAGGACTCCACGAACGCCGGGACGTGCCGGGTCCGGAGGACCGTGGCGTCGAGGGTAACAGTGCCGCCCGCCGTCGATATGTTCGCCGCACCCTTCGGAGAGTCTTCGGGCAAGTAGACG
Source organism: Paenarthrobacter nitroguajacolicus (assembly GCF_029952445.1). Lineage (GTDB taxonomy): Bacteria > Actinomycetota > Actinomycetes > Actinomycetales > Micrococcaceae > Arthrobacter > Arthrobacter nitroguajacolicus_B. Next base: position 75,615 of record NZ_JAQPPK010000006.1, on the reverse strand, counting down.
GTTCCGGGACTTGGCTTCAGGTGGTTGTCACGAAGCACTGATGCCGCCTCTGCAGCAGATAGGCCATAAACAGTGGTGGTGCCACCGATCGTTTCGTCATGGATAGTGCCTACGGGCTTCAGCAGGACAGCCGCGCTGACGCCGTCGAGCCCTTTGATCCTGGTGAGCGCCCCGGAAGGGTCGCCGGAAGCGGCGGTCTGCGCCGACAGGTCCACCGGATAGTTCTCCGCCAGGGTGTCGTTGAAGGCCTGCCGGGACGTCGCAGCCCCGGTCATCATGAGTGACACCAGAGTGACACCGATCAGCAATGCCGCCGCAGTGGCAGAAGTGCGGGCAGGGTTGCGGGTGGCGTTCACTGCAGCGAGCTTGCCCGGGACCCCTGCCGGCGCCGCCAAACGGCCAGCCAGGGCAACCACTGTGGGGATGAACAAGGTTGAGCACAGCAGGATGCCCACGAACGAGGCCGCACCGCCCAGCAAGGCAACCGCGAGCATCACGTTGATGCTGCCGTACACCAGAAGCGCAGCTCCACCCACCAGAGCTGCCAGGCCCAGGAAAAGCCTGACCCTGCCGCGTCGGTTCCGTACGGAGGCGTCGTCCGCCGGGCGCAAGGCTGCAAGAGGCGCGACGGCGGTGGCTGCCTTCGCGGGCACCAGCGCCGCGACAACAGTCAGCAGGGTTCCAGCCACCAGGCCTGCGATGATGGCCGACGGCGGCACGGCCAACGTCGCGAACGCCTGTTCGGGCTGCGCCCTGGCCCAGGCAATCAAGCCCGTCATGAGGCCAGTCGCCGCGAGTACGCCCAGCACTGAGGAAACGAAGCCAACTACAAGGGCCTCCAACATGACCGAGCCCCGGATCTGTCCTCGTCCGGCGCCAAGGCAACGCAAAAGTGCCAGCTCCCTGGTCCGCTGGGCCACCAGGACGGAGAAGGTATTGGCCACCACCAAGGTAGAGACCAGGATGGCAATGCCGGCGAAGGCCAACAGGACAATCGTCAACTGGTCCTGGCCGGCGCTCAGCATGGCCACCGTCGACGTCACCTTTTCCTGTGCAGTCTCCAGCACCGGGCCCGACGCGCCGGCAGCTTCCATCCTGTGGGCGATGTAGTCCTTGGCCGAAGCAACGTCTTCACCCGGTTTCAGGGCGAACTGCAACCCGGAGAACCCCGCTCCAGCGTCCTGGACGGCGTTCAGGACAGGCTCGGAGGCAACAATCTGTGCCGCTGAGGAAGAGAAGGGGTCATTGGTGGCTCGGATCAAGCCCGAGATAGTGACCTTCGCGATCTTGACCGGACCCCCGCCGTGCAATTCCAACGTGCTGCCAACAGCCAGGCCCAGATGCTCAGCAGTCTTGGCGTCGATGGCAGCTTCCAGGGCGTTGGCGGGCATGGAACCGGAGGAGAGGATGGAACCTTCCAAGGACGCTGGTGCGGCATTTCGCAGCCGCCCGTATTGCTCGCCCCCACCGGCTTCGAAGGTCACGTACGTTGAGCGCTCCGCGTAGGTGGCTTCAACGGCCGGTGATGAGGCGGCCGCATCAACCGCGGCCTGGGTGAAGGGCTCGCCGTTCTTGGACGTCGCCACGAGATCGGCGTTGCGATAGGCCTCGCCAATGCTCGCGCCCAACGAGGCATTGGTACTGGCTCCGACCATGAGCGTCGAGGAAAGGAACATGACGGACAGCAAGACGGCAAGCCCGATGGCTATGAACCGCCGGAAATGCGTCGTCAACTGGGAAAGGGCAACGCGCAGCATGCCTCAGGCCCCCAGCTTGCCGAGGGCTGTCAGGACGGAATCAGCGGTGGGCTGGTGGATCTCGCCCACCAGGCCGCCGTCGCTCATCAACACCACCCGGTCGGCGTAGCTGGCTGCCACAGGATCGTGGGTGACCATGATGATGGTCTGGCCCATTTCCTGGCTGCTCCGGCGCAGCAGGGCCAGCACTTCTCCGCCGGCCTTCGAATCCAGGTTGCCTGTTGGTTCGTCACCAAACACGACGTCGGGACGCGTCAAGAGTGCCCGGGCTACTGCCACGCGCTGCTGCTGGCCGCCGGACAACTCGTGCGGACGGTGCTTCAACCTGTCCTTCAGCCCAAGGGTGTTAACGACGGTTTCCATCCACCCGGCGTCGGCCGTGGTTCCTGCCAAGGCGAGCGGAAGCGTGATGTTCTGCTCCGCCGTCAAGGTTGGTACCAGGTTGAAGGCCTGGAACACGAAGCCGATCCGCTCCCGGCGAAGCGCGGTGAGCTGGCGGTCGTTAAGCCCGGTGAGGTCCGTGCCACCGAGGACGATCCGGCCCGAGTCGGCGGTATCCAGTCCCGCGAGGCAATGCATCAGCGTGGACTTGCCCGAGCCCGATGGGCCCATGATGGCCGTGAACTTTCCGGCCTCGAAGCTTACCGAGACCTCGTTCAAGGCGGTCACGCTGGTATCGGCGCGTCCGTAGCTCTTGGTCAGGTTGAAGGCCTCGACGGCGGGACGGGCTTGGGCGGCGTCGGATCCAGCCGGGCGGCCGGTTCCGGGAGGGTGGGGGAGAGGCGTGAATGTCGTCATGTTTCCACGCTATGGTCGGCCGCATGCCCGCCGGATCGGGCCATGGTCCCATTTGGTGCCGGCAGGTGCTCATACCGTGGTCTGAGCCGGACTAAACCCCCGGAGCCACCACACCGGTTTCGTAGGCGATCACTACCACTTGCACACGGTCCCGTGCCCCGAGCTTGGCCAGGATATGCCCCACGTGGGTTTTCACCGTTGCTTCGGAAAGGAAAAGTCCAGCAGCGATCTCCGGATTCGACTGTCCCTGTGCGATGAGCTGGAACACTTCGCGCTCGCGGTTCGTCAGGGTTTCGACGGCGGCAGCGTGTTCACTCTGCTCCGGTGACTGGGTCCTGAGCAGGGGCGCTACATGGTCCAGTAGGCGGCGGGTGGTGGACGGCGCTATGACCGCATCCCCGCGGTAGACAGTCCGGATGGCTTCAAGGAGTTCTTCCGGCGGTGCATCCTTCAGGAGGAACCCGCTGGCGCCGGCCTGGATGGCTGCCAAAGCGTACTCATCAAGGTCGAAAGTGGTGAGGACCACGATCTTGACTTCCGCGCGTTGGGAACCGGCCGGCTGTGCTGCTGCCTGCTCCAGGATGCGGCGGGTGGCTTCGATGCCGTCCATACCGGGCATGCGGACATCCATGAGGACCACGTCCGCGGCGGTGGCGCTGAGGGCTTGGATGGCTTCGATCCCGTTGCCCGCTTCAGCCACCACATCGAGGTCCGGCTGTGAATTGATCAGCATGCCAAGGCCCGAACGGACCAGCTGTTGGTCGTCAACGAGTGCAACCCGGATGGGCGCGGGGAGTTCAGGCATTACTTCAGGCCTCCGAATAGGGAATGAAAGCGGACACACGGAAACCGCCGCCCTGTTCGGGGCCGGCCGTCAATGACCCATCGTAGAGCGAGACGCGCTCGCCCATTCCGCGCAGGCCATTGCCCCCTCCCGCCGCAGGAGGATCGGCAGCGGCGCCCCGGCCGTCGTCGACGATGTCCAGCTGAAGGCCGCGGCCCTGCCACGTCAGCGTCACGTTGGCGGTGGCTTTGGGCCCGGCATGCTTCATGACGTTGGTGAGCGACTCCTGGATGATGCGATACGCCGTGAGTTCCGCACCGGCAGGGAGGGGCCTCCGCGGAGTGCCCACCTGCTGGAACCCGACTTGGAGGGTGGCTGCGCGGAAACCCAGGAGCAGTTCGTCCAGGTCCGAAAGCCGGGGTTGCGGACGCGTGGGGGAGTCGCCGTCAGAGCGCAGGACGCCAAGGAGCCTGCGCATCTCACCCAGCGAATCCCTGCCCGTCGCTGCGATGGTGGCCAGGGCTTCGGTGGCAAGTTCCGGTTTAGCGGCTGCGGCGTATCGGGCACCATCAGCCTGGGTGATGATGACGGAAAGGGAATGGGCCACGATGTCGTGCATCTCCCGGGCGATGTGCGAACGTTCGTCGGCAGCGGCCAGTTTCCGTTCCTGCAGCTGCTCCACTTCCATCCGGCGTGTACGGTCCTCGAGGGCTTGGAGCTGGAGCCGGCGTACTCGGGTCAGATCGCCCAGGGTCCAGCTCACCAGGACAAGCATCCAGATCAACACTGTGTACAGCGCACCGATGGTGAGGCCCATGATGCCCGACTCCACGCCTCCCGCGTATTCGCGTGTAGTGAGCATGACGCCCCCTACCAGGCCGGCAACAAGGACTGTGCGGCTTGCCCACGCCGGGCCATAGGCGGCAGTGGCGTAGATGACCAAAGGAACAGCGATTTGGCCCGCCACCGGTTCGGCGCCTGCCGTCCATTGGATAAGGCACACAAGGATTACGACGCCGGCCGCTACCGCCGGACGGGTCCGTCGCCATGCGAGGGGCAACAGGAGGCTGCAGGACAGGAGGAACAGCCAGGGGCGGTCGGCCAGGAGGTAGACGGGGCCGAACAACAGGATGAGGAGGCAGGTTGCCGTCAAGTCCACTTTGAAGCGGTTGATCCGGAACCATTCATATACTGCATGCCTTCTGTCCACGCTACGACTCTATGCGCTGGGTCCGGCCGTAGGCATCATGCCGTGGTCTGACTCCTCCCGCCCGAGTGTTCGAAGAGTGAGACGATTTTGACCAGCATGTGGATTGCTTGGCTAGATAGACGTATGAGTGCATCGTCCATCAATCTCGCTGTCATCCCCGGCGATGGCATTGGCCCGGAGGTCATTGCCGAAGCTGTCAAGGTCCTCGAAAAGGCTGTTGCCGCCGAGGGCGTCACCCTTGAGCAGACCCACTATAAGCTTGGTGCCCAGCACTGGCTTGAGACAGGCGAGACCCTTCCGGACGAGGTTCTTGCAGACCTCTGCACCCGCGATGCCATCCTCTTCGGCGCCGTTGGTGCAGCACCTGGAGACACCCGCATTCCTTCGGGCATCATCGAGCGCGAGATGCTCCTCAAGCTCCGCTTCAGCCTGGACCACTTCGTGAACCTGCGCCCTTCCCGGTTGTACGGAACTGTCGGCAGTCCCTTGGCTGATCCCGGGACGATCGACTTCATCGTGGTCCGCGAAGGCACGGAGGGCCCTTACGTTGGAAACGGTGGCACCTTGCGCGGCGGCACGCCGCACGAGGTAGCCACGGAGGTCTCCCTGAACACGGCCCACGGCGTGGAGCGCGTTGTCCGCGATGCCTTCCGGCGCGCAAGCGAGCGTCCGCGCAAGCATGTGACCCTCGTCCACAAGCACAACGTCCTGGTATTCGCCGGACACCTGTGGAAGCGCACGGTTGAGGCAGTGGCCCAGGAATTCCCGGACGTCACCCATGATTACCTGCACATCGACGCGGCCACCATCTTCATGGTCACTGATCCCTCGCGCTTCGATGTGATCGTCACGGACAACCTCTTTGGCGACATCCTCACCGACCTCGCTGCTGCCGTCACGGGCGGCATCGGCCTGGCCGCATCGGGGAACATCAACATGGACCGCACCGCACCGTCCATGTTCGAACCCGTCCACGGCTCTGCTCCGGACATCGCCGGCCAGCAGAAAGCCGACCCCACCGCGGCCATCCTCTCCGCAGTGCTGCTTTTGGACCACCTTGGCTACACCACGGCGGCCCGGAAGATCGAAGCGGCAGTAGTTGCCGACGTCGAAAACCGTGATGGCAAGCCGCGCAGCACAGCTGCCATTGGCGATGCCATCGCGGCCGCACTTTAGGCCCATTACCCAGGCGTAAGCTTGTCTTGAATTATTTATCTGCTTCCCTGGTCCATCGCTGAACCACCCCTTTTTTCGGGAAACCGGTTCGCCATGCCAGGTAGCTGACTGTGGAGGAAACATGACTCAGACTGCCCATGGCGTCGAATTCAGCCAGCAGCTCTCGGAAAACCCGAAGTCTGCTGGGGAGCGTGCAGCCGTCCTGGCGAACCCGGGCTTTGGCGACTACTTCACCGACCACACCGCCGTCGTCGATTACAAGGTCGACGCCGATGGCACTGGCGGTTGGCAGAATGCCCGTATCGAGCCGTATGGACCCATCTCGCTTGACCCTTCGGCCGCCGTCCTGCACTACGGCCAGGAGATTTTTGAGGGCCTGAAAGCGTATCGCCATGCCGATGGTTCCGTGTGGACCTTCCGGCCCGAAGCCAACGCAGCCCGCCTGAACAAGTCGGCTCGCCGACTGGCACTCCCGGAACTGCCCGAAGAGTACTTCATCGGTGCCATCCGCGAACTCGTGCAGGCAGACCAGGAATGGGTTCCGTCCGGCGACGGCGAAGCCCTCTACCTGCGTCCGTTCATGATCGCTACGGAGGCCTTCCTGGGTGTCCGTGCTGCGCGTGAGGTGTCCTTCCGGGTCATCGCTTCCCCGGCCGGCAACTACTTCGGTGGCGAGCTCAAGCCGGTCTCCATCTGGATCTCCCGCGAGTACGCCCGCGCTGGCCGTGGTGGTACCGGTGCGGCCAAGTGCGGCGGCAACTACGCCGCCTCTCTGATCGCCCAGCAGGAAGCCGAAGCCAACGGCTGCAAGCAGGTCCTCTTCCTGGACCACTTCAACGACGACGCCGTTGAGGAACTTGGCGGCATGAACGTCTTCTTCGTGATGAAGGACGGCTCGTTGGTCACGCCTGCCCTCAGCGGCACCATCCTCGCGGGCGTCACCCGCATGTCGGTCATCCAGGTGGCCAAGGACATGGGCCGCGAGGTTTCCGAGCGCAAGATCACCCTCGATGAGTGGCGCGACGGCGTTGCCTCCGGTGAGATCACGGAAGTTTTTGCCTGCGGTACTGCGGCTGTGATCACTCCGATTGGTGTTCTCAAGGACGCAACCGAGTTCATCGGCGCGGAAGATGCCAAGGCCGGCGAAACCACCATGGCCATCCGCGAGAAGCTCCTCGGAATCCAGACCGGAGTTGTCGAGGACACCCACGGCTGGCTCACGCGACTGGTCTGATCTGCGGCTCGGTCCAACCGGACGGCCCCACTGAACGGTCCAACTGAACGACCACACTTAACGACGGCGGCCGGTTACCTTGATATCAAGGTGACCGGCCGCCGTCGTCCCCCATCGCTCTTTCACGTAACCGCCCCTTTCCCGCGAACCGTCTCTCACGTAACCCCCTTTCCCGCGAACCGTCTCTCACGTAACCCCCGTTTCCCGCGAACCGTCTCTCACGTAACCCCCGTTTCCCGCGAACCGTCTCTCACGTAACCGCCCCTTTCCCGCGAACCCTCTCTCACCGAAGACCATCGGGTGATTGAGGGTCGGGTGGGAGGGGCGGTTTGGTGATTGAGGGTCGGGTGGAGGGGGTGGGTAGGTGATAGAGGGTCGGGTGGGAGGGGTGGGTAGGTGATAGAGGGTCAGGCGGAAGGGGCGGGTAGGTGATAGAGGGTCGGTAGAGGTGCCAAGATGGGACTGTGACTTCTGAACCAATGGCGACTCCGGATAGCGCACCCACAAGCTCCTCCCTGCAGCGCAGCAGCGAACTGACACGCTTCAGGCTTGCCCCCAACCCGGGCCCGATGAGCCTTGACGGCACCAACTCATACATCATCAGTGCACCGAATTCCGGCAGCACGGTTGTTGTTGACCCGGGCCCTGCTGATGAACAACACCTGGCGGAACTGGCTGCTGCGGGCACAGTGGAGCTGGTCCTCATCACCCATCGTCACGCCGACCACACCGAAGCCTCCGCGCGCTTCCACGCACTGACAGGCGCGCCTGTCCGGGCGGCCCTGAGCGAGTACTGCCACGGGGGCGAGCCGCTCCAGGGCGGTGAAGTCATCACCGCGGGCGGCGTTGAAATCCGCGTTCTGGCAACCCCCGGCCACACCTCGGATTCAGTATGCTTCCATCTTCCTGGCGACGGGGCGCACGGGTCGGTCCTCACCGGCGATACCATCCTGGGCAGGGGCACTACCGTGCTGGACTACCCGGATGGCCGGCTGGGGGACTACCTTGACAGTCTGGACAAGCTCGAAGCACTCGGCACGGCAACACTGCTCCCGGCACACGGGCCTGTTCTTCCTGCCGTTGACGCAAAGTGCCGCGAGTACCGTGAGCACCGCAAGCAACGCCTGGAACAGATCCGTTCAGCCCTCGCGCAGGTGGGCAATGATGCCACCATCGCCCAAGTGACGGACGTGGTGTACGCCGACGTCGATCCTTCAGTCAGGTGGGCGGCTGAGACGTCCGTCGCGGCACAGTTGGATTACCTCCGAAGCTAGGGCGTGACTGTAGGCTTGAGCCCATGCGTATCGCCCGGTTTGTAGTTGATTCTGATCCCCTTTACGGCGTTGTCGAAGGCGAGCCCGGCAGTGAGGAAATCACTGTCATCAACGGCGACCCCTTCTTCAATGGCGTCGAACGTACCCATGTGAAGCACAAGCTGGAGGACGTTCGGCTCCTGGCCCCGATCATTCCGCGCAGCAAGGTCATTGGCGTCGGCCGGAACTTCGCCGAGCACGCTGCGGAGCTTGGCAATGAAGTCCCGCAGCAGCCATTGCTTTTCCTCAAGCCGAACACGTCGGTGATCGGCCCGAACGATCCCATCGTCCTTCCTTCGTTCTCGGAGGAGGTTTCCTTCGAGGCCGAGCTGTGCGTAGTGATTGGCCGCATCTGCAAGGACGTCCCCGAGGACCGCGTGGACGATGTCATCTTCGGCTACACCTGCGGTAATGACCTCACGGCCCGCGATGTCCAGAAGACAGACCTCCAGTGGGCCCGCGCCAAGGGATTCGACACCTCTGCACCCCTCGGACCGTGGATCGAGACCGAACTTGACCACGAGGACCTCACTATCCAGGGCCGTCTCAATGGTGAGGTTCGCCAGGATGGCAACACGAACCAGATGATCCGCGGCGTGCGCGAACTCGTCTCAATCGTCTCGCAGGCGTTCACCCTGCTTCCGGGTGACGTCATCATGACCGGAACCCCGGCCGGCGTCGGCCTCGTCTCCGAAGGCGACCGCTTTGAGGTGGAGATCGAAGGCATCGGCCGCCTGTCCAACCCGGTGGTGCGCCGCTAGGGCCGCCAGCCAAAGCAAAGCACGACGGCGGCAGTCGCCTTTCGGACGAAAGGTCACTACCGCCGTCGTGAGCCTCCGCCCGGGAAACCGGAGCGGTGCCAAGCGGTAAAGTTGGAACTACTATGACTACTGCTTCTGCGTCCAACGCTGCCTCCAGCGCCATCCCCGCCGTCAACGCCGAGACCCCGGTCCGCGTCCGTTTCTGCCCGTCACCTACGGGTACGCCGCACGTTGGCCTGATCCGCACCGCCCTGTTCAACTGGGCGTACGCGCGCCACACCGGCGGCAAGTTGATCTTCCGCATCGAGGACACGGACTCTGCCCGCGACAGCGAAGAGAGCTACCACCAGCTGCTGGACGCGCTGAAGTGGCTCGGCATCAACTGGGATGAAGGCGTAGAGGTCGGCGGACCGCACGAGCCTTACCGCCAGTCGCAGCGCGGCGAGATCTACCAGGACGTCATCGCCAAGCTCAAGGCCGGGGGACACGTCTACGAGTCGTACTCCACCCCGGACGAGATCGAAGCACGCCACAAGGCTGCAGGCCGCGACCCCAAGCTGGGCTACGACGGCTTTGACCGCCACCTCACCGAAGAGCAGCTTGCACAGTTCAAGGCTGAGGGCCGTGAGGCCGTCCTGCGCCTCCGCATGCCCGACGAGGACCTGACCTTCAACGACCTCGTGCGTGGTGAGATCACCTTCAAGGCCGGTTCTGTTCCGGACTTCGCAGTTGTCCGTGCCAATGGCGCCCCGCTGTACACCTTGGTCAACCCGGTGGACGACGCCCTCATGGGAATCACCCATGTCCTGCGCGGCGAGGACCTCCTGAGCTCCACCCCTCGCCAGATTGCGCTCTACCGTGCCCTGCACGCCATCGGTGTTGCCGAATACATGCCGGAGTTCGGGCATCTCCCGTACGTCATGGGCCAGGGCAACAAGAAGCTGTCCAAGCGCGACCCCGAGTCCAGCCTGTTCCTGCACCGCGAACGTGGCTTCATCCCGGAGGGCCTCCTCAACTACCTGTCGCTGCTCGGCTGGTCGCTGAGCGCGGACGAAGACATATTCACCGTTGAGCAGCTCGTGGCCAACTTCGACATCCACGATGTCCTGGGCAACCCGGCCCGCTTTGACATCAAAAAGGCCGAGGCCATCAACGGAACCCATGTCCGGATGCTTGCTCCCGAGGACTTCAAGCAGCGCCTGGTGCCGTACCTGCGCGCCGCCGGTTTCGTGGGCGAGATCCTTACTCCCCGGCAGGAAGAGATCCTGGCCGAGGCCGCCCCGCTGGTCCAGGAACGCATCACCCTCCTGGGCGAGGCGCCGGAAATGCTTGCCTTCCTGTTCAAAGCCGACGACGCCATCGATGTTGCAGACGATGCCCGCAAGGGTCTCCCAGCCAACCTGGAGGAGGTTCTGGACGCCGCCCTGGCCGCCCTGGAACCCATCGAAGAGTGGACGGCGGAGAACATCCAGACCGCGCTCAAGCAGGCGCTGGTGGAGGACCTGGGCATCAAGCCCCGGGCAGCCTTCGGACCCGTACGCACGGCTATTTCCGGCCGCCGCATCTCCCCGCCGCTGTTCGAGTCGATGGTGATTCTGGGCAAGGATTCATCGTTGGCCCGCGTTCGCGCTTTCCGCGGCTAAGGGCGGTACCGGTCATGGCGATTGCAACTTCTTTCGGCGCTATCCGCGGTGTCCTGTTCGACATCGACGACACCCTGGTGGACCTTGAATACGCCATGACGACGGCGTTGCGTGACGTCAGTGAACATCTCCTGCCCGGCCTTGACCAGGCCGGGTGGGTGAAGTTCGGCCGGATCTTCACGCATGAAACCACCCATTTCTACGACCGTTACCTCGCCGGTGAACTGACGTTCAACGAACAGAGGCTGCTCCGGGGCCGTGCTGCTTTGGGCCACTTCGGCGTGGAGCTCGAAGACGGCGAGGAATCGCAGGCGTGGGTGGCTGAATACCACCAACGGCAAACGGCGTACGTGCAGGCCTTTGGTGACGTGGCAGGGGTTCTGGACTCCCTCGACGCCGCAGGTGTTCCCTACGGGGCGGTCAGCAACAACGTGCACGACTACCAGCGCGCCAAGCTCGACGGCGCCGGCCTCTCAAGGATCCGTATCCTCGTGGGCACCGACACTGTGGGTGTCGCCAAACCTGATCCAGCGATCTATCTTGAGGGTGTGCGGCTTCTGGGCACCGAGCCTGGAGAGACCCTCTATGTGGGCGACAACCGGCTGCTCGATGCTGACGGTGCCACTGCGGCAGGACTGGTGGGCGTTTGGCTCAACAGGACAGGCGAGGTGGTGGAGGAGTTCACGGGCAGGCAGGTAGATTCGCTGGCGCAATTACTGTCCAAAGCTCCAACGGCCGCCTGAGGACTTATGTGATGCAGGTAACGGCTTGCCGATTTGTGCAGGTGGCAAGACTCCGGTAGAGTCATTACTCGTGCTGAGGGGCACGGAGGGAAAAGCCAAGGGAAACCGGGGCGCGGAACTCCGGTCCAAAAGTCACTTTGGGATATGGTGTAATTGGCAACACTACGGTTTCTGGTACCGTCATTCTAGGTTCGAGTCCTGGTATCCCAGCTCTGAAATTCCGCGTAAATCCGCAGGAAATTCGGAAACCTCAAGTCGTGAAAGCGATTTGGAGCGAAGCTGAAAGTATGAAATACTCATTCAGCTTGATCGCCGGAAACGGTGACAAAAAAGTGCAAGGCCCCATCGTATAGCGGCCTAGTACGCCGCCCTCTCACGGCGGTAACGCGGGTTCGAATCCCGCTGGGGTCACAAATGAATCCCCCGGAACATATGTTCCGGGGGATTTCTTTTTTCCCAATCCGCCTGCCCAGCGTCCCTGACCGGAAACGGACTGGCATGATGATGCTGTGACCGAACACGTAGACCCGTCAGCATCCCGGGCCAGCCCGGCAGTGCCTCGCTTGCCCCAAGGGGCGGCGGCCGCCGTCGATACCCTCGAAGCTGCGCGTGCCGGACTTGCGGCCACGACTCTTCCCCTGGCCGTTCCCGAAGCGCAGGAAGGCCGGCAATGGATCCGGGAGTGCTTGGCGCAGCTCGATGACTACATCATTCCCCGCTACCGAAGCCTGGACGCCCCGCTGCTGGCCGTCGTCGGCGGTTCAACGGGAGCGGGCAAGTCCACGCTGGTCAATGCCCTGGTTGGCTTCCCTGTGACCCGTGCGGGGGCCATCAGGCCTACGACCCGCCAGCCGATCCTCCTGCACCACCCCAAGGACGCTGAATGGTTTGAAGGGCAACGGATCCTCCCGGGCCTGCAGCGGATCCGCGGAACGGTGTCGGCGGTTCCGGTGCCGGCCAACCAGGCCGGCGTGGCGCCCGACGCGCAGGTAGTCACCTCGCTGGTGCTGGCGGGGCATGACACAGTTCCCCAGGGCATTGCACTTCTGGACGCCCCCGATGTGGACTCCATATCCGACGAAAACCGCAGGCTTGCCGCCCAATTGCTGGCCGCTGCCGATCTTTGGATCTTTGTCACTACAGCAAACCGCTACGCCGACGCCGTACCTTGGCGGCTGCTTCTGGACGCGGCTTCGCGGGACATCACCGTAGCCGTGGTCCTGGACCGGGTGCCGCCGGCGGCCGAGGAGGAAGTCAGGGCCGATCTGGAGGCGATGCTTGACCGCCAGGGACTCGGGGAAGCGAATCTCTTTGTCGTGCCCGAGAGTGCCTTGGACGGGTTGGGAATGCTGCCGGATGAAGCTGTAGATCCCCTGCGCCGGTGGCTGGGAGCGTTGGCAGCCAATGCGTCCGGCCGGGCCGAGGTTGCCCGTCGGACCCTCAACGGTGCCATTAGGGCCGTCAGCCTCCGTTTGGAGGGCGTAGCGGCTGCCGCAGCGGCACAGGAAGCTGCCGCCCGCGACCTGGAGAGCTCGTGCGCAGAGGAATATGGGCAGGCCCTGGCCCGCATCCTGGACGCCACCAAAGACGGGTCGCTCCTGCGCGGTGAAGTATTGGCGCGCTGGCAGGACTTTGTGGGAACGGGAGAGTTCTTCCGGACCCTGGAACAGAACATCGGCCGCATGAGGGACCGGATGGGCGCCTTTTTCCGCGGTGAACCAGCTCCGGCGGTGAAGGTGGAGACCGCGATCGAGACAGGGCTGCAGGCCGTGATCCTGGATGAAGCCGCCAACGCCGCGGAGAACGTGGACAGGCGCTGGCGCTCGGACCCGGCAGGCCGTCAACTTCTGGGCCCCGATGACCTCTCGGGAACCAGTGAGGGGTTCGACGCCAAGGCAGCCGCGGCCATTCGCACTTGGCAGGAAGGCCTCATGGAGATGATCCGCACGCAGGGCCAGGGCAAACGAACCCAGGCCCGGTGGCTGTCCTTCGGGGTCAACGGTTTGGGTGCTGCGCTCATGGTGGTGGTGTTTTCCATGACGGCGGGACTGAGCGGTTTGGAGATCGGCATCGCAGGTGGGACAGCTGTGGTCGGACAGAAGCTGCTGGAAGCGGTGTTCGGCGAGGACGCCGTCCGTCGCCTTGCCCAGCAGGCCCGTCAAGACCTGCACACGCAGTGCCAGCGACTTCTGGATGAGGAACGAAAACGCTTCCTAAGCCGGCTTGAGGCCACCCCTGCAGGTTCAGGCAAGGATCTTTTGCTGCACGCCAAGGCTCTGCGCCGGCTGGCAGGAGCCGCATGAGCCGCCACGGACTTGTCCGGGAGTCGTCCCAATTGCAGCGCAGGCTTGAAGCACTCAATACTGCCCGGGAACTCGCCGAGGGTGTCCTTCCGGATCAGGAACTGCAGTCCGTCTATGACGTCCTGGAGCGTGCGGCGTCCCGTCGTTCATTATCGGCAGGGCATACCGTGGTGGGCTTCTTCGGTGCTACCGGCAGTGGCAAGTCCTCGTTGTTCAACGCGGTTTCCGGGAGCGGACTGGCTACTGCCGCCGCGCGCCGGCCCACTACGTCAGAGCCGTTGGCCGGCATTTGGGGCGAAGAGGGCAGTGGCCCCCTGCTCGACTGGCTGGAGGTAAAGGAGCGCCACGTCCTGCCACCGGTTCCTGGTTTTGCTGAAGCAGATGCCGGACTGGTGCTCCTGGATTTGCCGGATTTCGATTCCACCCGATTGGAAAACCGCGATATTGTCCAGCGGATGGTGGGCATGGTCGATGTCCTCGTGTGGGTCATGGATCCGCAGAAATATGCCGACGCTGCGGTGCACAACGAGTTCCTGAGGCCCATGGCCTCCCATGGTGCCGTCACCTTGGTTGTCCTGAATCAGGTAGACCGGCTCAGCGCCCCGGATGCTGCCGCGGTCATCGAATCCCTGGAAGGAATCCTGGCCCGGGACGGTCTGGGCATGGTTCGCGTGGTGGGCGCGTCCGCGTTGACGGGCGACGGCGTCGCGGCCGTCCGTGGGGCCATCAGGAACGTCGTTGTCCAGCGGGCGGCCACGACGCAGCGCTTGGCCGCCGACGTCGCCAAGGCCGCTGCGGGGCTGTCCGAAGCTTCCGGAGAGGGCGAAGCGCGGGGCATCAAGGGAAGCGCGAGGACCCGCCTTGCCTCGGAATTGGCGACGGCGGCCAACGTACCTGTCGTGGTGGATGCGGTCGAGCGGTCCTTCCGGAAGGAGTCTGCCCGCAGGACTGGCTGGCCGGTAACGCGCTGGTTGTTGCGCTTCCGTCCTGATCCCCTCCGGCGACTGAACCTCGGCCGCAGCGACACCAGGCCTGAACTGAGCCGAACATCCTTGCCACCGGCCGGTGCGCCTGAGCGTGCGCGCACTGATGCCGCCGTCAGGGAGTTTGCGGATGAGGCATCGGCAGGCGCGCCCGGTCCATGGCGTGCGACCATCCGGGCAGCTGCACGGGAGGGGCGTGACCAATTGCCGGACGCGCTGGACCAGGCAATTGCAGGCGCGGACCTGAAGACCTCCAAACGCCCGCTGTGGTGGCCGCTGTTCAACACCTTGCAGTGGCTCGCACTCCTGCTGGCAGTCGGCGGCCTCGGATGGCTCGGGGTCCTGGCGGCTTTGGGCTATTTCCAAATGCCAGTGCCGGAGGTTCCACGCACGGAAGGATGGCCGTGGCCCACGCTGATGGTGGCTGGAGGCGTGGCCTTGGGAGTGCTGTTGGCCATCGCCGGGCGCATCCTGGGTGGTTGGGCGGCCCGGATCAGGGCATCCGGAGCGGCGAAGCGCCTGAAGGCGGCCGTGGCAGTGGTGGCTGAGCAACGGATCGTGGAACCCGTGGATGTGGAAATCACGCGGCTGAAGGCTTTCAACGCTGCGCTGAAAGCTGCCCGCCAAGACTAGATGGATGCCCTGGTTGCAGAGCTGCCCTGGTTAGAGGGCGGCGGCAGCATCCCTGACTTTGATCAGGGTGCGGAGGTTCCTTGTGGTGGTGCTTGCCTTGTAGCGTGGCTTGGCGGAGAGCTTGCTGAACGGACTGTCCAAAGTCCCGCCGGCAGGGGCCAGCCAGGCGGAGGCTTCGGGGCCCAGGCGTATCTGCTCCACGCCGTCCAGGGCGTCGCCCGCAGCGAAGAGCTCATCGAGCAAGGCGGAATCGGAGGCCAGGGTTATGTAGCTGTGCGTCGACTTGTCATCGGCCGGATAAGGGCAGGCATCCACAAGTTCGGCGACGCGCTTCGAGGTCAAAACCACCACCCAGGCGTCGTAACCGAAGGAGTCCCGGAGGCACTTCTCGAACTGTGCCTTAACTTCTTTGGGGCTGAGGTCGCTTTGGAGCACAACGTTTCCACTGGCCAAGAGAGTCTTGACCTTGGAGAACGGGTAGTCCTGGAGTGCTGCCTTGAGATCGGCCATCTTGATATTGATGCCGCCTACATTGATCCCGCGCAGGAAAACGGCGTAGCTTTCCATGGCTAGTCGTTGTTCTTCCGCAAGGCTTCAGTGAGGACCCGCGCGGCATTGCAAACGACTTCGGCGTGGAGGCGGCCGGGCTGGCGTGTCAGGCGTTCGATTGGACCGGAGATGGATACCGCGGCGATGACCCTGCCGGACGGTCCGCGCACCGGCGCCGAAACAGAGGCGACCCCAGGCTCGCGTTCGCCGAGGCTCTGACCCCAGCCCCGGCGTCGTACTCCTGCCAGGACCGTGGGCGTGAACCGGGCGTTCTGCAGTCCTTCCAGAAGGCGGTCGTGGTCTTCCCATGCCAGCAGTACCTGTGCGGCGGAGCCGGCCTTCATGGACAATTGGGTGCCTACCGGAATGGTGTCCCGAAGGCCGATGGGACGCTCGGCTGAGGCCACGCATACGCGCCAGTCGCCTTGGCGGCGGAAAATCTGGGCGCTTTCGCCGGTGGCGTCGCGTAGTTGGATGAGGACCGGACCGGCGGAGGCAATCAACCTGTCTTCGCCGGCAGCGGAGGCAAGCTCGACAAGCCTGCTGCCAAGGACAAAGCGCCCTTGGATGTCCCGGCTGACAAGCCGGTGGTGGACCAGCGCCAGGGCGAGCCGGTGAACCGTGGGCCGTGCCAGTCCGGTGGCTGCTACGAGTTGGGCAAGTGTCGTTGGCCCTGCCTCAAGGGCGTCGAGCACTTGGGCCGCTTTATCTATGACACCGACTCCACTAGAATTGTCCATGTAATGATATTGCCGTCTCAATATCTGAGATGCAAGTTGTTTCGCTGGCCTATTTCGCAGCGGTGCTGCTTCAGTGGAACAAGACCACGTGTCAGTGGACGCAGAACAAAAGCAATAAGCCAACCGCAGTGAAGGGAGCAAGGCCGTGGGAAAGACACTGGCCGAGAAAGTCTGGGACGCGCACGTTGTGCGCAAGGGTGAAGGCGAAGGAGCCAACGCCCAGCCCGATCTTCTCTTCATCGACCTGCACCTCGTCCACGAAGTGACGTCGCCGCAGGCCTTCGAGGGCCTGCGCCTGGCCGGCCGCAAGCTCCGCCGGGTGGACTTGACCATCGCCACGGAGGACCACAACACTCCCACGCTGGATATCGACAAGCCGATCGCCGATCTCACCAGCCGTACGCAGATCGAAACCCTGCGCGCCAACTGCAGGGAGTTCGGTGTCCGCCTGCACTCCCTTGGCGACAAGGAACAGGGCATCGTCCACGTCGTAGGGCCGCAGTTGGGCCTCACCCAACCCGGCATGACCGTGGTGTGCGGCGACTCCCACACTTCCACCCACGGCGCGTTCGGGGCGCTTGCCATGGGCATCGGCACCTCCGAAGTCGAGCACGTCATGGCCACACAGACGCTGTCCTTGAAGCCGTTCAAGACCATGGCCATCAACGTTGAAGGCACGCTGCGTCCAGGAGTCACTGCCAAGGACATCATCCTGGCGGTCATCGCGAAGATCGGCACGGGCGGCGGGCAGGGCTACGTCCTGGAATACCGAGGTTCTGCTATCCGGGCCCTGTCCATGGATGCACGCATGACCATTTGCAACATGTCCATCGAAGCCGGCGCACGTGCCGGTATGGTCGCCCCCGACCAGACGACCTACGACTACATGCAAGGCAGGCCGCATGCGCCCGAAGGCGCTGACTGGGATGCCGCCGTCGAGTACTGGAACACGCTGCACACCGATGAGGACGCCACGTTCGACGTCGAGGTGGACCTGGATGCCGACACCCTTGAGCCGTTCGTGACCTGGGGAACCAACCCGGGCCAGGGCGTTTCCCTTTCGGCCAAGGTCCCGTCCCCGGAAGATTTCGGCGACGAGAACGCCAAGGCCGCCGCAGAACGCGCCCTGAGCTACATGGGCCTCGAAGCAGGAACACCCATGAAGGACATCCGCGTGGACACTGTCTTCCTGGGTTCCTGCACCAACTCACGCATCGAGGACCTGCGCGCGGCAGCGGACATCATCCGCGGCCGGGAGAAGGACCCGAAGGTCCGGATGCTGGTTGTTCCCGGATCCGCCCGCGTCCGCCTCGAAGCCGAAGCTGAGGGCCTGGACAAGGTCTTCAAGGAATTCGGTGCCGAATGGCGCTTCGCCGGCTGCTCAATGTGCCTGGGCATGAACCCGGACCAGCTGGAACCGGGGGAGCGTTGCGCCTCGACGTCCAACCGCAACTTTGAGGGCCGCCAGGGCAAGGGTGGCCGCACACACCTGGTCTCTCCCGTGGTGGCAGCAGCTACGGCCGTCCGCGGCACGCTGAGCTCGCCCTCGGACCTCGAGTCCGCCAGCACAGGCACTTTGACCGGAATCGCAGTCTAGGAGGATCCCATGGAAGCTTTCACAACCCACACCGGCATCGGGGTCCCGCTTCGCCAGAGCAATGTGGACACCGACCAGATCATCCCCGCCGTCTACCTCAAGCGGATCACCCGCACCGGTTTCGAGGACGCACTGTTCGCCGCTTGGCGCAAGGACGAGTCCTTCATCTTGAACCAGGCTCCGTTCAACGCCGGTTCCGTGCTGGTTGCCGGACCTGATTTTGGTACCGGATCATCGCGTGAGCACGCGGTCTGGGCGCTCAAGGACTACGGATTCAAAGCCGTCCTCTCTTCCCGTTTTGCCGATATTTTCCGCGGCAACTCCGGCAAGCAGGGACTCCTGGCCGCGCAGGTGGCCCAGGATGACATCGAACTGATCTGGAAGGTGCTGGAGAACGCTCCCGGCACCGAGGTGAAGGTGGACCTGGTCAGCAAGACGGTGGAGTGCGGCAACGTGGTGGCGACCTTTGACATCGACGACTACACCCGCTGGCGCCTCCTGGAGGGGCTGGATGACATCGGCCTGACCCTCCAGCACGAGGAAGACATCACCGCGTACGAAGCAACCCGGCCCTCCTTCAAGCCCAAGACGATCCCGGCGAAGGTTGAGGCCAGCTGACTCTGACCGGTCAACGAAAATTGCGCTCATAGAGGACCGCCGGAGCCCGCGTCAGGGACCCGGCGGTCCTTTTTTGCGTCCGTCTCGCCGGAGTAGCAACCTCGCGGCGCGGGGCGGGTCCATTTCGGTTCGGTAACGCGAGCTTCTATGCTTAGCTGGAGCCTTTGTAAGTTTGGGGGGCGAGTAGTCGTGAGGAAACCGGTATAGATGAGTAGTGTTCTGACAATCCGCGGTGGCGTCCCATTAACCGGACGAGTGACCGTTCGCGGTGCCAAGAACCTTGTGCCCAAGGCCATGGTGGCCGCGTTGCTGGGCAGTGAACCATCGGTGCTGAGGAACGTGCCGGAAATCAAGGATGTAGAGGTTGTCACCAGCCTTCTGCAGCTCCACGGAGTGACTGTGGTGAAGGATCCGGTGTCGGGTGACCTCACCCTGGATCCCACAGAAGCCAAGACGGCCTCCAGCACTGCTATTGACGCCCACGCAGGGGACTCCCGCATTCCCATCCTGCTGTGCGGGCCGCTGATCCACGCGATCGGCGAGGCCTTCATTCCCGATCTCGGCGGATGCAAGATCGGCGACCGCCCCATCGATTACCACCTCAACGTGTTGAGGCAGTTTGGTGCAGTGGTCGAAAAGCGCCCAGGCGGCATCCACATTTCAGCCCCGCATGGCCTGCACGGTGCCAAGATTTCCCTTCCCTACCCGTCGGTCGGAGCTACGGAGCAGGTTCTGCTCAGCGCAACACGCGCCGAAGGCATCACGGAGCTCATCGGCGCGGCGACCGAGCCTGAGATCATCGACCTCATCGCTGTCCTCCAGAAGATGGGTGCCATCATCAGCGTCCAGACTGACCGCACCATCCGCATCGAAGGCGTCAAGGACCTCCGCGGGTACAACCACCGCGCACTCCCGGACCGCAACGAGTCCGCTTCCTGGGCCTCCGCTGCCCTGGTAACCCGCGGCGACATTTTCGTTGAAGGCGCCTCCCAGCGCGACATGATGACGTTCCTGAACACCTACCGCAAGGTGGGCGGCGGCATGGATATCGGCGATGACGGCATCCGTTTCTACCACCAAGGCGGAAAGCTCACCCCGCTGGTACTGGAGACGGACGTGCACCCCGGCTTCATGACCGACTGGCAGCAGCCCCTGGTGGTCGCACTGACCCAGGCGGAGGGTGTATCGATTGTCCACGAGACCGTCTACGAGAACCGCTTCGGCTTCACCGAGGCTTTGGCCCGGATGGGAGCGAACATCCAGGTGCACCGCGAGTGCCTTGGCAGTGTGCCGTGCCGTTTCGGCCAGCGGAACTTCCTCCACTCGGCAGTGATTTCCGGCCCCACACCCCTTCGTGGCACCGACATCGACATCCCGGATCTCCGCGGCGGCTTCAGCCACCTCATTGCGGCACTGGCAGCAACAGGTACGTCAAAAGTCACCGGGATCGATATCATCAACCGCGGTTACGAGCGCTTCACTGAGAAGCTGGCCGCCCTGGGCGCCGATTTCGACATCACCACCATCAAGTAGCGGGGGATCCCTTGAAGGAATCGGCCACGAGCCGTGCCATGTTCATATTGCTGGCGGGCCTCGCACGTCCGGCGATGAATATGTTGATGGCAAAGAAGTGGGAGGGCCTTGAGAACCTTCCTGCGGGTGGTTTCATTGCGGTGCCGAACCACTGCACTGAGATTGATCCCATTGTGGTGGGGCACATGGTGTACAACCAGAAGCGGCCACCCCACTTCCTGGCGAAATCGGGCCTTTTCAAGGTGCCTGTGCTGGGCAGCTTGCTGCGCGCCGCGAAGCAGATTCCCGTTGAACGCTCGACGGCGGGAGCGAACCGCTCGCTGCAGCTCGCCAAGGAGGTGGTGGACGCCGGTGGCGCCATCATCATCTATCCGGAAGGCACCCTGACCCGGGATCCCAACCTTTGGCCGATGAAAGGCCACACCGGGGCTGCCCGCCTTGCCTTGCAAACGGGGGCGCCCGTAGTTCCTGTCGCGCACTGGGGTGCCCAGGAGGTCTTCCCGCGCTACGCCAAGCGGTTCCACGTCTTTCCCCGCAAGACTGTCCGCGTCCTGGTGGGCGAACCGGTGGATCTGAGTTCCTTCGCGGACAGGCCCCTTGACCGGGCTACCCTCACCGAAGCCACCGACGTGATCATGGACGCCATTACGGCCCTCCTCGAAACGCTTCGTGGCGAATCCGCGCCGGCTGAACGCTGGGACCCATCGCTCCACAAACAAAGCAAGCACGGCCGTCTGGTCGAGGGAGCTCCCTCCGAGGACCAGGACCCGGAGGCCGGCAAATGACGCTCATCGAAAGCGCCGGCTTCGTTCCCAGTACCGTAGCGGTTCTGGGAGCGGGGTCCTGGGGCACCACGTTTGCGAAGATCCTGGCAGACGCGGCAGCTGCTGCGGGTATTGAACGCAGCATCCGCATCTGGGGGCGGCGGCCGGAAGTCGTGGAGCAGATCAATTCACTTCACCGCAATAAGCAGTATTTGAAGGACATCGAGCTGCCTGCATCCATCATCGCTTCCACGGATGTAGCGGAGGTCCTGAAGGACGCCACCTTGGTGGTCCTCGCCGTGCCGGCCCAATCACTGAGGCCGCAGTTGGGAGACTGGAAGCCACTGGTGTCCTCTGAGGCCGTGGTGGTGTCCCTCATGAAGGGCCTGGAATTGGGCACCGACGCCCGTATGAGCGAAGTCATTGCCCAGGAACTTGGTCTCTCGGACACGCGTGTGGCCGTGGTATCCGGACCCAACCTGGCAATGGAAATCGCCCGGGAGCAGCCCACCGCCTCAGTGGTGGCCTGCAGCGACGCGGACACGGCTGCGGCGATTGCCTTGTGCTGCACAGCTCCCTATTTCCGTCCGTACACCAGTACGGACGTTGTAGGTGTGGAGATCGGCGGAATCGTCAAGAACGTGATTGCCCTCGCCGTGGGGATCTGCGAAGGGCGGCAAATGGGGGACAACACCAAGGCCTCGGTGATTACGCGTGGCCTCGCGGAGACGTCGCGGCTAGCCCTGGCGTTGGGCGGCGAAGCACACACGATGGCAGGCCTCGCAGGTCTCGGCGACCTCGTTGCCACCTGCTCCTCAGCGCTTTCCCGGAACCACACCGCCGGACGCTT
Organism: Paenarthrobacter nitroguajacolicus; assembly: GCF_029952445.1. GTDB lineage: Bacteria > Actinomycetota > Actinomycetes > Actinomycetales > Micrococcaceae > Arthrobacter > Arthrobacter nitroguajacolicus_B. The sequence goes on along the minus strand of NZ_JAQPPK010000006.1, from coordinate 53,626 downwards.
GCTCGGTGAGGGGTTCAGCCTGGAGCAGGTGGCAGAAAAGATGACGCAGACCGCTGAAGGCATCAAATCCGGCCCTGCCGTGCACGAACTGGCTGGAAAACTGAACGTCGAAATGCCCATCACCGCGGCCGTAGTCGCCGTGCTTGAAGGCAGAATGTCCGTTGATGACCTTGGGCCGCGACTGTTGGCCCGGGCACTGAAGTCCGAAGGCGACTACTGATGGTGAATGAAGAATCCACACCCTTGAAGGCCAAGCCCCGCGTGGCGATCCTCTTTGGCGGCCGCTCAAGCGAACACGCTGTCAGCTGTGTCACGGCGGCCGGTGTCATGGGGGCCATTGATACCAACAAGTACGACGTCATCCCCATCGGCATCGCGAAGTCGGGTCAGTGGGTCTTGGCCTCCGGCGACACCAGCCAGTGGTCCCTCAGTTCCACGGCCCTTCCCGAGGTGGCGACCTCCGGTAAGACCGTGACATTGGCCGAGATTGGCGGGTCGCACCAGCTGATCGTGACCGAACCCAATGCGGTTCCGCAGGTACTGGGATCCGTGGACGTCGTCTTCCCGCTGCTGCACGGGCCCTGGGGCGAGGACGGGACCATCCAAGGCCTCCTTGAACTGTCCGACACCCGCTACGTGGGGGCCGGAGTGTTGGCCTCCGCCGTGGGAATGGATAAGCACTTCATGAAAGTGGTGTTTGAATCCGCCGGCCTGAAGGTGGGGCCGTACATCGCCGTGACGGACCGCGACTGGGTGACCGACGCCGAGGCCGTCCGCAAGCGTGTGGACAAGCTCGGATTCCCGGTCTTCGTCAAGCCCGCCCGTGCGGGTTCCTCCATGGGAATATCCAAAGTGGACTCGCTGGAGGACCTGGATGCCGCCGTCGAGGAAGCGCGCCGCCACGACCTGAAACTGGTTATCGAAGCCGGAATCGTGGGACGTGAAATCGAGTGCGCCGTTCTGCAGGGGCGTGGCACCGATGCGCCCCGCACGTCGATGCCCGGAGAAATCGCCGTGGCTGCCGGGGAACACCAGTTCTACGACTTCGCTGCCAAATACGTGGAGGACGGGGCTGCAGCCCTCAGCTGCCCTGCCGACATGCCTGATGAAGCCATCGCCCGGGTAAGGGAACTGGCAGCGGTCGCCTTCGACGCCGTCGGTGCCGAGGGACTCAGCCGGGTGGATTTCTTCTACACTCCCGCCGGTGAACTGATCATCAATGAGATCAACACGATGCCGGGCTTCACTCCCAAGAGCATGTACCCGCAGATGTGGGCCGCTTCCGGATTGGCTTACGGCGAGCTGATCGATGAACTCATCCACTTGGCGCTGACCCGGAAAACGGGCCTGCGCTAACGAACTTGCCCGCCCTGACGTACTTCCTGCGCTGACTTACTTGTTTGTGGGCAGGTTCTGCAGGTCCTCCTGGCCAACGCACTTGCCGGTCGCCTTGATTTTTCCGACGGCGGCTGCGAGTTCGGTCAGGACGGTTGCGGAGCTGATGTTGGCGGCTTCCAATTTGACCGGATCGATCAGGATTTCCGTGGCCGGCTCACGACCAAACGTGGTGAGCGTGTACACCGGATCTCCTTCTTTGATGACCCAGTCGATGTCGTTGACGCTGACACAGCGGTCCGTTGTTGGGCCGGGAACATTGACGCCGCAACGCAGGATGACCTGCGAAGGATCTCCCCAGGCCGCTGTCGCCTGGCTGTTGGTGTTGCGGAGGGCGGCATCGCCGATCTTGTCAGGCAGCGCAACCATCATCGGGGCACAGGCAGGGTTGGCGGCGTCCGCGGCAGCGGTAACGTCGACAGCTGGAGAACAGGCAGACAAGGCGAGGACGGATGCTGAAGCCAGCGAAATGGCCATGGCAGTCCGGCGGAGGGTCTTTCGGTGCATCCCTTTAGCCTATCCCGCAAGCACGGCCGGCCGGCCGGGAGTAGCCCCGGTCACAAAGCCGCGGAGCCAGTCGCGAACCCCTGCGTCGTTATCCTGTCGGTGGATCGCGATAGCGTAGAGCCGTGCCAGCAGAACAATTGACAGTCCAGGACCTCTCGGAGTCCGAGCTCCTTGCCAGGATCTTCCCCCGGCTGAACAGCAGCCCCGGCATCCTGTTGGGACCCGGGGATGATGCAGCCCTGGTCGCTGCGCCGGATGGCCGCACCCTGATCTCCATCGACACCCAAACCCAGGACCAGGACTTCAGGCTCCAGTGGAACAACGGCTACAGGACCAGCGGATACGACGTCGGTTGGAAAGCTGCGGCGCAAAACCTCAGTGACATCAACGCCATGGGTGGCAGTGCTACTTCCCTGGTGGTGAGCCTGACCATGCCTCCGTCAACTCCGGTCGACTGGGTGGAAGCTTTTGCAGACGGCCTGACAGCGGCCATAGTGGCCTTGGGCGCCCCGGACTGCTCAGTTGCAGGCGGTGACCTCGGCCGCGGCCGCGAGATCGCGGTGACCGTGGCCGTCGTCGGAACTCTTGCCGGGGTGGCGCCGGTGCTGCGCTCCGGCGCGCGTGCCGGAGACATTGTTGCGGTGGCCGGGACGCTGGGACGGGCGGCCGCCGGCTGGGCGTTGCTCGAGAGCGATATCCCGATCGGGAAACTCAGCGATGAGTTGAGGGGCTTCGTGGACAGCCAATGCAGGCCTTTCCCGCCGTTGGAGGCCGGCCCGCTCGCTGCAAGGGCGGCCGCCACGGCCATGCTGGACATCTCGGACGGCTTGCTGCGCGACGGCGGCCGGCTGGCCACTGCCAGTGACGCGGTGCTGGATTTCGACCCCCTCGCGTTGAAAAAATATGCCGCCGTGTTGGAACCGGCCGCCGCTTTGCTGGGCAAGGAAGCAATGCAGTGGGTTCTGGGCGGGGGAGAAGACCACGGGCTGCTGGCCACGTTCCCAGCAGGAATTCAGCTGCCGCACGGCTTCACTGCGATAGGCTCAGTTCAAGCCGTTGTCGAGCCGCCAGGCAGCGGCGTCCGGATTGCCGGGCTTGCTGCTGACACCGTTGGATGGGATCACTTTGCAGACTAAGATCGCCGCGAATGCACACGCCATGAAACGTTGGCTCAGCAAGGCGGAAGTGGTCCTTGGCAACCACAGCGACCGCCTCAATGCGATCAACATCTTCCCCGTTGCCGACGGTGACACAGGCACAAACCTCTATCTCACGGTACGGGCCGCCGCTTCCGCCTTGGATGAAGCCGCACCTGATTCGTCCGAATCCGGCCACGATGTTGGCGCCGTGTTGTCCAAAGCCGGCCAGGCAGCCATGGAGCAGGCACGGGGCAACTCGGGAACGCTGTTCGCCGTGTTTTTGTGCGCCGCGGCCGAACCTTTGGCCGGCAAAACGCGCCTTAGCGCCCCGCTTCTCGCCACCGCGTTGAACAGGGCACAAATCCGCGCCTGGTCTGCGCTCAGTGAGCCTGTGGCCGGAACCATGCTCTCCGTGCTGGAAGCCGCAGCGCACGCAGCGCAGCGAGTTGACGCTGAGCAGGACGGCGACGACAGCAACCATGCCCTTGGCCTGTCGCTGGATGCCGTGGTGGAAGCTGCCTATCAGGCCGTTCTGCGCACGGAGGGGGAGCTGGCACAGTTGCAGGCGGCACACGTGGTCGATGCCGGCGGCGTGGGCATGCTGCTGGTGCTGGACTGCCTTCGTTCTGCGGTCCTGGGCGAAGAGTTGCAGGACGAGATCCTGGACGACCTTCATGGGTACAAACTGCAGGATCCCCACATCCATGAGCACATGCCGGCCGACGACGGAGTGGAGGTCATGTGCACCATCAGTCTTTCCCCGCTCAATGCGGCCATCCTGCGTCAAAGACTGGATGAGATGGGGGACTCGGTCATCATGAGCCAGGTTGGCGGCACGCAGGCCAGCGACGACGACGACGAGGAATCCACCGTCGAAGCCAGCTACCGTTGGCGTGTCCACGTACACGTCCCGGACCCGGAGCCCGCCGTCGAATTGATCAGGTCGCTCGGGGAACCGAGCGATATCGCCGTTAGCCAGCTTGCCCTGCCCCGGCATGATTCAGACCAGCCACGGCATGACTACTGAACTGGACCTGCCTCTTGAACGCAGGATCGGCAAGCGGTCAGCAGCCGTTATTGACAAACATCTTGGCCTGAAAACATCCGGTGCCCTGCTGAACTATTTCCCTCGGCGTTACCTCAGCCGTGGGGAGCTGACTCCCATCAGCAATCTTCCGCTGGACGAGGAAGTCACGCTCATAGCCCGTGTCCTCTCCAACAGCTCCCGGCAGATGCGGGCGCGGCGTGGCTCCATCACGGACGTAGTGGTCACCGACGAAGCCGGAGGAAGTGGCGTTCCCGGAACGCTGAAGGTGAGTTTCTTCAACGGGTTCCGGGCCAAGGCGGAGCTTCTGGCTGGTCGCCGGGCCATGTTTTCGGGGAAGGTCACCCGCTATGGCGGGGCTCTGGGCCTGACCAATCCGGATTTCCTTTTGCTGGACGAGGACCCGGATGCCGAGGGCGCGGCGGACCCTGCGAAACTCGCGGCCATGCCCATTCCGGTGTACCCGGCTACGGCGAAGCTGACCAGCTGGTCCATCCATAAGGTCATTACTGCCCTGCTTCAGACCATGGACCTTGATGCGCTGGAGGACCCCATCCCTGCGCATATTGCCGGCAGGGACGGCTTCCTCAGCGTCGCGGATGCGTACCGACTGATCCATTCACCCGAGACTCCGAAGGACTGGCAGAGGGCGCAGGAGCGTTTCCGCTACCAGGAAGCCTTGGTCCTGCAGACTGCGTTGGCCCGGAGGCGGGCCCAGCTCGCGGCTGAGGAAGCGACGGCCAGGCGGCCATTGGCGGGTGGACTGCTCAGCAAATTCGATCAGAACCTGCCCTTTACGCTGACCGCCGGCCAGTCCGCCGTCGGAAAAACGGTTGCCGAAGAACTGGCCCGGGACACGCCCATGAACAGGCTTCTGCAGGGTGAGGTGGGTTCCGGCAAGACCATCGTCGCCCTGCGGGCCATGCTCCAGGTGGTGGATGCCGGAGGGCAGGCTGCCCTTCTTGCGCCAACGGAAGTCCTTGCGGCCCAACACTTTGACTCCATTCGGCGAACACTTGGCCCGCTGGCCCGGGACCACATGTTTGGTGGGGCGGGCATGCTCGGAGGCGACTCGTCGCAGCAAGCCGTGCAAGTAACCTTGCTGACCGGTTCCATGCCCACTGCCGCACGGAAACAGGCAATGCTGGACGCAGCTTCGGGAAATGCCGGAATCGTGATCGGTACGCATGCCTTGCTGAGCGACAAAACCAGTTTCCAGGACCTCGGCTTGATCGTCGTTGACGAGCAGCACCGCTTCGGAGTGGAACAGCGTGATGCGCTCCGGGCAAAAGCGCAGCGGCCTCCGCACTTGCTCGTGATGACCGCAACCCCCATCCCGCGCACTGTGGCGATGACAGTTTTCGGCGACCTCGAAACCTCCATCCTGGATGAACTTCCCGCAGGCCGAGCACCAATTTCCACCCATGTGGTGGGCCTTTCCGAAAACCCCGGCTGGGCGGACCGCATCTGGAAACGGTCCCGGGAGGAGGTCGAGTCGGGTCACCAGGTCTATGTGGTGTGCCCCAAGATCGGATCGGACGACGACGGCGACTTCAGTCCGGGGGAAGCGGAGCCAAGCGACGCTGCACTCTCGGACGAGGGGCCGGCGAGGGAGCTCGCGTCGGTGACTGCCGTCGTCGAAAGCCTCCTGCAGGAACCAGCCCTGGCCGGTGTTCCGGTCGCCCCGCTTCACGGCCGGCAGGATCCCCAGGTGAAGTCTGAAACCATGGCCTCCTTTGCGTCCAACCAGACCAAAGTGCTGGTGTCCACAACCGTCATTGAGGTGGGCGTGGATGTCCACAATGCCACCTTGATGGTGATCCTGGACGCTGACCGTTTTGGCATTTCGCAGCTCCACCAGTTGCGCGGACGGGTGGGCCGGGGCGGGCTGCCTGGCACGTGCCTCCTGGTGACCACCCTGGAACCGGGACATCCGAGTCGTCGCCGGCTGGAAGCCGTTGCGTCCACCACTGACGGTTTTGAGTTGTCGCAGGAAGACCTGAAGCTGCGCCGGGAAGGCGACATCCTGGGTGCATCGCAGTCCGGGGGACGGTCGACGTTGAAGTTGCTCCGCGTCCTTGAGCACGAGGACATCATTGCCCGCGCACGCGCCGACGCCCAGGCCTTGGTGGGGCAGGATCCTGCGCTGCAGGACCAGCCTGCCCTTGCCGCTGCAATCGATCAGTATTTGAATCCCGAGAAGGAGGCGTTCCTTGAACGCGGTTAGAAGCCCGAGGCAGCGTCCACAGGGAGTGCGGCAATGAGCCGGATCATCGCTGGTGTCGCCGGCGGAAATCCCTTGGCCAGCGTCCCGGGGACCGCCACGCGACCCACTACGGACCGCGTCAAGGAAGCCTTGTTCTCGCGCTTGGAATCACTGGCGGTCATTGACGATGCCAGGGTCCTTGACCTCTACGCGGGTTCGGGTTCCCTGGGTGTTGAGAGCGCCAGCAGGGGAGCCCGCAGCGTGGACCTGGTGGAATTCGATGCCAGGGCCAGCGATGTTTGCCAGCGTAACGCTGACTTGGTCAACCAGAGCGTTGGAACCAAGAAGGTCTCCGTGCACCGCTCAAAGGTGGAGTCTTTCCTGGAGCGCGCCGGAGATGCCTCGGTGTGGGACTTGGTCTTCCTTGACCCGCCCTACCCCTTGGACGAGCCTGCCTTGGGCGCGGTGCTCGCAAAGTTGGCCTCACACCTGGATGAGGCAGCCGTGGTGGTGGTGGAGCGCAGTTCCCGCAGCCCGGAGCCGGCGTGGCCTGAAGCCATGGAGTGTTTCGCCCACAAGAAGTACGGCGAGACGAAGCTGTGGTTCGCCGAACCTGCCTAGCTACTTGCTGATCCGGTCCAGTTAGCCGCTGATCCGGTCCAGGTCCACCCCGTGAAGGACCGCGGCCGGGTGGGGGCCGCGGGCAAGGAGTTCAGCTGTCCATTCCGCGGGCCATGGCCTGCGGGTGCCAACCAGGATGATGTTGCCCGGATAGCGGCCCTCAAACATCCCGGCCTCCGCGAAGGCAGCGACATCCGTCATGGCCTCGCGCAGTGCCAATACCTGGCTGCGGACCAGCGTGAGCGCAGGCTCGTCGCCCACATTGACTATCAGCACGCCGTCGGAAGTCAGCAGCGCAGCCGCTTCTTCATAGAACTCCCTGCAGGCGATATGGGCAGGCGCCTCGGGGCCGGAGAAGATATCAAGGATGACGACGTCGAAGGCGGCTTCGGAGCTCAGCCCGGCCAGGGCATCGCGGGCATCGCCGATGTGGGTGGTCAGTTTTGTGCCTTCAGGCATGGGCAGTTTCTGAAGGACGAAATCAAGAAGTTCGCGTTCCAGTTCAACGGCATGCTGTTCGGAGCCGGGCCGGGTGGCTTGGATGTAGCGGGCCAGCGTGAGCGCTCCGGCCCCCAAATGCAGGGCCCGGATAGGCTGGTCGGACCCGGCGGCCAAGTCCACCACATGCCCGATCCTGCGGAGGTATTCGTAGAAGATCTCAGCCGGATCGGCGAGATTGACGTGTGATTGCTCGGCGCCGCCGATGCTGAGGATGAAGCTGCCCCCTACCAATTCGTCCTGTTCAATGCTGGCGTGTTGGCCCGTTGTTCGGAGGAAACGCGCAGCGTGGCCGGAGTCGTGCGGCTTCACAGCCGGTCCTTGAGCGTGGCAAGCCGTCCGGCCGCTTCTTCCAGGACGTCGACCTTCTTGCAGAAGGCGAAACGCAGCAGGCTCCGGGTTCGTTCGGCGCCGTCGGCATGGCAGAAGACGGGGACGGGGATGGCGGCCACCCCCACGAGGCCGGGCAGGCGCCTTGCCAGGTCTACGGAGTCCCGGATGCCCAAGGGCGAGGTATCGACGTTGATGAAATAGGTGCCACTCGGGTTGTAAACGCTGAAACCTGCGGCTCGGAGGCCTTCTGCGAGGATGTCGCGCTTGTGGCGAAGGGTCTCGGCTATGCCGGTGTAGAACTGATCGGGCAGGCCAAGTCCCACGGCGATGGCACCCTGGAAGGGCGTGCCGGAACTGTAGGTCAGGAATTGCTTCACGGTACGCACCGAAGCCACCAGATCTGCGGGGCCGCTGAGCCAGCCGATCTTCCAGCCTGTGAAAGAGAAGGTCTTGCCGGCCGAGGAGATGGTGATGGTCCGTTCGGCGGCGCCCGGGAGGGTGGTCACGGGGATGTGCGGTACTCCGAAGGTGAGGTGTTCGTAGACTTCGTCGCTGAGGATGATGGCCCCGTATTTGGCGGCCAACTCCACGATCCTGCTCAGCACGCTTTCCGGAAAGACAGCACCCGTGGGATTGTGCGGGTTGTTCAGGAGGACAATCTTCGTTCTGCTGCTGAAGGACTCTTCCAACGTGGCGAGGTCGGGCATGAAATCGGGTGCCAACAGGGGAGCGGTGACATGCGTGGCACCTGCCAAGCCGATGACTGCTCCGTACGAGTCGTAGAACGGCTCGAAAGTCAGGACTTCGTCACCGGGCTGGACAAAAGCCAGCAGCGCGGCTGCGATGGCTTCGGTTGCCCCCGTGGTGACCAGCACTTCATTTTCGGGATCGGGGGCAAGGCCGTAGAAGCGCTGCTGGTGCGCTGAGACCGCTTCCCGCAACGCGGCGACACCCTTGCCGGGCGCGTACTGGTTGGCACCGGCTGCGATGGCAGCCTGTGCAGCAGCTTTGATCTCGGCGGGGCCGTCCTCGTCGGGAAATCCTTGCCCCAGGTTTATGGCACCGGTTGATACCGCCAAAGTGGTCATCTCTTCGAAGATGGTGACTCCCAGGTCCCCGGAAGGGGATAGCAGGTTGGCTCCAACAGCGGCCCGTTTCCAAGGTGCCTGAGTGCCGGCGGAAGTTCCAGTGAACGGGGTGCTGCTGCCTGCTGATGCCATGGCAGCCATGGTATCCCGGCAAAGCCATGGGGTAGGTTCGTCTCATGAGACGCGCGGTATGCCCTGGATCCTTTGACCCTATCCACAATGGACATCTCGAAGTCATTGCCCGGGCCGCCGGCCTGTTCGATGAAGTCATCGTGGCCGTGTCCACCAACTACGCCAAGAAGTACCGGTTCAGCCTCGAGGACCGCATGGAGATGGCGCGTGAAACGCTCGCTTCCCTGCGTGGCATCATCGTCGAACCCATGGGTGAAGGCTTGCTCGCCGAGTATTGCCGGCACAGGGGCATCTCGGCCATTGTCAAGGGCCTGCGCTCATCCTCGGACTTCGATTACGAGTTGCCGATGGCCACCATGAACCGCCAGTTGGCCGGCGTCGAAACAGTCTTTCTGCCCGCCGAGGCGCATTACGTGCATCTGTCCTCCACCTTGATCAAGGAAGTCAATGTCCTGGGTGGCGACATCTCGGATTTCGTGCCGAAATCGGTGTTGAAGCGGCTTCTTGCTGGCGAGCCGCCCACTGACCTTCCACGCAAGGGGTAGGCTTGTGGGGTACCTGCGCCCTCATGCAGAGTTCCCTCAAGCTGAATCCAGTGCGCTTCTGCGCGCGCCCGGCGTCAGTTTGAGTCCTCAAGCGTGATCAGGCTAAGATGGTACGTCGGTCATATGTTCTACAGGAGTTCTCATTAAGCGAGATGCAAGTTCGCCCTTGGCGCTGGTAGTCAAGGACCTTGGACGCAGTCCAGGGACCATGCGGACACTCAACGAGCATGTACCTGCGCCAAGTGACCTTGGTGTGGCGCTCATTGGCGTAAAGGAAGGCTCGGATATCGAGCTGGATCTTCGTCTTGAGGCCGTACACGAAGGAATTCTGGTATCTGGATCCGCGATTGTCGAAGTAACCGGCGAATGCGGGCGATGCCTGGATCCCCTTGCGTATGACCTTGAGGTCAATGTGCAAGAACTTTTCTTCTACGAAGGTGCTGAGCTTTCGGCCGAAGAAGACGATGAAGAGCAACGTCGAGTCGAGTACGATCTAATCGATCTTGAGCCGGTGTTGCGGGACGCAGTTGTCACTATGCTGCCGTTCCAGCCGGTGTGCCGGGAAGACTGCCAGGGCCTGTGCTCCGAATGTGGAGCGCGTCTGGAAGACGAGCCGGGGCACCACCACGAGGTCATTGACCCTCGCTGGGCTGCCCTAGCTGATCTGGCTAAGACTGACCGGCAAACCGATTAGTAAGTGTTCGTCTAAGAGAGAAATGAGATAGCCGTGGCTGTTCCCAAGCGGAAAATGTCTCGCGCAAATACACGCGCCCGCCGTGCCCAGTGGAAGGCAACTGCCCCCAACTTGGTCAAGACCATCGAAAACGGTCAGGTTACCTACAGCCTGCCGCACCAGGCAAAGGTCGTTACTGACTCTGCCGGCACCGCGCTGTTCCTTGAATACAAGGGCCGCAAGGTCGCAGACGCCTAATCTGCCGTAGAGGCTGACTAGGATGTCTTCAACTGAAGAGCTTCTGAAGCGTCTCGGTGTCTCCATTGACACCGAGACGCTTCGTCTTGCTCTCACACATCGCTCATACGCGTATGAGAACGGCGGGATCCCCACCAACGAGCGCCTCGAGTTCCTCGGCGACTCCATCCTGGGCTTCTCCGTGACCGATTCCCTTTACCGTGAGAACCCCACGCTGCCCGAAGGCGAGCTCGCCAAGCGACGCTCCGCCGTCGTCAGTACGCGCGCGCTGGCCGGAATCGGCCGTGAGATCGGCGTGGGCGAGTTCATCTACCTCGGTCAAGGCGAAAAACTAACCGATGGCAAGAACAAGGCCTCCATCCTGGCTGACACCATGGAGGCGTTGATCGGTGCCACGTACCTGTCCAACGACATGGAAACTGCACGCCAGTTGGTCATGCGCCTGGTGGGACCGCTCCTGAAGGACGCAGGCGCCCTCGGGGCCGGGACTGACTGGAAGACGAGCATCCAGGAGCTCACCGCAAGCCGGCAACTGGGTGCCATCCACTACGCCGTGGAAGGCTCTGGTCCTGACCATGCACGGACCTTCGAAGCTGTGCTGAACATTGGCGGGACTCCCTACGGGCGCGGTTCCGGACACTCCAAAAAGGAAGCCGAGCAGGAAGCTGCGGCCGATGCCTGGCGTGCCCTGACTGCCCTGGATGCAACCCCTGCCGGTCCCGCCTCGGCTTGAGAGCCCATGCCTGAGCTTCCCGAAGTAGAAGTGGTGCGTCGCGGCCTGGCCAAGTGGGTCCGGGGCCGGACCATCACCGCCGTCGAAGTACTGGACCCGCGCTCCATACGGCGCCACGTGCTGGGCACCGAAGACTTCGTGGGAAATCTTGAGCACGCTGTAGTCCTCGACGTCGTGCGCCGCGGAAAGTTTCTCTGGATGCCACTGTCCATGGACGGTTACCCAGGCGAGGGCACACTCCCGAAGGTGGCGCTGATGGCGCACTTGGGAATGAGCGGGCAGCTGCTGATGCAGGACCCTGACGTTCCGGACGAGAAACATCTCAAGGTCAGGATTACCCTGAGCCCGGTGGAAGGCATGCCGGAGCAGTTGCGGTTCGTGGACCAGAGGATCTTCGGTGGACTCTTCGTCACGTCGTTGGTACCCACTGCGGACTCCGGACCCGGCGGACTGGGCGAGACGCCCCTGCCAGAGATCGCCGAAGAAGCCTCGCACATAGCCCGGGACCCCTTGGACCCTTTCTTCTCCTTCGACGCGTTCTACCGGAAAATCAAGAACCGGAAGACGGGCCTCAAACGCGCCCTCCTGGACCAAGGGGTCATTTCCGGTATCGGAAACATCTACGCGGATGAAGCCCTGTGGCAGTCACAACTGCATTACGCACGGGCCACCGATACTTTGCGGCGGGGAGATGCGGAGCGGCTCATCAGCGCTGTGAAGGATGTCATGAACGCCGCTTTGGCTGCCGGTGGAACCAGCTTCGACTCCCTGTATGTCAACGTCAACGGAGATTCGGGCTACTTTGCACGCTCGCTCAATGCCTACGGGCGCGCCGGTGAATACTGCGGACGCTGTGCTGCCAAGGGCCTCCAGAGCATGATCAAACGGGAACAATTCATGAACCGTTCCTCCTACACCTGCCCGGTCTGCCAGCCACGTCCACGCAATGGTCGTTGGTAGCGCCAAAACTGTTCCGGAAAACGGGCGTGGGTGGCAGACTGTCCCCATGAAACGCTTGGCGCGGCACATCGCCATCGCACGGCCGAACGCCACCCCATCGAGGGTGGCGTCAGTTCTACCCGCCGCCATCGCATCCACGGCATTCAAGGCCCTTACGGGCACGCACGTCCTTGCGGGAACGCCATGATGGCGCGGCGGCTGGTCATCGCGGGTATTTGCCTCGCTGTGCTGATCGCCGCCGTCGCAATTGTCTTTGACCAGCTGGCTGTGAAGTCGGGGCCGTCGGCTCAGGCTACGGCCTCATCCTCTCCAAGCCCGGGACTGACGGGCCCCGGGTCGACGACCTCCGGCGGCACCGGCTCGCAGGGCGCCGAGGCACCCACCTCCGGCAGTACGCCGTCGGGCACTTCGGGGGGCGGCACTGCTGGAAACGGTGGCGACGGCGGCTCTTCGCCCTCAGGTGGCCAGGCGCTGGAAGTCCTGCCTCCTGTCACCGCAACCCCCACCGGCCTGCCGGCGCCGACTGCTCCCGCTCCGCTCATCACCGGTGCCTTGCCGGCGCCGGGAACCGCAGCGGGCGAAGTGGTGGACGGGTGGCCGGCGGGAGTCCTTACCCTTCCGGCCGGAACCACTGTCGGTTCCACCTCGGTCTCGACCTCCGGAAACACCCTCCAAGTTGCCGCTGACGGCATTGTGGACAAGCCGCAGGCAGAGGTGCTTGGTTCCTTCCGTGACTCCCTGGTGGCCCATGGATTCTGGTCGGAAGAAGCGCCCGCCGCAGATGGCGCCATGGCTTCCCGGTTCGTGCGCGGCACGGACACGGTCACTGTTTCGGTGTCGACTACAGGCACAGGCAGCTCACGCTTCCAGCTATTGGGCAGCCTGCACACGACGACGGGCTGAGGCATCCATGTACATTTCCCTTTCGGACCGCAGCGGCGGTAAACGGGATAAGTCGCAGGACACGGGAACGGCACTGTTGGGCGAGGTGCCGTTCCGCTTGTCCCCGGTTATCCTGTGGCTGGGCATAGTCAGCATGGTGACGGACGTGTCCTCGGAATCGGTTTCGGCGATCCTGCCCTTGTACGTGACCGGATTCCTTGGCCTTTCCACTATCGCCTTCGGCTTCATCGACGGCATCAACCAAGGTGCCAGCGCCATAGTCCGGATTGCCGCCGGCTGGGCTGCCGACCGCACCGGCCACCCAAAGCGGATAGCTTTGGCCGGTTACGGACTGTCCATGCTGGCCAGGATCGGTTTCCTCTTTGCCGGGGGTTTTTGGGCCATTGCGGCGATTGTCACCGGTGACCGCATCGGCAAAGGCATCCGCACGGCTCCCCGTGACGCGCTTATTTCCGTATCCGCGCAACCCGAACATCTGGCAAGGTCCTTCGGGGTGCACCGAATGTTGGACAACATTGGTGCAGCGGCGGGGCCCTTGATCGCCTTCTTTGTGCTTTTGGTCATTCCCAACGGGTTCAGCACCGTGTTCGTGGTGTCGTTGGCCTTCGCTGTGATTGGTGTCGCTGTCCTTGGCCTGGTGGTGCCCGACGTCCAGGCCCGCGCGCTCAAAGGTGCGCAGGCCCGGCAGGAGAGGCGTCTTTTCGCCTTCTCCTGGAGCCACCTTAGGGAACCGGGCTTGGGCAAGCTGCTGATCGCAGCCGGGCTTTTGGGCCTGGTGACCATGGGCGATGGTTTCATCTATCTGGTGCTGCAGGACAGGGATTCCTTTGCTGTCCAGTGGTTTCCCTTGTTGTTCGTAGGCACCAACGTGGTGTTTCTGGCGTTGGCCATTCCGCTGGGAAGGCTGGCGGACAGGGTTGGAAAGATACCGGTTTTCATAGGCGGGCACGTCGCGCTGCTGGCCACCTACCTGCTGGCCGCGGCACCCTTTGGAGGTTTGTGGGCGACAGTGGGTTGCCTGATCCTGTTGGGAGCGTTCTACGCAGGTACCGACGGCGTCCTGGCCGCCTTGGCCAGCCAGCTGACACCTTCGGGGAAACTCGCCACGGGAATCGCATCCGCCCAGACTGTGGTGGCCCTTAGCCGTATGACAGCATCGGCCGGGTTTGGTGTGCTGTGGTACGCGGTTGGCGCTTCCGCTGCGATGCTGGTGGCCGCGGCGTTGTTGGCCTGCGCCGTTATTGCTGTGTTCTTCATCCTCCGTGGTGCCAAACGGGCGCAAACAGCCGACGTCAGTGACGGCGCATGAAGGATCAGGCCGCCCAAGGGGTCGCCGGAGGAAGGGTGCGGTGGGGCGCGCTCCTGGTGGTAACGGTACTGGTGTTGGTCACCGCCGGAATCTACGCGGTGGGAGCGTATCAGCGTTTTGAAGAGAGCCGGACGGCAGCTTCGTCCGTTGGAACTTCAGCAGGTGGGCAGATTCCTGCGGCTCCATTCGTACTGTTCCGGAACACTGCGTCGGGCCAGGGCTACGGAAATGCCGCAACAGTACCGTTGTCCGACCCCGGCGGCACCCGGGCCATCAGCGGGCAGGATTGCGACCGGGTCTACGGTTCCCTGGACAGCGTCGTGTGCCTGCGCACCAACCGTGGGCTGGTGACCTCCTTCGAAGCCGCAGTGTTCAACCGCAACTGGGAGCAACAAAGATCCTGGCCGCTGCCCGGAATACCCAGCAGGACCCGGATCAGTCCCGATGGTTCCATGATCTCCACTACCGTGTTCGTCACCGGCCACTCCTACGCCACTGCAGGATTTTCGACCGCCACCGAGATCAGCGTCCCCGGCGGAACTTCCGGCAACCTTGAGGACTTTGCCCTGCTCGTCAACGGCGAGCGCCTCCAAGTCACGGACCGGAACATCTGGGGCGTGACCTTCGCCCCGGGGCAAGCTGACGTCTTCTATGCCACAGCGGCCGCTTCCGGGCGCATTTGGCTGGTACGCGGGAGCTTGTCAGCGAGAACCCTGACAGCTATCCATGACAACGTGGAGTGCCCTTCGATTTCCCCGGACGGGACCAGGATCGCGTACAAGAAGAACGACGGCGGTGCGCTGGCGGCACATTGGAACGTCGCGGTTCTTGACCTCGCCACCGGACAAGAAACCGTCCTTGCCGAAAAGCGCAGCGTGGACGACCAAGTCGAATGGCTGGATGGGAAGAACCTTCTCTATGGGCTGCCGGACGAAACCACCGATGGGGACAGCAACATCTGGAAGCTGGGAACGGATCCCGCCGAGCAACCAAGCATGTTTATCGCCCATGCTTGGTCGCCCAGCGTTGTCCATTGAAGCCCTGTTGTCCGTTGAAGCAGCGTTGTCCGTTGAAGCGGACTTAGCAGATCCGAAGCAAACCGCACACCAGTCCGCCTGACTGTGTCGGGCTGGGAGTCGGACTCGGTGTCGGTGTCGGTGTCGCAGTAGGGGTTGCCGTTGGTGTTGCTGTTGGCGTCGGACTAGCCGTTGCCGTGGCTGACGGTGATGGCGCAGCCAACTGCTGGGCTGGAGCGGCGGTGGCGTAGACCACGTCCACGAAGTAGTTCGTTGCGTTCCAGGAGTTGGTGGGCATCACGCCGCCGGAGCCGTACCGGTAACGTCCGTTGTTTGGTCCTGAAGCGGTGAAGACTCCGCTGGTCCACGTCTGGTTGAAGAACCCTTGTGTGGTGGAGTAGTGGCCGTTCGGTGCACGGTAGGACACCACGTAGGTTTGACCCGTGGACAACGCTACCGGGGTGGCCAACGTGGCGGTCTGCCAGCCGGTGCTCGTTTCATTGGTAAACGTCACCTGTGCCAGCCGCGTGCCCGCGGCGTTCCATAGCGAACCAACGTGGGTTCCCGTGTTGCCGGTCCCCTTGTAGAAACGGATCCCAGTCACATTGCCGGTCTGGGACACTGTGAAGGCAGTGCCCAGCTCCACTGAAAGGGAGTCGGAGTTGGCGGCAACCTGTGGAAGCAGCGAACCGAAGATCGTGGATTGCTGGAGGGCTGCCGCCGCCGTGGTGAACTGCCAGGTGGTCGGGGGCAAGGTCTGGCCTTGGGGGGTGGCCACTGCCGAGACGTTGGCGGTTATCTGGGTGTTGGCGGGAAGGGCTGCCGTCGGCGTAAACGTGATGGTGCGCGCGTCAGCTGACAACGCCGCCGTTCCCGCCACGGACGAGCCGTTCGCGGTCAAGGTGAACGTGGCACCCGGATTGATGGCGGTAGAGAACGTGATGGATGGTTTCACGTCCGTGGGGATGGCAGTCGCCCCGGGAGCGGGCACCTGCGCACTGACCGTCAGCGGCGGTGTGGCTACGGTGAAGACCAGGTCCACTAGGTAGCTGGCCGTCGAGGCCGTACTCGGGAAGTCGCTGCTGTACGAGTAGGCCCCGGAATCCGGCTGGGTCTTCAGCGGACCCCGCGTGAAGCCATCGCCGAAGCCTCCGGAGGTGTAGGAGTACTTGCCGGTGGGCGTCTTGTACGCAGCTACATACTCGGTGTCGGCCTGGATGTTCACGGGCTGGCTGAACGTTGCCGTCTGCCAACCGGCGCTGGACTCGTTCGTGAATGTCACCGTCGCAAGGACCTGGCCACCAACCGTGTAAAGGTACCCGGTGTGGGTTCCAGTGTTGCCGGAGGACTTGTAGAAGCGCACGCCGGTTACCTGGCCGGCCGTGTCACTGGTGAACCTCACACCCAAGGTCAACGGCACACCATCATCGACTTCGAGGGTCGTGGGGGTCACCGTGTCCTCGTACAGGGTGCACGGGCACGAACCGGGCGTGCCCGCGGCCTGGACTGTGGTGAATTGCCACGTACCGCCGGACGACATCGGTTGTCCCGAGGTCGCCGTCGCAGTCACTGTGGCCGTGTACGACGTTGCTGCCGCCAAGGCAGCCGACGGCGTGAAGGTGACCTTGCGGGTGGTTGTGTCGTAGGCGGTGGTTCCGGCCACCGCAACGCCGGCGGCGGTCTTAAGGGACAGCGCGACGCTCGAGGCAACCGCTGCTTCGGAAAGGACCGCGCTGACAGTTGTGTTCAGAGGGACACTCGAAGCGTTCGGAATGGGCGATTGGCCGCCGACTGTGAACGGGGGAGCGGTGATAGTGACAACCACGTCTACCAGGTAGCTGCTCGTGGACCGAGAAGCAGGGAAGTCCCCGCTGTAAGTGTAGGCTCCCGCATCCGAAACCGTCCTCAGTGGTCCTACGCTCATGCCTGAGCCAAAGCCATTGGTGGTTGCCGAATAGGCGCCCGTGAGTGACTTGTAGCTGGCGATGTACTCAGTGTTGGCAGCCATCTGGACCGGTTGGCTGAAGATGGCCGTCTGCCAGCCGGAGCTGCTCTCATTGGCGAAGGTTACCGTGGCCAGCTGCTGGCCGCCGGCTGTGTAGAGGGCACCTGTGTGCGTCCCGGTGTTGCCGGCGGACTTGTAGAAGCGGACGCCGTTGACCTGCCCGGCGGAGACACTGGTGAACCGCACGCCCAGGGTCAGAGGTACACCGTCCTGGATTTCAGCGATGCCGGGTGTGACGGTGTCGTCATAAAGACTGCACGGGCAAGAACCCGGGACTGAAGCCGTAGCAGCAGTGGTGAAGGTCCACGTACCGCCCGAAGTGACCTGGCCGCCCGTGCTGTCAGTGCCTGACAACGTTGCTGTGTAAACGGTGCTGTAGGCCAGCTGGGAAGTCGGAGTAAACGTTGCTTTCCGCGTGGTGGCGTCGTAGCTTGTACTGCCCGCAACGGTCCCGGCCGAAGACTTCAAGGACAGCTGCACGCTGGCCGCTGTCACGGTCTTGGAGAAGGAAGCGCTGACCTTGGTGGTCACGGCGACGCTGGACGACGACGGGATGGGGGACTGCCCGTTCACTGTCAGCGGGGACGTATCCACAGTGCTGAACACGGCATCAACAAAGTAGTTGCCGCCATTGAAACTCGTGGTCGGGAAGCCTTGAGAGGTGTTGTAGACGCCCGCAGGTTCGGCGCCGAACCCACCGGCAACCTTCAGCGGCGGATCATTGGACCCAAAACTTGCCCACTGGTAGTCCTTGGTGGCGTAATGCCCCTTGGGAGCCCAGTAGGAGACCGTGTACTTTTGACCTGCGGACACCGCTACCGGCTGGCTGAAAAGCACGCTCTGCCAGCCCGATGCGGTCTCGTTGGCAAACGTAGCGGTCGCCAGGCGAGTGCCGGTGGAGCTCCACAAGGAACCAATGTGCGTTCCAGTGTTCGCCGTGCTCTTGTAGAAGCGGACGCCCGTGATGAAGCCATTCACCGACGGGGTGAACTGCATGCCCATCTCGTAGGCACCGCCGTCTCCGGAATCCACTGTGGCAGGTACCGTTTGGCCGAAGACGCTGTACGGCCCTGTGAGGGTCAGGTTCCTGGTGGCCACAGCTCCGATATTGGCGCTGTCATCGACGGCCCGAACCTGGATCGCGGCGGTGTCCAGGCCCTTCTGGATGTAGGTGTACGTCCAGCTCGCCTTGCCCTGGGCAGGATGCCACGTGGTACCGCCGTCGGTTGAAACCTCGACGCCGGCCACTACGCCGCCGCTGTCCGTCGCCGTTCCGGTAACTGTCACACTATTGCCGTGCGCGATGGTGGCGCCGTTGGCGGGGGCGGAGATGGTCACGGTGGGGCCGGTCAGGTCACTGCTCGCGCTCGCAGCAACAAGTCCTGCTGCGCGGGTTGCCGGCTGCGCGCCCATATCTGCAAGCAGGTTCACTTGCGCCTGCCGCATGCGCGCATCGGCCGCGGCGCCGTCGCCGTCGTGTTCCTGGTCCAGGCCCCAAGTCCACTGGACGCTGCCTGCCGAGAAGACCAGGGCCCCGCTGGGCGCACGGTACATGGTGACGTGGTGGGTGGTGGTTCCGGGCTTGACCGTATTCCCGTAATCCTGGAGATACTCGCTGACACTGCCCACAGTCGTGGAAAGCTGGATCAAACCCGATGGGCGGAATCCGTTATCAAGGTCCTCGTCGGATTCGTAGCCTACTGTGTGTGGTGCCAAGGCCGCCGTGGAACCTGCGGCCAGGGTAGCCAGCGAGGTATTCCGCCACAGCCGCGACTTTCCTTCAGCGGCTGAAACAGTCACCGGCAGGTCCGTGAAGTTGGACATATAGGCCGTGCCCGTCAGCCCGTTTTCCGGCAGCCCTCCACCATTTGCCTGGGAAGCGTACCGTGGATCGCGCCAGGTACCGGTCCATTGGCTCGTGGGGTCGATCTTGCCGTTGCTCCAGGTTTCCTTGTAGCACGTCAAAGTGCGGCCGGCGGCGCCGTCCACGGAGGAGGGCTCAAACCGTGTACGCCAGTACATCTCGTTGCCCGAGAGGAACTGGAGGTTGACGCCCGCGTCGCGGGCCGCAGTTACGTTGGCCCTCTGCGGGCCGGACCAGTATTCGTCGTGTCCGACGGATAGGAAGACTTTGTGGTTCAGCAGTTCCGCGCCGCTGCGGTCAGCGTCAAGGCCGCTGACGTAGCTGACGTCGTAGCCGTTTTGCTCCAGGAACCGCACCATGGGGTATTCGTTGGCGAAGTAGAAGTCGCGTCCCCCGATGCCATCGCGCGTGTTTACGGGACGGTTGTAGCTGACCTTGTATGCCCGGCCGTTGACGGCTCCCTGGTAGAAGTCGGCGCCGCCGTAGGTGTTGTACGCCTGCCAGGTTTGGTCGGCAGTCTGGAAAACAATTGATGACCGGTTGCCGTCATTGCGGACGATGAAGGTGATATGGCTTTGCCCGCCCGTGTCCGGCCGGGTCAGCAGCGCGATGTACACCCCGGATACGGCTGTAGCGGGAACCTGCCAGGTCGCTGAGACCGCCCACGTACCGCAGTCATACAGTTCAGTGGTGACATCGCTCTTGCAGGCAGGCTGGGTCTGGCGCAGTACCGACGGCGTGACATCGGCGATCTTGCGGGCACCGTTGCCCCCGTACCAGCCTGTGCGGTAGATCGCGATGGTGTAGCTGGGAGCTTTCGTGTCGATCTTGAAGCGGATGGGTTGCCCCGCGTTGACACTGATGTCGGTGGAGAATCCCTGGATGGTGTCATCCCCGGCGCCTGTGATGTCCCATTCCGAGGGAGGGCTGCCCGGTTTCGAATTTTCGCAAGCCACAGCGTTCACTATGGGATCGCATGGACCTACCGCCACGGCTGCCGGCGCGGTCAACGGAAGCAGAGCTGCCACCATTGCCAACACCAAAGGGACGAGGAAACCCTTGAGGGCCCGCTGCGGTGGGGTTGCTGAAGGACCGGGCATGAGAACTCCTGGAGTGGTACGCCAATTGCCATGACGGGCCTGCGCCCATGCGCAGCCCCTGCTTGCCGCTCCCCAGCCAGGGTCAAACCAAGATCTTCAGTTATGCAAAACACGGTGCCCTGTGGACAGGCGTTCCTACTACGGGACCGGATCCAGCCAAGGCCGAACACAAGTTCAAGCCGGAGCCGGATCACCGGAACGAATCCACCAAGTAACCCTTGGCAGGAGTGTAGGGGTGTGGCATGGCTGCCGCAAGGCTTTCCCGCTTCAGATCCGTGGATTTCACGTAAACGGCAGTAGATTTAGGGGGACACAAACACCCGGGCCACCCAGGAGAACCGAAGCGCCTTGCATTTGAAAAGTTTGACCGTCCGCGGATTCAAGTCGTTTGCGTCGGCCACGACGTTCGACTTCGAGCCCGGCGTCACTGCCGTCGTCGGTCCCAACGGTTCCGGCAAATCCAACGTAGTGGACGCGCTGGCCTGGGTCATGGGCGAGCAAGGCGCCAAAACACTGCGCGGCGGGAAAATGGAAGACGTCATCTTCGCTGGCACCTCGGGCCGCCCGCCCCTTGGCCGGGCCCACGTCTCGCTGACCATCGACAACGCTGACAACGCCCTTCCCATCGAGTACAGCGAAGTAACCATCTCCCGGACCCTCTTCCGCACGGGCGGTTCCGAATACGCCATCAACGGCGCGCCATGCCGGCTCCTGGACATCCAGGAACTCCTCTCCGATTCGGGGCTCGGCAGGGAAATGCACGTCATCGTCGGCCAAGGCCAGTTGGACAGGGTCCTGCATGCAACGCCCGAGGACCGCCGGGGTTTCATCGAAGAGGCCGCAGGCATCCTCAAACACCGGCGGCGCAAAGAGAAAACAGTGCGCAAGCTGGAGGCCATGCAGGCCAACCTTGCACGCCTTGGTGATCTCACCGCCGAAATCCGACGCCAACTGACTCCCTTGGGCAAGCAGGCAGAAATCGCCCGCCGCGCACAATCCGTCCAGTTCGACGTCCGTGACGCCCGCGCCCGCCTCCTGGCCGATGACCTCGTGCAACTGACAACCACCCTTGAACAGGACGTCGCCGACGAAGCTGCCCTCAAGGAGCGGCGCCTGGTTGTCGAAGCCGGGCTCGACGTCGGACGACGCCGCCAGGCGGGCCTGGAACAGCAAGCCGCCGAGGCAACCCCCCGCCTTAACGCCGCACGCGATAACTGGTACCAGCTCTCCGCCGGAAGGGAACGGTTGCGTTCCCTGGGATCCCTTGCCGCAGAACGCAAACGGCTTCTGGGTTCCTCGGAGGTGGCCGCTGACTCGGGGCGCGATCCGGAGCACCTTGAGCGCCAGGCCGCGCGGGTCCGGGAAGAACAGGCTGCCTTGGAACACGACATCCTGGCCAAACAGGCGGCCCTCATGGAAGCCACCGTTGCCAAGGACGCAGCCGAGGCGCTCGCAGCGGCAGAGGATAAACGCCTCACAGGCATGTTGCGTGCCGCAGCGGACCGTCGGGAGGGACTCGCCCGGCTCGCCGGACAGCTGGCAGCAGCACGCTCCCGTGCCGAGGCCGCTGAGGCGGAGCGTGGCCGGCTGAGGGAATCCCTGGGTGCGGGCGATGAGCGGCGCCGCAAGGCACAAAGCGAGTTCGCCGCCCTCGAAACGCAAGTGGCCGGCGTCGAGGACGGCGAAGAGAGCCTGGACGCCGAATACGAGGAAGCCACAGCGGCCCTGGACGCAGTGCTCGCAGAGATTGAAGATCTCAAGGCTTCCGAGCGGGAAGCCGTCCGTGAGCGGGACGCCCTGACTGCCCGGCGCGATGCCCTTCAGCTGGGGCTCAACCGCAAGGACGGCTCCGGCCATCTTCTCTCAGCCGTTGGCGTGCTCGGACCACTGACGGGCTTGGTCAGCATCGAACCCGGTTATGAGGCCGCCATTGCCGCAGCATTGGGCAGTGCATCGGATGCCTTGGTGGTGGCCGACGCCGACGCCGCAGTCGCTGCCGTCAAGCTGCTGAAAAAGGACGACGCCGGTAGGGCAGCGTTGCTCCTGGCAGATGGTTTTGCCGACGACGACGCAGCATCAGGCCCCGGCGGATCAGGCATGGGCGGATCGGGCATTGGCGAACTGCCCGCCGGGTGCCGGTGGGCTGCCGATGTCGTGAAGATCGCCGACCCTGCAGGGCACGGTGCGCTGCAGCTCCTGGCTGGTACCGTCGTCGTGGAAGATGTCCGGGCGGCAGCCGCCCTGGTGGCGGACCACACCGGCATCAAGGCTGTCACGACTGAAGGCGATGTCTTTACCGCCGTGACCGTGCTGGGCGGCTCGGCCAGTGCGCCCTCGCTGCTTGAGGTACAAGCGGCAGTGGACGACGCCGGAGCACGCCTTCAGGAGGTCACTGCGCGTCTGGAGCGGGGCCGCTTTGCCCTGGCCGGGGCCCAGTCCCGCCGCGCCGAAGCGCAGGACCGGGCCGATGCCGCCTTGGAAAGACTGCACGAATCCGATGCCCGCCTTGCTGCGGTCGCCGAGCGACTGGGCCATTTGAACTCAGTTCTTCGCAGCGCAGTGGGCGAAAGTGATCGTCTCGCCGCGTCCATGGCCAAGGCGGAAGCGAACATCGCCGAAGCGCAGTTGGATTTGGAAGTTGCCGCAGAGCGCCTTGCCGCTGCCCAGGAGATCCCGGACGAGGAGCCGTCGACCGACCAGCGGGATGAACTCGCCGCTGAAGCAAGGACGGCCCGCGCACTTGAGACAGAAGCCCGGCTGGCCCTTCGCACCGCAGAAGAACAGCTGGGAGCCATCAGCAACCGTGCGGCGTCCCTGGAACGGGCTGCGGCAACGGAACGCCGGGCGCGCGAGGAGGCCGCCAGAAGAGCCCAGCGACGCAGGGCCCAGGCGCAACGTGCTGCCGCAGTGGTTTCGGCGGTGGAGCAGACCCTCCGATACCTTGATGTTTCTGTTGACCTGGCTGCCCAGCAAAGGGACCAGGCAGAGCAAACACGGGAGTTCCTGGAAAAAGAACTTTCAGAAGTCCGCTCCGGCAACGAGGCTCTGGCACGCGAGCTTGCCGAGCTGACCGATTCCGTGCACCGGGATGAGATGGCACGAACACAGCAGCGGCTGCGGATCGAAGCCCTGGAAACCCGGGCCATCGATGAGCTGGGGCTTTCCGCGGAACAGCTCATTGCGGACTACGGTCCGGACCAGCCGGTTCCGCTTCCCGCGGGATCCACCACGGATAAGTGGGCTGAACTGCGGGCGCCAGTGGACGAGAATGGCGAACCGGTGCTTGAAGGGGTCCCGTTCGTACGGGCAGAGCAGGAGAAACGGCTGAAGAAGGCCGAGCGCGAGTTGGCCGCGCTGGGCAAGGTCAACCCGCTGGCGCTCGAAGAGTTCGCCGCCCTTGAGGAACGGCACCAATTCCTGAGCTCCCAATTGGAGGACCTCAAGTCCAGCCGCAAGGACCTGCTGGACATCATCAAGGAAGTCGACAACCGGGTACAGCAAGTCTTCACGGAGGCCTTCGCTGACACTTCGGCCCAATTCGACCACGTTTTTGCCCGGCTCTTCCCCGGTGGGGAAGGCAAGTTGGTGCTCACGGATCCTGATGACATGCTGACCACCGGCATTGAGGTGGAAGCGCGACCTGCGGGCAAGAAGATCAAGAGGCTGTCACTGTTGTCGGGCGGTGAACGCTCGCTGACCGCCGTCGCACTCCTGGTTGCCATTTTCAAGGCACGGCCGTCACCGTTCTACGTCATGGACGAAGTTGAAGCCGCCCTGGACGACACCAACCTGGGCCGGCTGATCACCATCTTCGAAGAACTCCGGGAGTCCAGCCAGCTCATCGTGATCACACACCAAAAACGAACCATGGAAGTTGCCGACGCACTCTATGGCGTCACCATGCGGGGAGACGGGGTGTCCACCGTCATCAGCCAGAGGCTCGGTGCCGGGGCATAGCTTTATGAGAAGGTAGGGGAGTGAACGATTTCCTACCCATAATTCTGTCCATTGTCGCTGCGCTCGTAGTGGTCGGCGGACTCGTGCCGGTACTGATGAAAGCCCGCAAGTCGGGCGCAAAGTACCCCGGAACACGGGACGCGAACGATCCCCTGCAGTCTTCGGCAGCCAGCGGCGGAACTCTTGTGGAGGACCGCCCGGAGGCGGTGAAGGCACCCGCACCCACCTTTGACGGAACAGTCGACGGCGCCGGGGTCCCGGATGACGCCGCTGGGCTCGAAACCATCGCCATCGACACCCCGGCACCGGTGGAAGGGCGGCTGACCCGCCTGCGCGCCCGCCTGGTCAAGTCCAACAACATCCTCGGCAAGGGCCTGCTGGCCCTGCTGTCCGGCGACAAAATCGATGAGAACGTCTGGGACGAAGTGGAGGAAACCCTCCTCCTCGCCGATCTCGGTACTGAGCCCACCATGCAGCTGGTGGATGCCCTGCGCGAGCGGGTCAAGGTCCTGGGCACCCGAAGCCCCGAAGACGTCAAAGCCATGCTCCGCGAGGAGCTCATCAAGCTCGTTGATCCCGGCATGGATCGCTCCCTGAACGTCGACCGCAAGGCCGACCGTCCCGCCGTCGTGCTTGTTGTCGGTGTGAACGGTGTTGGCAAGACAACCACCGTGGGCAAGCTGGCCCGCGTCCTGGTGGCCGAAGACAAGGACGTCCTGCTGGGCGCCGCCGATACCTTCCGCGCCGCTGCGGCTGAACAATTGGCCACATGGGGCCAGCGTGTGGGCGTTCCCACAGTGAAGTCGGACATCGACGGCGCCGACCCCGCCTCTGTTGCCTACGAGGCCGTGAAGGCAGGCATCGACCAGGAAGTCGACGTGGTCATGGTGGACACAGCGGGCCGCTTGCAGAACAAGACCGGCCTGATGGACGAGCTCGGCAAGGTCAAGCGAGTTATTGAAAAGCTGGCAGAGGTAGACGAGGTCCTGCTGGTCCTGGACGCCACCACCGGCCAGAACGGCCTCAACCAGGCGCGGGTCTTCGCTGAGGTGGTCAACATCACGGGCATCGTGCTGACCAAGCTGGACGGTACGGCCAAGGGCGGAATCGTTGTAGCCATCCAGAGGTCACTCGGTGTTCCGGTCAAGCTTATTGGCCTGGGTGAAGGGCCGGACGATCTCGCGCCCTTCGAAGCCGAGGGCTTCGTCGACGCACTGCTCAACTAGTACGGGCTGCCAACGGCTCGCGGGCCATCAACCAGCCCGCGGCCGTTAGCAGCAGTACGCTTCCTGTGATGCCGAAAGCCCATCCATAACCCAGGCGATCGGCCAACAGGCCCGCGACGACAGGACCGATGATGGCGCCGGTGTCGGCAGCCATCTGGAAGACTGCCAGCACCTTGCCGCCCGAGCGTCCCCGTCCAATGACATCGGCGACGGCGGCCTGCTGCGCCGGGCCCAGCAAGCCGGAGCCGAATCCCGCAATGGCTGAGGCTATGAAGAACGCCGTGAGGTCCGTTGTCAGGCCTATGAGGCCAGTGGCAAGGCCGGTAACAACGAGGCCCGGGATGAGCATGAGCTTGCGCCCCCAGGCATCGGCCAGACGGCCGGAGAACGTCAGGGCCAGGGCATTGCCGACGGCGAAGACGGCCAGCGCCCAAGCGGCTGTTTCGGGCCGTGAATCAAGGACCACCACCGCGAACAGCGGGATGGTGGCCATGCGGACCCCGAAGGTCACCCAGCCATTGCCGAAGCTTGAGAAGACAGCAGCCCGGTAGGCCGAGTCCTTCAGCGCATCCTTGAGGGCCATGGCAGGCGCATGTTCGGCATCCTGGGTGGTGCCTCCGTCGCCACTGAGCATGGTCCGGACCACCAGGGCAGCAACAAGAAGGGCGCCGGCGTAGGCCAGGAAAGGAACCCGAAGACCGAATCCGGCCAGCAGGCCGCCGACCACCGGTCCCAGGACGCTGCCGATCAGGAACGCTGAAGCGTAGGCACCTGAAACCCGGCCTCGCCGTTCCGGGGGAGCAAGCCGGATGAGCAAACCCATGGCTGCCACGGTAAACATCACAGATCCCGCTCCGCCCAGGCCACGGAAGACCAGCAACTGCCAGTAATCCTGGGCGAAAGCGCAGGCGGCTGTGGAAACGGCAACGATCAGAAGGCCCGAAACATACACGTTCCGTTCCCCGAATCGTCCGATCAAGACACCGCCGGCGGGGGCAAACACCAGCCTCATGAACGCGAAGATGCTCACGATCACCCCTGCGGCCATGGCATCGACGCCGAAAGTGGTGGCGAATTGCGGCAAGACAGGAGCCACGAGCCCGAAGCCCAAGGCAATCAGGAACGCAGCCGCCAACATCACCTTAACGTCCCGCGGTAACGGGGCCTTCTCCTGCCGGATCCTTGGAGCTCTGATGGATCGGGGCGACTGGGTCATTCGGTGCTGGTCCTTCGTAGTGTGTTGTGGCAGCCCTGCGGCCGCACAGGGCGTGGAGCTGGGCATTTCCAGTGAAGTCTGACGCCTGAAACATATCCGTAACATCGGAGATATGCACCATTTACGTTGGGGAGGTTGTTGTAACCGGCCCGCAATATAAAACCTGCGCAGGTGAAACACGGCGGCACAAAACTCTTAAGCAGGACGCAAAAGGCGTCAGGACAGCGGTTGAACCGCAGATCTAGCAAGAGAGGAACGTGCACCATGGAACTTACCGCAGGTCACGTATGGGTCATGGTGGCGGCGGCGCTTGTGCTGTTCATGACACCTGGTCTGGCATTTTTCTACGGCGGCATGACGCGCGCCAAAGCAGCCCTGAACATGATGATGATGAGCTTCATCTCCATCGGTATCGTCGGCGTCGTCTGGGTGCTGTGGGGTTCGTCCATGAGCTCCGGCGAGGGTTTCCTGGAGATCGTTGGCAACCCGTTCGCCACTTTCGGCCTTGAAGGTGTCAACGCCACTCCGGATGGACTCATCAAGGTCGGCTACGCCGCAACCTTCGCCATCATCACGGTAGCCCTCATCAGCGGTGCGATTGCTGACCGCGCCAAGTTCGGTGCATGGAGCATTTTCGTTCCTGTATGGGTCACGCTCGTCTACGCTCCCCTGGCATACATGGTCTGGGGCGGGGGGCTGTTTGGTACTGAGGGAGTGATCGGTAAGGCGCTCGGCCACGCGATCGACTTCGCCGGTGGCACCGTGGTGCACATCAACGCCGGTGTGGCGGCGCTCGTCCTGGTCCTCATCATTGGCAACCGCCGCGGCTTCGGCAAGGACCCGAACCACCGCCCGCACAACATCCCGTTCGTCATGTTGGGTGCGGCCATCCTGTGGTTCGGCTGGTTCGGCTTCAACGGCGGTGCAGCAGCCACCGCCGAACAGGCTGGCCTCATCTGGATCAACACCCTCGCCGCTCCCGCTGCGGCCATGATCGGCTGGCTCATTACCGAACGAATCCGTGACGGCCACCCGACCTCGCTCGGCGCCGCATCCGGTGTGGTCGCTGGCCTTGTCGCCATTACCCCTGCTTGCGCAGATGTCAGCCCCGTGGGTGCTCTCGGTCTCGGCGTCGTAGCCGGTGTGGCCTCGGCCTTGGCAGTCGGCCTGAAGTTCCGATGGGGCTTCGACGACTCCCTGGACGTTGTGGGTGTTCACCTCGTGTCCGGCATCATCGGCACGGTGGCAATAGGCTTCATCGCAGTGCCGACCGAGGGCACCACGCCCGGCGGCCTGTTCTACGGTGGTGGCTTCACCCAGCTCTGGGCACAGCTCGCAGCAGCCGGTGTAGCGATTGTCTTCTCGGCCGTGATGACGGCCATCATCGCCCTGGCAATCCACAAGACCATGGGCTTCCGGGTCTCCACGGAACAGGAGAACGTCGGTGTCGACCTCAGCCTCCACGCTGAGACCGCTTACGAGTTCGGCGTCAACGGCCACGGTGGCAGCTTCCAGCCGCTGCACGAGGCCATGACCGGTAAATCAGACAGCGCAGCAACCAAGGCATCCGCAGAAGGCAAGGAGAGTGTCCAGGCATGAAGCTCATCACGGCGATCGTTCGTCCCGAAAAGCTTGAAGCGGTCCGTGAAGGCCTCGAAGCCTACGGAGTCCAGGGCCTGACGGTCAGCGCGGCCAGCGGTTATGGCCGGCAACGCGGATATACCGAGGTGTACCGCGGAGCTGAATACAACGTGGATTTGCTTCCCAAGATCCGTATCGAGGTTCTCGCAACGGACGAGCAGGCAGACGACATCCTTGATGTCCTCATCGCCAGTTCGAACACCGGCCGTGCTGGTGACGGCAAGGTGTGGACAATGGATGTTTATGAAGCTGTCCGGGTTCGCACCGGGGAACGCGGCGCAGCCGCAATCTAGGACTGAAACCACCGACAGGCAAAAGCGGGCCGGGTACCCATTCAGGTACCCGGCCCGCTCTGCGTTATCGCTGGCTTTAGTCCTCGACGGCGGTGGGCCAGGCTGCGGGTCCGGCGCTGCCGGCGTCGTATTCTTCCAGGGGAACCTCGCCGCTCTCCCAGGCCCGGAGGACCGGCTCGATGATCCGCCAGCAGTCCTCGGCGGTATCTCCGCGTACGGACAGCAGGGGGTCGCCGTTGAGGATTCCCTCAAGTACTTCACCGTAGGGCAGCAGTTCTGCCGCGTTGAGCTCAGCCACCAGGCTGGCGCGGTCCAAGGTGAAGATGTCGCCCGGACCGTTGACATCGACGTCGAGCCGCAGGACATCCGGGCCGAATCCAATGCGGAGTTGGTTGGGGGAGTCCACACCCGCGAACCCGGTGGGCAGGTGCGGGACGGGACGGAAGGTGATGACGGCTTCCTTGCGGCGCCGTCCCAATGCCTTGCCGGAGCGAAGAATGAACGGAACACCGGCCCAGCGCCAGTTGTTGATCTCCACCTGGACCTCGGCCAGGGTCTCGGTGTTTCGGCCGGGATCCACGCCCTGCTCAGCTGCGTAATCTGGCACCGTTCGTTCGCCAAGGGTTCCCGCCGTGTATCTGGCGCGCCGCGTGGTTTCCGGGAAGGGGGCCTTGATGCTGCTGGCCCGCAGGACGGTGGCCACGGCATCACGGAGGTCGCGTTCCTCGATGGTGGCCGGGGCGTCGATGGCCAGGAACGCCATGATGTGCAGGAGGTGGCTTTGGATCATGTCCCTCAAGGCGCCTGCGGTGTCGTAGTAGCGTGCCCGGCCCTCAAGTGCCAGGTCCTCGTCGAAGATGACCTCCACCTTCTCGATGTGGTCCCGGTTCCACACGGGTTCCAGGAATCTGTTGGCGAAGCGAAGGCCCAGGATGTTCAGCACTGTGGCTTTGCCAAGGAAGTGGTCAACGCGGTGGATGTGGTCCTCTGGCACCAACGCTGCCAGTGTCTTGTTCAGTTCGTGGGCTGATTCAGTCCCGGAACCGAAGGGCTTCTCCATCACGAGGCGGGTGCCGGCTGGTACCTGGTCCCGCTTCAGGACTTCGCAGGCCTTCTGGCTGATGTGGGGAGGCAGCGCGAAGTACACGGCGATGGGGCCCTCCAGTTGTGCCAGCAGTTCGGCCAAGGGGCCATCCGCTGTCACATCAAGCTGGTGGTAGGCGGTGCTTTCGGCGACGGCGGCCAGCGCCGCGCTTCCGGCAGCATCCGCTGATTTCGACGCCGCTTCGAAAGCGCCCTTGACCCGTTCCTGCCATTGCTCCGGCGACCATGGGTCCGAACCGGCCCCCACCAGCCTCAGCCCGGGCGCGCGCCCGGCCGCCAACAGCCCGGCAAGTCCGGGCAGGAGCAGCCTGCCTGTCAGGTCCCCGGACGCGCCGAGGATGAGCAACGTTTTTACAGTTGTTTTACTGGTCACTGTGCCAGCATGCCACCTTGCCAGCGTGACTTGGTACCCTAGATAGTCGAGTCCCGTGGTTATCGCAGATTTGTTGTGGTTGAGACAAGTTTGCCGGGGCAGGCATCAGCAAGACCCTGGTGTGCCGGACCGGCCACCATCCGTAGACCATCGAAAGAAGTGCGCGGCGCGTGTTCAATTCACTCTCTGACCGGTTGACAGCAACCTTCAAGAACCTTCGTGGCAAAGGCCGCCTCACCGAGGCCGACGTCGATGCCACCGTCCGGGAGATCCGCCGTGCCCTTTTGGATGCGGACGTTGCCGTGTCCGTGGTCCGCGAGTTCACTGGCCGCATCCGTGAACGTGCCCTGGGCGCCGAGGTCTCGGGAGCGCTGAACCCGAGCCAGCAGATCGTGAAGATCGTCAACGAGGAACTCAAGGAGATCCTCGGTGGCGAGACCCGCCGCATCCGCCTGGCGAAAACCGGTCCCACCATCATCATGCTGGCCGGCCTTCAGGGTGCAGGCAAGACCACCCTGGCCGGCAAGTTGTCCAAGTGGCTTAAGGCCCAGGGCCACAGCCCCATGCTGGTGGCGTGCGACCTTCAGCGCCCCAATGCAGTAACGCAGCTGCAGGTAGTTGGACAGCGCGCAGGGGTCCCGGTTTTCGCTCCGCACCCCGGCGCTACCTCCGAGCTTGAGCACCCTGCCGGTGACCCGGTTGCCGTAGCCAAGGCCGGCGTCGAGGAAGCGCGCCAGAAGCTGCACGACGTCGTGATCGTGGACACCGCAGGCCGCCTCGGCGTTGACGCCGAGATGATGGACCAGGCCCGCCGGATCCGCCAGGCCATCATCCCCAACGAAGTCCTCTTCGTGATCGACTCCATGATCGGCCAGGATGCCGTCAACACGGCGATGGCCTTCGATGAAGGCGTCAACTTCACGGGCATCGTGCTATCCAAGCTCGACGGCGACGCCCGCGGCGGTGCCGCGCTGTCCGTTGCGTCGGTCACCGGTAAGCCGGTCATGTTCGCCTCCACCGGTGAAGGCCTGGATGACTTCGAACTCTTCCACCCGGACCGCATGGCTTCGCGCATCCTGGACATGGGTGACGTCCTAACCCTGATCGAACAGGCCGAGAAGGCATGGGACAAGGACGAAGCAGCCAGGATGGCGAAGAAGTTCGCCGACCAGGAAGACTTCACCCTGGACGACTTCCTGGCCCAGATGCAGCAGATCCGCAACATGGGCTCCATGAAGAAGATGCTCATGATGATGCCGGGTGCGCAGAACATCCGCCAGCAGCTGGAAAACTTCGACGAAAAGGAAATCGACCGCGTCGAGGCGATCGTCCGCTCCATGACGCCCCATGAGCGGGTCGCTCCCAAGATCATCAATGGTTCCCGCCGCGCGCGTATCGCCAAGGGTTCCGGTGTCCATGTTTCCGAGGTCAACGGCCTCCTGGAGCGCTTCGCCCAGGCTCAGAAGATGATGAAGAAGCTGGCCCAGGGTGGCGGCATGCCGGGCATGCCCGGAATGCCTGGCCTCGGTGGCCCGGGCGGCGGACGCAAGAACGGGAAGAACGCTCCCAAGAAGAAGGCGCGCTCGGGGAACCCGGCCAAGGCGGCCCAGGAATTGCGCGACGCGGAGGCCAAGCGGGCCAACGCAGCCTCGGCAGCACCAACAGGTGCGGCTTTTGGCCAGGGCGCAGCGGACTTCGATCCGTCCTCGCTCAACCTCCCCAAGGGCTTCGACAAGTTCCTCGGCAAATAACCGCGCCGGCGTCCCGGCTCTGCGTCGGGGCCGGGATGTCAGAGCCGTCGAATAGGCTGAACCAATGCAGAAGCAGCGCGTAGTCTTCCTTCACGGCCTGGGCAGTTTCGGTGCTGCGGCATGGCCCAAGCAGCACGGCATGGCGCTTGCCTACGACGCCCTGTTTCTCCGGAGGCACGGTTTTGATCCCGTTGCCGAGCCGGTGGAATCCAACGTCGCGGCCGACGTCGCCATTGTGATGGACGCGCTGGCCGATTCAGGGGGCGGCCACGTGGTGGCTCACGAGCAAGGTGCCATCGCGGCCATGCTGGCGGCCGTCGAGCGGCCGGACCTTGTTTACTCGCTGTCCCTGGTGGAGCCCGCCTGCCTGTCGTTGACTGCCGAACTTCCCGCCACCG
Organism: Paenarthrobacter nitroguajacolicus; assembly: GCF_029952445.1. Lineage (GTDB taxonomy): Bacteria > Actinomycetota > Actinomycetes > Actinomycetales > Micrococcaceae > Arthrobacter > Arthrobacter nitroguajacolicus_B. Next base: position 21,337 of record NZ_JAQPPK010000006.1, on the reverse strand, counting down.
CTTCGTATCGCGCCCTGATGGAACCGCTGTTTGAGGTGCGGAGCCAGCTGAACGACGCCGATTACCAACGTGAGTATTACCTGCGCGCCTTTTCTGCCGAAACCGGCGGACTGGAAACCTTGGAGGCACAGCGCGCCGCTCGTCGGTTGAGGCTGCAGGCCCCGCCCTGGGAGGCGCCACTGCAGATCGTTCCCGGCGTCCCCACTTTGGTTCTTACGGGTGGTTGGGAACCACTGTACGAGGAAATTGCAGCCTACCTCCAGGAAACCGGCGCCCTCCGCCGCGTGGCAGCGGGCGGGCACCGGCCCCAGGATTCGGTCGACGGCGACCACATCATCCGATCATTCGTCGCGGATGTGGGACGGGCAATGTCAGCCCAGGCGTCCTGAGTTCGCCGGTACTTCAAGCTCAGGCAGGTAGACCTTTCCACCAGAGGCCAGGAATTCCGCGCTCTTCTCCTGCATGCCGCTGTACATGTCCGCGATAGCGGCCTGGGCTTCGGCTGATCCGTACTCGTCGCGGATGTCCTGGCTGATGCGCATGGAGCAGAACTTGGGTCCGCACATGGAACAGAAGTGCGCCGTCTTGGCTGGCTCTGCCGGGAGCGTTTCATCGTGGAAGGACTCCGCCGTCACCGGGTCCAGGGACAGGGCAAACTGGTCCCGCCACCGGAACTCGAAACGGGCCTTGGAAAGAGCATCGTCCCGCTCGTGGGCACCGGGGTGCCCCTTGGCCAGGTCAGCCGCGTGGGCAGCAATCTTGTATGTGATCACGCCCGTTTTTACGTCGTCTTTGTTGGGCAGGCCCAGATGTTCCTTGGGCGTGACGTAGCAGAGCATGGCCGTGCCGTAGCGGGCGATCTCCGTGGCGCCGATGGCTGAAGTGATGTGGTCGTAGCCCGGAGCGACATCGGTAACCAGCGGGCCCAAGGTGTAGAAGGGCGCGCCCTTGCAGAGTTCCTGCTGGCGTTCCACGTTCTCCCGGACCAGGTGGAACGGGATGTGCCCGGGTCCTTCCACCATGACCTGCACGTCGAACTCCCAGGCCCGTTGCGTGAGCTCGGCCAGGGTGTCCAGTTCCGCGAATTGCGCGGCGTCGTTGGCGTCGGCGGTGGCGCCTGGACGCAGGCCGTCGCCGAGGGAAAATGCGACGTCGTACTTGGCGAAGATTTCGCAGAGCTCATCGAAGTGCGTGTAGAGGAAGTTCTCCTGGTGATGCGCCAGGCACCATCCGGCCATGATGGAACCGCCTCGTGAGACGATGCCGGTGACGCGGTTGGCTGTCAGCGGCACGTACCTCAACAGCACACCTGCGTGGATGGTCATGTAGTCCACGCCCTGCTCACACTGTTCGATCACGGTGTCGCGGAAGATCTCCCAGGTGAGCTTGTTGGCTTCTCCGTTGACCTTCTCCAGGGCCTGGTAGATGGGAACTGTGCCAATCGGAACGGGAGAGTTCCGGATCAACCATTCGCGGGTGGTGTGGATGTCATCGCCCGTGGAGAGGTCCATGACGGTGTCCGCGCCCCATTGCGTTGCCCACTGCAATTTGTCCACTTCCTCGGCAATGGAACTGGTAACGGCGGAGTTTCCGATGTTGGCGTTGATCTTTACCAGGAAGGCCTTGCCGATGATCATTGGCTCGGATTCCGGGTGGTTGATGTTGTTGGGAATGATGGCGCGCCCAGCGGCAACCTCGCTGCGGACCAGTTCAACGTCGCAGTTTTCCCGCAGCGCGACAAAGCGCATTTCCGGGGTCACCAGGCCCTGCCTGGCGTAATGCATCTGCGTGACGGTCTTACCCTCGACGGCGCGGCGGGGCACCGGTTGTGCCCCCTTCCACTCCGCTGAGGCGGCGCCGCGGCGGACCGCCGACTTGCCGTCGTCGAGCAGGTTCCGTTCACGACCGGTGTAAGGCTCCGTGTCGCCGCGCGATTCGATCCACTCCGCGCGGAACGGCTCCAGTCCCACCACCGGATCGCTCCCCGGACCAGCCGTCCGGTACACCCTCAGTGGGGCATTGGCCTGGCCGTTGGGGGAGGGCTCCAGCGCTATTTCCGTGACCGGCACCCGGATTCCGGCCTCATGGTCTTCGAGGTACGCCAACGAGTGGGACTTCAGTGACTGGGTCACTACCTCATTTGGGACAGGACTGGTTTGCGTAGAGCTGTTTTGGGCAGGGCTGTGCTGTGTTTTGGTGGTGCTCAAAGGATTACTCACTTCCTTCGCCGGCATTACCCGGACAGGTTCAACGGTCGCAGGCTGCCTCAGCCCGATCTCAGCCCCTGCAAGGGCCCCCGTGTGGTCGTAGACGAAGCTACCACAGCTCCCCCTGGGCGCCCAGTCACATGAATTCCGCAGCTGCCTGAACGCTTCCGCGGATTAGGCTTTTGCCATGGCCAACATCATCGAATTCAGCGGACCTGTACTTGTAGCGCCGGATCAGGAACGGCGCGGAATGTGGTCCGTTGGGGGAGTGCTGACGTTCGAGCGGCCATCGGGGCCTCCCGATACGGTTCTTGATGGCTGGGTGCTTCCCGGGTTCGTCGATGCCCACTGCCACATCGGGCTTGGCGCCGGTGGCGCGGTGGACGAGGCCACCACCCTCGCCCAGGCACAGGCTGACCTGAACGCAGGAACTTTGTTGATCCGGGACTGCGGATCTCCCAGCGACACACGGTGGGTGCAGCATCGGGAGGATTTGCCGCGCCTTGTCAGGTCAGGCCGGCACATTGCCCGAAGCCGCAGGTACCTCCGCGGATTGGGCCATGAGATTGAACCGGATCAGTTGGTGGAGACGGTTCGCAAAGAAGCCCGTGACGGGGACGGTTGGGTGAAGTTGGTGGGCGACTGGATCGATCGCGGCGTTGGCGACCTCGCGGCCTCCTTCCCGGCGAAGACCGTGAAGGATGCCATCTCCGCAGCGCACGATGAGGGTGCCCGGGTGACCGCGCATTGCTTCGCGGAGGACACCATCGACGACATGCTGGACGCCGGAATTGACTGCATCGAACACGCAACCGGGCTGTTGCCGCGCCACGTGCCCCGGCTGGTGGAGCAGGCCGTTCCGATCGTTCCTACCCTGGTGAACATCGCGACCTTCCCGGACATCGCTGCCCAGGCGGCTCCGAAGTTCCCCGAATATGCGGACCACATGACGCGCTTGTGGGAGCGCCGGCGCGAACGGGTGTTGGAGGCCTACGAAGCCGGAGTCGCCATTTATGCGGGCACGGACGCCGGGAGCGTGATCAGGCACGGCCGGATTGCGGAGGAAATGAAAGAACTGCACGACGCCGGCCTGCCGCCTTCTGCGGTCCTTGACGCCGCTGCGTGGGGCGCCCGGAAGTGGCTGGGCGCCGAGTCCATCAGCGAAGGGGCCAGTGCCGACGTCGTCATCTGCCGGGAGGATCCGAGGCGTGAGCTCAGCGCGGTTTCCGCGCTTGAGCATGTTGTCCTGCGCGGTCACATTATCCGCTAGGAATAAATTGAAGCTTCAAGTAATTTAGATAGGTAGAACGTGCCGAAAGGCGGCCGCCTCAACAAACGGGAGCTTCACATGTCCGCATCCTCCGTACAGGACCTTCTTCCTGCCGACCTCACCATGGGAACCGTCATGCTCAAGGTTGGTGACATGAAGGTGATGAGTGACTACTATCAGCGCGCCCTGGGCCTGGAGGTCGTGGCCGAACAGGATGGCGGACTTTATCTGGGTCGGATTGGCAAGCCGGTGGTCCACCTTGCGCCCGCCGCCGGACTGCAGATCCCGGGGCGGGGAGAGGCGGGCCTGTTCCACACCGCCATCCTCTTTTCGGACCAGCCATCGCTGGCAGCCACCATCGCCACGGCAGCCCAGTATGAACCCCGGGCTTTTGTTGGCAGCGCAGACCACCTGGTCAGTGAAGCGTTCTACTTCACCGACCCCGAGGGCAATGGCATCGAGCTCTACTACGACAAGCCCCGCGATTCCTGGCGGTGGGACGGCAAGAACGTCGTGATGGACAATGTGGCGCTTCCGCCGCAGCGCTTCCTGCAGCAGCACCTGAGTGAAGCGGCGGTCAGCGGCCAGCACCAGGCCGCTGCCGGCGTCGGCCATATCCACCTGCAGGTCGGCGATGTCGCCACGGCCCACGACTTTTATGTCGGGACCCTTGGTTTCGAGAAGACCGCAGGCTGGCATGGCCAGGCACTGTTTGTTTCCGCGGGCGGCTACCACCATCACATGGCCATGAATGTCTGGAACAGCCGTGGCGCGGGTCCCCGCAAGGACACGCTCGGACTGGGTGAAGTGCTCATTGAGGTGCCCTCAGGCGAGGATGTCGGTGCCCTCGCGGATCGTTTGCGGATCGCCGGGGTTCAGAACCACCACACCGGTGCTGAACTGCAGTTCGAGGATCCGTGGCGGAACAAGCTGCGGGTGGCGGTTCGCTAGCAGGCGCCTGGAAGGGCGCCCCGCAACTACGCTGCGCTGCACAGGTTCGACTGCACTAGGCTGGGCATGACGGTTCAGGGCCATTGGTCCTGCGCCTCACCTCCCGTCAGCACGAAGGATTGAGAGTACTTTCCATGGGCTTTGCCGAAATTTTTGTAGCCACCCACGACGAAGCACTCAAGCGGGCGGCCGCCCTGGGTAAAGGTGCCGAGGCTTCCGGCCCTGCAGTCCGGATCGATGGCATCACGGACTTCGAGGTGGAGCAGTTGGGTGATCTTGCCGGTCAGGCAGTCCACGCAGCGGGTGCCGACTACGAACTCGCACTGGTGGACGTCACCAGTGATGCACTGCTCGGAGTTCCCGAGGCGATGGTGAGGGCACTCGCTGAATTGCTCACGTACGAGAGCGAGGGTGAAGCCAATGTCCTTGACGACGTCGCCGCCGCCTGGGCCGGCCAGGAAGACATGCCCTTCGATGCCGCACAGTCCCGCCAATACGTCCAACAGTTGGCTGCCCTCGCTACGGACGTGGAAAAAACAGAGCGCGCCGGCCTTTACGTGTGGTCCGAATAACTGACACGCGTCAGGATCCGGGGACCATCCCATCCTTTAGTGTGACCAAGAACTCAACGCCCCGGGCGGCGTAAGTCGTAATTGCCCCGGGCATCTGGCACAATAGACAGGTACTCGATCGGTGCGGCCCCTCTCTCCGTGCTCGTATCTTGTCCTTCGAACCGTCTAGTATGGCCCGCCCCACGGGTGCAAAACGTCGGGTTCAACCCCGTTTCAGAAACAGGAGTGACCACAAAAGTGGCCGTAAAGATTCGCCTTAAGCGCTTCGGTAAGATGCGCGCACCGTACTACCGCATTGTCGTCATGGATGCCCGCGCCAAGCGCGATGGCCGTGCCATTGAAGAAATCGGCAAGTACCACCCCACCGAAGAGCCGTCGTACATCGAGGTCGCTTCCGAGCGCGCCCAGTACTGGCTCTCCGTTGGCGCCCAGCCGACCGAGCAGGTTGCCGCGATCCTCAAGATCACCGGTGACTGGCAGAAGTTCAAGGGCCTGCCGGGCCAGGAAGGCACCCTGAAGACCAAAGCTCCGAAGGAAGCTTTCGTAGCTCCGGAGAAGGGTTCCGTCATCATCCCGGAAGCCATCACCAAGAAGGCCAAGAAGGACGAGGCCGCTGAGGCCCCGGCCGAGGCTGAAGCAGAGACCACCGAGGCTGAGTAAGTTGCTGGCAGAAGCGCTCGAGCACTTGGTCCGTGGGATCGTTGACAGCCCTGAGGATGTCAAGGTCAGTGCCAAGAACAACCGCCGCGGGGAATCCCTCGAGGTGCGCGTTCACCAAGAGGACCTCGGACGGGTGATCGGCCGTCAGGGTCGCACTGCACGCGCACTGCGTACTGTGGTTGCGGCTTTGGCTGGTGGCGAGCAGGTCAGGGTCGACGTCGTCGACACCGACCGCCGCCGGTAACGCGCTCAGCACTGCTTGTCTTAGGTCCGGCCCCTTCACCGAATATGGTGGAGGGGCCGGATTGCTTTGTCCATTACTTCATTTTCGTGGCTGCCCGGCGGCGCGGAACAACAGGAATTCAGAGGAACCCATGCAGCTCCAGGTGGCCCGGATCGGCAAACCCCATGGCATTCGCGGCGAGGTAACGGTACAGGTACTCACCGACGCACCCGCAGAGCGCTTCGTCGCCGGAACCGAGTTCGTCGTGGAGCCGGCTTCCGCTGGACCACTGACTGTCCGCAGTGCCAGGTGGAACAAGGACATCCTGCTGCTCGGCTTTGAAGAAATTGCCGACCGCAACGCCGCCGAGGCCATCCGTGGCGCGAAGCTCTACATCGAAACCGAAGAACTCGACGACGAAGACGACGACGAGGGCTGGTATGAGCACGAGCTCGTGGGGCTCGAGGCCCGCGTTGGTTCGCAGGTTGTGGGCAAAGTCGCGGCGCTGACCACCTTGCCAGTGCAGGACCTGCTGACAGTGACCACTTCGGAGGGCAAGGAGATCCTCATTCCCTTCGTCGATGAGATCGTACCGGAGGTTAACATCGAGGAAGGCTACATCCTGATCACTCCACCGGCGGGCTTGTTCGAGCTCAACGACGAAGGCGCCGGGGAGCCTGCTGAATGAGGATCGATGTTGTCAGTATCTTCCCCGAATACCTTGCACCGCTTGAGCTCTCCCTCATAGGCAAGGCCCGGCAGGACGGATTGCTGGAGCTCAACGTCCACGATCTGCGCACCTTCACCACGGACAAGCACCGGACGGTGGATGACACCCCCTACGGCGGTGGCGCCGGAATGGTGATGAAGCCTGAACCGTGGGCGCAGGCCCTGGAGTCCATCGCCGAAGGGCATGACGGCACCAAGCCCGTACTGATCGTCCCGTCACCTGCCGGGGAGCGGTTCAACCAGGCGTTGGCCTACGAGCTCGCTGAGGAAAAGCAGCTGGTGTTCGCCTGTGGCCGCTACGAAGGCATCGACGAACGCGTCATGGACTGGGCCCGCGATCACTTCACGGTTCGTCCCGTCAGCCTGGGTGACTACGTGCTCAACGGCGGCGAGGTTGCTGTCCTGGCCATGGTCGAAGCAATCGGCCGCCTTCTTCCAGGCGTTGTTGGCAACCCTGAGTCCTTGATCGAGGAGTCCCACTCGGACGGGCTCCTGGAGTACCCGGTGTACACCAAGCCATCATCATGGCGGGACCACGAGGTCCCGGAGATCCTGCTCAGCGGCAATCACGGAAAGATCGCCCAGTGGCGGCGCCACGAGCAGTTCCGCCGCACCGCCGAGCGCAGGCCCGACCTCTTGGCGGATTTCGACGCCGGTGCGTTGAGCCGCGCCGACCGCAACGCACTCGCTGACCTCGGCTACGAGGTTGTGGACGGCCGTCTGCGCGCCCGGCCCGGTGGCGACGCCGCCAACTAAGGCTGCTGCCGCCGTCGAGCGTTGCCTCCAGGGTCAGTTGGCTGGATGGCTGCGCTTATGGCAGAATTAACCCTTGTGTCTGCTGGGCTGACACCTGCCACAGGGGGAGTTCAGCCAACAGTCCGACAACCCGGTGACGCCAATCAGTGGCGGAGCCGGACACCAAGAAACTTCGGCGGAGATTTCCTATCGGCCTTCGGGCTGCGGGCTTGTCCGCCGTAACCCAAAGTGAATGACCTGTGGCGTTCACCAGGAGTGGATTAATGCATATCCTCGATAGCGTAGATGCAGCCTCGCTGCGTAACGATGTTCCTGAGTTCCGCGCGGGTGACACCCTCAAGGTTCACGTCAACATCATCGAAGGCAAGAACTCCCGTGTCCAGGTATTCCAGGGCTTCGTCCTGGGCCGCCAGGGTGACGGCGTTCGCGAAACCTTCACCGTACGCAAGGTTTCCTTCGGTGTCGGCGTAGAGCGTACCTTCCCGGTACACTCCCCGATCATCGAAAAGATCGAGGTCGTCACCAAGGGTGACGTCCGCCGCGCCAAGCTTTACTACATGCGCGCACTGCGCGGTAAGGCTGCGAAGATCAAGGAAAAGCGCGACTTCGCCAAGTAGGTCCTGCGACTTACGCAACGGGTCCAGGATTCGTGCCCGGTAGTTCCGGAGCAATCCGCAACGCAACACAGGATACGAGTCATGGACACATCAGAACGCCAGCCCCGGAGACAGGGCTGGCGTTTTGTTTTGCTGGCGCTGGTCCTCGCGATCGCCATCAGCGGCGTGGTCCGTTCCCTCTGGATCGACGTCTACTACATCCCCTCCGAATCCATGGAGCCACTCCTGGTGACCGGTGACAGGATATTGGTCTCGCGCACCGACTTCAGTGTCGAGCCGATCCGTCGGGGCGATGTCGTGGTCTTCGACGGACGGGGTTCCTTCGCGCCGTTGAGCAGCGGACGGGGCCCTTTCGTTGACGCCGTCTCTGCCGCGTCGCAATGGTTCGGATTGACGGGCAGCGACACCACTTACGTAAAAAGGGTCATCGGGGTTCCCGGGGACCACGTCCAGTGTTGTGATGCCTCCGGGCATCTCACAGTGAACGGTCAGGTACTTGAGGAACCCTATCTGTACCCGGGTGATGAACCCAGCACGCAGAAGTTCGACGTCGTGGTTCCCCGCGATCGTCTGTGGCTGATGGGTGACCATCGTTCGCGATCCGCCGACTCCCGGGGCCTCTTGGGAGCGCCGGGCGGAGGTATGGTGCCCATGGACAGGGTAATTGGCCGGCCGGTCCAGATCATCTGGCCACTTGATAGATTTGCAGGGATGCCTCGCTCCACGCAGGCCGAAACATCAATGAAGAACGGACAGTAGATGCCGGACAAAGCTCCTGGGACCCCCGAGCGGTACGACGACGACGCGCGGCTCTCGGACGGGACGGCCACCGCCGACGACGCTGCTGAGTCCCGTAAGGAAACAGGGAAGCCGCGCAAGAACCCCGTCTTGGTTTGGGTCAAGGAGATCGCCACGGTCGTGGCGATCGCGCTGGTCTTGTCCTTCCTGCTGAAAACGTTCCTCTTCAAGGCCTTCTACATCCCTTCCGAGTCCATGGAAAACACCCTGGACGTTTACGACCGCATCTTCATCAACCTTCTGGTTCCCGGACCGTTTGACCTCTCCCGCGGGGACGTTGTGGTCTTCAAGGACACCCAGGCCTGGCTGCCACCTGTCGCCCAGAAGCCGGCAGGCCCCATGGACTGGGTAGGAGACACCCTTGAGTTCGTGGGCTTGGCCCCGGACGCCAGCGAGCAGCATCTGGTCAAGCGCGTCATCGGGCTGCCGGGCGACCACGTCACTTGCTGTGATGCGCAGGGCCGGGTCAGCGTCAACGGTGTGGCGCTCAACGAAACGTACATTAACCCTGCGGAAATCCCCTCTCCCCAGGCCTTCGACGTCGTTGTTCCGGAAGGTAAGGTTTGGGTCATGGGCGATAACCGCAACCACTCGGCAGACTCGCGGGCCCACCAGGAAATCAACGGCGGATTCGTGAACATCGAGGACGTAGAGGGAAAGGCCACCGTCATCGCATGGCCGATTAACCGCTGGACCGTCCTGGACAACTATCCGGACGTGTTCCGTAATGTCCCCGAAGGCACCCCGGCAAAGTAATGGCAACGACAGCTGCTGCTCCCAAGGTCAAGACCAAGCCATCGGCCACGGGCAAGCCCAAACCACAGTCCAAGGCGAAGGCAAAGAACCCGGTCGGTTTCCCCACGCTGGACGTGGAAAGATCCTTCCTGCCCTCCGGTGTGCGCTTGCTCGCAGGCGTGGACGAGGTTGGACGCGGCGCCTTGGCTGGTCCAGTCAGCGTGGGAATCACCGTGGTCGACCTTGCCGCTCATGACCTTCTTGCGGACGTCCGCGACAGCAAACTGCTCAAACCCGAGGACCGGGACCGGCTGGAACCCTTGGTGCGTGAGTGGGCACTGGCATCAGCAGTCGGGCACGCGTCATCGCAGGAAATTGATGAGATCGGCATTATTGCGGCCTTGCGCCTGGCCGGTACGCGGGCGTGGTGTGAGATCCTCGACGGCGGCGTCACACCTGACTTGGTCTTGTTGGATGGCAGCCACAACTGGCTCTCCCCGGACGTCCAGGCATCCCTGTTTGATGCTGCGCCCGAAGGACCCAGCTGCGAGGCACCTGTCCACACCCGGGTGAAGGCGGACATGAGCTGCTTGAGTGTTGCCGCGGCCAGTGTCCTGGCCAAAGTGGCACGTGACCGCATCATGGTAGACCTCCACTCCGAGCTGCCCGCGTATGGATGGAATGTCAACAAGGGCTATGCCACCGCCGCACACAGGGACGTCATCCGCCTTCAGGGCCCCAGCGCATACCACCGGACCAGCTGGCACCTGACCGGACCGGACCAAGAGTAACCGTAATCCGGTCCATGCCGCAGACCGCCTGGCGCATGCCGACGGGCAGATGGTGCAAGATGGAACCATGAGTGCCGAGGACCTTGAGAACTATGAAACCGACATGGAGCTGCAGCTCTACCGTGAGTACCGGGATGTAGTCGGTCTGTTCAGCTACGTTGTCGAGACGGAGCGGCGGTTCTATCTGGCCAACCACGTCGACCTTCAAGCCCGCAGCGCGGACGGTGAAGTTTACTTCGACCTGACCCTTCAGGATGCCTGGGTCTGGGATGTCTACAGGTCGGCCCGCTTCGTCAAGAACGTTCGCGTGATTACTTTCAAGGACGTCAACGTCGAAGAACTGCCCCGCAGCGAAGACCTCGCCCTGCCCAAAGACGGCGGCCTGGGAGACTTGGGAGACCTCGGCAACTAGCCCTTTGGGGGGACACTACTCCTCCACAGCAAGGATTCCGGCCGGTTTACGCACATAGCAGCTGGCCGCCCTATGACGCTCCACCGACCAGCCGGAATGCTGGTCAGTGGAGGTGATGGCCATGAGAGCAAAAGACCTGCTGGGCCAAAACGGTGAGGCATTGGCAGCGGATTTCCTGACCGAACAGGGAATGCGGATCATTGATCGCAACTGGCGGTGTGCCGACGGGGAAATCGACATTGTTGCCCTTGACGGGGACACCCTGGTGGTGGCCGAAGTCAAGACACGGCGGAGCCTGGACTACGGGCATCCGTTTGAGGCCGTGGGGGCGGCCAAACTGGCCCGACTCCATCGGCTCGTCTCGTCCTGGTGCCGCGCCCACGAGTTCAGGGCGCCGCGTAAGCGTGTTGATGTGGTGTCGGTGCTTGACAGCGGCGTCGGCCACCCAGTGCTGGAACACCTTCGGGGTGTTGGATAGATGGCGGTGGGACGTAGCTACTGTGTTGCCCTGGTGGGCCTGAACGGCTACATCGTGGAGGTGGAGGCCGACATCGGCCAGACTCTTCCCAATTTCGTGATTCTTGGCCTGCCTGATGCTGCCTTGAATGAGGCCAAGGAACGCATTCGATCCGCCGCGCAGAACTCCGGTATACCCCTGAGCCGCAGGAAGATCACCGCGAACCTGATTCCTGCGTCCCTCCCCAAGCGTGGTTCGGGGTTCGATCTCGCCATCACCATGGCAGTTCTCCGGGCCGCCGAGGACATCAGATCCATCGACGGAACAGTGTTTATCGCTGAACTTGGCTTGGACGGCAGGTTGAGGCCGGTCCGTGGAATGCTGCCCGCCGTCATGGCTGCAGTCCAAGCCGGTTATCCGGACATCGTGGTGGCCGAGGCGAATGTTGCGGAGGCCGCCCTGGTTCCGGGCGCAAATGTCCGCGGCTATAAGACCCTTGCACGGCTGGCCTACGACCTTGGCGCGGACCCGAAAGACCTCGCATTGGACTTTGATCCGTTGGACGAGGAAACTCCCGGGCTCGACCCGGACACCGAGCCCTTCACACCGGATCTTTGCGATGTCTCCGGGCAAGGAGAGGCGCGCCGTGCTTTGGAAGTATCCGCGGCAGGCGGACACCATATGTTGCTGACCGGTCCGCCTGGAGCCGGTAAGACCATGCTGGCGGAGAGGCTGCCCGGCTTGCTCCCGGATTTGGTGGACACGGCCGCCATGGAAGTGACTGCCATCCATTCACTGGCTGCTGTCCAGGCGTCCGCCGTGCGGTTGATGCGCAGGCCACCTTTTGAGAATCCCCACCACAGCGCAACGGCGGCGGCCATCATTGGTGGTGGTTCGGGACTTCCGCGTCCCGGTGCGGCATCACGTGCGCATCGCGGCGTGCTCTTCCTGGACGAGGCTCCCGAATACGAGCGACGCGTCCTGGACGCCCTTCGCCAGCCCCTTGAGAGCGGCGAGCTGGTGATCCACCGATCGGCAGGAACGGCTGCGTACCCGGCCCGCTTTCAGCTTGTCTTGGCAGCCAATCCCTGTCCCTGTGGCAAAGCGTCAGGCAAGGGCATGGACTGCACCTGCACACCGGTAATGCGGCGCCGCTACTTCGGAAGGATGTCGGGCCCCCTCCTGGATCGTGTGGATATCCAGCTGCAAGTGGAGCGGGTGTCGTTGGCGGATTTCGGAAACGCCGGGCAGGAGGAGGATACCTGCACGGTGGCGGCCCGGGTGCTGGCGGCAAGGGATCGGCAGCAAGCCCGCTTGTGGGACTTCGGCCTTGAAACCAATTCCCAAGTGCCTGGACGGACCCTGCGTGGTGAACTGCGGTTGCCTCCGGGGACAACGCGGATCCTGGACACCGCGCTGGAGCGGGGCATCCTGACAGCCCGGGGCTACGACCGCGTCCTTCGGCTCGCCTGGACTCTCGCCGATCTTGATCGCAGTGACAGACCGGACATCGACCACATCGGGCAAGCGCTCGGCTTGAGGCAGGCCGCGGCTGCGATATGAGCACTATCAACGTGAAGGGAAAGCAGGAGTGGCAGGAATGAGCGTTCAGGACAAGGAAAGGATTGCCCGGGCCGCCTTGGCCCGGCTCATGGAGCCGCAGGACTCGGTGGGGCTGGCATTGGTCCACGTCGCCGGGGCTGTTGACGCACTGGGAGTGGCTACGGGGGAGCTGGGTACCAGCGCCGCCCTGGAACAGGAAATCTCTACCGTGCTCAGTGACGGGGGAGGGCCCGCAACGTGGGCAGGCCTGAAAGACAGCCTCAAACGATGGGCTCCGCGTGTTGCCGATTTGGCCCCTGACCGCGACCTGGAGACCATGCGGAGGCTGGGTGGCCGGTTGATCGTTCCAGGCGATGACCTGTGGCCGGAACAATTGTCGGATCTGGGCCTGCAGGAACCGTTGTGCCTGTGGTGGCGGGGACATGAGCAGAAGTTGCCATCGGCGCGCCACGCTATAGCCTTGGTGGGTTCAAGGGACAGTACAAGCTACGGTGCGTCCGTCACAGGAGACTTCGCCTACGGACTGGCCCAGCGAGGCTTCAGCGTGGTCTCCGGCGGTGCCTACGGCATCGACGCACATGCACACCGTGGAGCGCTGAATGGAGGGGTTGCCGGCCTGCCGACCATCGCAGTCATGGCCGGGGGAGTCGACCGCTTCTATCCCTCGGGCAATGAGGACCTCCTGAGGGCGGTGTGCACCCAGGGCGCTGTGATTTCGGAGGTTCCTCCGGGGTCTGCGCCTACCCGTTACAGGTTCCTGCAAAGGAACCGGCTCATTGCGGCCCTTGCTTCGGTCACCGTGGTGGTGGAGGCGCGGTGGCGATCCGGAGCGCTGAATACCGCTCATCATGCTGAGACCATTGGCCGTGCGGTTGCCACGGTTCCCGGATCCATCCATAGTGCAAACTCGGCTGGTTGCCATCGCCTGCTCCGGGACGGGGGAGCCGTATGCGTCACGGACGTTGGCGAGATCGTTGAACTTGCAGGGGCCATCGGTGAGGTCGGCAGCGGGGACAAGGAAAGCGGTGAGAAGGTACAGCGTTCCGCGGCGCACGACGGTTTGTCGTTGGAGGATCTGATTCTCCTGGATGCGTTGCCGCTTCGATCCACCAGCTCCGTGGAGAAACTTACGGTCGTGGCAGGTTTGAGTCCTGACGCCGTTCGGGCGGGCCTTGGCCGGCTGGGGCTGTTGGGGTTGGCAGTTTCGGAGCGCGGGGCATGGAAGCGCCAAAAGAATGCCTAGCTGATAACAGACCCGTTGTTCTATTGGCCAGGCGTTGCATTGGCCCGGCCCAAAACAGCATGTTGATGCAAGCGCCGGGCGAAGACTGCTGGCACAGTTGAAGGGTGGACGCACAATCACTACCAGCAGCCATGGCCGGCGCAGTCGAGGGTTTCCGCCGCTACCTCCAAGGTGAACGGGCGCGCTCTGCCCACACCGTCCGCGCCTACATCGCTGATGTTGAGAGCCTCCTGGGTTTTGCCGTGCAGGAGGGAGTGGAAGAGCTCGGCCAGCTTGAGTTGGGATCGCTTCGACGTTGGCTCGGTGCGCAGAGTGAGGCTGGAATGTCCCGTGCAACGCTGGCGCGGCGGGCGGCAACGGCCAGGTCATTCACCGGCTGGGCCCTTCGGGAAGAATTGATCCCGGTGGACCCGGCGGTCCGCCTCCAAGCTCCCAAACGCAGCAAGTCACTCCCCGGGGTGCTGCAGCAACAGCAAGTCACCCGGATGGTCGATGACTTGAATATCGCCGCGGCGGAGGGCGGCCCGATGGCTATCCGCAACCGGGCCATGGTGGAGCTTCTTTACGCCACGGGAGTACGGGTCGGCGAACTTGCCGGACTCGACGTCGATGATCTGGATCCGGACCGAAGGACACTGCGTGTGCTGGGCAAAGGGAACAAGGAACGCACGGTGCCGTTCGGGGTTCCAGCTGCCGTGGCAGTGGATGACTGGCTCAGGCGTGGCCGCCCCGCCGTCGTGACCGCCGGCAGCGGCCCTGCCTTGTTTTTGGGCGTCAGGGGCAACCGCGTGGATCCTCGGCAGATCCGTGCCGTTGTGAGTGACTTGCTGCAGGCTCTCGGCGATACCTCGGCCACAGGACCCCACGCGCTCCGGCACAGCGCCGCAACGCACTTGCTGGACGGAGGCGCGGACCTGCGTGCTGTCCAGGAGATCCTGGGGCACAGCAGCCTGGCTACCACGCAGATCTATACCCATGTCTCCGTTGACCGGCTCCGGAAAAGTTACCAGCAGGCCCATCCGCGTGCCTGAAACCTGCCAGGCAAAAGCCGCACTGGCGGAAAGCGGCGGCGTACGGCAAAATGAAAGCACCACGGGGAAACCTTCAATGCACGGTTGAGGGTTACTTCTGTGCCAATATCGTTACAAGTACTGCACAAGTGAATAGCCTGTCAGGGCCCGCATGAGTTTCATGGCATCCGGCAGCAACAGCAACATCCAGGCAGAGGTCGTTGGGGAAGACGTACCTACAGCTATGGAGGATGGAATGTCTGTTGCAACAACCCGCGGTGTCTTGTTCGTGCACTCGGCCCCTACGGCGCTTTGCCCGCACGTTGAGTGGGCCATCGGATCGGTCGTGGATAAGCGGACCGATCTTGAGTGGACCCCTCAGCCTGCTGCGCCTGGAATGTTCAGGGCGGAGTTGTCGTGGACGGGTGCCCCCGGCACGGGGGCCCAATTGGCGTCCGCGCTGAGGGGCTGGGCCCATTTGCGCTACGAGGTCACCGAAGAGCCAAGCCAAGGTGTGGATGGAGCCCGCTGGTCGCACACACCGGAGCTCGGAATTTTCCATGCCGTCACGGATGTGCACGGCAACATCATGGTGACCGAGGACCGTATCCGCTACGCCTACGAATCAGGTGCCGGGGATCCCTCTGCCGTCTACCACGAACTGTCGCTGGCCCTCGGCGAGGCCTGGGACGAGGAACTCGAACCCTTCCGGCACGCAGCAGAAGGCGCCCCCGTGCGCTGGCTGCACCAGGTTGGCTGACAGCCCGGTAAGTCGGCTGACAGCCTGCCTAAGCAGACACCCATAGCAATGAAGAGGGCCCCACCAGCCGGTGGGGCCCTCTTCATGTTTGCCAGGAAACGGGTTTAGACGTTCCGCACCGCAATGACGGCGTTGTGGCCGCCGAAGCCGAACGAGTTGCTCAGCGCCACGATGTCGCCGGCGGGCAGGTCGCGCACGGAGGTTACGACGTCGAGGGGGATCTCCGGATCCTGGTTCTCGAGGTTGATGGTGACCGGGGCCTTGCGCTCATAGACTGCCAGCACCGTCAGTACGGCCTCCACGGCGCCTGAAGCGCCCAGGAGGTGGCCCATCTGGGACTTGGTGGCAGAGACCGCCACATTGTCCACGTGCGTCCCCAGGGCCGCGCGGAGGGCCGTGTACTCGGGCTTGTCGCCCACCGGGGTAGAGGTAGCGTGCGCATTGACGTGAACGACGTCCTCGGCCTGGATCCGGCCATCGAACATTGCGGCCTTCAATGCGCGCGTGGCACCCAGGCCCTCGGGGTCCGGTGCGGTGATGTGGTAGGCGTCCGCGGTCACTGAAGTACCTGCGAGCTCGGCATAGATGCGTGCTCCGCGGGCGATTGCGTGCTCTTCAGCTTCAAGGACAAGTGCTCCGGCACCTTCACCCATGACAAAGCCATCACGGTCGCGGTCGTACGGGCGGGAAGCGCGCTCGGGCTCGTCGTTGCGGCGGGACAGTGCCTGCATGGAGGAGAACGCAGCCAGCGGCATCGGGTGGATCGCAGCTTCAGCGCCACCGCAGACCACAACATCGGCCTTGCCGGACCGGATCAGGTCCAAACCAAGGTGCATGGCTTCTGTGCCTGATGCACAGGCTGAAACCGGAGTGTGGGCTCCGGCGCGTGCACCCAGGTCAAGGCTGACAGCGGCAGCCACGCCGTTGGGCATGAGCATGGGCACGGTCATGGGAAGGACCCTGCGGGGGCCCTTGTCGCGGAGCGTGTCCCAAGCATCCAGAAGAGTCCAGACGCCGCCGATACCGGTAGCAAACGCTACGGCCAAGCGGTCGTGGTCGATCTCGCCTATTCCGGAGTCTGCCCAGGCTTCACGGGCGGCGATGACGCCAAACTGCGTGGAGGGGTCCATGCGCTTGGCCTCAACCCGGCTCAGGACCTCCAGGGCCGGCGTGGAGCACCTGGCAGCAAAGTGGACGGGGAGGTCGTACTTGGAGACCCACTCGTCTTCGAGCGTGCGGGCACCGGAGACCCCTTTCAGCGCGTTCTGCCACATTGTGGGTACGTCGCCGCCGATGGGAGTGGTGGCCCCCAGACCGGTTATGACTACTTTGCGTGCCATGCGATCACTCTCTGTCGGATCAGCCGTCCCGGTCGCGGTCAGCGGGGGCGGCAGGAAAAACTTTGGGCGTTATTGCGGCTGTGCCGGGCGCAGGGAGTTATCGCCCCGGCCCGGCACAGCTGGTGTCAGGACTAGGCCTGTGCGTTGGCGATGAAGCTGACGGCGTCGCCGACGGTCTTGAGGTTCTTGACCTCTTCGTCGGGAATGCGGACGCCGAACTTCTCTTCAGCGTTGACAACGATGGTCATCATGGAGATGGAGTCGATGTCGAGGTCCTCGGTGAAGGACTTGTCGAGCTCGACGGCTTCGGTGGCGAGGCCCGTCTCTTCGTTAACGATTTCAGCCAGGCCGGCCAGGATCTCTTCGTTGCTAGCCATTGTTGGCTCCTTTTCTTGTTGTACCGGCTGCTGCCGGAAAGGGGGCAAACCGCGGTTACGGTTTGGGTTTGTAAGTCGTATTCAGTTGGCTGGAGGCCGCGGTGGCCGGTCCAGGTCTTACGGCAGGACCACAACCTGGGCGCCAAAGACCAAGCCGGCGCCGAAGCCGATCTGCAGGGCAAGGCCACCGCTCAGGCCAGGGTTCTCCTGGAGCAAGCGATGCGTTGCAAGGGGGATGGAGGCGGCAGAGGTGTTCCCGGCCTGTGCAATATCGCGGCCGATCACAACAGACTCGGGAAGCTTCAGCTTCTTCACCATCTCGTCAATGATGCGCATGTTCGCCTGGTGGGGAACGAACGCAGCGAGGTCAGTGGCTTCGATGCCGGCAGCATCCAATGCCTGCTGGGCTACCTTGGCCATTTCCCAAACGGCCCAGCGGAAGACGGTCTGGCCGTCCTGGCGCAGGGTTGGCCACACATCCTGGGTCGCGGAAAGGATGGCGGGGTCGTCAATTTCGTCCGAGTGCCTGGCCGACTCGCCGAGCTTCTTGACGTCTTCGAGTGAGTGGGTCATGCCGATGGCATCCCATTTGCTGCCGTCGGAGCCCCACACGGAGGGGCCGATGCCGGGTGTCTCCGACGGGCCCACTACTACTGCGCCCGCCCCGTCACCGAGGAGGAAGGAGATAGTGCGCTCGTGGTTGTCGATGACATCCGAGAGCTTTTCGGCGCCAACAACCAGAACGTACTTGGCAGCGCCTGAGCGGACCAGCGCGTCAGCCTGGGCCACGCCGTAGCAGTACCCTGCACAGGCGGCAGAGATATCAAAGGCCGGTGCCGGCGTCGCGCCCAAACGCTCGGTGAGCGCGGCGGCGGCCGACGGCGTCGCATAAGGGTGGGTGACGGTGGAGACGATGACAGCTCCGAGCTGGGACGGCTCGATGCCTGCCTGTTGGATTGCTTCCCGTGCTGCGCCTTCGGCCATGTCGATGACGCTGACGTCGGCGGCTGCGCGGTGACGGGTGATGATGCCGGTACGCTGTCGGATCCATTCATCCGAGGAATCGATCCACTGGCAAACGTCTTCGTTGGTGACGATGACGTCGGGGCGGTACGCGCCGATGCCCAGGATCCGGGCATTCTCGTTGACGGTGGCTTTGTTGAGTACCGGTGTGCTCATGCCTGTCCCTCCAGTTCAGCAAAGAGTGCGAGAGCCGCGGACAGGTCATCCGGGGTTTTGACTGCAACGGTCTTGACGCCGGGCATGCCGCGTTTGGCCAGCCCCGCGAGGGTCCCGGCGGGAGCAAGTTCAATGACGCCGCTGACGCCGCGCGCCACCAGCGTTTCCATGCACAGGTCCCAGCGGACCGGCCGGGATACCTGGGCGATGAGGCTTTCGACGGCGGCTGGTCCTGCCGTGACTTCCTTGCCGTCGTAGTTGGACAACAGCGGGACAGTCGGGCTTTGCGGGGACAACGACGGCTTGAGGGCTTCAAGGGCGCTGACTGCAGGAGCCATGTGCGAGGTGTGGAAGGCGCCAGCGACCTTGAGCGGAATCACGCGTGCCTTCGCGGGCGGGTTGTCCGACAAAGCCTTCAGCTGCTCGAAGGTGCCTGCGGCTACGGTCTGGCCGGCGCCGTTGACGTTTGCCGCCGTGGCGCCGGAAGCTTCGATTGCTGCCAGGACGTCGGCGGGATCGCCTCCCACCACTGCACTCATGCCCGTGGGGGTCACCGCGGCTGCTGCAGCCATGCTGTTGGCACGTTCGCGGACGAAGGTCATGGCTTCGGCCTCAGTGAGGACGCCGGCGAGGGCGGAGGCGGTGATTTCCCCGACGGAGTGGCCGGCGAGAACAACCGGCAAGGTGCTCAGCTCGACGTCGAACAAGGACTGCGCGGCCACGAGGCCGGCGGCGACGATCAGGGGCTGCGCAACTGCAGTGTCCTTGATGGTCTCTTCATCCGAGGTGGTGCCGTGGGCCTTGAGGTCAATGCCTGCGATCTCGCTCAGGGCGGCCAACTGGCCTTCGACGGAGGGGAGTTCCAGCCAAGGGGCCAAAAATCCGGGGGTCTGGGAGCCCTGTCCAGGGCAGACGATTGCAAGCACGTATCCAGCTTTCCAAATTGCCACGTGATCCACTGGTGTTTTGGTACACCAAGCTCACTGGGTCAGTTTGTAGGAAGTCTACAACGGTTCAGTTCTGCGAACGCGACGCGTGACGTTCGGGAACGGCTTTGGGAGGGGCCGAAAGCCGGCCGACCACCAAGGCTGTTTGAAGCACGAACGCCTCCCTTGGAAGGAGTGGATCCCAGCCTGTCACGTCGCAGACACGCTTCAAACGGTAGCGCACTGTGTTGGCATGGACGAACAATTCCCGGGCGGTTGCTTCCAGGGAATGCCCCAGTTCAAGGTACGTCCCCAGGGTCTCCACGAGGCCGTTCGAAGCTGCAAGAAGCGGCCTGTAGATGTTTTTGATCAGGGACCGCCGGGCAGCGTCATCCCCGGAAACCACGCGCTCCGGGAGGAGATCGTCAGCGGCTACGGGACGCGGCGCGGAGGGCCACGCGCGGGCAGCGGTGAGGCCGGCGAAGGCGGCCTGGGCGGAGCTGCTGGCTTCGAGCAAAGACCCTGCCTCCGGACCGTAAACTACGGCGCCGGGAGCGAAAAGTTCGCTGAGCTTGAGGTACGCGGTGTCCCTGTCCTGCACCCCACCAAGGATCAGGATGAGGCGGTCGCCTTGGATTCCCACCAGCGCATCCTCAGCGAAGCGTCCCGCCGTGCGGCGCAGCTCGCTGACGTAGCTTGCACTCGGTTCGGACGGGGAATTGCCCACCATCACAGTGAAGCGCTCCTGCGCTTTCCAGCCCAGGGCTGCGATCCGGGATCGCAAGGCATCTGTGTTCTCGCCGCGAAGGATCGCATCAACAATCAAGGCTTCCAGCCGGGTGTCCCAGGAACCCCGTGACTCGGCGGCGCGAGCGTAGACATCGGCGGCCGCAAAGGCCACTTCGCGCGAATAGCGCAGGACGGCTTCACGCAGCGAAGGCTGGTCGGACTCCGGAGCGATCACAGGCACCTGGTCCTCCACCACTTCCACCACGATGCGGATCAGTTGCAGGGCCTTTTGCAGGCTGATGGAGCGGGTGAGCTCAGTGGGGGCATTGCCAAAGACATCGGTAAGGATCCAGGACGGCGAACTGGGACGCTCGTACCAGGTCACGAAGGCAGCGATTCCATTCTGTGCCACCAAGCCCAGTGCTGAACGCTCATCGGAGCTCAGCCGGCTGTACCAGGGGAGTGACTTCTCCAGCTTGCGCATGGTGCTGGTGGACAGTTGCCCCACGTTGGCGCGAAGCTGCCGCAGGGTTTCCGCCTTTTCCGGGGACAACGCCTGGGTTGCTGCCTTGCGCTTTGAAGTTGTTTTGGTGGGCTCTGCCATGGAATGAGCATACGGCCCAGCCCGGGGAAGCTCCATTTGTGAGAAGGCTACAACTGGCCTTGTTGCCCGTCACGTTGCGCGCAGCCTCCCGCGGACAGATTAAAGCCCGACGGCGGCCCCCACCTTCTGGTGGAAGCCGCCGTCGCGGATATTGCTGGTGGCGCGGGACGTCCCGGAAGGGACTTAGGCGTCTCCGCCTGCTCCGCCGGTGGTGCCGGCGTTGACATCCAGGAGCCGGTACTTCTCGATCGCCTTTTCCAGGGCACCTTCTTCGACTTCTCCCTTGGCAGCGAGGAGTTGGAGGGTTTTGGCGACGATGGAGTGGGTGTCGTTTTTGAAGTAGCGGCGTGCGGCTTGGCGGGTGTCGGAGAAGCCGAAGCCGTCTGCTCCGAGGGAGGCGAAGTCGTTGGGGATGAATTGGCGGATTT
>NZ_JAQPPK010000059.1 GCF_029952445.1 Paenarthrobacter nitroguajacolicus | reverse complement strand
ATTCGAAACCAGCTGAAAACCAGACCACCACACACGGGGGTGCGGGCAATCCGGCATAATTCAACCAATCAATAAAACAATCGGTATCAACAAACTTGGCACACTATTGAGTTCTCAAACAACAGACCCCCCAAAACATCACCCCACCGGAACACCACACAAAGCAGCGCACCACAACAGGGCCATTGGAAAAGAAGAGTTATTTTTGGCCGCCTACCGAACCGTACACACCTTCCGGCTTTCCGTTTCGCACCCGGCGACTCAGAAAACAATACACGCCCCACAACCCCAACGCAAATCCACCACCCAACACCCCCACACCAACCCCCAAAACCCCCACCAAACCGCCGTCGGGCACTGCTTTCTAGCGAGCCATCAACTCACGCAAGGCGGCAACCACCGCACCAGGATCTTCCTCCGCCATGAAGTGCCCGGCGTTCGTCGTGACATGTTTCAGGTCCGGTGCCCAAGCACTCCACAGCGATGAGGCGTCATACCCCAATGCGGCGCCCCAATCCTGCTGCATCACAGTGACGGGCATGGCCAAAGTTCGGCCGGAGTCCTTATCGGCGCGATCATGAGTGACATCAATCCCGGCGGAAGCGCGGTAGTCGGCCACGATCGACACCACTGCCTCGCGGGATGCCCGCAAGTACTCCTCCCGATACTGTGCCGGAATCGCTGCCGGATCGGCAGTCCATCCGTCCAGGAACGAGGCGAAGAAGGAATCGGCGGTCGCCTCGATCATGGGCTCCGGGATCCCTGCAGGCTGGGCCATGAGATAGAGGTGCCACGCCACCTTTGCCTCCGCTCCCCGAAGGATGTCCCACATATCCAACGTGGGCAGAACATCCAGGGAGAGCAGATGAGTCACGGCCTGGGGATGGTCCAGTCCCGCGCGCACGGCAACCAGCGCGCCTCGGTCATGGCCCGACAATGCGAAGCGGCCATGGCCAAGGGCCCGCGCCGCGGCGACGACGTCAGCGGCCATCGTCCGCTTCGAATAGGTGCTTTCGTCCTCCTCGGCAGGCTTGCTGCTCGCGCCATAACCTCGCAGGTCAGGGCATATGACCGTGTGATCGGCCGCCAAGTCGGCGGCGACGTGCCGCCACATCAGATGCGTCTGTGGGAACCCATGCAGAAGTACGACGGCGGGTCCACTGCCAGCCACCGCCACGTTCAGTTCAACGTCGGGTGCTACCGGGACGCGGTGATACGTAGCTTCGGGCATCAAGGTCAAAGTCATGGAGTCTCCATTCGTTGGTGGTTACTCCACCTTCCAGCCACGCAATCAGCGCTCAATCAGCGGCTAAGGCCGTTCCGGTATCAGGCAGGGATGTCGCACCCGCTGTCTACGATTGACCAATGAGCACTCCGCAGATTCAAGTCCTCGGTCCCATCCGGGTTGCGGTCGACGGCGTGATGCGCAACCTCACCAAGCGCCGGCACAGGGAACTCCTGGGGATACTCGTTGCACAACGGGGCCGGACGATCACTACGGCATCGCTGATTGATGAGCTCTGGGACGGCGCGGCACCAGGTGGGGGTGTGGGAGCCGTCCAGACCTTTGTTGGCGAACTTCGCCGCATCCTGGAACCACACCGACCACCCCGGACGCCGTCGGCAGTACTCGTAACTGTTGGTGACGGATACGCCCTGAAGTTGTCTGCAGAATCTGTGGATGCCTGGCGCTTCGAGGAGACGTTTGCCAAGGCAGTTGGTGCTTCTCCTGGAGAGAAGGATTCACTGATATCGACGGGTCTGGCCGAGTGGCAAGGCGATGCGTTTGAAGAATTTACCGAACGACCGTGGGCCTGCGCCGAGGCGGCCAGACTCCACGAGCTGCGCCAGACCGCCGTCGAACATTGTGCCGCCGCGCGGGTGGAGAGCGGCCGGCCCGCCGACGCCGTGGCTCTGCTGGAAGCGCACGTTTCCGCCAATCCGTGGCGCGATGAAGGCTGGCGGTTGTTGGCACTGGCCCTCTACCGCAGTCATCGGCAAGCGGAGGCGCTGGCCGTTCTCCGGCGGGCCCGTCAGCAGAAGGTCGGCCAGCTCGGCTTGGACGTCGGTCCAGTGCTGGCGGACCTGGAGTCTGGGATTCTCCGCAGGGATCCGCTCTTGGATCCACCGGAGTCGAGCGACTTGGCATTGACTGCAACAGCCTACTCCCGGAGCGGCGCAAGGGTTCAGCTGGAAGCGGTGAATGCGGTGCTGGGCAGCCTGGCCGTGGCCGGCGACCTGCAGACAGCCCGGACCCAACGCCTCGCCGCCATCCAAGCGGCCCGCACGTTGGACGACCCCCAACTGGCAGCCCGGATTGTCGGAGGTTACGACGTTCCAGGCATATGGACACGCGCTGACGATCCTGAGGAATCCGCCATCATCGTCGCAGCAGCCGAGCACGCGCTTGCCTCGACCGCCCGCATCAGCGATCGAACACGCGCCCGGCTTCAGGCCACGATCGCCATGGAGTCCCGCGGGACTGCAAACCGACAGGCGGAAGCCGTGCAGGCTGAAGCCATTGCGCGACGCGTGGGCGACGCCCAGCTGCATTGTTTTGCGCTCAGCGCGCGATTCATGCAGGAATTCGGCAGGACCGGTCTTGCCGGGCAGCGGGACGCCATCGGGCGGCAGCTGATAGCAACAGCGCTCGACGCCGACTCGCCTACCTTTGAGATCAACGGTCACCTGATACGCATGCAGGCACTGTGCGCACTGTCCGATGTCGACGCCGCCAGTATCGAAGCAGACGCTGTGGACAACCTGGCAACGCGGCATGAACGACCATTGGCCTTGGTCTTTACCAGCTGGTTCCGCTGGACTTTCCTGGCTGGCGAGGTATCGCCTCCGCTGCCCAAAGTCATGCCGGGATTCAGTGAAGGAATCGCGGCTTTGGCGGTCTTCGCCCGACAGCTCCGCGACGGGGCTGAGCTCAGTGGCGGCGATTTCGGCCCCTACGAGCCCTGGGTGAGGCCACTCTTGTTGGCGCAGGAAGGACAGGGGAAAGCAGCCGTCGAAGCCCTACGCCAGGTGCCGGATCCGCCTAACGATCTCTTGCTTGAGGCCACGTGGTGCATCGTGGCACAGACCGCTGTCCAGCTGGGCGAGCCGACGGTCATCCGCCGAGCCCTGGCGGCCTTGGAACCGGCCAGAGGAGAACGGGCCGCCGGGAGCGCCGTTATGGATCTGGGCAGCGTTGACCATTATCTGGAGATGCTCCAAGCGGCAGTGACAAGCATCGACTAGCCGTTGGCCGTCCCCTGGGAACGGTTCTCGGTTGTTTGGTGGTTAAAGTGGGAGAGCCCCGACCTGTGGTCGGGGCTCTCACCTTTTTAATGGTTGTCCGGCGGTGTCCTACTCTCCCACACCCTCCCGGGTGCAGTACCATCGGCGCTGTGGGTCTTAGCTTCCGGGTTCGGAATGGGACCGGGCGTTTCCCCCACGCTATGACCGCCGTA
>NZ_JAQPPK010000058.1 GCF_029952445.1 Paenarthrobacter nitroguajacolicus | reverse complement strand
TAGTGGCGTCCCTGCGGATTAGATGTGGACGTATTCGGTTATTCGGACGTACCCATGCTGCAGAATAACCCGTGTGGAAAGAACAGAAATTGGTCGAGTCGGCCTTCGCTGGCGCACTCAAGCTGCGTGGGTTCCGTAAGCGGGGCCGGAACTGGTTCCGGATGACGTCGGCCGGCGAGTATCAGGTGATTAACCTTCAGAAGTCTTCGTGGGGGAGCGGAGATTACTATCTCAACCTGGGATGGGACCCATCGGTCCCGAGTGGGGACTTCCGTTCAGAAAATTTCTGCCTTCTGAGTCTTCGAGCCGAAGAAACAGACGTGATCCCGCCAATTGATTTGCTCGACCTGATGGCTCGGTAGCAAGGGACCTTCCGGGAACCATCCTGCTCGACGCTGAAATGGGTGGTCGCTTTCCCGAGGATGCATTCCTTGAACAGCTCACTGACGTCATCATTAACCCGGTCGCAGACTTTATGGACAGGACCCCGTCTGTGGTCGATCTGGTTCCGCTGCTTTCTGCCAAGCCCCAGTTCGCTTTCGTTCCCGTGCGGGAAGAGCTCAGCCGCCGAGGTTATGAGCTGCCCCAGCGCTAGGACATGGCTGGATCCCATGGCAACCAGAAATCGTGGTCATCCAGAACCCGATTAACGGAGAGAGCCGTGGTTGCTAGAGGCCTAGACCCTCAGCAGGGGCAGCGGCACGACGTAGTATTCCTTCGCTTTCCTGTTTGTCACGAAGGTGCGGCACCGGGACTGGGCTTCTTCTTCGGACTTGAACCGTAGTGCCTGGTTTTCTCTGGGGGTCCATTCGTCGCCGGGCCGGTTGGGATGCAGGTAGTAATACAACGTCTCTCCCGTATCCAGGCGCACGACGATGCCCCAAGCAGCGGGTTTACGCTTACCCATTCCGGTCCTTTCGCTTGTTGTCTCTCAGCCTTTCCGGAGTGTGGTTCGTCCGCCGGCTGACGTAGCGGGCCCAGGCGTCGCCGGCGTTGTCGGCGTGGATGAAGGCTACTTGGTGGCTGTAGCCCAGAGCGTCGGCGACCAGCGGTGGCGGTGTGATCGTGAGGAGCTCATCGAGGGCGGTGTTTCGGGCGCCACGGAGGTCGATGCCGAGGCTCCGGAGCCTGTCCATGATGGTGTTCGGGTGCAGGTGTTGTCCTGCTCTGGTGCCTGGGAAGAGCCATGGGCTTTGGGTGTTTGACCCGGTTCTGAGGTTGGGCCGGCTTGCCAGGTGCTGGCGGATCAAGTCTGCTACGGGCGTGGGGACGGGCACTGGGTGGAGGCCCAAGGTGATTCTCATGTTGCCGGTGGTTTCGTTGGTCTCTATGGCGTCGGTCCGAAGTCTGGCGACTTTCACGAGCCGTTGGGCATAGAGAAGCAGAAGGGCGCCGGCGACTCGGTAGGGCAGGGATTCGCTGGTGCCTGTGAGCAGTTCCCGCAGCCAGGCCAGGCGCTGGTCCTGGGTGATTGTCGGTCGCGTTTTCGGGGTGTAGTAGCCCATTTCGACGCGGTGGTTTGTGCCAGTGTTCTTGATGAAGACGATGAACGTGCGGATCTGTTTTCTGGTCGTGGGTCCGGCGGCGAGCCAGGCTTCGATGTCTTGCTGGGTGCAGGTCGCTGCTGTTCGTTGGTGCGTTTCCCAGAGCCAGAGAAGGAATTTGATGGTTTCGGTGATCTCTTGTTTGGCCGAGTGCACCGGCCCGCGCGCGTTCTTCTCCGGTGTTGTGGTGGTCCGGATGCGTCGGAGGTGGTGCCAGGTCGCGAACTGCTCGACTGGTTTAGCCACCTGCTCGGGCAAGGGGTCGAGTTTGGCTTTGATCCAGGCTTCAAACCGGGCCAGGTAGGGGTCCTGGTAGGGGAGCAGCCCGTGGTGGACGAGCAGGGCGCGTAGATGGTTTGTTGCTCGTTCGGCCGTTTCGGCGTAGTTATCGAGGCCTTCGTGTGTCAGGGGTGTTGTCCCGTTGGTAAGGGATCTCAGGAGGGCTTGGACTGTGGCGGAGCGTTTCCAGGTGATGATGCTCTCGGGCCGCTCGGCTTGGCAGAGGACCTCGATAAGTTTGGCCGCTGTTGCGGGATCAGCGGGGTTTGTGGGGAGTAGTTCGGTGAGGTCGTCGCGGAGGGCGCAGCGGGCGCAGATGCCCGTTCGGTAGAACTCGCCTTCGTGGTTGCAGCGGGTGCAGTGGAAGTCGTGGGTGATTCCGGTGCAGGGTGCGCATCGTGGGCCGCCGCTGGTTTCGGGTGGGCCTGGCAGGAGCCGGTGTTGGCCGCAGTCGGGGCAGGTCCCGTGGGTGCGGGTTGCTGTAGTGAAGCAGGGGCCGCAGATTTTCCCTTCGGGCCAGGTGGCGCGTGTTCGGCCGGCGCTGCGGCCGCAGCGGGCGCAGGTTGCGGTGCCGGTGGTGCGTGGCCTGCCGCGGGTGGTGTTGCGGGCAGTCAGGCCGGCGGGTTGGTCAGTTGTCATCGTCGATGATGCGGGCCCGGCGTGGGCGGACGGTGCGGTTCAGATCGACGACGTTGGGGGAGGCGGTGCCGGTTTTGCGGGCGCGGATGTCGGCGGCTGTGACGGTGATGAGGTCCTCGGGTCCGCAGGAGAAGATGTCGCAGATCGCTGCGATGACCTGCAGTGCGACGCGTTCGGGTTTCTGGTTGACCAGCCGATAGACCTGGGGCCGCGACAAGGTGATGCCGCGTTCGGCGAGGAGGGGGATGAGGTCGGTGGTGTTGTGCAGTCCCCGGGCTGCCATGAGCTCGGCGAGCCGCCATTTGTATTCGACTTCTCGTTTCACCATTGGCCTCGCATCTGCATGCCGAGGACGTCGTTCATGGTGCCGTCCAAGGCTGCCCGAAGGGCGGAGTTGCGGAAGTCGTCGCTGACGAACTGGTAGATCCCGGTGGTGGAGGCGTGTTCGTGGCCCATTTGATATTGCACAAATCTAGAATCCCACCCATCCTCGAGCAGGTGCGTCGCATAGGAGCGTCGGAGCGAGTGAAGGTCCAGCCCGTCCATCGGCATCCCCAGTTCTTTCAGGTAACGCCGCAGCCGACGCAGCAGGGTCGATTCGCAGATCACCCCGCCCCGCTCACTGGGAAACATGTCCAGCGTTTCGAGGGTTCCACGGCCGTTGGCGAGCCAATCGTCGATGACACCGGAGGTCCAGTCGAACACAGTCAGGACGCTGCGGGACTTGAAGGTTGAGCCCTTGAGGGACTTACCGAAACGGACTTTGCAGATTCCTGTTTTCCCGAACCGTCGTGCTTGCGGGTTGGTCGCGAAATCCACCGTTTGCAGGTGCCGCAGCTCGTTGAAACGTAGTCCGTAGGAATACGTGACTTTCAGCATCACTGAGTCCCGGTAAGCCGCTTGCCAGCCTTTCTTGCCGGAGGCGGCAATGAGTTCAACCTGGTCATCCGCATGGTCAAACAGCCGCTGCAACTCAGCCCTGGTGAACGGCCTCTTCGAGGGCCGGCCTTCGTACTCCTGGGTGTGGGAGGCGGCATTCCAGTCGAAGAAAACCTGGGACGGATGAGTGCCGAAACGTTCCTCGCAGACCCGGTCCCAGCCGTAGTCGGGGTTGGATACGTAAGAGCAGAACCGGCGAAGGGAGGACTGGTAGCCGCGTATGGTGGACTGCTTCAACTGATAGATCGAGCGCAGGTCACCGAAATACTCCTCGACATGCTCCGGCCCCCAGTTCCACGGAAACTCGTTCACATGGTTCACGAACCTCTGGACGCAGGCGATGCCCTTATCGATCGTGTCGAACTGCAGGTTCCTGGAGAGCTGCTGGTTGCGCCACCCGGTGAACATGTCCTCAAGCGTCTGCTCCTCGGGATGCAACAGACGGACAGCACTCAGCTGCAGCACACGCCCGGAACCATCAACAGCCATTATTCGCCCCCAAAATCGCCTCAGAAACCTGCCACAAACTTGAATCAATGATTCATCAAATGCATCATCAAGGCAAAACCGCAGGTCAGAGGCGCTTCTTGCGCTGTCATCTACGCACAAAGCATCACGCTACGCCACCAGAAGAATCTCCTTTCCAGGCCAGCCAGCCAGCCAAATTCCCCGGAACTCCGGGGTGATTGGGTGTAGATCCCGGCAAGATCAGGGGACCGGCGAATTGATTCATCTGATGAGATACGCAGACTACTA
>NZ_JAQPPK010000057.1 GCF_029952445.1 Paenarthrobacter nitroguajacolicus | reverse complement strand
CCACAGGAACCAACAACGGCACCCTCCTCTGCTCCCACCACCACCACCTCATCCACAAAGAACAATGGCGCATCACCATGGAAACCGGCACCCCATGGTTCATCCCCCCACCACACATCGACCCCCACCAAACACCCAGACGCAACCACCACCACACCCCACCCAAAACATAAGCACGGGCCCAATAGCATTGGGCTGATTCGACGGGTTAAGTAAACGGCGAAGCGCCCGACGAGGCTAAGCGGAAACCCAAACAGCCGCCCACGGGGGCGGCTGTCCGGTTCTTGATTTTGGTGTACTTCCCTACGCCGGAATCAACGCGACGTCGGCCATCCCGTGTACGACTCCGCCAGGTACGCCTTGGCGTGCTCCGACGAGACCACCGAGTGCAGCTCGCCAAGTTGGCGGGCGCGGTCGAAGTCGTCGGCTCCCGGAACGGTGTGCAGCATGGAAGTCATCCAGTACGAGAAATGCTGTGCTTTCCAGACCCTGTCCAGGGCGCGGTCGCTATATGAGTCGAGCAGCGCCATTGAACCGTTGGAGTAGAAGGAATCGAGACCCTCGAAGAGCACCCTGACATCGTGGATGGCCAGGTTGAGGCCCTTGGCCCCTGTGGGTGGGACCGTGTGGGCAGCGTCGCCGGCAAGGAAAAGGTTTCCGTGGCGCATCGGGGTGTGAACAAAGCTGCGGAAAGGGAGGACCATCTTTTCCAGGACCGGTCCTTCCTTGAGCTCAAAGCCGTTGCCATTGACGCGCTTGCGGAACTCGGACCAGATCCGTTCGTCGTCCCAGTCAGCCACGTTTTCCTTGGGGTCGCACTGGAAGTACATGCGCTGAACCGTTTCGGTGCGCTGGCTGATCAAGGCGAACCCGTCTTGTGAATTGGCGTAAATCAGTTCATCCGCGCTCCGCGGCGCTTCTGCCAGGATTCCGAACCAAGCGAAAGGGTATTCGTGGAAGTGCCATTTGCGGTTGGCTTCCGGGATCTGGAAGCGGCAGTGGCTGCGCGAGCCGTCGGCACCCACGAGGAAGTCGGCCTGGATCTCGAACTCCTGGCCTTCCGAGTCTGTGAACCAGACCTTCGGTTTTCCTTCGAGGTCATGGACCGTGGTGTCCTTGACGCTGTACCGGACGTCGCCGCCGTCGGCCTCCCTGCGGGCGGCGAGGTCCATGAAAACGTCCGTCTGCGGGTACAACCAAACGGATTCACCAACGAGTTCCTTGAAGTTGATGCGGTGGCTCTCTCCGTTGAAACGCAGTTCGATGCCGTCGTGGCGGTCGCCTTCGCGCAGCACCCGATCAGACACACCTGAGTCGACCAGCAGGTTCACTGTGCCGTGCTCGAGGATGCCGGCACGGACCGTCTCCTGAATGTCTTTGCGGCTGCGGATCTCGACCACCACGGAGTCGATTCCCTGCTTTGCCAACAAGTGGGAAAGCATGAGCCCAGCCGGGCCTCCACCCATGATGGCTACTTGGGTGGTGATGGGTGTGCGTGCCATGATTCCTCGCTTCGTTGCGTATCCCTGCGCTTCGGGTCACCGGGATGAGTCTGGAATCAGTGTCGCCTGCGAGGGGTGATTGGCGTTACATAGATTCCGTTGAATGGAAGTCAGGGCTAATTCCCCAGCTGACGCCCGATTCCTCGTGCCGCTGTCTGCAAAGCCGGGACCAGGGCCTGGAGCCGCATCTCAGCCAGGGGAACAACCACGCCAAGCGCCGCCACCGTCCGGCGCTTGGTGTCCATCACCGGCACGGCAATCCCCCACGTGTCCGGATCCACCACCCCAGCCAGCTGCGCATACCCTTGCTGGGCCGCTTCAGCCAGGAGATGACGGACGACGTCGGCAGTGACCTTCCCTGTCGGGTCCCGGAATTGCTTGAGGTACTCCGCCTGCAATTCCCGGGGCTGGTTGGACATGAGCGCAAGACCGGCCGACGAAATGTGGACTGGCATCCGCCCCGCGATCCGCGCCCGGTTGGCCACAGAGCCACGTCGGGAAAGACGCTCTACGAACAGTGCCTCCCATCCCTCGAGTACAGCCAGATTCACGTTCTGGTTCAGGACCTGCTGGATGTCCTCCATGAAGGGCATGGCAGCCTGGCGGAGAGCCAACGTCGGCGAATTGCGGTTGACGAGCTCCCATAAACGCAACCCCAGGCGCACTGT
Organism: Paenarthrobacter nitroguajacolicus; assembly: GCF_029952445.1. Lineage (GTDB taxonomy): Bacteria > Actinomycetota > Actinomycetes > Actinomycetales > Micrococcaceae > Arthrobacter > Arthrobacter nitroguajacolicus_B. The sequence goes on along the minus strand of NZ_JAQPPK010000057.1, from coordinate 3,147 downwards.
GCCGCCTGCGCCGAGGTCCAGTAGCCCCTGCTCCGAAAGCTGGCGGACCAGCCGGTGCGCCGAGGACAACGGGAGGCCTGCCCGCTCGGCGAGCTCGGTCAGTTGCAGTGATGTCACGCCCTCGGGGAACGCGGCGATCACCCGCACAACCCGCTCCACCACGGAGTCACCGGAAGCTGAGTTGGCCACCGTCCACCACCTTCCATAGGGCGCGCCTCGCTTGAGTCGCGAAAAACTCGCAAGCCCTGCCGGATGGCACGGCGCACAAACCTCGAATTCCATTCAATGGTAGAACGTGTGCCGCGTTACATGCAGGGGTGATACAAATCTCGTAACTGACCGGCCGTTCAGATAGCCGGCATTCACACAACGAGGACGTTATGCCAACGATGTCATCTGCCCGCCGCTCCCAATGGCCCGTGTGGCTTTGTTGGCTGGCCATGGTCCTGGACGGTTTCGACCTGGTGGTCCTTGGGACCGTCATACCAACACTGATCAAGACCGGAGAACTCGGCTTCGACGCCGTGGGGGCCACCTTCGCTGCCACGATTTCCCTGGTAGGTGTCGGCCTGGGCGCACTCTTCATTGCACCCCTCTCCGACAAGTTTGGCCGCCGCAAGCTCCTGATCGCCTGTGTGGCAGGCTTCTCGATATTCACCATCGGCGTGGCCTTCGCACCCAACGTGGCGGTGTTCTCGGTGTTGCGCCTCCTCGCCGGACTCGGCCTGGGAGCTTGCCTTCCCGCGGCCTTGGCCTACATGAACGACTACGCCCCGGCCGGGACAGCGGGAAAGTCCACCACCAGGACAATGACCGGATACCACGTAGGTGCGGTGGCCACGGCGCTGCTGGCCATCATCATCGTGCCCAACTGGCGCCTCATGTTCATCATTGGTGGTCTTGCCGGGCTGGTGCTCCTGCCATTCCTGTGGGCAAAGCTGCCCGAGTCACTGCCTGAAGCAGCCCCGGCCACGGCGGGCGAGGCAACCAAGCCTGCTTCCGCCGTCGAGCGTTCTGCCAGCAACGCCACCAAGACCGGTTTCCGGGACCTGCTCCAAAAGCCCTATCCAGTGGTTGCGCTGGGAATCGGCGTGGCGTCGTTTATGGGATTGCTGTTGGTTTATGGCCTCAACACGTGGCTGCCACAGCTGATGGCAGCCGCCGGATACCCCGTCAGCACTGGCCTGACATTGCTGCTCGTGCTGAACCTCGGCGCTGTTGCGGGGCTCTTCCTGGCCGGCGTCCTGGCCGATAAGCACGGGACCAAGAAGATCGTGCTGATGTGGTTCGGGTTGTCGGCGGTGTTCCTGGCCATCCTCAGCGTCAAAATCCCCAACGAATTCCTGCTCAATGCAGCCGTATTCGTTACGGGTATTTTCGTCTTCAGCTCGCAGGTGCTGGTGTACGCCTGGGTCAGCCAGCTCTTCCCGTCACGACTCCGCGGAACGGCCCTGGGTTTCGCCGCCGGAGTGGGCCGGCTCGGCGCAATCGTCGGCCCGGCTGTGACAGGAACGTTGGTTGCAGCCAATATCGCCTACCCGGCGGGCTTCTACGTGTTTGCCGCCGCAGGCGTACTTGCTGTGGCGGCACTGTTCCTGGTCCCACAAAAGGTCAGGAACACCGAGGAAGCTGTTACGGCTGACAACTAGCCGATCTTTGGATGGCGGGGACTCTGGCAAAGGGAGTCCTTTGCCGTCCCCAGCAGCTGCGGACCGGCGGCGAAGCACCGGTCGGTGGACTTCCTCAATTCCGGCAGTGCCTCTACCGCTGAGTCGAAGTGGTCTTCCCGGATCATCATCTCAATGGCCCGGCACTGGGTTTCGGTTTCCACTGCGCCCACCATGGCCGAGGAGATCTTGAGGCTGAGCACGGCGTCCATGCTGGCGTCGAGGTCATGGTGGCAAAGGCCATTGGAAATCCTGAGGAGCCGTCCAGGCAGCATGTTCAGGTAGGTGGAGAGGAAACGCAGCGCCAGCCGGGAGTCTCCCAACTCCTCGGCCAGCGCTTGCAGCTTGCACGGTTCCAGCGGATTCGACCCCTGCGGGGGTACCTCTTGCTCACTCACCGCTTACTGCCTGGGTCTGTGCGGCGCCCTCCGGCCACGTCTTGCTGGGGTCTTTGGTCCAGATGGAGGCGAGCATTCCGATCACAAGGATGGCCGGTGCGCCGTACATCAGGATGTTCAGCACCATCGGTTCGCGAAGGACACGGATCGCGTTGCCCACGTACGGGATGGTCGCAACTTGCTTGTCCACGGTCTTGCCCTGAAGGGTGGCAATCCAGGGGTCGATGCCGTTGTTGGCGTCGCCCTTGGTTTGCACGGCCACGCCGCCATCTGCCGTAGTAGTGATTTCGACAATGCGGTGGGTTTCCACCCGCTGGTCCTCAACCGGGATGTGGTAGGTGATGATGTCGCCCACCTTGATGTCCTGGATCAGTGTTGGAACGGTCACCACCACGTCTCCGGGGTTGATCAAGGGCGACATGGAACCGGTCAGCATGGTGGAGGTCTGGTAACCCAGGACACGCGGACCGATCGCCAGGAACAGGAACACCAGTGCGCCGATAACCAGCAGGCCCACAGCAACGACCTTCGCCACGGCCCCGGCAACGCGGCGGAAGGCGCTTTTGGTGGCCGGCGCTTCGCGGGTCTCGACGGCGGTCTCGACGACGGCGGTCGGCTCAACGACGGCGGCCTCGGCGGCGGCGGTCGGCTCAACGACGGCGGTCTCGGCGGCTGTGATGCTCACGGCGGTGGTGGTCCCTTTCCGGGCGGTGGCCTTGAAGGCTGAAGTGTTCGTAGCGGAACGCCGGCCATGGAGTGCTGGTCCGTTGAGGGTCTCGATGGTGCTCATGTCCTGGCGTTCCTTTCAGTCTGTGGGGCAGATCATTCAGTGGGGTAAATCGGTATCAGTGGAGCTAACAGCTAAGTGAAACTCGTACCGGCGGACCTGATCGGGCAGGGGGGCGCCCGACCAGGCCCGGCGGGGTTGGGGTGGCTTTGCGGCCGGCCGTGTTACTTGGTGGTTTCGGTGCGTTGGGTGCCGGTGAAGGCGAAGGCGATGGTGGAGGTTGCGCCTTGGAAGGTGTTGTCCGCGGTGGTGGGGAAGGCGGTGGTGACTTTGAGGTTGTCGGTTTTGGTGGAGG
>NZ_JAQPPK010000056.1 GCF_029952445.1 Paenarthrobacter nitroguajacolicus | reverse complement strand
GCCACGAAAAACCAACCGAGAGGGCCCCGCCAAAGCTGACGCTCCGGGAACCGGTCCGGCAACAATCGCCCCTCAGAAGGAACCAACCCACCAAACGGCGCCCTCCCCCCACACACATATCGTCTAGGTGACAGCACCTGTCCTTCTGACCGCTCATTGGGACAGGAGCTGTCACCTGGTTGGGTTCGCACAAACGCCCCGGCTCCCTTGGAGGGAGCCGGGGCGCTGCGTTCGTTTGGTGCGGGGGGCTTACTTGTCGAAGGCGTCCTTTGCGGCGTCCTTGACGTTCTCGCCTGCCTGCTTGGTCTTGGCAGCTGCTTGGTCAGCAACGCCCTCGGCCTGCAGTTTCTCGTTGTTGGTGGCGTCTCCCAAGGCTTCCTTGGCCTTGCCGGTGACTTCCTGTGCCTTGTTGCTGATCTTGTCTCCGAGTCCCATGAGGTCTCCTTCGATGTAGTCCAACGCTGACAATCGCTAGGCTATCGAGCAATTCTGGGTGCTTCCTGAATGCGCACTTTCAGGGCTTGAGCACCACCTTGATGCACCCATCCTGTTTCTTCTGGAATTTCTCGTAGAGTGCGGGCGCTTCATCCAGGCCGCCGGTATGGGTGACCAAATGCATGACTCCCAGGGGATCGGCGTCGTCCTCAACCAGGGGGAGCAAATCGTCTGTCCAGCTTCGCACGTTGCATTGCCCCATACGGAGCTGTATTTGCTTATCGAACATTCTCATGAGGGGCATGGGGTCGGCTTGGCCGCCATAAACGCCGCTCAGGGACAGTGTGCCTCCGCGGCGCACCATGTCTACTGCCGTGTGGAGTGCGGCGAGCCGATCAACGCTCATGGTTTCCATGGCCACCTGAGCTGGCTTGTCCGGGAGGAGGGACACCGCCCGGTGCAGGAAGGAAGCCACCGGAGAACCGTGTGCCTCCATGCCCACGGCATCGACTACGGAGTCAGGTCCCCGCCCGAGCGTTTCCTCACGGATCTTGCCGGAGACGTCCGAGCTATAGTCGAGCGTCTCCACGCCACGTGACTCCGCCATTGCACGGCGTTCGGGGACGGGATCAACGCCGATGACGCGGAATCCCTTGTGGAGGCCGATCCTGGCGGCAAACTGGCCCACGGGTCCCAGGCCAAGGACAGCAAGGGTTCCACCTTCCGGAACGTTGGCATACTCCACCGCCTGCCAGGCGGTGGGCAGAATGTCCGAGAGGAAGAGGTAGCGCTCGTCGGGCGCGTCCGAATCCACTTTCACGGGACCGTAATCCGCGAAGGGAACACGCAGATACTGGGCCTGGCCGCCTGGGACTGAGCCGTAAAGTTCGGAGTAGCCGAACAGCGCAGCCCCGGAGCCCTTCTCCTTGACCTGGGTGGTTTCGCACTGGGATTGCAGGCCCTGGTTGCACATGAAGCAGTGCCCGCAGGAGATGTTGAACGGGACCACCACGCGGTCGCCCTTCTTGAGGCGATGGACTTCGGACCCCACTTCTTCCACAATGCCCATGGGCTCGTGCCCAATGACATCGCCCTTGTGCATGTAGGGGCCCAGGACCTCATACAAGTGGAGGTCCGAGCCGCAGATGGCGGTGGAGGTAATGCGGACAATCGCGTCCGTGGGTTCCTGGATCGAGGGATCGGGTACGTCTTCGACGCTGAGCGAGCGCCGGCCTTGCCATGTCACTGCTTGCACGATTGGATCTCCCTGCCTTGATGCTGGGGTGGGTCCCGCCCTGCTGGAGACCTTTCCAGCGAACCAGAGATGGTGGCAAGGCACAAGGTTGCCAGCCCTCGACACGATTCCTCCGTGAAGCCTAGATTGAGGCCATGAGCGAAGAACCAAACAAGTCTGAAGAGGAGCCTTCCGAGCCGTCCGGCCCGGAGGTTCCTGCCGCCGTCGAGCATGACAAAGGTGATCCAGGATCGGGTGACTTCACCACTGAACTGGACCCGACATTTATCCCGGACAGCACCGGAGAGACGCCGGATGAAAAGCGCGCCAGGGAACATCCTGAAGAGACCGGCAGCTGAAACTAGTAAGTAACCTGATAACTAGCTACGATGAAATGTGAGGCAGTACTGCAATCGTTTGGAAATGAGGCGATTGGGGTACTCCTCGGACACCAAGCACAGCGAGGGCCACGAGCGGCGCCCACAGAAGTCCGCTCACCAGGGAGGTAATCCTTATGGATACAGGACAACTGGTACTGATCATTGTGGTGGCCGTAGTGGTCATCGCCGCTGTGATCGCCGCGGTAGTCATCGGACGCCGGAAAAAGGCCGAAGTCAACCATCGCCGGGCAGAGGAGTTGCGCGAAAAGGCACAGGAAGAAGCCATTGGCGCCCACCAAGCCAAAGCCCAGGCAGCGCAGGCAGAGGCAAATGCCTTGCAGGCCGAAGCTGAAGCCAGCCGCCTCCGGAAGGATGCCGAGCGGCATTCGGAGAAAGCTGACGAAGCCCACGGTCGCGTGGAGGAACACCTTCGCCACGCCGACAAACTGGACCCGAACGCGTCGACGGACCGCTCGGCCGACGATCGCCGAGTCAGCGACCGTGACCGCACCGACGACCGCGGTCCCGGCAATACGGACCGCGTGAATGACATGCACGATTCCCGCGATGCTGACCGTGCCACCGCCTCCGACCGATCCCATGTGGCCGAGGGGGAGCGACTGACCCGTGACCGGAGCAGGCGCGATGGCTCAACGCGTGAGGATGACAGGAACCTATAGTTTCGACGAAGAAACGGAGGCAGGAAGTGAGCATCGTGGTGAGGCGGACAGGTCAAGCAATCCGGGCGACCGAGTCGAAGACAAACCGGCACGCAGTGGATGTGGTCCTCGGCCATCTTGGCGAGATTGGACCGGCGGTGGCGGCCCTGCGCCGGGAGTCTTCCAGGCTTGCCGAATGGGGCGAAGAGCTTGCGCGGGTCCGCCTCCGCGGCGGCAGCGTGTTCGCTGCCGGCAGTGACGGCTCGGCCCATGAAGCGGACAGGTTCACCTCCGAGCTGACTGCCCATGATGCCGCACACAATAACGACGGCGGCCCCGGCTCCTTCACGGCCATCGTTGCCAAAAAGGACGCCGGGGAGACCATCAGCGAACAGATTCCCGCGGTGGTCAAGAAGGGTGACATCGTTGTGCTCCTGGCCGCCAAGGGGATTACGGACGACCTTCGCGACGCCGCCGCAGCCGCCAAAGCGGCCGGGGCCAAAGTGTGGGCGCTGACCGGCAGGGAGTCCAAGAACCTGGCGCAATCGGTCAATGAAGCCATCAATATCAACACGGACCCGCCGCATGCCGAGGAAGCCCACCTGGTAGCCGTCCTTGCCCTCTGCGAGTGCTTCGACGAATCCATGCGGGACCTGTCCAAGTAGCTGCCGGGGTTTTTTCCGGACCAGCCGTGTGATCTGCGACTCATCCGGAATAGTTGCAGACGCCATGCAGTTGTGCGCAGTGAACCTGTTTCATTCTGAAAGGAACTGCGCATGCTGTTTTCCCCCTTGGCCCTTGGCGAGTTGGAGCTTTCCAACCGATTGGTGATGGCTCCGCTGACCCGCCTGCGCGCAGGCGAGCTTGGAGTCCCGAACGATCTCATCGCCGAGCACTACCGTCAGCGCGCGTCCCTGGGGCTGATCGTGAGCGAAGGAACCTACCCGGCGCCGGCAGGCCAGTCCTACCCCGGCCAGCCCGGACTCGTCACGGAGGAGCAGATCGCCGGCTGGAAGAAGGTCACTGACGCTGTCCATGCAGAGGGTGGCCGGATGTTCGCCCAGATCATGCACGGTGGCCGCGTTTCGCACGCCGACATCACCGGCGGACACGAGATCGTTGGTCCCAGCGCGGTCGCCATCGAGGGGGATGTCCGCACCCCCAACGGCAAGCAGCCTTACCCCGTGCCGCGTGAACTCCGCACTGACGAACTGCCGGGTGTCATCCAGGAAATTGTCACCGCTTCCAAGAACGCGATTGAGGCAGGATTCGACGGCGTTGAGCTCCACTCCGCCAACGGTTACCTCCTGCACGAATTCCTGGCCCCGAACTCCAACGTCCGCACGGATAGCTATGGTGGTTCGCCCGAGAACCGCGCCCGCTTCGTCATCGAGACTGTCAACGCCGTGGTGGAAGCCCTGGGCGCCAACCGCGTCGGTATCCGGATCTCGCCGGAGCACAACGTGCAGGGGATTGCAGAAACCGATGCGGCCGATGTCCGGGCCACCTATGAGGTCCTGGTGGACACCATCGCATCTCACAACCTGGCCTACCTGAGCATCCTGCACCAGGATCCCAAGGGCGCACTGGTCCAGGATCTTCGCGAGCGTTTCAACGGGACCTTCCTGGTGAACACGGGCTTCAGCGAGATCACCACCCGCGACGAAGCTTTCGCCATTGTGGAAGAAGGCCTCGCTGACGCCGTAGTGGTCGGCCGCCCGGCCATCGCCAATCCGGACCTGGCGCGTCGCTGGCGCGAAAGCCTGCCGCTGAACGAACCCAACCCGGCCACGTTCTACGCTGACGGCGCCGAGGGATACACGGACTACCCGTTCTACGCGAACTAAAACCAAGCGAACCATAAGGCGCAAGACCATGACGTCGGCACCCACCCCGGGTGTCGACGTCGTGCTTTAAGCTCCGGCACCAAGGCCGAATGTGACGCCGGCTCCTTGCCGACCACCGGCCTGCGTTCCTATAGGATTTGTGGCATGTCTGAACCTTCGCCGGCAGTCGCCCGCCCCGGCTTCCCTGTCAGTCGCCAAGTTCTGGCGGACCACGTTTACGAAGCCCTGCTTGAATGGCTCATGGACGGCCGGCTGGAACCAGGGGCTGCCGTCAGTATCGACGGAATGGCGCGGGAACTGGACGTTTCACCCACACCGGTGCGTGAGGCCCTGGCGCGCCTGGAGCATACGGGAATGGTGCGTCGCGTCGCGCTGAAGGGGTACCGCGTGGCTCCGGTTTTCACGCGCGAGGACTTTGCCGAACTCATGGAAGCCCGGCTGTCCATCGAGCCGGTCAATGCCCGCTTGGCCTGCGCCCGCATGACGCCGGATGGCTTGGAAGCCCTCAAGCAGGCGGTGGAGGATTTGAAGACTGCTCCCCGGGGCGGAACGTTCGCTGAATACCGCAGTTATCTCGAAGCCGACGAGCGGTTCCACCAACTCATTGCCGCGCAGGCGAGCAACCAATTCCTCCTGGCTGCCTACAACACCTTGGGTGGCCAGATCCAGCGTTTCCGGCTGTTCGGGGGAGTGGGCATCACGGATGCGGAGCAGGCCATCGCCGAACACCAAGCGGTGTTGGACGCGATGCTGGGCGGCGATCCGGACAAGGCCGCCCAAAAAATGATCGAGCACGTGGAGAAGGTCCGTGGCCGTGCGATCGCGGACGCTCCGGAGGAGTAGCCAAACATCTCACCAGGCCCGCCGGTTCACCCGGCGGGCTTTTTTGTGAGCCTCTTCACGAACATTTGTCAGACATATAGGATGCAGGAAGTTTCGGAAAATGCTTGACAGTTCCCCTTGATTCGTAAATCCTATAGGAAACAGGATTCAAAAGAGGAGAGAACATCATGGCGTATACCGCCGAGAACTGGCCCATTACTGCGGCCCTCCTGCAGTTCCCCGGCAAGGACGCTACCGGGAAGGACATCAACGACGCCGATGCTTCCGTGTGGGCCGACGTCCTCCAGGAAGTGAAGGAAGCTGGTTTCGCGAACGCGGACCTTACCGACAGCTGGGTCCGTCCCGGCGACCTGAGCAAGGACCGTCTCGCCGAATTCAAGGCGACTGCGGATCAGGTGGGAATCGGCATGCCGGTCATCTCAGCCATCCGTCGCAGCGTCATCCACGCTACCGACTGGGCCGACAACCTCGCCTACAGCCACCGCACCATCGATGCCGCCGCCGAGCTCGGCTGCGAAGTAGTCTCCATCGGGCTCCACCAGGCCATCACTCCGGAGCAGCAGAAACAATTGTGGTTCTGGACCGTGGAGGGGTACAAGGACCCCGTCGGCGACAAGGAGGCATGGGGCAATGCAGTCTCCCGCATCAGGGAACTCGGCAAGCACGCGGCTGAGGCCGGCATCCTGCTCTCCTTGGAAATGTATGAAGATACCTACCTCGGCACCTCGGATTCTTCCGTCCAGCTGGTACAGGACATCGGCCTGGACAACGTCGGCCTGAACCCGGACCTCGGCAACCTGATCCGCCTGCACAGGCCCATCGAGGACTGGCGGGAGATGGTGGCCAAGACCCTGCCGTACTCCAACTACTGGCACATGAAGAACTACATCCGCGACGAAGACGTGGCCCGCGACAGCTACATCACCATGCCGGCACCGATGGAAAGCGGGCTCATCAACTACCGCGAAGCCTTCAAAGTGGCGCTTTCGGTGGGCTTCCAGGGCATTCTCTGCACGGAGCACTATGGTGGCGACGGCCTCAGTGTGACCGCCAGCAACCAGGAATACCTCCGCCGGCACGTCCTCCCGAAGTCCGAGGGCTACGCGCTGGGCAAGAGCCAAGTAGCCCAGGGTCGGCAGCAGCCCGCGGCAGCCTTGGCAGGAGCCGCGAAATGACGCAGATTTTCGACAACCCGGCAGACTTCGCCGATGAAGCGCTGGATGGCTTCGTCGCAGCAAACCGTGGCTATGTAGCCAGGGTGGACGGCGGCGTCGTGCGCTCCACCGAGATGCCCGCCGGCCAGGTGGCACTGGTGGTTGGTGGCGGCTCCGGCCACTACCCGGCATTCGCGGGGCTTGTCGGTCCGGGCCTGGCAGCGGGCTCCGCCTGCGGCAACATGTTCGCCTCCCCGGCAGCTGGCCAGGTCTACCGCGTGGCCAAGGCTGCCAACGCTGGTGGGGGAGTCCTCCTTAGCTACGGAAACTACGCCGGTGACGTCCTGCACTTCGGCCAGGCCCAGCTACGGCTCAACGCCGAGGGCATCGATACCCGGACGGTCACCGTCACCGACGACATCGCCAGCGCCCCGATCGAGCAGCTCGAAAAACGTCGCGGCATTGCCGGGGACCTCACCGTTTTCAAGATCGCCGGAGCCGCCGCAGAAGCGGGACTGGACCTTGACGGCGTCGAGCGTTTGGCCATCAGGACCAACTACCGCACGCGTTCGCTCGGTGTGGCTTTTGACGGCTGCACGCTCCCTGGGGCCAAGGACCCGCTGTTCCACGTACCCGCGGGGCAGATGTCCCTCGGCTTGGGAATTCATGGTGAGCCCGGCATCTCGGAGCACCCCATGCCCACAGCCTCCGAGCTCGCCGAACTCCTGGTTTCCAGGCTCCTGGCGGACAAGCCCGAGGACGCCGGAGACCGCGTAGTGGCGATCATCAACGGACTTGGCACGGTCAAATACGACGAACTTTTCCTGCTGTTCGGCAAGGTCGAGAAGCTGCTCACAGCCGCGGGACTCACGGTTGTCGAACCGGAATGCGGCGAGCTCGTGACCAGCCTGGACATGTCCGGGCTCTCGCTCACGCTGCTGTGGCTGGATGACGAGCTTGAGCAGTATTGGGCCGCGCCGGCCGACACCCCGGCGTTCCGCAAGGGCAGCATGTCGCCTCGTGCAGCCCGCGCCGAGGCGACGTTCGACGACGTCGAAACCGCCGACGTCGAACAGCCCACCGCTGCTGCTGCTGACCTTGGCCGCGAGGCCGTGGCCATCCTCGCCCAGGTGCGGGACGTCGTCGTCGAACATGTTGAGGAGCTCGGCAAGCTGGACGCGATCGCCGGGGATGGCGACCACGGTATCGGGATGCGCCGCGGCGTGGATGCTGCCGCTGCCGCCGGTGAAGCCGCGAGCGGATCCTCGGTGGCGCGAGTGCTGGCCGGCGCCGGTGAGGCGTGGAGCGAGCG
>NZ_JAQPPK010000055.1 GCF_029952445.1 Paenarthrobacter nitroguajacolicus | reverse complement strand
TTCACACGCAGACGATGACGTCATCGGAAACCACCACGGAACGCCACTCGTCGGCGGCGTAAGATGGTTATAAGGGACAGGGCCCGGACCCGGCCGACGCCCCGGCTCCTGCCGCTGAAACCGCTTCCGCTGAAGCATCCGGCTCGTCCGAGTCCGGCTACGTCACTCCGTTGGTTCGCAAGCTTGCCAACCAGCACGGTGTAGACATTGCGTCAGTCTCCGGCACCGGCGTTGGTGGCCGCATCCGCAAGCAGGACGTACTTGCCGCCGCCGAAGCCAAGCAGGCTGCAGCAGCTCCCGCTCCTGCCGCTGCGCCCGCCGCTCCCGCAGCCAAGGCAGCCGCCCCCGTCGTCGCGTCCTCGCTGCGCGGCACCACGGAGAAGGCCCCCCGCATCCGCCAGGTCATCGCCCGCCGTATGCGTGAGTCGCTTGAGGTCTCCACCCAGCTGACCCAGGTGCACGAGGTCGACATGACCAAGATCGCCAAGCTCCGCCTCAAGGCCAAGAACTCGTTCCAGGCCCAGAACGGCGTCAAGCTGACCTTCCTGCCCTTCATCGCCAAGGCCGTGGCCGAGGCTCTGAAGCAGCACCCCAAGCTGAACGCTGCGTACGACGAATCCAAGCAGGAAATCACGTACCACAACGCCGAACACCTGGCGATCGCCGTCGACACCGACAAGGGTCTCCTTGTCCCCGTCATCTCCGACGCCGGCAACCTGAACCTCGCCGGTCTCGCAGGCAAGATCGCCGATGTCGCAGGCCGCACCCGCGACGGCAAGATCGGACCGGACGAGCTGTCCGGCGGCACGTTCAGCATCACGAACATCGGTTCGGTGGGTGCACTATTCGACACCCCGATCATCAACCAGCCCCAGGTCGGTATCCTCGGCACCGGCGCAATCGTCAAGCGTGCAGTTGTGGTCGCTGACGAAAACGGTGACGACTCGATCGCCATCCGGTCCATGATGTACCTGTCGCTGACGTACGACCACCGCCTGGTGGACGGCGCCGACGCCGGCCGGTTCCTGCAGACGCTCAAGGCCCGCCTTGAAGAGGGTGCATTCGAAGCAGACCTCGGTCTCTAAGCATTACCGCCTGCAGGTTGCTCCTGCAGATTGGGAAGGGGCAGGTTGCCGGGGAAACCCGGGGACCTGCCCCTTCCACTTTTAACGCCAGCGCGTGGCTTTGCTACAGGACGTAGAACCGACTGGATAAGCTAGGGCCATGAGTATCCTCTTCAACATTCTGGTGTTCTTGCACGTCGTCGGCGCAGCCATGATCGTGGGCTACTGGATCGCCACCCTCCGCCAGCCCACCGTTCACCCGCGCCAGCGCGACGGTGCCTTCCTTCAGCTCCTGACAGGCATCGCGATGATGGGCATCTTCCCCCTGCTTCCGGATGCTGATCCCAACTACTTCAAGCTCGGGGTTAAGTTTGCCATCGGTGTAGCTGTGGCAGTCCTTGCCGTCATCGGCTCACGCAAGGTCAAGAACGGCGAGCCCGTCTCCACCGGCCTTGCCCACGGCGTAGGTGGACTTGCCTTGGTCAATATCGCCATCGCCACTCTCTGGCACTAAACGCCAGTCCGGGGGTCACAATCCACCGACAGCGGAATGCCTGTGCAGTCCTTGGGCCGAATCCCTAGGATTGATTCCGGTGGCACGTGGCGAAGGCCGCGTGCCGGATCACAACGACGCTAAGGAGTGGACATGGCAGCAACACGCACCGCACACACGGTTTGGAACGGCAACCTCATCGAGGGTGCTGGAAACACCACACTGGACAGCTCCGGCCTGGGCACCTTCGATGTCACCTGGAAGGCCCGCACGGAGCAGTCCGGCGGCAAGACCAGCCCCGAAGAACTGATCGCTGCAGCCCACTCCGCATGCTTCTCCATGGCGTTCAGCCACGCCTTGGCCGGCGAAGGCTTCACCGCCGAGGAAGTAAACACCAAGGCGGACGTCACCTTTGTCCCGGGCACCGGCATCACGGGCAGCCACTTGACCATGACCGCCAAGGTTCCGGGTCTTTCCCAGGAGGATTTCCGCCGTATCTCCGAGGACGCCAAGACCGGCTGCCCCGTCTCCGGCGCGCTGGCCAGCATTGAGATCACCTTGGATGCCACCCTCGCAGAGTAGCTACGAAGGCGCATCCCGCCTCGACGTACAAGAGCCCCGTCACTCCATTTGGAAGCGACGGGGCTCTTGGCGTCCTGCGGTTCCCTACTTCTTGACCTGCGGGCGCGAAGGCAGCGGAGCAGGCCGTAGCTTGCGGTAGCCTTCACGCAGCGGGGGCCGATCGGTGGGGAGCTCCTGGATCATTTCCTTGAGCGCGCCGATGCCGTACTCCAGCTGCGGATCGGTTCCGGCTGCGTAGGCGTGGGGAGGGAAAAGGACCTCGATATCGGGCTCGACGCCGTGATTCTCGACGTCCCAGCCGATCCCCCCGCTGAACCAGGTGGCGTAGCGCGGTTGCGTAACACCTGTGCCGTCGGCCAAGGCAAAACGGTTGTCAATGCCCACGACGCCACCCCACGTACGCGTCCCGATAACTGGGCCGATGCCCCTCAGCTTGGAGACCTGGGTGATGATGTCGCCGTCGGATCCGGCAAATTCGTCGGCCAGGATAATCACGGGACCACGTGGCGCATGGTGCGGGTAGGTGCGCGGCTTCTCGCCACGCGGCATGCTCCAACCGGTTACTTTCCGGCCGATCAATTCGGCCACAAGCTGGGAGGTGTGCCCGCCGCGGTTGCGCCGTACATCGACGATCAGCCCGTCGAGGGCCGTCTCTGTGTCCAGGTCGCGGTGCAGCTGGGCCCAGCCGTTGGCCATCATGTCAGGAACGTGCAGGTACCCGAACTTGCCGCCTGAGGCCTCGCGCACAGTCCGGCGGTTCGCCCGTACCCAGTCCTGGTAGCGGAGCCGCTCCTCGTCGCGGATGGGAACCACGGCCACGCGGCGCTGCCTGCCGGCGGCTTCGCCGTGGCCCTTGCCGTTCAGAAGAGTCAATTCCACTGTCCGGCCGGCCGCGCCCACCAACTGCATTGCAGGCGTCAGGGCCGCTGAAAGTTCGACGCCGTCAACCGCCAGGAGTACGTCGCCCACCTTCGCGTCCACACCGGGGCGCGTCAACGGCGAGGTAGCCAGCGGATCCGAGGATTCCCCGGCGAGGATCCGGGTAATTTCCCATCCACTTCCGCCGAGCTGCAGCTCAGCCCCCAGCCGCCCTTGGCCATTTCGCCCCGGCTCGGTGACTGCTGCCGGGCGGACGTAGGCATGCGAGGTTCCAAGTTCGCCGTGGAGTTCCCACAGCAGGTCCACGAGGTCGTCGTGCGAGCCAAGACGGTCCACGATCGGGCGGTACCGCTTGTACACGGAATCCCAGTCCTGGCCTGCCATGTCGGCCGTCCAGAAGAAGTCGCGCTGCAACCGCCAGGCTTCATCGAACGCTTGTCCCCAGGCTGCGACCGGGTCAAGGATGACACGAATCCTGTTGAGGTCCACCTTCACATGCTCGGCTGAGTCCTCTTCCACCTTGCTGTCGGCGGGCACCGAAATGATGCTCTTGTCCAGGACGTAGACGATCCGGCTCAGGTCGCCGGATACACGGTAGCTGTCCACTGCCGGCACGATGGTGGTCGGCTTGCGCTTGGTCAGGTCAAAACGGACCAGGGACGGTGCGGTCTTCTTGTCCTGCAGGGTGCCCTTGCCCTCGCCGGTGACCCCGGAAAGTTCTGTGTCCAGCCACAACAGCGCGCCCTCGCCAACGGCAAGGTCGGAGTAGTTTCCTTGCGGAACGGGAACGGTAATTACCCTGTGGGCGAGCCCTTCGGCATCCACGCGCACGGCCGGGACGTCGCCGTCGTCGGTCTTCTTCGCCGTTGTCGGCGCGTCCTCGAGGGTGTCCACGGACGGTCCGAAGGGCGACGGCGTCTCCGCTGCGAGCGCCACCATGTAGGGCTTGATGGGGCTCGGGAAGGAGAGGTCGAAGGAGTGTCCGTCGTAAACGGGGTCGAAGCTCCGGTTGGACAGAAAGGCAAGGAACTTCCCATCCGGCGTGAACCGGGGCCACTCGTCGCAGAAACGGCCATCAGTGACGTCAATGATGGCCTGGTCGCTCTCCGTGGGACGAGCGATCCTCAGCTTGCTTCGTGAACCGAACGACGTCACGGGCTCGGACCAAGCCAGCCATTGGGAGTCGCCGGACCACGAGAGCTGGTCGATGCTGCCTTCGCCAACACTGACGAGCTTGGTCAGCGTTCCGGTGGAAGTCTCGGCCACGAAGACATCGCCGAACGACGTGCCGACGGCGACCCAGCGGCCATCCGGGCTGGTTTCCAAAGCGCTTGTCCGCGTGGGCTGCGGGAAGTCGATGCGGAGCTGGGCGGCGTCCTCCGGAGCAGGCTGTGCTTCCGCGGCGGATACACCACCAGCGGTGTCAGGCGAAGGCTCGGCGTGGCCCGTCGTTTCCGCGCCGGGGGCCGGCGTCGTTACCGTCGCGTTCCCTTGCGCGGCCGCGGCCGGTTGCCCCACCACGTTGGATACGGAAACCGGCTTTGGCAAGGAATCGTCTTCCTTCGCCGGAGCGGGTGCTTCCACTGCCTTCAACACTTCCGCCGCCGCCAGCCGGGAGGCGATGCGCTTGATGTACAGCGCTTCGACTCCCCCGTGGTCCGCCACGTAGGCGATCCTGCCGTCTGTAAGCGGGCGGGGCAGTCGGGCACGGACTCCCGGCGTGGCTTCCACGACGCGCGACGGTCCGTCCTTGTGCCGAAGCCAATGGATGGTGCCGTGCGATTCCACGGCGCTGGCCGTCCCTGCAGCGTTCGGGAACACGTCACCGAGGTGGGCTGAAGCTTTCAGGGGCGCAGGACGGCGTGCCGGCGAAGCCGAGCCGAGGGAGATTTCCAGCTTGGCCGGCTGGGCGTCAGCGTCGAGGGAGGGAAGGATCCACAGCTCGCCGGCAGATTCAAAGATGATCCGCTTGCCATCCGTGCTGGCGTGCCGCACATAGAAGTCCTCGTGGTCAGTGTGCCGGAGCAATCCGGAACCATCGGGGAGGACCGAGTACAGATTGCCAAAGCCTTCGTGGTCAGAGAGGAAAGCAATCCTGCCCTCCACCCACAGGGGGTCCGTGAGGTTGCCGTCAATCTCCGGAACCAGCCGTTCAAATTCGCCGTTGCCGTCAGTATCGATCCACAGCTTGCCCGCCGTGCCTCCGCGGTAGCGCTTCCACCAGGCAGGTTCACGAGAGAGGACAGTGGCCAGCACCACAGGCTTCTCATCGCCGAGCACCGGCCCGAAAGCTACGGCCTCCACCGGGCCAAACGGAAGTTCGACGGCGGCGCCCCCGTCGAGCGGGAGGCTGTAGGCATGCGTGTGGCGGCTTTCGGCCTGCTGGAAGGCGCTGGTAACCACCACTTGCCCGGCTGGAGTAAAACCCTTGACCTTGGTGGTGCTGTGGCCGAAATAGCTCAACTGCCGGTACCCACCGCCGTCGACGTTCGCTGTTACCACTTCCGGGGACGTTCCCACCACAACTGTCCACACCAGCTGCTTTCCGTCCGGCGTGAACCGGGGGTTCCTGGACGGCAGCTGCTGGGAAGAGACGCGCCAAGCGCGGCCTCCTTCGAGCGGCGCGACCCAAACGTCGTCTTCGGCCACGAAAGTGACCAGATCGCCGTGAACATGCGGGAAACGGAGGTAGCTGGAGGAGGTCATTGTTCGATCATAGTCAAGAGGCGGCTGCCGTCGGCGGCACCGACAGGCGTTTCCGCCAGACGTTGGCCTTATGGTGAGATGGGTCATGCGCATCGTGATGTCCGGAGCTTCAGGAATGATTGGAACCGCACTGGCCGCGCAGTTGGCCAGCCAGGGCGATGAGGTGGTCCGGCTTGTGCGGCGGCCCGCCACCGGACCCGGCGAATTCGCCTGGGACCCCGCCAAAGGCGAACTGGACCAAACAGTCCTGGACGGCGCAGATGCTGTGGTCAATCTCGCCGGCGCCGGCATTGGGGACCGGCCTTGGACCAAAAAGCGCCTTGAAGTCCTTCGCGATTCCCGGCTTCAGACCACGCGAACCTTGGCCGACGCCATGGGACGGCTGGCTAGGCCTCCAGCGACTTTCATCAGCCAGTCGGCTTCCGGTTACTACGGAGCGGACAGCACTGGAGTTCTCCACGAGGATTCCGCTCCAGGCGGCGGGGTCCTTGGTCCGCTGTGCGTCGAGTGGGAACGCGCGGCGAGGACAGCTCCGGCGGGAGTCCGCGTTGTCACTCCCCGGACCGGGGTTGTGCTGAGCACCTCCGGAGGAGCCTTGGCCCCGTTGCTCCCCCTGCTGAAGCTGGGACTCGGTGGGCCCTTTGGAAACGGCCGCCAGTACTGGCCCTGGATTACCCTCGCGGACGAGGCGGCTGCCCTCGCCTTCCTCCTCACCTCCGGGCTTGAAGGCCCGGTAAACCTCTGTGCGCCGGAAAGCGCCGATGTGAACACGATCGTCGCAGCCTTGGCAAAGGCCTATCACCGGCCGGCGTTCTTCCGTGTGCCCCGACCAGCCCTGCGGCTGGTCCTGGGCCAGTTGGCAGATGAACTCGTGTTGGCGAACCAACGCATGGAGCCCGCGCGACTGGCTGAAGCAGGTTTCCAGTGGCAGCACCCGAATCTTGCCAGGGCCATGGATTGGCTTCGCCGGGACGGCTAGGCCCAAATGGAGGGATGTCTCCCGTTTAGTTGGCCGGCACAGTTCAGTTCCCTGGAATGGTGATCTCCGAAAGCCACCAGCGCCCATTGGAGCGAACCAAGGACAACCGCAGGGCTTTGGCCAGTCCGGCAGGTTGACTCCGGAGCACCGCTCCGGAGGCATTACGTTCTTCGTAGGCGGACGTGGTGGCACTGACGTCCACCTGGACCTGCTCCGTTCCGGAGCCCGTGCCAACCGCCACTTCCGTCAGTTGTGTCCTAAGTCCCGCGAAACTGGTGCCGGACTCCTGCAACTGTTCACGCAACTTTTGGTCCGACTCCGCGGCTGGCGAGCCATGGGCGTTGACCAGGTCCAACAGTTCGAGCCTTCCTTCCCTCAGGGCGACATCGCGGACAGCAGAGAGCGCAACAACGGCAACGGCCGGATCCTCGGCTCGAAGTGCTGCAGCCATGTCGTCGGGAAGGTCGTCGGCTTTCGCAGGCTCCAATGACGGGCCGGGGCCGACCGACCGGCTATCCGCGGCCCCCTCCGCAGCGCTGCCATGCTCTATTGGGGCCGGCTCCACAGGAGCCTGCTGAAGGACCGTCCAGGCCACGCCGCAGAGGACCACACCGCCTACCGCCACCAGCCCCAGGCGGACAAACAAGGCTCTCCTGGACGTGCGCGGCGCACGGATCCCTGCCCTGACGTGGGCCTGAGGCAATGGCAGGAGCTTGCGCGGCCAACGGAGCCATGTCTTTATCCTCCGTGGCGAACGCCCGAGCGCCTCGCGCCGTGTCAGCAGCTCGGGAATAACGGAACGATGCACCGCTCCAGACAAATCCAAGGTCCCGGGTGCGGCGCTCCTGAAGACCGCCGTAGCGAATTCCTTCGCCGTGGGACGGGCAAGCGGGTCAGGATCGAGCGCTGCCTCGAGGACAGCTGCCATGGTTTTCGGGACCCCGGGAACCAGCAGCGACAAAGGTGGCCGCAGTTGCGGCGGGCCAGGCACGACGCCGGTCAGGCAGTACCAGCCCAGCGCGCCCAGCGAATATACGTCACGTTGCGGGCGCAATCCGCGACCGGAATCCACGGTTGCGGATGCGGGACTGACGGGGTTGGAACTGACAGGGTTCAAACCGACAGGGTTCAAACTGACAGGGCTGAAGGGGTCCCTGAAACCAGCGGTTCCGGCGTCAAGGTTTTGCTGGGAATCACCCAACCTGGCAGCCAGGCCCAGATCGGCCAGAAGCGGCATGCCCACGGCTGTAAACAGGACATTGCCCGGCGAAACGTCACCATGGACAACGCCGTTGGCATGCAAATAGGACAGGGCCTGGGCGATAGGCGTCAGCACCGTCACGGTTTCCCCAACGCTCAACCGTTTCCGCCCGGAGACCAAATTCGCCAGCGACCCGCCAGCTGCGTAGTCCATCACAATCCCAAGCGGCCCGCCTGGAGAATTATGCGGTTGGAGGACTTCGTAAACGCGGACAATATGCTGGTGCTTGAGGTGGGACAGAAGCATCACTTCACGCGCTGCATTGCCAAGGGCCTGCACTTCAGTCCCGCCGCGAGGACATTTGACCGCAAAGAGTTGCCGGTCCTTCAGTCGGGTGCCGAGCCACACGGTGGAGTTGCTGCCTCGGCCCAGCTCTCGGGTCATTTCGTAGCCCGGAAGCAGTGGTGCCACGGCGTCGGCGGATTCCAGAGTTTCCATGGATAAGGTCTACCGGACCTTGCGATTCTCTGCAGAATTTATCCACAGGGTCCGCATCCCTGACCTTCGCGGGCGGGCCACAGCGCATGATGCGACTGAGAGCTTCACCACAAAACCATGGGCAATCCCGTGCTGGGTCTAAGCTTGAACGCATGACTCTTGAGTTTTCACAACTGGGTCTTGCCCCGGATTTCGTTGACTACATCCAGGGCTGGGACCTGCAGCGCGAAATCCACAACAAGGTTGTTGCGGGCGAGCAGAACAGCACCGTCTTGCTTCTGGAGCATGCTGCCGTCTATACGGCCGGCAAGCTGACGGAAGATCACGAGCGGCCCTTCGACGGAACTCCCGTTGTTCCCGTGGACCGTGGCGGAAAACTAACGTGGCACGGCCCTGGTCAGCTGATTGCCTATCCGATCCTCAAACTGAAGAACCGGGCCGGCATTCGCGACTACGTGGAGCGCCTCGAGGCGACCATGATCGCCGTCATGGTCGACTACGGAATCAACGCCGTCACCGTGAAGGGCCGCGCCGGCGTCTGGATCCTTGCGGACGACAAAGGCCCGGACCGAAAGATCGCCGCAATCGGCATCCGCGTCCTGGACGGCGTCACCATGCACGGCGTTGCCATCAACTGCAGCAATGACCTGGCACCCTACGCCCAGATCATCGCTTGTGGAATCACTGACGCCAGCGTCACCACCATGTCGCTGGAAACCGGCCGGACCATCAACCCGGCCGACATCGTTGACCGCTTCGTGGAAGAATTCCGCAAGCACGAAGAAGCACTCGTTTCCACCCCCGAAGGAGCACTCCAGTGACCTTGGCACCTGAAGGCCGTAAGTTGCTGCGCGTTGAGCAGCGTAACTCGGCGGTCCCGGTTGAACGTAAGCCTGAGTGGATCAAGGCCAAGGTCCAGATGGGTCCGGAGTTTGTCCAGCTCAAGAACCTGGTCA
>NZ_JAQPPK010000054.1 GCF_029952445.1 Paenarthrobacter nitroguajacolicus | reverse complement strand
AGACCGGCCGGCCTGTTCTTTTCAGCCTGTGTGGCTGACAGGAATTACTTTGCCGGGCCTGGATCAAGAACAAATCCTGTGTTCGATCAGCACTTCCTCAGGAAAACCTCAAGAAAACCGCAGGGCCGGCACCCGCCCTGTGAAACACTCTTTGGTGCACCTGAACAGCCAAGGAAAGGGCACAAGATATGCCGATGTGGTTGCAGGCCTTGCTCTGGGGAACGCTGGCCGGAGGGGCTCTGGTTCTGGGGGCCGGAATCGCCTGGATGTGGAAAGTGCCGGCCAAGATCGTCTCCACGGTCATGGCCTTCGGCGCAGGGGTTTTGATCTCCGCATTGGCCTTCGAACTGGTCGACGAAGCTGTCCAGGGCGGTGGGCTTCTGCCGACAGCCTTGGGCTTCCTTCTGGGCGCCCTGATCTTTGTGGGCTCCAACATTCTGCTGGCACGCGCCGGAGCCAAGCACCGCAAGCGTTCCGGCGGATCCCAGCCATCGGAAAAGGACTCCCCCGGAAGTGGCACGGCGATTGCAGTAGGCGCACTCATTGACGGCATTCCCGAATCGGTGGTCCTGGGCGTTGGGCTTCTTGCCGGCGGCGCGGTCAGCCCGGCCATGCTCGCCGCCGTTTTCATCTCGAATGTTCCCGAAGGGCTGTCCAGCACTGCCGGCATGAAGCGGTCCGGGCGCAGTCCTGCCTACGTCTTTGGCACATGGGTGGGCATCGCCGTGTTCAGCGGAGTAGCTGCCCTTATTGGCTTTACCGCTTTGGAAAATGCGCCGGAATCAGTCATCGCCTTCATCACGGCCATTGCCGCCGGAGGCATCCTTGCCATGCTGGTCGACACCATGATCCCGGAGGCCTTCGAAGAGCACCACAACCTCACCGGACTGACGGCCGCCGTCGGATTCCTCAGCGCCTTCACCATTCACCATGTGGGTGGCTAGCGGCCAAGCAGCCCGAGCACAGGCAGGACGATCGCCGTCGAAAGCGCCATGGCGGCAGTGTTGCCGATCACCGGGTGAAAGCCCGCCGGCAGTCGCGCGGAAATGGCCCGCGCAATCGGTGGTGCCAGGGCGGCGCCGAGCACGGCGCCGCCTACGATCCCCGTCCAGGAACCCCCCGAAGCCAGCACGGCTGCTGGGGCAACTGACACCACGGAGGCGTAGCTGGCGGCCCAGCCTTCGTCGCGGTACCAACGCCGCCACAGGACCACGCCGGCAGCTGAGGTCAGGGCCTGCGCGAACAGGATATGGGGAAGCAATGCCGAACCGTACGACGGAAGTCCGGGGCTCAGCACGAACGCCACGGACACCCCGAGGATCACGCCCACGCTGGCCAATTCGTTGGCGAAGAAGTGCGTTTCAGTGAAGTCCTTGAGCACGCGGCGTGCGGCAACCTTGGCGTCCTTGCGGACCGTGCGAGTGAAGCCCGACGCCGGATGGCGGCCTTCGGCAGGCGGGTCCGGCTTCCGCAGGACAAGCCATGGCAGGCGGCGGGCGGCCGCGAAGGCGGCAGCGGAGCCAACCGCCATCGCCAGGACGCAGCCCACCACGGGCGGCAATCCCAGCGGGGTTGCGACCGTGGGGATGAAAAGCAAAGCCAGCGGCGTTACGGTGATCGCCCCCAGGACGGCTCCCGTGACGCAGCTTCTCCAGCCTGCCCCATAGAGGAAGACCATGGCCGGGGCTGCGCAAACGAAAGGCACGAACGTTGGCTGCCAGCCGTCGTCGAGCATCCAGCCGAACGCCAGGTTGGACAACAGCAGGCTCAGCGACGCGGACGTCAGTACCCATGGCCAGAGACCAGTGCCGTATGAAAGCTGGCCCACCCATTTCGTTGCACGCAGGCACTTTCGACTCCGGCCAACGCACCAGGCCACGGCTGCCCCGGCTAGCAACCCCAGCGCTGCGAGGTCCGACTTGTAGAGCAAGGGTTCTGTCATATCGCCGAGGAACCACTGGAGGCCCGAAAGCGGGGAGTCGTTGGCCTGAGACAACCAGTCTTCGAAGGATGGGCCCGCTACGGGCGAACCCTTGGCAACGAAGTTCAGAAGCAGTGCGAACAGGCCCACCACGGCCGCCATGCCGAAGGCCCCCAACGCAGTGCCGGCGGCGCCGTAGCTGGGCACCCGTTGTGGCGTCTGTTGTGGCGTCTGTTGTGGCACCGGATCTTGCGCCGGTTCTGGTAACGAGGCGGGGTTGGACGTGGCAGCTGAAGAGTGCGTCATTGGTGGCCCTTGGCATGCGGATTCTGGTGGCTTCGAGCAGCGTAACCGAACTGTTGAAGCGGCCCGGAGTCTCAGCCGTACGGAGCATTTGTGACCAGGAATTGCCACCAGATCAACGCAAGAAGGCCCTGCCCCCGCAGCGTGATGCGCGGGGACAGGGCCTCTTGGTAATGCTGGGCCTTACGTGGTGCTAGGCCTTCTTGCGGGTAAGCAGTCCCCAGATGATGAGGACCAGCAGTGCGCCGCCGATCGCGAGCAGCCAGGTGGAAAGCGACCAGAACTCGTTGATGCCCACGTTGAAGAGTGCGCTGCCAATCCAGCCACCCAGGATTGCGCCCACGATGCCGAGCAGAAGCGTGGCGATCCAGCCGCCACCCTGGCGGCCGGGCTTAATGGCCTTTGCGATGGCTCCGGCAATCAAACCCAAAACAATCCAACCGATGATGCCCATTTTTCATTCTCTCTTTCATGTAGAGGTCCCAGTTCGGCATAAGGACGCATGCCGCTATCGACCTGATTGTTGGCTACCAGCTGAGTCGTCGGAACATTCCGACGACCTGGCTGGCAGACGGCCTGCCGGCAGGTTCGGGGTCTGTCATGGCATGAAGCACCATGGACCAGCGCCGCCGGACCGTGCCGGGAATTCGGGGTTCCCCCAGAGTCCTGGCAACCATGGACTCGAGGGGAGGGCCAGGAAATGCTTTCGTTCCGGTCAGGCACTCGAGGGCGACCAGACCCAGCGAATACACATCACTTGCAGCGGTGGATGCTCCACCACGCACTTCTTCCGGGCTGAGGTAATGCGGAGTGCCGGAAGACGAAACTGCCGCCGAGGGATTGCCAGTGAGGGCAATCCCGAAGTCGGTCAACTGCGCGACGCCGATCCCGTCGTGACCACCAGCCGCCTCCTGGGCACCAGCACGGTTGACCAGGATGTTGCCGGGTTTGATGTCGTTGTGGACAATCCCCTTGCGGTGTACGTACGCCAAGGCTCGTGCAATTCCACCCATCCACTCGGCTGTCTCACGGGGTGAAGCAGGGTGATAATCCAGGATGGTCCGCAGATCCCTTCCCTCCACCAGTTCCATGACCAGGAAATTGCGGTTCTCTGTAGCGGCATGGTGCCCGGTGGCTCCTGAACCGAGAACCCGGACGATGTTCTTGTGCCGCAGGCGGCTGTGGATCTCCATCTCCCGACGAAAGGGGACATCATTGGCGGGGTCGGGATTCCTGAAGATCTTGACCGCCACTTTGGCACCGGTTTCCAGATCAAAGGCCTCCCTGACGTAGGCCTCCGAGCCACCGCCCAAGGGGCCGCCCAGTCGGTAGCGGCCAGCAAGCACTATTTCCTTGGGCACGATCTCCGCGTGCGCAGTGTTGTGGAGCTTGGTGTCCTCGCGCCCAACGCCTTCGCATGCAGCCCCGCGATCAGCGCGGTCAGCCGCAACGTGAAGGGTTGTCACCCGAGGAGGGTTTCGATCTCGGCGGCGGGCACTCCGGCGACCTCGGCGAGGGCGTGGGGGTTGACTCCGGCGTCAACGGCTTTCTTGAAGGCCAGCGCAAGGGTGTTCTGCGAGATGGCCAGTTCGTGTTGGAGGCTCTGCCGGCGAAGTGCGGCGATCCATACGGCGCTCACGGGATCCAGGGCGTCAATGTCCATTCGGAATCCGCAACCGCATGCCCATTCCGGCCAGATTGGTTCCACGGAGACCCATTTCATGGCGTCGTAGGATGGACCGGCGGAGATGGCCATGTGTGACCCGCAGTGCACGGGCCCCCTGGGAAGTACCTGTTCCGTGAGTGCTTCCACGGTATTTTCAGCCACTGGTGTGGAGCTTGGTTCACGCAGCGCGACTGTCATCGTTCTCTCCCACACATTCCCTAGTAAGTAGCTTGGCTATCTAGTTATATGTGTACTTATGAATTAAGTCCAGTCGGAGAGCCAGGCCCAGGGCCCCTCGAGGGTTTGAATCAGGAAACGGCGATGCCGTCAATCGCCTTTCGCATGCGCCTCAGGAACTCGACCACTACGGCAGAGTCTTCGCTGCTCAAGGTTTCAGCAGCCTCCATCATCCGGGCATGCATGTCACCCAAGGTGCTGCGCACTTCCTGGTCCGAGCCGGGGGTTGGGCGCAAAATCAAGGCGCGACGATCAGTGGGATGGGGCTCCCTGGTGACATAACCCGACCTCACCAGGCGGTCAACAAGGGACGTCATGGACGCCGAGGTGACGCCCAAACGGACAGCCAGCTCCTTGGGGCCCACGTCGCGGCCCGCGCGTTCGGCTTCGAGCAGATACCGCAAAGCCACCAGGTCGGTTTCGCCCATGCCCATCGAGGCGCGGGTGCGCCGGCGCATCTCGGCTTCCGCGGCCCGGTAGTCCCTGAGCGCATTCAAGACGTCCACGGCGCCTATCTGCTTGCGGCTCTCCAGCCCATACCAATAGCCCTGACGTTCACTTTTGTCGCTCATCACCAGTCCTTTGGTAGACATGTATCTTGATTGTCTAAGCAATTGATACTAGGCGATTTGCAGTCGTCCTGCTGACAACACGATCAGGACCGCACGTTTAAGCTGTTCGTCGAGTCGCCTGTACCCGCCGCCAGAAAGCCGGGGCAACCACAACTGCAACGCCGACGGCGGCACCAATGACTGTCTCGATGATGCGGTCGCGAAGCAGCAACCCAGGATCGACAGGCGCGGCAAGGAGGGTGGCAATCAGTGCCAGCGGCGTCACGAACACCTGCGCCACAAGGTACTGCCGGGCAATGAACATCTCCGCCCCGAACTGGCACGCAGCGATCACAAGAACCATGGCCCACGGCGCAGGATTCAGCCAAAGGATGCCCGCTAGGACCACCAGTCCCAGCACGGTTCCGGCGATCCTTTGGATGCCGCGGCTGACCCTGTGGCGCGTGGAGTGTCCAACCAGGGGAACCACCGCCGCCACCATCGCCCAATAGGTGTGCCCGAAGCCAAGCCGCTCCCCCACCAACGTGGCAATGGTTCCGGCCAGGCCTGCGGCCACGAGGTAACCCGCGCCCTCCAACCAGATGGCCCGACGCTCAGCAGGGGTGTGCCGGATCCTGGGTGGCCGCTTCCACGGCGTCCTGTGGCTTTTGAGCACGCGGGCCGACATACCGATCAACAAGCAGAAGACCGTCGTCCCGACCGCCACCAGGAGGGCTTCCCAAAGAGGCGGCTGGGCTGCGATCGAAGCGATGGCGGCAAAAGCGAAAATGTGAAAGAGCGAGCCGCCTGGCCGCAAGCGCCACGCTGCCACCACCACCGAGCAAACTCCGGCCACCACAGTGGTCGCGGCCGTCAGGAGCCATGAATAGGCGGCACCTTCGATACCCCACGTGTGAGCGAAGCGGGCCAGGAGGGTGGCCAGGAGAATGATGAAAAGCATGAAGCCGCCGGCGCGCAACTGGCTGCGGAAACGGACACTATGGGGTTCATTCCGTCCGTAGATACCCGTGAAGGCCCCAAAGGAAGCAAACACTGCCAGATCCAGCCGGCCTATCAGCGTCAACGTAATCAGCGGAACAAACACACCTACTGCGCAGCGGAGGGCGGGATGGTGGTCCTTGTTGCCAGGACCCATCGTGAACATTTCCGCTACAGCCTTCAAGGGGCGGCTCGCCTTTCGTCGCAGGATCAAACGTACGACGGCGGCGCTGGCGTCCGCTCCCAAGGTTACGCTCCGGTTGCTGGGCTACTGCGGAATCGAGTGCAGTTAGTGGGGCTCATCACCTGGAAGCTGGCGGGATCGCCCCGGTTTGGAAGCGGGCCGCTTCAGAAGCGGGCGGCTCCTCCCGAGACCGGGGCGGTGTCCAGTTTGTTGCCGGCGATATCCGTGAGTCCAGCGGCTGGGTTGTATGTGGGGAACACCGCCGGATCCGTGGGAACTGTCTTGTCGCCGGTACCTCCGGTGCCAAGGGTGATCGTGAGGGTCTTGGCCGTGGGGTTCCAGGCCAGGCTCGAGACGTTCCCGTTGCCATTGCCGTTCAAGGTCAGTGCCGTCGATGTGTAATCGGCGCCGAGTGCCACGCTGCCCAGGTTGATGGCGCAAACGCTGCTGGTAACCGTGAGCGTATCCTGTGCGGTCACACTGACTGTCACCTGCCCATTTCCGTTAATGGTTTGCGTGGTGCTGTTGTTGGTCCATGTACTGCAGATGGTGCTGGCCTTGAGCGCCTCGGAGAACGTCAGGGTCACTGTGTCGCCCTTGTCGAGCTTGTTGGCGACGCCGCCGTTTCCAAGCTGTACATTCGTCACCGTCGGAGCCGTCGTGTCCTTGGACGAAGTCGCCGTTCCAGCGACGCTGGTGTTTCCGGCTGCGTCAGTGGCCTTGGCGGAGTAGGTGATGGTGGCGTCGGCAAAGTTCCTGACGTCGACCGGCAAGGCCGTCCAGTTCCCTGAGCTGTCCACCGCGATCGTCTGGGATATCGGTTGCGCACCCGTACCTGAAACAGTGAGGGTGAGCGACGAGTTGGCCTCAGCTGTGCCACTCACCGGGACCTTGTCTGCGATGGCCGCGTTGATCTGCGCAAGCGCATTCACCACCGGAGCGTTGGGGGGTGTGGTGTCCGTTATCGGCGTGGTCCCCGTGCTGCGGGTGCTTTCGATGCCCTGCCAAAGCGACAACAGGGGCGTCACCGTGTAGTACCAGGTCCCCGCCGGGACGTTGGCTTCGGCACAGGAAAGAGCGGCGATCGTACCTTGGCAGGAGCCGGTGGCGGCTACTCGCGTACCACCAACGGCTGAACCGTAGCGGGCGATGCTGTAGCCGGTCACTGACCGGCCTGCCGCCGTCGTGCTTGCCGTCCAGCTGACCGTAACCGTGGCGCCGGACACGCTGGTGGCCGGCTTTGCCCCTTGGGCGACGGAGTCGGCCTTGGCGGCGCCGGAACCGCTGCTGACGGAACCCCAGAACGCGCTCGCGGCTGGCCCTGCGCAGGAAATAAGGAGTATGCCCAAGGCAATAACGAAGATGCGGTTCCAACGCCCCATGCTGAAGCGCGATACCTGACGGTCCTGGCTCACTTTCGGACCTCCAGCGTCACGGGGATGGCGAATTGGGCGCCTTGGCAGGCAGAAACGGAAGCAGCACCCATACTCGCTGCTCCTTGGAGCGTCACCAGCATGGAGCTGTTCGCAGAGATGGTGATCGGGGTGGCGAGTGGCGCAGCGGGCGGCGTGAATGTCACGCCGGTGGTGGTGCAGCCTGCGTGGGAGGCGTCGGCTGTGGCGGCTCCGTTGGCGGCGAATCCGTAGATGGTGACGGCGTGGGGGTTGGGGTTTGTGGCCCGGACCAGGACGTCGGCGGTTCCACCCGGGACCAAACTGGTTTGCAGGGTGTCGCCCGGGACGAGTGCGTCCACCGTGACGTTCTGCATTGTGCCGTTCGTGGCCGCTCCAGCGCCGAGGCCCGAGGCACTCCAGTACGCGTAGGCCGATCCCACGCCGCCCAGCACGCAAAGGGCAACAGTGGCTGCGGCGGTCCGCGCGAGCCGGCCGGTAGCAGGGATGCGGGGTTTCCGGACTGTCGTCTTCATGTCAGTTGCCCTGTCCTGTGCCGGAGTACGTGAGCTGGATGGTCGCGCCCTTGCAACCATCCTGGAGCTGCGGCGTGTCGTACATCGTAATGCGTGGCCAGCCCGATTCCGGTACGCCAAGAGCCGACAGTGTCCGAACGCCAGGCTCCACCGTCAGCGGATACGCACCGGCGTATTGGGTGAGCTTGTAGTCAGCCGCAGAGCACGGAAGGTTGGCCGCAATTGCCGCCGGAGTCCGGACCACCTGGCTGATGGCGACGGAAAGATTGGTCACGGCGATGCCCTTGTTGCCGGAGTTGGAGATTTGCAGTTCCACGGACCTCGAGACGCCCGGTGCGAGCAAGCCATTCACGGACCCGGTTACGCCGAAATTCCGTTTTACTTCCAGGACCTGCAACTGACCCGGCGCCGCATTGGACACGATCGTCCCGTTGCCCGCCTTGACCGTGAAATCGGTCTTGGCCACCGGGGTTGTGGTTGCAGTTCCGACCGTCAGGGTTGCCTGCGCGGTGCCTCCGGAGGTGAGGCTTACCGACGACGGCGCGATGCTGGCACTCGCGCCTGCCGGCAGCCCGGTGGTCGTGAACGTCACGGGTCCAGTGAAACCGCCCGTTGACGTCGCGGACACCGTGAACGTGGTGGATTGGCCCTGGTCCACCGTGCGGCTGGAGGGCGACAAGGTCACCGTGATCCCCACGGGCGCTTTTGCCGCGTTTCCCTGACCGCTGGCCTGCCCGTTGCTGGCGGCGAGGGCCGCGATCGGAAGTACGGCCATCATCAGGACCAGCATCAACGCACGCGCGACTCCGCGTCGGTGGAACGATGCGGTGCGCTCTGGGCGGTGGTCCATGGAGGCTCTTTTCGGACGTTGGCTCGGGTGCGTTGGCTGTGGATGCTTGTGTGAAACTGCAGGAAAGGAGGAGCCGGGGTCCGCCGTCAGAAGGCGGGCCCCGGCGTCGAGGTCTTACAGGCTGCCGACGGTGACCGTCACGATGGCCGACTTGCAGGGGTCCTGGTTGACGGTGGTGCTGTCGTTGAACTTCAGCGTTCCGGAGCCCACCTGCGTACCGGTGGTGTTTGCTGCCACGGAGCTGTTGGAGGTGACGGCGGTGACCTCGAACCATTCGGGCATGCAGCCTGCCACGTTGGTGGTCACGCTTGCGTTCAGGGCTCCCACAACGGTTCCGGAGGTGGTGGAGTTGTCGGCGGTGTACGTCACCGGGACGGAGTTGCCCGGAGCCAGGCCGCCCGCGAATGTGGCGTGGAGAGTAACGGTTCCGCCGCCGGCCGAGTTGGTAGCAGCTCCGCTGCCTGAACCCGTGGTGGTCCAGTAGGCATAGGCGGCCCCGCCACCCACTGCTACCAGGGCGACGCCTGCGACTGCGGCGGTGATCCGGCTCTTCTTGGAAAGTTTGCGCATGATGTGACTCCTTGGTTGATCTGTCCGGGGAGCCGCAGAGCAACCCCCAGCATCCGGCCGTTGCTGGCGGATGAAGCGATGCACCCAATGGTTCAGTCAAGGCAAGTCCCGTGGCTACGATTCGGATTACCTCACTTTTTTGTTCGAACAAAGGCTGGGAAATACCCACATGCCCGATGCGGGTACTCGGCTTCTCGGCTCGAACTACTTGGTGGGCAAGCTGTCATCCCAGCCGTGGCGGGACACGAAGTACTCAGGGGCGGACAACTTGTCCAAGGAGTGGACACGGCCTTGGTGGGCGTAAATGAAGGCCATCCTGCGTTGGTGCGCCAACATTGTGCCCATCTTGAGCAAAAACTGCGCTAATGTTCGATGCTTTCAGCTCCATGACTTAACGCCCGACGGCGGTCTGGTCGCCTTCAATAGGTGACCAGACCGCCGTCGTGCTTCCGCTTTTTGGCTTATTCGGCAGGCTGGGGCAAGGTGTCACGCGCACTGCCATCGCACCGCTGGTGAGCTCGGCGATGTCCCGCGCCAGCCCAACAGCGTCGGAATATTCGCCCGCGGGCTGGCCAGCGTCGCCACAAATTGCGAACACCTCATTGATCCCGGCATCCTCGCGGGGTACTGCTGCCGCCGTCGGTTCAGCTGTGGGCTGGTTCAGCTGTGGGCTGGTTCAGCTGTGGGCGGCGAGGATGGTGGAGGCTTCCTGGCGGGTGGTGCCTGAGGACTCGATGTGGGCCAGGGCTTCGGGGATGTCCCAGCCCTTTTTGCGCATGGCGGTGGCCCAGAGGCGGCCGGCGCGGTAGGAGGAGCGGACCAGCGGCCCGGACATGACGCCGAGGAAGCCGA
>NZ_JAQPPK010000053.1 GCF_029952445.1 Paenarthrobacter nitroguajacolicus | reverse complement strand
GGGCGGCACCGCGGGCACACCGGGTACGCCCGGCAGTGGTTCCACCACCCCTCCGGCCGCCCCCTCACCGGAGCCCACGGGCGGAGCTGCTAGCGGCCCCACACCACCTCCAGCATCCAATCCACCTACGACGCCGCCACCGGTGACCGATCCCTCCACACCGCCGGTTATTCCGGCGGACCCCGTCATCCCGCCGCCGTCGCCGGAGCCCACCGTTCCGCAGCCCGAGCCAAGTGTCACCCAGGACCCCGTGCCGCCGTCGCCGGAGCCGACTGTTCCGCAACCCGAGCCCAGTGTCACTCAGGACCCAGTGCCAATACCGTCAGAGACCAGCCCGCTTCCGGATCCCGCGCTGACCCCGGCGGTGTGACCCATGACGGGACAGGACCATAAGGCAGGGCAGCTTCCGCCCGGGCCCGACGATCACCCGCCCAACGTTCCTTCCGGTGACCCGGAGTCCGGCCTGTCTTCGCCGGTGTTGACGGGCCATCCCGCGGCGGTCCGTGAGCTGCTGCTGGCGCTGGCCGTGGGCTTTTCCCTGCCCTCCCCGCTGCCTGGCAGCCTGGAACACCGTGAGGACCTGGACTCGGTCATCAACGCTGCGAAGGATGCAGGTTTGATGCTGCAGGACGGTTCGGTGGTGGGCACGGTCCGCTATGCGCTCCTGACCGGCACGCCACCGGCACAGATCCGGGCCCTGCAGCGGGAACTGGTGGACAGGATGTCGGCGGAGGGCCGTCCCTTGGGAACGCTGGCACGGCAGCTTGCGCGGGACGGGCTTCAGGATCCCCGCGTCGTAGCGGAGTTGGAGCGTGCCGCAGATGCGGTCCTGGAAGCCGATCCCGGTCTGGCGGCTGAAATCTATGCTGAGGCGCTGCTCTCCGGGGGAGAAGAAGCATCCACCGCAGCCAGGCGGGCCAGGGCTGCAGCGGCACTTGGCGACCTGGACACCGCCGGCAGGATCGTGGACCGGCTGCTGGCGACACCGGGCGCCCCTGACCTTCGCCTGGGTGTTGACGTCGCTGCGGCAGTCTGGGCACAGCGGGGCATGCTGTCACGCAGCGCCGACACGTACAGCTGGTTGGGTCCGGACAGGATTGAAGGTTCGGCGCCCCTTGCGGCTGTGGCCTTGATCGGGTCGGGACACGTAGCGGAGGCTTCGCAGTTGGCGGCTGCCGCAGCCACGGCAGGTTCGCCCACGCTGTTGGCCGTGGCTTTGTCGTTGACCCAACAAGGCCTGCTCCAAACACTGGGGCCAACGCCCCACATGGCGTTGCCGGAACTCATCAGGGCATCGGACATGATGAACGCTGCGGGGGCATCGATTCCCCTGCCCGAGACGCCTGCGGCCCTTGCCGCCCTGTGCGCCCTGCACACCGGCGAACCCGGCATTGCGGAAACCTTGCTCAAAGCGGCCCTTGCCGCCGGCCAAGGAGGCGACACAGCCCGTCCCAGGCTCTTCTTGTTGCAGGCATGGTCGGCCATGCAACAGGACAACGCCGAGGAAGCGCGTTTGGCGGCCAATGAAGCCGTGAAGGCGAACCATTGGCCCCTGTCGCCCCGGGATGGCTTCCTGCTGGCTGCATTGGACGTCGGTTTGGCGCGCCGCGGCAGCGAGGTCCACGAACTGGTGCTGGCCTGGGAACGGGCACGCGAGGCAATGATGCATGTGTCCGTGGACTTGTACAACCTGCTGCCCTGGGGCGAACTCATGATTGCCGCGGCCAGGTTGCGGGAGACCCGACGGGTTGGATATTACCTGGACGGTGTCTGGCAGTTTCTTGCCCGCGTGCCGGATGCTCCATTGTGGTCGGTGCCGTTGCACTGGGCCGGCGTGCAGGCCGCGTTGCTGGGCGAAAGCCCGGCGGAACTCGCGCCGCACGCTGCCGCCCTGGTGCGGGCCTCGGAACACAGCCATCTGGCATCCGTACTCGCAACCGCGGGCAAAGCCTGGGTTTCGGTGTTGGCCGGGCGGTTTGAAGCGCCCGACGTCGAATCAGCCGCCCGCGGTTTGGCCGCTGTGGGGCTGCCGTGGGAGGGCGCACGGCTGGCAGGCCATGCGGCCGCGCATGCCGGGGAGCGGCGGGACATGGTGAGGCTCCTGGCCTGTGCCCGGGATATCCACCCCCAAGGCGTCTCCGCAGCCTCCCCTTCTGTCCCGGGTACGGAACGTCCTGCTCTTTCCGCGCCTGAGGTATCTTCTTTGGCCGGGGATGGCCAAGCTCCAGGCTTCCAGGACACCTCCGGGCTCAGCCCCAGGGAGCGCGAAGTGGGCCGGCTGATCCTGGAAGGGAAGACCTACCGCGAGATCGGTGAAGCCATCTACATCTCACCCCGTACTGCGGAGCACCACGTGGCACGGATGCGGCGCCGTTTGGGGGCTGAAAACCGTTCCGAACTCCTGGTCCGTCTGCGCCTTGCGTTGGGGGAGGGGTACCCGCCTCCGTAGGCCGCAATCCCTGCAACCCCCTAATGCACATCCCCGCAATCCCCTAACGCCAAGCGGCGGGGTAGGGGGACCAGCCCCGATGCCCGGTCTTTGGCCCCGGCAATACGTTGAATGCAAGCCCGGCAAAGGCGCCGGGCCAATTACCAACCATCACAGAATTTGAGGGAGCACTCCAATGCCAACACTCGCACAACAGCTCGTGCAGTTCCTGATGAGCCTGTTCAACGATCCCGATGCCGCCGAAGACTTCGTTCGCGATCCGGAGACGGCCCTCGCCGCCGCCGGCCTGCGGGATGTCTCCTCGGCAGATGTGGACGCCGTTCGTCCGGTGGTCCTCGACTACGCACCCATCAATGCCCGGTCATCGTTCGACCGTGAGTACAACACCGGTGGCAACCACGCCACGACCGGTGGCGGACGCCCCGCCAATGACCACGACGGCGGTGGCTGGACCGGTGGTGGACGTCCCAACCACGACGACGACCACGATAACGGCGGCGGTGGTGGGGGTGCCGGTGGCGGTTGGGGCGGCGGTGCCGATGACCATGAGCACGACGACGATCACGGTGGTGGCGGTACCGGCGGGGGTTGGGGCGGCAGCCACGAGGATGACGAGCACGACGACGATCACGGCAACGGCGGTGGCGGCGCCGGCGGCGGTTGGGGCGGTGGCCATGACGACCACGCACATGCCGTGCAGCAGCTTGTCCACGTGGTGAACAACTACTCCTACACCACCACCATTGATGACCGGGACACCATCACAGACCAGTCCGTGAACCAGAACATCTGGGCAGATGGGGACGTCACACAGTTCTTCAACCAGGACGCCGTCACTGCCTCCGGAGACGGGGCCATCGCTGCCGGTGACGATGTCACCAACTCCGGCAACACCACCACAACAACCACAACCACCAACACCGATGACCACTCGGTGGACAACTCGGTCAACGTCAACACCAGTGGCGACAACAACGACGTTTCGGTGGGCAACGACTACTCGGACCACTCGGTGATCAAGGACTCTTACAACACGGAGGACTCCTACAAAACAGAGGATTCCAACAACACCGTCGATTCCTACAACACCGACGTGGATGTGGACGTGGAGATCGAGGATTCCTTCAACGAGGACAGCTCGACGAACACGACGAACACCACCAATACAACGAACACCACCAACACCACAACGAACACGGACTCCTTCAACGACAACTCCACGGACGTGGATGTGGACCTGGAGGACGTACAGATTGTGAACGACTCCGTGGTGGTCCAGGACAACGAACTCGACCTCGAGTACTCGCAGGACAACTCCACCAACGTGGAAGTGGACGACGTCAACGTCATCAACGATTCCATCGTGGTGGCGGACAACGAGTTGACCTACACCGAGGACAACTCCACCACCGTGGGCGACGTCGATGTGGACTACACCAACGTCGAAGACAACGTGATCGTGGCGGATAACGAGCTCGATGTTGAGTACAACGACATCGATGACTCGGTTGTGGTTGCCAAGAATGACGTCGACATCGACTAAGTCCAAGGAGCCCGCGCAGGAGTAGCAAGCAAAGCGCGACACCCCCGGCAGTGCCCGGCAGGCGTAATCCTGCCGGGCACTTCGTGGCCTCGGGTCACTGGACGACGACGGCACGCGCCGTATCTGAGCAAAGGAAGAACCGTGGCGGAAACAGTACGCATGACCACCCTTGTGGAGCAGGGAATTGCCTTGGCGGGCGACCGGAACGACCTCAGGCGTCGACTGGAAAATACGCTCAGGCGATTGCAGGATCCAAGCGTCAGGGTGATCGTGGTGGGCGAGTTCAAACAGGGAAAGAGCCAGCTAATCAACGCCTTGGTCAACGCTCCTGTTTGCCCGGTGGATGACGATATCGCCACCACGGTTCCCACAGTGGTACGGCACGGTGATCCGGCGTCGGCAGTTGTCCTCGTTCCCGACGCTGACGCAGCTGGACCCGAAAGCGGCGTCGACGGCGAAGCACGCACCGACGCGCGCCTGGAACGCCGGCCGGTGCCCTTGGCTGAGCTCGCGGACTTCGTGTCCGAAAAGGGGAATCCGGGCAACGCCAGGAACATTGTTGCCGCGGAGGTGGCACTTCCCAGGAAGCTCCTGACCGGCGGGCTCGTGGTGGTGGATTCACCCGGTGTGGGAGGCCTGGGCTCCAGCCACACCCTGACCACGCTCACCGCTCTGCCCTCGGCCCATGCCATGCTCTTTGTCTCCGATGCATCCCAGGAGTACACGGAGCCTGAAATGCGATTCCTCCGCCAGGCCATGCGTGTGAGCCCCAACGTGGCCTGCGTACTGTCCAAGATCGACCTCTATCCGGCGTGGCGGCAGATCGCCGACCTTGACCGGGGGCACTTGGCCGGGGTGGGGCCCGACATTCCGCTGTTTCCGGTGTCCTCGGAGCTGCGTCTCCAGGCCGCGCGGCTTCAGGACACTGAATTGAACGAGGAGTCCGGTTTCCCTGTGCTGGTCTCCCACCTTCGAAAGAACATTGTGGGCGAAGCCTCGCGCATCCAGCGCCGTTCAGTGGGCAACGACCTCGTGTCGGTCACCGGGAACCTCATGCTGGCGTTGCGGTCGGAACTCGCTGCGCTGGAAAATCCTGAGGATACTCCGCAGATGATCGCGGGCCTGAAGGCTGCCAAGGAGGATGCGGACGCCCTCCGCAAGAAGTCCGCGCGTTGGCAGACCACACTGAATGATGGGATTGGCGATCTCATTGCGGACATGGAATATGACCTCAAAGACCGTCTGCGCCGCATACAGCGTGAAGCCGAGACGGCTATTGATCAGGGCGATCCGGGTCCGGCGTGGGAACAGTTCGCCAAGTGGCTTGAGCAAAGCGTGGCGGCCGCGGTGTCGGACACTTTTGTGTGGACCAACGAGCGGGCGCAGTGGCTGGCCGGCCAAGTGGCAGAGCACTTCTCCGAAGACGAAATTGCCTTGCCTGCCCTCCACGTCGCGGATACCGGCGGCGTGCTTGATCCCGTTGCGGAAATCCAGGACATGGAAGACGGCCGCATGGGACCGGTGCAGAAGCTGTTGATCGGCATGCGTGGGTCCTACGGAGGGGTGCTCATGTTTGGCCTGCTGACCGGCTTGTTCGGGCTGGCCTTGATCAACCCCTTGTCCGTGGGGGCCGGGCTCATGCTGGGGCGGAAAGCCTACCGGGAGGAGCAGGAAGCCAGGTTGAAACGGCGGCAGTCCGAGGCCAAGCTCCTGGTGCGCAAACAAGTGGACGACGTCGTATTCCAGGTGGGCAAGCAACTCAAGGACCGCTTGCGGCTGGTTCAGCGCGCCACCCGGGACCACTTCACGGACATTGCAGAGGAACACCACCGTTCCCTTACTGAGTCCGTGGCTGCAGCGCAAAAAGCAGCAGCCTCCTACGCCGCGGAAAGGGAACTGCGCATCAGGGAGATCAAGAACCAGCTCAAAGTGGTGGATTCGCTGAATGCAGTGGCCAGGCAACTCCAGGACGAGGGGGCCGATGCACAGCAGGCAGTTCAGGCGTCCTCGACGGTCCCGGCGGGATGATCGAATCCGGGATCGCCGGCGCGGCTGATCTGCTCCGGCAGGCGCGGGAGGTCTTCCACGGGGACCCGATGGCGTTGGCGGAGCTGGACGAACTCGATCAACGCCTGGCAGGGCCTTTGCGCATAGCGGTGGCCGGGATGGTGAAAGCCGGAAAGTCCACCCTTCTCAATGCCATCATCGGCGAGGAAATTGCGCCCACCGACGCAGGAGAGTGCACAAGGGTTGTTACGTGGTACCGCTACGGGCACGCTCCGCGCATCACCCTCCACCCCTTCACGGGCGGGCCGCAGGCGCTTCCGGTGAACCGGGAAGATGGCCGCTTGGTGTTTTCGTTGGGGGAATTCCAAGCGGAGGACGTGGAGAAGCTGGTGGTTGATTGGCCATCGGCGGGTCTTCGGGACCTCACCCTGATCGACACCCCGGGGATCGCTTCCCTTTCCAGCGACGTCTCCGCGAGGTCCGCCGCTTTCCTGCTGCCCGAAGACGCACCCACCGCGGCTGACGCCGTCGTCTACTTGATGCGCCACCTGCACGCCTCGGATGTCCGCTTCCTGGAATCGTTCAAGGACACCGCCGCAGGGAAGTCCGGGACGGTCAATGCCTTGGCTGTCCTGTCCCGTGCGGACGAAATAGGTGCGGGCAGGATCGATTCGCTCATCTCCGCTGCCGTTATTGCCGACAGGTACAGCCAGGACGGAAACCTGAAACCGCTGGCTTTGGGAGTTGTACCGGTGGCGGGGTTGCTGGCGCAGAGTTCCCGGACCATGCGGCAGGCGGATGTGGATGCCCTCACGCTCCTTGCGGGAATGGAGCGGAGCCAGCGGGAGAGGATGATGCTCTCGGTTGACCGCTTTGTCCGTTCCACAGGACCGGACGGGCTGGCGCAGGAGTTGAAGGCTTCGCTGGTCCAACGGTTCGGGTTATTCGGGATCAGGCTTGCGGTGGCCCTGATCAGGGGCGGAACCGGCAATCCCACGGAGCTGGCACACGAATTGGCGCGGCGCAGCGGATTGGGCCGGCTGCAGGAGACCATTGCTTCGCTCTTCCAAACGCGGGCCGACGCCCTTAAGGCGCGTGCCGTCGTCGTCGGCTTGGAATCATTGGTGCGCGCTGCCCAACCCAGCCAGGCCGCCCTCCTGGAAACGGCGTTGGAAGAGCTGCTGGCCGGGGCACATGAATTCCGGGAACTGCGGCTCTTGGGGCAATTGCGCACAGGTGGCGTGGCACTGCCGCCGGGGCAGGCCGAGGAAGCGGAGCGCCTGGTGGGTGGCAAAGGCAACCAGCCGGTTCGAAGGCTGGGACTCCCACCGGACGCAGGGCCTGCGGAGATCGCGGAAGCTGCGCGGAACGCCCTGGACCGCTGGCGGCAGATCGCCGAAAACCCGATGCTGCTTGAATCCTCGGCGGTGGAAGCCTGCCGTATGGTCCTTCGTAGTTGCGAAGGGGTTTTGGCGGCTATGCCCGTCGTCCGCTGAGCAGCCAGGCTGTTGTTGTAGGAAGGAACAGCAGTATCAGGCCCGCCGCGGCGAGGACGAACTGGGCTGCGAGGAGTCCTGTGGCCAAGGCACCGTCGGCGCCTGGGGCCACCACATAGTCTGCGGTGATTACGGTGACCACGGCGTGGAGGAGGACCGTGGGGGCCAAGGCCCACCGAGGCCACGTGCGCCGCTTGAAGAGGACAGCCACGAGGACGGCTTCCATGGCCACCACCAAGGCGATCATGGCCAGGCTGCCGAGGAAGACGACGGCGGTGGCTCCCTCGATGGCCTTGGTGTCACCGTCCGGGACCATGGACTGGATGAGGCCTTTTAAACGCTCGAAGTGGCTTTCGCGACCAAGGAATCCGGTGACCACCACCGCAATGCCGGCCACGAAACTTGCCAGCCATAGCGCGCGGGACCATCGGGCCGGGCCTGGCGGCTTTACTGCTGCGGCTATGGGAGGCGGGGAGGAGAGTGAAATGCCGGGGCGCTGGGGTGGCGGAGGTGAAGCGGGCGGCCCGCTGACTGATGGGGTGGAAGGTGACTGCCGTGAACCATCAGCTTGCTGGGCCATGTTTACCTACTTCAGCTCGTCGGTATCATGCGTGTCCGGCTCACCGCGTTTGGCATCACCCGAGCCGAAGCCCTTGTTGTCGCCGGGGCCGTCCGATGACTTGTCGCGGAGCTTGCGCTCTTTGGCTTCAAGATCAGCCTTGAGCTTTTTCAGTCGGTCCTCTTCGGCCTGGTTGCGACGGCGGGTTTCCAGGTTTCGGAGGAACTCGGGGTCGTCATCCGGTGCGGTGGGGTGGCGCCGCGCAGGTGCGGCCGTGGGTTTGTTGTAGGGGCGTCCGAAGATGAACCACAGGACGGCACCCAACAGCGGCAGGACGATCATCACGATGATCCAAGCGGTTTTTGAAATACCTCGCGTCAGGTGGCGGTCCGTACGTATGACATCAACCAAGGCATAGACGAAGACAACAAGGACGACGACGACGCCAATAACGCGGAGCATGCATCAAGTCTAGTGCCCGGAGGCCGTTGGCTGGGCGCCCGGTTTGGGCCGTGATCAGAGTGCAACCATCCGGGCGGCTAAACTTGGATGGTGGCTTTCCTGAAGTATTCCCTCATTCGTCTGGCGCTGTTCGTGCCGTTGTTCGTACTGTTCGCCTTTTTGCAGGTTGGCTGGATCCTGGCGGTGGTGTTCGCAGGCCTGATCGCGTTCGCCATCAGCTACTTGTTCTTCCAGAAACAGCGCGACGCCGCCACGGCAGCCATGCGCGAACGTTTCTCCGGGCGGGCCAAGCCCATCCGCTCCGCCGGCGAGGTGGAAGACGCGGCGGCCGAGGACAGCCTGGTGGAGCAGAACCCGGACATTGCCGTCAACAACGACAAGCGTCCGGGCACGGCATAGTTTAGAAGCCGCGGCTCAGTATGAGCCCCAGCGAGAACAGCAGGCTGTAGCCGAGGTTGATCAGGCCCGTTTGCTTGAGCACTGGAATCAGGCTCTTCCGCTTCTTTCCGTTGACCATCAGCCATGCCGGCATGAGGCAGGCGGGGATCAGCAGGAGCACGATCAACATCCACGGCTTGGTCGGCGCCAGGACGATGACCAGCAGGATGGCGACGGCCAGCATCAGCACGTAGCTTTCCCTGGCGTGCCGGTCGCCCAAGCGAACCGCCAGGGTCCGTTTCCCGGCCGCGGTGTCCGTGGGAATGTCCCGGACGTTGTTGGCCATCAGCAAGGCGCATGCGATGAGGCCGGTGCCGATCGCGCCAATGACTGCCGCCAGGCTG
The DNA here is from genome assembly GCF_029952445.1 of Paenarthrobacter nitroguajacolicus. GTDB lineage: Bacteria > Actinomycetota > Actinomycetes > Actinomycetales > Micrococcaceae > Arthrobacter > Arthrobacter nitroguajacolicus_B. The sequence goes on along the minus strand of NZ_JAQPPK010000053.1, from coordinate 2,976 downwards.
ACCTGCCCGGCTTGCGTATACGTGGTGCCCAGTGTGGCAACCAGTCCGAAGAACACAAAGACAAATACATCGCCCAGGCCCATGTAGCCGTAGGGGTTCTTGCCGCCGGTGTAACCCCAGGCTGCGAGGACGCAACCGATTCCAACAAGGATCAGCCACCACGTCTGGGTGATGATCACCAGGATCAGTCCGCACACCATCGCGGCACCAAACAGTGCGAACGCTGCCCACTTCACCTGTTCCGGCTTCGCGGCGCCCGACCCCACGAGTCGCAGCGGACCCACCCGGTCCTCATCTGTCCCACGGATGCCGTCCGAGTAGTCGTTGGCGTAGTTCACTCCGATTTGCAGCAGCAGCGCAACCAGCGCGGCCAGGATCGCGTTCGGCAACCGGAAAGCCTGGAGCTCGTACGCCGCTGCCGAACCGATCAGGACCGGCGCGATGGCCGCGGGCAGGGTGCGGAGCCGGGCTCCTTGGATCCATTGTGCAGCTGTCGCCACGTGTAGTACCTCGTGTGTTTCGCGTTTGATCTCAGTTGGGGGGAAGAACTTGTCTATTGTCCCTGATGCAGATTGGAAAGCTGTTCAATCATGGCCAGCCGGTCCGGTTTTCCGTTCGGCAGCATCAGCAATTCCTTGTCGGCCAGCACTGTTTTCGGTGCCAGGACGCCAAGCACTGCTTCGCGGCGGGCCGTGAATCCCTTGGTCCCTTCAGGACTGGGATCGTCCACGGCAACGTAAGCTGCAACGGCCTGGCCCCATTCGCGCGACGGAACGCCGGCGACGAAAGCAGCATTGACGCCGTCGAGCTCTTCCAGCTTGCTTTGGATGTACGCGGCGGAGGCCTTGACGCCGCCGGTGATGATGACGTCGTCGGCCCGGCCAAGCACGGTCAACTTGCCGTCCGGGGACAGCTCACCGAGGTCGCCCGTGACGTACCAGCGCGTGCCGTCCTCCTCGAAAAACGCCGCTTTGGAAGCGCGGGCAGCATCCAGGTATCCGGCTGCCACGGTGTCACCGCCCAGCAGGACGCGGCCCTCCAGTTCGCCTTCACCAATCCGGACTTCGACGCCGTCCAGCGGCTCGCCGTCGTAAACGCACCCGCCGCAGGTCTCGGCCGAGCCGTACGTGGTGACGACCTTCAGGCCCGCCGCTTGGGCGGCAGCAAGCAGCTCGGGCGACGCCGGCGCGCCGCCCAGCAGGATGGCGTTGAAACGGCGCAGTACGGCGAGCGTTTCCGGGGCAGGGGAATCCAGGAGCCGTTGCAATTGGGTTGGGACGAGGGAGGTGAACCGGATCTTGTCCGTGAGTTCCTCGGCCGCCGCGGTGAAAGCCTCGGGCGTGAAGCCGTCCGACTGGTCCATCACCCACGGTCGCGTTCCTGCGTAGAGGGAGCGGACCAAAACCTGCGCGCCGGCCACGTATTGCAGGGGGAGCGCCAGCAGCCACTGGCCTTCGCCGCGCAGGGCCATGGCGGTTGCCACGGACGACGCCGCGAGGGCATCGATGGTCAGGATGGTGGCCTTGGGCGTCCCGGTGGAGCCGGAGGTTCGGACCACCAGTGCCGCGTCTTCGACGCCGGTCTCCACGGGAATGGCTTGCGGCTCGCCGTCGTCGCCGGTGACGATTTCGACGGCGGGACCCTCGCCATGGAGGGCAGCCATCAGGGCTTTGAGGACAGGATCGACGTTCACAGGGAGTCCTAGAAGTAGTAGGGGAAGCTGGACCAATCGGGATCGCGCTTCTGCAGGAACGCTTCCTTGCCCTCAACAGCCTCGTCGGTCATGTAGGCCAGGCGGGTGGCTTCCCCGGCGAAGACCTGCTGCCCGGCCAGGCCGTCGTCTGCCAGGTTGAACGCGAACTTGAGCATCCGGATGGCCTGCGGGGACTGGCGGGCGATGTCTGCGGCGTACTCCAGGGCGACTTCTTCCAGGCGCTCATGGTCCACGGCCTCGTTCACGGCGCCCATCCTGACCATGTCTTCCGCGGAATATTCGCGGGCAAGGAAGAAGATTTCACGCGCGGCTTTCTGCCCGATCTGGCGGGCCAGCAGCGCGGAGCCGTATCCGGCGTCGAAACTTCCCACTGTGGCGTCGGTCTGCTTGAACTTGCCGTGCTCGCGGGAGGCGATGGTGAGGTCGCTGACCACGTGCAGGGAGTGACCGCCGCCTGCCGCCCAACCATTGACGACGGCGATGACCACCTTGGGCATGGTCCGCATCAGCCGCTGGACTTCCAGGATGTGGAGGCGTCCGGCGCGGGCGGGGTCGATGAATTCCTGCGTCTCGCCGTCTGCATAGCGGTAACCGTCCCGCCCGCGGATCCGCTGGTCCCCGCCGGAGCAGAAGGAGTGTCCGCCATCCTTTTCGGAGGGCCCGTTGCCCGTGAGCAGCACGGTGGCCACGTCCGGCGTCATGCGGGCGTGGTCCATGGCACGGTAGAGCTCGTCCACGGTGCCCGGACGGAATGCATTGCGGACCTCCGGCCGGTTGAAGGCGATACGGACCGTGGGAAGGTCCTTGACTCCGTCAGCCGTGCGCTCGACCTGTCGGTGGTACGTCATGTCCTTGAAATCATCGAAGCCGGAAACTGTGCGCCAGCGCGAGGGGTCAAAGATGTCGGAAACCTTGGCAGGGAGATCGTTGTTCACAGTCCGAGTCTAGTAATGGCCTCAGCTGATGCAGAACTCGTTGCCTTCCGGGTCCGCCATGATGTGCCATTCGTGGGGTCCTTGGTTGGCGGTCCAGAGGTGCTTGGCGCCCCGGGATTCAAGTTCTTTGCGCACAGCGTCCGTCCGGGTTACCCAAGTAGGTAACAGTAAATGTCGCAATGAGGGCTCAGTGGGACGTTTGCTGTCACCTAGTTGTACTGCCCAGGGAGGTTGGTTAGCCGGCTGACGGGTGGTTTGTTCCCGAGTGCGGTGTGGGGCCTGTGGTGATTGTAATAGTGGATCCAGGCGGGTAGGGCCTCTCGTCGG
>NZ_JAQPPK010000052.1 GCF_029952445.1 Paenarthrobacter nitroguajacolicus | reverse complement strand
GCCCCGGGCAGCCCGGCAAGGCCGACGGCCCTGGCAGCAGCCTGGCCGGTGGTGCCGACGGCAGCACAGCCTCTGCCGGCACCGGCTCCTCGGGTGCCGGTTACCACGCGAGTGGCAGAGCATCTACGGCCGGGGCAACCCAGGGCAGCGGCTCGACCGCCAGTGGCGCATCGGAAACCCGGGCGGGCAGCGGGAGCAAAGACGGGGCCGGGTTGGCGTGGCAGGCCGCCCAAGGAGCCATGGAAAACAGCGGTGGTAATCAAGGCGCGGCGGAAGGGATGGTTTCGGAATGAGCGAGAAACGGGCACGGGTCAAGTTTGGGAACTGGCTTTCAACGGCACCGGCAACGGTCGGGGGTCTGTCTTTGATCGGGTGGCTGTGCGTGGTCCTGTCGGTGATGTTGATGGTTCTCAGCTTCGTGCTGGGGAACTTCGGCGGCGGGTTCCTGGCGCTGCTGCTGGGCCTGTTGTTCACGATGATCTTCATCTGGCGGGTCGGTGAACTGGACGCCGGCCGCACGATCGCGGCACGGGTGCTGGAACGGGTGAGCCATGCCCGCCGCACGGCCATGGGCGAAGCCCAGTACCGCACCGGGGTCTTCTCTGCCCTGCCCGCCGGGCACTTATCGGCCCTCCCGGGGGCTCTGGCGAACGTCGAGGAGCTGGATGGGTTGGACGGAACCGGGCAGCCCTACACCCTGCTGCACCACAAGAGCGTCAAGCAGATCGCAGCCACCCTGACCTGCGTGCCCGACGGGATCGAGCTGCTGCCCCAGGACGTGGTCGACGCGCAGGTCTCAACGTTTGGGTCCTGGATCTCCGAGCTGTCCAAGGACACCGCCATCGCCGGTGCAACGATCACCGTCGACAGTGCGTACAGCTCCAAAGAGCCATTGGTGGCCAAGCTGAACAGCGAAGTCGCCCCGTGGGCGCCGGAGGTCGCCAAGCAGGCCTTCGCGCAGGCCACTGACCTGCTGCCCGACCGGTACACCCACACCTCCGTGCACGGCACGGTGGTGTGGAGCGTGAAAAACCTGGGCGAGAACGTGGAGGAAGCCGAAGCCGAGATCGCGGCCAAGCTCCCTCACCACCGCACCGAGCTGTACGGTGCAGGGGCCGGGATTCCGGTCACGGCCACCTCCGAGGATTTGGCGAAGGTCGTCCAGGTCGCCTACAACCCGCACCGGGCCGTCGAGCACGGCACCGACGAGCTCCTCGGCCAGGAGAACCCCCTGCGCGTGGTCGACGCCGGGCCGGAATACTTCGATGACTTCCAAAAGCGGGTCGCTTTCCACGACGGGGTTGCGTCCATGACGGCCATGATGACCGTCCCGCCCCGGATCCACATCACCGAACGGATCTTCAAAGGATTGTTCGCGCCGCAGGAAAAGTTCCTGCGCAAGCGGGTCACGGTGTTCTACCGGCCGCTGTCGACCGGGGAAGCCATCAAGAAGGCCGAACAGCTGCGTAATGCAACCAAGGTCTCGGCGACGGCGAAAAGCGCCGCGTCGGGCTTCGACAAGCAGAAGGTCATACTGGCGGAGAAAACCGAGAACGACCTGGTCGAGGGCGCGTCGATGACGGCCTTCACCCTGATGGTCACGGTGACGTTCGAACCCACCGACAAGGCCTACCGGGAAGCGACGCAGAAGCTGAAAAACCTCCTGGACGGCACCAATCTGGGATACCGGTTCGTGGACGTCGGTGTCTCGGCCGCGTTCCACTCGACGCTGCCGCTGGGAATCCTGCCCTGGTCGTACCGGGGCGTCGTCGACGTGGTTTCGGAGGGACTCTAATGGCAGTGAAAGACAAGACCCGGGCATCCTACCGGGCCCGGACGCTTGCCAAAACCATGAAAGGGTTCGCTGGCAGCTACGGCGGCCGCTGGTCCCAGGTCCCCAACCCGCCGCTGTGGTATTCCACCAGTGTCCAGGCGTGCGGGATCTACCCCTTCGTCGCCGGGTCGGCCCGGCCCACTGACGGCGCACCCCTGGGCCGGGACATGCTCTCCGGAGCGGCCGTGTGCATGGACCACGAATCCCTGTACCGGGCCTCGGTCATCACCTCCCCGTCGATGTTCCTGTACGGGATCAACGGGGTAGGAAAGTCATCCACGGCGCAGACGATCCTGCTCGGGCAGGCCGCCCGCGGCATCACCCCGGGCTTGTTCAACCCGATCAAGGTCAACGAGCACACCGCCCTGACCGAAGCGCTCGGCGGGACCGTGGCCCGGTTCGGTCCCGGCCAACCGGACCGGTTCAACCTGCTCTCCGCAGGTCCCTTGGGGGAAGCCGCCCGGAAGATCGGCGGCACCGTGGGCCGGGAACTGGACCTGCTCGCCCGGGACAAGTCCATCCAGCTGGTCCAGCTGCTCACCCGAACCTCCCGCGCCCTCCCGTTGGAGGACATCGAAGACACCGTGCTGGAACTGCTCGTGGACGACGCCCGGGAACGGAACCGCCGCCCGCACACCGCCCATCTCCTGCAGGCCTTCCAAACCCCCACGGACCGGACCCTGGGTAAGCTCGGGCTCCTCGATGTCGAAGCGTTCCACCGCCGCTTCGTCCGGCTGGGCGAGACCATCCGTTCGATGCTCTCCGGTGAACTCGGCCGGCTGCTCGGCGGTGAGGAGTCCGTGGAATTCGACGTCGGAAACCCCGGCGGTTTCTGCTTCGACACCGCCGGGATCCCCGAATCCAACACCCGCCTGCTGTCGGCTGCGATGCTCGCGTCCTGGTCGGTCGGGATGGACATCATCGACGCCCACTGGGAACTGGCCCAACACGAACAACGCCTCGCCGACGAAGCAGCCCACAACGGCGACGTGTATGAACCGGCGGTGCGGTGGCGGGGCTACAGCACCTTCATGGACGAGTTCTGGTACCCGTTGCGGGCCTGCGAAGGGATCGTGGACCGGGTCGACCGGCTCGGCCGGACCAACCGGTCCATCGGTGTCGCCGAGATGAAAGCCACGCACTCCCCGAAAGACCAGATGAGCCTGCGCAACCCCGAAGACCGGGAAAAAGCCCGCGGCCTGACCGAACGGTGCGGCCTGATAGCCATGATGGCCCTGACCGGTAAAGACCTCGAAACCCTCTCCGACATCCGGCCCATGACGACCGAAGAGATCGAGCTGGTCAAAGGCTTCAACGCCGCCCCGTCCTGGCACAAACCCAAAATCCGGGCACAGCGCGGCGGGAAACCGACCCCGCCCCCGGGCGCCGGGAAAGTCCTGTTCAAAGTCGAGGGCCGGGTCGGGATCCCGGTCCAGATGGTCCAAACCCCGGTACAGGCCACCCTGCACGTGACCGACACCCGGTTCCGCAAAACAAGCTAACGAACAAGGAGATCGACAATGGGTGCACCAACACGGGCACGCTGGCAGCGCCGGCGGGACCGTCCCGGTTTCATCACCGTCGGGGTCCTGGCCGGGCTCCTGCTCTCGGCCGTCCTCGGCCTGCCCGCCGGGGCGTGGTCGGCCACCGGCAGGACCATGACACCGGTGGAAGTCATCCAGGGCTTCATGAACCACGACCTGGACTTCACCGGCGCCTATATCGGAGCAGCCGGCGTCATTGCCCTCGTGCTGGCCATTGTCGTGGTCTTGTTCACGATCTGGTGGCGGAAGACCGCGGTGCGCGCGTCCTGGGTGGACGTCGCCGCACAGCATATGGCCTCCCCGAAGGAAGCAGCCTCCCTCTCGCGCAAAGCCGTGCTGGCCAAAGCCCGGGATCTCGGCGTGACCCAGAGCCCCGAAGTCAAAGGAGCCCGCAAATGAGTGCAACGTTCACCAAACCGATCGAAGAAAAAGTCGTTGTCCCCGTGGGGCAGATGTTCATCGGCCTGCCGCTGGGCCGGTCCGTGTACGGGGGCAAGGAACTCTGGGCCTCCCTCGAGGACGTGGGCGTGATCTTCGCCGGCCCCCGTACCGGCAAAAGCACCGCCTACGCCATCCCCTTCATCCTGGCCGCCCAAGGCCCCTGCCTGATCACCACGAACAAAAACGACCTGCACCACCACACGCGAGGCATCCGCGAGAGCATGGGCAGGGTGTTCGCGTTCGACCCCGAATCGATCGCCACCCAGGGCGATCAGGGCTGGCGGGTGGAGCTGCTCCGCGATGCCACCACCCCCAAGAAAGCCAAAGCACTGGCCGACGTGTTCGAAGCAGCCGAAGGATCCGGGGCGGCCGACGCGGCCGCGTCCAAAGGTATCGACTTCTTCCCCGAACGCGGCAAGACCCTGCTGCGCGGGCTGTTCCTGGCCGCGTCCGTCTCCCAAGGATGGACCGAAGACCCGAACAGCTACACCGGGCCGGCGTACTTCCTTCGTGACGTCCAGGCCTGGCTCGCAGCCCCGGAGGCTGAAAACCCGGTGCCCCTGCAGGTCCTGGACGCCACCGCCTACCGGGAAGTCGTGAACGAACTCGTCGGGATCTATAGCTCCGCACCGCAGGAACGCTCCGGCGTGTTCTCCACCGCCCAGTTGCTCGTCTCCTGCCTCACCGATGCGGCGATCATGGACTGGGTCAACCCTCGGCCTGGCGAAGAAGACGGTACCGGCAGGGTGCTGTTCGACCCGGTCAGGTTCATGGAAGGCACCAACACCCTCTACAGCCTCAGCACCGACGGGTACGGTTCTGCCAAGGCCCTGGTGACAGCGCTGACCCAGTCAGTGCTGGATGCCGCCACGAACAAAGCCAAAACCGAACCCGGCGGCCGGCTCGGGCTGCCCATGGTGTGCGTGCTCGACGAAGCCGCCAACGTCTGCCCCTGGCCCGAACTGCCCAAGCTCTACAGCCACTTCGGCTCCCGCGGCATCCTCGTCTGGACCATCCTGCAGTCCTACCCCCAAGGCGTAAGAGTCTGGGGCACCCACGGCATGGAAGCACTCATGACAGCGGCCAACCACCGCCTCTACGGCGGCGGGAACCTCCCCGGGCACCTGCTCGACCTGTTCTCCGCCGCCTGCGGGGACTACCACTACACCACCCCTGGTTCCCCTGCCAGCAAAGGCTCCCCAGCCGGTCCCCGGCACGAACACAAAGACCGGATCTTCGACACCTCCGAACTCACCGCCCTACCCCGCGGCCGCGCCGTCCTGCTCGCCTCCGGCAACCGGCCCGTGCTCGTCCGCACCGTGCCATGGATGGCAGGCCCGCACGCCGACGCCGTCAAAGCCTCCGTCGCCAAATACGACCCCAAAGCCGAGCAGACCCTGAGCGAAGAACTCACCGCCTACAAAGCATCGCTGGCCGACCCGAACCTCACCGCAGGCGCCGCGGTATGAGGTTCGATCTGGAAACCGGGGAACTCCTCACCCCCGACGAAGATGAGGAGAGAGCCGAACCCGTCGAGCCCGGGGGAGCAGCCACCGACGCCGAGGGCATCACGTTCGTTCCGGACGTGGACTTCACGCTCTGGGCCAAGGATGCCGCCGAACTCGCCACAGAACTACTCGGCCGGAAAATCACCACAGCCGGCTTCCGCCACCTGGTGCTCACCGGCCACGCGCCACTGCCGATCGAAGGCACCGAACAGTGGTCCCAAAAAGCGATCACCGAATGGACCGACAGTGAAAACGCCGCGGCCACCGGTGCAGATGAAGATGATGGCAGCGGTGCCGAGGACGCCAAGCCGGTGCACACCGACGTCTTCGACTTCTACGAACGCACCTACGCCGTCTACTACGAACTGCACGACACCACCCCGAACGCACTGCAACGGGAACGCCCGGTCATGTCCTGGTGCCACAGATGGTGGCTGCACCGCAGCGTCGTCGGCCGGCTCACGGCCGCCTGGTACGCGTGGGAAGCAGCCCACGCCGACGGCGGATCGGCCATCTCGGCATGGATCCTGGAACACGCTGACCGGCACTTCGACCGGATCATGGCCGAAGACGGCCCCTTGCGAATGTGCAAGCAACAACACACCGACTCCCTTGATGTTTACCCTGCCGAACCCGTCCCCGAGTCGTTGCGGCTCCCGGACACCGACGAAGATGAAGGAGAAACGCCATGACCAGCAAGAAAGAGACAGCGCCCAGCTGGCGAGAACTAGCCGTAGCTGCCGACGGGACCGTACACGTTGACCATCAGGCCTTGGCGGATCCAGGCAAGGACCCTTTCACCGCGGCGTTGGCCCTGTTCGCCGCGGCCGCGAAAGACACCGGCGAAGAGACCCTCGTACACAGCACCGACGAGGCCACCGGCACCAGCTCGTGGTTCTCCGTCGACGCCAACGGCTTGATGACCGTGGCCACCGCGCCCGAACAGCGCCCCGGCGCACCGTCACAGGCAAGAGCAGACACAGCCTGGACGCCTGCAGGGCGTGTTCGGGCCGAACAACCCGCCACCGTCTTACCGACCTCAGGCAGCACCGCCGCCGCTGCCACACCGGACGCGGAGCCCACGTCAGAACCCGTCACCCGCCGCAGCTTCAAAGAAACCTCGTTCCTGGTCAGCGCTCCCGTTCTCGAACCAGCCACGCAAGGGTGGCGCGGCACCCTCACCCGGCTGGGATTCCGCATGGACCCCTCGGCAACAGAACTCGCCGAACGCGACGACATCCGCGCCGTCAGCCGGCATTGGCCCGGCCCCCGCACCATCGCCGTCGTCAACCGCAAAGGCGGGGCAAACAAAACACCCACCGTCGTCATGCTCTCCGCCATCCTCGCCCGCTACAGCGGCGCGGCCACCGTCGCCTGGGACAACAACGAATCCCAAGGCACCCTCGGCTGGCGCACCGAAAAAGGCGGACACGACAACAGCGTCCTTGACCTCATCGACTCATCCCGGACACTGCTCTCACCCAGCGCCCAAGCCGCCGAAATCGCCCGATTCGTCCACCACCAGACCTCGGACAAGTTCGATGTCCTGCGCTCAGACGAGAACGACGAAGGAGACCACGAAGTCACTGCCGAAGAAGTCGACATCGCCCACCAAGTCCTCACCCGCTACTACCGGCTGATCGTCATGGACTCCGGCAATACCTCCCGGGCAGCCAACTGGCGGCAAATGATCCACCACACCAACCAACTCGTCGTCCCGGTCACCGCCATCGAAGACCGGGCCGAAGCCGCACGCCTGACCCTCCAAACACTCGAAGCCCGTGGCGGGCATGACGCCGAACTGGCACGCAACGCCGTTGTCATCATCTCCGAATCCACCGACGCCAAACGATCCATGAGCGGGGACGCACTCAAACGCGCTAAAGACGAAGCCCGCCGCATCGCCGAAGGCTTCGCCCCGCACGTCCGCGCCGTCGTCCGCATCCCCTACGACCCAGCCCTGATCAACGGCCCCATCCGCTACGACGCCCTCCAACCCGCCACGCAACGTGCTTGGCTCGCGGCCGCGGCCGCCGTCGCAGGAGGGCTCTGATCAGGTTCGAACTCAATAGTGCAACAAGCTGTTGCACTATGCCGATCGATAGAGTGGGGCCATGACCGATTCGCGCGCTGTCCTTGCCGCAGGGCTAAACTGATCTGCTCACCAACCTTAGAGAACGCGTACGGGCAGCGCGGGCGACAGCTCTTCGAACCGAAGCATACAGCTCACCGAGCTGTATGTTGCCATCGGCAGGACAGTGCTGGAGTGTCGGCAGGTCGGGCCATGGGGGCGCGGGGTCATGGGTCGCTTGGCTGACGACCTTCTGCGCGGGACCTGGAAAGAACCTAACCTCATTAGGGTCTGGTCTCGGCACAACCGTTCTGCCATCATGTCGCTCAAGCATCTGTAAGGCTTCAGGGCAGGGGGCGAGCGTGCCTGAGACCGCAACCGGGCCGGATGGCCCGGATCCGGCGTTGGCTGTGAGTTGGAGCCTGGAACAACGGATGCCGGGGCAGGGTGTCATCGAGCACCTGTTGGCGCTGCAGGGACAACAGCGGCCGCGGTCTTTCTTACACAGGATATTCGGCATAGATCCATTGGCGGCCGGGAGTCACTCGCGGTACAACGGCGCTCTCGGTGAAATCGCTATCGGACACCTTCTCACTGCCCTTGGCCCGGACTGGACTGTGCTGCATGCAGTTCCCGTAGGTGCCAAAACCGCCGACATCGACCATGTCCTCATCGGACCCTCAGGTGTCTTCACCATCAATACCAAGAACCACAGTGGCCAGAGTGTCTGGGTCGCAGGACACGTGATGATGGTCGCGGGCAGAAAACAACGTCACATAGAAAACGCACGGTACGAAGCCACCCGCACAGCGGGCCTGCTCGGACGTCAGGTCCGCGCCACTGTTCCAGTCGCCGCCGTCATCGTCATCCGGAACCCCATGACGTTGACAGTACGGGAACAACCCATCGGCGCAGTAGTCCTCACCGACCAGCAACTGATCTTACGAATGTTGAGCTGCAGGCCGTCTACAAGATCGGCCAAATGATCTCCAAATGTCTACATTTGGAACCTGTTATTGATAGTAATGACAAGACCTTCCTCACTGACGGATATATTGACATTCATTCTTCCGGAGAGCATAGCAAGGCAACCTTTGAGGGACATGTCGATGTACAGGTGAAGGGTCGAACGATAGCGGAAGGTGCTATGGCACCCCGAACATTCTCGATCAAAAAACTGATCTTTACGAGTATTTGAAGAACTGCGGGGTTCTCTATATTGCAGTATTCGTTAATCCTAGACCTGATAAAATCAGTACCAACATATATTCTGTTGAGCCCATTCAAGATTCAGCGCATCATTGACTCTATGGGTAGAAATAATCAGATCGCCGTGAAGGTGCCTTCGCTACCCACCGCCCCGATACCGTGAGTGGAGTCGTCCTTGACCCTTCGCCAATTCCCGCACTCCAATTCACGGGCTCCCACAGTGGAGTCTTGGGTGACTGCCGCGCTTCTGCGGGCAGCCGAAAAGCGGAGAACGTAACCTGCGGTGGCTTTCGAACCTACCCTACCGCCTAGTTGCTTGCGCTGACGGGGACAACAGGTATCGGTGAGCTCGAAAAAAGGTTGCTGGTGGTCATTCTGTATGCGAATGTCCCCTCGAGCATCTGGGGTTCGACGTAAATGAGGAATCCTTCTGTTTTCTCGTAGATCTTGCGTGGAAGGGTTCCCTCCGCGGTAATCCAAATCGCGGATCCATTGGGCATTGCCTCTTCCACGATTCCTCTGCGAACGACGAGTCCTTGATGACGGACTTCCACGAAGGCTCCCACCAAGACCTCCCACTCGCTATGTTTGTGCGTGTTCACGTGGGCGAAGCTTCTTTCTGTTAAGTACGTGATCGCCCGGATCCACGTGATCGAGCTTTTGCGGACTGCGCGGCCAATGCCGACATCGATTTCTTAACGGCGCACAAGAGCAGGTCAGCTCTCGCTCCGCGGCTGACTGCAGACCCAAGATCCGGGACATGGCCGGGGAAATCGGCGCGGGTTCAGCTCGCCCGATTCTCCGTCATGCTGTCCTTGCGCTGGACTGTCCGGGATGCGTCGGCGAGCGATGGGGCAGCTCCCGACGGCAATGCCAAAGCGCTCTTGTAGGCGCCATGGTGCCCGTGGACGGGCTTCATCTCCGTTGCAATGGCGATGCCGCGGTCCGAGTTACGGCTCTGAATAAGAGCTCGGCTTTTCATTGGTGCTCCATTTGAGGTTGGCCTGGTCGTTGTACGGTAAGGCTGTCGGTGCCAGGGGTGAGTGCTGGAAGAAGTTCGAACGCTATCGCCGGGTGCGAGTTCGTGAACTAGGGCCCAGACGAGAGGGCCGCCATTCAAGGCCGGCAGGATTTTTCCCTGCACTATGTAGCGGGACGGCTCGGGCTCATCCTCTGGTCGCCACCATCCGCTGACGGGAGCGTGGTGCCCGGTTTCTGCCTTTGTTCGTCCGGAATTATGGGAACACTCGTTGTCCCCCTCCAACGCCGTAAACAAGTTGCGGTTCGAACGGCTAGGCATTGGCGCTTGAGGACGGCACGGCAGAGTTACGGATTCGGGCACGAAGGTCAGATTCGAAAGAGTCAATCTGGCTGAGCCTGCCCAATACAGTCTCGACGCGGCCGGCAGGAATAACAGCGACCCCGTCGTCGTCTGCCGTGATGAGGTCCCCGGGATTGACGACGACACCACCGCAGGCGACGGGGATATGAATGGCCCCGGGCCCGTTCTTTGCTGGTCCGGCAGGTGAGACACCGCGGGCCCAAACGGGCAGTTGCAGTTCATGAATTCCTGCGCGGTCTCGGGTGAGCCCGTCAATGACAACCCCGGCGATGCCTGCCGCAAGACAGATTTCCGCCAGTAAGTCACCGAACACCGCGCGTGTGGTTCCGCCCAGCGCGTTGATGACCAGGACGTCGCCTGGCTCAGCGTCGTCGAGGGCACGGTGAATAGCAAGGTTGTCGCCTTCCCTGGTCAAAACGGTGAGTGCAGGTCCGATGCATGAGGCGCCTGTCCACTGTGATTCCAGACCAGAGTCCATGAGGCCTAAGCGGTCCATGGCGTCGCCGACATTGGCTACAGGGTATTGGGCCAACCCACGCAGGTCGCTGGTACCTGTCTTCAGGGGACGGGGATTCAGAACCAAAGAGTCGGTGGACGCTGTGATAAACATGGCAACCTTTCAACAAAACTAACTTACCAATTGGAAAGACGGTCTTAGTTTGGCCTACGCATGCCACCAGCGCAAGGGGTGCCGGAAAAATTACCCCTTGACGCAGGGGGTGGGGCGTGTCACACTCAAAGTGGAAAAAGAGTCCCACTTGGATATCTGATCTCATTTTTCCGGAAGGAATACCCACTCTCCGGCCTGTTCTTTGGAAGCAAACTATGACAACTTCTATGTCCCGCTCTGCGGTTGAGCACTCCACCATTCGGAAGATCACCTTCCGCTTCATCCCGGTCATCATCCTCGCCTACTTTGTGGCCTACATCGACCGGGTCAACATCGGCATGATTAAGCAGGCAATGTCGGCGGACATCGGCCTGACTGACGTGGCCTTCGGCCTGGCCAGCGGACTGATCTTCATCGGCCTTATCTTCTTCGAGATCCCAAGCAACAAGCTCGCCCACAAGGTCGGGCCTCGGCGCTGGATCGCCCGGATCATGGCTTCCTGGGGCGTCGTGGTCATGGCTGGTGCGCTCATCCAGATCCCCGAGCACCTCTACGTCATGCGCGTAGTCCTCGGCTTGGCTGAGGCAGGCATGGCACCGGCGGTGTTCCTGTTCCTTGCCCAGTGGTTCCCGCGCCAGTACCGGGCGCGGGCATTGAGCGCTTTCTACCTTTCAGTGCCGATCGCGATGGCATTCGGCAGCCCCCTGACGGGCTGGATTCTTGAAGTGACCCACAACCTGGTCGGCATCGATGGATGGCGTTGGGTCTTCCTTGTTGAGGGTTTCGCAGCCATCATCGTCGCGCCGGTAGTCTTGCGCCTGCTCTCCGACCATCCTTCCAAGGCAAAGTGGTTGACGGCTGAGGAACAGTCATGGCTGACCAACACCTTGGAGGAAGAAGGCCGCGGAGTTCCCGCCAGCGCCCCGCACTCGTTCCGCGGATCACTCGTGGACGGCAAGGTCTGGATCTTCGCCGTCACCTACCTGTTCCTAGGGTTCGGCGCAAATGCCCTTGTCTATTGGATGCCCACCATCGTCGGCTCAGCCACGAGGGGCCTTGGCCCCCTGCAGATCGGCCTTGTCTCAGCCATCCCGTTCGTTTGCGCTGCCTTCGGCATCTATCTCACAGGCCGGATCGCCGAGCGCACCCAGGCAAAGCGCTGGAACATTCTCTCACCGGTTCTCGTATCCGTTGCCGGCTTCGCTGCTGTTCTTGTTTTCGACGGAAACATCACCATGCAGATGGCCATGATCTCATTGGCCCTAGCCGGCGCGTTGGCTTCACAGCCTCAATTCTGGACCCTCCCCACGTCTTACCTCAGCGGCGCAGCAGCTGCCGGCGGCATCGCGCTTATCAACAGCGTGAACAACATCGGCGGATTCCTCGGCCCGTACTCGTTCGGCTGGTTGAAGGAGATCGGTGGCAACTCCACCATGCTTCCATTCATCGTCATCGCCGCCGCACAAGTCCTGGCAGCTGCCGGCGTCCTGATCGCATACCGCACGAAGTCGCGCCGCAGCGACCTGTCGCGCGAAAGGTCAGCTGCTGAGGCTGAAGTCCTCGCTGCCGACGCGACAGTGAACGCTAAGTAGGGTCGAAAAACTCAGGTTATCCTGACAAATGCCGGGGTCCGGGACGCCACAAAACGTCCTGGACCCCGACGCCGGGTTCTTGGGAGAATGCAATAGACAGAACCAGATCCGCCTCAACGGGCGGGCAGTCAAAGGAAGGTTTGGCCGTGCGTAGCGACACCCGTCGGAACATCAGCAGCCTGCTGGCAGCAGTCGGTGAAGAAATCGAGGTCAACGCCCAAGGAGTAACCCTTCAAAGCGTGGCTGCACGGGCCGGAGTCGCGAAGGCTACCGCTTACCGCTATTTCTCGTCCCTGGACGAATTGACGACCGCCTACACCGTTCAGAGCATGCAGCAGATGCGACAGTTCTCCACCGAAAGCACTCTGAAAGGCGAGGAGCTGTTCCGCTCCGTGCTGGGACAATGGGTGGCCATGGTCTTCGATCACGGCCACGTAATGGTTCAACTGCGTTCCCGGAAAGGGTATCTGGACCGATTTGACCACGGGGATCCCGTCATCGATGTCTCCCGCGAAATCTGGGAGCGACCCATGTCCGAGCTTTTGAGTGAGAAAGGTCTTTCCCAGTCATTGCTTCGCCACGCCTTGTTTCTGTGCAACATCTTCGTCGATCCACGTGAAGTCCTGGACCTCCGGAACAGCGAATCGATGACTGCAGAACAGATAGTGAGCGATCTCGATTCCACGATCCATGGGGCGGTCGTTGGCTGGCAACAGCCTAGCCCCAGAAATGGCGGCCCTAAGTGGTAAAGGGCGGGACTGCCCCGGCTTTTGTTGACTCGGGGTCTTAGGCCGCTGTGAGCGCGGTCCGGTTGATTGTTTCATATTCGATGGGCGTGAGCTTCCCCAGCCGTCGTTGCCGACGCCTGCGGTGGTAGGTC
>NZ_JAQPPK010000051.1 GCF_029952445.1 Paenarthrobacter nitroguajacolicus | reverse complement strand
AACCGTTGCAGCAGCGCCGCCCACGCGGCCTTCTTCTCGGTGTCGCACCACTGCCAGCCAAGCACGTAATCACCGGCAACAGCGATCAGGCAGCACCACGTCCCGACAAAGATCCCATCGACCTGGACCTGGTCATGGACCTCCCCGGTCACGGGAATGCGCGGGGCGATGTTCCAGCACCAGGCCGTGCGCCGTCGGAAGGACCGGGCCGTGCCGAACATGGTGAACGAGGACTGGCCGGCACTGCCCAATAGCCAGCCAAGAAACGCCTCCAGCTCAGCGCGACGGCTGACATCCGGACGTTCACCGGAACGGCTCGCCCCACAGTTCAGGCACCGGTAGCGCTGTTTGCCCGCAGCCGTTTTCCCGTTTCGTACCAGCGTCTGGCCGCAGACCAAACATTCCCCAGATATGCAAGCACCCCAGCCACCCTAAGCTCCAAAAGCTTAGCTATCCCGGAATTCGCCCGCCAGCGCTGGGAAGCAAGCCCAACCCATACACACGTTTTGTCCTATAACCCCACGCTCCGGACTCCCCAGGCACAGCAGGGGCAGCCCCTGTGAGACTTGCCACGACGCGGCTGAAAGCGTCTTCCGGCGTTCGGTGGCTGTGGCGACGTCGAATAGAATTGCATAAGACATACGAGTCGGTGCTTCATAGCTGCCGGCGGCGTGACAACGAAATAAGGGTTATGAGCGACTACGCACGCGCCAGTGGTCGGCTCGCAACAGGAGGAATCCACCATGGCTGAGCACAACGGCGGCAATCGCGGCGGCAATCGCGGAAACTTCGGCGGAAACAGGGACGATCGCGGCTCTTACCGCCCCAACAACAATTCGGGTGGGGATCCTCGTGGATTCCGTTCCAGGGAAAACCGCGACGGAAATGATCGTCCGGCCCGCGATGGCGAACGCCGTTCGTTCGGTAGTGACCGCGGCGAGCGTAAGCCTTTCAACAACGATCGCGGCGAGCGTAGGCCTTTTGGTGATCGTAGCGATCGTCCGGCCCGCGATGGCGAACGCCGTTCGTTCGGTAGTGACCGCGGCGAGCGTAAGCCTTTCAACAACGACCGTGGCGAGCGTAGGCCTTTTGGTGATCGTAGCGATCGTCCGGCCCGCGATGGCGAACGCCGTTCGTTCGGTAGTGACCGCGGCGAGCGTAAGCCTTTCAACAACGACCGTGGCGACCGTAAGCCGTTTGGCGGTCGTAGCGATCGTCCGGCCCGCGATGGTGAGCGTCGTCCGTTCAACAGTGACCGCAAGCCTTTTGGTGACCGTCCGGATCGTGGTGACCGTTCCGAGCGCGGCCCCCGCAATTTCGATGGCCCCCGCCGCGAGGGCAGCGACCGTCGACCGTTCAACAACGACCGTGGTGACCGTAGGCCCTTTGGTGATCGTAGCGATCGTCCGGCCCGCGATGGTGAGCGTCGTCCGTTCAACAGTGACCGCAAGCCTTTTGGTGACCGTCCGGATCGTGGTGACCGTTCCGAGCGCGGCCCCCGCAATTTCGATGGCCCCCGCCGTGAGGGCAGCGACCGTCGACCGTTCAACAACGACCGTCCGGCCCGTGATGGCGACCGCCGCTCCTTCAGCAATGACCGTGGCAACTCCTGGGAAGAACGCCCTGCACGCGTGCCCAACGCCAAGGACATCCGAAGCTCGAACCGCCCGGACCGCGAACGTTCCCCCGAGATCGACGAGGATGTCACGGGTAAGGAGCTGGACCGCGCAACAGGCCACCAGATCAAGACGCTCGAAGAACAGAGCGCCGGCTGGGTTGCCAAGCACCTGGTCATGGCAGGCCGCTTGATCGACATTGAGCCGGAGCTGGCTTTCCAGCACGCCTTGGCTGCCAGTCGTCGTGGAGGCCGTCTCTCCGCTGTTCGTGAAGCTGTGGGCCTCACTGCCTACGCCGCTGGCCACTATGGTGAAGCGCTGCGCGAATTCCGGACCTACCGCCGCATCAGTGGATCGAACGTCCACTTGCCGGTGATGGCTGACTGCGAGCGTGGCCTTGGCCGCCCTGACCGTGCCTTGGATATGGTGCGTTCTCCCGAAGCCCAGGATCTTGATGCTCCGGGCAAGGTGGAGTTGGCGATCGTGGCTTCCGGCGCCCGTGCGGACCTTAACCAGCTCGATGCTGCTGTCAGTGAGCTCGAGATTCCGCAACTGGACATCAACCGCGCGTTCTCCTACAGCCCCCGCCTCTTCCGTGCCTACGCCGAAGCGTTGTCTGCGGTGGGCCGTACGGAAGAAGCCGACAAGTGGGCGCGCCAGGCCCTGGTTGCTGAGAACGCCTTGGGCGTCGGCGACTTTGCCGAGCCTGAAATCCTGGACCTCGGTTGGGACGAGCAGGAGGAAGAAGCCGCACGTAAGCCGCGTTTCCAGAAGCCGGCTGCGGAAGACGACGTCGTAAAGCCTGAAACGGAAACGGTCATCGCCGAAGCTGCCGCGGCTGACGTGGCACGCGACGACGTTGAACTCGACGACGCCGAGTCCGACTACTTCGAGTCTGATGATGCTGAATCTGATCAGGACTCAGCCGACGAAGAAGACGAGGCCCACGAGGCGGAAGAAGCCCACGAGGCTGAAGACAACAAAACTGAAGAAGACAACGAGGGCACCGACTCCCAGCATGGCTGATTCACTGATCTCATCATTTGATGCTGTCCTCTCCGATTTGGACGGCGTGGTTTACGCCGGGCCGCACGCCATCCCTGGTGCCGTCGACGCACTGCAGCGGTTGGAGTCCGTAGGCGTTGGTCTGGGTTACGTCACCAACAACGCTTCCAGGAGGCCAGCCCAGGTAGCGGCACACCTGCGTGAGCTTGGTGCGCCGGCTGAGGACCATCAAGTGGTGAGTTCTTCCCAGGCAGCGGGGGAGCTCCTGGCTTCCCTGCTTCCTGCGGGCGCGCATGTGCTCATTACCGGCAGCGCGGCGCTGGCCCACGAGATCGAACTGGTGGGACTGAAACCGGTCCACAGCGCAGCTGAGAAACCTGTCGCAGTGGTTCAGGGGTTCAATCCGGAGATCGGCTGGAAGGACCTGGCGGAGGCGTCTTATGTGGTGGCAGGCGGTGCACAATGGTTTGCCACCAACACGGACATGTCCATTCCGCAAGCGCGTGGAATGGCACCGGGCAATGGGACGCTCGTGGCTGCGGTGGCCGCTGCTACAGGCAAGACCCCTCTGGTGGCCGGCAAGCCGGAGGCGCCCTTGTTCCACTCGGCAGCCAAGCGGCTCAAGGCCGAACGGCCGCTGGTAGTGGGCGACCGCCTGGATACAGACATCCTGGGCGGTAACCGCGCGGGTTTTGCGACGGCGGCCGTACTCACGGGCGTGGATACCACTTTCACCATCCTGGCCGCGCGGACCGCCGAACGTCCCGATTACCTGCTGGCGGACCTCGAGGGACTTTACGCCCCTTACCCCGTCATCGCGGACGACGACGGCACGTTCCGTTGCGGTGCTGCTTCGGCTTCCGCTGAGGGCGGCACAGTGACGGTGACGGGCAGCCAGGACGATCTAGATTCCTGGCGTGCGGCGTGCGCTGCATGGTGGGCGGCTGTTCCTGACGCCGCGGAAGCGACTGCTCCGCAGCTGGAATGGCGTACTCACTAGACTGGTGCGATGACCGAGCCCAACGAACTTCCCATGCCGGAACCGGACGCCGGCGTGCAATGGCCTGATGCCGCTGTCCCCACAGCCGATGCCCTGGTGGACGGGGCCCTCGGCGTCCTGGACAGTGTTCCTGATGCTCCATTGGAGGAACACGGCGGCTTGTATACCCGCATCCATGATTCCTTGCTGGAGGCGCTTGATTCCGAACCAGGCCTGCCGACCATCCAACCCAGCACCCACCGTCCGGAAGGCAACAGCTGACGCATGGCACGACTCGATCAGGAACTGGTCTCCCGCGGGCTGGCCAGGTCCCGGACCCATGCCGCGAAGCTGATCAGCGACGGCAAGGTCACCTCCGGCGGTTCGGTGCTGGCGAAGCCCGCCCTCCAGGTGGACGCAGGCACGGAATTGACCGTCGAAGCCCATCTGGAGGACATTTACGTCAGCCGTGCCGGTCACAAGCTGGCCGGCGCGCTCGAGGCCTTTCCCGCCGTCGTGGTTTCCGGGAAGCGGTGCCTCGACGCCGGTGCCTCCACGGGCGGTTTCACTGACGTCCTGCTCCGGCACGGTGCGGCGACGGTGGTCGCCGTCGATGTTGGCCATGGCCAGCTGGTTCCGCAACTTCGGGAAGATTCCAAAGTTGAAGTCCATGAAGGGCTCAATGTCCGGTATATGACCCCGGACCAGATAGGTGGCCCTGCCCGGTTGACGGTAGCGGACCTGTCCTTTATTTCGCTGACCTTGGTTTTGTACCCATTGGCGCAATGTACTGAACCCGGCGGGGATTTGGTGCTCATGGTCAAACCCCAGTTCGAGGTTGGCAAAGAGCGGCTGAGCCGTTCCGGTGTGGTTTCCTCGGAGAATGAACGACGCCGGGCTGTTGCCCAGGTTGCCCGCGCTGCGGTTGATTCCGGGCTGGATCTCCGGGGCCTGGCGGCCAGCCCATTGCCGGGCCAGGACGGAAATGTTGAATACTTCCTGTGGATGACGCGCAGGATGTCCGCCGCGTTGCCTAAGATCGAAGAGCGGGACCAGCACGTAGCTGCCTTGTTGAAGAACCTCTGGCCAAACCACTAGAAAGCAGAACCCGATGAGCAGGCGTGTACTTGTCCTTGCCCACACTGGGCGGGAGGAATCGCTCCGCGCGGCGTGGGATGCCTGTACGCAATTGCACTCGTCAGGTTTGGTTCCTGTGCTGCAGAAGTCTGAACTTGCCGACATTGAGCGGTTCTTCGGTGCTTTGGACACCCCGATTGAGATTTTGAATGATCACGTCAGCTTGGAAGACGTGGAATTGGTCATGGTCCTGGGCGGAGACGGCACCATCCTGCGCGCCGCTGAGCTGGTCCGTGAGGTTGACGTCCCGCTGCTCGGAGTGAACCTGGGGCATGTGGGCTTCCTTGCCGAAAGCGAAAGGGCGGACCTGGCCCAGACGGTCGAATGGATCGCCAGCCGCCAGTACACGGTGGAAGAACGCATGACCATCGACGTCCAGGTGTGGATCAAGGGCCAGAAGATTTGGCACACCTGGGCATTGAATGAGGCCGCCATCGAGAAGGCCAACCGTGAACGGATGCTGGAAGTCGTTACCGAAGTGGACGAGCGCCCGTTGACGTCCTTCGGCTGCGATGGCGTGGTGATGGCTACACCTACCGGGTCCACCGCCTACGCTTTTTCTTCCGGCGGACCCGTGGTCTGGCCGGAGGTCGAAGCTTTGGTGATCGTGCCCATCAGCGCCCATGCACTCTTCGCCAAGCCCTTGGTTGTGTCCCCGCGGTCCAAACTGGCTGTTGAAATCATGAACCGCACCGATGCCCTGGGCGTCCTTTGGTGCGATGGCCGGCGCTCGGTGGACCTGCCCCCCGGCGCCCGTGTGGAGGTGACCCGCTCGGCAACTCCGGTGCGGCTCGCCCGGACCCACAAGACCCCATTTTCGGCCAGATTGGTCCGCAAGTTCGAGCTCCCCATCCACGGCTGGCGCGGACCTGCCCCGCGGCGCGGTGAAGTACACACGGGTCCCATCCCGGTCATCAGGACCCTGTCACCGGCACCCTTGCCCAGTCCGCGGGATGCAGACGGTCCGCTGGACGGTGACCCTTCCGACCCCACGAATGCGAAGTGAACCATGCTTGAAGAACTCCGAATCCGTGACCTCGGCGTCATTACCGATGCCGCGCTGCCCCTCGGCCCGGGGCTGAGCGTAGTCACCGGCGAAACCGGTGCGGGCAAGACCATGGTGGTGACCGCCGTCGGGCTTCTCCTGGGTGCCCGATCGGATGCCGGCGCCGTTCGGAGCGGTGCCAAGTCCGCCTCTGCTGAGGCAGTGTTGAAGCTTGATCCTGCGCACAGCGCCGTCGAACGTGCCAAGGAAGCCGGCGGAGAGGCTGAAGAGTTCGACGGCGTAGCTGAACTCCTGCTTGCCCGCACCGTGGGTGCGGATGGGCGAAGCCGCGCTTACGTTGGTGGCCGCGCCGCACCGGTAGGGGTGCTGGCCGAGCTCGGTGAAAGCCTGGTGGTTGTCCATGGCCAGTCGGACCAGATCCGCCTGAAGAGTGCCACCGCACAGCGTCATGCCTTGGACCGTTTCGCGGGGGCGCCCCTGGCGAAGGTCCTGGGGGAGTACCAGGACCTGTACAACCACTGGAAAGCGATCCAGGGGGAGCTTGAAACCCTGCGGAGCGAGGCCCGTGAACGTTTGCGCGAGGCCGAGTCCCTGGACGCCGCCCTCAAGGAAATCGACGAGGTCGATCCTCAACCCGGAGAGGACGAAACCCTGAAGGCCGAGGCCGTGAAGCTGGCCAATGTCGAAGAACTCAGGCTCGCGGCAGCAGCGGCCCACGAGTCACTCATTGCCGAGGAATTCGGGGACTCAGGGGACGCTACCACCATGGTGGATGCGGCGAAGCGGACGCTGGAGCACGTTGCCGATCACGACGAAGAGTTGCGTTCGGCAGCTGCCAGGCTGGCCGAAGTGGGCTTCCTCCTCAATGACATTGCAGCTGAGCTGTCCAGTTACCAAGCGGCCCTCGACACCGAAGGCCCGGAACGGCTCTCCGAAATCGAGGAACGCAGGGCCGCCCTTGCCAAGCTGATCCGCAAATACGCCCCAAGCATTGACGAAGTGCTCGAGTGGGCAGCCACCGCCAGGAAACGCCTGGACGAGCTGCAGGACGATTCCAGCCGGATCGAGTCTCTGGATGCCGAGGTGGCCTCAACCGAGGTGGCGCTCCGTAAGCTGGCGGCAGCTATCAGCAAAGCGCGTTCGAAGGCAGCAAAGGACCTGTCCGGGCGCGTCAGTGCCGAGCTGAAGGCCTTGGCCATGGCGGATGCAACCTTGGTGATCGAGGTGGCCGGCAGCGATGTTCTGGGTCCCTGGGGAACGGACGAGATCGCCTTCCTGCTCCAGCCGCACTCCGGCGCTCCTGCACGTCCATTGGGCAAGGGAGCCTCGGGAGGTGAACTGTCCAGGGTCATGCTGGCCATCGAAGTGGTCCTCGCCGCCGTGGATCCCGTTCCGACGTTTGTCTTCGATGAGGTGGATGCAGGCGTCGGCGGGCGGGCCGCCGTCGAAATCGGCCGCAGGCTGGCGATGCTGGCACGCCACGTCCAGGTGCTGGTGGTGACCCACCTGCCGCAGGTGGCGGCCTTTGCCGATCAACACATCCGGGTCACCAAGACCTCCGTGCGTGGTTCGGATGGGAAGACAGCCACCGGCTTTACCTCCAGTGATGTGCAGCTCCTCAGCGACGACGAGCGGGTCAAGGAGCTGGCACGCATGTTGGCCGGTCAAGAGGACTCGGAATCGGCGCAGGCACACGCGCAGGAATTGCTGGACGACGCCAAGCTCCTGCCGCAGCGCGCCTGATGCCACAGCGGTGCGGAGCAAATATTGAGTGCGAGCACCATCACATCACCATGCTTTTGGCCGCCCGGCTCTTGATTGGAACGCCGTCCTGGGCAACTATTGACCATTTGGGGAATCCGAACAGGACGCTTGGAAGGCGTAATTGATGATAAGCTCGAATTCCGTGGTGCAGCGATCAAATTCCCGTGTAAATTCCCGGTTCCCGGGCTCGTCCAAGACGACCAAACACATCTTCGTCACCGGTGGTGTGGCGTCCTCGCTCGGTAAGGGTCTGACGGCTTCCAGCCTCGGCCACCTGCTGCGGGCACGCGGTTTGTCTGTAACTATGCAGAAGCTCGATCCATATCTGAACGTGGATCCGGGCACGATGAACCCCTTCCAGCACGGTGAAGTATTCGTGACGGATGACGGCGCCGAAACCGACCTCGACATCGGACACTACGAGCGCTTCCTCGATGAGAACCTTGAAGGTTCGGCCAACGTGACCACAGGGCAGGTCTACTCGACCGTTATCGCCAAGGAGCGCCGCGGCGAATACCTCGGAGACACCGTCCAGGTCATTCCGCACATCACGGATGAAATCAAGCGCCGCATGCGCCTACCCGCCGAGGGCAAGAACGCCCCGGACGTCATCATCACCGAAATCGGCGGCACCGTAGGCGACATCGAATCCCAGCCCTTCCTTGAATCGGCCCGCCAGGTCCGCCAGGACGTCGGCCGCAACAACGTCTTCTTCCTGCATGTTTCCCTGGTTCCGTACATCGGTCCTTCGCAGGAACTGAAGACCAAGCCGACGCAGCACTCCGTTGCGGCCCTTCGTTCCATCGGTATCCAGCCGGAAGCCATCGTGATCCGTTCGGACCGCGAAGTTCCTGACGCCATGCGCGAAAAGATCGGCCGCATGTGCGACGTCGATATCGACGCCGTGGTCAACGCCGCCGATGCACCCAGCATCTACGACATCCCCAAGACCCTGCACTCCCAGGGCCTGGACTCCTACATCGTCCGCGCCCTGGATCTTCCGTTCAAGGATGTCGACTGGAGCAAGTGGGACAAGCTGCTTGAGGCTGTCCACAACCCCAAGCACGAGGTCGAGATCGCCCTGGTGGGCAAGTACATCGACCTTCCGGACGCCTACCTCTCAGTAACTGAAGCCCTCCGTGCGGGCGGCTTCGCCAACGAGGCCAAGGTCAAGATCCGTTGGGTTCCCTCGGATGAGTGCGAAACACTGGCCGGTGCCACCAAGTCCCTGGCCGGCGTCGACGCGATCTGCGTTCCCGGTGGCTTCGGTATCCGCGGCCTCGAAGGCAAGCTGGGCGCTTTGAAGTTTGCCCGTGAATCCCAGCTCCCGGTCCTGGGCTTGTGCCTTGGCCTGCAGTGCATGGTGATCGAGTACGCACGCAACGTCGTTGGCCTGGAAGGGGCTTCCTCCAGCGAATTCGAGCCCGACTCCAAGTACCCGGTTATCGCCACCATGGAAGAGCAGCTGGACATCGTTGAAGGCAAGGGAGACCTGGGCGGCACCATGCGCCTGGGCCTCTACGAAGCCAAGCTGGACGAAGGGTCCGTGGTCGCCGAGACCTACGGCACCACCACCGTCAGCGAACGCCACCGCCACCGCTACGAGGTCAACAACAAGTACCGCGACCAGATCGCAGCAGAGGGACTGGTGTTCTCCGGAACGTCTCCTGACGGCAAGTTGGTGGAGTACGTTGAGCTTCCCCGTGAAGTGCACCCGTACTACGTGGCAACGCAGGCGCACCCGGAGCTCAGCTCCCGCCCGACGCGCCCGCACCCGCTGTTCGCAGGTTTGGTCAAGGCTGCACTGGAGCGTCGTGAAGGCAGCCCTGTGGCTACTGAGACCGGCGCCCGCACGGTAGCAGCGAAGTAAAGACGCAAGTACTAACGAAGGACGGCGCGATGCCCGGTATTTCTGAAACCCCCCGCACATCAAGGCAGGTTTCGGACATGCCGAGCCCGCGCCGTCTTTTGTCTACCAACAAGGTCTATGAAGGCCGGATCTGGGACGTGGTCAGTGACTCGTTCCAGCTCAGCGAAGGCACGGACACGCTGGTGCGCGACTACATCGACCACCCGGGTGCGGTTGCCGTGCTTCCCATGAACGTCGACGGGGAAATCCTGCTGCTGAAGCAGTACCGCCACCCCGTCGGCATGGACCTTTGGGAGATTCCGGCGGGTTTGCTGGATGTTGAAGGCGAGGACTTCGTCGTCGGTGCGGCCCGGGAACTCGCTGAGGAAGCCGACCTGGTGGCGGCAACCTGGAATGTCCTGGTCGATTTCTTCAATTCGCCAGGCTCCTCCAGCGAGGCTGTTCGTATTTACCTCGCCCGCGGCCTGAGTGATGTTCCTGAAGCTGACCGGCATGTCCGCACGGACGAAGAAGCGGAGATCGAACTCCACTGGGTCCCGCTCGAGGAAGCGGTCAAAGCCGTCCTTGAAGGGCGCCTGCACAACCCTTCGGCAGTCCTTGGCATCCTGGCCGCAGCAGCAGCAAAGGCCGATGGATTCACCACCCTGCGTCCTGCCAACGCGCCGTGGCCGGCACACCCGAGCCAGCGCTGAGCATGGCTGAGGCCGCCACACGACCCCTCAACGGAATTGACCGCGCAGTCACGGACTACCTGCAGCATGTGGGCGTGGAACGCGGTCTCGCGGCCAACACCTTGGCCGCCTACCGCCGCGACCTGGCACGGTACGCCAACTTCCTGGCAGCACAAGGCGCAGAGCGGCCCGGGGACATCACACGCCACCACGTGACGGCCTTTGTCCAAGCGTTGTCCGATGGTTCGGACGGCGCTGCAGTACTCGGCGTCCGGTCAGCAGCGCGCACAGTGGTGGCCGTCCGCGGACTCCACAAGTTCTGGGCGTTGGAAGGAACGACGACGGCGGACCCGGCCAGCGACGTCCACCCGCCCATGCCGGGCAAGCGGCTTCCGAAGGCCATCAGCGTTGGCGAAGTGACGCGCATCCTGGAAGCTGCGGGCTCGGACACGGCCACAGGGCTGAGGGACCGGGCCCTTCTTGAGTTCCTGTACTCCACGGGGGCCCGTATCAGTGAGGCCGTGGGGCTGGACGTGGACGACGTCTCCTTGGAGGACCCCGGATCGGGGCCAGCCATCGTGAGGTTGTTCGGCAAAGGTTCCAAGGAACGATTGGTTCCGTTGGGCTCCTACGGTGCACGCGCCGTCGGGTCATATGTTGTCCGCGGACGTCCGCTGCTGGCCTCCAAAGGCAAAGGAACGCCGGCGCTGTTCCTGAACGCCCGGGGAGGCCGGATCAGCAGGCAGAGCGCCTGGACCATCCTGAAGACGGCTGCGGAGCGCGCCAACATCACCAAGGATGTCTCGCCGCACACCTTGAGGCATTCCTTCGCCACGCACCTGCTGGAGGGTGGCGCCGACGTCAGGGTGGTGCAGGAACTGCTGGGTCATGCTTCGGTGACAACTACTCAGGTGTACACGCTGGTTACCGCGGACACCCTGCGTGAGGTCTACGCGGCGGCACACCCCAGGGCGCTCGGCTAGGCGCAGGGCCCGGCAGGCTACTCCAGAACGTGCAGCGTCAATTCAACCGCGTCCACGGAAACGGCCAGCAGGGAGGTTCCCAACCCTGCCACCAGGAGCAGCCCCGGATGGGCGAGACCCACCACCACGCGCTTGAGCTGTGGCCGTCCACGCAGGAACTTCTTGGGAACGCGCGTCTTGACCGGCACCTGACGCCAACCGCGCAGCCGCCGAAGGAACCACGCACACCGCACGATGAATGCCATCCACAGGATGGACAGCACCAGGGGAACGGCCGCCACCATGAGGTTGAAGCCCAGGGCAGTGACTTCCTTTTCCGAGTCGCCAACCACCGATTGGACGGTAGTGGAGATGGACGCGCTCATCACCACCGAAGCCGCCCACACCATGAATGCCGCTACCAATGCCACGAACCTGACAAAGAAGTGGCCCAGTACCGTCGCGTCCACCGCCCGGAGATGGCTTCGTGGGGTTGCGTGCAACACCACGAGGGTAGAGACCAGGGTTGGCAAGGCCGCCATCAGGACCAACAGGTACCAGGTCCAACCGGCCAGGTCCACTACTTCGTCCAGGACGATAAGCCCAGCCCACAGCAGGGTCCACGCCCATCCGACGTAGAGGGGATGCGCCACCAGCCAACGCGGCAGCCAGGTGTCCCGTTCGGCTTTGGCTTTCGGGGCTGGGGCCCTGGCGGCTTCCTCCGCGCGGCTCACTGTCTCCGACGGCACCTCGGCAACCTTTTCGACGGCGGCCGCTTCGGCGCCCACGTCACCCCCACCTTCGCTCATGGGCTCACTGTAGCAATGGCCGCAGCGGCAGGGGAGATCAGGTTAAGGTAGGCAGCATGACAGCTGCCCATGTGACCTTGTGCTTCCTCCTTCGCCACGGATCCGATGGCGAACACGTGCTTCTCGGAACCAAGAAGACGGGATTCGGACGCGGCAAAGTCGTGGGCGTCGGTGGGCACGTGGAGCCGGGGGAGACCGCCGTCGAAGCGGCCTGCCGTGAAGTAATGGAGGAAATCAACGTCGTGGTTGAGGCGGCTGACCTTGTTCCCGCCGGGACGGTTGACTTCGTGTTCCCCGCCAGGCCCGACTGGAACATGGCCACCACTGTCTTCCTCACGCGGACGTGGGCAGGCGAGCCGTCCGAAAGCGACGAGATCGCGCCAGCTTGGTTCCCTGTGGGGCAGCTACCGGTGGAGCGGATGTGGGCAGACGCTGAGCACTGGCTGCCGGCGATGATCGCAGGCAGGCGCATTGCTGTGCGGGTGGACCTGGCGCCGGATAACGAGAATGTGGCGGACGTCCATACCGTGGAATGGGTGGAACCTGGCAGGTGAAGCAAACGACGACGGTCCCGTCGCCTTTCGGTGACCGGACCGTCGTCGTTTGTTGTTCGGTGTTGCGTGACCCTACGGCACGTGCCGCTCTTCCGGGCCGTTGTATTCGCTCAGCGGGCGGATCAGGGAGTTCGAGGCCACCTGTTCCATGATGTGTGCGGTCCAGCCAGTGATGCGGCTGGCGACGAACAACGGGGTGAACGTCTGGGTGTCGAAGCCCATGAGGTGGTATGTGGGGCCGGCGGGGTAGTCGAGGTTGGGCTTGATGGCCTTGGCCTCGTCCATGGCCTGCTCCAGGCCGTTGTAGAGGCCCAGGAGTTCGGGTCGTCCGTAGTGGGCGATCATCTTGTCCAGTGCGGCTTTCATGGTGGGGACGCGGGAGTCGCCGTGCTTGTAGACGCGGTGTCCGAAGCCCATGACCTTTTTCTTTTGTGACAGGGCACCTTCCATCCACGTTTTCGCGCGGGAGGCTGCCTCTTCGAGGGACTCTTCACTCCGGATGCCGATTTCGTCGAAGGTGTGCATCACGGCCTCGTTGGCGCCCCCGTGCAACGGACCCTTGAGCGCACCGATGGCTGCAGTCACGGCTGAGTGCAGGTCCGAGAGGGTGGAGGTGACAACCCTGGCAGTGAACGTGGAGGCGTTGAAGGAGTGCTCGGCGTAGAGGATCATCGAGACGTTGAACGCCTCCACGACCTCGGGGACCTGTTCTTCACCGAATGTCATCCACAGGAAGTTCGCGGAGTAGTCCAGGTCTTCTCGCGGCTCCACAACATCCTGGCCCCGGCGGCGACGCTGATCGTAGGCCACCACCGCAGGCATGGCCGCCCACAAGTCGATGGCCTTCTTCATGTTGGCCTCGGGCGAAGAGTCCTCGGCAAGCTCGTGCCGTGCTCCCAGCACGGACGTAGCCGTGCGGCACACATCCATGGGGTGCGCTGAAGTGGGCAAGGCATCTATTACTTGCTTGACCACCGGGTCCAGCGGACGGCCTGCCCGCTCCCGGGCGGTGAATTCGGCCAGCTGCGATTCGTTGGGCAGCTCGCCGTTCCACAAAAGGTAGGCAACCTCTTCGAAGCTGCATTTGGCGGCCAGTTCCTGGACCGGGTACCCGCGGTACAGCAGGGAGTTGGTGTCCGGGTTTACCTTCGAGACGGCGGTGTAGTCCACCACGACGCCGGCAAGGCCTTTTTTGATGTCAACAGCTACCACGCTGAACTCCTTCGTTCCTGGTGCAGGCGCGCCGGGGGTTTCCGGCCGGCCTGCGTTCCCCTTGATGATTTCCGGAACCTAGCGGACGCCAGGAACCTGGAAGTTGAATACGCCGGTATCGAATTGGTTGTATGCCTCGTAGTCGACGAGTTCGTAGAGGCGCGCACGCGTGAGCATGTTTTCCACTTGCGCTTCCTGGGTCCCCTCAGCCTTGATCGATTCCAGAGTACGCTCTGCAGCGCCCATGGCAATGCGGAGGAGGGTGACGGGGTAGATGACCATGTTCACTCCGACTGCTTGGAGTTGGTCGACGGTGAAGAGGTCGCTTTTGCCGAATTCGGTCATGTTGGCCAGGATGGGCACGTCCACGGCGTCGCGGATGGCTTGGAACTCGTCCAGGGTGGCCATTGCTTCGGGGAAGATCGCGTCGGCTCCGGCGTCCACGAGTGCTTTGGCGCGGTTTTGGGCGGCGTGGATTCCGTCGGTGGCGCGGATGTCGGTGCGGGCCATGATGAGGAAGTTCGGGTCGCGGCGTGCGTCGGCTGCGGCGCGGATGCGTTTGGTGGCGGTGTCGAGGTCGACGACGTTTTTGCCGTCGAGGTGTCCGCAGCGTTTGGGGTTGAATTGGTCCTCGATGTGGCAGCCGGCGAGGCCGGCGTTTT
>NZ_JAQPPK010000050.1 GCF_029952445.1 Paenarthrobacter nitroguajacolicus | reverse complement strand
CCGGTGGGAGTCAGGCGGGCATTACGGTGGACCATGAAGACCTCTTAGTCGTTCGGTGTGTGTGGTAACCACCAACCTAAGAGGTCTTCACCCTTTCACGATGTAACCAACCTGCTGGCCGAGTACACCTAGAGCGGGCCGTATCCTGCATTGCCGTAGGGATCACGCCACGTGGCGAGGTCCTGTTCCAGAAGTGCCCGGAAGCGGGGATCGTTCGCAGCCTTGCGGCGAAGGGAATCCCGCGAACGGCCCACGATGGTGGCGGGGACGATGATCGCGGCCAGAAGGAGGCACACCATGAAGGCAAGAACCGTGGCCAGCGTCAGCAGGAGCGCCGGATCCTGCCAGGTGGAGGGCTTCGCCGTGAACGCGAAAAGCCCTATGAAGAGGACCAGGATGAACGCCACGAAGGAAAGCGCCCCGCGCAGGCTTCCCGGCCCACGATTGACCAGCGCCCGGCTTGTTCGCGGCAGCCGGTCCCGCACCCGTACGTAGAAGACGCCGCAAGGCACCGCTATTGCTGCACCGGGAACTCCGAGGGCGGGAAGCAGCGCGATCGTGCCGAGCTGGAGGGCGAGGACAGCGCCGAAGAGGACCAGGATTATCCCGACCCCGATTCCGGCAGCCCAAGCGCCCATATAGGCTCCACGAGCGCCGGCGATTTCCCGCAGGCGCGAGCGTGCATCCGCAGGAGTGATGGCGGATAGCTCCGAGGAAAGCCAGTAGTCCAAGGGGCGGTCTGAATGGAAAAGCGGGGAAGGGCCTGTCTGGTAACTCACCCGGGGTACTGCTCCAGGCCTGCGCGGATACGGGAGTCCAGTTGCTCACGCACCAGGGTGGACGAGGGGAGGTTTTCGCCTTCACCTGTGGCGATCGAAAGGGAACCGTCGGCCTCCGCTTTGACGTGTACTGCGCGGGAACTTCCGTCCTTGAAATGCCGCCGGGTCGTGGCCGCCGCGGGGAACCCGTCCGGCGCCTGGTTCAGGTAGAAGTCGGCCATTTGCACTGCCGTGGTGATCATGCCTTCCGAGCCCGTAATGGGGTGCAGTTCGTGAACGCCGTATTTGCTCAGGTTGAGCAGCAGGGCGCCCTGTTCTGCGCCGAACATGAAGGAGACATGTTCAGAGGCAGGAGTCACAAGGGCTGTTTCCAGCCAGGACGTGGCATCCGCCAGGACAGCGGCAACCGTTGCAGCCGGCCCCACCGGCTGTAGTGCGTCATTTTCGATCTTCATCAACCCACGCTCCAGCAGCGTGGAGACACCGGCCTGTTCCAGCGGCGACCCGGCGGCGTGGTCGAGGCGGAACAGAGTCTGGCACCTCAGCGCGCCGTCGGTACCGGCCAGTGCGATGAGGGCAATGAGCTCATGCTCGGTGATGAGCAATGCCTGGTTTTCTTCGGTCTGAGTGGTCATTTCTGCCTTCTCTTCAGCGGTTCTGTGTCCAGTCTAGGAAGTGGCGGCGTCATGTGAGCCATCCCCAGACCTTCTTTGCGCCATCAGCTACTGCCCCGGCAGCGTTCTGGGCGCCCTCCCAAACATGCTTGGCACCGTCAGCGATCATGGACGATGCGGAGTCGTAGCCCATACCTGTCGCCAGTAGGCCCAGGCCTCCCCAAGCGATGCCGGCGATTGCGCAGGCCGGCCCGATAACCGGAATAAAGCTGCCCACAGCAAGTGCAGCAGAGATGCCGCCGTCCACCGCCACTCCGGGATGTCCTGTCTGGATACCTTGGTAGACCTGCAACCCGCCGGTGACAATGCCCAGGCCTCCGGAGAGACGGCCAAGCATCGAACTGCCGTTGAGGAATTGGGTGCCCTTGACGTACCCGGCGCCGGCGGCCTGGCCATATTGGGCACTGAGCCAAGGCCACTTAGTCAGCTCGGTGACCAACCCGCCTTTGGCCATCTGCGCCAGGATGGAGTCCGCCACCAGGCCGTTCGCGGTCACGAGAGCATTTCCAGCCCACCATTCCTGGCTGCCGGTAACACTGAAAAGGCCCTCCATGCCCGTGGTGGGAGTGACCTGGCCTCCGTTACCGCCAGGAACCTGGGGACCAACCGGTCCACCTGGCCCGCCGGCCTGGCCGCCCTGCGTGCTGGCTTTGTCCTGTTCATCGGCCTGGGTCCGGAGTGTCTTGGCCACGTCGTCCAGGGAACGGGACGTTTTGTGCAGCATTGGCCGCAAGGTGCTGCTCCATTCACGGCGGAAGCGCTCGCCGTCGGTTCCCTTCCACGCAACGCTGGAGATCAGGCCGTTGATTTGGAGTTCCTGGTTCTGGAGCCGGCTGCCGGCCTGTCCCATTTGTTTGGATAACGAGCGGAGCTGTTCAATGTCGGCTCCGTAGAATCCAGGCGCCATGGGTCCCCCTTGCATGGTGGTGTTTTTCGCAGGCTATCGGATCCGGCGGGGATTCAGCCATGGGCACTCCTGCCCATGGGGAAAACTGCGGCACGGCCGGAGGCGTCAGGAGTTCCTGGTCACGCGTCGCGAACTGTTCACTTTCTTTGCCGAATCGGGGTTACGGGAGGGGTCCAGTAAAGTAAGAGCCGTGACTTATGAGATTGAGATTGGCCGTGGCAAGCGTGGGCGTCGTGCCTACTCCCTGGACGACATTGCGATCGTCCCCAACCGCCGGACCCGCGATCCCAAGGACGTCTCCGTCTCCTGGCAGATCGACGCCTACAAATTCGACATGCCTGTCATCGCTGCGCCGATGGACTCGGTGATGTCGCCGGAGTCCGCCATTGCCTTGGGGCGCCTGGGTGGCCTAGGCGTGCTGGATCTTGAAGGACTGTGGACCCGGTACGAGGACCCGCAGAAGGTCCTCGATGAGATTGCCGGCCTGGCAGACGAGACCAGCAGCCCTGCCGTTACGCGTCGCATGCAGGACCTTTACCAGGCCCCCGTGCAGCCGGAACTCATCAGCTCCCGCCTGGCGGAGATCCGCGCCGCCGGCGTGACCGTCGCTGGCTCCCTCACGCCCCAGCGCACCCAGGAGCACTACAAGACTGTGGTGGCTGCCGGCGTCGACATCTTTGTTATCCGAGGCACCACCGTCTCCGCCGAGCATGTCTCCAAGAACCATGAACCGCTCAACCTGAAGCAGTTCATTTATGAACTCGATGTTCCTGTCATCGTCGGCGGGGCAGCCGGATACACGCCTGCCCTCCACTTGATGCGGACTGGCGCTGCCGGCGTCCTGGTCGGATTCGGCGGCGGCGCAACAACTACAACCCGCCGTGCGCTGGGCATCCACTCGCCCATGGCTTCGGCCATTTCCGACGTCGCTGCCGCCCGTCGCGACTACATGGATGAGTCCGGCGGACGTTACGTCCACGTCATTGCCGACGGCGGCATGGGCCGCTCCGGCGACATCGTCAAGGCCATTGCCATGGGCGCAGACGCCGTCATGCTCGGCAGTGCGCTTGCCCGCGCCGAGGAAGCACCAGGCCGTGGCTGGCACTGGGGTCCGGAAGCCCACCACCTCGAGACCCCGCGTGGCGACCGCGTCAACGTTGGCACAGTCGGCCCGCTCGAGGAAGTCCTATTCGGGCCGGGCCACCACACGGATGGCACGTCCAACCTGATTGGCGCCCTGCGCCGCTCGATGGCGACCACCGGCTATTCGGACCTGAAGGAATTCCAGCGGGTAGACGTCGTGGTCTCGCCGTACCTCGGCTAGGACACCTGAATGAGGGGCCCGGGAGCAGACCATGTTTTGCGCCCGGGGCCCTTTTTTGTCGGCATTTGTCCGGATGCACCCGTTCGGCGGCCCTGCCCAAGGCGACGGGCAGGAAGTAGGGTAGGGGACTACCAGCTGTTGCGTTCAAGGAGGGGTCCGATGAGCAATGTCGCAGGCGGTCCGCAGGTGAGTTCGCCGGGAGCACTTAGCCCGGAATTCCGTGCCGCATCGATCGACGTCCTGAAATCCACTGCCGAGCCTGGCAAGGAGTTGGACATCCTGATTGTCGGCGGTGGCGTGGTAGGTGCCGGTGCTGCCCTGGATGCTGTCACCCGCGGACTCACCGTTGGAATTGTCGAAGCCAGGGATTGGGCATCCGGTACGTCCTCAAGGTCATCCAAGCTCATCCATGGTGGACTCCGGTACCTGGAGATGCTGGACTTCGGACTCGTCCAGGAAGCCTTGCAGGAGCGGGGTTTGCTGATCCAGCAGATCGCTCCGCACCTGGTCCGTCCCGTGCCCTTCCTCTACCCGCTGACCCACCGCTTCTGGGAACGCCCCTACGTGGGGGCCGGCATCATGCTGTACGACACCTTGGGCTTGACGTCCGGTCATAGCCGCGGCGTCCCCATGCACAAGCACCTCTTCCGGCGCGGCACCTTGCGCGCGGCTCCGAGCCTCAAAGACGATGCCTTCGTTGGATCCATCCGCTACTACGACGCCCAGGTGGACGATGCCCGCCTGGTGGTCAACCTGGTCAGGACCGCAGCGCATTACGGCGCCCACGCGGCCAACCGCGTGCGGGTGGTGGACTTCCTCCGCGAAGGTGAACGCGTGGTGGGGGCCAAGGTGGAAAACCAGGAGGACGGCAGCGTCTTCGAAGTGCGGGCCAAGCAGGTGGTGAACGCTACTGGCGTGTGGACCGACGAGACACAGGCCATGGTCACTGACCGCGGCCAACTCAAGGTCCGTGCGTCCAAGGGAATCCACTTGGTGGTCCCGCGCGACCGCTTCCAGTCCACTGTGGGACTGATTCTTCGCACCGAAAAGTCGGTGCTCTTCGTGATTCCCTGGGGCCGGCACTGGATTATCGGGACCACGGACACTGACTGGAAGCTGGACAAAGCCCACCCGGCTGCCTCCAGCAAGGACATCGATTACGTACTGGAGCACGTCAACAAGGTGCTCAAACGCCCACTGACCCGCGAGGACGTAGAGGGAGTTTATGCAGGCCTGCGTCCGCTCCTTGCCGGAGACAACGACTCGACCGCGAAGCTGTCCCGGGAGCACGTGGTCGCCCACCCGGTCCCGGGCCTTGTGGTGGTGGCCGGTGGGAAGTACACCACCTACCGGGTCATGGCCAAGGACGCCGTGGACGAGGCAACCAGGGCCATGGACGAACGCGTCCCATCCAGCTGCACCGAAACCATTCCCTTGCTGGGAGCCGAAGGTTTCAAAGCAGCCTGGAACCGGCGGGGGCGCTCCGCCGAGCAGGCCGGAGTGCACGTGGCGCGCGTGGAGCACCTGCTCAACCGCTTTGGATCAATGGCATCGGAAGTCCTCGCCGCCATCTCCGAACGGCCTGAGTTGGGCGAGCCGCTTCCAGGTGCCGACGACTACCTTGCCGCGGAAGTCGTCTACGCAACAACCCATGAAGGCGCACGGCATGTTGACGATGTTTTGACCCGCCGCACCCGGATCTCCATCGAAGCCTGGGACCGGGGTGTGTCTGCAGCGCCTGTAGTGGCTAAGCTGATGGGAGAAATCCTTGGCTGGAGCGATGCTCAGCGTGAAAGCGAGATCAAGCACTACCTTGCACGGGTGGAGGCTGAGCGACTCAGCCAGCAGCAACCCGATGACGAATCGGCAGATGCCGCGCGCATGGGGGTGGATGACATCGTTCCCCTCCGCTGACCGGCTCAGGGAATTGAGGCCGGAAGGCCACATGGAGGGAACACGACTTGGCTGAACCACTGGACCGATATGATGCGGAACTGACCACCCCTGAGATGGTCATTCTTGAACTCGTTGCCGAGGACAAGATCGACGCCGCAGCACAGTTGGCTCACAAACTCCATCAAGCCGGCAGGATCTCGGACCTTGATGGGTTCCTGGAGCAGGTACATTCGCGCGAGCACCAGCTGGCCACCGGCCTTCCAGGC
Organism: Paenarthrobacter nitroguajacolicus; assembly: GCF_029952445.1. Taxonomy (GTDB): domain Bacteria; phylum Actinomycetota; class Actinomycetes; order Actinomycetales; family Micrococcaceae; genus Arthrobacter; species Arthrobacter nitroguajacolicus_B. Next base: position 8,817 of record NZ_JAQPPK010000050.1, on the reverse strand, counting down.
GGCATTGGCCTTCCACATGCACGCAGTGAGTTCGTGGACAGGATCTCGATCGCTGTGGGCGTCACGAAGTTTGGCCACGCGCTGGACTTCGGGGCAGCCGACGGTCCGGCGACGCTGATCCTCCTCATCGCCACGCCCGCCAGTTCCTTCTCGGACCACCTCGAGGTCCTGGCCACCCTGGCGCGCTCCCTCTCAAAGGAATCCTTCCGGGAATCCCTGCGCCGGGCTCACGATCCCGAAGTGATTTCGGAACTGATCAACTCCAGCCTGGTCTTCTTCGACCACTAAAAGCGGCTTAGTGCCCCCGCCTGCCGCAAGCCATGGCCCGTTTCGTTGTTCTACAGCCGGACGAAGTACGGTTAAGGGGTGTTGAAAACCGCTCTGAAACCCCGCTGGATCGCAGGACTGGTCTTTGCGCTTCTGTTGTCCGGGGTGTTTGTGCTGCTCAGCCAGTGGCAGCTCAGCCGGTCCACCCAGCACGACGCCCCGCCGCCGTCCACCGTCGAAGAAGTGAAACCCCTGGTAGACGTCCTGCGGCCCGGCCAATTCTTCCCCGGCTCGGTTTCTGACCAGATGGTCACGGCCACCGGTACCTACGATCCCGCCAAGCAGGTCCTGGTCGAAGGCCGGCTGTACAACAACCAAAAGGGTTTTTGGATCGTCTCGGCCTTCGCGGTCAACAACGCTCCTGCGCTCAAAGGTGTTGCCGCCTCACCGCAGACCTGGATTCCGGTAGCGCGCGGCTGGGTGGCTGATGCCGCGCAAGCCGGGCCGCCGCCGTCGGGCACTGTGACGCTGACCGGTCGTCTCATCCCGTCCGAAGCGCCCGTACCAAATGTCGACGCCGGCCCTGGCCGTGCGTCCGCGGTTTCCTCAGCGGAACTCATCAACAAGTGGGAAATTTCGATCTACCCCGGCTTCATCGCGGCCACGTCCGAAGTCGCAGGCGGCGCGACGGTTCCGCTGGGCGACAATGTGATGGCACTGAACATCCCGCCGCAGCCGCCGGCAGAGCAGGTCAACTGGTTGAACCTCTTCTATGCCGTGGAATGGGTGGTTTTCGCCGGGTTCTCCGTCTTCATTTGGTGGCGTCTGGTGCGTGATGATTACCGTCGGGACCTCGAAGAAGAGGAAGACGACGACTACCACGAGGACGACTTCGGGTTTCCGGACGAGTCACATCCCGAACCTGCAAGTCCCGAATCTGCAAGTCCCGATCCAGAACATAAGGTGCAGCAATGATTGAGCCCAAACCGGCCATCCAGCCTGAGCAGTCAGGACCGAAGCCCAAGAAGCGGCGGTTCGGCGGGACGGAAGCCCAAATCCGTTCGGCCCTCAAGTTCTACAAGGTCATGGCGTACCTCACCGGCGCCATGCTGCTCCTGCTTTGCGCCGAACTGGTGGCACGCTACGTTTTCGGCGTCTCACTCTTTGCCGGTGGCACCGATGCAGTCACCGGCCGGCCGTTCGGCTTCGGCTTTGCTGAATCCGAGCCCAAGGGTGTCATTGGCGGATTCAACATTTCCACCTCAGTGCTGATCGTGCACGGTTGGATGTACGTGGTGTACCTCGTTTCCAACTTCCGGTTGTGGTCCTTGATGCGGTGGCCTTTCTCCAAGATGGTGCTGCTGGCTTTGGGCGGCGTGATCCCGCTGCTGTCCTTCATCGTGGAGAAAAAGTTCCACGCACAGGTTGAAGCGGAACTGGCAGCCAACCCACAGGCGACCAAGCGCTACTAGGTGCCACAGGGCATCCCGATGTGAGATGCCTAACGGGAGGGCCTGTTTTGGTCCTTGGCTGCCCTCGTCAACGTGCACGGGGGCGGTCTGGCAAAGTAGTCTTGACTGGTGACTACTCCCACCGCACCCCAGACTTCCCAGAAGCCGGTGCTGGTTGTTGACTACGGTGCCCAGTACGCGCAGCTGATTGCCCGCCGCGTCCGTGAAGCAAATGTGTATTCGGAAATTGTTCCGCACACCTTCACCACCGAGCAGCTTCTGGCCAAAGACCCGGCAGCCATCATCCTTTCCGGCGGACCCTCCAGCGTCTACGCGGAAGGCGCCCCGTTCGTGGGAGCCGACCTCTTCGAGGCCGGGGTTCCCGTGTTCGGCATCTGCTACGGATTCCAGGCCATGGCGAATGCCCTGGGTGGCAAGGTGGCCCAGACCGGCCTCCGGGAGTACGGTGCAACCGAAGCGCTCCTGGTGGGGGACGCACGTTCCATCCTCGACGGCGTACCGGCATCCCAGAACACGTGGATGAGCCACGGCGACTCCGTCCATGAGGCACCCGAAGGCTTCGAGGTGCTGGCGACGACGGCCGGAGCCCCGGTGGCTGCTTTCGCCAATGACGAGAAGCGACTCTACGGCGTGCAGTGGCACCCGGAAGTGAAGCATTCGGTCCTCGGCCAGCACGTCCTGGAGAACTTCCTGTTCAAGGGCGCGGGCTTGAGCCCCAACTGGACCACAGGCAACATCCTTGAAGAGCAGGTGGAGCGTATCCGCCAGCAAATTGGTGACTCCAAGGTCATCTGCGGCCTTTCCGGTGGCGTGGACTCGGCTGTTGCTGCAGCCCTCGTCCAGCGCGCTGTCGGCGACCAGCTCACCTGTGTCTTCGTCGATCACGGCTTGCTTCGCGAAGGCGAAGCCGAGCAGGTCGAACGCGACTTCGTGGCAGCGACCGGCGTCAACCTGTACGTTGCCAACGAGCAGGAACGCTTCCAGTCGGCCCTTGCCGGCGTCAGCGATCCCGAAACCAAGCGCAAGATCATCGGCCGCGAATTCATCCGCGCCTTCGAAGAAGCAGAGCGGGCCATCATCGCCCAGGCGGCCTCCGAAGGCGAAAAGATCAAGTTCCTGGTCCAAGGCACGCTGTACCCGGACGTCGTCGAGTCCGGCGGCGGCGAGGGTGCTGCAAACATCAAGAGCCACCACAACGTCGGTGGGCTCCCGGAGGACCTGCAGTTCGAACTCGTTGAGCCGCTGCGCGCCCTCTTCAAGGACGAGGTCCGTGCTGTTGGCGCCCAGCTTGGCCTGCCCCAGGAAATCGTCGGACGCCAGCCGTTCCCGGGCCCTGGCTTGGGTATCCGCATCGTGGGTGAGGTGACCAAGGAACGTCTTGACCTGCTGCGCAAGGCCGACGCCATTGCCCGCGCCGAACTGACGGCCGCAGGGCTGGATAACGACGTCTGGCAGATGCCGGTGGTCCTCCTCGCTGATGTCCGCAGCGTTGGCGTCCAGGGTGACGGGCGTACCTATGGGCACCCGATCGTCCTGCGTCCGGTGTCTTCCGAAGACGCCATGACGGCGGATTGGTCCCGGTTGCCGTACGACCTCCTGGCACGTATTTCCAACCGGATCACCAACGAGGTGGATGGCGTTAACCGCGTGGTGCTGGACGTGACCAGCAAGCCACCGGGAACCATCGAGTGGGAATAGCATTCTGAGTGGCCGGCTTCCTTTGGGAGGCCGGCCACTGTTTTGCCCGGGTCCCTTAGCGGTATGTGATTGGCAGGAAGCTGTGAAAACGGTCCAATTTCGCGTCGGAACAGCGTTGCGGAGCGGGCTCGCCGTGGATTCCCGCTACCCTCGAAAGTATGCCGGTATGGTCCAAGGCGTCTAAAGCTAGTACAGAAAAGAAGGCAGAAGTTGTGTCAGTAGGTCAAGGCCAGGAAGAGGGCTCCGAAGAGCTCCGCAAATGGCTGTCTGGTCTCAAACCCGTCACCGGGGCAGACACTATGCTGCGTTTCGTCAAGACGCCCGAAGGCGCCATTGACCTCAGTAACGCGCACCCTTCGGGGTTGGCGCAGTTGCTGGCAGGCCGCCGGACGCGCCTGTCAACACTCATCAGGGATCGCCAGCAGTACCTGGTGGCGGCGCGGGCAGCGCGTAACATCCGATCCAAAATCTTCGAGCTCAGCAATGACCGCGGTATCGAGGCCGGATACCTGTCCGCCGGAACCGTGGTGTGGACATCGGCCGTTGGCGGCAAGCCGCAGCGCGTCTCCGCACCCGTAATGCTCACGTCCATCGTTCTGACAGTCCGTCCAGGCGAGGATGACTTCGAACTTCAGCTCACCGAGCAAGCGCGCATGAACCCCGCCTTGGTACGTCATCTCAAGACCGTCCACGGCATCGTCTTTGACGTCAACGCTGTGGCGAGAATGGCCTACAACACCGCACGATTGGATCCCCAACCCGTCCTGGACCGCCTGTCCACGCTGGTTCAGCCCATTCACGGCGCAGAAGTGGAGTTCAACCTTCTGGTCACAACGCTGGCCGACCTGTCGGGCAACCTGGACGATCCTTGGATCAACCTGAACAACCCAACGGTGGCGGCCCTTGCCACTGCTGCCAATGGCGGTGACATTGAGCCTGAATCCATCAAGGCAGGTAGATTCCCCAGCCTGGACCTTCGTGATCCGGCCGATGAGCTGCTCCTGCTCGATGCCGACACAGACCAGCAGTACGTGGTGGACGCCGTCCGCGCCGGCGACTCCCTTGTTGTCAGCACGCCCCCGGGCAGCGGCCAAACGCAGACTGCCATCAACGCCATCGGTGCGCTGGTGTGCGAAGGAAAGTCGGTCCTTGTTGTAGGCGACAGGCAGTCCAGCCTCGCTGGATTGTCCGCCCACCTGGAATCGCTGGGCCTCGATTCGCTTCTCTTCCGTCCCGGTAACGGAACGACTCCACAGCAGCTCAAGGGCCAGCTGGTTCGCGCCATCATGCGTAACGAGAAGGCACTGGAGCCCCAGCTTGGCAACCTTCACCAGACGTTGACCGGTCACCGGCACGCCCTCATGGACCACGTTGCCTCTTTGCATAACGTTCGTGAGCGCTGGGGATGCTCGCCCTACCAGGCGATGCAGTCGCTGGCTGAACTGACTTCCATCCACCCTGCTCCCTCCACGACCGTGCGCTTGAAGCGCAGCGTCCTGGACAACATCAAGGACCGCGAGGAGTTGGCGGCCCGGCTTCGTCGCGCCGCGGAACTTGGCAGTTTCAGCCGGGCTTCGACCACCAGCCCTTGGTACGGCGCCCGCTTGGTCACCCGCAAGGAAACCGAGGAAGCGCAGCAGCTTGCCCGCGTGGCAGCGGAGAAGCTCCCGGTCCTGCGGGATCGCATGAAGCAGGTGTCCGATCACGCCGAGATCCGATTGGGGGAGACCTTCACGGAGTGGGGTGCCCAGCTCGAGTTGCTGATCGCCGTGCGCGAGAGCCTGGACAAGTTCACGCCCGACATTTTTGACCGGCCGGTACACGATCTCATCTCTGCCACGGCGAGTTCGGCGTGGCGCCGCGAGCGGAACATTGAGATGCCTTCCATGCAGCGATCCCGGCTGCGTCGGGTGGCCAAGGAATATGTGCGGCCCGGGGTCCACATCGCCGACCTCCACAGCTCGTTGGTTCTGGTCCAGGAGCAGCGGGCGCTGTGGTCGGACTACGCCACCACTCAACGGCACCCGGCAGTTCCGTCCGGTTTGGCTGACCTCGGCACCCTCTACCGGGAACTGGATACCGAACTCCGGCGCCTCGGGGAGGCGCTTAAACACACGTTTGCCGGTGGCTCGCTTCACGGCACGCCCTACACGGAGCTCATGGAGCGCCTGGAACGGCTTGTGGCAGACACCGCCACACTCGAGTCCCTGCCGGAACGCACGCTCCTTATCGAGGAAATGCGCGAGCACGGCCTGGGGGAGCTCTTGGCTGACCTGGCCGAGCGTGAAGTCCCTGCGTCCTCGGTAGCCGCTGAGCTGGATCTGGCCTGGTGGCAGTCCGCACTGGAAGCGATGATCAGCGGGGACGACTATCTGGCCATGTCCGACGGCGACTCCCTGCGCCGCCTCGAAGCTGAATTCCGGCTCGCAGACCAGGCCCACATAGCCAGCGGCGCCGCCCGGCTCCGTTGGCAGTTGGCCCAGAGGTGGCGGCAGGGACTCCTGGACCACCCGCGCCAGGCGGAACTGCTGCGGGCCCTGCTGAAGGACGGCAGGGTAACGCTGCCTGCACTCAGTGCCCAAGCCCCGGATCTGGTGCCGTTGCTGGTTCCAGTGTGGTCCGTCAGTCCCTACCTGCTTACCGGCGTCCTGCCTGCAGAGCAAAAGTTTGACGCTGTGGTGGTTATCGATGCCGAGTCCACGTCCTTGCAGGCAGTTCTTCCCGCAATCGCCCGCGCACAGCAGGTGGTGGCGTTTGGCGACGCAAAAATCGCAAATGCGCGGACCTTCAGCGTGGCTGTCGAACCCCCCGTGGCCGGGGTTGCCGGCCACGAGACTGTGGAAAGCGCCTTCAAAGCCTTGGCCAGGGTCCTGCCCTCGTGGCAGCTGAACTGGGTCTACCGCGCGGTCGACGAAGACCTGATCCTGCAGTTGAGCAAGAACTACTACGACGGCGGTCTGAAGCGGCTCCCGGATGGCAACTCGGTCACCGGGCTGGACCGCTCGATCCTTGTTGAGTACATTCCCGACGGCACAGGACTTCCCGGAGCCGATCACGAGGGAGTGGAATCGGTCACTGCCGAGGTCAACCGGGTGGTGGATCTTGTCTTCGAACATGCCACGCTGCGTCCCCGCACCAGCTTGGCAGTGGTGACCGCAAGCCTGCGCCACGCGGCCCGGATCGGCGAGGCCATCAGGCTGCAACTGCCCAACCACCCGTTGCTGTCGTCCTTCTTTGCTGCCGGCCCTGAGTCCTTCCGCGTGGTGGATCTGGAGCGGGCACAGGGCCTTGTACGGGATCACGTGATCTTTTCCCTTGGGTATGGACGCACGCCGCACGGCCGGGCGCTTCACACCTTTGGGCCATTGTCCAGTGAGGGCGGGCGCAACCGCTTTGCCTTGGCGATGACAAGGGCACGGCGTTCCATGCACGTCCTGAGCTGCTTCCGGCCTGAGGACCTCGACCTTGACCGTCTGGCGCACGGTGCAGTGGACTTCTACGAATTGTTGGACCGGGAACTCTCCGGCAACAGCAACCTCGGAACTCCGGCTTCCCGCGCCGTTGCCAGTGAGCAGGCGCTTGGCGAGGACCCGCTGGTGGCAGATCTCGGTGAACGCCTGCGTGCCCGGGGTGCCCGCGTCTGGCACCTCTACGATGGGGTCCTGGACATTGCTGCCGCAGCCGATCCCGTGCACACCATTGGCCGCGAGGGTGCCGAAATTCCCACACCTGTGGCCATTGAATCCGATGGCACGGAACGGTACCGGCGAATGAGCGTCCGTGAACGCAGCAGGTTGCGGCCTCAGCTCCTGGAACGGATGGGGTGGCGCTACATGTCGCTGTGGACCATCGAGGTCTTCACCGACCCGTCCTCCTGTGCAGACCGCATCGGCTCGTACCTTGGGTTGGAAAACCACATCCCCACGTCCACAGGGGCGCCACAGCATGGCTTCCTGGACATGGATGTTGAACAATTGAACCTGCACAAGGCGCAACCAGAGTTCACTCGCTCTTCGGCCAGTGGACCAGGTAATCAGCCCGGCAAGGACGCCAGCGAAGCGGGCGACCAGGCAGGGGACAGGAAAGAAGTACCAATGACGGAACAGGAAAACGGCTCGGCGAACGGTTCTGCAGGGGACGCCCCTGTGGCTGGAACCAACGGGGACAACGGGGAACCATTGGAATCGGAAAACGCTGCCGCGGGAACTGGCACTGAACCAACCACTGCCAAGCACAGTTCGGGCGGTATCCTCCCTACGAAAGCCGCGGAAGATGATCCCCGCAGATGGGGCGACGAGGCCGGATACGACCACGAGCAGTGGTTGAAAGAGCAGAAGCCTCCGCACTGGGGATGATCGCTTGATAGGCCTCACGGGCTGACCAGAACAAAGAAGAGCTTGCCTTGCGTTGATGCGCCGGCAAGCTTTTCTGCTTGTTGCGGGTTGGCGGCGACCACTACCAGCCCTTCGGTATCGCTGGTGCCAAGCCACTCGCCGGCTTTGCCGCCCTGTGCCGAAGTCCAGAGGACAGGGACAGGGCCTGCCAGGACCTGGCTCTGGCGCGATTCGTCATAGGAACCGGAGGCGGTAAGGACCACCGTCACCAGTTGCCCGGGCGAAAGAAGCTGGATGGAGGAGGGGTCGGCCATGCGGAGGGGAACGGCCGCGGAACCAGCCGCTGTGCCGGTGAGGAGGCCGGGGCCCAGGAGGCTTGATTCCGTAGGGGTTTGCCCTTTGCCCAGTGGGGAAGCCAACTGGCGTCCCACAAGGTTTCCAACATCGTCCACCGACGTGGCTGTGGCCAGTTCGGGGGCGACCTCGACCTTGGTGAAGTCGGATTCCTTCAGGCTGGTACCGGTGGGAAGATCGCGAGCTGCGACCAGGACGCTGACCCGCGCCGCCGACGCCGGAGTCAGCTGCTGGACCGCGAGGCCCGCGGCGAGGCACAAAAGCAGTGCCACACAGAGCCGGCGATTGCGGGAAATCCATGCCCTGGGTGTGCGTCTTCGCCGTGGATTCCAAGTACGCGGCTTGGCGCGCATGATCCCGCCAGGGCTGCGCCCATTGGGAGGCGACCGGTACGCCTGGGCGTGTGGTTTAAGCAGTTCGTTGCCGGCTGTTCCTGCTGAACGCTCGGCAAGGGCAAGAAGGGCGCTACGGGAGGTGTGTGACATGCCGCCACGGTAGCCAGCATTCCCGACCACCCAACAGGGGCCAGGTTTCCTATGTGGAAAAGGCTGCGGAGCTAGCTAGCTGTACTGCCCAGGGAGGTTGGTTAGCCGGCTGACGGGTGGTTTGTTCCCGAGTGCGGTGTGGGGCCTGTGGTGATTGTAATAGTGGATCCAGGCGGGTAGGGCCTCTCGTCGGGTGGTTTCGGTGCC
>NZ_JAQPPK010000005.1 GCF_029952445.1 Paenarthrobacter nitroguajacolicus | reverse complement strand
GAAGAATCTCCTTTCCAGGCCAGCCAGCCAGCCAAATTCCCCGGAACTCCGGGGTGATTGGGTGTAGATCCCGGCAAGATCAGGGGACCGGCGAATTGATTCATCTGATGAGATACGCAGACTACTACTTTACATAATGTAGATTATCGGCGTTATAACCATATGGTCAGAAGTGGAGCGGGTTGTCAGGCAAAACCCCTGTAGACCCCAACAGCAACGCCCGTTGCATTGCGTCGGTCATCGACCAGACTACGCCCACCGGCACTCGGCCAGGTCAGACCAGAAATCGACATGATAGTTGGGCAATTTTCGGTCCCGGATCCTGAAAAATTCGGCTTGGAAATATGTGGTGAGATCGCTGCCGTAGTAGATCACGTCCGTTTGGTGCACGGAAAAGACCGGGCTTCCGTGACGTCCGCGGGGCGTTCGCCCCACTCGTTGGGCCAGAAGGCGTTCTCTTTTACGTCAAATAAGACGCCATCGCGTGGCCAGTCGAGCCGGTACTGGATTTCGGCGGTCTCCCCCGTCCAATCAACCCATCCATGGCCTATTGGCATGGCTAGACTCAGGAGCCGGGCGTGATCAGGGCTGAACTCAAACGAAAACTGCTCTTCAATGTCCTCGATCTGCCATGGCGATAAGCCAGGAGCCAGCGGAATTTTTGCAGCATAAAGGACCTCTATGGCACCTTCGACAATGGAACTCACGCTACAAATCTAAGTCAGCCCCTCCCCTGCCTTAGCCGCCGACACTATTAGGTCCCTATCAACGGCTGACCCTTGCCGGCCCTGTTCGTGCGACAAATCTGCTGATGAGAGCAGCGACATCATCGCCATGCGTCAATTGCGGGTGGTGCCCGGCGCCCGGCACCGAGATCAACTCAACGTTTGGAAGTGACTCAAGCTGCTCAAGAGCATCCAGGGCGATCGGGTCCTCGCTGCCCGTGATGATGCGGACCGGGCCGCTGAATCGCATGAGCTTTTCTTGGAGTTCGGCACGCCATTGCTTCGATCCCGCGGTCGCCAGATGCTCGGCGACCCGCTTGGCGCTGCTTCGTTTGAGGTCGCTCAGGCTGGACTTGAGGGCGCCTGCGGCAGCTTCCGATCCAGTGAGTTGGCGTGATAGACGTACCGGGTCGCTGTGTCGCAAGTATGCGGACACGAGCGGCCGCAAGCGGGCCGAGATGCCTGCCGGGGCTTGGAGGAAGAATGGCGCGATCAGCGTGAGCGAGTTGACCTGCGCCGGGATCCGGTCCGCCGCGACTACTGCCGCAGCGGCACCAATGGAATGGCCTATGAGGTCAGAAGGTTCACGGCTCAGCACAGCGGGCAGCCACTGTTCCCAGTCCTGAATGCCCCTTCCACTACTGAGGCCGAGTCCGGGCATGTCGAGCACTCGCGCGCCAATTCCCGACGCCACTTCTGCCCAGGTGTCGGCGTTGACTGGCAGGCCTGGAAGGATTATCCGGCTGGACCCGGGTGCACCGAGCTCAAATGTCTTGAGACCGCCAAGGTTGACGAATCGACGGCCTTCACCCATGGCGGCGCCAAAACGATGTGCGGCCAGGTGATCGGTCCACCGTTCGAGGGAAAGCAGGACGTCGGGCATCCGAATCCCGTGCTTCTCGGCGAATTCGACGGCGGACCCTGTCGGATAGCGGTCGGAGGACAGGAAAGTGAGCATCTCGGGATCTGCCCTGGTGATCCACTGAGGAAGCCGCTTGATGACACCGATCGGCATCTTTACCAGCGGGACTTTCCCGCCGATATGCCGGCCGACGTGCGTAAGGAGGTCCGCCAGGGGTGGGGTGTCGTCGTCGAGAACCCAGTAGGCCTTACCTGCAGAAGCGGGATCGACAGCGGCTGCCGCCATGAAGGCGGCCAGGTAGTCGACTGTGACCACCGGGAGGAAAGTTGCCTTGTTTCCCGGCAGCGCGGACGCGGTACCTTCCCAAACCTGCTCGATAGCACTGACGAGACCGATGTGCTGGTCGGACTCCCCAGTCACGCTGTCGCCGATCACGCTGGACGGATTGACAATGGTCCAGGGGACTCCGCTCTCCAACGCCCGGGCTTGGAAGATAGCGTCGGATTCCACCTTCGACGCTTCGTAGGCGCCAAGTTCCTTGTACACCGTGGTGCGGTAGTCCTCGGACCAAGGAATGGTTGTGGGGTCCTGCCCGCCGACGCGGTAGCCCGACACATGGACGACTCGCTGGAGCTTGGGAAGGTCCTTGGCGAAGTCGATCAGTTTCTGGACGATTCCAACGTTGGCGCTGCGTGCTTCCTGGGCGGTCATCCCGAATCGGTAGGACCCGGCGCAGTTGTGAATCTCGGTGACAGAACCAAATGCCGGTGCGCCGCCCTCAAGGATCTCAGGGGTCTCAAAGTCGACAATCGTCGTGCTGATGCTTCCCGTCAGCCCACGGTCCTTGAGCCATCGTTCGACACGCAGTCCGGATTCCACAGTCCGAACTGCCGCCGTGACGTTCGCACCAGCCTCGGTTAGCTTCAAGACGAGGTGCCGGCCGACCAGCCCTGAGGCCCCGAAGACCAGGGCATGACGGGTTTCTTCAAATGCTGTCATCGCTTTCCCCCAACGGTCAGGCAGCGCTGGTTGATGAGCTCCGCCACGACGTCGGCGGCCGCAACAAGAGGTTGGGTGCTCTTCATGGCTCGGGAGACGATGACGGCCCCCTCGATTGTCGACACAACGACGGTTGCCAGGGAACGGGCTTCCTTGGCGTCAACACCGTTGGCCTCGAGGAGCGCGGCGGTCGGGTTGATCCAGGATTCAAAGGCGCTGGCGCATGCTTCCCGCAGTCGTTCGCTTTCCGCCCCCATCTCCAAGGTGACGACGGAGACCGGGCAACCCAGCTGGAAGTCGCTCTCGCTGACGATGGTCGCCAAGGTCTCAATCGCGGCTCGGGCAGCTTCTGCTGCACTGCCTGCAGCCACGGCCGTCTCTGCAATCAGTGTCTCGAACTGTTTGGCGGCGAGCTCCACCGCTGCGACGCCTAACCCCTCTTTCCCATCAGGGAAATGGAAGTAGATCGACCCCTTGGGGGCTGCTGCGTGTTCGGTCACGGCATTGAGGCCTGTGCCGCTGTAGCCGCTGGTCTGGATGAGCTGAAGCATGGACTCCGCGAGTCGCGCCTTGGTCAGGCTTCCTTTGGTTGCCATGCTCAAATAATAGACCAGTCTATATATTTTAAGAAAATCCAAGATGGCAACTGCCTCTACTCATCGGATGGTGGCTGCAGGTAGAACAGCCGGCGCGGCACTTACCTCAGGCGCCCACGTATGCCGCGAGGTGCTTGCCTGTCAGCGTCTCCTTCCCGGCCACAAGCTCTGCCGGCGTCCCTGCGAAGACAATCGTGCCGCCGTCGTGACCTGCTCCCGGCCCGAGGTCGATGATCCAGTCCGCGTGGGCCATGACTGCCTGGTGGTGTTCGATCACAATGACCGATTTTCCTGACTCGACCAAGCGGTCCAGCATGCCCAGCAGGTTCTGGACGTCAGCCAGGTGCAGGCCCGTTGTGGGCTCATCGAGAATGTAGATGTCACCCTTCTCGGACATCTGCGTGGCCAGCTTAAGCCGTTGCCGTTCACCACCGGACAAGGTTGTCAGTGGCTGGCCCAAGGTCAGGTAACCAAGCCCGACGTCAGCCAAGCGGTCCAGGATCTTGTGCGCCGCGGGCGTTCGGGCATCGCCATTGCCGAAGAAGTCCTCAGCCTCATTGACCGACATTGCAAGCACTTCTGCAATATTGCGGTCCCCCAGCTTGTATTCCAGGACCGAAGCCTGGAAGCGCTTTCCCTCACACTCTTCGCAAGTGGACTCAACAGTCGCCATGACGCCGAGATCCGTGTAGATAACCCCCGCGCCATTGCACGTTGGGCATGCACCCTCTGAGTTCGAACTGAACAGCGCGGGCTTCACGCCGTTTGCCTTGGCAAATGCCTTGCGGATGGGTTCCAGCAGACCGGTGTAAGTGGCCGGATTGCTCCTGCGGGATCCGCGAATGGCTCCCTGGTCGATGACCAGCACGCCATCCCGTTTGGCTACAGAGCCGTGAATCAGCGAGCTCTTGCCCGAGCCAGCCACCCCGGTGAGGACGCAGAGAACGCCGAGGGGAATATCGACGTCGACGTCCTTGAGGTTGTTCGTCGACGCTCCGCGGACTTCCAGTTGGCCCGACGCCGATCGGACAGCGTCCTTGATTGAAGCACGGTCGTCGAGGTGGCGCCCGGTGATGGTGTCGCTCCCCCGCAGCCCGTCAAGATTCCCTTCGAAACAGACTGTGCCGCCACCGGTTCCGGCACCTGGGCCAAGGTCAATGACGTGGTCTGCGATCGCAATGGTTTCCGGCTTATGTTCGACCACAAGGACCGTGTTGCCCTTGTCACGAAGCTGCAGCAGTAACTGGTTCATGCGCTCGATGTCGTGCGGGTGCAGTCCGATCGTCGGCTCGTCGAACACGTAAGTGATATCGGTCAGGGATGAACCGAGATGGCGGATCATCTTGGTCCGCTGGGCCTCGCCCCCGGACAGGGTGCCTGCGGGGCGGTCCAGGGAAAGATATCCCAGTCCGATGTCCGCAAAGGAGTCCAGGAGATGCTGGAGGCCCTTGATCAGGGGTGCAACGGAAGGCTCGTCGAGTTGCCGGATCCATTCAGCGAGATCGCTGATCTGCATGGTGCAGACGTCAGCAATGCTCTTGCCTTTGATCTTCGAAGACCTGGCCTCAGGGCTCAGCCGGGTACCGTCGCATTCGGGACAGGTTGTGAACGTGATGGCACGCTCCACGAAGGCCCGAACATGGGGCTGCAGGGCATCGACGTCCTTGGACAGCATCGACTTCTGTATTTTGGGAATGATGCCTTCGTACGTGAGATTGATGCCCTCTACCTTGACCTTGGTCGGTTCCCGGTAAAGGAGGTCGTGGAGTTCCTTCTTGGTGAATTTGGCGATCGGCTTGTCCATGTTGAAGTAGCCGGTCCCGCTGAAAATGCGCCCGTACCAGCCATCCATGCTGTAACCGGGGACCGTCAGGGCGCCTTCACTGAGGGACTTCGTGTCGTCGTACAAGGCCGTGAGATCGAAATCGTTGACCGAGCCCATGCCCTCACAGCGGGAACACATGCCGCCGAGGCGGTTGAAGCTTGCTTTCTCGGTCTTGGTCTTCCCCTCACCGCGGTCCACAGTGATAGCTCCACTGGCCTTCACCGTAGGGACGTTGAAGGAGTAAGCGTTGGAAGATCCGATGTGTGGTTGTCCGAGGCGGCTGAACAGGATGCGAAGCATGGCGTTGGCGTCAGTGGCCGTACCGACAGTGGAGCGCGGGTTGGAGCCCATCCGTTCCTGGTCGACGATGATCGCCGTCGTCAATCCTTCCAACACGTCCACGTCAGGTCGTGCCAGCGACGGCATGAAGCCCTGGACGAAGGCGCTGTAGGTCTCGTTGATCATTCGCTGCGACTCTGCGGCGATGGTGGCGAAGACAAGGGAACTTTTGCCCGAGCCCGAGACGCCCGTGAAGACTGTGAGTCGTCGCTTCGGAATTTCGATGCTGATGTCTTTGAGGTTGTTTTCGCGCGCGCCCTGTACCCGGATGAGGTCATGGGTATCGGCAACGTGCGACACAGGAGATTGCGTGTCAGAAGCGGCAGTGGTAGTCATGGTTTCTCCATCTGTTGGGCGACGCTGTCCAACAGTCCCCCGTGGGCGTCGCCTGGCTCTCCTCGACCAACCTCGGTCAATACGATCGATTCTGCCATTGTCTTCCCGGCTTTACTCACTAAGAATGAAGCATGCCGGTATACATGAGGTCCCTCGAAACCGCAGTTCCCCCCACAATCCTTGTCCAGCAGCAGGCCCGTGAGGTCTTCGCCTCCCAACCAGGCCTGACGAGGCTGGGGACGCGCCTTGTCACCACCTGCTTCGATTCGGCGGCCATCGATACACGCTTCACGGCGGTGGAAGAACTCAGCCTGGACGCTCATCCCGAAAATCCAAAGTTCTTCGACCCGGAAACCAACAGGGTGTTAAGTCCCAGCACCAAAGTCCGTAATGAAATTTTCGCCACGGAAGCCACCAAGCTGTTCATTGAGGCGGGGAAAACAGCGGTGGCACAGGCCCATGGGATCGACCTTGATGACATCACCCATGTGATCACCGTGTCATGCACGGGATTCTTCAATCCAGGACCCGACTACAAGGTGGTGAGGGCCTTGGGACTGAATCCTGCAGTTCAGCGGTACCACCTTGGCTTCATGGGTTGCTATGCCGCGTTCCCCGCCATGAAAGCCGCCAAGCAATTCTGCATGGCGGATCCGGAAGCTGTTGTGCTTGTCATCTGCGTCGAGCTCTGTTCGCTCCACGTCAGGACCTCCAATGATCCGGACACGATCATGGGCTCGGCAATCTTCGGCGATGGCGCGGCGGCGGCCGTTATCTCGGCACGGGAACCGGAAGGCGACGAACCGGTGATCCGGCTGGATCACTTCGAGACAGTCCTGACTCCCGTTGGAGAGGAAGCCATGGCATGGAACATTGGCGACGAAGGATTTGAAATGGTCCTGGGCTCCTACGTGCCGCACATTATCGAAGAGCACATCACAGGAGCCTTGGAGCCGCTGTTGGCCAAGGAGCCGGAGCTCGCCGGCCTGCCGTACCGGGACATCACGCACTGGGCCATCCACCCCGGCGGCCGAAGCATCCTGGACAAGGTCGAGTCCAAACTGGAACTGAGCCAGGAGCAGTTGGTCCCGGCCAGGGAGACCCTCCGTGAATTCGGCAATATGAGCAGTGCCACGGTGATGTTTGTCCTGAAGTACATGCTGGGTCAGGCGGCCAGCCAACGCGAGGAACGGATCTGTTCCATGGCGTTCGGCCCCGGCCTCACGGTGGAGACCGGCCTCTTCACACTGGTCTCCCCCGGTCTGTGAGCCCTTGGGGGTCCCTCAGGGAAAGGGACCTGTACAGCGTTGAGGACATGGACCGGCCTGGTTGCGATCAGCGGCGGCTCACCAGAACCTATGCCAGGTTTCCCGTCGTCAACAGGCTCCTCTCGGGATGGCGTCGGACCTACCAACGCCGTATCCGCCCCCTCCTGGCGGAAACCGGGCACGCCTCGTTGCTGGACATTGGCAGCGGCAGCGGCGACGTGGCCCGCGGCCTCGCCCGTTGGGCGCGCCGGGATGGTTTCGTGCTGGAGGTGACGGCGATCGATCCGGATGAACGGGCCTTTGAGTTTGCCAGCCATGTTGGTAACAAACGTGTGGCTAACAAAGCCGATGTCACTTATCGGCGGGCGCACAGTTCGGAGCTGGTGGCGGAGGGCGTGGCTTTCGACGTCGTGATTTCCAACCACATCCTTCACCACCTCGACGCACAGCAGTTCGCAGGTGTTCTGCGAGATTCCGAACTGCTGACCCGCCATGTGGCCCTCCACAACGACCTAGCCCGCAGCAACGTCGCCTACGTCTTGTTCATGGCGGGCTTCTGGCCCCTGGGTTTCGGCTCCTACATTGTGAAGGACGGCTTGCTGTCCATCAGGCGCAGCTACACGCTGGCCGAACTGAAATCTGCCATCTCTTCTGCGTGGACGGCTGAAAGAAACGGCCCTTGGCACAACATGCTGGTCCACGAGCCCCAGCGATCGGAGAGTCGGGAAGGTGCTTGATGTCGTCATTGTTGGGGCAGGTCCCGTAGGCATGTTCATGGGCGCGTTGCTCCTGCGCAGCGGCCTCAAGGTACGCATCCTGGAACGCAGGACCAGCAGAAGTGCTCGCTCGCGGGCCATTGGAATCCATCCGCCGGCGCTTGCGGAGTTGGAGCGCGCCGGAATTGCACGGGAATTGGTATCGGCGGGAGTCCGTATCAAGCGCGGCGTTGCCTACAGCCAGCGCCGCAAAGTAGCCGAGCTGCGCTTCTCCGGAGACCCCTTGTTTCCCTTCATCCTGGCGGTCCCCCAGACGGTCACCGAGAAGGTGCTGGAAGACGCGGTGCTGGGACTGGACCCGGCCGCCATCGTCCGCGGCGTTGAGGTCAAGGAAGCGCTCGACGACGACACATCGGTCCGCGTCACGGCGGACTCATCAGGCGGGAGGCAGGAGTTCACTGCCCGGTTGGTGATCGCTGCAGACGGTGCGCATTCTTCCCTTCGACACCAGCACGTTCCCGACATCCAGCCCAGGACGTACCCCGATTCCTACCTAATGGGTGATTTTCCGGACTCCACGGGACATGGCGCCGACGCAGTGTTGTACTTGGAGCCGGGCGGCATCGTTGAGTCATTTCCGCTGCCGGGAGGCGTCCGCCGGTGGGTGGTGCGGCTCGGCGGCCCTGCCACGGACGCGACGCCGGCAGGGCTGGCCGGTTTGGTCAGGGCCAGGACGGGCGAGGTGCTTGACGCCGCGGGAAATTCGATGCTCAGTGCCTTCGAGGTGGAATCAAGGTTGGCGCCACGCATGATCCACGGGCGAATGGCGCTGCTCGGAGACGCTGCCCATGAAATAAGCCCCATCGGAGGACAGGGCATGAATCTGGGCTGGTTGGATGCCGCCGCCCTGGCCCCCATAATTGCGGCCTCCATGGCAGGAACGGATGTCGGGGCCTCGCTGGAGAACTTCGAAAGGTCGCGCCGGAAGGCAGCTGTACGGGCTTCCCGGCAAGCCGGGCTCAATATGGCCCTGGGGCGGCCATTGCCGCCTGCAGCCATGGCAGCACGGAACCGCCTCTTCGCTGGCCTGTTGGGAGTGCCTGGTGTTGCGCAGATGGTGGAGCGGCGCTTCACCATGAGATAGCTATTCGGGCGCCGTGTAGTAGCAGTCGTAGGTGTCCTGGCTGATGATCAAGCCATCCCTCAACTGGAAGACCGCCGTACTCCTTGCGCGGATGGTATCGCCGCGGTCCCAATGCGGAAGGTCAAGGAGCAGGGTGGCGGACCAATCCATCTCCAGCACCACCCGGTCTTCCTGGCAGGTTGTGCGGACGATCTCGAAGCGCTGATCCGCCACGATGTCTTTGCTGTGGTCGGCGCCGGACAGGGTCTCGGCAAGATTCCTGGTGGAGCCCGTCTTGGACAGCGCATGGGGCCACTCGGTGAGCTGAAAGTCCTCAGCCAGGAAAGGCCGCAACTCGGCGGACCCGCCGCCGGCCTCAACTGTCCGGACGAATCCGAGGACATGTTCCAAAGGTGAAGGGTCCAAAGGTGTTGGATCGGTCATCCAACGAGCGTAGCCCACCATCGCGCACCCCCATGGCGATAGGCTCGATCCATGACGCATCAACCTCATTCCGGGACCACGGGCCCGGCCACAGACTTCAATCCCATCCAAATCAGGGACGCCGTCAGAAGGTTGCTGGAAGCGGAGGAACTGCCGGCCATCGTACAAGCGGGCCATCCGGTGTTGCGCCAGCTGGCCGCGCCGTATGACGGCCAGCTTGACGACGTCGAACTTGCCGCTCTGATCGACCGGATGCGTGATGCCATGCATGCTGCTCCGGGAGTCGGCCTGGCCGCTCCGCAGTTGGGAATCCCTTTGCAGCTGGCTGTTGTGGAGGACAAGTACGAGATCGATCCGGCATCCGCCACCGTGCGGCACAGGGAGCCGCTGGACTTCTTCGCCCTGGTCAATCCGACGTACCGTCCCTTGGGGGCGGAAACGGCGGCGTTTTATGAAGGATGCCTTTCTGTCCAGGGGTACCAGGCCGTTGTGGCGCGGCCCAGGAACGTGGAGTTGTCCTATTCAACCCCCGCCGGTGCACCCGTGGAGGAATGGTTTTCGGGGTGGCAAGCCCGCATTGTGCAGCACGAAACCGACCATCTCCATGGCACTCTCTACCTGGACCGGGCGGAGCTGCGGTCACTGGCCAGCAACGCCGAGCACAGTGCGCGCTGGGCGTCGCCGGACGTAGAGGACGCACGCAGGTCGCTTGGCTTCCTGCTCTGAAGCGGTTTACCGCCGCAGTCCTGCGTCGTTACTAGGCCGTCGGCTTGTTTCGTGCCACTGGAAGGTGCTTTGCCCACCAACTGAGAATGTGGTCGAAGCGTTGCCGGCGATGATGCGGGGTTCCGGAACGGGACAACTCGTGGTCTTCGCCCGGAAACACCAGTAGCGCGGTCTCAACACCCTGTGCCTTCAAGTGGGCGTAGTAACGCTGCCCTTGTTCAACGGGGCAGCGAAGATCATTCTCACTGTGGATCACCAGGGTGGGGGTGCGGACATCTTCAATGACAGCCATGGGACTTTGGGCCAGCATCTGCTCCCGGGTTGTTCCGGTGTACTCGCCGCCGAAGAACCAACCAATGTCCGATGAACCGGTAAAACTGACGGGATCCAGGAAGCCGCGCTCCACGATCGCGGCCTTGAACCGGTGCTGGTGGGCGATGATCCACGCGGTCAGGTAGCCGCCATAGGAACCGCCCATGATGCCTACCTGGCTTGCGTCCAACCTTGGATTGGAGGCCAACGCCGCGTCCAGGAAGGCGAGCACATCCTGCATGTCCAGGGTGCCCATTCGCCCCTTGATGGCACGCCCATGCTCCTGGCCATAACCGGATGATCCCCGGGGATTGCACATCACCACTGCATATCCGGCGGCTGCGTAGACCTGGGCCTCGTCAAAGAAGGCTCCCGTGTACTGGGAGAACGGTCCGCCATGGATGGTCAGTAGAACCGGATGGGGTCCGGGGCCGTTCGGCATCACCAACCAGCCATGGACGGAGTGTCCATCGTCGGATTCGGCCTCGAAGTCCAGTGGTTCAATCACTGTGGAATTGTTCCGGAGGTTCCCGGAGAAATCCGTCAGGAGGCGAAGCTCGCCCCGCTCCAGGGACGCGACATCCCCGACGGTCGAGGCATCGGAGAGGCTTACCGCGATTTCCCCGTTCGCCGCGACAGATGCCCCGATCACTACCCGTGCACCGAACACGAGGGGCGTGATGACCCCTTCCGCCGTAACATCAAGGAGTTCGACAGTGCCCAGCGCAGAGTTCAGGACGAGGACACTGTCCGGCCCGTTTGGCTCCAGCGGCCCGGAGACGTCCAGATGTTCACGGTCGGTCAGGACTGTGGCCTCTCCACCGGCCAGTGGCATCACATGCAGGGCAGAGTTGCGTGCCACGAAGTCCCTGCCGGTGTCTCCGAGGTCCTGGGCGATGTAGAACAGCCACTGACCGTCGGACGAGGGGCGCACCTCCGTCACGGTTTGGCGCGTCCGGTTGACGGGTTCGACGACGATCGGCTCGCCTCCCGCGGCATCCACCCGGTAGACAGAGGTGACGAGGTCGTCGTCGTGACCTTCATGGAGCGCGGCCACGAAATAAAGCCGGGAGCCATCGGCGGAGAAGCTGGGCGATGTGTGGTCGGCGTCCCCGAAGGTGAGCTGCCGGGCAACCGGAAAACCCGCATGCTCCGGCGTCGGCTGCTCGTGGGCAGCCCGGCCGCGCGGAATGACGGCAGGCTCACCACCCAGATCCGGAACGTCCACGACGAACAGTTGCTGGCGCTGGTCGGCGGTGTAGCCAACGCCGTTCATCATGTACTGATTGGCGGTGATGAGGCGTGGGTCTTCGGATCCGGGGGTAACGTCATCCACCGTTCCGTAGCGACCCTGCTCGGGGACCCGTGCCTGGAAAGCGATACGGTGCGAATCCGGCGCCCAGACGAAGCTGTCCACGCCCGCGTGTTGGTCGGTGATGCGCTGCGGTTCTCCGCCGGCCGATTCCACCACGAACAGTTGGGGCTTGCCGCCGGGATCGCTGCGAAGGAACGCAAGGACCAGCCCATCCGGTGAGAAAGCGGGAGAAGTATCCCTGAAACCCCGAGTGATGCGGCGCGGGTACTTGGCGGTGTCCAACGGAACTGACCAGAGCTGGCCCACGTAACTGTCAGCGTCGAAATCAGGCCTCGTGACGGATACCACCGTCTTGGTGCCGTCAGGGTGGATGGCCGGTGCGGACACGGAATTCAACAGGGGCAGCTGCTCGGGTTTCACGTTGGTGAGCCTAGCCGGGTGGCCCGGCCGGCGGCACCAGACACTCCGTTCCACCGTAGGATTGAAGCCATGTTGTCCGATGCCGTTTCCGCCCTGCGCTGCCCTGTTTGCCAGGGAATTTTCGATCTACGGGAAGGCGCGCCAACGACGCTTGCTTGCCGGGCGGGACATCTGTTCGACGCCGCCAAGCAGGGCTACTTCAACTTCCTGACGGGAAAGGGCACCGTCTTCGAAGCTGATACAGCAGACATGGTAGCTGCCAGGTTCAGGTTCCTGGACAGTGGGCACTACAACGGTCTGGCCAGGGCCCTGGCGGACACGGCGGCCGAGGCCCTCGATCGGCCGGACGCATTGGTTCTCGACGCCGGAACCGGAACCGGCCATTATTTGCGCACCGTTATCGAAGCAACAGGTGCATCCGCGGTCGGCATGGATATTTCCAAATTTGCCCTTCGTCGCGCGGCCCGTATCAACACCCAAGCAGCCAACCTGGTGTGGGACATCTGGCGTCCGTTGCCGATGGCGGATAACTCGGCGGACGTGGTGACTGTTGTGTTCGCGCCAAGAAACCCTACGGAGTTCGCGCGGGTCCTTCGCCCAGGTGGACGGTTGTTGGTGGTGACACCGCGGCCTGGCCACCTTCAGGAGGTTGCTGCCCGGACAGGGATGCTCGGCATCGAGGAAGGCAAGGAAGAGCGGCTTGCGGAGTCCATGAATGCCTACTTTCCTTCGTCCGCCAGTCAGTCCTTGGACCTGCCCCTGGTCTTGGGGCCAAGCGAGGTAGCCGACCTCGCCTACATGGGCCCGGCAGGCCACCACCTGCACCGGGAAAAGTTGGCCGAACTGTCAGCTTCTGATGGGCCTGTGGCTACCACGGCCAAGTTCCGGATCAGCGTGTTCACCGCGTCCTGACGCTTGACGGTGCGTCGGGCTAGGATGGAGGAACAGTGACTGTGATCCCGCTCGCGGGATCCGGGACCAAGGGGGAACGATGTTTGAATGGCTCGGCGAGAACTGGTGGGCTCTCTGGCTCACAGTCTTCCTCGCGTTCGCAGTGGTGGAGATGCTGACTCTCGACCTCTTCTTCATCATGCTTGGCGGCGGAGCTCTCGCGGGTTTGATCGCCGACTTCGCAGGCGCCGACTTCTGGCTTCAGATCGTCATTTTCAGCGTGGTCTCCCTCCTCATGATCGTTTTCGTCCGGCCAGTGGCCTTGAATCACCTGCGCAAGGGTCCCGCGGAGCAACTATCCAACATCGACCGTCTCATCGGCCAGCCTGCCCTCGTCATAGAAGCCGTGAGCAGCACCAGCGGGCTGGTGAAGATCGGCGGTGACGTCTGGAGTGCGCGAAGCGCAGCCGGAGTAATGGACCCCGGCTCCACGGTCCAGGTCACCAAAATCGACGGGGCGACGGCGGTGGTCGCCTCGGCTGCCGACAACAGCCCCCTCTGACGCTTCGGCGTTTTCAAGTTTTCAGGCCGTTGCCGGGCCGGGCAGCTTGCCCGCGCACAGCCTCATCAAGCCACGCAATTGGGGAACGAAGGAGATGTATGGACGGCTTAGGAGGAACAGCAGCGGCAATTGTGCTGATTGTTCTCGTTATTTTTGTGATTATCGTGTTGGTCCGGTCGGTAAGGATCATCCCGCAGGCGCGTGCCGGCGTCGTAGAACGGCTCGGCAAGTACCAGCGCACGCTTAACCCGGGACTGACCATCCTGATTCCGTTTGTCGACAGGCTCTTGCCGTTGCTCGATCTCCGCGAACAGGTGGTGTCCTTCCCTCCACAGCCGGTCATTACTGAAGACAACCTCGTGGTCTCGATCGACACCGTGGTCTACTTCCAGGTCACTGATCCCAGGGCGGCGACGTACGAGATCGCCAACTACATCCAGGCCGTGGAACAGCTGACCACCACCACGCTTCGTAACGTTGTGGGCGGGCTGAACCTGGAAGAAGCACTCACGTCCCGCGACCAGATCAACGGTCAACTGCGTGGGGTTCTGGACGAGGCCACGGGACGCTGGGGAATCCGGGTCTCCCGCGTGGAACTGAAGGCGATCGACCCGCCCCACTCCATCCAGGACTCGATGGAAAAGCAGATGCGTGCAGAGCGTGACCGCCGCGCTGCCATCCTGACTGCAGAAGGCACCAAGCAATCACAGATCCTGACTGCTGAGGGACAGCGCCAGGCTGCCATTCTCGCGGCCGAAGGTGACGCGAAGGCCGCCATCCTCCGTGCAGACGGTGAAGCCCAGGCCATCCAGAAGGTCTTCGATGCCATCCACAAGGGCAACCCGGACCAGAAGCTGCTTGCCTACCAGTACTTGCAGACGCTGCCCAAGATCGCAGAGGGCAGCTCGAACAAGCTCTGGATCATTCCCAGCGAAGTAGGCGAGGCCCTGAAGGGCATTGGCGGCGCACTCGGAGGCAACAACCCGGACTCCCCCGTGGCAGGTCTCTTCGACGGCAGCTCCAAGGCCCCGGAACCGGTCGCGACAGTGGAACCTTCACGCCCGGCCGAGTAGTCCCCGCGCCCTGGGAAAAGGGCGATCAGTAACAACGCGAGCGGTCAGCCAGTCCGGCTGGCCGTTCGCTGCGTCCGCAAGGTTTTGAGTAGTCAGCAAAGATCAGCGTATAATAGGATATTTGTCCGGCTGGTTCAGCGTGGACGGAACATTAAAGCTTGGCCAGGCGTTGCAATTAGTGATGCAAGGTGTGCAGAAGTAGTCCGCAGGGATCGTGAAGACGGCTTGCGGCTAGCGCGGAGTTCCTGCTCCGCGAACAGACAGAGGGAGTAATCATGAGCGATCGCAGCCTGCGGGGTATGCGTCTTGGCGCCCAGAGCATGGAAACTGAATCCGGCGTTGAACCGGCACCGCGCCAGCGGGTCGAGTACCGTTGCGAGGATGGCGAGCAGGTCTTCGTAACCTTTTCCTCCGAAGCAGAGATCCCTCCCGTTTGGGTTTCCAAAACGGGAAAGGAAGCGCTCCTGGTTGACGGCGAGCGTCCCGTGGACGCCAACGAGAAAGCCGTCCGCACGCACTGGGACATGCTGCTCGAACGCCGCAGCCTTCCTGAATTGGAGCAGATCCTGGAGGATCGCCTGAACATCCTGCGTGAGCGCCGCGGGGAACGCCGTTCGGCATAGTTTCCACAAACACGCAAAAAGGCCGGGTCCGGTTCCCTTGGGAACCAGACCCGGCCTTTTGCTGTGAGAACTACTTTGCGGCCTGGGGTGACTTCCGGGTGAGTTTGGCCCAACGCGCTGCCAGGCCCCATTTGGTGACGTTGATCATGGCTTCCACGACAATGTTGCCGCTCATTTTCGATGCCCCGAGTTCGCGCTCCACGAAGGTGATGGGGCGCTCCTCGATGCGAAGGCCAAGCTTGGCCACGCGCCAGGCAAGGTCCACCTGGAAGCCGTAGCCGACCGAGTCCACTTCGTCCAGCTTCAATGCCTCGAGCGTACTGCGGCGGAAGGCGCGGTATCCGCCAGTGACGTCCTTGATCTTTAAGCCGAGCATGAGGCGGGCGTACGTGCTGCCAATGCGGGAGATGGCCTGTCGGTAGAGGGGCCAGTTGACGACGCTGCCGCCGGGAACCCAGCGGGAGCCCATCGCGAGATCCGCGCCATCTTTAACGGCATCGAGGAGGAGCGGCAGTTGTTCGGGCTTGTGTGAACCGTCCGCGTCCATTTCGACGAGGACGTCGTAGCCCGCCGCCAGGCCCCACTTGAAGCCGGCGATGTAGGCCGCCCCCAGGCCTTCCTTGCCCTTGCGGTGCAGGACGTGAACCTGGCTGTCCTCAGCGGCGAAGTCGTCGGCAAGCTTTCCCGTGCCGTCAGGGCTGTTGTCGTCGACCACCAGGACGTCCGAGTCGGGTACTGCTTTGCGCAGCCGTCCCAGCGTCACGGGGAGCGATTCCAGCTCGTTGTAGGTGGGAATGATCGTCAGGACACGCAAGAAGAGGCCTTTCCTTGATGGAGCGGTCAGTGTGCCGGACCAGCCTGGCAGCTGGCGTTCTGGCGCAACTCTCCATTATAGGACGACGGCGGCCATGACTTTTGCGCTTGTGGCGCCGGCCACAGTGGCTAGACCCGAAGCGATTCGTGGGCGAACAGTTCGCGGCCCTCCCGGACAGTCTGCAGGCAGCGGGGATCGTTGCCGGTGTCGAGGGCAGGCAATAGCGGTGTGCGGGCCCGGGGGTCCGTGCTCCAGGACTGTACTCGGCTGTCAGCTACCTGGACCATCAGTTCTTCCACTTCCCACACGGCGAAACTGGCCGGCGCTCCAGGTACCAGCTGTCCCATCAGGGGGTTTCTGTGCTTGGCGGCCCGCCAGCCGGCGCGGGTGTGGCCCAAGAACGCCGCACGGGCCGAGATGCGCTGGTCCGGGTTGCTGTGTTCGAGGCAGGCACGGACGCTGGACCAAGGCCGGAGCGGAGTGACAGGGCTGTCACTTCCAAAGGCAATCGGCACGCCACTGGAGTAGAACGAGGCAAACGGATTCATGGTCCGGCTGCGGGTGCCGAGGCGTTGTTCGTACAACTCCCCTGGCGCACCCCACGCGGCGTCAAAACCAGGCTGGACGCTGACGGTCACTGAGTACTTGGCCAGCCTGTCGATGGCCGACTGATCCGCCATCTCCACGTGTTCCAGGCGGTGGCCCGCTGCACGGATGCGCTGCTCCCCCACTTCGGCTGCTGCGGCATCCAGGGCGTCCAGCACGGCGGCAAGGCCGGCATCGCCTATGACGTGGAATCCTGCTTGTACGCCCAGCGCCGAAGTGGCGGCAAGATGTTTGCTGGCTTCGTCCACTGACAGGTAGAGACTGCCCCGGTGCCCCGGTGCATCGGAGTAATCCGCCACGAGGGCCGCCGTCCTTGAACCAATTGAGCCGTCCATGTTGAGGTCGCCGGCGAGGCCCAGGACCGCAGTGCCCAAGCCATCCAGAATGGCCTTGGCGTGCTCTTCCGAAGAAGCCAGCTCACCCCAGTACGGGAGCACCTCCGGGTTGTCCCCGGGCTCGTTCCAGGACACAGCCATCCTGAGGTCCTCTGGTCCGCAAATGTGCGGTGCGGACATCTCCGCCAGCGCTACGTAGCCATGGGCAGCAGCTTCCTGCAGGGCCCGTTCCTGGTATCCGCGCCTTTCGTGGTCGGGAAACTTCCGTGCGGTGAGGCGGGCTGCTGTGTGTGCTTCCCGCACCACGCGTGCGCTGCCGGTAAAACCGTCCAGGCCTTGCAGTCCGGCTGCCGAGGCCAGGGAGTCCGAAACGAGCGCAGAGTGGACGTCGACGCGGGACAGGTAGACGTGGCGACCGCCGGCGGCCCGGGCGATCTGTTCAAGGGTGGGCAGCGTGGGATCATTCCACGTGGTTTCATCCCAACCATGGCCCAGAATGGTGCCCGAACCGCCAGCGGCGGCAACAGCGTCGAGCAGTTCTTTTGCCGAACGAACGACGCTGAGCTGGAGGCCTGCCAGGGCCACGCCGGTCTCCGTCAAATGGGCGTGCGAGTCCACGAACCCGGGGGCCAGGAGTGCGCCGTGCAGATCGATGATCTCCATGGACGAATCAGCAATTGAGGTGGCCGCTTGTTCAGACCCGACCCAGGCCACGGTGTCGCCGTCGACAACCATGGCCGTCGCAAAGGGATCAGCCGCAGTGTAGATCGAACCGTTACGGTACATGGTGACCTTGCGGCCGGATCCGTTGGGCTGCTGGCCGACAGGCGCGTCGGGCTGGTTCATGCGTTGGGCTCCTTGAGCATCGACAACAAATCAAACATGGGAGGGGCTGGTCAGGCCACGGTGGAGTAGGCCACGACGCCCCTCCGGACCAAATCAATCGCCTCGCGGCAAATTCGGGCCAACCGTGGATCCAGCTGGGGGATTTTGGCCAGCTGGTCCAAGAGGTCCACCACCTGCTTGGCCCACCTGACGAAGTCACCGGCAGCGAGATCAGTGCCACTGAGCACCTCCTGCAGGTGGCGGCCCTTGGCCCACTTGTACATGGGCCACATCAGGCCCAACTCGGGTTCACCGGTCAGGGGAAGCCGGTGTTGCTCCTCGGTATCCTCCAAATGGGACCACTCACGAACCACGATGTCCACTGCCGATTCGAGGGCGACGGAGGGCATCTTGGGGCGCAGGCCCCGGTCCTCACGCTTGGCTTGGTAAACCAGGGTGCTCGCAAAGGAAGCAAGCTCCGCGGCATCGAGATCGTTGATGGCACCCTTGCGGATGGACTGCGAAATGAGCAGGTCCTTCTCGCCGTAAATCCTGCGGAGGCGTTGTCCGTCGGCACTGATGGTGACCGCTCCGGCGTCGTTCGTTTCAAGGTAGCCGTAAACAGAGAGGACCTCGCACACCCGGTCGAACGTCTTCGCGATGGTATTGGTGCGGCCCTGGATCTGGCGAACCAGGCCGTCTGTCTCCTTGCGAAGCTTCCACCAGCGCTCGGACCACCGTGCATGATCCTCCCGCTCGCTGCAGCCATGGCAGGGATGCGCCCGCAGCGCGCGGCGGAGGTCCGCGATCTTCTTCTCCTGGTCCGGCAGCCGTGCGCCCAGGCCAAAGTCCTCATGCCGGCTGTTCCGGTGCCGTTGGGGCGCGTCCTCGCTGATGGCGTGCCGCATGGACGACGCGAGATCGCGGCGGGACTTGGGAACCTTGGCATTGAACGATTTAGGTATCCGGATCCGGGTCACCGGGGACACCGGCCCGTCGAGGTCGTGGACACCGATCCGGCGGAGTTGGTTGTCCTGCGTCAGCACCGAGGGCCGTGGCTCACGGGCGTTGGGGTCCACGTCAAGAACCACTGCGTGCCCTGCGAGGCGGCCACTGTAGATGCTGATGACATCGCCGGGGATCAGTCGTGCCAGGGAGTCAGAAACACGGGACTTGCGGGCACGTTGGTGGTCGCGGGCCGCAAAGTTCTCCGCATCGCTGAGTTCGCGCCGCAGCTTGGCGTACTCGGTGAAATCCCCCAGATGGCATTGCATGGACTTGGCGTACCCTGCCAGGGATTCTTCACGGCCACGGACCTGCCTGGCAAGGCCGACGACGGAGCGGTCGGCCTGGAACTGGGCAAAGGAGGATTCCAGGATTTCGCGCGCCCTTACCCGGCCGAACTGGGCAATCAGGTTGATGCTCATGTTGTAGGTGGGCCTGAAGCTGGAGTTCAAGGGGTAGGTGCGCCTCGAGGCAAGGCCGGCCACCGCCGCCGGATCCGTTCCCGGTTGCCAGAGGACCACCGCATGGCCTTCGACGTCGATACCCCGGCGGCCGGCACGCCCGGTTAGCTGCGTGTACTCCCCCGCCGTGATGTTGACATGCGCTTCACCGTTGAACTTCTCCAGCTTTTCCAGGACCACGCAGCGGGCGGGCATGTTGACGCCCAAGGCCAGCGTTTCCGTTGCGAAGACTGCTTTGACAAGTCCGTCTGCAAAGAGTTTTTCCACTACTTCCTTGAACGTAGGAAGCATCCCGGCATGGTGGGCAGCGAAGCCCCTGACCAAGCCGTCGCGCCATCCCCAGAAGCCGAGGACATCAAGATCGTCGGCAGGGATCTCATGGCTGGCTTCGTCCACCCGCTGGGCAATGATCTGTTGCTCCCGCTCCGTGGTGAGCCAAAGCCCCGAGGCGGCGCACTGGGCTACTGCGGCGTCGCAGCCGGCGCGGGAAAAGATGAAGGTGATGGCGGGAAGGAGGTCCTGCCGCCGGAGGCTCTCGATGACTTGCGGGCGGCTGGCCTTGCGGACAGGGCTGCGTTGCTCGGACTGCTGGCGATCGTCACGGTGGCGGTCCTGTCGACGGCGGCTCCGGCCACCATGGCCGAACCGTCCGCCCATGTTCATCCGGCTCTCGGAACGGGCCATGGCCAGGAGATCCGGATTCACTTCGAATTCGGGACCGGTCACTGCCTGGCGCACTTTGGTGGCGGATGCTCCCTTGGCTGAGACGCGGCTGTCCTTGGTGGGCTCGCTGGATATCTCCGCTGCCTCCGAGAGGTCAGGTGCGTCGGATTCCTGCTCGCCGGGGGCTACCGGAGCAATCTCATCGAAGGTGGTGTCGCCGGCGAAGAGGTCAACGATCTCCCTGCCCACCATGACGTGCTGCCACAGGGGCACCGGACGGTGCTCGGAGACGATCACATCAGTATCCCCGCGGACGGTGTCCAGCCAGGCACCAAACTCCTCGGCGTTGGAAACAGTCGCGCTGAGGGATGCCACCTGCACTTCGCTGGGCAGGTGGATGATGACTTCCTCCCAGACGGCGCCGCGGAAACGGTCCGCCAGGTAGTGGACTTCGTCCATCACCACGAAGCCGAGGTCGCTCAGGGTCTCTGAGTCCGCATACAACATGTTCCGCAGGACTTCAGTGGTCATCACCACTACCGGCGCTTCACCGTTGATGGTGGTGTCGCCTGTCAGCAGACCCACATTGGCCGCACCGTACTTGGCTGCCAGTTCCGAGAACTTCTGGTTGCTCAGCGCCTTGATAGGGGTGGTGTAAAAAGCTTTGAGGCCCCGCTGAAGAGCCAGGAAAATGGCGAACTCGCCAACAATTGTCTTTCCGGCGCCGGTGGGGGCTGCCACCAGCACGCCACGGCCCTCCTGCAGCGACTTGCACGCTTCGCGTTGGAAATCATCCAGCTCGAAGTCAAGCGAACCGGCGAAGGCGCCGAGGTAGGTTTTTGCCTCAGCCGCCCTCTGGGCTGCCGCCTGGTAACGCTCTGATGGAGAAGGAGACCCGGAAAACGAAGACATGCATCAAGCCTAGTGGCCCAACGTCTAGAGATTCTCCAGATCGGAGGCCGGGGTGGCGATATCCGCAGTGGCTTCGGTCTCGGCAGCACGCTTGATGGCGCGGCGTTCACGACGACGGTCGTTGAGGAGGCACACCCCGATGGCGGCGAAAAAGAGCAACAGCATGGGGGCTGCCAGGTAGAACATGCTCATGGCGTCCGCTCCGGGGGCTGCCATGGCCGCGAACAAGCAGACCAGGAAGATGGTGATGCGCCAGCTCTTGACGAGCTGCTTGCCTTTGACAATGCCGGCCAGGTTCAGGCCAACAAGCACCACCGGGACCAGGAAAGCTATGCCAAAGGCCAGCAATAGCCTTAGCACGAATGTCAGATAGACCTGAGCCGTGATGAAGTTGGAGGCGCCCACCGGGGTAAAGTCCGTCAGGACCCGGACCGCGTTGGGCAGGACGAGCCAGGCGAGGAGGACGCCACCGATGAACAAAGGCACTGCTGCGGCCACGAACGACAACGCGAGGCGGCGTTCCTTTTTGTGCAGGCCGGGCACGATGAAAGCCCAGAGCTGGTAGATCCATACCGGACAGGCAATGATCACACCCAGGAAAACCGAGACTTGGACCATGAGGTCGAACGAACTGGCCACGCCGTCAAAGTTCAGGGTGGCGGCGCGACCCTCTTTTTGATTCAGGTCCTTGATCGGCTTGATCAAGGCCTCCAGTAGCGGTTGATAGACAATGAAGCCCACCACTGTCCCGACAATGACGCCGATTGCAGCCTTGAAGAGCCGGTTCTTCAGTTCCTTGAGGTGGTCAAGGAGCGCCATCCGGGCTTCGGGGTTGGCCTTGCGCCCCTTCGTCTCTACCACTTCTCTTTAGACGCGGTTGGAGGGCGGAACGTCGGTCTCGCCGGTGTTCTGGGCCTTCATGTTCTGCGTCTTAGCATCCGGGTGGCCTACAACCTTGCCTTCAACGGCGTCGGAAGCGTCCTGGGAGTCCTTCGTTTCCGAAGAACCGTCCTTCTTCATTTCCCGGACCTCAGACTTGAAAATACGCATCGACTGCCCAATGCTGCGCGCCATGGACGGCAGCTTCGGCGCTGCAAAAAGCACCAGAGCCAGAACGATGATGATGATGAGATGCCAGCCTTCGAGCCTCATGTGGGGAGGTCCTTTCCTTTTGGATACATCCTACGTCTATCTGAATTCAATGTCGTGCAGGGATTGCGGCTGACCCCGCTCCGCTTTGCGCTGGACGCGCTTTTGGCGGCGAACTTCCTGCCGGAAGGCTTTGGCCGTCAGGTAATCATGACGCATCTGATCCGGGGAGGCAAAAATGGCGGATCCCGGCGTCGGGCGTTCTTCGGCCTCCTCTACGTCGGAGGTTTCGGAAGCAGGAGAAAGGTTGCTGAAACGTTTCCCGGCGTCCCCCAGTTCATGAACAGTTGCCATGAATTTCCTGAACAAGCGATAGCCCAACGTCAGGTGCAGGAGCAGTGCAAGAGCTACGAGTGCGATCCACAACAGGATCCAGAACCACCAAGGCATCTGAGTAGTCTAGCCAGCCTCGACGCCGGAAGCAGAGTCGTACTGCGCCAGTGCCGCGTTCAGCCACGCGAGGACCTCGTCCCGCAAGGACGTTGGTTGCAGGATCCGGACCGTTCCCCCGTGCTGTGAGACGAACATGGGCAGCCACCCTGCGTTGCCGAACCGCACTTCGGCGAGCAGGCCGCCGTCGGGAAGCTGGGCGGTGCGTTCGGCGTAGTAATCATCTGCCAGCCCGGCGCCCTGGCGGGTCAGCTGCAACAGCACCAGGATGTCGTCGTCGCTGGGAGTGAACAACCGCGCCGGGAAGTCCTGGCCCGTCGGCGCCGGTCCTGCCACGGGACGTCCGTTCTGCTCCAATGCCTCCACCCTGTCAAGCCTGAAGTTCCTGATCCCTGCCTTGCTGTGGCAGTACGCCTCGAAATACCACGTGCTGTCCATGGAGTAGAGCCTCAGGGGGTCGACATCCCGTTGAGTCACTTCGTCGCGTTGCAGCGACAGATACCGAAGCCTCAACTGCCGTCCGTCCCGGATTGCCTGGGTAATGGTGGCAAAGGCCTCCGACTGCTCCGGCGCCACAGACTGGCCAGCCACTGAACCGGCCAAGCGACCAGCCTGCCCCGCAGCGCCGGTCAGCTTGATGGTGACAGATTCCAGGGCACTGCCAGACTCGTCGTCGGCCATTCCCGCCAAGGCAGGCAAATCACCCAGCATTGCCAGGCCTGTCAGCAGCGCGGCGGCCTCGTCCTCGCTGAAACGCACGGGACGGTTCAGGTCCAGGTGCTCCGAGATGTACACGTGGTCGTTTTCCCACTGGATGTCAAGGAGATCATCCGGATAGCCCTCGGGCAGCCCCGAGCAGATGAGGATTTTCAGGTCGTCGATCAGTTCCTTGCGGGAGATTCCAAAACGGTCCGCTACCTCCTGGATATGCAGGCCCTGGTGGTGGACCAGGAATGGCACCAACTGCAGCATCCTGGCCAGTTGGTCTTCTGAAGTCCGCTTCCGGGAACGCGGTGCGCGGGAGGCTTCAGGGAACTCCACCTTCACGGCCGGTGTGGCATCGAAATCTGCCGCGCCTTTGAGGCGGCGTACGACGGCGGCACGCAGCTCAGCTGGTTCGGTCACCACCACGTGCGGACCGTAGGACGCCAGTTCCTCGGCCAGTTGTTCAGGATCCCGGAAGTCAAGGAGGATCCGGTCGCGGTCTCCGTTGCTCCCGGATTGTTCTGTGACGACCGGTTCTGTGACGACTGGTTCTGTGACGACGGCCCTTTTGCGAAGCGCCAGCAAACGGTCCTTGTCCACTTCCAGGACTGCCCTTTGCAGGGGCAGTTCGTTGAGCGAATCGAGTTCTGCCCGGGCGTTGAAGCCCGCCGGCGGCTCAAAGCTGCTGCCCGCCACCACGGTCAACGCGGTGGTCATCCGTGAGAGCCGGAAGATTCTCTTGGCGCCCCTCCCCTTGTCAAAGCCCACCAGGTACCACTGGCCAAAGCGGCTGCCGAGGCCCCAGGGCTCGACCTCGCGTGTCTCCTCGCGTCCGGTGCTGACGGCGAGGTAGCCGAAGCGGACGGGCTGCCTGCCGTGCATGGCGGCAACGACGTCGTCGAAAGCCTGGCCTGGCGGCTTGATGCGCGGCTGAACACCGGAAGGAAGTTCGACGTCGGTGAATCCACCGGCGGCCTGCAGCTTGCGGACGGCACTGGCGGCTGCATTTCCGAGCGCGGCGCGCTCCCACAGCTGGGCTGCCAGCAAGAGGACCGTGCCCTCTGCCGGCGTCAGCTTTACCTCCGGAAGCCTGTTGGAGTCCTTGCCGATCCGGTAGCGGGCTGAAGCGGGGTCGTCTGCGCCGAAATTGCTGGGGTCCATCAGGGTTTCCACCTCAAAGCCGAACTGCTTGAGATCGGCCTTGTCGCGTTCGAACATGCGACCAAAAGCGACATCGTTTCCAGCGGTATCGTGGTAGACCTTTTCGCGCAGGACAGAGCGCGAAAGCCCCACCCTGGTGTTGAGCAAAGCAAGGAGCAGGTTCAGGAGTCGTTCAGTGCGGGATGCGGACACGGTTGCTACGTTACTAAAGTCCAGCGGGAAAACAGCAAGGCGCGTCACCTGCCGGGTGAACCGGAGGGTGACGCGCCTTGCAGGACAGTTGGTTCCTTAGCGGACAGCCACGAGGTCAACTACGAAGATCAGTGCTTCGTTCGGCTTGATGGCGCCGCTGGCGCCGCGCGAACCGTAGGCCAGCTCCGAGGGGATTTCCAGGCGGCGGCGACCGCCAACCTTCATGCCCAGAAGGCCCTGGTCCCAGCCCTGGATGACCTGGCCGACGCCTACGCGGAAGTCCAAAGGTGCTCCACGGCCCCAGGAGGCGTCGAACTCTTCGCCGGTGGACCAGGCCACGCCAACGTAGTGTGTGGAGACGGTGTCGCCTGCCTGGGCTTCGCGGCCGGTGCCCTCGATGAGGTCGGTGATGACGAGGTCCGTGGGGACGTCGCCTTCGGGGAAGTCGATCTCAGGCTTGGTGCGGTCGAATTCACGCTGTCCAAATGACATGGGTTCTCCTTGGTGTGAGGGATGAATGGTGTCAGGAACCAGCTTAAGCCAGCGCCTGCAATTCCAATGGGTTACTTGACGCCCAGGATGTCCACGACGAAGACGAGGTCGCCCTTGGCGTCGCCCTGGCCGGCTGCGCCGTAGGCGAGATCCTGGGGAATCACCAGCAGGACACGCGAGCCAACGGTCTTACCCTCAAGGCCCTGCGTCCAACCCTTGATGACACCCGTCAGCGGGAAGCTGGCGGGCTTGCCACGGTCGTAGCTGGAATCAAACTTGGTACCGCCCACGAGGTTGACACCTACGTAGTTCACCGTCAGCGTGTCGGTGGTCTTGACGGCTGCGCCCTTGCCCTTGATGAGGTCCTGGGCAACGAGTTCCTTGGGAGCTGCTACCCCGTCAACGGAGATCTGCGGGATGCCCTTGTCATCTTCCTTCACCGTGGGAAGGCCGGCAGGAGGAGTCACGGTGTCGCCTTCGGGCTTCTCCAGTACCGGAGCCGGGTCCTTGGCCGAAAGCAGCTTGAAGACAACCAGTTGGGTGGACGGCGCGGCCGAAGCCGAGGCGTTTCCTTGGGCCGAGGGATTCCCCGGAACTGCGAAGGCAATCTGCGAACCGATCTTGGCGCCAACGATTGCGTTGTAGATCTCTGCGTTGCCGGTCTTCAATTCATCGGTCAACTCGATCGGCTGGGGGCCATTGGCATAGGTGTCTTCCACCGTCTTGCCGTCGGTGCCGTCCACGGACAGGTATACGAGTTCGGCGGTCTGGCCGGCCTTGACACGATCGCCGTCTCCGTCAACAACTACCTTGACGGTGGGTTCGGTCACGCTGAGCGGCTTGGAGAACTCAACGCCGGGCGCTTTGTCGTTACCGTTGTCCGTCACTTTGACGGAGTCGAGCTTGGAAGTGTCGCCGGCGGTCTGGCTGGTGGGCTCGGGGGCCGGGTTGCTTCCGCCGCACGCGGTCATGAGCAGCAGGGCAGGAAGGAGAATTGCTAGGAGTCGGCGCACAAAAAAGACACTTTCGTCGGGGCAAAGGACACTCGGAGCAGCGCATTGCGCCTCCAAGCAGGTTGTCTCTTGGAAAGAGACCACTATCCAGAATAGCCCGTGAAACTGGGAGCCAGCTTAAAGCGCCTGTCAGCCCATGGAGTCCAGCAGGGCATCGACCCTGTCGTCTTCGCTGCGGAAAGGATCCTTGCAGAGGATGGTCTGGTGCGCACGGTCGTTCAGTTTCAAGTGAACCCAGTCGACCGTGTAGTCCCGGCCTAGTTCCTGCGCCCGGCGAACAAAATCGCCACGCAACTTGGCGCGGGTAGTCTGCGGCGGCGCATCGACGGCGTCCTTGACGTCAGTCTCAGTGACAAGCCGGCGTGCAGCTCCCCTGGCCTGGAGCAGGAAGAACAGTCCCCGCTGCCTCGAGATGTCATGGTACGTGAGGTCCAGCTGGGCGATCCGCGGGGAATCCAGGCTGAGCCCATGACGCCGCATGTACCCATCCATCAGCTTCTTCTTGATGGCCCAGTCGACCTCGGTGTCAATAGTGCTTGTGTCGCCGCTCTCGATGGCGTCCAGCGTGCGCTTCCACAAGTCCAGAATCAGTGGAACGTGGGCGTTGTGGGCCCCGTTGGTCGCCACGAACTCAGTAACTTTGCTGAGGTATTCGCGCTGGATATCCAGCGCCGTCAGCTGCCTGCCGTTGGCCAGGCGAACCAAGGCGCGGCCTGTGAGGTCGTGCGAGATCTCGCGGATGCTCCGAATGGGGTTCTCCATTCGCATGTCGCGCATGATGACGCCCGATTCGATCATGCGGAGAATCAGGTCCACGGTGCCGACCTTGAGCAGGGCCGACGTCTCGGACATGTTGGAGTCCCCCACAATCACGTGGAGGCGGCGGTAGAACTCGGCATCGGCATGCGGCTCGTCGCGTGTGTTGATGATCGGGCGTGAACGTGTGGTTGCCGACGACACGCCCTCCCAGATGTGGTCGGCGCGCTGGGAGAAAGCAAACGTGGCACCGTGCGGGGTCTTCAACACCTTGCCTGCTCCTGCTATCAGCTGCCGGGTGACCAGGAACGGAATCAGGATTTCGGCCAAACGGGAGAATTCGCCGCGGCGCGGGATCAGATAGTTCTCGTGGCTTCCGTAGGAGTTGCCTGCGGAATCGGTGTTGTTCTTGAAAAGGTAGACGGTTCCGTTGAAGCCCTCTGCGGCAAGCCTGTTTTGGGCCTCGTCCACGAGGTCGTCAAGGATGAGCTCCCCCGCCCTGTCGTGGGCAATGAGTTGGGCCAGGTCATCGCACTCGGCCGTGGCATATTCCGGGTGGGAGCCCACATCGAGGTAAAGCCGCGAGCCGTTGGTGAGGAAGACATTCGATGACCTCCCCCAACTGACCACTTTCCTGAAGAGGTAGCGGGCCACTTCCTCAGGTGCCAGTGGTCGCGAGTCCGGGCTCGAGTAGGAGATCCCAAATTCCGTTTCGATGCCGAATATACGTTTGTCCATCTCAGGCCTCCTCTGTGAGCAACCGGGTCATGTCCTCGGGCAACAGCCGCCTGAACGCCCTGCGCGATCCACGGTGGCTCTCCGACGCACGGTAGAGGACCGCGGCTTCGACGGCGGTAGCCGGCAGCGCTTCCAGTTCCTTGTCGGCGGCCAGGGCGCGCAACGCCAAACGCATGGCGCCGGCCAAAGTGAGTTCGGCCTCCCAAGCCCCGCTGACGACGTCGGAAATCTGCTCCGCCAGGCCGCCCATGACAACAAAGCCGTTCTCGTCCGCGATCGAACCATCGAAGGTCAGGCGGTAGAGGTGGTCCTGCTCTTGCGTGGCGCCGACCTCGGCAACTGCCAATTCCACTTCGAATGGTTTCTGTTCAGCCGTGAACACGGCGCCGAGGCTTTGCGCGTAAACGCTGGCCAGCCCGCGGGCCGTGACGTCTTCGCGGTCATAGGAGTATCCGCGGACGTCGGCGTAGCGGACGCCCGCTTGTCGCAGGCTCTCGAATTCGTTGTACTTGCCTACTGCCGCGAAGGCGATTTTGTCGTAGATTTCCCCGATCTTGTGCAGGGATGGTGAGGGGTTCTCCGCGATCAGGGCGATTCCGTCGGCGCAGCTGATGACCACCACGGACCGGCCGCGGGCTATGCCCTTGCGGGCGAAGTCCGCCCGGTCCTTCATCAGTTGTTCAGGAGAAACGTAGAACTGCTGTGTCATCTCAGGCCTCCCGTCCGGCGATGGCCCGCGATTCGACGATCGCTCCGGCGATTGCGGCCAGATCGCGTTCGGGCACCCTGCGGTTTCCGGCGCGGTTCACGGTGTAGACCACTGGCCAAAGCTGGCGTACGGGGTCCGGGCCTCCGGTGGCGGAATCGTCGTCGGCAGCGTCGTATAGTGCCTCGACGGCGACAGCTACGGCGGCTTCCTCGGAAAGATTCGGCTTCCACAGCTTTTTCAGCGCGCCCCTGGCAAAGACCGAACCCGAACCTACCGAGTGGTGTTCCTGCTCTTCGTAGCGACCACCGGTGACGTCGTAGGAGAACAGGCGGCCTACCCCGCTGACGTGGTCGAACCCGGCAAACAGTGGGATAACGGCCATTCCCTGCATCGCCATGGGAAGATTCCCCCGGATCATGGCGCCCAGGCGGTTGGCCTTGCCCACCAGGCTCAGGAGCGTTCCCTCGATCTTTTCGTAGTGCTCCAGCTCAACCTGGAACAGACGGGTGATGTCGATGGCAAGACCCGCCGTCCCGGCAATACCCAGCACCGAATATTCATCGGCCGGAAACACCTTTTCGATGTGCCGGCTGGCGATGACGTTGCCCATGGTGGCGCGGCGATCCCCCGCCATCAGCACGCCGCCGGCATACGTCAGTGCCACGATCGTGGTGGCGTGCGGCGATGGCGGTACGCTGCCGGCGGGCAGCGCCTGATTGAACGGAAGGAGTTCAGGACGCGAGCGTTGGAGATGTTCCGTAAATGAAGACGTTGCCTGGGTGGCCAGGGGGCCGTTTGATGGGTCCTGCATTGCTGCACTCCTTCGACTCTGCGTTCCTTTGCCCGGCGGCCTCACGCCGTCCGGGTTGTACATCCGAGTGTGGGGCCGGTTACTGGCCGCCCTTTTGGACGAACGCCCTGACGAACTCTTCGGCGTTCGATTCCAGCACGCCGTCGATTTCATCGAGGAGATCATCCACGCCCTGTGTGGCCTCGGAAGCCTGGGCTTCGGGCGCTGCTGGCGGAGCCTCCGGGACGTCCACTTCAGCTTCGGTTTCCCGTGACTGCGGTTGTTGCTGCTCCTGACCTGCCATTTTCTTTCTCCCTACTGTCAGTCCCCTGTTATTGGAGACTTCCTACTGCCATATTGCCACGCTGCGGGCTGCTGCGTACGGCTTTGGAGTGGTACGAATGTTCCTGTGGCGGACACTGTCTCAGGCCTTTGCCGGAGGCGGATTCTGGCCCAGCAATTCGGCAAGGAACGGCCCGGCTTCCTGGTGCCGGTCAAAGAGTGCCCCGGTCAGCGCACGCGTGCCCCGCAAGGGCTCCCGGGTGGGTACGCGCTGCAGTTTCCCCAGCCCCGGAACATCGAAGATCACCGAGTCCCAGCTCGCGCCCACGACATCCCTGCCGAACCTTGAAACGCACCTGCCGCGGAAGTACGCGCGGGTATCCGACGGCGGTTCTGTCACCGCCCGGGTGATGTCGGCGTCGTCCACCACACGCAGCATGCGGTTGTTGGTCAAAAGCCTGTAGTAGAGGCCTTTTTCGGGGCGGATGTCCGACCACTGCAGGTCAACCAAACCGAGCCGGGCATCGTCCCAGTCCAGTCCATCCCTGTTGCGGTACCCTTCCAGGATCGACTTCTTGGCAACCCACTCCACGGAGGACGCCGCTGCGCCCACATCGGATCCCAACGTGGTCAAGGTCGATTCCCACCGTGACAGGACGTCATGGGTATGACCGTCGCCTGACACGGAATCAGCCACGCCGGTTTCCTGGGCAAGTTTTGCCGCTGCCTCGTAATACATCCACTGGAGATCCAGGGCCGTCACCCTCCGACCGTCGAGCAGACGGACCGTCGCGGTAAGCGTGGTGTCGTGGCTGACGGTTTGCAGCGCCTGGACCGGCTCGTGGACCTCGATTTTGGGGGCCTGGCCGGCCTCGATGAGGCTCAGGACCATGGCCGTGGTCCCGAACTTGAGGTAGTTGGAGGACTGGCTGAGGTTCGCATCCCCAATGATGACGTGCAGGCGGCGGTACTTGTCCGCAGTAGCGTGGGGCTCATCCCGGGTGTTGATGATGGGACGCCGGATGGTTGTCTCGAGCCCCACTTCCGCTTCGAAGAAATCGGCACGCTGGCTGATCTGGTAGCCAGGGGTGGAACTGTCCTGGCCAATCCCCACACGACCAGCACCACAAATGACCTGCCGGGACACGAAGAACGGGGTCAGGCCACGAATGATGTCGCCAAAGGGCACCGAACGCGGCATGAGGTAGTTCTCGTGGGAACCGTAGGAAACGGACTTGTTGTCGGTGTTGTTCTTGTAGAGGTTGATGGCAGGCAGGCTGGTGTCGGCGGCAACCTTCCGGACCGTGGCAAGGGCCACTACGTCCCCGGCGGCATCCCAGGCAACGGCATCCCTGGGGTTGGTGACTTCCGGGCTGGAATACTCCGGATGCGCGTGGTCCACGTAGAGCCGTGCGCCGTTTCCGAGCACCATGTTCATCAGCAGGGAACCGGATTCATCCGCGCCATCGAGTTCAAGTTCCTGGCGGCCATACGCCAAGGCGACGGCTTCGGCGTCGAGCACTGGCGGCTGGTCCGTGAGCTGGCTCGGATCAGCCGCCGCCCTGTCCACTGTCCAGCCGCGGGCGTCGTGCAGAGGTTCCTCGTCGGTGTAATCCCAGCGGGTCTCGGCTCCGCCGGCCGCGCGCTGCCGCGTGACCGTGGCGTACGCCTGGATGATCCTTGCGGACATCATGGTGGCATTGGCGCCGGGAGCCGAAGGTGCATGGATGCCGTATTCAGTTTCCGAGCCCATGACTCGCATCGCTCCGCCAACGGGCAGATTCCCTGCAGGTGAACCTTCGGGTCTTGCTGTCATAGGTACTGGCCCGTATTGGCGGTGGTTTCGATGGACTTGCCCGGTTCCTGCCCGGCCTTGCCCTGGACGATAGTGCGGATGTAAGTGATCCGTTCACCCTTCTTGCCCGAAATCCGCGCCCAGTCGTCTGGGTTGGTGGTGTTCGGCATGTCCTCGTGCTCACGGAACTCATCCACCACCGCGCGCAGCAGGTGCTCGATGCGAAGTCCCTTCTGATTGTTGGTCAGGAGGTCCTTGATGGCGTACTTCTTGGCCCTGTCCACCACGTTCTGCACCACGGCGCCGGAATTGAAGTCCTTGAAGTACAGCATCTCCGTGTCACCGTTGGCGTATGTGACCTCGAGGTATTCATTGGACTTCTCGGTGGAATACATGGCCTCAACAGTGCGCTGGACCATGGCGTCCACGGTGGCCTGGACATCTCCCCCGTACTCAGCCAAATCCTGGGCGTGGAAAGGCAGGTCCGTAGTGATGTACTTTCCGAAGATATCCGCTGCAGCCTCGGCGTCCGGCCGCTGGATCTTGACTTTCACGTCCAGGCGTCCCGGCCGGAGAATGGCGGGGTCGATCATGTCTTCACGGTTGGAAGCGCCGATGACGATCACGTTGTCCAGGCGCTCCACACCGTCAATTTCGCTGAGCAGCTGGGGCACGATGGTGGTTTCGACGTCGGATGACACCCCGGTGCCGCGGGTGCGGAAGAGCGAGTCCATCTCATCGAAGAAGACAACCACGGGGCTGCCGTCCGAGGCCTTTTCACGGGCGCGGGCGAAGATCAGCCGGATGTGGCGTTCGGTCTCGCCAACGTACTTGTCCAGGAGCTCAGGGCCCTTGATGTTCAGGAAGTAGCTCTTCAGGTCCGTATTGCCGGCGCGCTCCGCTGCCCTGGCGGCAAGGGAGTTCGCCACCGCTTTGGCGATGAGCGTTTTGCCGCAACCCGGAGGACCGTAGAGCAGGATGCCCTTGGGGGCTTTCAACCCGTGTTCACGGTAGAGGTCCGGATGGAGGAACGGCAGTTCCACGGCGTCGCGGATCTGCTCGATCTGGGGACCGAGGCCGCCGATGTCCTGGTACGTGATGTCTGGAACTTCCTCGAGGACGAGGTTTTCCACTTCGGCGCGCGGGACCTTCTCGAGGACGTAGCCCGTCCGCGAATCCAAGGACAAGGCGTCGCCGACCTTCAAGTGAAGTTCCTGGAGGGAGCCGGAGAGCCGGACCACCCGTTCTTCGTCGGCGCGGCCGACCACCAGGGCGCGGTCCTTGCCCAGCATTTCCTTCAAGGTAACCAGCTCGCCGGCGCGCTCGTAGCCAAGTCCGGCAACGATCAGGAGTGCCTCATTAAGGAGCACTTCCTGTCCCACTGCGAGCTGGTTGAGGTTGACCAGCGGGCTGACACCCACACGCATTTTGCGGCCGGCGTTGAAGATGTCCACCGACTCCTCGGTGGCCGCCTGTCCGGAACTGCCGGGCGCCGGCTGCTTGCGGGGGTTGATCTGGAGCACGGTGCCGAAGCTGTAGGGTGGCTGCCCCTCCTGCTCCAAGGCCCCCTTGAGGCGAAGTATCTCGGCCTTGGCGGTTTCCAGCATGCTCACAAGCTTGCCGTTGTTCTGGGTGGCGGCAGCAAGCTGCCGGTCGATGTGGCGGAGCTTGTCCCGAAGGATGTTGATCTGCCGTTCGGCAACAGTCAGGTCAGTCGAAGGTTCCGGTGGTTGAACTGGGGCGGGACCCCGGCCCGCCCTTTCCTCTGCCGCTGTGTTTGCATCTTCCGGCGTCGGCCGTCCAAGGTCGTT
Organism: Paenarthrobacter nitroguajacolicus; assembly: GCF_029952445.1. Lineage (GTDB taxonomy): Bacteria > Actinomycetota > Actinomycetes > Actinomycetales > Micrococcaceae > Arthrobacter > Arthrobacter nitroguajacolicus_B. Next base: position 154,036 of record NZ_JAQPPK010000005.1, on the reverse strand, counting down.
GTTTGGCGTATCCACGATTCATCAGCCCCTTCCTGCGCTTAAGAAGACCTTAGTCCCGAAAAGCCCAGGGTGCCCGGTGACATCCGGAATGCGGACCCTATTGTGACCTTTTCAGTTTGTGACCGAGGGGTCGTCCTGGACGTTGGTGCCGGCGATGGCGTCGCGGGCAGCACGGCGGAGCTTTTTATCCGATACGGAGCGCTCCCCTACCGCGCCGGGCGTCCAGGCGTTGAGGTCTTCTTCACTGAATTCGGTCTTGGAAGGACGACGCTTCACCGAAATTCCGGTGACGCCTTCGGCCAGGCGCCGGGTCACCAGCAGGAAGCCTGTGTGGGCTACCATGCGGTGGTCGGGCCGGACTGCCAGGCCTTCGAGGTGCCAGCCGCGCACCATCGATTCCCAGGCGTCAGGCTCGGTAAAGCGCCCGTCGGCGCGGATGGCTTCGGCAGTGCGGGACAACTGCGTAACCGTGGCTACGTAGTTGATCCAGACTCCGCCGGGAGCAAGGACGGTAGCGACCGCATCCAGGCACTCCCACGGGGCGAGCATATCCAGGACCACCCGGTCCACGGAGCCAGGGGCTTCGGCCTTGACGACTTCCTCCTGGAAGTCACCGAGGGAGATCTGCCAGGCGGGGTGCGGACCACCAAAAATGGTTTCGACATTGCCCCGGGCTATGTCGGCGAATTCTTCGCGGCGTTCGAACGAGTGCAGGTAGCCGCCGTCGCCCACTGCACGAAGCAGGGAGATGGACAGGGCACCGGAACCGACTCCAGCTTCGACGACCCGCGCGCCTGGGAAGATGTCTGCCATGGTGACAATCTGGCCGGCGTCCTTGGGGTAGACCACTGCAGCGCCGCGGGGCATGGACAACACGAAATCAGACAACAGCGGGCGCAGCGTCTGATACTGCTGCCCGACGTTATTGGTGACCACCGAGCCGTCCATTTTGCCGATGATTTCATCATGGTTCAGGAAACCGCGGTGGGTGTGGAACGCTCCGCCGACCTCCAGCATGATGGTGTTCATCCGGCCGCGTTCGTCCGTGAGCTGGACCCGCTCGCCCACACGGAAGGGCCCGCGACGCCGGGCAGCGCCAGTGGGCTGCACGGCAGAGTCGGTAGCTGCCTCGTCAGGGCCTGCGCTGGCCTCGGGGGCGGCGGTTTCGCGGTTCATGTGGTGTTCCTCGCTCTTGTACGGCTGGGCCGCGACGTGTTGCTGGCTGGTGACGCCAAGGTCAAAGTGTTTTGCTAAGGCGGCCGGCATGTAACTCTACCGGCAGGGTGGTCAGGGGCGACCGCTCCTGCGGGCTTCCTTACCTGTTATGGCCGTCACTACGGCTTCCTGGCGGAGGAGGCCGGTGACGATTCCGTTGTGGTCCACCACAGCGTATTCGCCGCCTTCCAGCCGCGCCAAGTACTGGATCAGTTCCTGCCCTTTGGACCATTCCGGGACGTAAGCGCCTGCTGCCAGGGCGTGGGCAACCGCGGTGACGGGCGTCGTCGTCGTGGCCTCTGGCGGAACGCTGGCTGCCGCGCCGCTGTCCACAACCCCTTGGGGCTTGCCGTCAGGTCCGCAGATGACGACGGCGGGACTCCCGGCGGGTGCGACGGCCAGGACATCGGCCACGGTGGCCGTGTTGGGCACGCCGACCGCGCGCTCCGCCAGTCCGGCGGCGCTTACCAGGTAGAGGCGGCTGCGCAGCTTCGCGTGGTGGATGGAGCTGGAGGCACTCATCCACAGGAAGCCGCAGACCAGGATGGTGACAGAGGTGTACATAAGGTTCGGTAGCTCGCCCTTGAGGAACGGAACAACAATGAACCAGATGAGCAGGGCTACTACGATGATCCGCCCGGACCAGCCCGCTGCAATGGTTCCCTTGTCCTGGCTGCCGGTGGCTTTCCATACAGCGGATTCCACCAGCCGGCCGCCGTCCAGCGGCATGCCGGGGAGGACATTGAAGATTCCGATCACCAGGTTTGCCAACATGAGGATGTCCGCAAGCATGCGCGGTACGCCGCTCAGCATCCCCGTTGACGTAACAGCCCACATGACCCCGGCGATGACGAAGTTTGACGCCGGGCCAGCCAGGGCAACGATGACCGAACGGCCCGGGGACGATGTGAAGTTCTCAAATTGTGTATGGCCGCCCCACAGGTTCAACACGATCTTCTCGGTGGGCCATCCAAACGCCCTGGCGCTCAGGGCGTGGGCCAATTCGTGCACGAGTACTGAGATGGCGAGCAACAAGGCGATCGCCAGCCCTACAAGGTATCCCCAGTTGCCAATGCCGGGGAAAACGTCAATGACAACCGGGCCGTAGAAGACCACAGTGATGGCGGCAATAACGAACCACGAGTAAGCCAGATAGACCGGAACGCCGGCGATTTTCCCGAGGGGAATGCCTTCCCTTTTAGTGGCGACGTGATGGGGTGTGGAAGAACCGCTCACCTAGTTCGCCCCTTCAAGCAGGTTGGCCGCCGTGAAGCGGGCATCGACAAGCCGGCCGACATCCGCCGCAGTCCGGCCGACCAGTGTGTCCCAGGTGGTCATTCGTGGGTCCTCGGGCAGCGGAACCTGGTGCGGAATTCCCACCGTCACCACTCCGGACGCTATGGCCGCGGTGGCACCGGGCACAGAATCCTCCAGTGCCACACAGTGATGGATGGTTAGGGCGGGGTCGTCCAGGCGGAGCCGCTCCACTGCCGTGAGGTAGGCCTCCGGGTGCGGTTTTCCGTTGGACACGGTGTCACCGGTGACCATGAATTCGAAGTAGGGCTTGGGGAGGCTTTCGACTACCACACTGGCCAACGGGTGTTCAGACATGGTTACCAGGGCGCAGCGGATACCGGCCTGGTGCAAGTCGTCCAGCAATTCCCGCGCACCGGGACGCCAAGGGACTTCATTCCGCACTTGCTCCATGACCTGTGCGCTCAAGGTGTTCACAATTTCGCGGGCTTCCAGGCGGACTCCGGCATCCTGCAGGACAGCAGCCCCATGAAGCAATGCCTGGCCCACCAACTGCATGGCCTGTTCGTGGGTCCATGTGCCTCCATGGGCCTCCACCAGGGCGCGCTCGGCAGCGATCCAATAGGGTTCGGTGTCCACAAGGGTGCCATCCATATCCCAGAGCACGGCTTTGAGGAGGGGCTGGCTGGGTGTTGAATGCATGGTTTCCAGTCTACGTGGAACCTGGTGGCCGACGGTGCTGGCATTGTGCTGTGGGCGAATACGGGACACGCGTTGACACGAAATGCCATGCATCCATCAGGGTCTTGGACGTAGGGTGAGTGGATGAACAGTGTGGACGGGACCCCCGAAGGACAGGACATCACCGCGGAGCCCGAGCGTTTCCTTAAGGAACCCGCGGAAGGCCAGCGCGTCACCGTAATGATCGCCGCCTTTGAGGGCTGGAACGACGCCGGTGAAGCCGCCAGCGATGCGCTGCACTACTTGAACAAGCTATGGGACGGCAAGAAGGTTGCCGCCGTGGACGCCGAGGAATACTACGACTTCCAGTTCACCAGGCCCACCGTGCGGCGCACCTCCTCCGGTGCGCGCAAAGTTAAATGGCCATCAACGCGGATCTACAAGGCCGCAGTTCCCGACAGCAACGTGGATGTGGTTTTTGTTCTCGGAACGGAACCTTCCTATCGGTGGCGTGCTTACACCACCGAACTCCTGGTTCATGCCGAGGCCCTCAAAGTGGACTCCGTCATTTTGGTCGGCGCCCTGCTGGCGGACGTTCCGCACAGCCGGCCTATCCCGGTCAGCACCACCACCGAGGACAACTCTTTGCGTGAACGCCTCAACCTGGAAGCCTCGCAGTACGAGGGGCCAGTGGGAATCGTAGGTGTCCTTGCCGAATTCGCCCTGCTGGCGGGCCTGCCAACGGTCTCTCTCTGGGCAGCCGTTCCCCACTATGTAGCGCAGCCGCCCTCCCCCAAAGCCCAGCTCGCCATCCTGCACCGGATTGAGGATTTGCTCCAGGTTCCCCTGGACAGCCACGCGCTTGCCGAAGAGTCGGAGGCCTGGGAACGCGGGGTGGATGAACTCGCCACGGAAGACCCGGAGATTGCCGCCTACGTGCGCCAGTTGGAGGAGGCGAAGGACACGGCGGATCTCCCAGAGGCCTCCGGTGAATCCATTGCGCGCGAATTCGAGCGCTACTTGAAGCGTCGCGGCAAGGATCGTCCGTAGCAAACTTGCCCGGAAAACACCGATGGCCCCGACATTAGTCGGGGCCATCAGTGTTTCTGAACGGACGCGGGCTTAAAGCACGACCCCCAGCAAAGCGTCGACGGCGTCGGAAACCAGTGCCGCGTCCTGGGCGGACTTCTCCGCGTTGTTGTTCACCGCGGCCCGGGCCCAATCGTCGACGGCGGCAATCGCGCCTGGCGCGTTGAGGTCGTTGGCCAGCTCCTTCCGCATGGCCGAGACGAGTCCGGCGGCCGAGCCGGCGGGCGCCTGTTCCAGGGCTTCCCGCCACAACGCGAGCCTGTCCTTCGCCGCTGCGAACGCTTCCCCGGTCCATGACCAGTCGGAACGGTAGTGGTTGGCAAGGATCGCCAGGCGGATGGCCGCCGGTTCCTCACCGGCCGCACGAAGTTTGGAGACAAGAACCAGGTTTCCCTTGGACTTGCTCATTTTTTCTCCGTCGAGGCCCACCATGCCCGCGTGGGCGTAATGCTTTGCCAGCGGTACGCCGGACAAGGAGTACGCGTGACCCGCTCCCATTTCGTGGTGCGGGAAGATCAAGTCCGAGCCGCCACCTTGGACAGTGAACGGCGCCGGAAGGTACTTCTGCGCGATCACGGTACATTCGATGTGCCAGCCGGGCCGGCCGGCTCCGAGGCTTGCACCGGGCCAATTGGGCTCACCGTCACGGGCGACCCGCCACAGCAAAGGGTCCAGTGCGTTCCGCTTGCCTGGCCGTGCAGGGTCTCCGCCGCGCTCGGCGAAGAGGGCCAGCATCTCCGTCTCACCGAGGCCGGAAACGTCACCCAGTTTCCAGGCGTCCGTCGCGTCCGAGCGCTTGCCGGCGGCTTCGACGTCGTAGTAGACATCGCCGTCGGGTTCTCCGTCCACGCCTTGAACACGATAGGCGACCCCGTCAGCGATAAGTTCTTCGATGGCGGGCACGATGTCCGGGATGGCCTCGACAGCACCGATGTAATGGTTCGGCGCCAGAACGTTCAGGGCGTCCATGTCGGAGTGGAAAAGGTCGATCTGGCTCTGGGCAAGCTCCCGCCAGTCCACGCCGGTTGCGGTGGCGCGTTCCAACAGGGGGTCGTCAACGTCCGTAACGTTCTGGACATAGGCGACCCGCACGCCACCATCACGCCACGCCCGGTTCAACAGGTCGAATGCCACGTAGCTGGCCGCGTGCCCCATGTGCGTCGCATCGTAGGGGGTGATGCCGCAGACGTACATCGATTGTTCCGCCTGCCGTTCCACCTCCACGACACGGCCCAAGGCAGTGTCGAACAGCCGTACGGGCGGCATGCTGCCGGGCAGCTCAGGGACAGGGCGGGAGATCCACGATTTCACGACTCAACCTTAGTGCTAGGCACTGATCACATTGAAACCGAGCAGGACATACAGGGCCAATCCCAGGAAGATCCGGTACCAAACGAAGAGCCGGTAGCTCCGCGTGGAGACAAACTTCAGGAACCAGCCAATGATGACGTAACCCACAACGAAGGCAATGACTGTGGCCAGTGCTGTTTCGGGCAGGCCGTAAGGTCCGGCAAGGCCTTCATTCGAGACTGTCTTGTAGAGCTGGTACAGCCCACTGCCGAACACTGCCGGGATGGCAAGCAGGAAGGAATAGCGTGCTGCTGCTTCACGGGTGTAACCCATAAGTAGTCCGGCAGTGATGGTGCCGCCGGAGCGCGAAACGCCGGGGATCAAGGCCATTGCCTGGGCAAAGCCGTACAGGATGCCGTGCTTGTACGTCAGTCGCGTCAGGTCACGCTCTTGACGTCCGATGGCGTCGGCGACTGCCAGAATCATGCCGAACACGATCAGCATGGTGGCCACGATCCACATGCTGCGAAGCACCGATTCGATCTGGTCCTGGAACAACAGTCCGAGAACGATGATGGGCAGGCTGCCCAGGATGACCAGCCAGCCCATGCGGGCATCGGGGTCGTTGCGTTCCACCTTGCCGGTCAAGGAGCCGAACCACGCCCGCACAATGCGGACGATGTCACGCCAAAAGTAGACGATGACGGCGGTCTCGGTTCCCAACTGCGTGATCGCAGTGAAGGCCGCGCCGGGATCGGCTGCATCCGGAAGGAATGAGCCAACGATCCGCAGATGCGCGCTCGAGGAAATCGGGAGGAATTCGGTGAGGCCCTGCACGAGGCCCAGCAAGGCTGCTTCTATCCAGTTCACGTGAATAGACCCTACGTCATGAAGACTGGTAACTGCCCGTAAGCTAGCAGCTATGCAGCAGCGTTATGTCGGGAACAGTGGGTTCCGCGTGTCCTCCTTGTCCCTCGGAACCATGTCCTGGGCCCAGGAAACCGATGAGCAGGATGCTGCAGAATTACTCCACGAATTCGTTGCGGCCGGCGGGACCGTGGTGGACACGGCCGCCTCTTACGCCCAGGGCCGGGCCGAAGCGATGCTGGGTTCCATGCTGGGCGACGTCGTCGCCCGGTCCGAAGTCGTGATTTCCACGAAAGCCGGGGTGTCGTCGTCGGAGACACGACGCAGCGTCAACGCCTCCCGCGGCTCATTGCTGTCGGCGCTTGATGCGAGCCTGGCCAGATTGGGAACTGACTACATCGACATTTGGTTCGCCCAGGAATGGGACCCGAACGTGCCGTTGGACGAAACACTCTCGGCTTTGGAATTGGCCCAGCGCACCGGTCGGGCGCGGTACGTAGGCATTTCGAACTACAACGGCTGGCAGACGGCCAAGGCAGCGGCTGTGGCCGGATTCACGCTGGTGGCAAACCAGTCGGAGTATTCCCTGGTGCAGCGCAAGCCCGAAGAGGAACTTATTCCGGCCGTCGAGGATGCCGGCCTTGGCTTGATGGCCTGGGCGCCGCTGGGACGGGGGGTGCTCAGCGGAAAATACCGTGGACAGATTCCCTCGGATTCACGCGCAGCCCAAGGCAGGCTCGCTGGCTACGTGGAGCCATATCTGGAGCCCCGCGCGTCGCGGGTGGTGGAAGCGGTCGCCATGGCTGCGCGAGGACTGGGCCGGTCGCCACTGGACGTCTCGTTGAGCTGGCTGCTGTCCAGGCCGGGGGTTTCCACCGCGGTTGTGGGGCCCAGGAACGCCGTCCAGCTCAAGGAACTGCTGGACGCACAGTTGTCGGTGCTGCCGGCGGAGATTGCCCGGGCACTTGAGGATGTCTCGGCAGCCTAGCCGGTCAGTAGCCTGGCTCTGTCACCCTCTGGCTCCAGTCAGCGCCTGTCCAGGATGTCCAACAAGTAGCTGCCGTAGCCGCTCTTGGCCAACTTGGCCGCTTGCTGACGTAGTTCGTCGTCGCTCAGGTACCCCATCCGCCATGCCACCTCTTCCGGAGCGCCAATCTTCAGGCCTTGCCTGTTTTCGGTGGTACGGACGTAATTTGAAGCATCGTTGAGGTCGCTGAACGTTCCGGTATCCAACCACGCGGTCCCCCGCGGGAACTTCTGCACATGCAAGCGACCAAGCTCCATGTACGAACGGTTGATGTCGGTAATTTCAAGCTCCCCGCGCGGGGAAGGCTTAAGGTCTTTGGCCATGGCAACTACATTGTTGTCATAAAAATAGAGTCCGGGTACCGCGTAATTGCTTTTGGGTATTGCCGGTTTCTCCTCGATGGAAATGGCCAGACCGTCGTCGTCGAATTCCACCACGCCGTAAGCGGTTGGATCCTTGACCCAATAGCCGAAGATGGCGCCGCCGTCGACGTCGGCATAATGCCGGAGTTGGTTGCCCATGCCGGGACCATTGAAGATGTTGTCGCCCAGGATGAGCGCCACCTTGCCGCTTCCGATGTGTTCTTCTCCCAGAATGAAAGCCTGGGCGAGTCCATCGGGCGTGTGTTGACGGGCATAGCTAAGGTTCACTCCGAATTGGGATCCATCCCCCAGCAGGTTCTCGAATTGATGGGCGTCCGCCGGCGTGGTGATGATGAGAATATCGCGAATCCCGGCCAGCATCAGCGTGCATAGCGGATAGTAGATCATTGGTTTATCGAAGACTGGAACCAATTGTTTACTGATTGCGAGCGTAATCGGATGGAGCCTGGATCCAGTGCCACCGGCCAGGATAATTCCGCGCATCTAACTGTCCTCTCCCGCTGCGCATCACCGTCCCGGACGGTTACGCTATGGCCATGCAGAGAATCCTTGTCACCGGCGGGGCCGGATTCATCGGATGCAATTTTGTTCACTTCATCATGGAGCACACCAGCCTCCATGTCACGGTCCTGGACAAACTGACCTACGCCGGCAGCATGGAATCACTGTCAGGATTGCCGTCAAGCCGTTTTGATTTCCATAAAGGGGATATTTGCGATGCCGGCCTCGTGGACACGCTGACGTCCTCTGTTGATGCCGTCATCCACTTCGCCGCAGAGTCGCACAACGACAACTCGCTGGAGGATCCCCGGCCGTTCCTGGACACCAACCTGATGGGCACGTTCACCCTCATCGAAGCCGCCCGCAAGCACGGAACCCGCTTCCATCACATCTCCACGGATGAGGTGTATGGCGACCTCGCCCTGGATGAACCCCGTAAATTCACGGAAGACTCGGTATACCGCCCCACCAGCCCCTACTCGGCCACAAAAGCGGGCTCCGACATGCTGGTGCGTGCATGGGTGCGTTCGTTCGGCCTCAAGGCGACCATCAGTAATTGCTCCAACAACTACGGCCCGTTCCAGCATGTTGAAAAGTTCATCCCGCGCCAAATCACCAACATCCTGGACGGGGTCCGGCCACGGTTGTACGGCCAGGGATTGAACGTTCGGGACTGGATCCATGTGGAAGACCATTCGTCCGCAGTCCTGACCATCCTGGAACGTGGGCGGGTGGGTGAAACCTACTTGATCGGGGCAGACGGCGAGCGATCGAACCGCGAAGTGGTGGAGAAGCTCCTTTCCCTCAATGGTCAACGACCTGACGCCTACGACCTGGTAAATGACCGGCCCGGACACGATCTTCGCTATGCGATCGACTCCAGCAAGCTCCGCAGTGAACTTGGGTGGACGCCGCGGTTCTCCGACTTCGACTCCGGCTTGGCAGAGACCGTGAAGTGGTACAAGGCCAACGAAGACTGGTGGCGCCCGCAAAAAGCGGTCACGGAGTCGAAGTATGCGGGGCAGGGGCACTAAACGGTGGGCGCGCTGGAACTGGCCTCCACACCTACCACGATTCCGGGCTTGATGCTTTTCGAACTCCCGGTTCATGCCGACAGCCGCGGCTGGTTCAAGGAAAACTGGCACCGCAGGAAAATGGTGGATGCCGGACTGCCTGATTTTGGGCCCGTCCAGAACAACATTTCGTTCAACGCTGTACGTGGCACCACCCGGGGCATCCATGCCGAACCATGGGACAAATTCATCTCGTTGGCTACCGGACGTATCTTCGGAGCCTGGGTGGACCTCAGGGACGGTCCAACCTTCGGCGTGCTGTTCACGGCAGAGCTGACCCCGGGAAAAGCTGTGTTCGTGCCCCGCGGCGTGGGCAACGCCTTCCAAACACTGGAAGCCGACACCGCCTACACCTATCTGGTCAACGATCATTGGAGCCCGGAAGCCCAGAAGACTTACACCTTCCTGAATCTTGCGGACGAGGACGTTGCCGTCCCGTGGCCGATCCCCCTGGCCCGCGCTATTGTCTCGGAGCAGGACAGGAACCATCCGCGCCTGGCAGGCGTTTCGCCAATGCAGAAACGCCGGACGTTGGTCCTGGGCGCCGATGGCCAGTTGGGAACTGCGCTCCGGCAGGCCTACGACGGCGATACCGCAGTGGACTTCGCCGGTCGCCGGGACTTTGACATCACCAGCGAGGATTCCTACCGGTCACTGGATTGGCGCGACTACTCCACGATCGTCAACGCTGCCGCGTTCACCGCCGTGGATGCCGCCGAAACCCCCGAAGGCCGCGCGGCTGCCTGGTCCATCAACGCAGCTGCCGTATCCCGCTTGACAAGCACCGCCGTCGAGCATTCACTGACCCTGGTCCATACATCAAGCGACTACGTTTTTGACGGGACCAAGGAAAGCCATGCCGAAGGCGAGGCTTTCACTCCCCTTGGCGTGTACGGGCAGAGCAAGGCCGCCGCAGACATTGCTGTGGCAACCGTGCCGAGGCATTACATCGTCAGGACGAGCTGGGTGGTGGGCGACGGCAGGAACTTTGTTCGAACCATGGCCGGTCTCGCTGCCAAAGGCGCGTCACCGGGCGTAGTGGATGACCAGTTCGGCCGGTTGAGCTTTGCGGTGGACCTCGCTGCGGGCATCAGGCACCTGATCGAGTCCCAAGCGCCATACGGCACCTACAACATCAGCAACAGTGGCCCGCAGCAGAGCTGGGCGGATGTTGCCAGGGAGGTTTACCGGCTGTGCGGGGTGGATCCCGGTCTGGTGCATCCGGTCAGCACGGCGGACTACGACAAACCAGGCATGGCTCCGCGGCCCACTCACAGCGTCCTGGAGCTCGCGAAAATAACGGCCGCGGGGTTCGCTCCCCCGGACGCCTCACAGCGCCTGGCTGAATATCTCAATAGTTAGGAACTCCCTCTGGTGGAGTTTTCGGAAACGGCCTAAAGTAGCGCTACGGCAGCCTTTTACGGAGGCCGGGAGACAACTCAAGTAAACATGTTGATTTGGCGGCACAGGTCCGCCACCGACGATCCAGGCAGTGCAGCGGCCTTGGATCGTCGGCTACGTGGTTATGCCTTGAGTTGGAGCCGAGAATGCTGCTACCGAAAGTCACGCCCACCGGAGACCTGCTCCGCCGGGTAGTCCCCCAGGTTTTCCCGCGCGGCGGTGTGGCCGCTGGTGGTCTCCATCTCCAGCCGCCGCCTCGAAGCGCTGGCGATCAAGGGGCGGCCCGGTCCGCCACGCCATGGGTGAGTCTGGGTGGGGTCCCGGTAAAGCTTATGGAAGCCGAGGGCGCGCTCAGGGAGATCCTGGATCGAGCAAGCTCGCCCGATGCGCCACCCCTCGGTGTCTGCTCCGCCAATTTGGACCACGTGCGGCATTTTGGCGTTGGAAGCCGCTGGATAGGCACGTTGGATCCGCCCGGGCCGGTTGAATGGCTGACTTTGATCGACGGTGCACCCCTGGCTACGGAAGCCCGCCGCCTTACTTCGGAAAAATGGCCCAGGCTCGCCGGTAGCGACCTCATCAACCCCATCCTGGAAGGGGCCGCGCGTCAGGGATTACGCGTCGGATTCCTCGGAGGTTCAGAAAAAGCCCAGGAACTGATCGCGGGAAAACTCGCAGCAGAACGGCCTGAGCTTGGAGTGGCGGGATGGTGGGCTCCTGCCAGGGCGACTTTGGGTGACGCAGCTGCTTCCCGCGAACTCGCCGGAAAGATAAGGGAAGCAGCCCCGGACATCCTTGTGGTTGGTTTGGGAAAACCCCGCCAGGAACTGTGGATCGCCGAGTACGGTCACCTGACGGGCGCCAAGGTCCTCCTGGCATTCGGTGCCGTGGTGGATTTCCTGGCCGGAAATATCCGGCGCGCACCCGTGTGGGCCAGTTCGCATGGCCTCGAATGGGCTTGGCGCCTCATGCTCGAGCCTCGCAGGTTGGCACGCCGCTACCTTGTGGAGGGGCCTGAAGCGTATATGAAATTGCGGATGGCGAGCAGCCGGGACGCGGCCTTCGGCATTGTCCCGGAACGCCCGTTACCCATCAGCACGCAGTCCGTCCCGAAGCCCGTGCCCAGCCGGGCTCCGGGATCATTCCTGCCTACGACCGACAAGGCAGACGTCGCCGTCGTCGTTGTTACCTACAACAACGCTGACGACGTCGGGCCCCTGATCGCCGGCCTGAGGGAAGAAGCTGCAACCCTTTCGATCAAAGTGGTAGTGGCTGACAACTCGCCCGACGAAAGGACGTTCATTGAGCTCCTGGGCCACCCCGACGTCACGGCGCTGCGAACCGGGGGCAACCTCGGCTATGCAGGTGGCATCAACGCCGCAGTCTCGGTCGCCGGGGAGGCGGCAAGCTACCTTGTCCTGAACCCGGACCTGCGCGTGGAACGTGGTGCAGTTGCCGCCATGATCAAACGCATGAGGGAGAGCGGCTCCGGCATGGTGGTACCGGTGTTGTTGGACGATGAAGGGGGCGTCTACCCGTCGCTGCGCCGCGAGCCGGGCGTGCTGCGAGCGCTGGGTGACGCGGCGTTGGGCAGTTACGTGAAGGCGCGGCCGGCATGGTTGTCTGAGATGGACTTTGACCCGGAGAGCTACCTGCACGGGCATCGGGTTGATTGGGCGACTGGTGCGGCGTTGCTGATCAGCTCGGAGGCGGCGAGGGCGGTGGGTGCCTGGGACGAACAGTTCTTTCTGTATTCCGAAGAAACGGACTATTGCCACCGTGTCAGGGAGGCCGGTTTCTCCGTCTGGTTTGAGCCGGCCGCCCGGATGTGGCATGAAGGCGGTGGCTCCGGGACTTCACCCCAGTTGGCCGCTTTGATGTCGGTCAACCGGGTCCGCTATGCAGCCAAGTATTTTCGGCCGGGCCGTGCCTTGGCTTTCCGGAGCGCCGTCCTGGCCGCGGAGGTTGCCCGACTCAACAAACCCGGGCACCGGGACGCGGCGTTGGCAGTGCTCAACCAACGCCGTTGGGAGGCACTTCCCCATGCCACGCGGACCACGACGCCATGACCGCGTTGCACCCCTCCGGTGCCGTCATTATTCCGGCTCATAATGAGGCCGGTGTTATTAGCCGGACGTTGGAGGCGCTGCGGGAGGTCATCGAGTGGGGCACTGTTGACGTTGTTGTGGCCTGCAACGGGTGTGTTGACGGTACGGTTGCCATTGCGTCCCGGTGCAAAGGCGTCCACGTCGTTGAAGTGGTCGAGGCGTCCAAGACGGCGGCTTTGAACGCTGCAGACCAGGCCACCCAGCGGTGGCCGCGCCTTTATCTTGACGCCGACATTGAGGTTACTGCCCCTGCATTGCGTGCGGTCTTTGAGGCGCTGGAAGGCAATAGGTTGTTGGCTGCCCGTCCCGCATTCAGGTATGACACCGAGGGTGCTTCCGCTCTGGTCAGGGCCTACTACCGGGCACGTTCGCGCATACCAGGCAATGCCCTGGGGCTTTGGGGCGCGGGAGCGTATGCCTTGAGCTATTCGGGTCATGAGCGGCTTGGGACGTTTCCTGCCCTTACCGGCGATGACTACTACGTGGACCGGCTCTTTTCTCCCCGGGAGAAGGCGGTGCTGGCTACTGAGCCTGTGGTTGTCCGGACCCCCCGGACGTGCGCGGCGTTGCTGTCTGTTCTGAGGCGCACGTATCGGGGCAATGCCCAGCAGGATGGCGTGTCAGGGGGCGGTTCCACTGCGCGGACCGTGCGTGAGTTGTTTGCCTCCGTCCGGGGTCCGTTAAGCCTGTTCGATGCAGCCGTCTACGTCGCATTCGCGGGTGCGGGCCGCCGTCGTCCTTTGTCCTCGCGCGGGATGGTGACCGTTTGGGAGCGGGACGACAGTAGCCGTTAGTCAGTATCCGCAGCTTCCACCACCTTCGATGCTGTACAGGTGGACCGCATTCCCGTCGGCGAAGCTGTCCGTGAAAGTTCCGTCCACTATGGGAATGGTCCGGTTTTCATCGATGACGACGGCGGTGCTGCCGCCGCATTTGAGGGTGAAGGTTGCCGTTCCGCCGGTGCTCTTGTTTGCTCCAGCGAAGACGTAGACCCCGCTGTCGTAGAGCTTGGTGGCGTGGTCAACGGGTCCAGAGGCTGTCGTGGCGCCGTCGAGGAAGGGTGCGTTGAGGACAGGGGCCAGGCTTGTGATTTGTTGGTTGACGGCGGTCACTGCGGGGCGTACTTCGCCGGGACAATCACGCAGCACATGCTGGGTCACACAATCTCCGCCGAAACTATGGTTGAAGTAGATGATCCCGCGTGCTCCGTGAATGAGGCTGCTCCAGACTGCTGCGCGTATTTCCGGTGCGCTGATGGTGGTGGCCTGCGGCCCGTCGGCAAATGGGTGTCCGACCTCCACGAAGGCCCAGACGGGAGCTTTGCCATCCGTGAGTTTCCGGATGCGCTCAACAGTCCATCCGTAGTTGGCTGCCAACCTGCATTGGTCTTCGGTAAGGTCGTTGGCACCCCCGACAAGTGCTCCGCCTTCTGTTTGGGTGCAGATGTTGGGGTCCGTGAACCAATAGTTGTCTGCGGAGACCACATCTTGTTTTTCGGTGACGAAAGTCCGCGACTGTTCGTCGGAGAGCCAGAAGGTCACCCCTTTGCCGTAGTTGGCGTAGGTCATGATTCCTGGCGGTGCCGCAGCGCGGAGTTGGTCCTGGACCGTGTAGCCGCATTTGGATTCTTCCGGACTGCAGATCGGGCCTTGCCCTGGATGATTGCCGGTCCACTGGGAGTCTCCTGCTCCACCCCACATATCTACTTCATCACCCAACGCATAGCCTGAAGCCTTGGCTGCTGCGTATGTTGGAATCGCGTACATTCCTGACGTGCGGACCAGGTCGAGGTCCGAATCCGGGGTCAAGACAACATAGGTGTTTAGTCCCGCGGCCAAGTCCTTTGCCACATAGTCCTTTTCCAAGGCGCTTTCGAACCAGACACCGATTGGGAAGAAGTGCGCTTCCGAGGGTAAGGGATTGGTGAACCGGGAGTAAAAGCCAACGCCACCATCGACGTTGCGCAATTCCATTCCTGGTGGGTGGGTCGACGTGCTGCGGGGCGTTGGGCTGCCTGGTGCCGGCCCCGCTACCGGGCCAGGAGTCTTCGTGCCACTGATGACCGCAGCGGCTGCCAGGAGGCAGAACAATGCGAGAACGCCCAACATTGCGGCGATGTTCCGCTTCATGGTTACCGCTTTCCTGGCCGGCCTTCTAGTGGTTTATTCGTTGCGCCTCGAAGGATTGGGGTTCGCGGGCCAAGCGCCACAGGGCGCCAGCGGTTCCGAGCATGAAGAAGAAGAGGCTGGCGGCCATGGGGAAAGAGAACCCGTCGAAGAATGCGAACGTCACGGCAATGGCAGCTATCGAGGCCAGGACCGCCTGACTGAGTTGCCGCATCTGGTCGTCGACCGCCCGCTTGCGTGCGCGCCAGGCACTGGCGATGCCGCAAAGAATCAACATTACGAATGCAGCCAAACCCACAAACCCGAGTTCCACGAGGATGCCCAGGAATTGGTTGTCGACGATGACGTAATCCGGAAGGAACGTCCCGAATCCACGTCCCACCACGGGGTTGTTTGCCAGCATTCCGAAAGCTGTTGCGTAGGCGCTGGTCCTGGAATTGATGCTTGGGTCTGCTGTCCCTACCGTGAATAAGCCGCGCAGGGTGCCCAGCATCCCGGGTGTCAACAGGTACATGGCGACGGCTGCCACGACGCCCAGCAGCAGCGCACCACGCCGAACTTTCCTGGGCCAGGACGGTATCAGGGCAAGGACAGCTACGCCGAAAGCCATCAAGGCCGAGCGCGACACTGACAGAACGGCCGCCGATGAAATTGCCGTCACCGGCAGCCACCGCAGCAGCCAGTTCCGGCCCCGGTCCGTGACTGCGACCGCGATGGCGATCGGCAGCGAAGCGGCGAGCACCACACCGTACTCCAAGGGGTGGCTGGCCATTCCGGCGGCCCTGACGTAGCCGGCCCTGGACTGCACTCCCGTCAGTTCCGACGCGGCGCTGAATCCCGGAAAGCTGATCCAGTCGACGAGGGATGATCCGGTGGCAAATTGCAGTAGTCCCAGGACGGCGGTCACGGTCCCAACAATGACCAGGCCCCTCAGCACTTTGATCAAGGTTTGGCGACTGGCAAGACCATCATTGATAAGCAGCAGGATGCCTGCCCAACTGGCCAATCTGATGAGCCCGCTGTCTGCAGGGCTGGCCTCCGCATCGGGCAGGCCATGAAGCATGGCCAGGGAGTAGCTGGTCAAGCCTGCCGCCAGGAAGATCACCATGCCGGTTCGCACCGGTTGGGAACCTGCGTGCGTTGGAGTGGTCCTTTGCAGTTGGTACAGCAACCACCATGCCAGGGCCATGAGTCCGCACAATGTGGTGGGTCGGCCGACGGAACCCAACGCAGTGATTGTCAGGTTCGAGGGAATCAGGCACGTTAGGAACAGGTAGACGATGACAAACCACGAGACGTCCTTGCGCTCGGACATTTCGAGTGGGCTGACGCCCCGCAGGACATTGGTCTTCTCATACCCGGGATGCATCAAGGACCCCCTCCACTGGTTCGGTCCGGCGACGCTTCCGGCGCACCATTACGCGATCAACGTAGAGAGTTGCCACGGATGTGAGGGCGAATGAAAGCCCTGCCCACACCGCTGCCCCTTTCAAGCGGGTCACCGGGGTTCCACCGCCGAAAATAACCTCTGCCTGGGATGGGGTGGTCTGGGTGGAGATACGGTCGGCCTTCACGGAGGCTTCGTTTTGCAGCTGTATTGTTGCGTCGTTTATGCGATCAAGGACGGTCGCCAGTACTTGGTTCACTCTTTCGGCGCTGGTGTCCACCACCTGTACTTTGAGCACTGGCTGGCTGAAGGTCTTATTCCATTGCCCGCCGTTGGCGGGAAGCGTCACTGAGAACCCCTGTTGGACGCCGGCGCCGTAAAGGGTTCCCCGGGTCAGGGACAAATCCACTGAAGGAGCTTCCTGATTGACGCGGCGCTTGACCATGTCGGCGAATTCAGTCAGGGTCATGGCGCTGCCACCGGAGATCCAGTAAGCCGGTTCGCGTTCGGGCGCGAGGAATGTGACGTCAGCTTCCGTCCAAAACACGGGCTCGGAGGAACGTATCGCACCAAGGGCAGCCAGCCCCAGGGCCAGCCCGAAAGCCACCACGTACCATCGGCGCAGCAGGATACCCAGAAAGGTTGACGCGGTCATGGCTAACTTGACCCGGAGGTCAGTGGAAGCACGCCATGGATTTCATCATCAGGGTGCTCTGCTGCGGGGGAAGTGTCCTTTCCGGCCGACTCGTCCGGTGGAGTGTTTCGCCTGGAGGCTTCCTTCTTGCGGGCCCTTGTGACCAGCAAGCCATCCAACAAGACGGACAGAAGAAGGGTGAGCCCTACCCCTCCGGCCCCCGCAATGAGGACCAACTGTGTGCGGGCCTTTACCTCGGGGGCGGCTTGCCGGTCCACGAGGAGGCTCATGGTGGTGATCCTGGCGGGAACTGCGACGTTGAGGGCCTCCTGCATCTCGTTGAGGGAGCGCGGAGTTTCATCCATTACGGCCTTCAGGAGCGACATTGTCTCCTCGGGGCTGTCTGCGGTGGCTGTGATGACCAGGATGGCTCCGCTGGTGCCCCGGTCGGGTTCTGCGACGTAGGTTGCGGATCCGAAATTGCCCAGCAGCCGTTCCTTCACAGGCTGCGAGGTAATTTTGCGGATCAGGATGTCCAGGGCTTCGCCCATTCCACCCAGGTACAGGTATGGGTTTCCCGCGTCGCCAATGCTCTGGGCCGAAGGCATGAGCACCAGGCTTGCCTGGGCTTTGTATTTCTCGGGCGCACTCATCTGGACGGACATGCAGAGCAGTCCGGTGATCAGAATGCCTGCAACCACCACATACCAGCGCCGCATGACGCTCGATAGAACGGTACGTAACTGCATCATGTGCTCCCAATATGACGGGGAGCGGGTTCTCTGACCGGCTCCGTGGATTGATGCCCGCCCAAGAGGGAAAGCAGCTCTACTGCCCTTGCGCCCCAGGTGTGTCCTTGTGCTGAGGCCTGAATGTCACGCCCCTGCTCACCAGTGGGAGGTGTCAGCAGGGCTGATCGCACGAGCTCCACAAAATCGTGGGATGTCGCGGCTGTCTTTATGAATTCCGAATCAATCCATCGGGTGGCTGGCAGGTCGGTGGAGACTACGGGTAATCCGGCGGCAAGATATTCGAGTGTTTTGAGGGGGAAACTCGACCGGTTGAATTCCGAACTAGTGTAGGGCGTCAGACCAACGGCAGCCATACGCAGTACCCTGGCAACCTCGGCAGGGGGCACCTCGCCGTGCCATTGGACATTGGGTTGGGACAGGAATTCGTCAAGGCTCTTGCGCGCAGAGGGCTCCCGCTCTGTCCTGGGGCCCAGGACGACGACAGGAAGACCTGTCCGACCCAGGGCCCTGAGGGCGGCAAAGTCCAAACGTTCATTAAGCTGGCCGACCAACACGGCAATGGGTTGGCGAACTGCTTGGCGATCGATGGGGACAAGGACCCTGCAACCGTTGGGAATGACTTCAACCTTCCGGCTTGAGAATTCGGATATTTTCAGGGCCAGGGTGGGCGAGACGGCAGTGATGATGTCGGCAGCGGCGATGTTGGACCTGAGGACCCGTTCCACATGTCTGCGCGATAGGCCCATGAGTTCGGCAGAGGCAAGCCAGTCATCGGTCAGATGCAGAAGCCGGGGAACTGTGAGTCCTCGTGGGAACTGAACCAAGGGGGACGAGTTGACGACAGCGACCAGCCCACGTGTGTTCTTGCCCACTGCCGACTGAATAGTCCACCGGGCGATGGCCTCAGTGGTCCGGCGGATCAGGGGACGACTGAAGCCAGGCAGTGCGGGCAGACGCACCCTGCCCACGCTGGGGGCCACCTTCTCCGCGACTCCTTGAAGACTCGGGATGGTATTGCGACGTAAGTCCGGGTCCCTGGCGATGGAAACTGGTTGATCGAACCACAGGACCTCTGCATGGGCGCTCAAAGCCTCAGCCAGTAGTCGGTCCGTGCCTGGCACCCCGTTCCAATGCCCACCGGAGATGTAGACGATGGTCCCGTTCATGACTTCACCGCCGCACGGTGGCTCGACGCTCCAGCGTCGACGGCGACGGGGCGGGCATTGAAGTCCTCTGAGGGTTCCATGCCGCGCAGCCGCAGGTAGCGTCGACGCAATACGTAGCTCGCGTACTGGGAAAGGGCGCTCGCCTCTGCCCGCAACCCGAACGGTAAACCGCTGCGTTCGGCCATAAAGCGCTGATACAACCTCTCTTGGCGGTGCGCGGCGGCAGTGAGGGAGAACCTGTCTTCCACCACCGAGCGCCCGAAGGAGCCCAGTTCGCTCCGCAGTCCGCCGTCCTCAAGGAGCTTCTTCAGAACGGGCACCAGCCCAACGGTTCCCGGGCCCGTGGAGCCAGGGCCGGATCCGTACCACCCCTGCCACAGAAACACCGGCAGGGAGTCCGGCGTGAGAAGTTCCCAGAAGCCCCTCTCACCCTGGACAACGAGCGGCTTGGCGAACGAGAGTCCCCGGAGGGCAGAGCCACCCATGCCCAGGACGACGTCGGCAGCAGCGTAGGCCGGCCTTGGGTCAGAGAGTTCCCCGGTGAGAATGACTGTGCTTTCCCCCGCTACCTCGTTGACACGTTGGGCGCGGGCTGCAACCGTGGCTTCGGCCGGGCCTGACCCGGCGATCACCAATCGCACCGGGAACTCCCCCGCGAGCCGGCCCACGGCGTCAATGGCCGACAGGATGCCCTCGAGCTTGAGTTCCTGCACCAACCGGGACACACAAACCACGGTGAAGACGTCGTCCCGAAGTCCCCAGCGCGCCCGGAAACCCGCCACGTCGGCAACCACAGTGTTCGCGGGAACGTCCACGGGGGGTTCCATCAGGTAGACGCGCGTGCGGCCGAGGGACGATTCAGCCTGCCGGATCTGCTCAGTGCCCACCATCAACGGCATCGACTTGGGAATGAAGGGAGCCACTGCCATGGACATCACCGTCGCCGCCGCGGCAGTGCCACGAACCAGCTTTGCCGCTGCCAGGCACTCCAGGGCAGGCGGCCACTCGTAGCCATGGACGATGTCAATCCGGCGCTCGCGGACCGTGCGGGCCAACGCGTTAATGACCCATGGCGAGGGACGCTTCCCCGGTAAAGGCGCAGGAATGAACTCCAACCCCAGCTCAGTTCCCCTGGCGACGAGGGGCCCCGGCTGTCCAAAGAGGACTACTTCATGGCCAAGTTCCTTTACGGCGGCGCCGAGTTCGATGGCATTGAGCTGGCTGCCACCCATGCGGAGGTCGTGGGGGTAGACGAGGATCTTCATGACGCCATCACCTCCCGTCCGCGGCCCCAGGCCCGAACGTCCCGAAGGTCCTGCCTGCGAAGAGCCATGATGGCCAACATGGCCGCAACGCCCACGCCCGTTGAGGCGAGGACGCTTCCAAGCGGGGCAGCGATGGACTGCGTCAGGCCGTAACAGGTAACTGCCGTCAGTACTGCCAGTGCGGTGGGTATGCCAAGGCGTTTTCCCAGGGCCCGAAGCGGTACGTTCGCATGCCGAAGGGCCCGAAGGTAGAGCGGGGAGGTCACCAGCAGCGCTACCAGCGCAGGAGCGGCAGCAAGGCCCGGCATCCCTGCGAGCGCGCCGCCGGCCAGCAGTGCCGGTATAAGTGCGACCAGGGCTACGATTTGCACATTCAAGATGGAGAGCGAGGAGCCAAGAACCACGAGGTAGTCATAAAGCAGCTCGTGGAGGATGCGGAACACTGTGAGGGGCGCCAACCACATGAGCGCTATGCCGGCGGGCGCCCAGGCGTCCCCATAGACAACTGTGACAAGTGGCATGGCGCATCCCACCATCACCGCAGAAACTGGCAAGACCACGGCCGAAACCGCTCCGATCATTGCCAGCAATGACGCCCGCATGTCTTCGGGCCGATCCTGGAGACGGGCGAAGGTGGCTGGCGCTACACTCCGCAGGGGTTGCGACAGCAAACTTGAGGGCCATCCGGCCATGTTGAATGCCATGACGTAGAACCCGAGCACCACGGGGCCAAACAGCCGTCCCGCGATGAGCTGGTCAACGTAACCGACGGCAAAGACCACCGCGCTGGCACCGGCCAGTGGCAGCCCGAAAACCAGGAGCTGTTTCGCCGACACTGGCGAGAACCCGAAACGGAAAGGCAGCGGCGAATAGACGAGGAACAGGATGGCCGCCACCACGCTCGCCAGGACCCTCCCCACGGCAAGGCTCATCGCCCCCATGCCCGCAATCACCAGGACCAAAGAGACACCCGCCCCCAGCCACACATTGACTTGGTCGATGATCATCCGCTGTCCCTGGCGGAAGTTCCGCTGCAGCAGGGCAGCCGGGGTGGCCACCAGGCCGTTGAGCACAATGCACAAGGCCAACGCCCTGACCACATCCGTTGCAGCTTCATTGCCCATGGCCGCCGTAAAAAGGGGCGCCAACGCATACGACAGGCCGAACAAGAGGACACTGCAGACAACGGAGATGGTGGTGACGGTAGCGGCAATCTCCTTCGGTTCCCCGGGCCAGCGGACGATGGCGAGGCTGACGCCCAATTCGTTGAAACTCAGGACAGCGACGAGCGCTATGAACGCCACCGCGTAGGTCCCGAATTCCTCAGGTCCGAGCAGGCGCGCCAAGGCGATGCCGATACCGATGGTCCCCAACTTCGTAATGAAGGCGTTGACGACGCTGATGGCGAACGCCCTGGTCGGTGTTGGCCGCCGTCGTGGGGTAACCGCGCTCCGAAGCGTCACTGGGCCCCCTCCAGTGCGGGAGTATTGCCCCGCCTGATCACGCGGGCCGGCACACCGGCCCACGTCTCGTCCTCCGGAACATCGTTCAGGACGGCCGCTCCCATGCCAATGGTCGCCTTGGCACCGATGGTCCGGCGCTCGCGGACACTGGCGTTCATCCCTATGTAGGCCGCGCGGCCTATGTGGACGTTCCCGCCCAGTGACACCCCTGATGCGAATGTTGCGTAGTCGCTGATGACGTCGTCGTGGGTGAACGTGACTCCGGGCATCGCGACGACGTGCCTGCCGATGGTTACCGACGCCGTCATGCTGACGTGGGCCAGGATGATGCTCCCCCGGCCGATCATGCAGCCTTCCGGAACGTTGACGGAAGGATCGATGGCCGTGGCGTAGCGTTCTTCGTCCAGCCCCAGGCTTCGGAGCCGCATCACTACGCCTTCGCGCCCACTGCCGCTGCCGATGCAGACCAAAAGCAACGCGTGGGGGAATTTGAGCGCGTCGCGGATAGGGCCAAGTACGTGCGCGCCGTCCACTACCCTGCCGAGCTTGTCCTCGTCGTCGTCGAGGATCCCGATGACGTCGAACGGCCCGCTGCTGCGGACCATTGCCAGGACTTCACGGGCGAGGCCGCTGGCGGCAATGAGGAGAAGTTCGCTCATTGTGGGCGCCCGGCAGCGCGTAGGACCGAATCGATGACGCGGACTTGGTCGTGGAGGGTCAGCTGGTGGTAAAGGGGAAGAATCAAGGTGTTGTCGGTCAGCCAGTTGGTGGCCTCCAGCGAGGCGTTGCCGGAGTCTTTGCCGGCGTAGGCGGGTTGACGGTGGGCTGCCATGATGCCTCGCCGCGCTGAGATGCCGTCCTGTGCGAGGTGGGCCATCAGCCCGTCCCTTCCGAGGGGGAACGCAGGACCGGTTTCGAGCCAGCAGGATTGGAAGTTTCCGGTGCCGTAAGCGGGGTCGCTGACCAGCCGGAGGCCTTCGACGCCGGCAAAGGCGCTTGCGTAGTTGGCGGCCAGTTCACGCCGACGCTGGACGGCTTCGGGCAGCCGTCCCAGCTGGACAAGGCCGACGGCGGCCTGAAGGTCGGTCATGCGGTAGTTGAACCCGACTTCGAGGTACTCTTCCGCCGGGGCAAGAATGCTGGCGTGGCGGTCCGCGGCTGAAACGCTCATTGCGTGCTCCCGGAGACGCCGTGCCCGCTCCGCGAAGTCCTGGCGTGGGGTGGAGAGCATTCCGCCTTCTCCGGTGGTGAGGATTTTGCGGGGATGGAAGGACCAGGCCGCCAGTTCCGCGCCGGCACCTACCGGGCGGCCACGGTAGCGGGAACCGATGGCACAGGCAGCGTCTTCGACCACGATGATCCCCCGCGGATCGCACAGCGCCCGGATGGGTTCAAGGTCAACCGGCACCCCGCCTTGGTCTACCGCAATGACGACCTTGGTGTTTGGGGTGAGGGCCTTTTCCACGGTGTCTGCCGTCACGCACCCGGTCTGGAGGTCGACGTCGGCGAACACCGGCCGCCCACCCATGTAGGTAGCCGCGTTCGCGGTGGCAATGAAGGAGAAGGACGGCACCACCACGTCATCACCCGGGCCGACGCCGGCAACCGCGAGAGCCAGATGCAGGGCCGAGGTACAACTGGACGTGGCGACTGCGTGAGCCACCAATTGCCCGGCTGCGAATGCTTCCTCGAACTGGCGGACCTTTGGACCCTGGGCCACCCACCCGGAGGCGATCACTTCGGCTACAGCCTGGGCTTCTTCTTCGCCCAGCCAGGGTTTCATGACGTCGATGCGCCCCAGCCGTGTCTCCGAGATGGTCATCGCGCACCTGCTGCCGGAACACCAGGCCGGGCAACCAGACGGGAGGCGGCGATTTCGGCACGGAGCGGTCGCCACCAGGAAACCAGAGTGCGCAGGCCGTCTTCGAGTCCGATGGCTGATTCGAAGCCGAGGTCTTCACGTGCTGCCGTGACGTCCGCCAGCCGCCGGGCCACGCCGTTGACAGCCCGTTCCGGGCCGTGTTCCAGGTGCAAGGACGAGTCCATTACCCCGAGCAGGGTCTGTGCCAGCGCAGCCAGGCTGGTTTCGGTACCGCTGGCTACGTTGTAGACGCCTTCACGCACCTCGCTGCCGGCCGCCAGGACGTTGGCCCTGGCAACGTCCTGGGTGTGCACGAAGTCCATGGTTTGCTGGCCGCTGCCGAAAATCATGGGCGGCAGGCCGTCGTCGATCCGTTCCATCCAGCGCACCAGCACCTCTGTGTAGAGTCCGTGAACGTCCATGCGGGGGCCGTAGACGTTGAAGTAGCGCAACAGCACGTAGTCCAGGCCGTACATGGCCCGGAAACTCCTGGCCATCCCTTCGTTGAACGATTTTGCGGCTCCGTAGAAGGTGTCGTTGTTGTGGTGATGGTGGTTTTCCCTGGTGGGAAAGTGTTCGGCCATACCGTAGACGGAGGCACTGGAGGCCGAAATAAGTTTGCCCACATTGTGCTCCACGGCGGCTTCGTAGACATTGAAGGTGCCGTCCACCAGTACTTCCAGGGCAAGTCGCGGTTCTTCCGCGCATTGGGTGATGCGGATGGCCGCCTGGTGGAACACCAGGTCCTTTCCGCGGGTGAGGTCATGGACCAGGTCCCGGTCCCGCAGGTCCCCATCGACCAACTGGACGCGTTCGCTGGCCAAGGCCTGGTCCAGGTTGGCGCGCCTGCCCCGCACGAGGTTGTCCAGGACATCCACGTGGGCCACGCCGGCGTCGAGCAGTTGGTCCACCAGGGTGGAGCCGATGGTTCCGGCGCCTCCTGTCACCAGCACATTGGCCCCCAGGAGCTTTTTCATCGTACGACCTGGAGATTTGCCTCATTGCCGGCCACGATGGTGGACCGCCCATCGGTGCCCAGGCTTTGGGTCACGGCCTCCAGTACGGACAGCACCCTCAGCCCGGACTCGCCGCTGGTGCGCGGCCTGGTGTGGTTCCGGATGGACGTTGCGAGTTCGGCCACTACTTGTCCCAGGGGTTCGCGTTCCTGGAGGGCCGGAGACCAGGTGTCACCCAGACGGTAGGAGATGGCCGAGGTCTTCTTGTCGGCGGCCGATCGTGGTTGGTGTTCCAGGCTGACCCCGCGGTCGTAGACGCTGAGGCGTTGCTGCGGATTCAGGTCGTCCCAGACGAGCGTCCGCTTCGACCCCCCAATGATCATTTGCCGGATTTTGGTGGGGCTGAGCCAGTTGACGTGGATGTGGACCATGGCGTCGTTGGGCAGGCCGAAGGTCAGGTGTCCCACGCAGTCGCGGCCCGTACCAAGGGGGTCCGCGCCATGGGCGGAAATCTCGGTGGGGTGCAAACCGCCTGGCAGGACGAAGTCGAGGATGGAGAGGTCGTGGGGAGCAAGGTCCCAGAAGACGTTGACGTCCGGTTGGACGAGACCGAGGTTGATGCGGACTGAGTCCACGTACAGGATGTCCCCGAGCGCGCCGCTGGAGACCAGTTCCTGGATCTTGAGGACCGCCGGGGTAAAGCAGTAGGTGTGGTCGGCCATGAGGACCAGTCCCCTGGCATTGGCTTCATCCACCATCTCCAATCCTTTGGCGCGGCTGTCGGCCAGCGGCTTTTCCACCAGGACGTGTTTGCCCGCGCGCAGCGCCGTCATCACTACGCCGTGATGCGTATGCGCCGGAGTCGCGACGGCGACGGCGTCCAGGTTGTAGGTATCCAGCAGTTCGTCCAAGGACTCGAGGACGGCCACCCCGCCAACGCTTTCGGCCAGTTTCATGCCGCGCTCGACATCCAGGTCGCAGATGGCCACAAGCTCCCAATCCGGGCTGGCTTTGAGGTTGCGTGCGAGGTTTGGCCCCCAATAGCCTGCGCCCACCACTGCTATGCGCAGCTTGGGCCGCATGCCGTTGCCGTTGAGGTGTCCTGATGGAACAGTTCTTATGCTCATTTCCCACTCGGATTCTGTGTTGTTGGCAAGGGTTCTAGGTGCCTGGCAGTACGTACCGTCGTCAGTAGGCTCCCGACGGCCGGATCATGGCCTTGAAGGTGCGCCACATGATGATCACGTCGCCCGCGATGGACCAGTTCTCCACGTAGTAGAGATCCAGCCGGACCGCTTCATCCCACGGAAGGTCGGAGCGTCCGTTGATCTGCCAGAGCCCGGTGATACCGGGCTTGATCAGGAGCCGGCGGTGCGTATGGCGTTCGTAGCCATTGACCTCCCGCGCCAGCGGTGGGCGTGGCCCCACCAAGCTCATGTTTCCCGTCAGGACATTCCAGAACTGCGGCAGTTCGTCCAGGGAGTACTTGCGCATCCATCGGCCGCAGTTCGTGACGCGGGGATCGCCGCGGATCTTGAAGAGGACACCGGCTCCCTCGTCCTGGTTGCCGAGTTCGCCCAGGCGGGCTTCGGCATCAACCACCATGGAACGGAATTTCAGCATCTGGAACGTGGTGCCCCGTTTGCCGATCCGTTCCTGGCGGTAGAGCACAGGCCCTGGGCTGTCTGCGCTGACGATCAGGGCCAGGATCAGCAAGATCGGCGTAAGGACAATCAACGCAAGGGAAGAAACAGCGATATCCATCAACCGCTTGAGGGTGTGCTTGCCACCTGAGTAGTGCGGGATGTCCACGTGCATCAGTGGCAGGCCCTCCACGGGGCGCCAATGAATGCGAGGGCCGGCCACGTTGGTGAGTGTGGCGGCCAGAACAAGTTCGGCGGCGTCTTCTTCCAAGCGCCACCCAAGTTCCTGGATGAACTGGTTGCCCCCGGGTACGGGTCCGGCGACGATGACTGCGTTTGCCCCGGTCTGGCGCACCGTGTGGGCTATTCCGTAGATGGACGACAGGACGGGGACGCGGACCTGGTCGACGACCAGCACCGCACCTCGCCTGGCGCCCGGGAGGCATGCGCCGAGGATGTCGTAAGGGGCACCCGATTTCCGGTTGATCTGCTTGATCACATACCGGACGTCCTGGGGTTCTCCCACCACGATGGCACGGGTCAGGCAACGCCCGCGCGACTTTTCGTGGGTCAGCCACCTGCGGAATCCCCACCGGCTTCCCGTCAGGGCCACGATGCCCAGGGGCAGGGAAAGCAGGACGTAATTGCCCATCGATTCCACCTGGAATACCACCGCGACGATCGCCAGGAACCCGAACACGCGGAAGCTGGCTGAGAGCACACGCTTGTATTCCTCCGGACCGACGCCAAGCACTTTCGGATCCCTGGTGTGGTAGACCTCCAGTGCGGCGAGCCACAGCATTCCGAGGATGACCCACAACGTCAGTTGCCGGGATGGCCCAAGGGTTCCGTCGGTGAAGGGCAGCCCTCCGGTATTGAGCGCATAGCCGGCCGAGACCGCGGCCGTAACCAGGACGGTATCGGAGACCCGCAGGCATGTGGTCAAGAAGCGTGTCCAGCCCAGCCGGTTACGGAGTGGAGGCCGGACGCGCGAGCGGCGGTGGGTGACTGGCGGCACGAGGTCCAGGGTGACATCCGGCCTGGGCGCCGCCAGTCCCGCCTTTTCTGTCCGTTGTGCAGCAACGGACTTGTCAATCCAGGGAGACACCGGCGGATTGACGTGGGCAATGAGATGGTCCGTTGGGAGGGCTGGTCCCACGACGGCATGGCCTGCACCCTTGGGTGCCGCTGCCTTGCCTGAACGCACAACTGGAACTTTCACTTTGTCAGCCTTCTTCGCAGACCTTCCATTGCCTACGTATCAGTGAAGCTTTGGCCGCAGGTGGGCGCACCAGTAGTCGGTACTCAAGTTTGCGCAGCCTTACCCATGGGTCCTACGTGCAAGTACCTAGCTGGCGATGGTGGCACTACGTGTTCGCGTGCGCCCGGTGGACAGGAAAAAGCCCGGGAAGCCGGGCCTGTACGGGAATGGACGAAGGCGAAAATGGGCACAAAAAACCGGCCGCCCTGGGGCGGCCGGTTCAAGGCTGGTTTGGTTTCAAAACAGGGTCTGTTTCAAAACCGGTTCAATCGTCCACGCTTTTGAGCGCCTCTTCGTCGTCGTCTTCCTCCTCATCCTCGTCGTCGAACACCTGGAGGGGTGTGACCTCGGAGAAGGACTCGTAGAGGGCGTCTTCGTAAACTTCGAAGGCGTCAGCGACGGCGAAGAACGCGGCTTCGACGGTAGGATCACCCTCACCGCGTCGTGCTGATGCGGCTGCCAGATGTTCTTCCAGGGCGGCGGTCAATGATTGAAGCGCGACACGCGGATCGATGCTCATGACTTCACGTTAGCCGGAAAAAGACGAAAATGGAGAGGGATGAGAGAACAATTTCCGGGCAGCTCCGTGGAGCGCCAACGAGACTATGCACGTCAGTACGAATACCTCGTACTGACGGTGGGCCCTGACGATTCGCTGCCCGACGCGCGCCGACGGCTGGCCGAACATTCGGAGTACGGCAAGTGGGAACTCGAGCGCAGCGTTCTCTACCTCGGCGGCGGACGACGTTTCTGGTTGCGTCGCAAGGTCTACTCCGTGCAACGTACCGTCTAGGCGATAAGAGGGTCGGCGGCTTCTGAGCTACCCCTCGAGTGGTCCAAGCCAGGCGCTGGCAACAGTGTTGTGCGCTGATTCGTCGTTGGACGGATGGAAAATTCCCGCCAGGACGTCCCTGTACAGGCGCTCCATCTCCGAGCCACGGAAGTAGCTGGATCCCCCGGTAACCCGGATGGCCAGATCCACCACGTGGCGGGCGTTTTCTGTGGCCCGGGACTTGATCCCCACAAGTTTGGGGAACCACTGGGCGCCGTGGTCAACCAGGGTGTCGACGTCGCGTGCCACGGACGATATTTGCGGGTAGATCCCATCCATGGCCAAAGCGGCATCGGCCACCTTCCAGCGGATATCGGGATCCTGCGAGTAGCTGCGCCCACCGTATTTTGCCGAGACGCGACGCTTCACGTTCGCCACGGCCAGGGTGAAGGCCCTCTCGGCAACACCCGTATAAACCGAGGCCAGCAACGTCTCAAAGCACGCGAAGATGGCGAAAATCAGCAGGTCCTTGTTGGGGCCTACCGGCAGCTTCCGGAAAATGCGTTCCGCCGGGATGACGGCGCCATGCAGCAAGGTGGTGTTCGAAGCGCTGGCCCGCATGCCCAGGGTGTCCCAGTCGTTCAGGGTCTCGTGCCCGGGTTCGTCACGGTGGAGGAAGCCGAAAACCAATTCGCCCTCGCCGTCCCTGGCGTCCGTATCTTTGCCGAAAGTCCCGAGCCTGGTCCACCCGCGCGAGAGGCTGGTGAAGATCTTCCGGCCCGTGAACCGGTAGCCACCATCAGGCAACGGTTCGGCCACCGTGCCCGAATCGAACAGCATGGAATCATTGCCGGCCTCGGAAATGCCGAAGGCAAAGACTTCGCCCTTCCCTGCTTCTTTCAGGACGAAGTCCAGTGAGTCGTCGCCCCTGGCTGCCAGGACACGTGCGACGCCGGTCCACACCAGGTGCATGTTCACCGCCAACGCGGTGGCCGGGGCCGCCGTGGCGAGTCGTTGCTGCAACGCAGCTACCGCTTCGAGACCGAGTCCCCATCCGCCGTCGTGCTCCGGGACGAACAGCTTCAGGTACCCGGCAGCGGCCAGCTCTTCCAGGTCCTCGTGGAAGAACTGGTTGTTCTGGTCGTAACCGGCAGCGCGGCCGCGAAGGCGTTCCAGCAGGGCGTCGGGCAGGATTTCTTCGGGACTCATGGCAGGGCCTCCTTGTGGTGGTTGCCTTTAGTAGTTGCTCAGCAGGGTGTTCAGTACGCGGGCGCCGAACTGCAGCGACTCCGCCGGCACCCGCTCATCGACACCGTGGAACATCCCGGTGAAATCGAGCTCGTCCGGCAGCATGAGCGGCGCAAAGCCGTAGCCGGTGATGCCGATCTTGCTCAGGGACTTGTTGTCGGTGCCGCCTGAGAGGGTGTAGGGAAGGACCTTGGCTCCGGGGTCCTCGGAGTGGAGGGCATCGATCATTGAGTCCACCAGGTTCCCGGCAAAGGGCACCTCCAGGGAAACGTCCTTGTTGACGTAGCTGATCTCGATGCCCTCGCCGGCAAGTTGCTTGATGGTCTCGAACACCAGCTCCTGCTGGCCCGGGAGGGTGCGGCAGTCCACGAAGGCTTCGGCGGACTCGGGGATGACGTTGTGCTTGTAGCCCGAACGAAGCAGCGTGGGGTTGGAGGTGTTCTGCAACGTTGCTCCCACAAACCTCGCCACCGTGCCCAGTTCCTTGAGGAGGATGTCGGGGTTGTCGGCATCGAACTCGACGCCGGTCAGTTCAGTGACGCCGTCGAGGAATTGCCGGGTGGTTGGTGTCAGTTCCACGGGCCACTGGTATTCACCGATCCTGGTGACGGCGCCCGCCAGCCGGGTAACGGCGTTGTCGGTGTTGATTTGGGAGCCATGGCCTGCCCGTCCGTGCGCCACCAGCCGCAGCCAGGAGAGGCCCTTTTCCGCGGTCTGGAGCAGGTAGGTCCGTTGTCCGCCGATCGTGGCGGAGAAGCCGCCGACTTCGGAGATGGCTTCAGTGGCGCCGTCGAACAACTCGCGACGATGTTCGACGGCGTACCGGGCGCCGTAGGTGCCGCCGGCTTCTTCGTCGGCAAAGAAGGCAAAAATGATGTCCCGCTTGGGTTTGCGGCCCGTCCGGGCGAAGTCGCGCATGACGGAGAGGATCATCGCGTCCATGTCCTTCATGTCCACGGCTCCCCGGCCCCACACCAGCCCGTCCTTCAACTCGCCGCTGAAAGGATCTACGCTCCACTGGTCCTTCAGCGCAGGAACGACGTCCAGGTGCCCGTGCACCACCAGTGCGTCAGCGCTGGGATCCTCCCCTGCCATGCGGGTCACGACGTTGGCCCGCCCGGGGGCTGATTCGAAGATCTCCGCTTCCAGTCCCACCTCGGTGATCAGGCCGGCTGTGTATTCGGCAGCTGCACGTTCGCCGGGGCCGGTGTCGTCACCGAAGTTTGAGGAATCGATGCGGATGAGCTCCTGGCAGATCCTGACAACTTCGTCTTCCGGGCGGATGGCAGACATGGAAACTCTCCTTGCGTAGCTGGGCTGCAGGTTCGGGCGACGCGCACTGCAACAGCTGCAGCCCGTCCCGTATACCTTCAGCCTACTCACCAGTTGCGTCCCGGGTCAGGAACCCATCAACCTGAAGCTCCCCCAGGGGTCCGTCGGTGTCTGCGGCCCCGCCCTCGATTTTTCAGGCACTTGAAACCGTGTTAGAGTTTTTCTCGCTGCTTCGGAGGAATATGAAGCGCCGCAAGGTGCTGACTGGTCCACTGAACACCACCTGCGCGGGTGGCGGAATGGCAGACGCGCTAGCTTGAGGTGCTAGTCCTCGAAAGGGGGTGGGGGTTCAAGTCCCCCTCCGCGCACAAAACCAAGGCCTGGAATCTACGGATTCCGGGCCTTGTTTGTTTCCGTCATTTGTTGTCATTCGAGGCTTCTGCGGCTTCCACATCCGCCGGTGCAAGCTTGCTCACTATTGTTTCGTTGTTTGTCGATAACATGCGGCACCCCTTCAGGTGGGCGCCGCATGTCAGCGACTCATCACGACAAAGCTGAGACAGCGCCCAGGAAATGGCGCCTGCCGCTGCGTGGATTCCAGGCCACGTACTCCGAGCGCTCCCAAGTGCCTGATTCGGACTGGACCGTGGCAATGTCCAAGGCCACGCGCGCCGGGAGGAAGACGGGCGCTTCAAAGCCCACGTCCCAGGTAAAGGCCTCCGACTTCGCAGCCCCAACGTCTGCCAGCGCCCGGGACGCGAGGTACATCCCATGGGCTATCGACCCCCGAAGCCCCAGTGCCTTTGCCGACAACACGCTCAAGTGGATCGGATTGAAGTCACCTGAGACCGTGGCATATGACCGTCCGATTTCGAGTCCCAGTTGCCACAGGGCCGTGGGATCCGGCGCGGAAAAATCCGCCGGCGCGGAAGCTCCGGATGCGCTCCCGGCTTTGTCGATGCCAGGGAGGAAGACGCCTTTGGCGAGGTACGTGGACACGCCGAGCCAAAGCAGTTCCCCGCTGGCGTTGGAACGGACTTCGGCAGTGATATCAAGCTGGGTACCTGCACGATGTCCGGTCATGTTCCCGGCCCACGACCTGATGTCCAACGCTTCACTGAAATGGATGGGCGTGCGCTGCTCCACATGGTTCCTGAGGTGGATCATGCCAAGGAGCGGCAGGGGGAAGTCGTCACGGTTCATCACGCTCATGGACACCGGAAAGGCCAGCGCATGGACGTAACCCGCAGGGAGGGTATCGCTGGCCGTCTCCCCTACCAAGTGCTGGTACGCCGTCAGGTTTTCGACGTCGGCCCTGACGTTGTGGACTTCGTGGCTGACCGCAGGCAACCTGGTTCCGCCTGGATTTGCGCCCAGGACGCGGCGACGGGCCGCGGTGGCTGCTGCGTTGACGTAGAGCCGGGACAGCGATGGCAGCTCCCCAAGAACTACCGGTTGCGGAGTGCTCATGCTCCCACCAGCTGTTGCCCGCACACCCGGAGCACTCCCCCCGAGATGCCGCCTGCAGCGTCACTGGCGAGGAACGCGATGGCTTCAGCCACATCCTGTGGCTGGCCACCCTGCTTGAGCGAATTCAGGCGCCGGGCGGCTTCGCGAATGGCGAAAGGCATCTTTGCCGTCATTTCGGTTTCAATGAAACCGGGGGCAACGGCGTTGATGGTACCCCCGTAGGGCTCGAGCAGTGCTGCTGTGGACCTGACCATTCCGATGACGCCGCCCTTGGATGCGCCGTAGTTGGTTTGGCCCCTGTTTCCGGCGATGCCGCTGGTGGAAGCCACCGACACGATGCGCGGAGAGTCCCGGAAGTGTTCCGACGCCAGGAGGGCTTCGTTGATCCTGAGTTGCGCGGCGATGTTGACCGCAATGACAGACTGCCATCTGCCCTCGTCCATGTTGGCCAGGAGCCTGTCGCGGGTGATGCCTGCGTTGTGCACCACGATGTCCAGCCGGCCATGGCGCTCCACGGCATGTTCGATGATCCGGTGCCCTGCATCGTCGCGGCTGATGTCGAGTTGAAGCGCAGTGCCCATGACTTCATTGGCGACAGCTGCGAGATGGTCACCGGCGGCTGGAATGTCCACCAGGACCACTTTTGCGCCGTCGCGGTGCAGGGTGCGCGCGATCGCCGCGCCGATCCCCCGGGCAGCACCGGTAACAACCGCCACTTTTCCGGCCAACGGCTTGTCAGAGTCCGTGGGCAGCATTCCCGACGCCGAGGTCACAGTCAGGAACTGTCCATCCACGTAGGCAGAGCGTCCCGAAAGGAAGAAGCGCAGGGCGCCCAGCGCTGACGGACTGGTTGTCGCGAGGTCGTCGTCGAGCAGTATCCCGTTGGCTGTTGCTCCGGCGCGCAGCTCCTTTGCCAACGAACGCAGGAGTCCGTCAATGCCTTGGCGGGCTGCCGCCGACGCGGGTGATTGCGCGGACTGGGGGGTCCGGGAGATGGTCACGACACGGGCGTTCGGTGCCAGGTCACGCAGGGAGGACGCTGCCGTGAGGACGGTCTTGCCCAGGTCTTCAGGGTGCTGCACGGCATCGAGCACAATGACAATGGCTCCCAGCTTTTCCTTGGGGAGCGCGTTCCGCCGAACATCAAGGCCCCAGCCAAGCAGGGTGGTGGCAATGTCATCGCTGCCCGCGCTGTCACCGCTGACCAGGACCGGGCCGGTCACCAGTGGCGCCCCTGCTTTGTAGCGGCGCAGCTCCACCGGCTGCGGCAGCCCCAGTTTCCTGGCAACGTTTTTGCCGAGGCCCTGGCCCACGATCTGTGTGTACTTGTCTGTCATTGAATTCCCCTAGGCTGCTTCCAGAATCGCGACTACACCCTGGCCGCCTGCGGCGCATACCGAGATGAGGCCTCGTGCCGGACGGCCGTCCACGGTGCCCTTCTCGTGCAGCATCTTGGCAAGGGAGGCCACTATCCGCCCGCCGGTGGCGGCAAAGGGATGTCCCGCAGCCAGCGAGGAGCCATTGACGTTGAGCTTGGCGCGGTCGACTTTGCCCAAGGCGCCGTCAAGTCCAAGGCGGTCCCGGCCGAATTCCTCGTCCTCCCAGGCGGCCAGGGTGCTCAATACGGTTCCTGCAAAGGCCTCATGGATTTCGAAGAAGTCAATGTCCTCGAACGTCAGGCCATGGCGGGCGAGCAGCCGGGGAACAGCGAACACGGGAGCCATCAGGAGTCCGTCCTTGCCGTGCACAAAATCAACGGCCGCCGCCTCGCCGTCCAGGACGGTAGCGAGCTTGGGCAGTTTGTGTTCGTCTGCCCATTCTTCTGTCGCCAGCAAGACGGTGGAAGCACCATCGGTCAGGGGCGTGGAGTTGCCCGCGGTCATCGTTGCCTCCGACCCGAGGTTCCTGCCAAACACAGGCTTGAGGGATGCAAGCTTCTCCAGGGTTGTGTCCGCGCGCAGGTTGGAGTCCCGGCTGAGCCCGCGGTACGGGGTTATCAGGTCATCGAAGAAACCCCGTTCGTAGGCGGCCGCCAGGTTGCGATGGCTGTTGAAGGCAAGCTCGTCCTGGGCGTCGCGGCTGATCTTCCACTGGGCCGTGGTGAGGGCCTGGTGTTCACCCATTGACAATCCCGTGCGGGGTTCGCCGGTATTGGGGGCATCAGGGGCCAGGTCCTTTGGGCGGATGCGGCCGATGATCTTCAACTTCTGCACCGGAGTCTTGGCGCGGTTGAGGTCCAGCAGGATTTCCCTGAGGCCCTCGCTGACGGCGATGGGCGCATCCGATGCCGAATCCACGCCGCCCGCGATGGCCGACTCGATCTGCCCCAGCTTGATCTTGTTCGACAAACCGAGCACCGTCTCCAGGCCGGTCGCGCAGGCCTGCTGGAGGTCGTAGGCGGGGGTTTCCGGTGACAATGCTGAGCCCAGCACGGCCTCGCGGGTGAGGTTGAAATCCCGCGAGTGCTTGAGGACCGCTCCAGCGGCCACCTCTCCGATTCGTTCGTCCTGCAGCCCGAACCTGGCGATCAGCCCCTCCAGCGCTGCCGTAAGCATGTCCTGGTTGGAGGACTTTACATAGGCTCCGCCGGTGCGGGCGAAGGGGATGCGGTTGCCGCCCACGATGTAGGCGCGGCGCACTGCTTCGGGTGTTGTAGCGCGATCCGGGTTCCCACCCGTTGTCACGTCTGCTGCAGCCATGCTTGTCTCCTTCGATCAATGCCAGTTACTGATACCCAGCGTACCTGATACGCTGGGTATCGTGAACAGTCGCCACCAGGAATTCCCCACTGCCGCCCAGGCTCCCCCAGGCGAGGCCGCCTCTGCCGTGGATGGCAGGGCCTCAAGATGGCAATCCCACCGTGAGGAACGGCGTCGTGAACTCATCAAGGCGGCACGCAAAGCCGTCCACAGGTTGGGAAGTGATGCCTCCATGGAGGACATCGCCGGAGCGGCCGGCACGTCCAAATCCGTGTTCTACCGCTACTTCGGTGACAAGGCCGGCCTTCAACAAGCCATGGGCGAGGTTGTACTGGGGCAAATGCAGCGCAGGATGAGGGAAGCTGCGCAACTGGCCCAGACACCGCGCGAAGGGCTGTACGCCATGGTGTCCGCATACCTGCAGATGGCCGAGTCCAGCCCCAATGTGTATGCCTTCATCACGCGGCTCACGCCCGGCGAGGCCTCAGCGCAGGACGCGATTGCGGCCTCAGGCGCCCTCGGCAACTTTTTCGAACAGATCACGGAGATGATCGCCACTCCAATGCGTGAGTACCTCGGCGTGGAGAAGGAGGGCGCGGAAAAGGAAGCGGTGATCGTGTACTGGCCAACAGCAGCCATCGGTTTGGTCAGGAATGCCGGCGAGATGTGGCTGGGAAGCCCCGCAGGTGCCGGCAAACCGGACCAGGCGGCCATGGCGGCCCAGATTACCGACTGGCTGTGCCTGGGCGTCGCCCCTGGGCTCAAGGCCACCACATGACACCAGCAAATGACTCATCAGTTGTCGGAACCAAAGAAGGAATCAACATGACTGAAGTAGTGGACAGGGCCTCATCGGCCACCAAACCGGCAGGCCGCGACGACGCCGCCACCGCCGTCCAACCCGTGGTTGACGTTGCGGCCCTGGGCGAGCAGCTCCTGGGCAAATGGGCGCACATCCGGCATCAAGCGCGTGAAGTTGCGGGCAACCCTGCCGTGCAAAAGATCGAGGGACTGCACCACACCGAGCACCGTGCCCGGGTGTTCGAGCAATTGAAGTTCCTGGTGGACAACAACGCGGTGCACCGCGCGTTCCCGAAGCGCCTGGGCGGCTCGGACGATCACGGTGGGAACATTGCCGGCTTCGAGGAACTCGTCACCGCCGATCCCTCCCTCCAGATCAAGGCCGGCGTGCAGTGGGGTCTTTTCGGCTCCGCCGTCATGCACCTGGGAACCGCTGAGCACCATGACAAATGGCTTCCCGGGATCATGAGCCTGGACATTCCGGGTTGCTTCGCCATGACGGAGACCGGGCACGGTTCCGACGTCGCCAGCATCGCCACGACTGCCACTTACGACGCCGGCAGCCAGGAGTTCGTCATCAACACCCCGTTCCGCGCGGCCTGGAAGGACTACATCGGAAACGCGGCCAACGACGGCCTGGCGGCAGTGGTGTTCGCCCAGCTCATCACACAGAACGTCAACCATGGCGTCCACGCTTTCTATGTGGAGCTCCGTGATCCCGCTACCAAGGAGTTTCTGCCGGGCATCGGCGGCGAAGACGATGGCATCAAGGGCGGATTGAACGGCATCGACAACGGTCGCCTTCACTTCACGGACGTCCGGATCCCGCGCACCAACCTTCTGAACCGCTATGGCGATGTTGCTGTGGATGGAACGTACACCTCCACCATTGCCAGCCCCGGACGCCGCTTCTTCACCATGCTGGGCACTTTGGTCCAAGGCCGCGTGTCCTTGGATGGAGCCGCCGTTGCCGCCAGCAAGGTGGCCCTCAAGACCGCCATCCAGTACGCCACTGAGCGCCGGCAGTTCAATGCCTCCTCTGCCACGGATGAAGAAGTGCTGCTGGACTACCAGCGCCACCAACGCCGGCTTTTCACGCGGCTGGCCACCACCTACGCGGCCAGTTTTGCGCACGAGGAGTTGCTGCAGAAGTTCGACGACGTTTTCTCCGGCGCGCACGACACCGACGCCGACCGCCAGGACCTGGAAACACTGGCGGCCGCCCTCAAGCCGCTCAGCACCTGGCACGCCCTGGACACCCTCCAGGAGTGCCGTGAAGCTTGTGGCGGCGCGGGCTTCCTGATTGAAAACCGCTTCGCCTCCCTCCGTGCGGACCTTGATGTCTACGTGACCTTCGAAGGCGACAATACAGTCCTGCTTCAACTGGTAGCCAAGCGGCTCCTGGCCGACTATGCCAAGGAATTCCGCAGCGCCGACTTTGGTGTGCTGGCCCGCTACGTTGTGGACCAGGCTGCCGGTGTTGCCCTGCACCGAACGGGCCTGCGCCAAGTGGCCCAGTTCGTGGCCGACAACGGCTCGGTTCAAAAGGCAGCCCTGGCCTTGCGCGACGAAGAAGGCCAGCGCACTTTGCTCGCGGACCGTGTGCAGTCCATGGTGGCCGAGGTCGGCGCGGCTTTGAAGGGCGCCAACAAACTCCCGCAACACCAGGCCGCAGCGCTCTTCAACCAGCACCAACATGAACTGATCGAAGCAGCGCAGGCGCATGCGGAGCTCCTCCAATGGGAGGCGTTCACCGAAGCCCTGGCCCAGGCCCCGGACGAAGGAACCAAGCGGGTGCTCACCTGGTTGCGTGATCTCTTCGGCCTGTCCCTGATTGAAAAGCATCTCTCCTGGTACCTCATGAACGGCCGGCTTTCCATGCAGCGCGGACGGACTGTTGGCACGTACATCAACCGCCTGCTGGTCAAGATACGCCCTCACGCTGTGGACCTCGTCGATGCCTTTGGCTACGGCCCCGAGCACCTCCGGGCCCGGATCGCTACTGGGGCAGAAGCGCAACGCCAGGACCAGGCACGCCAGTACTTCCGCGAGCAGCGCGCCAGCGGGAGCGCTCCGGCAGATGAGAAGGCGATGCTGGCACTGAAAGCGGCCAAGTCCCGCTAGCAGGGTTGCCGTACCGTTCGGTGAACAATCAAGGAACTTAAAACCACGACGGCGCCGTCCCCACCAAAGGGGGCGGCGCCGTCGAGGTTTGGCGTGCTGTTGGAAGGCACCTGCGGTGCCCAAGGTCAGCGCAGTACTGAGCGGTACACCTCAAGGGTGGTTTCGGTGATGGACTCCCACGAGAAATGCTCCTCGGCCCGGCGCCTGCCGGCAATGCCCATCTCACGTGCCCGGGCTGGATCCGTGACCACCTGGTTCAGGGCGGCAGCGAAATCACTGACGAACTTCTCCGGATCCAGCGGAGTGCCGGTGCCGTCGGTGACCTGCTCCAAGGGGACCAGCAGTCCCGTTTCGCCATGCTGGACCACTTCGGGAATACCACCGGTGGCACTGGCGACGACGGCCGCGCCGCAGGCCATCGCTTCGAGGTTGACGATGCCCAAGGGCTCGTAAATGGAAGGGCAGGCAAAAGCCGTGGCATGGCTGAGGACCTGGATGAGCTCCTTGCGTGGGAGCATCCTTTCGATGAGGATCACGCCCTCACGCTTGGTCTGCAGTTCTTGGATGAGCCGTGCTGTTTCGGCAGCGAGTTCCGGTGTGTCCGCGGCGCCAAGGCAAAGTACCAACTGGACATCGTCCGGAAGGCTCGAAGCCGCCCGCAGCAGGTACGGAACCCCCTTTTGCCGGGTGTTGCGGCCTACGAACACCACGCTGGGCTTGGCAGGATCAATGCCCAGGGCCCGGATCGCATCATCTTCCTCATCGCGCTCCCACAGGGAGACGTCAATGCCGTTGTGGACTACCTTGACCTTTTCGGGATCAACGTTGGGGTAACTCCGGAGGATGTCCTGGCGCATGCCGTCCGAAACCGCGATGATGGCGGCTGCGGCCTCATAGGCCGTTTTCTCCACCCAGGAGGACAACGCGTAACCGCCGCCGAGCTGCTCCGCTTTCCACGGTCGCAGTGGTTCCAGGCTGTGGGCGCTGAGGACATGGGGAATGCCATGAAGCAGTGAAGCCAGGTGTCCGGCCATGTTGGCGTACCAGGTGTGCGAGTGGACAAGGTCCGCTCCCGCAATGTCCGGAACGATCCGCAGGTCGACGCCGAGAGTTTGGAGGGCAGCGTTGGCATCGCCGAGGTCTTCGGGCGTGGCGTAAGAGGCCACGGTGGCCCCATGGTAGTCCGCGTCACGGGGCGCGCCGAACGCCCGGACGTGAAGGTCGACGTGCTTCGCCAGCACCCGGCTGAGCTCGGCAACGTGGACACCGGCACCGCCATAAATTTCCGGAGGGAATTCTTTAGTCACAATGTCTATTCGCACGCTAACCAACGTAGTCGTTCCGGCGTATGTGTTCTAGTGTGAAAGGGTCCGGAAAATCGGACTTTTGGGGGATACGAAGACGTACGGGGAGCTGTGACCATGGCGTTGAAGAAAGTTTTGGCAATCGTATTGGCAGGCGGCGAAGGCAACCGACTCATGCCGCTGACAGCGGATCGGGCCAAACCGGCCGTTCCGTTTGCTGGCGGCTACAGGTTAATCGACTTTGCACTGTCGAATCTCGTGAATTCGGGATATTTGAAAATCGTGGTGCTTACGCAGTACAAATCACACAGCCTTGACCGGCATATCTCCGAAACGTGGCGGATGTCTACTCAGCTGGGCCGTTATGTGGCTTCCGTACCAGCGCAGCAGCGCGTGGGCAAGAGCTGGTTCCTGGGCAGCGCCAATGCCATCTACCAGTCGTTGAACCTGATCCACGATGACGCCCCGGACATCGTGGTAGTGGTCGGCGCGGACCACGTTTACCGCATGGACTTCTCCCAGATGGTGGAGCAGCACATCGCAAGCGGCGCCAAGGCCACTGTTGCCGCCGTCCGCCAGCCGCTGAACATGGCCAACCAGTTCGGCGTCATCGAGGTGGACCAGAACGATCCCCAAAAGATCGCCGCCTTCGTGGAGAAACCTGCCAGCACCCCCGGGCTGGCAGCGGATCCGTCGCAGTTCCTGGCTTCCATGGGTAACTACGTCTTCAACGCCGATGCCCTGGTTGAAGCGCTCCACGTGGATGCTGAACGCCTCGACACCAAACACGACATGGGCGGGGACATCATTCCCTACTTCGTGGACCAAGGCGAAGCGGGCGTCTATGACTTCACCTTGAACGACATTCCCGGTGCCA
The DNA here is from genome assembly GCF_029952445.1 of Paenarthrobacter nitroguajacolicus. GTDB lineage: Bacteria > Actinomycetota > Actinomycetes > Actinomycetales > Micrococcaceae > Arthrobacter > Arthrobacter nitroguajacolicus_B. The sequence goes on along the minus strand of NZ_JAQPPK010000005.1, from coordinate 114,066 downwards.
CTGACCGTGACCGTACCTACTGGCGCGACGTCGGTACCATCGATTCGTTCTACGACGCCCATATGGACCTCATCTCCCCTGTGCCGGTATTCAACCTGTACAACTCCGAGTGGCCGATTTATACCCGCCAAAGCATTTCCCCGCCGGCAAAGTTCGTCCGTGGCGGGAACAACACCGTGGGTACGGCCTTGGATTCGATCGTGGCCAGCGGCGTCGTGATTTCCGGTGGCATCGTTGAGGGCTCCGTGCTTTCCAACGATGCCTACGTCGCGGCAGGCAGCCGCGTCCAGGACTCCGTTTTGATGGACAAGGTTTATGTCGGTGAAGGTGCCGTCATCAACCGGGCCATCCTGGATAAGAACGTCAAAGTACCCGCAGGCGCAGCAATCGGACTCGACCCCGCCCTGGATAAAGCCCGTGGGTACAAGGTCACCGAATCCGGAATCACCGTCCTGGCAAAGGGCCAGGTTGTTCCCGAGCCCGGTGAGGCCGAACTTGAGTTGTCTGCCCGGCATCGCGGTGCGTTGCCGGAGGCCCTCAAGGTTGCCACCCACCACGACCCCGAAATCCGCGACTCCGCAGAGAAGGTGGCCGCAGGGATCCAGTCCCGCGTGGCAGGGCCGGCTTCCAGCTGAACCGGACAGAGCCCGAGGCAGTCCTCACTCTCCCAAGGCTGTAAAATCAGGTCAATGAGCTCCACCGATCTGACGCCTGAAGAGATCCAGGCCTGCCTCAAGGTTCTGACCACGATCCACGTCTACGACGAAGAGCACCCGGACTACGTTGCCGTCCGGCGTGCCACCGGCAAGATGTTCAAAGCCGTCAAGCGCCACCGCCGCGTCACCAAACGCGACTCGATCGCCGAAGCCGACAGGGCCGTTATTGCCCTGACGGCCACAGCGGCACCGGACCGGATCGACGACGAGACCCGCGGCAACAAGCTGGCTCCGTCCGCTACCGGTGAGATCGCCGGGCACCTGATCCGCTCGCGGCCCTGCTACATCTGCAAAAAGCACTACACCCAGGTGGATGCCTTTTACCACCAGCTGTGCCCCGAATGCGCAGCTTTCAGCCACAGCAAACGGGACGCCCGAACAGACCTCACGGGTCGTCGGGCCTTGCTGACCGGTGGCCGCGCGAAAATCGGCATGTACATCGCCCTGCGCCTGCTCAGGGATGGAGCGCATACCACCATCACCACGCGCTTCCCCAAAGACGCTGCACGACGATTCGCCGCCATGGAGGACAGCAGCGAGTGGCTGCACCGCTTGAGGATTGTTGGAATCGACCTTCGCGATCCGGCACAAGTCATGGCGTTGACGGATTCCCTCAATGAGGCCGGCCCGTTGGACATCATCATTAACAACGCCGCGCAAACTGTGCGCCGTTCAGGCAACGCCTACAAACCCCTGGTCGATGCCGAGGACGAGCCGTTGCCGGCGGCGCTCGAAGCTGCCAACGGAGGTCCTGAGCTGGTGACGTTCGGACATGCCCACGACAAACACCCTTTGGCCCTGGCCAGCAGCGTCACCGAGCACCCGGTCCTGGCTGGCGATGCCATTACTTCACTGGCTCTGTCCACTGGTTCGGCCTCCTTGGAGCGGATCGAGTCTGGGACTGCCATCGACGCCGGTGGCTTGGTCCCCGACCTCGCTTCGATCAACAGCTGGACCCAGGTTGTGGATGAGGTGGACCCGTTGGAGATGCTCGAAGTCCAGCTCTGCAACGTCACCGCACCCTTCCTGTTGGTCAGCCGGCTGCGGGACGCCATGAAGCGTTCCACAGCGCACCGGAAATACATCGTCAACGTCTCGGCCATGGAAGGGCAGTTCTCGCGTGCCTATAAAGGGCCCGGCCACCCGCACACCAACATGGCCAAGGCAGCCTTGAACATGATGACGCGGACCAGTGCCCAGGAGATGCTTGACTCCGATGGCATCCTCATGACCGCGGTGGACACCGGCTGGATCACCGACGAACGGCCGCACTACACCAAAGTCCGGCTCATGGAAGAGGGCTTCCACGCTCCCTTGGACCTGGTGGACGGAGCGGCCCGGGTGTACGACCCCATCGTGATGGGCGAAAAGGGCGAAGACCAGTACGGTGTCTTCCTCAAGGACTACAAGCCCTCGCCCTGGTAAACCCTGCCAAAAGTTTGAGTACAGATAAGGCCCTTAAGAGCACGTCTTAAGGGCCTTAGCTGTACGAAATATCTCTAGGCGAGGCGGGTTATCTCCACGGACACGGAGAGTCCCGAGCCGCCGCCACCGGAGAGGATGCCTTTAAGCGGCGGAACATCCCGGTAGTCACGGCCCCTTGCCACTGTGACGTGGTAGTCACCTGCCGGCTTGTGGTTGGTGGGGTCCCAGCTGCGCCACTCCCCATCCCACCATTCGAGCCACGCGTGCGATTGCCCGGCCACAGTTTCACCGATGTCGGCCGAGGACCGGGGATGGATGTACCCGGAGACGTAGCGCGCGGGGATGCCGCTGCAGCGCAGGGCACCGATGGCAAGGTGGGCAAGGTCCTGGCATACGCCTTGACGCTGCGACCACGCTTGCTCGGCGTTCGTCGTCACGCCGGTGGAGCCCTTCATGTAGGTCATTTCGCCGGCCATCCACGCGAAAACCGCCAGCGCTGCCTCATGTGGATTCTTGCCTTCAACGATCCCGGGAACGATGCCCAGGACTTCCTCCCCCGGGCCGCTGAGCCGTGACTGGGGAAGCCAATCGCTGAATTCGTCCTGGACTTTTTCGGAGGCCATGACGTCCCAGCCCACGATGTCATCTTCCACGGCCACCCGCTCCGTGCGGTGCACTTCCACGGTGGCCGTGGCAAGGACCTCGAGGCTCTCGTGGGGCATCTGCATGTCGAAGGCCGTGACACGGGTTCCCCAATAGTCGCGGTAGGTGCTGACGGAGGCCTGGTTGGGCGAGACCTTGAGGGAGGATTCCAGCACCACTTGTTGGCCGTCAGTCAACGGAGTCATCCGTGCCTCGTTGTAGGACAACGTCACGCGGCGGTTGTACTTGTAGGCCGTCTTATGGACGATGCTCAGCCGGGTCATGAAACTTCTCCCACCCAGGCGTGCTCATCAGCCTGATTGAAGTACTTACGGGAAATCGCGTCAGATGCCTGGGTCACGGCCTTTTGCACACGTTCCATGTGCTCGGGCAGTTCGGACATCAGGTCATCGGTGCGGTGGAACTCCAGGAAGGTGCGGGCCTGGCCCACGATGCGGCGGGCATCGTTGATGAAGCCGACGCGCTGCGCCGACGGGTCCAGCTTGGCAAGGCACTCATCGGCGTCGCGCAGCGCGTACACGATGGAGCGTGGGAACAGACGGTCCAGGAGCAGGAATTCGGCCGCGTGCTGGTCACCGAAAGCCGCCCGCCGGGTCCGGATGAAGGACTCGTAGGCGCCGGCGCATCGCAGCATGTTCACCCAGGACATCCCGGCGGACTGTACGTCGCGGGTGGACAGCATGCGGGCCGTCATATCAGCACGTTCCAACGAGCGTCCCAGCACCATGAACAGCCAGCTTTCGTCGTGGCTGACGGTGGTGTCCGCAAGCCCGCGTACCATGGCTGTCCGCTCCAGTACCCAGTTGCAGAAGCGATACGTGCCCACCACGTCCTTGCGGTGCTGGTTCAGGCCGTAATACGTGGTGTTCAGGCTTTCCCAGAGGGATTGCGACACCGTTTCCCGGGCTCGACGCGCGTTTTCGCGGGCAGCCCCGAGGGAACCGGCAATGGAGGAAGCGCTGTGCTTGTCATAGGCCAGTGCGTGGAGAAGCTCGGGCAGGCCGAAGTCCTCGCTCTGCGGTTTGGCGCCCATGACGGCAAGCAGCTCCCTGGCGACGCTGCGCTGCTCTTCAAGGGGGAGGTGGTTAAGGCGCTCCAGGTGCACGTCCAGGATCCGGGCGGTACCGTCAGCCCGCTCTACGTAGCGGCCGATCCAAAAGAGTGACTCAGCAATACGGCTCAGCATGCGGCTGTGCCTCCTTCGCGTGGTGCATGTCGAAGTTCAAGTGGTGGTTGGAGCGGGTTCACTGCTGCTGCTCCGTTTGGCGGTCGCGCCAGTTGCTTTCAACGGGCCATACGGAAACCTGTTCACGCAGGGTGACGGACTGGCGCGGGATGACCTCGGCCGGCATCTGCGGCGAGTTGGCCAGAACCCACGTGTCCTTTGAGCCACCGCCCTGGCTGGAGTTCACGATCAGTGAGCCCTCCTTGAGCGCGACACGGGTGAGGCCGCCGGGGAGGACCCACACGTCGTCGCCGTCGTTGACTGCAAATGGACGCAGGTCTACGTGCCGCGGCCCGAATTTGTCTCCGGATAGCGTGGGGACGGTGGAGAGCTGCAGCACGGGCTGGGCGATCCATCCGCGGGGATCGGCAATCACCCGTTTGCGCAAGGCATCCAGTTCTTCCTTGGACGCGTCGGGACCGATGACCAATCCCTTTCCGCCCGAACCGTCGACGGGCTTGACCACCAGCTCCTCGAGGCGGTCCAGGACATGTTCCCGGGCTTCCTTTTCCTCGAGGCGGAAAGTGTCGACGTTGGCGATGATTGGCTCTTCGTGAAGGTAGTACCGGATCAAGTCAGGCACGTAACTGTACACGAGCTTGTCATCGGCCACTCCGTTGCCCACGGCGTTGGCAATGGTCACTCCCCCGGCGCGGGCCGCGTTGACCAGGCCCGGGCAGCCGAGCATGGAATCCGAGCGGAACTGCAAGGGATCCAGGAAGTCGTCATCGATGCGTTTGTAGATGACGTCCACACGTTGTTCGCCGGCAGTGGTCCGCATGTAGACACGGTTTCCGCGGCAAATGAGGTCACGGCCTTCCACGAGCTCCACGCCCATGAGTCCTGCCAGGAGCGTGTGCTCGAAGTACGCGCTGTTGAAGACGCCCGGCGTCAGGACGACCACCGTGGGATCGTCGACGCCGGCCGGTGCGGTCTTGCGCAGGGCCGACAGAAGCCGCCGGGGGTACTCTTCAACAGGCCTGATGTGTTGCTGGCCGAAGGCCTCCGGCAGACCTTTCGCCATTGCCCTGCGGTTTTCCAGGACGTAGCTGACACCGGACGGGACGCGGACGTTGTCCTCGAGCACCCGGAACGTACCGGCAGCGTCACGGACGACGTCGATGCCGGAAACGTGGACACGGACGCCGCCTGAGGGTTCGAATCCGTGGACGGCACGGTGGAAGTGGGCGCTGGTGGTGACGAGCTGCCGCGGTATGACGCCGTCCGCCACCACGGCCATCCGTCCGTAGACGTCGTTGAGGAACGCTTCGAGTGCCCTGACCCGCTGGGCAACGCCGCGTTCCAGCACGTCCCATTCGTCGGCAGGGATGACCCGCGGGACGATGTCCAGCGGGAAGGGACGCTCCTCCCCCGCATAGTCGAAGGTGACGCCACGGTCCAGGAAGGTCCGTGCCATGGAGTCGGCACGGGCCGTGACATCCGCCAGGGAAAGCTCGCGGAGGGCACCGGAGACCTGACCGTAGGATTTTCTGGCAACGTGGCCGGGGGCAAACATCTCGTCGTAGGCTCCACTGCGCGCAGCGGCCTCGGAGTAATCCTGGAATAGGTCAGACATGGGAATCAGACAATCACCTTTTTGAGTCGAGCGCATTACGCACTGATTGTGTCGCGGTTTCCGGGTGCTCCCGGTTTCGCCTTCCGTGCCCCCATCCGGCAGGGTTGAGGCATGCCCTTCAACAGACTCACGTCCCAGCTGTCACGGCTGGGGCCAGGGTTGGTCCTGAGCGTCGCCGCGATTGGCCTTGCCTTCACCATCCACGCAGTTTTACCCGTCGTTTCAGTCATACCAGTCATGACGCTTGCTGTTGCCTTGGGCTTGCTCTCAGCAAATATACCGGGGACTGCCGTGGTGGTTGCGGGGCGCGCCCGGGCCGGCCTGGACTTCGCGGGAAAGCACCTGATGCGTGCCGGCATTGTGTTGCTCGGGCTCAAGGTCAGTGTGTGGGACGTTCTGGGCCTCGGCTGGTTGTCGTTGCTCCTGATTGCTGGCGTGGTCCTGGTGAGTTTTGCCGGAACGTATGGCTTGGCGCGCTTGCTGCGCCTGCCAGCTGATGCCTCCTTGTTGATCGCTACCGGGTTTTCCATCTGCGGGGCCTCCGCCATCGGGGCCATGGCGGCCGTACGGCGCATCAAGCACCAGGACACCGTGCTGCCGGTAGCGCTGGTCACCCTGTGTGGAACGCTTGCCATTGGCGTGCTGCCGCTCCTGATGCATCCGTTGAAGCTCAATCCGGAGCAGTTCGGAGCCTGGACCGGTGCATCCGTGCACGACGTGGGCCAAGTGGTGGCCACGGCGCAAACCGCGGGAACTGCGGCCCTGGCGATCGCCGTCGTCGTCAAACTGACCCGGGTGGTTCTCCTGGCGCCCATTGTGGCAGCAGCCGGGCTGCACCAGCGGGTCCAACACGTACGGCAGCGTGCCATCGGCGCGGCTAATGCGGGCGACGTCGACGGCAAGTTCCCGCCCATCGTGCCGCTCTTCGTGGTCGGCTTCATTGCGATGGTGGCGGTGCGTTCCCTCGGTTGGGCATCTCCGGAAGTCCTGGAAGCAGCTGCGGTGGCACAGGACCTCCTCCTGGCGTCGGCGTTGTTCGGTTTGGGCTCTGCCGTGCGTGTCAGGACGCTGATCCACACGGGTGGGCGGGCCGCCCTGGTGGCGCTGGGGTCCTGGCTGATCATCGCTACGCTGGGCTTGGGGGCTGCCTGGATCATGATTAGATAGCCGTGTGTCGAATCACAATTTGTCGCGCGATGAAGCCGCTACCCGTTCAGCCCTGATCACCACCCACAGCTACGACGTCACCCTTGATGTCCGGGACGCGGCAGATCCCGCAGTTACCGGCTATCCGAGCACCAGCACCATCACCTTTTCGGCCGAGGCCGGCTCCGCCACTTTCCTTGATTTCATCAGCGGCGGCGTGAACTCCGTGGTGTTGAACGGACGCCTCCTGGATGTCGGGAAGGTGGTGGACCAAGACAGGATCATCCTGGAGGGACTCGCAGCCGAGAACACGGTCACGGTTATTGGCACGGCTCTTTACAGCCGCTCCGGTGAAGGGATGCATCGCTTCGTGGACCCGGCGGACGGCCAGTGCTACCTGTACACCCAGTACGAGCCCGCCGACGCCCGCCGCGTCTTTGCCAACTTCGAACAGCCCGACCTCAAAGCGGAGTTCACGTTCCACGTCATCGCCCCGTCCGGCTGGGAAGTTGCCTCCAACGGCGTTGAAGCCTCCCGGACGCCGGTCGCCTCCGATCCCGCGGTTTCGCGCTGGGACTTTGCCACCACCAAACGGATGTCCACCTACATCACCACCGTGCTCGCGGGACCCTACTTCAAAGCGTCGGACCACTGGAGCGCAACGCTCGACGACGACACCCGACTTGAGGTTCCGCTGGCCCTTTACTGCCGCGCGTCGTTGGCGTCGTCGTTCGACGCCGACGAGCTGTTCAGCCTGACCAAGAGTGGCCTGGCCTTCTTCAACGAGCTTTTCGACTACCCCTACCCGTGGGGCAAATACGATCAGGCCTTCGTGCCCGAATACAACCTGGGAGCCATGGAAAACCCCGGGTTGGTAACCTTCACCGAAAAGTATGTCTACGCCTCACGGGCAACCGATGCCCAGTACCAGGCGAGGGCGAATACCCTCATGCACGAGATGGCCCACATGTGGTTCGGGGACCTCGTGACCATGGCGTGGTGGGATGATCTGTGGCTTAAGGAATCCTTCGCCGATTTCATGGGGACGCTGGGCGTGGACCGCGCCACGGACTGGGACACCGCGTGGGTGAACTTCGCCAGCAAGCGCAAAGCCTGGGCCTATGTCCAGGACCAACTGCCCACTACGCACCCGATCGTGGCCGACATCCCGGACCTTGAGGCTGCCAAGCAGAACTTCGACGGGATCACCTACGCCAAGGGCGCATCGGTGCTCAAGCAATTGGTGGCCTACGTTGGCTTTGATGCCTTCATAGCTGGCTCGCGTGAGTACTTCCGGGACCACGAATTCGGTAATACGTCGCTGGAGGATCTCCTGAAGGCCCTCAGCGCAGCCTGTGGACGGGATCTCGGTGATTGGGCACGGCAGTGGTTGCAGACCTCCGGCATCTCCACCATCGCAGCGGAGATCGTGGAAGATGACGGCGTGATGGGCGCGGTGACGCTGCAGCAGGAGGCGATTGACCCCCTCACCGGTCACCAGGAACTCCGGCCCCACCGCATGCGCCTCGGCCTGTACGACGCCGACGCGGGCGGCGCCTTGCTCCGGTCCGAAAGCGTGGAGGTGGACGTTAGCGGTCCCAGCACCCTGGTAGTCGGGCTGGCTGGAAAGAAGCGGCCCGCCCTGCTGCTGGTCAATGATGACGATCTCAGCTACGCCAAGGTACGGCTTGACGCCGTTTCCGAGCGCACCGTCAGGAACTCCCTCGACAGGATCCAGGACCCCATGGCACGGGCCCTCTGCTGGACGGCCCTATGGGACTCGGCCCGCGATGCCGTCACCCCTGCGGCACTCTACGTGAGCGCCGTCGAACAGTTCGCCCCGGCCGAATCTGGCATCGGCGTCCTGCTCAACGTGCTGGGGAATGCCTCCAGTGCCATTGAACGTTTCGTTCCCCAGGCGGATAGGGAAAATGTCCGCAGTGGTTTCCTGGCTGTCGCAGCCCACCAGTTGCAGGTTTCGGCGCCTGGATCTGATGCCCAACTTGCCTGGGCGAGGACGCTGGCGGACGTATCCCGGCACGGTGGCAGTGAACTCCCCCTGCTCCGCCGCATTCTTGACGGCACCACAGTTGTTGAGGGCTTGGCCGTGGACGCTGAGCTGCGATGGAGCCTCTGGCAAGCATTGGCCGCACACGGGCGAGCCACACAGGCAGAGTTGGACCGGGAGCTCGAAGCAGACAAGACGGCCTCCGGCCAGGAGGGGCACGCGCTGGCATCGGCGGCGCGCCCTGATCCTGCCGTGAAGGCGGCCGCTTGGGAGGCCGCTGTCAATGCCAGCGGGCTCTCCAATGAGATCCTCAGCGCAACGATCGCGGGCTTCGCGACGGCCCCCGCTACCCTGACCGCACCCTATGTTGAGCCCTACTTCGAATGCCTGGAGCGTGTTTGGGCCGGGCGCAGTATCGAGATTGCCGGCAGGATCGTCCGCGGGCTTTTCCCTGCCGCGCAGGATCTTGAAGTGGGCATGGATCCTTCGAATCATCCGGTGCTCGTACGGACGGATGAATGGCTGCGGGGCCATGCCGGTGCACCGCGTGCCTTGCGACGGATCATCATCGAGCAGCGGAGCCACCTCGCCAGGGCACTGACAGCCCAGGCAGTTACGGAGTAGGCCACCACAGAGTAGCTGTGGGACCGAACCCTCTCAGTTGCTTCGTGAAGCCGCTGACTTTATGGCTTGGGCAAGGTCGCCGGGACGGCTCCACATGGGCCAATGCCCCGTCGGCAGGTCGACGACGTCCAGGCGCTCCAGGTTCGCAACCTCGGCAAACATGGCATGGCCGGCCCGTGCCAGTTCCAGCACCTGGGCACCCGGTATGGAGCAGCACACCATCGTGGTCGGGACCTTGCGTCGGGCATCGTTGCTGAGCTCGACGGGCTGCCGCAGCACTGGCCCGGGTTCGGGAACGGCCCGGGCCTGAAAGCGCTCAAGTACCTGAGTGTCCAGGCCTTCGAGGCTTGCCTGCCGGGCAACGACGTCGAGGGCCGGCAGCGGGAGCTCTTGCACATCGTCCGGAATGTCCGGGGCGAAGATGCTGCCCGGCGCTACAGGTCCGGAATCCACCCAGACCACCCGCTGGACAAGCTCCGGGTGACGGTCAAGGACGAGGCTGACGGGGGCGTTGGCGCCGCTGTGGGCGACGAGGATTGCGGGCTCGTGTTCTGAGACCCCTTCTTGGGCCATGAGGTCCAAGACAGCTGAGGCTTGATCGTCGAGTGTCCTGGTTGCCCGCGCGGGATCGTCTGCATCGAGACCGGGCAGGGTCATTGCGATTGCCCGCATCTGCACGGCCGCCAGATGTTCAAGGACTTCGTCCCACGCCCAGGCGCCCAGCCAGTGGCCGGCGACGAGGATGATGATCGGGCTGCTTGAAATAGTTGTCATGGCACTACCCTCGCAGGCAGCATGGACAAGGGTGTGTCACTATTTATGTCATGAATTATGGACGGCTTGAACGGTGAAAAGGGTCGAGAGGCTCCAGGCACTCTCCGAGATGCTGCGCCGCAGCGGAAAACATGGAGTCTCCGCAGAACGGTTGGCCCGCGGGTTTGAGGTTTCCGTGCGCACCATAAAAAGGGACCTGGATGCCTTGGAAAGCAGTGGCGCTCCCATATGGTCCCGTCCGGGACCGGGAGGTGGCTACGGACTCGTGGCAGGCCAGTCCCTGCCACCCATCACCCTGTCCCCCGCTCAGGCCGTTGCGCTGATGGCTGCCGTATCCGCTGCTCCTGATGCCCCCTACGCCGATCTTGCAGCAGCGGGCATAAGGAAGATCCTGGATGTCCTCGATCCCACAACCCGGGCACGAGCCGATGAACTGGCCCACCGTGTTTGGGTCAACATGCCTGCTGCATCTTCGCGCGCCATCAAGTCGGCCCTGGAAGAGGCCATGTCCGGGCAGCGGGTGATCCGAATCCGCTACACCTCGGCAGACGGGGCCACCACTACCCGCGATGTTGAGCCCGTCCTGTTCGCCTCAACGAACGGCCAATGGTACTTGGTGGGGTGGTGCCGGCTTCGCGATGCGATGCGATGGTTCACCGTGGCGCGGATCGAGCGGGCCAGCGTGACAAGCATGGTTTGCAGCGGCCATACAGTCGAGGAGGTCGGAGAACCCCCAGCCGGTGCCAGGCCGGTGCACGATGGGGGCAGGTAACTCCCCCAACGGCCAGAGCGGCTAGGGAACCCGGTTCAACCATTCCCCGGTGCCGAACTTGGCGTCCACACGATTCCTGGCTTCTTCGAGTTCTGCCTTAGTGAGCCTGGACTCCACCGCGCCGTACCTCTCGGTAAACACCTCCTGCATGGCTTCAAGGATTGCTGCCCGGGCCATGCCGGTCTGGCGGCGCAAAGGGTCCACGCGTTTCTTGGCACTGCGGGTACCTTTGTCCGACAGTTTCTCTTTGCCGATCCGCAGCACTTCGACCATTTTGTCGGCGTCGATGTCGTAGCTCATGGTGACGTGATGGAGCATGCCGCCGTTGGCGAGCCGCTTTTGGGCGGCTCCGCCGATCTTCCCCTGGTCCGTGGCGATGTCATTGAGCGGCACGTAGTAGGCCGTGATTCCGATTTTCTCGAGGGCGGCCATGACCCAGGCGTCCAGGAAGGCGTAAGAATCGGCGAAGCTGATGCCGTCTACGAGGGTCTGCGGCAAGTACAGGGAATAGGTAATGCAGTTTCCGGCCTCCATGAACATGGCACCGCCGCCGCTGATGCGGCGAACCACCGTGATTCCATGGCGCTGGACACCGTCAGGATCCACTTCGTTCTTCACGGACTGGAAACTGCCGATGACCACCGATGGCTCTTCCCAGTCCCAGAAACGCAGGGTCGGGTTGCGTAGCCCCGCACCGACTTCCTCCGTCAGGACCTCGTCCAGTGCAACGTTGACCTGCGTCGGGAGAACCGAGGGCGGAATGACTTCCCACTGGTGATCGGCCCAGCTGGTGGCTTTGGAGAGCGCACGGCGGACCGTAATGGCCACCGCCTCTGCGGAGAAGCCGAACAGCACCGCGCCTGCAGGCAACCCACTGTTGATGGCAGCCGCGATCTCTGCTGCCGTGGATGAGTCCGGAAGTCCGGTCAGGGCAGAATTGATCTCTTCCAGGGCCTCATCCGGCTCCAGGAAGAAGTCCCCGCTGAGGGAGACGTTGGCAAAGCGTCCGTCCATGACATCCAGGTCCACCACCACGAGTTTGCCGCCCGGAACCTTGTATTCGCCGTGAAGGCGGCTGCCGGCGTCGTCGTTTTTCGCTTCGGGTGAGTGTTGGGGAGTCATGGTTTCCATCTTGCCGGAAAACGCAAAAGCCCGCATTGCCGGAAAATCCGGCAATGCGGGCTTTGAAAGCCTTGGGGTGAAGTGGTTACTTCTTGCCGCCGAAGCCCTTGAAGCGGGCGTTGAAGCGCTCGACGCGGCCAGCGGAGTCCATGATGCGCTGCTTGCCCGTGTAGAACGGGTGGGACTCCGAGGAGATTTCGACGTCGATAACCGGGTAGGTGTTTCCGTCTTCCCACTCGATGGTCTTCGAGGAAGACACGGTGGACTTGGTCAGGAACTGCGTACCGGAAGCGAGGTCGTTGAAGACAACAGCTTCGTACTTCGGGTGGATATCAGACTTCATAATGGGACCTTTTGTTCACGCAACTGGATTTTGCCAGCTGCCAGGTATGAATGGAGGTGGTCCATGAACTGCAATGTGAACATTCCAGCTTCCGGGCCAACAACCAATCATAGCCGAAACGGACACTCCACACGAACCGGGTTCAGCTTCGCGGACGAAGTTCCCAGAAGGCCACGGCCGAGGCAGCTGCCACGTTGAGGGAATCGACACCGGCCCGCATGGGAATTTTGACCGCAAGGTCGACGGCGGCAAGCGTCTCCGCGCTCATGCCGGCACCTTCGGTTCCCAGCACCAGCGCCAGTTTCGGCAGCTGCCTGGACGCAAGGTGGTCGAGGTCCATTGCGTCCCCGGTAAGTTCCATGGCAGCTACTGTGAAGCCCTGCTCCTTCAGTCGCATGAGGTCCAGTGGCCAGCTCTCCAGCCGTGCCCATGGGACCTGGAAGACCGTGCCCATGCTGACACGTACGCTGCGCCGGTACAGGGGGTCACCACACCGCGGCGAGACCAGCACCGCATCCACGCCCAGCGCAGCGGCTGAACGGAATATGGCACCCACGTTGGTGTGGTCCACGATGTCTTCGAGCACGGCTACCCGCTGCGCCCCGGCCAGGAGCTCTTCGAGCGGAAGGGGAGCCGGACGATGCATTGCCGCCATGGCACCGCGGTGGAGGTGGAAGCCTGTGATCTCCTCCAGGAGTGCGGCCGTTCCGATGAAGACCGGAACATCCGGATAAGCCCGGAAGACGTCGCTGAGATCTTCGAGCCACTTCTCGGCAAGGAAAAAGGAACGGGGCTGGTGCCCCGCTGCCAATGCCCTGCGCAGGACCCTGGAGGACTCGGCGATATACATGCCCTCCCGGGGCTCCCGCAGTTTGCGCAGGTGCACGTCCGTGAGAGTGGTGTAGTCACTCACGCGGGGGTCATCGGCGGATTCGAGGTAGTGGAAGGTCACCGGGAGATCACTTGAGGAGGTTGGCGATCATGAAGCCAAGGGCCACGATCCCGAGCGTGAAGATGACAGCCCGCAGGACCTTTGGCGACAACTTGCGGCCCACCTTGGAACCTAGCAGCCCGCCGATGGTGGAACTCACGGCAATCAGCAGAACCACCAGCCAGTTAATCCTGTCGAAGGCGAAGATGAGGTAGGAGACTGCCGCCACCATGTTCACCGTCAGCGTCAGGATGTTCTTCATGGCGTTGGCGTTCTGCATGGTTCCTGACAGGAAGACGCCCAGGATCCCGACCAACAGGATTCCCTGCGCGGCTACGAAGTAGCCACCATAGACGCCGGCAAGATAGATGAGCACCACGAGGAGGATTCCATGGCTCTTGTCTTTGAGGGCATGTTCCGGATTCTGCTCACGGCTGCGGATCCACGCCTGCAGCTTCGGCTGGAACAGGACCATCAGCAAAGCCGCCACCAACAGAACGGGCGCAACATAGGCGAAAACTTTCTCCGGCAAATGCAGGAGAAGCCAAGCGCCCGTGATGCCGCCAAGCAACGAGGCCGGCATGAGCTTCATCAGCTGCCTGCCACGACCCGCCAATTCGCGCCGATAACCCCAGGCGCCGGCGGCGGTGCCCGCGACAAGGCCCATGGCATTGCTCATGGAGGCCACGACCGGAGCCACACCCAGTGCGATGAGCACCGGGAAAGTAACCAAGGTGCCGGATCCGACGACGGCATTGATGGTGCCCGCCCAGAGTCCAGCGAAAAAGACCAGGATGCTACTAAGAATTTCCACAGTTGACGCGCTTTCCGGCCTAACGGCGTGCAGTGGCCGTGTACCGGCCAGCATTTTCCGTGACGTCCAGGTCAAGACCGAACGTGTTGCTGAGGTGCTCGTCGGTGAGGACGTCCTTGATGGGTCCGGCGGCGACCACTTCGCCTTCACGAAGGAGCATGGCGTGCGTGAATCCGGGCGGCACTTCTTCGAGGTGGTGGGTGACCAGCACCATGGCAGGAGCAGCTTCGTCCCGGGCAAGCTCGCCGAGTTTGTGCACCAATTCCTCGCGGCCGCCAAGGTCCAGGCCCGCGGCGGGCTCGTCCAACAGGAGAAGTTCGGGATCGGTCATCAGAGCGCGGGCGATTTGGACACGCTTGCGCTCCCCCTCTGACAGGGTTGCGAAGGTCCGGTTGAGAAGGGGGCCCATCCCCCAGTCGTTCAGGAGGCCGAAGGCGCGCCGTTCGTCGTCGCGTTCGTACCCTTCCCGCCACCGGCCGGTGACTCCGTACGCTGCGGTAACCACCACGTTCAGGACGTTTTCGTGTTCAGGGATCTGTGTGGCCAACGCCGCCGAGGAGAGGCCGATCCGGGGCCGGAGCTCAAAGACGTCGACGCGCCCCAATGTTTCGTCGAGGATCCCCGCCTTGCCGCTGCTGGGATGCAGGCGGGCAGCCGCAATCTGGAGAAGCGTAGTCTTGCCTGCACCGTTCGGGCCCAGGATGACCCACCGTTCGCCTTCGTTGACCTGCCAGTCAACCTTGTCCAGCAGGGTCTTCTTGCCTCGGACAACGCTGACGGAAGCCAATTCCAGAACATCACTCATAGCAGTAGACACTAGGACAAAAGTGAAGATGACTGATAACCGGCACTTTCCGCTGGTTTATCAGGCGAAACAGATTCGGATGGACGAAGCGCCCTCAGTAGGATTGAAGCCATGACTTCGAACTTGGCTGCGGTCAGCTATGGCGTGAATTTGTCCCCTGAATCGCTTGATGGCGTACGCAAGGCGCTGGCCGACGCGGGTGTGGCAGTGTCAGCGGAATCACAGTCCGACGACGGCCGTTACAGCGTCTACACGGCCGACCTCGAAGTGCGGCTTGATTCGGCCGCTGATCTTTCTGCGCTTCGACGCCGGGTGGCCGACGCAGAAATGACAGGCGTCGATATTGCCCTTGTCCCCACAGCCCTTCGGCAAGCAGAACGCAAGCTGCTCATCATGGACGTGGACTCAACCCTTATCCAGCAGGAAGTCATCGAGCTGCTGGCCGCCTACGCCGGCAAGCGGGACGAGGTGGCAGCGGTTACCGAAGCCGCCATGCGTGGCGAGCTCGACTTCGCCCAAAGCCTGCACGCCCGGGTCGCCGTGTTGGCGGGCTTGCCGGCCGACGTCGTGGACTCCGTCCGCGGAGAAGTGCGGCTCAGCCCCGGGGCGGCGGAGCTTGTGGCCGCGTTCAAGGCAGCCGGCCACGTGGTGGCTGTGGTCTCCGGCGGCTTCAACCAGATCCTGCGTCCTATCGCCGAAGAGCTGGGACTCGATTACTGGATTGCCAATGAACTTGAAATCGTCGACGGCGCGCTCACGGGCAAAGTCCTCGGTGCCGTCATCGATCGGGCCGCCAAGGAAAAGTACTTGCGGCAGTGGTCCGCGGCCGAGGGTATCGATTTAGCTCACACCATTGCTGTCGGTGACGGCGCCAACGATCTCGACATGCTGGGCGCGGCAGGGATCGGTGTTGCGTTCAATGCCAAGCCCGCGGTTCGTGCCGTAGCCGATGCCGCGATCAGCATGCCGTATCTTGACGCTGTGCGGCACATCGCCAACGTCTGACCCTCGGCAGCTGAAATTTTCCACTTTCGCGACACGATCTGCATTCCTGCGCCACTTATTTGGTGACTCGCAGTAACAAGATCCCCAGGAGCGAAAGATGGTATCTCAGCAAGCACACCTCGGAACGTCAGTTGCTATGGCCGGCATTGACTCCGCAGCCGTACACATCAGCCTCATGGCCGTGCTCGTTCTTGGCGCGGTGATTTTGGCCCTGTTAGGTTCCTTCGCCGTTCTCGTCCTGGTTCCGCTTGCAGCGGTGGTGGTGAGGAAGGGCCATGCCAAACGATCACGGCCTTCTTCGTTTCCTGCTGAACCGGAGGGTTCGATCCCCCTGCCAGCTATCGGTCCGCGGCATGCCAACCCAATAAGAAACACCTAACATCATTTCGTGACGCTTGAATTGAAATGTTTTATTTGATTGTTATCGGACCGTGAATCTGCCCGGAATAATCTGGAAATGTCCTGATCGAAATGGTTTTTAATGCTGGACGGCGCATATCCTGTGGAAGATACTTTCGCGTATTCAAATGCTGACATTACTGAACAGGAAGAGCACACTATGAGCACGCTTGATGAAGCCATAAAACAACTGCTGTCCATCGAAGGCGCCACGGGCGCGGCCGTCGTCGATCATTCCAGTGGCATGGCACTCGCACAGGGCGGAAGCCCAGGATTCGACCTCGGCGTAGCCGCCGCGGGTAATTCCAACGTGGTGAGCGCAAAGCTGCGCACCATGGCTGACCTGGGCCTGGACAGCGACATCGAGGACATCCTCATCACCTTGGACGGGCAGTACCACTTGATCAACGTCCTGAACTCGGGTGGCTCCAAGGGCCTGTTCGTCTACCTTGTGCTCGACCGGACCTATGCCAACCTTGCCTTGGCCCGCCACAAGCTCAACAATCTCGCAAAAGGAATCACTATCTGAGCCCCTTGGACCCGAGTAGGGACGGGACTGAAGAGGGACGGCCGCTGTGAAAGCGGCCGTCCCTCTTCATTGTTTAGCTCCTGGCAGTTTCCCGAGTTCTCAGCTCTTCAGCCTGCGGGCGTTGCTGTTCCCGGAAGCTGCAGCGCTGCCAAGCATGTGGTAGACCAGCACGTCCTCATTGGTGTTGGCGTTGGCCTCGATAGTGACCAGTTCACCATCGCGGACCACTCCAATCCGATGACACCAGCTGACCAGTTCAGTCAGGTCCGAGGACATCAGGATGATCGCCACACCCGTATGCCTAAGTTCGTTGAGCATCTGGTACACAACGTCCTTGGCGCCAATATCGATACCGCGGCTGGGATGGCTAAGGATCAGCACGTCACAGCCCGTGGTCATCCACTTGGCGAGGGAGACCTTCTGGCGGTCCCCGCCGGACAGCGTCGTGAGCGTACCGTGGATGTTCGTTGTGTTGATGCGCATCCGGCGCACCAAGTCGATCACACCACGGAGGCCGCTGATCTCGTCCTCCAGGTCCGCGTCGGGGGGATCCTCGCGCAGGCCCTTGGCGATGCTGGTTGTGGCGTCCACGTTTCCGGCATCGTCAGCGAGGTAGCCGATCTTCAGCCGAAGGGCAGCTTCCGGCCCATCGATGTGGACCTGCCGTCCGTGCAGGAAAACCTGCCCGGACGTGCTTTGCCTGATACCCACGAGCGTTTCAAGCAGGTGGTAGACCCCGGATTGATGGGTTCCGAGCAAGCCAAAAATCTCGCCCTTGGCAACGCTGAAGGTCACGTCCCGAACGGAATCGTCGACGCTGAGGGCCACTACCCGCAAGGCTTCATCGTTGCCGGCGGGCTCCGTGGGCCGGCTGCTGCCGGCCGGCTTTTGCTGCAGAAGCAGGAAAGCGAGTTCGTCGACGTCGGTCTGGCTGGCTTCCAGGACTTTGTGGACTTTGCCCTCACGCAGTACGGCAATACGATGGGCGATCGAACGGACTTCATCAAGGCGATGGGTGATGTAGATGATCGCCCTCCCCTGGTTCACCAGCATCCTGAGCACCTGGTGCAAGGCAGCGACGTCGTGATCGGGTAGCGAAGCTGCCACCTCATCCATGATGACCAGCTGCGCTTCCTCGGCAACCATCCTCAGGACTTCCACCAGGGTTTGTTCTGCCCGGATCAGCGTCCCGACTGTGGCGTCCGGGTCGAGGTCCATTCCAACGTCGCTGATGAGTTTCAGGGCAGGACCCCGGAGATCCTCATGAGGTTTATCGGACTGGAACGTGCCCCGGTAGATGGCCTTGGCGACGGTCATCGCGGGATCGAGCCGGAAGTTTTGAGGAATAATCCCTACGCCGCAAGCCTGCGCTTCGTCCCTGGAGTCTGGTCCGTATTTCTCGCCGGACAAGGTGATCAGCCCGGAATCGTGCCGTAGGGCCCCCGACAAGACATCCATTAGCGTAGTCTTCCCGGCGCCGTTGGTGCCGATCAATCCAAGAATCTCGCCGCGATGCAAAGAGATATCCACGCCTTTGAGGATTCGGCGCTGATCATGTGAAGCGTGAATACCATCGGCATTCAATAGCAGGTCCAAAGAAGCTCCTAGTTCACCTTTATGCGATGACAGCGGTTGCAGCTGCAGGGCGCAATGCATGCCGGAAATAGTGCCGGTGATGGCGGATCGGGATGCACTGCCGAGTCAACCAGATGCATGCATTAAAGGCAAAAGGAAAGTTCTGAAATGTCGAGCTTGAATTCGTGACGCTAAAACTCGCAGAATTTATCAAATTGTCACTACTTCATTGTTAAACAACTGCGGCCCGGGACAGAGTCCCGGGCCGCAGCGCCTGAAGCAGTAACCTACTCGGCACTCTTGCTGAAGTAATCCGCACCGCCGACGTACTCGGTGTGACCGGATTCGACATCTGCGGTCACCATCTTGGCAACCTCGGCCGCGAATTCCTCCACAGAGTACAACTTGCCGGCCTCAGCGCGACGGGCCTCGATGGCACCGGGGTTGGACCGGTCGAGAAGGGTTGCGGTCACGGTTCCCTCGATCATGTCGCCGGAAACCACCACGAGCGAGATGCCCTTGTCCGCAAGGCTCGGCAGCAGCGCACGAAGGGCGTCCTCCCCTGCGCGCTTGCTCTTGGCCACGGGCTCGTACTCAGGCATTGTGGGAACAGTCTCCACGAAGTGTGCCTGGTGGCTGGTCACAAAAACCACCCTGGAACCCTCGGGCATGAGCGGCACTGCGGCATTGAGCATGTTGATCTGCGCGTCGCGGTTCAGCTTGAGCGCGTAGCCTTCCTCCATGCCGGACTCCATGCCGCCCGAGGCATTAAGCACAAGGACGTCAAGGGAACCGAATTGCTCCATGGCAGTGCTGGCCAGGGCGTGTACGCCCTCGTCGGTGGTGAGGTCCGCGCCAACGGCGGCGGCGCGGCCACCGGCGGCCTGGATCTCGGTCACTACCTTGTTGGCGCGTGGCGCCTTTTGGCGGTAGTTAACGACGACGGCGGCACCTTCGCCAGCGAGGATCTTGGCAACTTCAGCGCCAATTCCGCGGGAAGACCCCGTAACGATGGCGGTCTTGTTATCCAGCGTTCCCATTCGTGCTCCTTTTGTTCAGTTCATCCAAATTCCGTGGGCCTGGGTTCCATCATGCCAGCGGCAACCATGAAATCCGTTGTCGACCCCGGACAAAAACTACCGTGCGGGCTGGTGCGTCAGTGGCCCATTCCCAAGCCGCCATCGACGGGAATCACGGCGCCGGAGATGTAGGCAGCCTCATCGCTGGCTACCCAGCGAACCACGTCGGCTACTTCCGAGGCCTCAGCAAAACGGCCGGCCGGGACGCTGGCGAGGTAGGACTTCTGGGTCTCCTCCGGCAGCTCCGCAGTCATATCCGTGTTGATGAATCCGGGCGCCACCACGTTGGCAGTAATTCCGCGGCTCCCCAGTTCGCGAGTCAAGGACCGGGCGATACCTACCATTCCGGCCTTGGAGGCGGAGTAGTTGATCTGCCCGGGCGCACCGTACAGGCCGGATACCGATGAGATAAGGACCACACGGCCCTTGCGGAGCCTGATCATGCCCTTGGAAGCACGCTTGATAACCCGGAAAGCTCCCGTCAGGTTGGTGTCCAGTACCGAGGTGAAGTCGTCTTCGCTCATGCGCAACAAGAGTGTGTCCTTGGTGATTCCTGCATTTGCCACGAGTACCTCAACCGGGCCGTGAGCCTCTTCAACAAGCTTGAAGGCCGCATCGATCGACGCCTCATCGGTGACATCTGCCTTGACGCCCAGGATTCCTTCAGGGAGCTCTGTTTCACTGCGGTAGGTAACAGCCACCTTGTCGCCGTTGGCAAGGAATGATTCCGCGATGGCCAGGCCGATGCCGCGGTTGCCGCCAGTGATCAGGACACTGCGACCGGTGGATACTGCTTCAGACATACTTTCGCTCCAGGTTCTGCGGTCTTCGAATGCCGCTGTGAAGAGGGATTTTCCTGTCTTGATCTTATCCGCCGCCCGCAGCAACCCGCGGGTAACCGGCAACCCGCGCGGGTTTGGGCGGCTACGGCCTTGGTGAGAGAATTGTAAGAGGCCTTTGGAGCGTGATGATTCAGCTGTGACACGAGAGAACAGTCCCCTGCAGCAAGTGCCCGGGGAACCGGACGCTGTTTCCAGCGACCCCGAAGTCCACAGCATCACGGACGCGGCGGCCGCGCACTCGGAGGACATGCGCGAACGAATGATCAAGTACGCCGTTGCCATGGGCATTCGCATGGTGTGCATCGTCCTGATCTTCGTCGTTGATGGCTGGTTCAAGATCATTGCCATCGCGGGCGCGGTCTTCCTCCCCTGGATCGCAGTAGTCATCGCCAACGGCAATGACAAGGCGGAGGACCACAGCGAGTCGCTACTGGATTATGTTGCGGTTCCGGAAATTGGGCGAGCGGAGGCTCCGGAGGGCGACGTGGATGCGGACTCTCCCACAGTGCTCCAGGGCGAACTGGTTGAGGACCAACCCAACGAAGATCCGGGCCCCAACCCGCCGAACACGCCAACCCCGACTCACAATGCAACCCCAACTGAAAAAGCAACCCCCACTGAAAAAGCAACACAGACCGGTGACGCCGGAGACGAACGGGCGGCATCATGAATATCTTTGACCTTGGCGGCGCAGGCTTGGCCGGCAGGGCATCCGAGCGTGCCACCGGGGCTGCCATGTGCTCCCGGAAGGGATGCCGATCGGATGCGCAGTGGCAGCTCTTGTGGAACAACCCGCGCATCCATACGCCGGAGCGGCGCAAAGTATGGCTTTCCTGTGGTGATCACCGGGAATGGCTTGAAGAATATCTGCAGACCCGGGGCCTCTGGAAAGAGACGGTGCCCTTTGCAGGCGACTCACCAGCAAACGGCGATTCACCAGCAAGCGAGGCCCACTGAATGTACCGTTTCCTCTTCTCCAGCAAGTGGCTGGGGTACTTTGTACTGGCCGTGATCTTCGCCACGGCATGCGTGTTCCTCGGCCGCTGGCAGATGGATCGCAGGGCAGAGACCCTGGCCGAAATCAACCGGGTGGTCAGCAACTATTCTGCAACTCCCGTCCCCTACTCGGAGATCAAGGACCAATTCGACGCCTTGGATCCTGAACGGGAATGGACGCAGGTCCAGCTGCGGGGAACCTATGACATCAACGGGCAGCGCGTAGTGCGTAACCGTCCCTTGAATGGCCAGCCAGGTTACGACGTCGTGGTTCCTTTCCGCCTCACCACAGGCCAAGCGGTGGTGATTGACCGCGGCTGGCTGCCGATCGGAAACAACACGCCGGGCCGTCCCGATGTCGTCCCGGCACCGCCCACAGGTGAGGTCACCGTTATTGCCCGCCTGAAGCCTGCTGAACCGAAACTGGACCGTGGAGCGGTGGAAGGTCAACTTGCCTCCATTGACCTCGCAAGCTTTGCCACTGAACTGCCCTACTCCATCGCTACCGGGGCCTATGGGCAACTGGCCAGCGAGGATCCCGCGGTCCAGCCCATGCCCACGCCGTTCCCCAAGCCGGCCACCGAAGAGGGCACCCACCTCTCCTACTCCCTCCAGTGGTTCGCCTTCGGAGTGCTGATGTTCATTGGTTTCGGTTACGCCGCACGCCAACAGGCGCGGAACGCCGCCATCGATGCCGAAGACGAAGAGGACGAGCAGATCATCGCGGCCGGTGGAAGCCCCAAACCACGAGTGCAGTCCACCCGCAAGAACAAGCGGCCGACGTCCGAAGAAGAGGAAGACGCGATCCTGGATGCACAAGGCTACTGAAAGCACTCCGGATGCCGTCCTGAATGTTAAGGCGGCCTTGACCGCCTCAGGCGCCCAAGACACCGTCCGCATTTTCGAGGACAAAGTACCAACAGCGGCAGCAGCTGCGTCAGCCTTGGGATGCGACGTTGCCGCTATCACGAACAGCCTGGTCTTCGAGCTCGACGGCGGCCCGTTGCTCATCCTCGCAAGCGGCGCCGCAAGGGTGGACACGGCCTTGGTCGCGGCCCAGTTGGGTACGGGCAAGATCCGCCGGGCCGCGGCGGACTTCGTCCTGAAGCACACCAGTCAGGAAGTCGGAGGCGTAGCACCCCTGGGCCACCCGGAAAAGATCCGCACGATTCTGGACATTTCGTTGGCGCAGCACCCCGTCTTGTGGGCCGGAGCCGGAGACCACAACTCCATGTTCTCCATCTCCTACGACGAATTGGCGCGCATCACAGGAGCGGAACCGTTGAGGGTCCGCTAGCCGAGGCTTTACGCCAGCGTGATGAGGTCCAGGTAATCCTCGTTCCAGTGGTCCTCGACGCCGTCCGGAAGCAGCACCACACGCTCCGGGTTCAAGGCTGAGACGGCTCCCTCATCGTGGCTGACCATGACGACGGCACCGCTGTAGTTCTTGAGGGCGCCGAGAATCTCCGCGCGGCTGGCGGGGTCGAGGTTGTTGGTGGGCTCGTCAAGGAGAAGCACGTTGGCGCTGGAGGCCACGATAGTGGCCAATGCCAGACGGGTCTTTTCACCGCCGGAGAGCACGCCGGCAGGCTTGTCGACGTCGTCACCGGAGAACAGGAAAGACCCCAGGATGCCACGGACTTCTGCGTCTTTCATGTCCGGAGCCGATGAGCGCATGTTTTCCAGGACAGTACGATCGTGGTCCAAGGTCTCGTGTTCCTGGGCGTAGTAGCCCACCTTGAGGCCGTGACCCGGGATGATGTCCCCCGTGTCGGGCTTGTCCACTCCGGCCAGCATGCGCAGCAGTGTGGTCTTGCCGGCACCGTTGAGGCCCAGGATGACAACCTTGGAGCCGCGGTCGATGGCCAGGTCCACATCGGTGAAGATTTCCAGCGAGCCATAGGACTTGCTCAGGCCCTCCGCGGTGAGCGGGGTCTTGCCGCACGGAGAAGGATCCGGGAACCGCAATGCCGCCACGCGATCGTTCTCGCGTACAGCCTCCAGCCCGCTCAGCAAACGTTCTGCGCGCTTGGCCATGTTCTGTGCTGCGACGGCCTTGGTGGCCTTGGCGCGCATCTTGTTGGCTTGGTCGATCAGGACCTGGGCTTTCTTCTCGGCGTTGGCACGTTCGCGCTTGCGGGCACGCTCGTCCGTTTCGCGCTGGAGCAGGTAGCGCTTCCAGTCCATGTTGTAGTAATCGATCTGGGCACGGTTGGCGTCGAGCAGGTACACCTTGTTGACCGTGGCTTCGAGCAGCTCCGTGTCGTGGCTGATCACGATCAGGCCGCCTTGGTGGTTTTTCAGGAAGTCCCGCAACCAGGTGATGGAGTCCGCGTCGAGGTGGTTGGTGGGTTCGTCGAGGAGCAGCGTCTCAGCGTCCGAGTACAGGATGCGTGCCAGCTCGACACGGCGGCGCTGACCACCGGAAAGGGTCTTCAGGGGCTGGTTCAGGAGCCGGTCCGGCAGTGCGAGGTTGGAGGAAATCGCAGCTGCCTCGGCCTCCGCGGCATAGCCACCCCCGGCGAGGAACTCGGCTTCGAGGCGGTCGTAGCGGCCCATGGCCTTGCGCTGGACTGCGGGATCATCACTGGCCATGTCGTCGTGCGCTTTTTTGAGCTTTCCTACAACGACATCGAGGCCGCGGGCTGAGAGGATGCGGTCCCGCGCCAGCTGCTCCATATCCGGGGTCCGGGGATCCTGCGGGAGGTAACCGATCTCGCCGCTGCGGGTGACCTTGCCACCGGCTGGGAGGCCTTCGCCCGCCAGGACACGGGTCAAAGTGGTCTTGCCGGCACCATTGCGCCCGACGAGGCCGATCTTGTCCCCTTTGTCCACCCGGAAGTTAACCTGGTCCATGAGCAGGCGGGCGCCGGCGCGGAGTTCAAGGTCCTGGACGGTAATCAATTCGGGTGATGCCTTTCAATGGGGAACGCCTGCGGGACCGGTGGGCCCAATAAGTGCGGCGGGATCTGGCCGTGAGAACAGCCTGTTCAAGTCTACCGGCACCCCGGGCTTAGGGTGACATCCGCGCTGCCGCCGGTAACTGTGCCAACGGCCAAAGAATCGGCCACCGCAGTTGTAGGGAGGCTCCAAAAACGCCAACCTGTACCCTCCGTATTCTCGAAAGCAGGGGAAACAAGCACCTTCAACGCACCACACCCATTCGATAGGACCCACCATGAGCACCACCAACCCTGCCACCGTGCAGCCGCCCGCCACCTCACGCAAACGCTGGAACGCCACCGACCTCGGCCTCATCGCCGTCTTCGCGGCCCTTGTGGCTGCATCTGCGATTGTTCCGGGTATTCCGGTAGGGGCCCTTGGTGTTCCCATCACCTTGGTGACCCTGACCGTGATGCTCAGCGGCCTGGTTCTTGGCGCTGGGCGCGGCTTTGCCGCCGTCGGGCTGTATGTCCTCCTGGGCCTGGCCGGGCTGCCCATCTTCAGTGGCGGCCGCAGCGGCCTGGGCATTCTGGCAAGTCCATCAGCCGGCTACATCATCGCCTTCCCGCTGGCTGCGGCGGCCACCGGCTACCTTGCCGGCGTCGTGATCCGCAGGACGGTCAAGTACCGCGGGCTATGGCTCTTCGCCGCGACCATGGCCAGCAGCATCGTAGTCGTCCACGCACTGGGTGTCCTTGGCATGATGGCCAACGCCAAACTGGATTTCGGCAAGGCCGTCCTCGCTGACCTTCCCTTCCTTCCCGGCGATACCCTCAAGAACGTTCTGGCAGTCGTCATCGCCTTGGCCATTCACAAGGCGTTCCCGGATGTCCTGGTGCGTCGGGTCAAATAATGGGCGTGGATAGCATCAGTTTGAGTCGCGTCTCGGTGCGCGTGGCCGTGGACGACAGCCAGGTGCCCAAGACCCTGCTGCACGACGTTTCCCTGGACCTGCCAGAGCGCCGAATAGGCGTGATCGGTGCCAACGGATCCGGCAAGTCCACTCTTCTGAGGCTCCTGAACGGCTTGGTGGCGCCGACGGAGGGAACAGTGGTGGTGCACGGTCACAGCACGAGTTCGGAGCTTCGCCGTGTCCGGTCCAACGTAGGGTTTGTCTTCACCGATCCTTTGTCCCAACTCGTCATGCCGACAGGGCGTGAGGACGTTGAGCTCTCATTGCGCCGTTCGCTCAGGAATTCCAAGGAACGTGCGGCCAGGGCGGAAGCGGTTCTTGATCGTTTTGGACTCCTCCATCTGGCAGACCAAAGCATCTACGAACTTTCCGGCGGTGAACGCCAGCTGCTCGCTTTGGCCGCCGTGTTGGCCGTAAATCCCGGTGTGCTGGTCCTGGACGAACCGTCAACCCTTCTTGACCTGCGTAACCGTGAACTCCTTCGGCGCACCATTGGGGCGCTGGAGCAGCAAGTTGTCATGTCCACCCATGACCTGGACCTGGCCCTTGATATGGAACGGGTGTTGGTGGTGGAGGCAGGCCGAATAGTTTTCGACGGCGGTGCCGCCGAAGGCGTCGCCCATTACCGCGCGCTGTGTGCAGCTGCCGTGGACGGACTGCCGCTGAAAGGTTCAATGTCGTGAGGGGCCA
Organism: Paenarthrobacter nitroguajacolicus; assembly: GCF_029952445.1. Taxonomy (GTDB): domain Bacteria; phylum Actinomycetota; class Actinomycetes; order Actinomycetales; family Micrococcaceae; genus Arthrobacter; species Arthrobacter nitroguajacolicus_B. The sequence goes on along the minus strand of NZ_JAQPPK010000005.1, from coordinate 88,151 downwards.
CGGCTTCCTCATGGCCAATTATGTGCCGGGCCACTCCGTGGTCCACCGCGCTCCCCTCTGGTCCAAGTTCCTGGTGGTGGCTGCATGCGGAACGGCCTCGTTCCTCATTGTTGACTGGGTGGTTTCCTTGGCGGCGTTCGCCTTGATGTGCGGGCTGTTCCTGCTCAGCGGTGCCGGGTTCAAGCGGCTTGCAGGGTCCATTCGTATGGTGGCCCCCATCCTCCTGGTCATCGGCCTGTTCCAGTGGTGGCAACTGGGTGGACCCACCGCAGCGCGGATCGTGCTCAACGTCCTGGTGTGCGTTGTGGCAGCATCCGTACTGACGGCTGCCACCCCCGTGCAGGAGCTGCTGGATGGAGTGGTGTCCATTTCCAGGCCTTTTCGCAGGTTTGGTGCCGATCCTGAGCGCTTCGCATTAACCATTGCGGTGATGCTCAGGAGCATTCCATTCATCGCCGGTGCTTTCGCGGATGTGCGGGATTCGGCCCGCGCACGCGGCCTCGAGCGGAACCCCAGGGCGCTGGTTCTGCCGGTCTTCATCACTACGGTGGCATACGCACGGCAAACCGGTGACGCCCTTGCGGCCCGGGGACTCGGTGAAGCGGACGAACTGCCGGGGTCGGACTAGAGCCGGGCGTAACGCAACAGGCTTGCGGTGCCCATGCCGCCGGCGATGCTGATCATGGCCAACCCAAGCACTTCAGTACCTGCCTCTGCATACCGGCTTCTCGCCTGTGCCAGCAACCGTGTCACCAGGACAGCGCCGGAGGCGCCGTAACCGTGCCCCAGCGCCAGCGCACCTCCTTGAAGATTCGCCCTTTCCGGGTCCAGGCCCAAATGCTCCAAACATGCGATGGTTTGGGACGCGAATGCTTCGTTGAATTCGATGAGATCCAAAGCGTCCGCGCCTACTGCCTGCCGGGAGAGCAGCCGTTCGGCGGCAAAGGCCGCGCCGATACCCAGCAGTTCCGGATCGACACCCGCGGTATCACTGCCCAGCACCAGCAAGCCATCGACGGCGCCCATGTCGCGTGCACGTTGAAGGGACGTTACGACGACGGCGGACGCGGCGTCCGCATCGAAGCACGAGTTTGCTGCGGTGACAGTCCCGCCAGGCACGAACGCAGCGGGGAACCTGGCCATGAGCGCCGGCCTCAGGGAGGGCTTGGGTCCGTCGTCGGCGGTCACCGGCGAGGAGGCGCCCATCAGGGGAACGATCTCGCCTGTGTACTTCCCGGCAGCGGCAGCGTCCACTGCCCGGCGATGGCTGCGGAGGGCGTAGTCATCCTGCTGCCCCCGGGAGACCCCAAACCTGGTGGCAACGGTCTCCGCGGCCACCCCCATGTCCGGATCTCCGAACCGGGGCGGCACGAAGGTGGCACGGGAGAAGAAGTCCAGGCCGCCGTCGTAGTTCCTGTGTGCCCTGGCCGGTGCCGTACTGATGCTTTCGACGCCGCCGGCAAGGAACAGCGGATTGTCACCGGCCGCCACCAGACGCGAAGCCAGGGCAATGGCGTCCAGGCCGGAGCCGCATTGACGGTCCACAGTGAGTCCCGGCACGGTGGTGGGCAGGCCCGCCTGGAGCGCGGCGTACCTGGCGAGGTTCCCGCCGCCGCCCACGGCATTGCCGATGATGACATCGTCCACGTCGGCAGGGTCCACGCCAATGGACTCGATCAGTGAGGCCAGCACCGGCGCCAGCAGATCCGGCGCGCGCAGATGCTTGAGTTGCCCGTTGGCCCGGCAAATCGGAGACCGCAGCGCCGCGATAATGACAGGCTGCCGGGTTGGGTCAGTTGCCGGCCCGGTGCCGCTCAATGTGTTGGTGTCCGCCAATTTACTGATGCTAGCCAAGTGGCTGCGCCCGGGAGTCGTGGTTTTTGATCCAGTCCAAAAGTACTTTCCGGCTGACCTTGCCCCGGTCAGTCATTGGCAGCGCGGACAGCACGTAATACTGCAGGGGCCACTTGTCCCGCGCCAACAGACCATCCAGCCCGGTGCGCAGTTGGGTTGCCGTCACGGCGCCATAGGCAGGAACGACGCCGGCGATCACCTTTTGGCCGCGGATGTCGTCAGGGGCACCGGCGGCGACCGCAACTTCGATTCCTGGAACAGAGGCGAGGGCCAGTTCCACCTCGTGGGGGTAGACGTTCTTCCCGGACGTGACAATCATGTCCGAACGCCGGCCCAGAATGTGGAGGACTCCCCCGCGCAGATAGCCCTGGTCCCCCACGGTGTACCAACCCTCCAGGCATCGCAAAGCCTGTCCGTCGTCACCCCACAAGTAGCCATTGCTGACCATTCCGCTGCGCACGCTGATGTTGCCGTGGGCTCCTTCAGGCAGAACGTTGCCGGCGTCATCAAGAATGCTCAGCTCCACTCCGGGAAAGGGAGTTCCTATGCCCGTACCACCGACATCCAGCGGTTCACCTGCCGCGAGGCGGGTCCCGGAAACGAAGCTCAACTCCGAGGCGCCGTAGTACTCGTAAATGGCGGCATGGGGGGCCCAGCGCCGGGCGGCTTCCAAGGTGCGGGCATCCAGCTTGGAACCTGCGCAAATGATGCTGCGGATTCCGGACGCGTCCACGTCGCCGGCCAGCCCCCGTTCGCTCAACAACCGCAGCATGGTGGGGACAAGGACCAAACGGGTGATGCCGTCATGGCTGATGGCCGCATGGGCGTCACCGACATCGAATGATTCCAGGGTGTGGAACGCGGCGCCCGCATACAGGCACTCGGAGAGGGCATAGAGGTTGAGGCTGGCCGAAAGGGGGCCCGGAGCCAACGTATGGTCGTCCTTGGACAGTCCGAAGAACTCGATGGAGGCCTCGAACGATACCTGCCATGAACGCCGGGAACGGGTGAAGGCCTTGGGCACAGACGTGGTGCCGGATGTCATGCCCACCAGGAAGGTACTGGAAGGATCTCCGTCCACAAGTGCGTCCCCGGCTGCGTTTCCTGAGCCGGCGATCCGGGAGGCAACCTCCTCGATCATCGGAGCGGGCCATAGGGGGTCGAGAACCGCGCAGCGCCGTTCCCCTGCGACGGCGGCGGCATACCGCTCAACGAAGCCGACGGAGTTCGGCTCGGCGAGGACCGTGGTGGGACCGGAAGCACCCAGCAGCTTCGCTGCCGCGTCACGGAGTCCGGCCCAGGTGATCCGGCTGGTGCCCACGACGACGGCGGTGTCGTGAGGGCGCTCATCAGCCCAGATGTGAAGTTTGTCCAGGAATGGCATCCAGCCAATTTTACGGCAGTGTCCGGCCCCCGGCAGCAAAAGTGACGTCTATTCTGACTGTATGAGTTTCAACGATGGCGCACAGCTTGACCCGTCCCAAGTCGAGGACCGACGCGGCGGTGGTATGGGCAGGGGTACCAAGATTGGCGGTGGCATCGGAGGCGGCATTGTGGTGCTGCTGCTTGCCCTCTTTGGCATCAACCCCAACATCCTCGGCGACCTGGGCGGCGGTGGGGGTACGCCGCCGGCCGTGGATGCTGGAAGTGGCACAGGGGGCGTCCAGGAATGCCAGACCGGCGCGGACGCGGACAAACGCCTTGACTGCCGCATCACCGGCACGGTCAATAGCCTCAACGCCTTTTGGCCCGATTACCTCGCCCAGTACAACGTGAAATACACCCGGCCCGGGACGGTCATCTTCGAGCAAGGCACAAATACCGGCTGCGGCCCGGCCACCACGGATGTGGGACCGTTCTACTGCCCGGCCGACGTGAAAGCCTATTTCGACCCCGGATTCTTCGATGAACTGGTAACGAGGTTCGGCTCCTCCGGCGGACCGTTGGCGCAGGAGTATGTAGTGGCGCACGAGTTTGGGCACCACATCCAGAACATCCTGGGCAACCTCGACCGCGCGCAGCAGGATCCCCAGGGACCCCAATCTGGTGGCGTCCGGGTTGAGCTGCAGGCAGATTGCTATGCAGGACTCTGGGTACGCCACGCCACCACGCAAACAGACGCCACGGGAAAGCCGTTCCTTGATCCCCTCACCGAGCAGGACCTGCAGGACGCGCTTTCGGCGGCGTCCGCCGTCGGCGATGACCGGATCCAGAAGGCCGCGACTGGAAGGGTCTCCCCCGAGTCGTGGACGCACGGTTCCAGCGCACAGCGGCAAAAGTGGTTCTACCAGGGCTACAGCACAGGCGACATCAACAAGTGCGACACCTTCGGAGTGGCAACGCCGTAGCGATCCCGCCCAAACAGAGGAAGGGCTCCGGGCAATATGCCCGGAGCCCTTCCTTGTGCCCGCAAGCGCGGGAGAAAACCAATGATCAGATATTGAAGCCGAGGGCCCGCATCTGGTCCTTGCCGTCGTCAGTGATCCGTTCCGGACCCCACGGCGGCATCCATACCCAGTTCAGGCGCCAATCGTCAACAACTCCGTCGAGGGACTTGCCAACCTGCTCTTCAAGCACGTCCGTCAGCGGGCAAGCCGCTGTTGTCAGTGTCATGTCGATCAGGAGGGCGCCGTCCTCGTCCGAGTACTTGAGGCCGTAGAGGAGGCCAAGATCCACAACATTGACACCGAGTTCGGGGTCAATGACGTCCTTGAGCGCTTCCTCAACGTCCTCGAGGCTGGTGCGCGCCGCGTTGATTTCGGTCATGAAACGATCCTAACTAGGCCTGGACGGCAGGAGCAACGGCAACGCCGGCGCCCGGTGCGTAGCGGTCGTAGCCTTCTTCTTCGAGACGGTCGGCGAGCTCCGGGCCGCCTTCCTCAACAACCTTGCCGTCAACGAAAACGTGGACGAATTCCGGCTTGATGTAGCGCAGGATGCGGGTGTAGTGGGTGATGAGCAAGGTGCCCATGTTTCCGGCCTCGTGCGCGCGGTTTACGCCTTCGGAGACCACCTTCAAGGCGTCCACGTCAAGGCCGGAGTCGGTCTCGTCCAGGATGGCGAACTTCGGCTTGAAGAGTTCAAGCTGGAGGATCTCCACGCGCTTCTTTTCGCCGCCCGAGAAGCCTTCGTTGACGTTGCGCTGGGCGAAGTCGGCGTCGATACGCAGCTGCTGCATGGCAGCCTTCACGTCCTTGGTCCACGTACGCAGGGCCGGTGCTTCGCCGTCGATCGCGGTCTTGGCGGTGCGCAGGAAGTTGGTCATGGTCACGCCGGGGACCTCAACCGGGTACTGCATGGCCAGGAAGAGGCCGGCGCGTGCACGCTGGTCAACGCTCATGTCCAGAACGTTTTCGCCATCAAGGGTGATGCTGCCGCTGGTGACCGTGTAGCGCGGGTGACCGGCGATGGTGGAGGCGAGGGTCGACTTGCCCGAGCCATTGGGGCCCATGATGGCGTGGGTTTCGCCGGTCCTGATGGTCAGGCTGACGCCCTTCAGGATCTCCTTGGTGCCCTGCTCCGTCTCAATGCTGACGTGCAGGTCCTTGATCTCAAGAGTAGACATGCTCTTCTTTCTTTTCGTTCGTAAGTCTGGCGGTACTGGGTGCTCAGTAGTTCTCTACCGAGGCACCGTTCACAACGTTGGTCACGTCCACGTAGACGTCGTCGCCATCGATGGTGACGGCGAAAACAGGTACGGGATCGTAGGCGGGCAGCTGGAGGGGTTGTCCGCTGCGGAGGTCGAACTGGGAACCGTGTCCCCAGCACTCGATCGCACAGCCTTCAATTTCGCCTTCGGACAACGAAATATCCGCGTGCGAGCAGGTATCGCCGATGGCGTGGATCTCGCCCATGGAATCCCTGACGATCGCTACGGGATAGTCATCGATGAGGACCCGCAGGGCCTGCTTGACCTGGATGTCATTGGCGTTGCACACCAGTTCACCCTTGGTTTGTTCACTCATGCTTGTCCGGACTGCCTGTCTTGGTTGATGGTCGTCGTTAGTTGTCGGTCGCGGCGAGCTCGCGCTCGACAGCTTCCGTCAGGCGATCTTCGATGGCCGGTACGTTGATCTTCTGGATGATCTCGTTCAGGAAGCCACGAACCACAAGCCTGCGGGCCACTTCTTCCGGAATACCGCGAGCCATGAGGTAGAACAGGTGCTCGTCGTCGAAACGGCCTGTGGCGCTGGCGTGGCCCGCGCCGGCAATAAGGCCGGTCTCGATTTCCAGGTTCGGCACGGAGTCGGCGCGGCAGCCATCGGTCAGGACCAGGTTCTGGTTCTTCTCGTAGCTGTCGGTACCTTCGGCGTTCTTCTGGATCAGGACATCGCCCACCCATACGGTGTGAGCACCCTTGCCCTGCAAGGCACCCTTGTACAGCACGTTGGATACGCAGTTCGGCTGACCGTGGTCAACGAACGTGCGGTGCTCAAGGTGCTGGCCGGCGTCGGCGAAGTACAGGCCGAACAGTTCGACTTCGCCGCCCGGGGCAGCAAAGCGTGCTGTAGGGGTGACGCGGATGAGGTCGCCACCCAGGCTGACCACGATGTGCTTGAACTTGGCGTCGCGGCCGATCTTCGCCTGCTGGGAAGAAGCGTGGACGGAATCGTCGTTCCATTCCTGCAGGGACACGACCGTCAGTTCTGCGCCGTCCTCAAGGATGATCTCCACGTTCTCGGAGACAACGGCAGAACCTTCGTGGCCCAGAACCAGGACACCCTTGGAGAACTTCTCCGCTACCACAACGATGTGCTGTGCAGCGGCGTCGGTTCCGGCGCCGGTGAGGGTGACAGTGATCTCCGACTCGAGGGAGGTCTCAGCGGGAACCGTGACGATTGTGGCTTCCTTGAAGCCGGCCCAGGCGTTCGCCGAAACACGGTCCTCCGGAATACCGGCCGAACCGATGCGGTGATCATCGCGACCGACGGTTTCGACCCTCACGCCGGCAGGTGCCGAAACGGTGACAGCCGGAGCCGTGCCCGTGAGGGCTTCGGAGTGCAGGCCGCGGAGGCGGCGAAGCGGAGTAAAGCGCCAGTCCTCTTCGAGCCCCGTCAGGGCCTTGAAATCTTCAAGGGTGTAGGAGGTAAGGCGTCCGGCGCGTGAGCTGTCCGGAACGCCGACGCCGCCACCGTGGGAGTGGCTCTTGGCCGAAGCGCCTGCCAGCGGACCAGCGGAAGGCTGCTCCGACGTCGTGCTGGTGTTCGTTCCAGTGTTGACGGGCGAGAGGTTCTCGCCTTCCTCGGTGAAGCCGTCGATAAAGGGCTGTGCTGAGGGCGCGCCGATGCGGGCCTTTTCAGTAGTGATATCAGTCATTGTTAACCGACGGATCCTTCCATCTGAAGTTCAATCAAGCGGTTCAGCTCGAGGGCATATTCCATGGGCAATTCACGGGCGATCGGCTCGATAAAGCCGCGCACGATCATGGCCATGGCCTCGTCCTCCGGCATGCCGCGCGACATCAGGTAGAAGAGCTGTTCTTCACTGACACGGGAAACGGTTGCCTCGTGACCCAGCACGACGTCGTCCTCGCGGATGTCGATGTACGGGTACGTGTCCGAGCGTGAAATGGTGTCCACCAGCAGCGCGTCACAGCGGACCGTGTTGGCTGAGTGCTTGGCACCCTCACGAATCTGGACCAAGCCGCGGTAAGCCGCGCGGCCACCGCCACGGGCAACGGACTTGGAAATGATCGAGCTCTTGGTGTTCGGAGCAATGTGGACCATCTTGGAGCCGGTGTCCTGGTGCTGGCCTTCGCCGGCGAAGGCGATCGACAAAGTCTCGCCCTTGGCGTGCTCGCCAACAAGGTAGACGGCCGGGTACTTCATGGTCACCTTGGAACCGATGTTGCCATCGACCCACTCCATGGTGGCGCCCTCTTCGCAGATGGCGCGCTTGGTGACGAGGTTGTACACGTTGTTGGACCAGTTCTGGATGGTGGTGTACCGGACGCGGGCGCCCTTCTTGACCACGATTTCCACAACGGCCGAGTGCAGCGAATCCGAGGTGTAGATCGGAGCCGTGCAACCTTCGATGTAGTGAACGTAGGAGTCCTCATCGGCGATGATCAGCGTGCGCTCGAACTGACCCATGTTTTCCGTGTTGATGCGGAAGTAGGCCTGGAGCGGGATGTCGACGTGCACTCCCTTGGGCACATACACGAACGAACCGCCGGACCATACAGCCGTGTTCAGCGACGCGAACTTGTTATCACCCACGGGAATGATGGTGCCGAAGTACTCCTGGAAGATCTCAGGGTGTTCGCGCAGGGCGGTGTCGGTGTCCAGGAAGATAACGCCCTGGGCTTCCAGGTCCTCGCGGATCTGGTGGTAGACAACCTCGGACTCGTACTGGGCAGCGACGCCCGAGACGAGGCGGCTGCGCTCAGCTTCCGGAATGCCCAGCTTCTCGTAGGTATTCCGGATGTCCTCGGGAAGGTCTTCCCACGTTGCCGCCTGCTTTTCGGTGGAACGCACGAAGTACTTGATGTTGTCGAAATCGATGCCTGAGAGGTCTGCACCCCAGGTAGGCATGGGTTTGCGGTCGAAGTACTTCAAGCCTTTCAGGCGCAGATCGAGCATCCATTCGGGCTCGTTCTTCTTCGAGGAGATGTCGCGGACGACTTCCTCGTTGAGGCCACGACGGGCATTGGCGCCTACGTCGTTCTTATCGGCCCAGCCGTACTCGTAGTTTCCGATACCGTGCAGTTCGGGATTCTTCTCCAGAATCTCCGAGATCACAGTGCCGTCGGCTACCGCTTTCTCCGCTGTTCCTTCAGCTATTTGACCCGTCATCACGGCCTTTCTTGCTGGTTGTTAGATTCCTGATACGGGTTCTTGGACTGCACTTCGGCGCCTGGGGGCACCGTGGCAGCCAAACGCCCGGTAGGTATATGGGTGGTGCATACATGCCCGCCCTGCGCGAGCGTGGAGAGACGCCGGACGTCCACTCCCACCAAACGGGAGAAAACCTTGGTCTCGGCATCGCAAAACACCGGGAATTCCGCGGCGAGGCGCTGGATGGGGCAGTGTCCTTGGCAGAGCTGCACGCTGGACAATGCCGCAGGCAAGGGGGGCTTGGCTTCAATCGAATGGGCGGAAGCAACAAAGCCGTCCCTGCTCAAAGCCTTCGACAACGCCATGGCCCGCGCGGTGATGTCGTCGCCTGCTGCCTGGACTTCAGGTGCGTAGCGGCGCTCCATGTCCGCAAAACGCTCTTCGGCGTACTCGCGGACAGCGTCCTCACCGGCGAGTTCCTGGAGGCGCCGGAGCGCTGAACTTGCGATATTAAGGTAGTCGTCGCCCAGCTTGGACTGTCCTTGCGAACTGAGCACGTAACGGCGTGCGGGGCGGCCTGCGCCGGAACCCGCCTTGGCTACCCTCTTGACTTCGATGACGCCGCTGCGTTCCAAATGGTCGAGGTGTCGGCGGACGGCAGCCGGGGTGAATCCCAAAAGGTCCCCGAGTTCGGCTGCGCTGACTGGCCCATTCTCGAGGACGGCACTCAGGACACGGTCACGGGTGCGGTCATCCGCGTCCGGCAGCGAGGGCGAGGCAACGAAAGCCTCTGCCGCTGCAGCATGCCGCTTGGCGGGCATGGAAACTGGACTGCTCATGGAATACACAACACAATCATGTCGTAATTTGTTTCACGCATCCAGTAAGGCAAGACTGACCTTGGTTCCCCGCCAAGTGTGACCGTACTACTTCACGTAGAATACTTTGGTGCGATCACCCGAATCTCCAGTCCTCAGCATAGAGGGACTCATCAAGGATGTAGGCCCCCTGGCCTCCCTCGACGGCAAAATGCTACGTGTGGTCAGTGGACTGTCCCTCGTGGCTGAGCGCGGGCAAGTAACCGCCCTCCTGGGTGCCAACGGGGCCGGAAAGACCACCACCCTCGAATGCGCCCAAGGCCTGCAGAAGCGAACAGGCGGGAAGATCTCACTGCTGGGTGCAGACCCGGATACCGCGGGGGCTGAGCTGCGTTCCCGGGTAGGTGTGATGCTTCAGGACGGTGGCCTGCCGCCGTCGGCCCGTCCCATCCCGCTGTTGCGGCACGTGGCCGGCATGTACAACAACCCGATGAACGTCGATGCCCTGGTGGAGCGGCTCGGGATCAACCAGTTCAGCAGGACTGGTGTTCGGCGGCTCTCCGGCGGCCAAAAACAACGGTTGGCTTTGGCAGCGGCACTGGTGGGCAACCCGGAGATCCTGTTCCTGGATGAGCCCAGTGCCGGCCTTGATCCGCAATCGAGGCAGATGGTTTTCGAACTCATTGCGGAACTGCGGGACGCCGGTATGGGCATTGTCCTCACAACGCACCTGATGGACGACGCCGAGCGGCTGGCAGACTACGTCTACATCATCGATGGCGGCCACAACGTGGCGGAGGGGACGGTGGCCGAGCTCCTGAGCCATGATCACTCCACGGACGCTGCTGCTTCGGACCGGACACTGTACTTTGACGCGCCCCCCGGGCTCGACTTCACAGGAGTGGTCGGTGCCGGGCTCCACATCTCGGAGTCCCGTTCCGGAAGCTACGCCGTTACCGGCGCCATCACTCCCGCTGACCTGGCCGCGCTGACGGCCTGGTGGGCAGAACGGAACATCATGCCGGCCTCGTTGCGCTTGGAATCGCGAAGCCTGGAAGACGTGTTCCTCGATATCTCCGGAAGGGACCTCCGATGAGCCGGCTTCTCACTCCCAACGCAGGGCCGGCTTCCCTGCCGCGTCGGATCGTGCAGCAGGGGCGCTACGAAACAATCACCATGCTGCGGAACGGCGAACAGCTGATCCTCGCCATCGTCCTGCCCCTGATGGCGCTGGTGGGTCTGGTAGTCACTCCCCTACTGGATGGCTTGGGCCCTTCACGCGTCGATACCGCCACCCCGGGCATCCTGGCTCTTTGCGCGATGTCCACGGCCTTCACCGGACAGGGCATTGCTACGGGCTTTGATCGCCGGTACGGCGTTCTCCGTTTCCTTTCGACCACCCCGCTTGGCAGGGGCGGACTCATTGCGGGCAAGATTCTTGCTGTCTTGGTGGTCCTTTTCCTCCAGGTATTGGTGGTGGGAGCTGTGGCCGGCTTCCTTGGCTGGCAGCCGCGTCCGGAGGCCTGGCTTCCGGGCCTTGGCCTTCTGGTCCTTGGCGCAGCCGCCTTCACGGCACTCGGTTTGTTGGTGGCAGGCACGGTGAGGCCCGAGGCTACCCTGGCCATCACCAACTTGCTCTGGATCCTGCTCGGTGCGCTGGGCGGAATCGTTGTTCCGGCCGATCGTCTGCCGGAAGCACTGCAGGGCATTGTGCATTTCCTGCCTTCGGGAGCACTGGGGCAGGGGCTGCGTGATGCGTTCCTGCTGGGCACCATCGCCCTTCCGGCCGTCCTTATCCTCTTGCTGTGGACTGTTCTGGCCGGCGCCGCAGCTATCCGCTGGTTCAAGTGGAACTAACCAAATCCGAGCAGAACTGAGAAGTGAGATAACTGTGAGCACGGCTTCGCGCCTCCCGAAAACCGTCCAGCAATGGACGTCCAAACTTCCTACCGAGGTCAACGCGACCGTACGTCGACTGGCGTTGCTGTCGCTTATTGGGCAGACCATCCTGGTGGTAACCGGAGGTGCCGTGCGGCTCACCGCTTCGGGCCTCGGCTGCCCCACCTGGCCCCGCTGCACCAGCGATTCCCTGGTCAATACGCCGGAAATGGGCATTCACGGCTTCATTGAGTTCGGCAACCGCCTGCTCACCTTCGCCCTTGCCGCCGTCGCCGCGTTGATGCTGGTGTACTTGTGGAACCTCCGCAAGCAGCGCCGTGATCTCTTCATGCTTGCCCTCGGCCTCCTTGCCAGCATCCCTGCGCAGGCCGTCATCGGCGGGATCACTGTCCTTTCCAACCTGAACCCCTGGGTTGTTGGCCTGCACTTCCTGGTCTCCATGGCGCTGGTGGTCTTTGCGACCCTGCTGGTCAACCGGGCTTACGGGCGCACGGGCCGTTTCATGAACCGGACCCTGCCCGCACTTCCCGCACTAACGCGTCCTGTGATGATGGCGGTTGCCGTGTTCGCAGCGCTTTCGGTGATGCTCGGCGTCGTGGTTACAGGAGCCGGCCCGCACGCCGGAGATGCCGATGCACCCAGGAACGACCTCGACTGGGACCTCTTCTCCCACATCCACGCGATTCCTGCCTACCTCATCACAGCGGGTACTTTGCTGGCCGTGTTCCTGGTAGTCCGGCGCAGGATCAACGGTCCGTTCCGCACCGCCGCCTACCTGTTGCTCGGTGTCACCCTGCTTCAGGCGGTTATTGGCTTCACGCAGTATTACAACGGTATTCCGGCGCTTTTGGTTGGCGCGCACATGCTGGGTGCGGCACTGCTCATGAGTGCTGCCACCAACGCGGCCGATGTAGCCGGGCACAGTCCGGTTAGCTAGCCGCGAATCAACTGTGCGGGGTCGGCCCTGGATGCAACGAGGGCAGGGTACGCGGCAGCGATGGTGCCGCTCAGTGTGCCTGCGCCAATTCCCCACAGTGCGGCAAACCAGGGAATAACGGGAATCCAGCCCTCACCCGCCGCGTAGGCAAGGACGGCTCCCATGCCGATAGCGGCCCCCGCTGCTCCGCCGATCGCCCCCAGGATGGCTCCTTCCAAAAGAAACATGCTGCCCAGGGGCCCGCGCCGCATACCGAGTGCCCGCCGCAAGGCGATCTCATTGAAGCGCGCCGTCACTCCGAGGTACATGGTGGTGCCGGCGCTGAGGCAGGCTATGGCCAAAAGGACTGCCGAGACTATCGCTACGAGTCGGCCAAGATCGGAGTTGATACCTTGCCGGAGTTCACGAAGATCCGCCACAGTTTCAACCTGGACGGAACCGGTATCGACCGGGTTCAACGCCTTGGGAAGTGCCTCGGCAACCGCGGCCGGCATCCCCGGGTCGGTCCGGAGAACCAGGCTCGCAGCCATCCTGTCCGTCACCGGATAAGAGCCCACGCCTACCACCACAGCCTCTGCGAGGATGGGATCCCGCCCCGGGTCGGCGATGAGGCCCACCACCGGGACGGGTTGCCCATAGAGCCAGACGACGACGCCGGGCCCAGGCTTCCCGATGCCGAGATCCTGCGCGGCCCCCTCGCCCAGGAAGGCCACAGGTCCGCCGAAGGACTGATCGAGCAGCGCCGGGTCACCGAAGGAAACCTTGGCCCCTTGTATGTTCAGGTACCCGGAGTCGGCAACCCTGACTGCTCCACCAAATATGGGCTGGTCGGAAAGGGAACCTGGGCGGAACGTCGACGGCATCACAACCGAGGCTGATAGATCGGCGACAATTCCGCCCCCACGGACTCCGTTGAGCTGTTCAGCCCGTTCGAGATCCGAGTTGACCGCGTCCCACGACGGGTACCCGCCTTCGCGGCCGGCCCTGACCTCATCGCTGGCTGCTGCGTCAATGCGGGTGGCCACCTTTATAGCGGCGCTTTCGCTGAGGCCTATGGCTGCAACCAATCCACCGCTTCCAATGAGGAAGGCCAGTATCAGCAGCAGCGCCTTCGCTGGACGTCCGGTGAGGGCTGAGATCGCCTCTGCGACGAGATCCGTGAACTCACTCGTGCGATGGCGCTCAAGGGCATGGCTGAGTTGAGGCTCCTCAACGTTCTTTCCCACGATCTGGCGTATCGATGGACCGGTGTCGCTGATCACCATGCCGTCGCGCATCGTAATGACACGGTCTGCCGATGCAGCAATGCCTGGATCATGGGTGACCATCACAACCGTGGTTCCGCCGTCGTGCAGTTCCCGCAAATGTTGGAGCACTATGGCGCCGTTGGCGGTGTCCAGACTTCCGGTCGGCTCGTCTGCAAGGACGACATCCGGAGCCCCGACGACAGCACGAGTGATAGCGAGCCTTTGCCGTTCGCCACCAGAAAGCATGGCGGCTGGTGTGGCGATGCGATGGTCGAGACCAAAACGCGAGAGTTGTGGTCCCACAAGCGCTTTCTGGTGCGCCGGCTTGATCCCCCGTGCACGCAGGCCCAGGGCCGCGTTGCGCGCCGTTGAGTCGCGGCCCACCACATGGGAATCCTGGAACACGAAACCAAACGTGCGTGCCCGGCTTTCGGCGCGTTGCCCCTCGGTGTAGCCCGCTATGTCAGCGCCTCGAACCAGGTAGGCGCCGCTAGACATCGTATCCAGCAGTCCCAGGATGTTCAGGAGCGTAGACTTTCCGGAGCCGGAGGGCCCAACTATCGCCACAAACTCCCCCGCATGGATATCCAGGTCGATGCCATCGAGAGCCTTTGCTCCTGGAAACGAACGGGAGACACGACGCAGGCTCAGCAGCGGTGGCTGGCCGGCAGGCGCGTCCGTCAGCTGGTCCTTCACCATTGCCCGATCATGGGAGCCGGACATGATCGCCGACGGCAACGTCGCTACCGTCTGCGATGGCGGCCCACCCATCAGCTTGGCCTGTGACGGTGACGTCAACGCGTCGGACATCGGAACCGGATTCCACATCAACGAACGCAGTGCCTGACTCTTGGCGGATGGCGATCAGCGGGACGGCCAGCGAAGTGGGTGCGTCCGCCGTCGCAGTGACTGTCACGGTTTGACCGGGTGCAAGTCCCGCAGTCCCGGGAACCAGCGGCAACGTGACGTCCTTGCCTGGGATGTCGCTGCTGTCAGGGGCGCCGGGGATGAAAGCGCTGATCCCGGATACTTTCGTGTCGAGCGTTGCCGAACCGGCGTGGACAGTAACAGGGGCTCCCACGGGGAAGGACTCGGCCTGGAGCACGTCGGCACGCGCAACGATGGTGTCCTCTGCAATGGTCACGTTGGCGACGATGCCTTCCTCGCCGAGGACAGTTCCCGGTTGTGCGATGGAAGCGATCGTTCCGGCATCACCGGGAACCTGAACGAACTCCTGCCAGCGGAAGATGACACCCGAGGTGGAGGGGGCTTCGCCCCCAGTGCCGTCAGCGGCTGCGGTGGGCGCTTTTGAGCCAGCAGCCCGGTACCAACTGGAGAGCGCCAGCTGGGTTCCGGCGTCGAAAGTCCCGGTGGCTGGCGCAGCGAATCCAAAGGCGGTGAGCGCCTCTTGAAGGCCTTTGACGTCGGGCCCGGACTGGCCCGGCGATATGTCCCTGAAGAGTGGGACGCCGGAGGGCAGGACGAGAAGCGGGCGGCCGGAGACGACGGCCACGAGTTGCCCCGGGACGAGCTCATCGCCGGCCGATTTGGCAGTCGAGGTGACCACCAGGCGGGCAATTCCGACGCCGGCGGTCGCCTTGATGGCCGACTGTGCGCCGGCAACTACCTTGCCGGACAGGATGACTTGCTTGGTGACGGCACGCCGTTCCACTGCCGCAGAGACAGGCACCGTCTCTTGGGTGGCCTGGGGTGATTCTTCCCCCGCTGCTGACGATATGCCGGCCCAGTAGGCTGCGCCCAGCCCGGCAAGGACAAGGACCAGCACCAACGGAACGAGCCACCACCGCTGAATGCGCCTCATTGCCGAGTTAAGTTGGGCTTCGGAGTTTTGCATGGTGTCAGAGCCTGGCATCGGCCACGCCGTGATCCCTCAACACCTGTTTGGCCCGTTCGACGGATGCAGCCTTCTGGCTGGCGACTTCATTGAGCTCGGCCTGATGGTCTTTCATTTGCGCGGCCTCGTACTGGGCGAGAATGTCATAGGGCTTTCCCGCTCCCCCGCTGGCGTCTTTGCAGTCAAGGTCAAGTAATGCCATACGGATTTCCTCCTCTTTGGACCCTCCGCCGTTGAAAGACCATGAATTCGGGCTCGAAAGCTTTAGTCCTTTGGCCGCCACGCACTCTTCCCATGAACGCCGATATGACAGGTACTCGGGATCTCGATCAGTCAAGGCCAGGGAAGTTTGAACTATCCGGTTCTGAACGGACTGATCTCCAGCCAATCCTTGGAGGAGCTCCGGAAAACCCGCCCGCCCAACTGAGCTGTAGCATCCTAATTCCGCCTCCTGTTGTCGTGCAGTGACGGGTGATCGCTCGGGCTGTGCGTCCAGCACACCTGGGATTTTGCGGATCTCCGGGCTGGAACCGTTCCTCGCGGCAATGGATCGGGACCACTGACCGTAGCTGCGGTCCTGAAGTGCCTTACCGTCGCCACCTCGGGGAGACGCGGCGAAACCGGCATCTTCGACGCAATCGTAGATAAGGAAGGCGACCGCCGTGTTGACGATGACATTCTCTCGATCCGAGTACCAATAGCTGCTCATGGGAAGGATGACTTCGCCGGTGGCCTCATTGAGAGAGGCCCTTGCCCCCGCTCCGTCAGAACGGTCGACGACCGGCAGTCTGCCATCGGGGCCGGGGTCTGGCGGCGGGGCTGTTGGTACTGAACAAGCTGTCCCCCACATAACCAGGACCGTGACGATGACAGCAAAGCCCGCAGCCAGACCTCGGGTCTTCAAGAACTCAGCCCCAAACACTTGAGATTTCGTCATCCCAATTCACGCCGGGGACCATGGCACTCCCACGCAGGTCATTCATTGCGTTGCCGCCACGGAAGATGATGGCGTGGCCGTCGTAGTTAGCATCCCGATAGAAGTACACGTAGGGAGACGCCCAGTCTGAGGGCGGTCCAACTACCAAGGAACTCGCCTTGTCATTTGCCGAGTCGCCGACGTACGACGTCACCCAGCCGTAGGTGCGATTGGTTCCCGTAAACCAATAATCGTCGTACAAGCACACCCGGGCCGTGGAGCAGGCAGGAGCGGCTTGAGCTGCGCTCACTCCCGTCAGGACCGAGGCTGACGCTACTGCCAAAACACCAGCTGTTCGAAGTGCAGCTTTCATGATTTTCCCCAATGTTTGAGTTGGACCGGAACAACGTTGTTCCACAACGAACGTTAGGCCTCCCGAAGGGGCACCTAGTCGCGAATAGGCTCATCTAGGTGGTGATTCCATCAAATTTGAGTGGTCAGATCGCCAAAAATAGGTAGTGTCTGTCCACCGTCTAGGTGCTCACCGTCGTTCGACCTTTGTGGGGATGTGAGCGAGCGTTTGGGTGAAGGGGTGGGGATGTGAGAGAGCGTCGGGTGGAAGGGGTGGGGATGTGAGCGAGCGTTTGGGTGAAGGGGTGGGGATGTGAGCGAGCGTCGGGGGCGCGGGAAACGGAACGACGCCGGCACCCAGGTGAGTGCCGACGTCGTCAAGGCGTCCTGCCGGATTGAGTGGTGGACTTAGCCGCCGATGATGGGTGAACCGATGAACGGATCCACTGCCAGCGCGATGAAGAGCAGCGTCAGGTAGCTGATGGAACCATGGAAGACCTTCATGGCGCCCTTGTTGGAGACGTCGCCGCCTTGCGCACGCTTGTAGAGGGCGTGGCTTTCGTAGAGGAACCAAGCCCCGGCTGCCACAGCGATGATGGTGTAGACCCAGCCGGCCCCTCCCACGGGGATCATCAGCAAGGAGCAGGCAACCATGGCCCAGGCGTAGAGGACAACCTGCACGGAAACCACCTTGGCGCCAGCGATGGCTCCAAGCATGGGTACGTTGGCGTTGCGGTAGTCCTCGCCGTAGCGCATGGACAGCGGCCAGTAGTGCGGCGGCGTCCACAGGAAGATGACCATGAACAGGACAATGGCCGGCCATTCAACCGTGTTGGTCACAGCTGCCCACGCGATAAGGACGGGGAAGCAGCCCGCGGCGCCGCCCCAAACGATGTTCTGGGCGGTACGGCGCTTCAGGATCATGGTGTAGATGACCACGTAGAAAACGATGGCTCCAAGGCCGAGCCACGCCGAAAGGGGGTTTGCGCCGAACCACAGAATGGCGATCGACGCTGCGCCCAGGACCCAGGCGAAGACCAGCGCCTCGCGCGGGGTCACTTCGCCCGTTACCAGGGGCCGCTTCTCGGTACGGTGCATCAGTTTGTCGATGTCGCGGTCGATGTAGCAGTTAAAGACCCCCGCGCTGCCGGCTGCGAACGCGCCGCCTACGAGGGTCGCAAGGATCAGGCCGATGGAGGGGAAGCCGCGCTGGGCGAAAATCATGGTGGGCAGGGTGCTGACCAGGAGCAGTTCGATCACTCGGGGTTTGGTCAGTGCCAGATACGCCTTTAACTTACGGGAAGTTCCGATGCTTCCCCGGGCCGGGGAAGCGTTGACGGGCGTATCAGTTGTGCTCACGGCGGCAGTCACTCTGTTCTATGCTCTGGGGTTCTCGCAGCGGATGCCGTCCCGGTTGTCGAAAGCAAACGCGGGCGCATGAAACGCTGGTGGCCTCCAAATATCATACCGTGGCCGGAAGTGGCCCGATGTCCGAAAAATACGTCAATGTTTCAGAATCTTCACTGCGCCCGGAGGCAATCGTGATTCATATAAGGGAATTTCTGTCCAGTTAGTGGGATTCCCTGAGTTCCACGACACGTTTGGGGCTAAGCTGTTGACCAGAACAGCACACGTTGATCATCCGGGAAACCGTATTCTCGGATATCCGTGGGTCTGGATGAGAGATCAACGTTTCAATGGTGAACGGCTGGTAGACACATTGCAGCGGGCGCCATCCTGTGCTTCCTGCGTGCCGTGTCCGTACGCCTGCCGTCAGCACAGAGAGGGGCTCGGTTTTCGTGCCACATTTGGAAGAGCAAGAACTGTCATGGACCGATCTGGACAAGAAGGCTGTTGACACGGTTCGCGTGTTGGCTGCTGATGCCGTGGAGAAGGTCGGCAATGGCCACCCCGGTACGGCGATGAGCTTGGCTCCGGCAGCATACTTGCTGTTCCAGAAGCTGATGCGTCACGATCCGAAGAACCCGGATTGGTTGGGCCGTGACCGGTTCGTCCTGTCCCCCGGTCACACGTCGTTGACCCTTTACATCCAGTTGTTCCTTTCCGGTTATGGCCTGGAGTTGAAGGACCTTGAGGCTCTGCGTACTTGGGGTTCGTTGACCCCGGGCCACCCTGAGTACAAGCACACCGCGGGTGTGGAGATCACTACCGGCCCGCTGGGCCAGGGCCTGGCGTCGGCTGTTGGGTTCGCTTACTCGCAGCGTCGCCAGCGTGGATTGTTCGACGCCGATGCTCCCGCGGGCGAATCGCCTTTCGACCACACCATCTGGGTCATCGCCTCCGACGGCGACCTGCAGGAAGGCGTGACGTCCGAGGCGTCCTCGCTGGCAGGCCACCAGGAACTGGGCAACCTCGTCGTGATTTACGACGAGAACCACATCTCCATTGAAGATGACACCGACATCGCGTTCACCGAGGACGTCCTGAAGCGCTACGAGGCGTACGGCTGGCACACCCAGCGCGTTGACTGGACCAAGACCGGCGACTACGTCGAAGACGTCCAGGAACTCTACTCGGCCCTGCAGGCTGCGAAGGCTGAGACCAACAAGCCGTCCATCATTTCGCTGCGGACCATCATTGGTTACCCGGCCCCGAAGAAGCAGAACACGGGCAAGATCCACGGCTCGGCCCTGGGTGCTGAGGAAGTCGCCGCGTTGAAGAGCGTGCTTGGTTTCGATCCGGCCAAGTCCTTCGACGTCGACGAAGAGGTCCTGGCGCACGCCCGCAAGGTCCTGGACCGCGGTGCCGAGTCCCGTGCTGCGTGGCAGTCCTCGTTCGAGGCCTGGCAGTCCGCCAACCCGGACGCCGCAGCCCTGCTGGAGCGTGTTGAAGCCAAGAAGCTCCCCGTGGGCATCGATGCTGCCCTTCCGGTGTTCGAAGCGGGCAAGGACGTCTCCACCCGTGCGGCTTCGGGCAAGGTCCTGAACGCCATCGGCCCGGTCCTTCCGGAGTTGTGGGGCGGTTCGGCTGACCTTGCGGAGTCGAACAACACCACGATCGAAGACTCGCCCTCGTTCATCCCGGTCTCGCGTTCAACGGACGCGTGGAAGGGCAACCCGTACGGGCGTGTGCTGCACTTCGGTATCCGTGAGCACGCTGCGGCGTCGATCGTGAACGGTATTTCCCTGCACGGCCGTACCCGTGCGTTCTCCGGTACGTTTCTGATCTTCTCCGATTACCAGCGCCCGGCCATCCGCCTCGGCGCGTTGATGGGTGTCCCGTCCCTGTACGTGTGGACGCACGACTCCATCGGCCTGGGCGAAGACGGTCCCACCCACCAGCCGGTCGAGCAGCTCGCCTCGTTGCGTGCGATCCCGGGCCTGGACGTCGTCCGTCCCGGTGACGCGAATGAAGTCTCCGCCGCGTGGAAGGCCATGCTGGAGAACCACCAGAACCCCGCCGGTATTGTGTTGACCCGCCAGAACATCCCCACCTACGCCCGCGGCGAAGGCGAAGCCACCGGGGACACGTTCGGTTCCACCGCTGGTGTGGCCAAGGGCGGCTACGTCCTGGCCGAGGCCTCCAAGGACGGCGAAACCGTTGACGCGCAGGTCATCCTGATCGGCACCGGCTCCGAAGTCCAACTCGCCGTCCAGGCCCGCGAAGCCCTCCAGGCTGAAGGCATCGCTGCCCGCGTTGTGTCCATGCCGTGTGTTGAATGGTTCAACAAGCAGGACGAGGCCTACCGCGAATCCGTCCTCCCGGCCTCCGTGAAGGCCCGCGTTTCGGTTGAAGCCGGCCTGGCGCTGGGATGGCGCGAATTCGTCGGCGACGCCGGCCGCTCCATTTCCCTGGAACACTTCGGCGCTTCGGCTGACTACAAGCGGCTCTTCAACGAATTCGGCATCACAGCCGAAGCCGTCGCGGCCGCCGCCAAGGACTCCCTCGCAGACGCCACCGCGTAAGCGCCTGATACCTCACAACAGGAGAAATCACATGTCTACAACTCCCACACAGCAGCTTTCCGACGCCGGTGTTTCGATCTGGCTCGACGACCTTTCCCGCACCCGCCTGGAAACAGGGACGCTGCAGAAGCTCATCGAGGAAAAGAACGTCGTTGGTGTGACCACCAACCCGTCGATCTTCCACGCCGCCATTACGGCAGGCACGGACTATGACGCCACCATCGCAGCCAAGGCCGCGGCCGGGGCAAGTGTTGAAGAGACCATCTTCGAAATCACCACCACCGACGTCGCTGACGCCTGCGATCTGTTCGCACCCGTCGCCGCGGCGACCAACGGTGTGGACGGCCGCGTTTCCATCGAGGTGGACCCCCGCCTTGCCTGGGACACCGAGGGCACCATCGCCGAGGCCAAGAACCTCTACGCGAAGGTCAACAAGGACAACGTCCACATCAAGATCCCGGCAACCCTCGAAGGCCTCGAAGCCATCACCGCGACCCTGGCCGAGGGCATCAGCGTCAACGTGACCCTGATCTTCTCCCTGGAGCGCTACCGCGCGGTCATCAACGCCTTCCAGACCGGTCTGGAGCAGGCCAAGGACAACGGCCACGACCTCTCCAAGATCCACTCCGTGGCCTCGTTCTTCGTTTCCCGCGTGGACACCGAGATCGACAAGCGCCTTGACGCGATCGGCACCGACGAAGCAAAGGCACTCAAGGGTAAGGCCGGCGTCGCGAACGCACGCCTGGCCTACCAGGTCTACGAAGAGCTCTTCTCCACCGAACGCTGGGCAGTGCTGGCCGAAGCCGGCGCCCTCCCCCAGCGCCCGCTCTGGGCCTCAACCGGCGTGAAGGACCCCGCTTACCCGGACACCCTGTACGTCACCGAGCTCGTCGCAGCAGGCGTGGTTAACACCATGCCCGAGAAAACCCTCGACGCGACCTTCGACCACGGCGTTGTCACCGGAGACACCATCACCGGCACCTACGACGAAGCCAACGAAACCCTCAACGCCCTCGAAGCACTCGGCGTCTCCTACAACGACGTCGTCGCCCTCCTCGAAACCGAAGGCCTCGAGAAATTCGTCGGATCCTGGAAGGAACTCCTCGCCGACGTCGAAGGCGCCCTCGCCACCGCACGGAAGGCTTCCTAACCCACTATGAGCACAATCAGCTACGACGCCAGCGGTGCTGCCCAGCAGGCCATCGCAAAGCACATTGACGGCTTGGTCGAAGAGAAGGTCGCCACGCGGATTTTCGCCAAGGACCACACGCTGTGGGGCCCTGACGCGGAATCCGAGTCCGCGATCCGCCTCGGCTGGGTCGAGGCCGCCACGGTGTCCCAGCCCTTGGTTGAGGGCATCCTGGAACTTCGCGATGCCCTCCGGGCCGAAGGCGTTTCACGCATTGTCCTTTGCGGCATGGGTGGGTCGTCCTTGGCACCTGAGGTTATTGCCGGTACCGCCGGCGTCGAGCTGACTGTGCTGGACAGCACCGACCCTGAACAGGTCAGTGCTGCCCTGAGCGACCGGCTGGCGGAAACGGCCATCGTCGTTTCCTCCAAGTCCGGTTCCACTGTGGAGACCGACTCGCAGCGCCGGGTTTTCGAGAAGGCGTTCAACGACGCCGGTATTGATGCCAAGAGCCGCATCATCATTGTTACGGACCCGGGGTCACCCTTGGACAAGGCGTCCCGGGAAGCCGGTTACCGCGCAGTGTTCAACGCCGATCCCAACGTGGGTGGACGTTTCTCTGCGCTCACCGCTTTCGGATTGGTCCCCTGTGGACTCGCCGGCGTGGACATCCAGGCTTTCCTGGACGAAGCAGAAGAGGCCGCTGAAATCCTCAACGAGGACTCCTCTGACAACATCGGCCTGGCCCTTGGCATTGCCCTTGGTGGTACCAGCCCCCTGCGCAACAAGATCGTCATCGCCGAGGACGGCTCGGGAATTGTTGGCTTCGCCGATTGGGCCGAGCAGCTCATCGCAGAGTCCACGGGCAAGCTTGGCACCGGCGTTCTTCCGGTCGTTGCCGGCCCGGATTCGCCTGAGGCGCTTAACGGAGCCGACGACGTCCTGGTGGTTCGGCTGGTAGGCGCTGATTCCGACGTCGAACTTCGCGAAAACGAAGTGGCCATCGCCGGTGGGCTGCCTTCCCAGATGTTCGTTTGGGAATTCGCTACCGCAGTTGCGGGTCGCCTGCTGGGCATCAACCCGTTCGACCAGCCCGACGTCGAGGCCGCCAAGGTGGCTGCGCGCGGCTTGCTGGACGCCCGTCCTGAGCCCACGCCGGCGGCCTTCACCGATGGCGTAGTGGAAGTTCGCGGCGGTGACTGGCTCGGCTCCGCTGACTCGGTAGCCGGCGCCGTCCAGGCCCTGCTGGGCCAGCTTGGCCCGGACGGTTACTTGAGCGTCCAGGCTTACCTTGACCGCATCTCGCACGCCCCGCTTGAAGGGATTCGCGACGAACTCGCAGCTGTCAGCGGGCGTCCGGTGACCTTCGGTTGGGGTCCGCGGTTCCTGCACTCCACAGGACAGTTCCACAAGGGCGGACCCGCCATTGGCGTGTTCCTGCAGATTACTGCGGCATCGTCCACGGACCTTGAGATTCCTGAGCGCCCGTTCACCTTCGGGCAGCTCATCGCCGCCCAGGCGTCCGGTGACGCCCAGGTCCTTGAAGGCCACGGCCGCCCCGTGCTGCGCCTGCACCTCACCGAGCGGGCAGCGGGCGTAGCCCAGCTTCAGGAAGTCGTCGCTGCGTTGGCCGCCCAGGCCAGCACACTCGAAAGCTAAGGCACACAGACAAACATGCCAGAAACTGAAAACGGCAGGAAGAACGGCGGCCTGCGGAACCCCTTGCGGGATCCGCGGGACCGCCGCCTGAACCGCATTGCCGGGCCGTCGTCCTTGGTGTTCTTCGGAGTCACCGGCGACCTCGCCCGTAAGAAACTCATGCCTGCGGTCTATGACCTGGCCAACCGTGGCCTGCTGCCGCCGAGCTTTGCGCTGGTCGGTTTCGGGCGCCGCGAATGGGACAACGCCGACTTCGCGGCAGAGGTCAAGGAAAACGTCAAGGCCCACGCTCGCACCAAGTTCGACGAAGCGGTCTGGGAGCAGCTCGCTTCCGGCATCCGGTTTGTCCAAGGTGAGTTCGACGACGACGACGCCTTCGAGCGTCTCGGCGACGTCCTGGACGAATTGGACGAGACCCGCGGCACCCGGGGAAACCACGGTTTCTACCTGTCCATCCCGCCGAAGGCCTTCGAACAGGTTTGCCGGCAGCTGTCCAAGCACGGCCTGGCGCAGGCGCAACCCGGTCAGTGGCGCCGCGTGGTGATCGAGAAGCCCTTCGGGCATGACCTTGAATCCGCACGCCAGCTCAATGACATTGTTGAGTCCGTCTTCCCGCCCGATGCCGTCTTCAGGATTGACCACTATCTGGGTAAAGAGACGGTCCAGAACATCCTGGCCCTTCGCTTCGCAAACCAGTTGTTCGAGCCCCTCTGGAACGCCAACTACGTTGACCACGTACAGATCACCATGGCCGAAGACATCGGCACCGGGGGTCGCGCCGGCTATTACGACGGCGTGGGTGCAGCCCGCGACGTCATCCAGAACCACTTGCTGCAGCTTCTGGCGCTGACGGCCATGGAAGAGCCGATTTCGTTCAATGCGGACGACCTGCGTGCTGAGAAGGAAAAGGTCCTGGCTGCGGTCAAGTTGCCTGAGGACCTCTCCACCCACTCGGCGCGGGGCCAGTTCACTGGTGGTTGGCAAGGCGGCGAGGAGGTCCTTGGCTATTTGGACGAGGACGGTATCCCCGCCGATTCCAAGACCGAGACCTACGCTGCCATTCGCGTGGACATCAACACCCGCCGCTGGAACGGAGTTCCGTTCTACCTGCGTGCCGGAAAGCGCCTGGGCCGGCGCGTCACCGAGATCGCGGTGGTATTCAAGCGCGCGCCGAACCTGCTCTTCCGTGACCACGGAGAGGACGATTTCGGGCAGAACGCCGTGGTGATCCGTGTCCAGCCCGATGAGGGTGCCACGATCCGTTTCGGTTCCAAAGTCCCCGGGACGCAGATGGAAGTCCGCGACGTGACCATGGACTTCGGCTACGGGCACTCCTTCACCGAGTCCAGCCCTGAAGCCTACGAACGACTCATCCTGGACGTGCTCCTGGGCGAGCCGCCGCTCTTCCCGCGGCACCAGGAAGTGGAACTGTCCTGGAAGATCCTGGACCCGTTCGAGGACTACTGGGCCGGGCTGGATGAGCAACCGCAACCTTACGCACCAGGCAGCTGGGGACCGGCATCCGCCGATGCGCTTCTTGCCCGTGACGGACGAACCTGGAGAAGGCCATGATCGTAGATCTTCCCGATACCACTACCTCCAAGATCTCCAAGAAGATCATGTCGCTGCGCGAACAGGGCGGCGTGATTGCCCTGGGCCGGGTGCTGACCCTTGTGGTGGTGACCAAGTCGGGCCAGGAAGAGGAAGCCATCGAAGCGGCCAATGAAGCCAGCCGGGAACACCCGTGCCGGATCATTGTCCTTGCCGATGCCGGCGCTGAAGGCCCCGACCGCCTCGACGCCCAGATCCGTGTTGGTGGCGACGCCGGCGCGTCTGAGGTCATCGTGCTTCGCGGTCACGGCCACATGGCCCACGAAAGCGAATCCCTGGTGGCCGCCCTCCTCCTGCCGGACGCGCCGATCGTTGCCTGGTGGCCGCACGGCGCCCCGGAGAGCGCTTGCGAAACCTCGATCGGCCGCATCGCCCACCGTCGCATCACGGACTCGGCCAACGAGCCCGATCCCCGCCTTGCACTGGAGAACATCCGGGCCACGTACAAGGCCGGCGACACCGACCTCGCATGGACCCGCCTGACCAACTGGCGCATGCAGCTTGCTGCAGTCTTTGACCAAGTGGACGGAGATCCTGTTTCAGCCGTGGCAGTAGAAGGCGCTTCGGACTCCCCCAGCACCCTTTTGCTGGCCGCCTGGTTGAGCTTGGCGCTGCAGGCGCCCGTGACCATCGTCGCGGACCCTGCAGGCACCGGCATCCGCCGTGTCAGGCTGACCCGCGCCAGCGGTGACGTCCAGCTGTTCCGCCCGGGGCTGTCCGTGGCGGAGCTGACACAGCCGGGCCAGCCGGCGCAGCGTATCACTCTTCCCCGCCGAAGCCTCAAGGATTGCCTCGCCGAGGAACTCCGGCGGTTGGATCCGGACGAAGTCTTTGGAGAAGTGATTACGATGGGACTTCCACTTACCAGCCAGAGGAGAGTCCAGACCAGTGCACGCTGAGCCAAGAGTAAGCATCCACCCCGACTCAAAGGTGTTGATGGCCGCCATCGCGGCCCGTCTCATCACCAAACTAGTGGATGTCCAGGACAAGCACGGCGAGGCCACGGTGGTCCTCACAGGCGGCACGGTGGGCATCGGCACACTGAAGGCCGTGGCCGACTCTGCCGCGGCTCCCGCCGTGGATTGGTCGAGGGTCAACTTCTGGTGGGGTGACGAACGGTTCGTTGCCGCTGACAGCGATGACAGGAACACGCGCCAAGCCCACCAAGCACTGTTGTCGCACTTGAACGTAGACCCGGCGCGGGTCCACGAGCCGGGGTCAACGGATCAATTCGCCACGGCGGCCGAGGCAGCAACGGCCTACGAGGAAGAACTCAGGGCTGCCGCGGAGGCAGAACACGCCGCGGACATGTCTGATGACAGGCCTGAACAACCCGGCAACCTCCCGCGGTTCGACGTCCTGCTCCTCGGAGTAGGACCTGATGCGCACATTGCCTCGCTCTTTCCGGAGCAAGGCGGTATCCGCGAGAAGAGCCGCACCGTGGTGGGTGTCGAAAATTCGCCCAAGCCCCCGCCGTCGCGCATTTCCCTGACGCTGCCCGCCATCAACACTGCCCAGGAGATCTGGATGGTAGTGGCAGGCGAAGACAAGGCCGGCGCCGTAGGCCTGGCTTTGGCCGGAGCCAATCCGGTCCAGGTTCCCGCAGCCGGCCCGGCAGGCCGCGCCAGGACCCTGTGGCTTATCGACGAAAACGCGGCCTCACGTGTCCCCCAGCAGCTGGTCCGAAAGGATCCCGCGGGCGCGTAACCGCTCCAACGCTCCAGCCAGGACCACTTCAGCGTCCTGGCTGGAGCGTCTTTCTTTAACGTAATCAAGATGGGATTTGAAGAGCTCATCATCAGGCCTTGCCGCAGCAGGGCTCTCGGGATCGCGCGACGCGGGCATTCCGCATTTGGGGCAGTCCCACGTCCGGGGAATCTGTTCGTCCGGCAGCTTAAGAAAAACAAGCCGCGTTTCGTGTCCCTTTGCACACCAATAGGGAACGCGAATACGCGGCAATTGTTCGCCTTGGCCGTGGTCGCTGTGATTTCCAGGTCCGGATCCCTGGACCACACCCACGCGGGTGCCCCGATAACCTGGCGTGCCATGAACCATTTTCGAACCCCTAGCGACTCGGTGGTCGGCCGTCACGGCCCGCTGGCCTTAAAGCCAACAGGGTCAGTCTAATGCGAGGGGCCCGACGGCGGCACTGGTAGTTCGGTGCCTGTCCGTACACAAAAAATGGGGAGGCTCCCCTATGGGAACCTCCCCGCCCGACGTCGACTAGGAGTCGCCGCCGGAAGTGAAGCGCATGATGAGTCCCAACCCGATGATGACGACGCCCCATGTGACACCAAGAATGATGGTGAAGCGGTTCAGGTTGCGCTCTGCCACGCCCGAGGAACTCAATCCCGAGCTCATTCCGCCACCGAACATGTCGGACAAACCGCCACCACGTCCCTTGTGCAGGAGAATGAGCAGCGTCAGCAGAAGGCTGGTGATGGCCAGCAGGATCTGCAGGATGACTTGAAGAACGTCCACGACGGCCTTTCGAAGAAGCGGAAAACGGGAGCCGGACTAGTCCGTGACGAGGTGGCTCTCGAACCTGACAATGTTAGCAAATTCAGCGGGGTCCAGGCTGGCGCCACCCACAAGGAGTCCGTCAACGTCGCTTTCGGCCATGATGGCAGCGGCATTGTTGGCCTTGACGGAGCCCCCGTACAGCAGGCGTGTCTTGGCCGCGACGGCGTCATCGAAGAGCACAGCGAGTTCGGCGCGGATGGCGGCGCACATTTCCTGGGCATCCTCCGGGCCGGCTACCTCGCCCGTTCCGATGGCCCACACGGGCTCATAGGCTACGACAAGTTCAGCGGCCTGTTCGGCAGTCAGTCCCTCAACACCGGCACGCAGCTGGGTAAGTGTGTGCTGCACGTGGGTGCCGGCCTGGCGGATTTCGAGGCCCTCGCCCACGCAGAGAACAGGAGTTAGGTCATGACGGAAAGCTGCCTTGACCTTGGCGTTCAGGACCTCGTCTGATTCGTTGTGGATGGTCCTACGCTCGCTGTGTCCAACCAGGACGTAGGAGCATCCCAGCTTGTTGAGGAACTGGCCCGAGATGTCTCCGGTGTAGGCGCCGGAATCAAACTGCGAAAGATCCTGTCCGCCGTAAACGACGTCGAGTTCGTCGCCCTGGACAAGCGTCTGGACACCGCGGAGGTCGGTGAAAGGCGGGAAGACTGCGACCTCGACACGGCTGTAGTCGTGCTTCGCGTCGGACAGGGTCCACGCGAGCTTCTGCAGCAAGGTGATGCCTTGCACGTGGTCCATGTTCATCTTCCAGTTACCGGCGATGAAGGGCTTCCGGACAAAGTTGCCGTTGGCGGAGGTAGTCACATGTACTCCAAAAGAATGCGTTGGGATGTGGAACGGCCGGCAGGACGCAGTGGCGTCCTGCCGGCCGGTTTGCTGCTTTAGCGGTCCAGGACGCTCAAGCCGGGAAGTTCCTTGCCTTCAAGGTATTCCAGGCTGGCGCCACCACCGGTGGAGATGTGGCCGAACTGCGAATCCTCGAACCCGAGGGTGCGTACGGCGGCAGCGGAATCGCCACCACCAACCACAGTGAAGGCCACGGTGTCCGTCAATGCCTGGGCGATGGCCCGGGTGCCACTGGCGAACGCTTCGAATTCAAAAACGCCCATGGGGCCGTTCCAGAAGACTGTCTTGGCGCCCTCGATCTGCGCGGCGAAAGCAGATGCTGACTCCGGGCCGATGTCCAGGCCAATGCCGGAAGCGCCGAAGGCGCTCTCCTCAATGGCATCTGCCTTGACGACCTCATGCTCGGCATCCGCTGCGAAGCGGCTGGCGACTACGACGTCCGTGGGAATCACGAAAGACGTGCCGGCGTCGGCTGCACGCTTAAGGTAATCCTGGACAACCGGAATTTGGTCTTCTTCAAGGAGGCTTCCGGCCACCTTGTGCCCTGCGGCTGCAAGGAAGGTGAAGAGCATGCCACCACCTACGAGGATGGTGTCAGCCTTGCCCAGCAGGTTGTCGATGACTGCAAGCTTGTCCGAAACCTTGGAACCGCCGAGGACTACGACGTATGGCCGTTGGGTGTCCGTGGTCAGCTTCCGCAGGACTTCAACCTCGGTGTGTACGAGGTCGCCGAGGTACGACGGCAGCCGCGTGGCGACGTCGTAGACACTGGCGTGCTTGCGGTGGACGGCACCAAAGGCGTCGTCCACATACGCTCCATTGCTTCCCGTGAGGGCAACCAGCTCATCGGCGAAGGCGCCGCGTTCGGCGTCATCCTTGCTGGTTTCGCGGGCATCAAAGCGGACGTTCTCCAGAACGAGCACTTCACCGTCCTGCAGGGCAGCGGCGTGCTCCTTGGCGGAGCCTCCGACGGTGTCCGCAGCGAGCTGGACCTTGAAGTCCGCCAGTTCCGCAAGGCGGTCCACAGCGGGCTTCAGCGAGTACTTGTCTTCCGGAGCGCCCTTGGGGCGTCCGAGGTGGGCTGTCACGAGCACACGGGCACCGGCGTCCGAGAGCTTCTTGAGGACCGGGAGGGAGGCCTTGATGCGGCCGTCGTCGGTCACTGTAGAGCCGTCGAGCGGCACATTCAGGTCACTTCTGACCAGAATGTACCGCCCGCGGACACCTTCAGCGATGAGTTCGTTGAGGGTGTGAGATGTCATGTGTCTACCCTAGCCCAGCTTGGATGCGACGAGCTCCGTGAGGTCTACGAGGCGGTTGGAGTAGCCCCACTCGTTGTCATACCAGGAAACAACCTTAACCTGGTTGCCGATGACCTTGGTCAGGCCGGAGTCGAAGATCGACGACGCCGGGTCCCCGACGATGTCCGAGGAAACGATCGGTGCGTCCGTGTAGGAAAGGATGCCGGCCCACTGCTCGGACTCGGCTGCGGCCTTGACGGCTGCATTGACTTCCTCAACGGTGACTTCGCGGGAAACGGTGACCGTGAGGTCCGTGGCGGAACCGGTGGGGACGGGAACGCGGATGGCGTAGCCGTCGAGCTTGCCCTTGAGCTCCGGCAGGACCAGGCCAATTGCCTTGGCTGCACCGGTGGAGGTGGGGACCATGTTGATGGCAGCAGCGCGGGCGCGGCGGAGGTCGCCGTGGGGGCCGTCCTGGAGGTTCTGGTCTGCCGTGTAGGCGTGGACCGTGGTCATGAGGCCACGCTCGATGCCAAAGGCGTCGTTGACTACCTTGGCCAGCGGGCCAAGGCAGTTGGTGGTGCAGGAGGCGTTGGAGATGATGTTGTGCGCTGCGGGATCGTAGAGCTCGTGGTTGACGCCCATGACGATGGTGATGTCTTCGTCGCTGGCAGGTGCCGAGATGAGGACCTTCTTGGCGCCGGCATCAATGTGCTTCTGTGCGGCTGCGGCCTTGGTGAAGAAGCCGGTGGACTCGATGACGATGTCCACGCCCAGCTCGCCCCAGGGCAGGTTGGCGGGATCGCGCTCGGCAAGGACCTTGATGGACTTGCCGTCGACTACCAGGTTTCCATCGACAACTTCCACGGTCTGGGCGAGGCGTCCACCGACGGAGTCGTACTTCAGGAGGTGGGCGAGGGTTTCAGGGCTGGTGAGGTCGTTGACTGCAACGATCTCGAGGTCTGCGCCCTGGGCCAGTGCTGCGCGGAAGTAGTTACGGCCGATGCGGCCGAAGCCGTTGATACCAATACGGGTGGTCACTATGTGTCAATCTCCTTGGTGCTCTTGCAAGCACGCCTAGTGAGTCGGATCAAATATTTCCAACTAACAGACCCCGCACGTCGTTGGGCAGAGGTGATTATCAGATCGGAGGGCGACCAGCCACGTTGCTGAAGGCTAACCGCCTTCCGTGATCCATCTTACGTTTAACTAAGCCTGCCCCCGCAACTGCGGAGGCAGGCTTTTCAGCATTTGGCCCCAATTCACGCCAAAAGTGACTTTTGTTACATCGGCGTGAACCGGGACTCACACCAGCTACAGGACGATGAGGCCCGTGGCGTTGGTGCGGGCGGCCTCGAAGCGCTTGGCGACGTCGGCCCAGTTGGCGATGTTCCAGAATGCCTTGACGTAGTCAGCCTTGACGTTGACGTAGTCCAGGTAGAAGGCGTGCTCCCACATATCCAGCATGAGCAGCGGGGTGGTGCCAACGGCTACGTTGCCCTGCTGATCGTAGAGCTGTTCGATGAGCAGGTTTCCACCGATGGGCTCGTAGGCAAGGAAGGCCCAGCCGGAACCCTGCAGGCCCAGCGCGGCAGCGGTGAACTGTGCACGGAAAGCATCGAACGAGCCGAAAGCGTCGTCGATGGCAGCAGCCAGCTCACCCTCGGGCTTGTCGCCGCCGTCCGGGGAGATGTTGTTCCAGAACACGGAGTGGTTGATGTGTCCGCCGGTGTGGAACGCGAGGTCCTTGGAGAGGCGGTTGATGTTGGCGAAGTCACCCTTGTCGCGGGCTTCGGCGAGCTGGGCGAGGGCGTTGTTGGCGCCTGCAACGTAGGCAGCGTGGTGCTTGCTGTGGTGCAGCTCCATGATCTTCGCCGAAATGTGCGGCTCAAGTGCTGCGTAGTCGTAGCCGAGCTCGGGCAGAACGTACTCTGTCACGAAATCCTCCAATGTAATGGACTAACGTCCGGTTTGGTAACTCTCGTTATGTTCATCCGGCCGGCGGACCAACCGGAAACCCTTGGGGAAGAAGCCTGCTCCTGCCTCCACCGGAATCAACCAGCAGTTGCCTCGCAGTATTTCCTCCTCGCTTTCCCGATTCTATGGGTGCTTACTACTCGTCCATCATTTCGGGAGTCACATTTGCCTCAGTCCCCGGAATTCCGAGGTCCAGGGCGCGCTTGTCTGCCATGGCCAACAGGCGTCGGATACGGCCCGCAATGGCGTCTTTGGTCATTGGAGGGTCCGCGAGCCTGCCCAGTTCGTCAAGGCTGGCCTGCTTATGGGCCACGCGGAGTTCCCCCGCGTACTTGAGGTGGTCCGGAACGTCGTCGCCCAGAATCTCCAGGGCCCGGTCCACCCTGGCGCCGGCTGCCACCGCTGCCTGGGCCGAACGGCGCAGGTTGGCGTCATCAAAGTTGGCCAGCCGGTTGGCGGTAGCCCGGACTTCCTTCCGCATGCGTCGTTCTTCCCAGACCATCAGCGCATCATGGGCACCCATCCTGGTGAGAAGGGCAGCAATGGTGTCGCCATCCCGGATTACCACCCTGTCCACGCCGCGGACCTCGCGTGCCTTCGCCTGGATACCAAGGCGGCGGGCGGCGCCAACCAGGGCCAGCGCAGACTCCGGGCCAGGGCAAGTCACCTCAAGCGAGGACGAGCGCCCGGGTTCGGTGAGGGAACCGTGGGCGAGGAAGGCTCCGCGCCACACAGCCTCGGCGTCAGCGGCGGAACCGTTGACCACAACAGATGGAAGTCCCCGGACCGGACGCCCGCGGCCATCGAGCAGTCCTGTCTGGCGCGCCAACGCTTCGCCATCGCGCACTACCCGTACGACGTAGCGGCTGCCGCGGCGCAAACCGCCCCCGGAAACCACGATGATTTCGCTCTGGTGGCCGTAGACCTCGGCGATTGCGGCACGCAGGCGCCGTGCGGTGGAGGCGAGGTCGACTTCGGCCTCAATGACGATGCGGCCGGAGATGATGTGTAGTCCGCCCGCAAAACGGAGCATGGCAGAGACTTCTGCCTTGCGAACCGAAGATTTCTTGATGTCCAGCCGGGACAGTTCGTCCTTGACCGACGCAGTAAGTGCCATCGCGTATTCCTAACTGTTCCCGAAAATATCGTGGTAAGCCGCTGCCAGCAGCAATGGGTCATGGACTGGGCGGCGCCTCGACGCCCCTACTCTACCCAACACCACTTCCGCACCGATCATCCCGGCAGCCTTCTCAAAGGCCTTGAGGTCCTGGATGGCGGCGGGGTCGGCAAGCACCACGTCAACGCTGAACTCGGGAGCATAGCGACGCAGGACGTCCAGGTGGTCGGCGGCGGTCATGCCGGAGGTTTCTTTCGTCTCCACGTCCAGGTTCATGGTCAGGCAGCGTTTGGCGGCCGTGTCACCGAGGGCCTGCCGCAGCTCCGGAAGCAGCAAATGCGGCAGCACGGAGGTGTACCAGGAGCCGGGACCAAGAATGACCCAGTCGGCCAGTTCAATGGCTGTCAGGGCTTCAGTGCAGGCCGGAGCGTCCTCGGGAAAAAGCTTGACCTCTTCCAGCTTGCCGGCAACAGCGCATTTGGCCTGCCCGCGAACTGTCCGCAGCTCGTGGCCGCCATCGGGCAGTTCCACACTGGCCTTGCCCTCGATGGTCAGCGGAATGCTGGACATGGGCAGGACCTGTCCGCGGGCGCCGAGGAGTGCTCCGGCCCATTTCAGGCCGGCGACAGTATCCCCAAGGAGCTCCCACAGCGTGACGATGAGCAGGTTGCCCATGGCGTGGTTGTCCAGGGAGCCGCCCTTGGCCGGGCTGCCCTTGGCTGAGCCAGCCTCGAAACGGTGCTGCATGACATCGCGCCAGGTGCGGCCCCAGTCGGTGTCGTCGCAGAGGGCGCTCAGCGCCATCCGCAGGTCCCCTGGCGGGAGGACGCCGTACTCCTCGCGCAGACGCCCGGAGGACCCGCCGTCGTCAGCCACTGTGACGATGGCGGTCAACTCCGAGGTGAGCAGCCGTAACGCTGACAGCGACGCGGCCAGGCCGTGCCCGCCACCAAGGGCGACCACGGACGGGCTCTTCTTCTGCTGGCTGCCCGGCACGCCTTTGGGCGGTATGAGGGGCAGCGGACCCGTGAGGACACCCACTACTCGCGTCCCAGGTCGCGGTGGGCAGTGGTGACGGTGACCCGCGGATATTGAGCCAACCGTTTTGAAAGCTCGACGGCGACAGCCACGGAACGGTGCTTGCCTCCGGTGCAGCCAACGGCCAGGGTGGCGTAGTGCTTGTTCTCCTGGCGGTAGCCGTCCAGGACAGGCTCCAGGGCCCGGACATAGCGGTCCACGAACTCCTGGACACCGTCAGCCCCAAGCACGTAGTCGCTGACGTCCTCGTCGAGGCCCGTGTGCGGACGGAGCTGGGGAACCCAATGGGGATTGGGAATGAAGCGGGCGTCGGCTACGAAGTTGGCATCCACGGGCAATCCGTATTTGAAACCAAAACTCATGACGTTGAGCCGAAGCGTGACAGGCCCGGTATCGCTGAAGAGTTCGGTGATGGCGGTGGCCAGGCCGTGGACGTTGAATTCCGAGGTGTCCAGCACTACGTCGGCATGCTCGCGAAGTTCCCGCAGGACCTCGCGCTCGATCCCGATGCCGTCGAGGATCCGGCCGCCGCCCTGCAGCGGATGGGGCCGCCGGCCCTGCTCGAAGCGGCGTACCAGGACGTCGTCATTTGCATCGAGGAAGAGCACGCGGAAGGTAATTCCGCTGGCGCTCAACGCACCCAGGGCCGTTTGGATGTCCGTGAAAAGGTCCTTGCTGCGGACGTCCACCACTACTGCCAGTTTGGGAATGGACTTGGGGGCATGGGAGACGATCTCAGCCAAGGTGCCCAGCATCTGGGGCGGCAGGTTGTCCACCACGTACCAGCCATGGTCCTCAAGGGCGTCCGAAGCAGTGCTGCGCCCCGCACCCGACATGCCGGTGACGACCAAAAGCTCCGCCTCCGGTGGCTTGACCGGCGTCAGGCCGTCCTGCTCCGTGCCGGACCCAGCCGTTGCCTCGTCCATCAGTTGTCCCCGTTTCGTCGGAAGTGTCAAAGCTGCCTGTGCCGCCCGCCGGACATGGCGGTGCATGCTTGGCTCGCTGTACCGGCAATCGCGTATACCGGCAATCGCGGCAGTGGCCAAGTTCTTACCCTAGCTAAGATTCGATGATTTCGCCGGTGGTCATGTTCACTGCGGGAGCAGTTTCATCGTCCCCGGCGGTGGAACCGAGGTGCTGGACCACGGCCGCGGCCAAGGCGGGGCCGATGCCCTTTGCATTGGTCAGCTCCTCCACCGAGGCAGCCTTGATCTTCTTGAGCGACCCAAAGTGCGCCACAAGGGCCTTGCGCTTGGCTTCGCCCAGGCCAGGGACTCCATCCAGGATCGATACGGTCATGGCCTTGCCGCGCTTTTGGCGGTGGAAGGTGATGGCGAACCGGTGGGCCTCATCGCGGATGCGCTGAAGCAGGTACAGTCCTTGGGACGTCCTGGGCAGGATGACCGGGAAGTCGCTGTCGGGAAGCCAGACCTCTTCCAGGCGCTTGGCGAGTCCTACGACGTAGACGTCGTCGATACCCAGTTCCGCGAGGGCACGCGCAGCTGCGTTGACCTGCGGCTGGCCGCCATCGACCACCACCAGGTTGGGCGGATAGGCGAATTTGGCCTTCGGTGCCGGGGAGATGCCGTCCGACGGCGATGCTTCCGTTACGCCGCTGGACACGGACCGGGTGGGGTTGACGATCTCACCCGAGACCACTGGGACCTGAGCGGCCTTGTCCGTCAGATAATGCCTGAACCGACGGGTCAGGACGTCGTGCATCGCCGCG
Organism: Paenarthrobacter nitroguajacolicus; assembly: GCF_029952445.1. Taxonomy (GTDB): domain Bacteria; phylum Actinomycetota; class Actinomycetes; order Actinomycetales; family Micrococcaceae; genus Arthrobacter; species Arthrobacter nitroguajacolicus_B. The sequence continues at coordinate 52,696 of NZ_JAQPPK010000005.1, read as the reverse complement.
GTGTCGTCCGCAGCAGCCGCGCCGGTGATGGAGAACTTACGGTAATCGGCCTTCTTGGGAAGACCATCTTCGACCACCACCATGGAAGCCACCACGTTGGTGCCTTGGACATGGGAGATGTCGAAACATTCGATGCGCAGCAAGGGAACCGGGATTTCGAGGGCTTCCTGGAGTTCCTGGAGCGCCAGGGACCGGACGGTGATATCGCCGGCACGGCGCGTCTTGTGGAGCTTGAGTGCCTGTTCGGCATTCTCACGGACAGTGGACATCAGTGCTGCCTTGTCCCCACGTTGGGGAACCCGGATATCGACCTTGGCGCCTCGAAGTCCACCAAGCCACTGAGTCAGTTCGGCATGGTTGCTGGGGTTCTCAGGAACCAGGACCTCCCTGGGGATCCTGCCCTGGACCTCGCTGTCTTCCCCGTAAACCTGTTGCAGCAGATGTTCGATGAGTTCCGGAGTGGTGGCGTCTTCGACCTTCTCCACGACCCAGCCACGCTGCCCGCGGACGCGTCCTCCGCGGACGTGGAACACCTGGACCGAGGCTTCGAGTTCGTCATCGTGCAGTGCGAAGACGTCGGCATCGGTATCCTCAGCCAAAACCACGGCGTTGCGCTCGAAGACCTTGCGCAAGGCGATGATGTCATCCCGGAGCCCAGCGGCTTTCTCGTAATCGAGTTCTGCGACGGCGGCCGCCATGTCCTTTTCCAGCCGGCTGATGAAGCGTTTGGCTTCTCCACCCATGAAGGAACAGAAGTCCTCGGCCAGCACGCGGTGTTCATCCGGCGTGACCCGGCCTACGCACGGTGCAGAGCATTTATCGATGTAGCCGAGCAAACACGGCCGACCACTGGCCTGGGCACGCTTGAACACACCAGCGCTGCAGCTGCGGACCGGGAAGACCCGCAGGAGCGTGTCCATGGTTTCCCGGATGGCACCGGCAGTATAAGGACCGAAGTACCGCGTGCCTTTCTTGCGTTCGCCACGCATGACCTGTACCCGGGGAAACTTCTCCCCCATGGTCACGGCCAGGTATGGGTAGGTCTTGTCATCCCGGAACACCACGTTGAACCGCGGTTTGAATTCCTTGATCCACGTGTACTCGAGCTGCAGGGATTCCAGCTCGCTGCCCACCACCGTCCATTCAACGCTGCTGGCTGCATGGACCATGGCATGGGTCTTGGGCAGCAGCCCTGCGGGATTTGCGAAGTAGGAGTTCAGCCTGGAACGGAGGTTCTTCGCCTTGCCCACGTAAATGACCCTGCCGTGGGGGTCGCGGAAACGGTAGACGCCCGGGGTGGTGGGAATTTCACCCGTCCGGGGTCGGTAACTTGCTGGATCTGCCACAAGTCCAGTCTAGTGAACCGGACCGGCTGCCAAATGCCAGCGCAGTGCGGTGCCGGTCCTAGTCCACCGACTTGCTCTGGTTGTAGCTCGTGGAACGCTCCTGGCCACTAAGCACTGCGATCGCGTCCATGATTTTGTCCGTCACTTCGCGCCGCGCAGGCAAGGAGTGGTCCGGTCCCGTCTTGTCGAAGTACAGGGGCTCGCCGACCTTCATGGTGAAGTGTTGGGGACGCACGGCATTCTTGTCAGCGGGTTGCAGTTTCTCGGTTCCAATGAGGCCCACGGGAATGACCGGCGCGCCTGTGGTCAAGGCCAGCCAGCCAACTCCGGTCCGTCCCCGGTAGAGGATGCCGTCGCGTGACCGGGTGCCCTCAGGATAGATTCCAATACCCTTCCCCGATTCGAGAATGTCCAGAAGGGTCTTGAGGGCCTGCACGCTGGCTGCCTGCTCGCCGCGCTCCACGGGAATGGAACCGACGGCTTCAAAGAAAGACTTCATCACTGCGCCCTTGACGCCTTTTGTGGTGAAGTACTCTGCCTTGGCAAAGAATGCCACTGGCCGCGGCATCAAGGCCTGCACGATCACACTGTCCAAAAAGGACAGGTGGTTGGGGGCAACGATGAAGGGGCCGTCTTTGGGAACGTTTTCCAGACCGATGACCGTTGGCCGGCACGTAGAGGAAATCAGTCCACGGGTCGTCCACCGGATCGCATCAAAGACTGCCATCGTTTTGTACCTCGCTAAGGGCCGCCGCACGGACAGCATCAAGTTCTTCAATTCGCGTACGCAGTTCCAGCGCAGTCTTTACTACCGCCACTGCGCCGGCGTCTTCCAGTTCGCCTTCAGGGGCAAATCCCCAACTGACGCCAATGCAGTCCAAACCGTTGGCCATTGCCCCGGCAACGTCCTGGTGCCGGTCCCCCACCATGACAGCTGGTTGCGTATGCAAATCGGCCAGGGCAGCGGCGACAATTTCGATCTTGCCCGGTGCCGTGTTGGCCTTCACGGACTCGTCATCCGCCGCACCACGGATCGAAACAAAGAAATCACCGATTCCGTGGTGCTCCAGGACCAGACGTGCAATGGACTGGGGCTTTTGGGTTGCCACCGCAACGGGGCGCCCGGATTCGGCGAAGAACTCCAGAAGGTCAAAGATTCCCGGGTACAGCTTGCTTTGGCCGATACCCGTTTCCTTGTAATGACGCCGGTACCGGTCGATGGTCTCGTCCACCAATTCGCTGGGGACGCCTGCCAAATGCAGCAGGGAATCACTGAGCTTGGGTCCCACCATTGAATTCAGGATGGCCTGATCAGGAACGGGAAGGCCCATTTCGCTGAGGGCCGTTGAAATGCCTCCAGTGATACCGCCGGCAGGATCGACAAGGGTGCCGTCCAGATCGAATATTACGGGCACCTTTGTTTCAGTCACCGGGTTAGTTTCTCACGAGTAGCGGCATGCCTGAAACTCGCATGCCGCTACCGGAATACTTCTAACCCAGAATTTCTGCCAGGAAGGTCGCGGTGTGGCTCTCGGTGGATTTCGCCACTTGCTCCGGAGTTCCGGTCGCCACGATACGTCCGCCGCCGGAACCACCGTTGGGACCAAGGTCCACGATCCAGTCAGCTGACTTGATGACATCCAGGTTGTGCTCGATGGTGATGACAGTGTTGCCCTTGTCCACCAGACCCTGGAGGACCATGAGCAACTTCCTGATGTCCTCGAAGTGCAGCCCCGTGGTGGGCTCGTCCAACACATAGATGCTGCGGCCGTTGGACCGCTTCTGCAGCTCTGCGGCGAGCTTTACGCGCTGGGCTTCGCCACCGGAAAGCGTCGTGGCAGGCTGCCCCAGCCGCACGTAGCCCAAGCCAACATCAACCAGGGTTTTCAAGTGCCGGGCGATCGGGGTGAAGGCTGCGAAGAACTCCGCACCTTCTTCGATGGGCATGTTGAGCACGTCCGCGATGGTCTTGCCCTTGTAGTGGACCTCCAGCGTCTCGCGGTTATAGCGGGCGCCGTGGCAGACCTCGCACGGAACGTAGACATCGGGCAGGAAGTTCATTTCGATCTTCAGCGTGCCATCACCGGAACATGCTTCGCAGCGGCCGCCCTTGACGTTGAACGAGAACCTACCTGGCTGGTATCCGCGCACCTTCGCCTCGGTGGTCTCCGCGAAGAGCTTGCGGATGTTGTCGAACACGCCCGTGTAAGTTGCCGGGTTGGAGCGCGGCGTACGGCCAATGGGGCTTTGATCGACGTGCACTACCTTATCCAGGTGCTCCAGCCCCGCCACGGAGCGGTGACGTCCGGCTACCTGCTTGGCGCCGTTGAGCTTATTGGCAAGGACCTTGTACAGGATCTCGTTGACCAGGGTGGACTTACCCGAGCCACTGACACCCGTTACCGCGGTGAAGAGGCCCAAGGGGAAAGTTGCGTCAACGTTGTTGAGGTTGTTCTCCCGGGCGCCGACAACCTTCAGTTCGCGTTTTTTGTCGTACTTGCGGCGCTTGGCAGGAATATCGATCTTGCGGCGCCCAGCCAGGTAGTCACCGGTAAGGGACTGCGTGTTTTCAAGCAGCTCCTTATAGGTACCCGAGTGCACAACCTGGCCACCGTGCTCGCCTGCGCCGGGTCCGATGTCCACAACCCAGTCAGCCTCATGAATGGTGTCTTCGTCGTGTTCGACCACAATAAGCGTGTTGCCGAGGTCCCGAAGCCGCGTGAGTGTCTCAATGAGGCGGCGGTTGTCACGCTGGTGCAGCCCAATGGACGGCTCGTCCAGGACATAGAGGACTCCCACCAGCCCGGACCCGATCTGCGTGGCCAGCCGGATGCGCTGGGCCTCGCCGCCGGAGAGCGTACCCGAAGGGCGTTCGAGGTTCAGGTACTCCAAGCCGACATCCAGGAGGAACGTCAAGCGGGCCTGGATTTCCTTGAGCACCTGGTTGGCGATCTGGGCTTCCCTGCTGGTCAGTGTCAGGCTGCCCAGGAACTCTGCGCATTCCCGCATCGGGAGCGCGGCAACCTCGGCGATCGATTTTCCATTGATCAGCACCGAGAGGGATGCGGGGTTCAAGCGCGCACCGTTGCACTCGGGGCAGGGAATTTGGCGCATGTACTCTTCGTAGCGGTCCCGTGCCCAGTCCGAGTCCGTTTCACCGTGCTTCCGGTGCACATACTGGATGGCACCCTCGAAGCCCGTGCTGTATTTGCGCTCACGTCCAAAACGGTTCTTGTACTGCACAACAACCTTGTGGTCCTTGCCGTGAAGCACCGTGTTCCGGACATCCTTGGGAAGCTTTTCCCACGATGTCTTCATGGAGAAGCCAAGCTCGTGCGCGAGGCCTTCAAGGAGTCGGGTCCAGTACTCGGTGGTGGCTGTTCCCAAGGACCAGGGGGCGATGGCGCCCTCGCCCAGCGACAACTCCGGGTTGGGAACAATAAGTTCCTCATCTACTTCGAGCTTAGTTCCGATGCCGCTGCAAGCAGAGCAGGCGCCGAAAGGGTTATTGAACGAGAACGACCGCGGCTCGATCTCATCGATGGCCAGGGGGTGCTCATTGGGGCAGGCCAGGTTTTCCGAGAAGGCCCGGATGCGGGCAGGATCATCGGCGTCGAGATCGACGAATTCCACCAGGACTCGGCCTTCGGCAAGTCCCAGGGCCGTTTCGACCGAATCAGTCAGGCGCTGGCTGATCTCGTCCTTCACCACCAAGCGGTCGACGACGACCTCGATGGTGTGCTTGAACTGCTTGCCCAGTTTGGGCGGATCGCTCAGCTGGACCAACTCGCCATCCACGCGGGCACGGGAGTAGCCCTTGGCGGTCAGTTCCTTGAAGAGGTCGACGAATTCGCCCTTCCGGCCGCGAACCACCGGGGCAAGTACCTGGAAACGGGTACCGGCCTCCAGTTCAAGCAACTGGTCGACGATTTGCTGGGGCGTCTGGCGGGTAATGGGCTCACCGCACACAGGGCAGTGCGGGCGGCCAACGCGGGCCCACAGCAACCGCATGTAGTCATAGATTTCGGTAATGGTGCCCACGGTGGAGCGGGGGTTCTTGCTGGTGGACTTCTGGTCGATGGACACCGCCGGCGACAGGCCCTCGATGAAGTCGACATCGGGTTTGTCCACCTGGCCAAGGAATTGGCGGGCATAAGCTGACAACGATTCGACGTACCGGCGCTGGCCTTCGGCAAAGATTGTGTCGAAGGCCAAGGAGGATTTACCGGAGCCTGAGAGACCGGTGAAGACGATCATGGCGTCGCGCGGGAGATCGAGGTCTACGTTGCGCAGGTTGTGTTCCCGGGCTCCCTTGACCACCAAGCGGGAAAGATCCGGCTTGGCTGGCTTGATATCAGAAACGACGGAAGCGCTGTTCAGGGAATCGATGGCTGCATCTTCAGCTAAGGCTTTGGGCACCCACCAATGCTAATCGAAAACTTCTTCGAATTTCCATGTCGTGCCTCACACGCTACCGATCAGTATCAATCGGCATCGTAAGCAGCGGCGAAAAGCTGCACCGCCTCGGCGAACGAAGCACCTTGGGCCTTGGCGGCCGCCGCGTATTGGGACGCTACCTCGGCCAGGGCTCCCCAACGGTCATCCCGGGCACAGACTACTGTTCCGTTGCGGCCGTGCGTAGCCACGACGCCGGCCGCTTCGAGTTCCTTGTAGGCCCGGGCGACCGTGTGCGGCGCGACGTCGAGCAGGCCTGCCAGGTTCCGGACGGGCGGAAGTTTCGAACCCACCGCGAGCACACCCGAATCTGCGAGTTCGATGATGCGCAGCCGTAACTGTTCAAAGAGCGCCACGGCACTTCCGGCATTGGGACGCCAGCTTCCCGGAAACTCGCCTGTTGGAGTCACGATGAACTCCGGGCCGGTGCGTGCGGCACCATGGGTGAGTGATCTGGAATGCGGCGTTGGTCCATGCCGAGAATTAGACCAGCGCCAACCCCGCGGAACAAGGTATTCGTGCCTATGAAGCCCCGCGCGGCCACAAATGATTGTCCGCTCATGCGTTCTTCCTCGCCACCGCGAAGATCCGTCGAAAGGGATATACCGTCCCGTGGCTCGAGGCCGGGTAGGCCTCCCGGAGCATTGCCGCGTATTCCTGTTCAAACGCTGCAGCGTCCGATTCAGAAAGGGCAGCCAGTACGGGACGAAGTCCCGTGCCACGCACCCACTCAAGCACCGGGTCCTCGCCTTGCAGTACTTGCTGGTAGGTGGTCTCCCAAGCGTCAGCCGAGCATCCGGCGTCGAGCATTATTTCCAAGTAGTCCGCTGGCCCGCCCACCGCGCCGTCGTGGCGCAGCACTCCGTCCAGCTGGTTCCGCCACCGGGGGGAACCGGCAAGTTCGCGCATGAGTGAGTGGGAAGGCGACGTGAAATTGCCGGGGACCTGCATGGCGAACCAGGCCCCCGGCTTCAACGCCGTGAGCCACTTGCGCAGCATCCCCTGGTGTCCGGGAACCCACTGCAGCGCGGCGTTGGTCACCACGACATCGGTGTCCGCGTCCGGACTCCAGTCAGCGATGTCGCCCTGCATGAACTCCAGCCCGTCGAACTGCCCGGCCAGCGGTGCAGCCTTTGCGAGCATTTCCCCTGATGAATCGATCCCGACCACGCGCGCCGTCGGCCAGCGTTCGGCCAAGGTTGCGGTCAGGTTGCCTGGGCCGCAGCCAAGATCCACCACGTGCTTGGGTTCTGCTGCCTGGATTCTCGACACGAGATCCACGAACGGCCGGTCCCGATGATTGCCGAACTGCGCATATTTGGACGGATCCCACTTCACAAAAGCCTCCTCGAGCCGGGCGTCGTTGCTGGGCTGAGCCTAAACCGTCCGGGCACTAAGCTGGAAACCAATGAAACTTCTTGAGCAGCTTCCCGGTTCCACTGCCACTGGTCCGTTGGACCCGGACGAAATCTACACACGCTTTGTGGAGTGGACTGAAAGCCGCGGACTGCAGCTGTACCCGGCCCAGGACGAGGCCATCATGGAGCTGGCCTCCGGTGCGAACGTCATCCTTGCCACTCCCACGGGGTCCGGCAAGTCGTTGGTGGCCATCGCAGCCCACTTCGAAGCCATGGCCCGCGGGCAACGGAGCTACTACACGGCACCGATCAAGGCGCTGGTGTCGGAAAAGTTCTTTGCCCTGTGCGATATCTTCGGCGCCGAAAACGTTGGCATGATCACTGGCGATTCGGGCGTTAACCAGGATGCTCCCATCATTTGCTGCACGGCCGAGATCCTGGCCAATATTGCCCTGCGCGAAGGATCCACGGCCGAGCTCGGTTCTGTGGTCATGGACGAGTTCCACTTCTACTCCGACCCCCAGCGCGGCTGGGCGTGGCAAGTGCCGCTGCTGGAACTCCCCCAGGCCCAGTTCCTCCTGATGTCCGCCACGCTGGGCGACGTCAGCCGGTTCGAAACGGGCCTCACGGAACTGACCGGACGGACCACCACCACCGTCAGCTCTGCGGAGCGGCCCATCCCGCTTCATTACTACTACCACCTGACTCCGGTCCACGAGAGCCTGGAAGAACTGCTCGCCACCAAGCAGGTCCCCGTGTACGTAGTGCATTTCAGCCAGGCAGAGGCAATCGAGCGCGCCCAGAACCTGATGAGCATCAACATGTGCAGCAGGGACGAGAAGGACCGCATCGCCGAGCTGATCGCAGGCTTCCGCTTTGCCGCCGGCTTTGGCAAAACCCTCAATCGACTGGTGCGCCACGGCATCGGCGTGCACCACGCCGGCATGCTGCCCAAGTACCGGCGGTTGGTTGAGCAGCTCGCCCAGGCAGGTTTGCTGAAGGTCATTTGCGGTACGGACACTTTGGGTGTGGGCATCAACGTTCCCATCAGGACAGTGCTTTTGACTGCCTTGAGCAAATACGACGGCGTACGCACCAGGTCGCTGAACTCGCGTGAGTTCCACCAGATTGCCGGACGTGCCGGACGCGCTGGATACGACACCGCCGGGACCGTGGTGGTGCAGGCACCCGATCACGTGGTGGAAAACACCAAAGCCATGGCGAAAGCCACAGCCAAGTTTGGTGACGACCAGAAGAAGCTCCGCCAAGTAGTCAAGAAGAAGCCGCCTGAAGGATTCGTCTCCTGGGGAGAGCCGACGTTCAAGAAGCTCGTCGAGTCCATTCCGGAGCCACTGACCTCCAGTTTCACCGTGACGCACGCCATGTTGCTGAACCTCATGGAGCGTCCGGGAGATCCCTTCCAAGCCACTCGACGGCTGCTGAGCGAAAACCATGAGAGCCGGCCGGCCCAACTTCGGCTGATGAAGAAGGCCCTGGGGATCTACCGCGAGCTGTTGGCCGCCGGGGTTGTTGAACGCATCCCCGAGGAAGAGCAGGAAGCAGAAGGACGATCGGTCCGGCTGACTGTCCACCTCCAGGCAAACTTTGCGCTCAACCAGCCGTTGTCTCCTTTCGCCCTTGCGGCCTTGGAACTGCTGGATCCTGAGTCGCCCTCCTACGCCCTGGACGTTGTTTCGGTGATTGAGTCCACGTTGGAAAAGCCACGGCAGATTCTCTCCGCGCAGCAGAAGAAGGCCCGCGGTGAAGCTGTTGCCGCCATGAAGGCTGACGGAATCGAATATGAGCAGCGCATGGCCATGCTGGATGAGGTTACCTATCCCATGCCGCTGGCCGGGATTCTTGGTGAGGCTTTCGAGGTCTACCGAAAGGCTGCCCCGTGGGTCGGGGACTTCGAGCTGGCACCCAAATCCATCATCCGGGACATGTACGAACGTGCCATGAACTTCGGCGAGTTCGTGCAGTTCTATGGCTTGGCACGTTCGGAGGGCATCGTCCTGCGCTACCTTGCAGACGGTTTCCGCGCGCTCCGGCAGACCGTCCCCCAAGACCTGCTCCGCGAGGATCTTGAAGACCTGATTGCCTGGCTGGGAGAACTGGTCCGGCAGGTCGACTCGAGCCTGCTGGACGAATGGGAGGAGCTGACCGCCGGGCTCGCTCCGACGCCGCATGACGCTCCACCTCCCCCGCCGCCGCTGTTGACCTCCAACATCCGGGCTTTCAGGGTGATGGTCCGCAATGAGATGTTCCGCAGGGTTGAACTTTTCGCGGACGAGGATTCGAACGCCCTGGGCGAACTCGACGCCGACGCCGGATGGGACGCCGCGCGATGGGAAAAGGTCCTGGACGACTACTTCGACGAACACGACGACATCGGCACGGGCCCGGACGCCCGTGGCCCCGGTTTGCTCATCATTACGGAGGAGCCGGGCTTGTGGAAAGTCAGGCAGATTTTCGATGACCCTGCTGGGAACCACGACTGGGGTATTTCAGCCGAAGTGGACCTGGCGGCCTCTGACGAGAACGGCACAGCCGTAGTCCGCGTCACCGAAGCCAACAGGCTTTAACTGGACAAGCCGTGGAATCCGTCCCCGACCTGACAAGCAGCTTGCGCAGCGTGGAGGCGCTGCGGGCGGTAGGCGCTGCTGTGCCAGCCGGATTGCGACGATGGTGGGGCGGGGCCCTTGATGTGGAGGGCCTGGCGTTGGGCTCAGTCGTGGCAGCAGCCACCGCGCTGGAAGCCCTGACGGGAGTTGCGGGGGCCTACACAGTCTCATCCGGGCCGGTCGCTGCCTCGTTCGATTCCCTCGGGCACCTGAGGATCAACGGCGCCAAGCCGCAGGGGTTCGCTCCGGCGTCGGGCTTCAGGCGCACTTCCGACGGCTGGATCCGCCTGCACGCCAACTACCCCCACCACGCGGCGCGGCTGATGGAGGCCTTGGGAGCCAAGGGGCCACAAGAGGTGGACACGGCACTGCTGTCCATGTCGTCGCTGGAAGCCGAGGACCTCATCAATGCCGCCCATGGAGTGGCAGCTGCTGTCCGTAGCCGCACCGACTGGCTGTCTTCTCCCATGCAAAGAGCAATAAGGGATGAGCCTTGGATCAGGTTTCAGTCCCCGTCTGCCGGGCACGTTTCGGTGGCCACCACGCCGTGGAAGCCTGCCAAGGACCCGAACCGGCCCCTTACCGGCCTGAGGTTACTGGACCTGACCCGCGTTATCGCAGGTCCTACAGCAACCCGGCTCCTGGGAGCCCTCGGGGCAGACGTTTTGCGGATCGACCCGCCCCAACTCCCGGAGTTGGAGGAGGCTTTCGTGGACGGAGGCTTCGACAAACGTTCCGCCGTGGCCGATTTCGGGAATGCTGCCGAACTTGGGGTGGTCCGGTCCCTGATCGCCACCGCCGACGCTGTGGTCACCGGATACCGCGACGGCAGCCTGGACCGCTTTGGCTTGGGAGCTGACGCCCTTTTGGCCGGGAAGCCTGATCTGGTGGTGGCAACTTTGTCCGCGTGGGGATCCGCAGGGCCGTGGAAGCACCGCCGTGGCTTCGACAGCCTGGTTCAGGCCGCGTCAGGCATCGCCGAAGCATACGGGCAAGAGGACGACGGCGGGTGGAAACCGGGGGCCCTGCCGGTCCAGGCCCTTGACCACGCCACAGGCTATGGCGTGGCCGCGGCTGTCCTGGCGTTGTTGGCAGAGAGGTTGAGGACGGGCGCAGGAGGCTCGGCCACACTCTCCTTGGCGCGCACTGCCGAGGAACTGTTCCGATTGCCTTCGCCCCGAGGTGACGGTATCGCCGGCCTTCTGACGCAGCCGGACTACCTGGAGACGCCAAGCCCGTTTGGTCCGCTCCGTTTCGTAGGTCCGCCATTAATGGTGAACGGTGTCCAGCTCACGTATCGCCAACCTCCCGTGCAGTACGGGACATCCGCATTGGAATGGCGCTAGCTGGCCGCACCTGTCCTAGTAAGCTCGAAGGCATGAGTGTAATCCGCCAAGCCACTGCCGACGACGTCCCTGCGATCCTGCGTATGATCCACGATCTTGCGATTTACGAAAAGGAACCCGACGCCGTCAAAAACACCCCGGAGAAGCTCACTGAAGTGCTTTTCGGGGAGAACCCACGGGTGTATGCCACCATCGCGGAAAACGCTGCCGGGACGGTGCAGGGATTTGCGCTGTGGTTCCTGAACTACTCCACGTGGGAAGGCGTGCACGGCATCTACCTTGAGGACCTCTACGTCGAACCCGACGCGCGTGGCGAAGGCCACGGGAAGGCTCTCCTGCAGCACCTGGCCGCGACCGCCGTCGAACGTGGTTACGCCCGTGTGGAGTGGAGCGTCCTGAACTGGAACGAGCCGTCCATCAACTTCTACAAGAACCTCGGCGCGTTTCCCATGGAGGAATGGTCCACCTTCCGCCTCACCGGAGACGCGCTGGACGCTTTCGTTGCCAAGGCCGGGCAGGCAGAGGAATCGTTTGCCCGTGGCTGACGCGCTCTCCTCCATGCCAGGCCACAGCATCCGCGCACGCCATGAATTCCGCGGGATCCGTACGGCTGAACACTACTTCACGGTTCCGCTGATGCATTCGCCCGGAAACAACGGGGCCACCGGTGAAATGATCACGGTCTTTGCCAGGGAGTACTCTTCCACTGTGCACACCGAGGAGGAGGCGTCCAGGCTCCCCTGGTTGCTGTTCCTGCAGGGCGGGCCGGGTGGCAGGGGGAACCGGGTCACGTCGCTGGCCGGTTGGATGAAGGCAGCAGCGCGGGATTTCCGCATCCTGATGCTGGACCAACGTGGTACCGGTCTCTCCACTCCCGTTGAACGGCAGACCCTGGAGCGTCGGGGTGACGCAGCGGCGCAGGCTGAGTACCTGACGCACTTCCGGGCCGATTCCATTGTTGCCGACGCCGAGTTCATCCGGGGTGTCCTGGGCTCGGAGCCGTGGAGCGTCATGGGGCAAAGCTTCGGCGGTTTCTGCGCTTTGACGTATTTGTCCTTCGCGCCGGAGGGTCTGCGCGAAGTCCTCGTCACCGGTGGCCTCGCTCCCCTCGAAGGACCTGCCGACCGGGTGTACCAAGCTACCTTCAAGCGCGTTGCCGCCCGGAACGCCGAGTACTTCGGGTGGTACCCGGAAGACCGGGAAAAGGTCACAAGGATCGTCCGCCACCTGGAAAAGACTCCGGAGTTCCTGGCCAGTGGGGAACGGTTGACCCCGGAACGATTCCAAATGGTGGGTTCTTTCCTGGGCGGAAACACCCGCGTGGATTCGCTCCACTATCTCCTGGAGGACGCCTTCATCGACACCCTGGACGGGGAACGGTTGTCCGAATCGTTCCTTGAGCAAGTCCGCGGACTCGTCAGCCGTGCTGCCAACCCGCTCTACGCCGTGTTGCACGAATCCATCTATGCCCAGGGTGAAGCGAGCAATTGGGCGGCCTGGCGTGTCCTGGAGGACTTCCCCGAATTCGAGCCCGCCGCCGAGGACCCCCTGCTTACCGGGGAAATGGTGTATCCGTGGTACTTCGAGCAGGATCCCTCGCTGGCGCCGTTGCGCGATGTTGCGGAACTCCTGGCTGCCCGCAAGGACTGGAAGCCGCTCTACGACACCACCGTACTGGCTGCGAACACGGTGCCCGTGGCCGCTGCCGTGTACAAGGACGATATCTATGTTGACCATGATCTATCGCTGGAAACAGCCGCTGCCGTGCGTGGACTCCAGGCGTGGGTCACTTCCGATTTCCACCACGACGGAATCGCCGAAGACGGTGAAGGTATCTTCAAACGGCTCCTTGGCATGGTCCGCAGCTCGCGCTGAGTGCCGCAGTGCCCTTCAGCTGCTGCTGACGCTCGAGCTGCGCCGGAGGGCCATGGCAAGAGTTAGGGCAAGGACGGCTGCAGCCACCAGGCTGGAGGCCATGTTCAGGCCCTGGTAGCCGATCCAGGCAAGGAGGAGACCGGAGGAGGCGCCACCGAGTGCTCCTGCACCGCCCATCAAGGTGTCGGAAACTCCTTGGACCGTGACGCGGTCGTCCGGGCTGACGCTCTCAGCCAGCAGCGTGGAACCGGCAATGGTCGCAGCCGACCAGCCCAGCCCCAGGAGGATCAATCCTGCGGTGACCAACGTGGGTTCGTTTTGCCCGAAACCGGCGATGAACACGGCCAGCAGCAACAGTCCATGTCCCATGGCGATGGTCTGCAGCCGGCCAGCCTTATCGGTCAGCCATCCCCACAGCGGGGACAGGGCAAACATACCGGCGATATGAAGCGAGATGGTGAGTCCGATAACCACCAAAGCGTCCGTGTTCTCGGATGCTCCCCCGTGATGGCTTGCGTGGGATCCCCCCACCAGTTGTTGGAGGTGCAGGGGCGTCATGGACATGACAGCCACCATCACTCCGTGCGCGGCCACCACTGCAGCCAATGCCAGCAGGGCCCGTGGAGACGCGCGAACGGCGCGCAGTCCGGACCGCACCGTTCCCCTGACCGGGAGACCCCCGGTACCACCGGTACCATTCGGACCTGAGGCCAGGCGTCGGGCAAGCAGCAAGGGGTCCGGCCGCAGGCCAAGGAACAGGAGTACGGACGCCAGCAAAAGTCCGGCGGCTGAAAACACGAAAGGGCCGGCTATGGCCGGCAGGCCAAGGGCCTGGCCCACGACGGCCCCGGGTTGGATGAGGTTTGGCCCGGCAACAGCGCCGATCGTAATGGCCCAGACAACCGTGGACAACGACCTGCCGCGATGTTCCGGCTCGGCGAGGTCGACGGCGGCGAACCGCGCCTGGAGGTTCGCCGCGGTACCCAAACCCAGGAACGCGGCGCCCAGGATCAGTATGGGGAAGGACTGCGCCACGACGGCCACGATGAAAAGAAGTGCCCCGATCATGGCGGCCCCCAACCCAGTGACCAGACCCACCCGGCGGCCACGCGCTTCGGCCAGCCGCGCCAGGGGAAGGGCGGCAAGGGCAGCTGCCAAAGTCAGCACCGTTGTGATGGAGCCGGCCCAGGCCTCGGAGCCTGAGAGTTCAACGGCCAATAAGGAGCCAATGGAAAGGGTAGCGCCGTTACCGATGCCGCTGAGCAGCTGGGAAGCGCTAAGCAGGAAAACACTACGGCGCTGGACCCGTTGGGGGTCCAGCGCCGTCAGTGGGGAGGTAGTCACCTCATGAGACTACAACTTCCGCTGAAGTTACTCTGCCTCTGTGAGGCTCTTTCGTGCGTCTTCTTCCAGGCGGGCGTCCAGCTTGGCCTGGCGGGCTGCCGGGCTCAGGAGGCTGGCCACGACCGCCACGATGATGGTTCCCACGATGACCGCCAGGGACACATAAGTGGGGATCTCCGGCGCCCACTCAATGTGGTGGCCGCCGTTGATGAACGGAAGTTCGTTGACGTGCATCGCGTGCAGGACAAGCTTGACGCCGATGAACGCCAGGATGACGGACAGCGCGTGCTTCAGGTACACCAGTCGGGTCATGAGGCCGCCCAACAGGAAGTAGAGCTGGCGAAGACCCATCAGCGCGAAGATGTTGGCCGTGAACACAATGAACGCACTCTGCGTCAGGCCGAAGATCGCCGGGATGGAGTCCACGGCGAACAGGAGGTCGGTGAGGCCAATGGTCACGAAGACGATCAGCATGGGGGTGAAGACCTTCTTGCCGCCAACCGTGGTCCGCAACTTGCCGCCGTCGAACTTTTCCGACATCGGCAGCACCTTGCGCAGGCGGGCGATCAAGGGGTTTTCGGCCCCTTCTTCTTCGTCCTCGCCGGAGTCCTTGGCCTGCTTCCAGGCGGTCCATAGCAGGAAGGCGCCGAAGATGTAGAAGACCCAGCTGAACTGTTCGATGACGACAGCGCCCAGGGCGATGAAGATACCGCGGAGTACCAGGGCGATGATGATGCCCACCATCAGCACTTCCTGCTGGTACTTACGGGGCACCGCGAAGCGGGCCATGATGATGATGAAGACAAACAGGTTGTCGATGCTGAGGCTGTACTCAGTGACCCAGCCCGCGATGAATTGGCTGCCGTACTCGGGACCCGTGAAGTAGAACATGGCTCCGGCGAACACCATGGCCAAGGCCACGTAGAAGGCGACCCACAGGCCGGCTTCCTTCATTGAAGGTTCGTGGGGGCGTTTGACGACCAACAAGAGGTCGATCAGCAAAATGATTCCGAGGACGACGAACGAGCCGACCTCGAACCAGACAGGGAGCTCCATTAAAGGGCCTTTCGCAGGGTACGGGAAAACGGTGTAAGTCTCTCCGGCCGGCCTGGAGCGTTTGATGCTCTGACATGGCGACCCGCTAGGCCCGGCGAGGCAACCATGCCTTGCGTGCTGACGAACCTAGCGCTTGGGATACTCCCCTACGTGCCTTAAACCATACCCTAGGCGTGGCCAGCGGTCTGCATCTGGCGTAACTCCCGCTTCAACTCCTTGACTTCGTCACGGATTCTTGCCGCGACCTCGAACTGAAGTTCAGCGGCAGCTCCATGCATTTGTTCCGTGAGTTGCTCGATAAGTCCCACCAGGTCCTCCGCCGGCGCAGCGGCCAGCCCGTCCTGCCGGACGGTCGCGGCGCCCTTGGCGGACGTCTTGCCCCGCTTGCCGCCCTTGGCCAGCCTGTTGTTGTTCAGCAGCTCCTGGGTATCGGCGTCCTCCTTGGCCAACTGATCGGTGATGTCGGCGATCTTCTTGCGCAACGGCTGCGGGTCGATGCCGTGGTCAGTGTTGTACTTGACCTGGATGGCACGGCGACGGTTGGTCTCATCGATCGCGTGTGCCATGGAATCGGTGATGCGGTCGGCGTACATGTGGACCTGGCCGGACACGTTACGGGCGGCACGGCCGATGGTCTGGATCAGCGAGGTGGAGGAACGCAGGAAGCCTTCCTTGTCGGCGTCGAGGATGCTCACCAAGGAGACCTCAGGCAGGTCCAGGCCCTCCCTGAGCAGGTTGATGCCCACCAGGACATCGAAGACGCCCATCCGCAGCTCACGGAGCAGTTCAACGCGCCGCAGGGTATCGACGTCCGAGTGCAGGTACTCGACCTTGATGCCGTGGCCTACCAAGTAGTCCGTGAGGTCTTCGGCCATCCGCTTGGTCAACGTGGTGACCAGGACGCGCTCGTTCTTCTCCGTGCGGATCCTGATCTCCCCCAGGAGGTCGTCGATCTGGCCCTTGGTGGGTTTGACCACGACCTCGGGATCGATTAGGCCGGTGGGACGGATGATCTGCTGGACGTAGCCATCAGCCTTGCCGAGCTCGTACTTTCCGGGAGTGGCGGAAAGATAGACCGTCTGGCCGATCCGCTCCAGGAACTCATCCCATTTCAAAGGCCGGTTGTCCATGGCAGAGGGCAACCGGAAGCCAAAGTCCACGAGGTTGCGCTTACGGGACATGTCCCCTTCGTACATCGCTCCGATCTGGGGAATGGTCACATGCGACTCATCAACCACCAGGAGGAAGTCGTCCGGGAAGTAATCGAGGAGGCAGTGGGGCGCTGTGCCGGGGTCTCGGCCGTCGATGTGCACTGAGTAGTTCTCGATGCCGTTGCAGAAGCCCATCTGCTGCATCATTTCGAGGTCGTAGGTGGTGCGCATACGGAGCCGCTGCGCTTCCACCAGCTTGTTCTGCGCTTCGAGGACCTTCAAACGGTCCGCTAGTTCATCCTCGATCCGCTTGATGGCCCGGGCCATCCGTTCCGGTCCGGCCACATAGTGCGATGCCGGGAAGACATACATCTCTTCTTCGTCGCGAATGACCTCCCCGGTCAGCGGATGAAGCGTTTGGATGTTCTCTATCTCATCGCCGAAGAACTCGATCCTGATGGCCAGTTCCTCGTACATGGGAATGATCTCCACGGTATCGCCCCGGACCCGGAACGTTCCACGGTGGAAGTCCATGTCGTTGCGCGCGTACTGCATGGAGACGAACTTCCGGAGCAAGTGGTCGCGGTTCATTTCCGCACCCTTGCGGAGGGTGACCATGCCCGCAATGTACTCTTCGGGCGTACCCAAGCCGTAAATGCAGGACACCGTTGCCACCACGATGACATCGCGTCGCGTCAGCAAGGCATTGGTGGCGGAGTGCCTCAACCGCTCGACTTCCTCGTTGATGGACGAGTCTTTCTCGATAAAGGTATCTGTCTGCGCCACGTAGGCTTCAGGCTGGTAGTAGTCGTAGTAGGAGACGAAGTACTCGACTGCGTTGTTCGGCAGGAGTTCCCGGAATTCATTGGCCAGCTGTGCTGCGAGGGTCTTGTTCTGCACCATGACCAAGGTGGGCCGCTGGACCTGCTCGATGAGCCAGGCGGTGGTGGCGCTTTTACCCGTACCCGTGGCGCCAAGGAGGACTACGTCCTTCTCACCGTTTTTGATGCGTTCGGTCAGTTCGGCGATGGCGGTTGGCTGGTCGCCGGCAGGCTTGTAGTCACTGACAACTTCAAAGGGCGCGACGACACGATTGATTTCCTGGGCAAGGCTCATGAATCAAATCTACCCCCGCCCACGGACAGCTACTGTCCGCGTTTGCGCTCAGCGGAAGAGGAATACGACGGCGGCCGCCAACCCGTGCGGTTGGCCCACTGGTCCATGAGCGGCCAGGCGACGTCCGTGAACCACGGTTCCTTGGCATCGGCGTAGGCGGCTGTTCCGCCATCGCCCGCATACAGGCCTGCGAGTTCACGTTTATGGGCCTCGTACAGAGCGACCGCCGCGGGTTCTGCCCGCAACCAGTCACGGAACAACAGCGCGTATTGCCAGCCCGGCGACCCTGCTACCCGTACGTGCAGGTTCACTGCCCTGCCGGGATCTGCGTTGGCATGAAACCGCTTCTCCCAGTTCTCCATGCCCGGGTCGGAAGGCTTGGGCGTGTCTTGCCGGACGTGCGGCACGGCGGGGAAACCAGCGGTCCCCAGTAACGGTGCAATCCGGTCCGCAGTCGCCAGATCGGTAACAGCCAGCTGCAGGTCCAGGACGTCTTTGGCTGCCAGGCCCGGCACCGACGTTGAGCCGATGTGGTCCACGGCCAGGATCTCCGCGGGAGCGGCCAAGGTGATGCGAGCTGCCAGGCGTTCGGCTTGCCGGGCCCAGTCCCCGTTCGGGTCCGCCAGGACCGGGCCGGCGTCGCGTGCAGCCCGGGTCCCTTGCTTGATGTTTTCGGCGAAGGGCACCAGGCGCCGCTCCCATAAAGTGTCCACTGCGGCGAGCAGATCCTGCTTGGCGCCCGAATTGTCCAGAATGACATCTGCAGCGGCGTTGCGCTCCGCCCGGGTAGCCTGCGCTGCCATGCGGGAGTGCGCGTCCTCCGGCGTCATCCCCCGGTACTCCACCATGCGGCTGACGCGCATGTCATCGGGCGCGTCCACCACCAGGACCAAGTGGAAGTTGCTCCCCTGTCCGGTTTCCACGAGGAGGGGGATGTCCTGTACCACGATGTCGCCTGCGCCGGCGTTTTCCATGATGCTTGCAGCAGCGTGGCGGACGAGCGGGTGGACGATGCCATTGAGGACTTCGCGCCGTGCAGGGTCGCCAAACACGATCGAGCCCAGCTTCGGCCGGTCGAGCCGGCCCGCCTGGTCGAGGATGCCAGGACCGAACGCTTCCACAACCTGCTCCAGCCCGGGTGTTCCGGGCTCCACCACTTGACGCGCAATCAGGTCTGCGTCGATGAGGAGGGCGCCCAGTTCCTGCAGCCTCGAGGCCACCAGCGATTTACCTGAGGCGATGCCGCCCGTCAGTCCGATCTTCAGCACTCCTCAACACTAGACTGAAGCGGTGGAAATTGAGGAAGAAAGCCGTGCGACCCAGTACACAACGCTCACGGCAGGTCCTGACTTCCGCCATGAACTGGAAATCCGACGGTCGCGTTTCATCACCGTCCTTCGCCGGGCGTCAGACGAGAAAGCCGCGCGGTCGTTGGTCAGCGAACTTCGGCGTGAATTCCATGACGCCCGCCACCACTGCTCTGCGTTCGTGATCGGCGCGGACCGGATGATCCAACGATCCAGCGACGACGGTGAACCCTCCGGGACCGCGGGCATACCGATGCTTGAAGCACTCATCAAACGCGAGTCCGAACCTGGGGTGACCGACCTCAGCGACGTCGCGGCCGTCGTCGTCCGCTACTTTGGCGGTATTCTCCTTGGCGCTGGCGGACTGGTGCGGGCCTACTCCGAATCCGTCTCCGCAGCACTGGAACTGGCCCCTCTTGTCCAGCGCCGGCGGCTGAGGCTTTGCGCCATTGAGGTTGCACACGCCGATGCCGGGCGCCTGGAGAACGAACTTCGCAATGCCGGATACGTCATGGCAGATACAGGGTATGAAGCGCGGCACGCGGTCCTGCGTATCGCTCTGGCGGATGAGGCCCAGGAGATCGCGGACGCCCATGCCCGAGTGGCGGCACTGACCGCAGGTGGTTCCATCCTCCGGCCCGAAGGTACCGAATGGATTGACGTCCGCGGCTAAGGATTTAGCAAAAAGGACCCCTGCCCGGAGGCAGGGGTCCTTTTTTGGCTATTCAGCACATCCCGTGAGGGAGGCGGAATTAGTTGCCGGTCAGCTTCTCGCGCAGTGCGGCGAGTGCTTCGTCGGACGCCAGGGTACCAGCGTTGGACTCAGCAGCAGCCGGCTCCGAGGAGTAGCTGGTGGTGCCGGAATCGGACTCACCGGACGTTGCAGCAGCAGCGTCGTCAGCAGCGTGCTGGGCAACCTGCTTCTTGTGGGCTTCCCAACGGGTCTGGGCGTCAGCGTACTGCTGCTCCCAAGCGGCGCGCTGGGTCTCGTAGCCTTCGAGCCATTCGTTCGACTCGGGGTCGAAGCCCTCGGGGTACTTGTAGTTGCCCTCTTCGTCGTACTCAGCGGCCATGCCGTACAGAGCGGGATCGAACTCGGTGCTGTCAGCGTCAACGCCCTCGTTAGCCTGCTTGAGGGAGAGGGAGATGCGGCGACGCTCGAGGTCGATGTCGATGACCTTGACGAACAGTTCGTCGCCAACGGAGACAACCTGCTCGGCGAGCTCAACGTGGCGGACAGCCAGCTCGGAGATGTGCACGAGGCCTTCGATGCCGTCTTCGACGCGAACGAACGCACCGAACGGAACCAGCTTGGTGACCTTACCCGGAACAACCTGGCCGAGGGCGTGGGTACGGGCGAAGGTCTGCCACGGATCTTCCTGCGTAGCCTTGAGCGACAGGGAAACACGCTCGCGGTCCAGATCCACTTCGAGGACCTCGACGGTGACTTCCTGGCCAACTTCGACAACCTCGGAGGGGTGGTCGATGTGCTTCCAGGACAGCTCGGAAACGTGAACGAGGCCGTCCACGCCGCCCAGGTCCACGAAGGCACCGAAGTTGACGATGGAGGAAACGACGCCGGGACGAACCTGGCCCTTTTCCAGCTTGTTGAGGAACGTGGAGCGAACCTCGGACTGGGTCTGCTCGAGCCATGCACGGCGGGACAGAACAACGTTGTTGCGGTTCTTGTCGAGCTCGATGATCTTGGCTTCGATCTGCTGACCGATGTACGGAGCGAGGTCGCGGACGCGACGCATCTCGACGAGGGATGCGGGCAGGAAGCCGCGCAGGCCGATGTCCAGGATGAGGCCACCCTTGACAACCTCGATGACGGTACCGGTAACGACGCCGTCTTCTTCCTTGACCTTCTCGATGTCGCCCCAGGCGCGCTCGTACTGAGCACGCTTCTTGGAGAGGATCAGACGGCCTTCTTTGTCTTCCTTGGTGAGAACCAAAGCTTCGACCTGATCGCCAACGGCGACAACGTCACCGGGATCAACATCGTGCTTGATGGAAAGTTCACGGGAAGGGATGACACCTTCGGTCTTGTAACCGATGTCGAGCAGAACTTCGTCGCGGTCGACCTTGACGACGGTACCTTCGACGAGGTCTCCGTCGTTGAAGTACTTGATGGTGGCGTCGACAGCTGCGAGGAAGTCCTCAGCGGTACCGATGTCGTTAATGGCGACTACGGGGGTACCGGGCTTCTCGGTGGAGGTGATGGTCATGTAGTAGGGGCTCCGTTGTGGATAGTTAGTCGGTCAGGCAAACCGCTGCCGCCCGGGTCCGGACGGCAGAACACGACAAATTGCCGGGTCATCCTGATTTGTGGATTAGTACAAAATGGATGCATGCACGTAGTACACGCCCGTTTATTCTAGTCGCTTAGGCAAAGCAGGGTCAAAGCGGCGTTACGGCGGGCGTTACGGCGACAGGACGTCCCCGAGCCGGCCGAACGAAATACCCTTCTCCAGCAACTCCCTGCTGACGTTGTGACTATGTGAGTGTGATGAAGCGGTGCCGCCTAGAAGTGTGTAAGACAGTGGGCGGAGCGTTCCACCGCGAACAGCTGCTGTGCTTGAAAAGCCGAACCCGGGGTGTGCTCGCGAATGCGTCCGGCAGCAGCCAACGTCACTGGCGAGACCGCTCCGAGGTAGATGGAGGCGAGGTCGGCGGCGTCCATGCTGAGGTCGGGCGTCAGTCCGGTGCCGTCATTTACGACGGCGGCAGCACCGCCGTCGGACTCCAAGACCCAGGTGCCGTCCGCCAGTCCCAAGCGGTCCGTAACCTCCAGAACCACGCGCCCGGATACGGGATAGCTTCTGGCCTCCAACGCTGCCTGCGTGTCCAGGATCCTGAGCCACAACATGTCACGGACGTCAGAAGCTTCGATGCACCGCGGATCCTCGAGCGCCCAGGCCAGGGGATCGTCCACAGGGGCCTCTGCCCAGGTCACCTCATCGATGAGGTCGATGCTGCCCAGGAACCGCCACAGATCGAGGTATGCCACGTGGGTTGCCGCAACGAGGTCCACGATTTCCATGGTGAACGGCTTGTGGTCCCAACCCTTGAAACGGTAGGAGACGTAGCCGTCCAGAGTTCCGGACGTGTCGTAGTGCAAGGCAACTCGAACGGACATATCGGGCTTGCCGTCGTGACCGATCGAGCCTGAGGCAACCAGGCGGTAGTACTCCTGGCGGTCCACCGAACCCGGTGTGTGCTGGTGAACCCTCGCGAAAACTTGCGGAGCCACGTCAAGGAGGACTGCGGGGTCGGCAACTTCGACGGCGCCCCCCGCCTGGCCCTTGAGCCGGAAACGGGGACCGGTATCGACCTTGACGCTGCGTTCAAAGGTTGCGACGCCGAATCCAAAGCGTCCGTAGATGGACCCTTCGGAGGCAGTGAGCGCCGCCATGGCAAGGCCTTCGTCCTTGGCGCTTTCCAGGTCCGCGGTGATCATGCCCCGCAGGATTCCGTTGCGCCGATGTGTTCCGCGGACGGTCACGGCGGTAATCAGGTTGGACTCCAGCTGCCGCCCAAAACCAATGTTCAAGGATTTGCGCATGGTGGCATACGTTGCCACTGGGACGTCGGCAGGCAGCGAATGACCGGGCACTGCCCCTGTGACGTAGACACCGGTCAGCTCACGCTTGTCGGTTTTGTAGGACGCCAGGGTCCTGGCCAGGTATTCGTCGTCCCGCCGCTCCTGGTGGAAGCCGTGGGAGACCGCTTGCACCCAGGCGGTGCAGCGGCCGTACGCTGCGTCGTTGCGGTCGGCAACGACGGGGAATCTTTGGACGGAATATTTTTCGGTGTTTTGTTCCTTGGGATCAGCCACGCCTTCGAGCCTAGCCAGAGGGCTGGGGGCGCGCCACCATCACGACGGCGCGCCCCCAGGGGATCATTGGCGGTGCATCGCGCCTAGTGTCCGGCCTCGTACCAGCTGGAACCAACGCCGATCTGGACGTCGAGCGGCACCGACAGGTCCGCGGCCGAGCCCATCTGTTCGATGACCAGCTTTTCCACGGCCTCGCGCTCCCCCGGAGCAACTTCCAAAACGAGTTCGTCATGGACCTGCAGCAGCATCCGGGACTTCAGTCCCTGGCTGGCGAGCTCTGCCGAGACGCCCAGCATGGCCCGCTTGATGATGTCCGCCGCTGAACCCTGGATGGGCGAGTTCAAGGCGATGCGTTCGGCTGCTTCGCGGGCCTGGCGGTTGGTGCTGGTCAGGTCCGGCAGGTAGCGGCGACGGCCTTCGATGGTGGCGGTGTAGCCGTCCACACGTGCTTGGTCCCTCACTCCGTCAAGGTAGGCGCGTACCGCACCGAAGCGGTCATAGTAGTCCTTCATCAGTGTCCGGGCCTCGTCCACGGAGATCTCCAATTGCTTGGATAGTCCGAAGGAGGTCAGGCCATAAGCGAGGCCGTATGACATGGCCTTCACCTTGGAACGCATGGCGCTGGTGACTTCTGCCGGTTCAACGTTAAAGATCCGGGCACCGACGAACCGGTGCAGGTCTTCCCCGTCCTTGTAGGCCTGGATCAACGCCTGGTCCCCCGAAAGGTGGGCCATGATGCGCATCTCGATCTGCGAGTAATCGGCCGACAATAAGCACTCGTAACCCTCGCTGACCACGAAAATGCTGCGGACCCTGCGGCCTTCTTCGCTGCGTACGGGGATGTTCTGCAGGTTGGGGTTGTTGGAGGAGATACGGCCCGTGGCTGCGATGTTCTGCGCGTACGTGGTGTGGATCCGTGCATCGTCTGCGACGGACTTTTTCAGTGTCTCCACCATCTGTGCCAGCTTGGACGACTCGCGGTGCGCCATGAGCTGGACCAGGAATTCGTGGCCGGTCTTTTCCAGGAGGGCCTTGAGGGAGGCGGCATCGGTGGTGTAGCCCGACTTGATCTTCTTGGTCTTGGGCAGGCCCAGTTCTTCGAACAGGACGGTCTGCAGCTGCTTGGGCGAACCCAGGTTAACTTCGTGGCCAATTGCCGCGAACGCCTGCTCCTGGGCAGTTTGGATCACCTTGGTCAGGTCTGCCAGCTGCTCATCCATGCGGTCCGTGGAGACGAAAATGCCTGTCAGTTCCATCTGGGCCAGGACCCGCGCCACGGGAAGCTCCAGGGTGGTCAGGAGGGCATCTGCCTTGCGGTCCGCCAGTTCCTTTTCGAAGTGCTTGCTCAGCGCATGGACGACGGCGGCCTGCTGCACCAACGCTGCAGCGGCGGCATGGTCCGTGTCACCGCTGAGGTCCAGTTCCAGTTGTCCGGACTGGGCAGCAGCTGCGGTCAGGGAGATCTTGAGGTGGACCTGCGCGAGCTCGGCGAGGTCATAGCTGCGGCGGTCCGGCTGGATCAGGTAGCCGGAGATGGACGTGTCATCCACTACGCCTTCGAGGCCGAGACCACGGTTGTGCAGCGCCTTGAGAGCCGATTTGAACTCGTGCAGGACCTTGGCTTCTTCGGGGTCGCGCAGCCAGCGGGCCAGGACTTCCTCGGCCTCGGCGTCCAGTCCGGTCAGCTCGATGAAGGCTGCCCCGTTGGCACGGACGACGGCCAGCGCACTGGCGTCATCCCCGACACGACCCGGGACAAGCTGGACGGCAACGGCAGACCGGACCCCGGAACCTGCTGCGAAGAATGCTTCAAGTCCCGGCGCGTCCGTAAGGGTGGCGAACTCCGGGGCGTCAATGGTGTCCGGGGCAGCCCCCGCCGTGTCATCCCCGTAGAGGTCGAAAAGCCGCGTGCGGAGAGTCCGGAACTCAAGCTCCTCAAAGAGCTCCTCGATGGCTTGCCGGTCCGGACGCGGCTCGTGCAGGTCCTCCAAGGTGATCGGCAGGTCCAGGTCAGTCAGCAACTGGTTGAGCCTGCGGTTGCGCTTGACGTTTTCCAGGTTTTCCTTGAGCGCACCGCCCACCTTGCCGCCAATGGCGTCAAGGTTTTCCAGGATGCCTTCAAGGCCACCGTAGAGGTTGATCCATTTGGCCGCCGTCTTGGGGCCAACACCCGGAACGCCAGGCAGGTTATCGGCCGTCTCTCCGACGAGCGCGGCGAGGTCCGAATACAGTTCGGGCTTGACGAAATACTTCTCCTCAATGGCAGCAGCGTCCATCTTGGGAATGTTGCTGACGCCCTGCTTGGGGTAGAGCACAAAGACGTTGTCATTGATGAGCTGGAACGCGTCCCGGTCGCCGGATACAAGCAGCACCTCGAAACCCTCGGCATCAGCCTGCGAGGCCAAGGTGGCGAGGACGTCGTCAGCCTCGTAGCCGGGCATGGCGATGGTCTTGATCCCCCATGCCTCCATCACCCGTGCAATGAGGCCGATCTGGCCGGCGAACTCCGCCGGGGTGGCATTGCGGCCACCTTTGTACTCGCTGTACTCGGCCTTGCGGAACGTGGTGTCGTCGGAGACGTCAAAGGCCACGGCGACATGGGTTGGCTTCTGGTCCTTGATCAGGTTGATCAGCATGGACGTAAAACCGTGCACGGCGTTGGTGTACTGACCCCGGGCCGTGGAGAAATTCTCGGCAGGAAGGGCATAGAAAGCCCGGAAGGCCATGGAGTGGCCATCCAGGACCAGCAACCTGGGCCGGCCCTCCCCCGAGAGGCTGCCCGATGTCGTGGCAGAGGGGGCGGGTGCTGTGGCAATGGCAGCAGCTTGGGCCGTTGGAACCTGGTCCGGTTTGGTTGTTTCACTCACAGGTGCCAGCCTAGTTGGCATGATGGACAATTTCACGCCGAACAGCTTTGAGGACCAACTCAACGAGGCCGGGGTGCCGGAAGAATTCCACGATTGGCTTTCCGCGCACGGAGTGGGAAGCCTCGTGGTGAAAATGGGAATCCGTTTCACCGAGATGAGCGCGGAACGCATGGTGGCCACAATGCCCGTAGAGGGAAACACCCAGGTGGCAGGCATCCTCCATGGTGGCGCCCACGTGGTGTTGGCGGAAACCCTGGGCTCGTTCGCAGCTTCCCTGCACGCGGGACGGGGACGCCACGCCGTGGGCATTGAGGTGGGTGCCACCCATCACCGCTCCGTGGCAACAGGCACTGTGACAGGGACCTGCACGGCGATCCACCTGGGCGGCACCCTCGCTACCCATGAGATTGTCATCACAGACGAGTTGGGCCGCAGGCTCTCGACTGCCCGCATCACCAACATGATCCGGGACAACCGCCGCTGAATCCTCTGAATCCGCTGAATCCCGGCCGGTTTCGAACGGCGGATCAGCGGGGGCGCTGCGGCAGCCGGTAGTGCAACTCTGCCGCAGCCCCGCCGAGGATCCTTGACGAGACCAACTCAAGTGGCGCCGTCGGACCCTTGAGCGGCAAGAGCGGCTTGCCAGCGCCCAACACCACCGGAACGATCGTGACGATGATTTCGTCGAGCAGTCCGGCGTTGGCGAATTGGGCCACCAAGTCCCCTCCACCAAGCAACCAGACATTCTTTCCTCCTGCGTCCTTCAGGAGATCCGGCGCGAACTCCGCGACGTCGCCCCGGACGAAGGTGATGTCCGAACCGGTGGGTGCGGAATATTCGTGGTGTGTGAAGACCCAACAAGGGATGTTGGGGTAAGGCCAAGTGTCCGGCGCGTTGTCCATGAGCCACCTGTAGGTATCCCCGCCCATGGCGATCGAACCAACTCCGGCCATGAAGGACTCGATGCCCTGGTTTAGGCCGTCAACGCTTTCGAACTGCAGGAGCCAGCCGAGGTCGTCGTCCGGCGAGGCTATGAAGCCGTCGATGGTGGAAGCTACGTAATACTGGAATGCCGACATGGGCCCAGCCTAGTCAGCCGGAAGCAGGGTTCCCATACTCCACGCGGACGCTTCCGTTGTCCGGCAGGACGACAACCCTGCCATGCTCCAGCGACCACCCATCGTTCAAAAGGAAGATCCGTCCTCCACTGACCACCAGCAAACGCAGACCGGTGTACCTGAAAAGTGGCGAGGCCTCCGAACCGGCCGACTCTTCCTTGACGTTTGGAACTGTGACCGCCAAGCGCTCCTTGCTGTATACGACGGCGGTGGGCAGCAGGTGGGAACGCTCCTGGTAGTCGACCGCCGCACCCCGTCCCAGCGCCTGGGCGTAGTCCGAGGTTCCCCAAAACAGGAGCAGCGTGACCAGGACAAAGACCAGCCAGCCCTCGATGGCACGCGGGGTGGCCCGCCTGCCCTGCGGCGAGGCAGCGGCAGCCCGGCGTCGCACGCTCAGCCCCCAGGCCCCCACAACCAGTCCGGCGGCTACGAGGAAGGGTGCATAGAGGACAGTTTCGCCGGGCCGTGCCGTCACTGCTATCCACATGGCTGCCGCGTAGGCGAAACCCAGCAGGAGAACCACAGTGGCGGATAGCTGGACCCGCCGCCTGTTTCCGGGCACGTCAAGCAAGCGGGCCACTGCCCGGTCCAACATGAGCCACAGCAGGCCGATAACCACCAGCCACGCCAAGGGCTGGAACAGTGACTGGATGCTCCTCAGCATGAAATCCTGCACCGTGTAGCCGAAAAGGCTGACGTCCAGCCCCATTGCCTTGGCTTGCGCATCCGTGCGTGCCCAGCCGAAATAGACCAGCAAGGCCGTGACCACTGTCAAAGGCGGACCCACCACGGAGAGCACCTCAAGGGTCCGCTTCCAGCGGGTACTGGCGGGGTCCTGACCCTCCTGGGCATCACTCACGATGTGGCCGTGGGAGATGCTTCAACGGATGCCGGCGTTGGGGGCTGGTTGGTGTTGAGCGGGCTCCCGCCCGATGCGGTTCCTGTTCCTGTGGTACCCGAGGCCCCGGCGTCGTCGTAGAAGAAAGTGACTGCGCCCGAAATATCCACGGTATCCGTCACGGAGATACGTACCGACGTGCGTCCCTGAGCGGGCGGCATCCGCAGGTACAGGGTCCCATAGTCTTCCCGGGCACCCACGAATTCGACATCCGCCGGAACGCCGTCGAACAAGACCTCGCCAACGCGGACGTAGTAACCGTCGAGGCGGACAATGGTGCCACCTGAACTGGGTCCCGAAGCCCGGGGTGTTCCCGGCACGGGCCTGAGTTCTTCGTCCACCACGGTCAAGCCGGACAACTGGCGGGGGCAAGCTTCACCAAGGCCTGGTTCCACCTTGAGCCCGGCACCAGGGTTGCTTCGATACTGGGCCACGAGGGAAGCCGACATGGCCGCAACACTGAACTCCAGGCACTGGTTCTGCGGAATCCGCGGTGTGGCTGACACGGCGTTGGCCGCCTTCTCCCAGTCATCTTTGCTTCCGCTTTGGACGGCCCGGCACACGGCTGCCCCTGCCAGCCAAACTGCCTGGTCCGTGGCGCCTTCCACGCTGCGGGCCAGTGAATCGCACTGGAACTGCTGGAGCAGGAGGTATCGCTGACCCGACGTGGGGTCGTTCGGGCCAACAGGGCCTACGGGAATCCACCGAACCACGGGCGCGTTTTCCTGCGGGGCTGCCGGGCCGGCGGGGCCCGCCGGTTGAGCCGCGGTGGGGGCGCCGGCCGTGGAGCTGTTCTGCCCGGGGGTTCCGGACGTTTGCACACCGGAACCCGGTTGCGGGGACAGTCCTTCAGAGGAGGGCGGCAAGCAAGCTGAAAGGGCCAGCATCAGGACCGGGACCAGCGCCAGTCCGACGAGGTGGCTTCGCGATGGGCACTTCATGACAGCCCCATATCTGCCGGATCACAACCACGCAGCCATACGCATGGCTACACTGCTGATTATTCTCCCGAATGGACTTCGCTGCCAGAGAGACTGCTACTTTCCGAAGTACGGAACAATCAGGTAGATGCCGAACAGCACGGCCGCCCCGCAGAAGCCAAAGCAGATGTAGGCCAGGGAACGCACCAGGACCGGCGACTTCTGCTGTGCATCACCGGCAATCGCCGTGAGCCGTACACCCAGGGAGTAGAGGACCACCAGGGTTACAGCGGCCACCAGGGTAACGCCGGCCACCTGCAGCAATTCCAACCATTTCATCGCTGCACGTCCTTGCTCGGGGAGGTCTTTCGGGACTTCTTCTTCTTGCGGAACCGCACTGCGTGGCCGGCCTCTTCAACCTCGACGGCGTTGTGGTGGCCCACGTGAGATTTCCGGGAAACAACGAACATGAACGCGATGGCTGCCGTCCCGGCGATCGCGGCGATGATGACACCCACGACGCCGACCCCCACCAGCAGTGCGGTCAACGCACCAACGATCGCCGATGCCGGGAGCGTGAACAGCCACCCGAGGGCAATCTTCCCTGCCGTGCCCCAGCGGACAGAGGTACCTTTGCGGCCAAGTCCGGAGCCGATAACGGAGCCCGAAGCAACCTGTGTGGTGGACAAAGCGAAGCCCAAGTGCGAAGAAGCGAGGATCGCGGAGGCGGTGCTGGTTTCGGCGGAGAAACCTTGGGCAGGCTTGACCTCCGTCAGGCCGGAACCCATGGTACGGATAATGCGCCAGCCCCCGGCATAGGTACCGATGGCGATGGCAAAGGCGCAGGCTGCGATGACCCAGAACTGCGGTCCGCTTCCGGGCGCCTGGGTGCCGCCGGCGATCAGGACCAAGGTGATGATGCCCATGGTCTTCTGCGCGTCATTGGTGCCGTGCGCGAGGGCAACCAGGCTGGACGTGAAGATCTGTCCCGTGCGGAAGCCGCCACGTTTTTGAGTGAGTTTGTCGCCGGTTTCGGGATCATGGCGGGAGGTCAGCGCATATGCCAGGCGGGTACAGATGTACGCCACGAGCCCTGCGATCAGCGGTGCGAAAACGGCGGGAAGGATGACCTTCTGCAGCACGGTCTCAAAGTTGATGGAGTGGAAGCCGATACCCACCACTGCGGCGCCGATAAGGCCACCGAAGAGGGCATGCGAGGAGCTCGACGGCAGCCCCTTGAGCCAGGTGACCATGTTCCAGAGGACAGCACCCATAAGACCGGCAAAGATGATGTCCGGGGTGATGTGGATGCCATCGGAGCCTTCCCGGATCAGTCCCCCGGAAATGGTCTTGGCCACTTCGGTGGAAAGGAATGCGCCGACGAGGTTGAGCACCGCAGCCAGGGCAACGGCCGTCTTGGGCTTGATCGCCCCCGTAGCGATAGGCGTGGCCATCGCATTGGCTGTGTCGTGAAACCCGTTGGTGAAGTCAAAGAATAGGGCCAACGCTATTACCAGCGCGACCATGAAGGTGATATCCACCTGTTGCCCAATCTGCAGAGTCGACGTTCAGCAGTTTCACTTCCCCATACCTGCCATCCACAGCATAGTTCAGCAACTGTTCTACTGACCCTGCTTGCGGGATTCACTCCGGCGGGCTTGAAACCTTAAGAATCCTACGTGCCATACCCTGAGCGGCCAAACGTATGGGGTCCCCGAATCAGCCCAGATACGCGCGCACGGCCTCGAGCTCGCCGCGACTCAACCCTTTGCGCGGATCGGGTGAGATGCAAAGCACACGGTCCTGCTGGTACTCGGCCCACGAGCGGGCGTCCGACTCCTGGCTGAGCTGATCGTCCAGCCAGATGACGCGTTGGCTTCCGGTGGCCGCCAGGTCCTTCTGCAGCGCCACGAGCTTCCACCATTCCGGCCCCTCGTCCCAGCCCTGGCTGGACAGGACGGGCCAATCCTGGCCGTTCAGGCCGATGGCCGGGCACAGGAACTCCGGAGCCAGCCGCTCCCACGTCGTCAGCCAAACGAAACGGGCTGCAGGGTGCTCGGCCAGGCTGTTGAGTTCAGCGACAACCTCCGGTGCGAAGGCCACTTCCAGGATGCCGGCGTCGGCTATATTCCATTCGCCACCCCAGTCCGTGGTGCCCAGCGGGCTGAAGGGGTTCACCACGCCGTCGACGTCCAGATAGATGGACACAGGCATCACGGCGCGCTCCATGGAATCCACAATCGTCCACCTTCCCCAATGGTTGAAGCCAGCCTACGGTAAGGGGGCATCGCCCGGTGGGACGAGCGGGGAAATCAATACCTAGACGTTCGTCATGTAAGTGATATTCTCAGGGTATGGAAAAGCCCGCAGTCCATTCCGCCCGCAATGTCCGCGACATCGAGGACACCGTCCGCACCGATTTCCGGCACGCCATGTCGTATGGCGGATACCTGGACCTTGACCGTTTGCTCACGTCCCAGCACCCCTTGAGCAAACCGGAACACCACGATGAATTGCTCTTCATCATTCAGCACCAGACCAGTGAACTCTGGCTCAAACTGGTGCTCCACGAGTTGCTCGAAGCCAGGCGGCTTTTCGACGCCGACAACCTGGGCAAGGCGCTAAAGTGCATCGCCCGCGTCAAGGCCATCCAACGCACCATGACCGAACAATGGTCCGTGCTGGGCACCCTCACGCCGCGTGAATACGCCCAGTTCCGTAGCTTCCTGGGAAGTTCATCAGGCTTCCAGTCCTACCAATACCGCGCAGTGGAGTTCCTCCTGGGCAACAAGAACCGTGGCATGCTGCGGGTCTTTGAAAGCGAACCCGAAGCCCACGCCCTGCTGAGCTCACTCCTGGAAGAGCCCACGCTTTACGACGCGTTCCTCGCTGTACTGGCCCGCGCAGGCTACGACATTCCCGCCGGCATCCTTGAACGGGACACCAGTGAACCCTGGACATTCCACGAGGACCTCGTCCCCATCTTCCAGAAGATCTACGAATCGGACGACACTCCGTGGGGGCTCTACGAGGCCTGCGAGGACCTGGTGGACATCGAGGACAACTTCCAGGCCTGGCGCTTCCGGCACCTGAGGACCGTCCAGCGGACCATTGGCTTCAAAGTTGGCACCGGCGGCTCGTCGGGAGTGGACTTCCTCAAGCGCGCCCTGGACCTGACGTTCTTCCCCGAGCTCTACGCAGTCCGCACCGAGATCGGCAACCCGCAGCCATCCCCCACCCTTCCGCAGGAGAAGCCATGACCACCCAACAGCAGACACAGTGGCCGACGTCGGCCGAACTGGACGCCGCTGATCCCCTCGCCGCCCAGCGTGAGGCCTTTTACGCGCCCGACGCCGATCAGCTCACCTCGTACCTGGACGGCAACTCGCTGGGGCGGCCCTTGAAGGCGACAGCGGCGAACCTCGCGTCATTTGTCCATGACGCCTGGGGCAGCCGACTCATCCGCGGCTGGGACGAACAGTGGATGGATGAGCCCACCCAGGTTGGCGACCGCATCGGCGAAGTGACGCTCGGAGCCGCTCCGGGCCAGGTCACGGTGGGTGACTCCACCTCCGTGATGCTCTACAAGATGATCCGCGCAGCGGTGGATGCCCAGCCCGGCCGCGACGAAAT
Organism: Paenarthrobacter nitroguajacolicus; assembly: GCF_029952445.1. Taxonomy (GTDB): domain Bacteria; phylum Actinomycetota; class Actinomycetes; order Actinomycetales; family Micrococcaceae; genus Arthrobacter; species Arthrobacter nitroguajacolicus_B. The sequence continues at coordinate 20,444 of NZ_JAQPPK010000005.1, read as the reverse complement.
AGTCATCGACCGTGACAATTTCCCCACGGACCGGTTCATCATCGAAGGCATCGCCAAGGAGCGCGGGGCCACGATCAAATGGATTGCGGCCAACCCCACCAGCGGCGTCCGCGCCGCTGACCTGGATGGCCTGCTGGGCGAGCGTACCGCCGTCGTGGTCCTCAGCCATGTCGCTTACCGCTCGGGGTTCCTGGCAGACGCCAAGGGCATTACGGCGAAAGTCCACGAGGCCGGGGCGCTGATGCTCTGGGACCTTTGCCACTCCGTCGGTTCGGTACCTATGGAGCTGGACGCGTGGGGCGTCGACCTTGCGGTGGGCTGCACCTACAAATACCTCAACGGCGGCCCGGGCTCCCCCGCGTTCGCGTACGTCAGTGCCTCACAACAGGATCGTTTGCAGCAGCCCATCTGGGGCTGGATGGGGGCCGACAATCCCTTTGGCATGACCGAGGCCTACCGGCCGGCGCAGGGCATCCGCCGCTTCATCACCGGAACGCCGCCGGTACTGGCGATGCAGCCCCTGAAGGACATGGTGGAACTGATCGCCTCCGTGGGGATGGAGGCTGTACGTGAGAAGTCGATCAAGCTTACGGAGTACGCCATAGCTCTCTCCGAGGAACACCTTGTGCCACTCGGCGCAACGATTGTGAGCCCCCGCGATCCGTCGGAGCGTGGTTCGCACATCACCGTTGACCACCCGCTCTTTGCCGATGTCACCGCCAGGCTCTGGGAAAGGGGTGTCATTCCCGATTTCCGGCCCCCGCACGGTTTGCGCATAGGCCTCTCGCCGCTGAGCACCAGCTATGCCGAGGTTGAGTTGGGGGTCGCCGCGATCCGCGACGCCCTGGCCGAACTGCTGTGAGGCTGGAATGAGTGCCGTCCTCGATGACATGGACTCCCGGCCCGGGAGCACAACGTCATTGCTGCGCACCGTCATCGGCCTGTACTTGCGCGATGCCGGTGGATGGATGTCAACAAAGGACATTGTCCTGCTCATGGATGCCCTGGGGACTTCGGGAACAGTCACGCGGACTGCCTTGGGACGCCTGCGGAAGAAGGACGTGCTGCTGCAGCAGAACCGGGAAGGAATTCCCGGATTCACCCTTACCGACGGTGCTGCGGCCATGCTGGCCCGCGGAGACCGCAGGATTTATACCCCACGGAGCATGTCCCCTGCGGACCCGTGGTGCTTGATCTCGTTCTCCATCCCGGAGACCGAACGCGAGAAGCGCCATCAGTTGCGGCGCAGGTTGCACTGGATCGGGTGCGGGACTGTAGCGGCCGGCCTCTGGATCTGCCCTGACTCCCTGAGGGTGGAGGTCGAGGAAATCCTTGCAGACCTGGACCTGCGGGAGATGGCCACCGTTTTTGTGACCGGAACCCCTTTGGTGGGTGGCAGCCTGGAGGACGCGGCCGCGAAATGGTGGGACCTGGACTCATTGGCTGAACTCCACAGGGACTTCATCCGCGAGCACTCCGCCGCAGTCCCTGATGGAGGAAAGGAAGGTGCAGGAGAGGAAGTGGAACCTGGCGCAAGCGCGTTTGCTGCCTACGTCCAGTGCATAGACCGGTGGCGGATCATTCCGTACCTGGACCCGGGGCTCCCCGCGTCGTTTCTTCCCTCGGACTGGCCCGGGGAGGAGGGCGCAGCATTGTTCGGCAGGATTGTTTCGGCCTACGGAGAGCCAAGCGCTGAATTCGTGCAGGCGACGGTACAGGTAGCCCGCGCCGCCACAGCTTCCTGAGGGCTGCTGGGAGTGCGGGGCATCCGGCTCCCTCAGGTGCCTGCTGTCACCCGCGACACGAATCGGAACCTGTCTCCCCGGAACGTACTGTGCGTCCATTCAACCGGCGCCCCTTTCCCGTCCCGCGCCAGCCTGCGAACCACCAGCAGTGGTGCGCCCATCTCAATTCCCAGCAACCGAACGTCCTCGGGGCCGGCCAGGGCCGTTTCCACGGTGTCCTCTACCTCGGCGATGCGGATCCCGTAAACATCCTTGAGGGCGGCATACAGGGAACCTGTCCTGGCCAGGGTGGATTTGAACCGGGGAAGCTTGCCCGGCAGCCATGCAACCTCATGGGCCAGAGGAGCCCCGTCAATCAACCGGATGCGTTCCAAGCGGGTCACCGCCTCGCCCTCGTCAAGGCCCAGGTGTGCAGCAACGTCCTGTGAGGCCTTCACGACCGCCAGTGCCACCAGTGTGGAACCCGGGTTGAGTCCCTGCATCCGGGCGTCATCCGAAAATGACGTTAATTGCCTGACGTGGGTCACCTTGGGTGGCGCTACGAATGTGCCGTGCCCTTGGATCCTGCCAAGCTTTCCCTCCGCAACAAGCTCGCTGATGGCCAGCCGGACTGTGGTGCGGGACGTGGCATAGCTCTGCGCAAGGGACCGCTCGGTGGGGATGAGCGTACCCGGCCCCATCCCGGCGATGAGCCCCAGTATTCCAGTTTTGACGTGGTAGTACTTGGGCGTTGCGGGCGTAGTGTCAGCGGACATACCGGACAACCTACCTGTAGACAAGGTGATTGGTCTATGCCAATGTTTACCAAGGCCAAGCTTTTCAAGGCCTATCTTTATCATGGCCAGTGTTGATCAGCTTGGTCCGCGACGAAGGGACGTCAGGTGGAGGAAATGCAGCAGGCCGGGAATAAGCATGGGGGCCCGACCGCTGCCCCGGTGGTCCTGGGGCTCCATATCGGTGGCTCCAAAACCCACGCGGTCCTCTCCGGCGCCCGCGGGCCCGGCGCGGACAGCGACCTGCGGTTGGAGATCACAGAGGCACGCGCCAACCTGTCTTCCGTAGGGCACCAAGGGGCCGACGCCGTGCTGCGACGGATTGCGGCCCGTGTGGGCGGCGGCGTTGAAGCGGTTTGTGCCGGAGCTGCCGGAGCCGATACCCCCGCGAGCCGTGCCGTTTTGTCAGCACTCCTCTCAGAACATTTCCCTGGCGCCAGGATCGAAGTAGTCCATGACACCCGCATCATCCTCGCCGCGGCAGGCCTGGAGGCAGGGGTGGTCCTGGTGGCGGGAACGGGTTCGGTCGCCTGGGGCAGGAACCGCGAAGGACGCGAAGCGCGCAGTGGTGGATACGGCTACCTGCTCGGAGACGAAGGCGGCGGATACTCGGTGGTTCGCGACGCCGTTCGCGAGGCCCTTCGCGAGTATTACGCCGGGCTCGAACCAGGTCCGCTGGTCCAGTCGCTGATGGCCGCGACGGCAAGCGTGGATGCCTTGCAACTCATGGACTTCTTCTATGCAAAACCGGAACCCGACCATTGGGCAGGCCTGGCCCCGCTCGTCCTCGATTTGGCAATCGACGGTGACCCTGCGGCGCTGCGGATCCAGGCCGAGGCTGCGCACTCCCTGGCGTCCTTGGCCCGGCAAGTGCTGGGCGAACTCGGATTGGACCTTCCCTTGGTCATGGCCGGAGCGCTGCTGGTCAACCAGAGCCAGCTTGCCGCCGCCGTCGCCCGGAAAATGTCCCTGGAGGATCCTTCCCTGATCAGCATCCTCCCCCAGGCCCCCGTCTTCGGAGCGGTCAAGCTCGCCCGTCGACTGATCCAGCAGTAATGCGCTGCGGGTGATCCCCGCAGGCAACGGGAGTAGTCTGGATTCATGCCTTTGATGTGCGGCGGCCGGTAAAAATGACCCGGGCCAGGCAACGGTGGCTGCCAGCTCTCCTGATAAGCCTTGCCATGGGCATGGCCGTGCTGTTTGGTGCCGTACAAGCGGGCGCCTCCGGCTCCCTCCCGCCCAAGACCGCTGACGAAATCCTTGCGATGATAGCCAGCACGCAGGTTCGCGAACTGTCCGGGACCGTGGAACAAAACGCAGAGCTCGGACTTCCACAAATTCCCACGACCGGCCCGGGCGTCGCCCCCGGCCCTGTGTCCGCCTTGGAATTCCTGACAGGCTCACACACCGCCCGCGTATACGTCGATGGCCCGTCCAAGGCGCGCGTGCAGATCCTGGACCCGATGGCGGAGCGTGACCTCGTGCTCAACGGCGGGGACGCGTGGTTCTATAACTCTGCAGACAACAGCGCTACCCACCTGAGCGTCCCGTCGCCGTCCGCAGCAGGCCCCAACGAGTCCCGGCCGTCCACTCTCCCCCGCCCGGACATGCCCACTCCCGAGGCAATGGCCTCCCGTTTCCTCGCAGCTATTGACGCCAGCACCGAGGTGAGTGTGGCTGATTCAGCCACCGTGGCCGGCCGCAGCGCCTACCGCCTTCTCCTGAACCCCCGCAGCGCCGATACCTTGGTGGAATCGGTTGTGATCGACGTCGATTCCGAAACCGGCTTCCCGCTGGGCGTCGAAGTCAGGGCCAAGGGACAGGCTGAGCCTGCCTACACCCTGGCTTACACGCAGCTGGACTTGTCCACGCCGGACGCTTCGCTGTTTGAATTCACGCCGCCAGCAGGTTCAACGGTCACAGAGCAGGCCATTCCCGCAATGCCGGTTGCTACCAAGGAACTGCCTGCCCCTGGTGTCCACGCGGCCAAAACCGACCACGGGGCGTCGGTCACAGGCAAACGCTGGGACGCCGTGATAGCGCTTCCGGCAGGGGCTGCCCCGGCAGGGCTCACCTCCAACCCGCAATTGTCGCAGGCACTTCAACCCGTTACCGGCGGCCACGCATTGACGACGTCTTTGCTCAGCGTGCTGATACTCGACGACGGCCGCGTCTACGCGGGCATGGTGCCTTTGGACCGGCTCCAGTCAGCGGCCCTGCAGCCCATCTCCCCGGCCCAGTGACGGAGCCACGTGACAGAACCCGCCCACCAGGAAACCCACCCGGGTCCCCGGTACGGCCTTGCCATCGAAACCCGTGGCCTGGTGAAGCGCTTCGGGCATCGGGCGGCCGTCGACGGCATCGATCTGGCAGTGCCGCGGGGATCGGTCTTTGGCTTCCTCGGGCCGAACGGCTCCGGTAAGACCACCACCATCCGGCTGCTTCTGGGCCTCGCCACAGCCAACGGCGGTGACATCAACGTCCTGGGCAGGAAGATGCCACAGTCGTTGGCCTCTGTTTTGCCGGATGTCGGCGCGCTGGTGGAGGGTCCGGGCTTCTACCCCTTCCTCAGCGGCGCGGGAAACCTCATGCGCTTGGACTCGGCGGACCGGCATGCAGCGTCCTCAACCAGGCGGCAAAGGGTCCACGATGCCTTGGAAAGGGTGGGACTGGGCCATGCTGCAGGAAAGAAGGTCCGCGCCTACTCACTGGGCATGAAGCAGCGCCTCGGCCTGGCTAACGCGATGCTGCGACCACGTGAATTGCTGGTCCTGGACGAACCGACCAACGGACTGGACCCACAAGGCACGCGCGAAGTCCGGAGCCTGGTTCGATCGCTCGCCGCGGGCGGGACGACCGTCTTCGTCTCCAGCCACCTCCTGGCCGAAGTTGAGCAGATGTGTACGCACGCAGGCATTATGAGCGCCGGCCGGCTGGTGGCCCAGGGGCCATTGGACGAGCTGCGTTCGGGCGGAGAGTCACGTGTGATCATTCAAACGCCCGACGTCGGCAAGGCCGTCGGCGTTCTGTCGCGCCTGGGGCTGGTCCCGGAAACAGGGGTGGCGCAGCGTGAAGCGGGCACCCTGGCAGGCGCCGGTCTCAACGGCGTGGCCCCGGAGGCAATTGTCGCTGCCCTTGTGGCAGAAGGCGTCCGCGTGCGGGGCTTCACCGTAGAAAACGCAAGCCTGGAAGAGCGCTTCGTGTCCTTGACCGGAGAGGGGTTCGACGTTGCCGGCTGAAACCGTTGGCCCGTCTGTAGCCGCCACTGCCCGCCCGCGGGCAGGATGGGCGCTCCTCGCCTCGGAACTGTCCGTCTTGTTTCGAAGGCTACGCACGTGGGCGATGCTTATCGCCTTGGCCGCCGTGCCCGTCCTGATTGCAGTTGCCGTGAAGCTCTCGTCCCGGCCCACAGCCCCCGGCCGTGGACCGCTGTTTCTGGACAGGATCACCCAGAACGGCCTGTTCGTGGCGGTCACGGCGCTGGTGGTGTGCGTGCCGTTGTTCCTTCCGCTCACCATAGGGGTGGTCGCGGGAGACACGATCGCAGGGGAAGCGAACCTTGGCACGTTGAGGTACCTCCTGCTGGCACCTGCAGGTCGGGTTCGGCTGCTGGTGGTGAAGTATGCCGGGATCTTGGCTTTCTGTATTGCTGCTACGGCAACAGTGGCAGCGTCAGGTGCCCTGGCCGGCGTCGTGCTTTTTCCTGTGGGACCGGTGACGCTGCTCTCCGGAGACACCATCAGTGTGGGCGAATCGGTTTTGAGGTCGCTTCTGATCGCGGCCTACATCACGGTTTCGCTGATGGGGTTGGGTGCCATCGGGCTCTTGATCTCAACCTTCACCGACGTGCCGGTGGGCGCCATGGCCGCCACCATTGTCCTCTCCGTTGTCTCACAGGTGCTGGACAACCTTCCGCAACTGGACTGGCTGCACCCTTGGCTGTTCAGCCACCACTGGTTGGGATTTGCTGATCTGCTGCGGCAACCGATCGGGTGGACGGCGTTCGGTGACAACGCACTGCTGCAGGCCGGGTACATAGCGGTGTGCGGCGCATTGGCCTACGCGAAATTCTCCAACAAGGACGTCTTGTCCTAGCTTTGTCGTAGGCTCTTCCCATGGCCAGATTCTTTGACGTTCATCCGGAAGACCCCCAACCCCGCGCCATTGGCCAAGTGGTCAATATGCTCCGCGAGGGCGGGTTGATCGCCTACCCCACCGACTCCTGCTACGCCTTGGGCGCCCAAGTGGGCAACCGGGAAGCGCTGGACCGGATCCGGACTATCCGGCACCTGGACGACAAACACCATTTCACCCTTGTCTGCAAGGACTTTGCCCAGATGGGGCAGTTCGTCATGTTGGACAACGACATCTTCAGGAGCATCAAAGCTGTCACGCCTGGCAGCTATACCTTTATCCTTCCGGCTACCCGGGAGGTTCCCAAGCGGCTGTTGCACCCGAAAAAGAAGACGGTGGGTGTCCGCATCCCGGACCACAAGGTAGTCCAGGCGCTTCTGGCGGAACTGGGAGAGCCCCTGCTCTCCAGCACCCTCCTGCTCCCGGATGAGGAAGAACCACTGACCCAGGGCTGGGAAATCAAGGAACGATTGGACAACCAGGTGGACGGCGTGATCGATGCCGGGGACACAGGCTCCGAACCCACCACCGTGATCGATTTCTCCAGCGGTGTGGCCGAGGTGGTACGGCGCGGGACGGGCGATCCTTCACGTTTCGAGTAGGAACCCCACCACGAGCCGCCGGGACAGCGAGGCCTACTCTTCCTGTTTGCGGGCCCGGCTCGGCTGAACGCGCATGGGCTCGCCGGGCATCTTGGGAAATTCGGGCGGGAACGGCATTTCACCCTGGCCGTTCTTGACGTCCCGTTCCCACCACTTGAGCAGCACATCGATGTCGCCTGGATTCTCGTGCATGGTTGCCCACGGATCCCCCACCTTCTTCAGCCGGTCAGGGACGGTAGTGATGGTGTACTTTGCGGGGTCGGCGTTCTCCAACTCCTCCCAGGCCAAGGGGCAGGAAACCTGCGCCGTGGGTACAGCCCGCGGGCTGTAGGCTCCGGCGATGGTGCGGTCCCGGTTGGCCTGGTTGAAATCCACGAAGATCCTGGTTCCGCGCTCCTCCTTCCACCAGGCCGTGGTGACTTTGTCCGGCATCCGGCGCTCAAGTTCGCGTCCGGCCGCGATCACGGCGTGGCGGACCTCGAGGAATTCGTGCTTGGGATGGATGGGGGCGTACACGTGCAGCCCCCGGTTGCCCGATGTCTTGATGAACGCGGCCAGTCCTGCCTCTTCCAGGACGGTACGAAGTTCCAGGGCAGCAGGAATGGCGTCATCGAAATCGGTTCCTGGCTGGGGATCCAGATCGATTCTCAGCTGGTCCGGATTGTCGGGATCGTTGGCCCGGGAGGCCCAGGGGTGGAACACCACCGTATTCATCTGCGCGGCCCACACTGCGGCTGCGGGTTCGTCGATGACCAGCTGTGGATGAGCCCGCGCGCTGGGATAGGTCACAGTGACTGCGTGGACGTAGTCCGGGGCACCCTTGGGTGGGTTCTTTGAAAAGAACATGTCTCCGTCGATGCTTCCCGAGTACCTTTGGAGGCTAATGGGCCGGTTTCCGTTGGCGGTGACAAAAGCCTCGCCTACATCGATGAGGTAGTTGGCGAGATCGAGCTTGGTCAGCCCCGCCTCCGGCCACATGACACGGCTGGGGCTTGAAATCCTGACCTCGCGTGGGCCGTTTGGACCGGGAACGGTAACAGTGGTTGCTTCATTCGCCATGGGCACAAGCTACCCCGGAATGGCGTATCGCGTCAGCACCCGGGGCGTAATTCGCCGGGGTGTTTCACAATGGCTCCTTTCCCAGGGCCCGGGTGGGTAATGATGGGTACATGCCCACAGCTGAGAAGTCCCTGAGCGTCCCTGTCTCCGATACGAAGGTATCGGCGTTGTATCTCTGTCCGGAGCACCCCGTTGCCACCCTGGTACTGGCACACGGCGCAGGGGCAGGAATGGAACACCCCTTTCTGCAGGGATTCGCAGCGGCCCTGGCTGAAGAGGGCGTCGCGACCCTTCGCTTCAACTTCCCCTACCGTGAAGCCGGGCGTCGCTTCCCGGACCGTCCGCCCCTGGCAATCGCCACCTGGCGGGCTGTGATGGAGGCAGCGGCGGAACTTACGGACGGCGGACCGTTGTGGGCTGGAGGCAAATCATTCGGCGGCCGCATGGCATCCATGGCCGTGGCCGAAGGCATGCCTGCACAGGGACTGGTCTACCTTGGCTATCCGCTGCATGCCCCGGGCAAGCCGGAGAAACTCCGGGACGAACACCTTTATGGGGTTACCGTACCGATGCTGTTCCTGCAGGGCACGAGGGATACCTTTGCCACCCCTGAAATCCTGGAGGCAGTGGTGGGTCGGATCGGGCCGACGGCGAAACTCCAATGGTGCGAGGGCGGCGACCATTCGTTTGCCGTCAAGGGCATGAAACGGAGCGCGGCGGAGGTGGGGGCATCCCTGGCGCCTGCAGTTGCTGAGTTCCTTCGGGCCGGCGCCTGATCCTATTTCAGCAGTGGCTCGTGGCGAAGGAACGATCTCCGGAAATGTCCTGTGCCCGCTGTCAAGGCACGCAGTTCGAGGGCATACCGAACCAGTTCCTGGTCCGGCACTTCCGCAAGGATCTCTGTCCCTTCGCCTTCGGCGGCGTCGGTTCCATTCACCCGCCCCCTCCGTGCCGACAGATCGCTCATGACGGCCCCAACGTACTCGTCGGGGACGCTGATCACCACAGAGGACACTGGTTCAAGGAGTTGGATTTTCGCAGCGGCCGCAGCCTCCCGCAGTGCCAAGGCACCGGCTGCCTGGAAAGCGGCATCCGAAGAGTCAACACTGTGGGTCTTGCCACCGACCAAGGTGACTTTGATGTCCACCACCGGGAATCCGTCCGAAACTCCTTTGAGCATTTGCGCACGCACTCCCTTTTCGACGGACGTGACAAACGTTGCCGGAATGGCGCCCCCGACGATCTTGTCCGTGAACGCGAACCCTTCCCCGCGACCCAGCGGCTCCACCTCAATGTCGCAAATGGCGAACTGGCCATGGCCACCCGATTGCTTGACATGGCGCCCGTGACCGGTGGCCTTACTGGCAAACGTCTCCCGCAGGGGCGTGATGATGTCCACCGTCTGCAACTTAACCCCTTGGTTTCGCAGGCGGTCCATGATCACCTCGGCATGCGCCTCTCCCATGCACCACAGGATCAGCTGATGGGTATCCGGATTGCGCTCCAGCCTGAGCGTCGGGTCAGCTGCCGCCACCTTTCCAATGCTCTTGGCCAACGCATCCTCGTCGCTGCGTGAGGCGCCCTCGATGGCGATCGGCATCAAGGGTTCCGGCATGTTCCAGGTTTCGATCAGGAGCGGGGACCCGCGGTCTGACACCGTATCGCCGGTCTCGGCGCTGGCCAGTTTGCTGATGGCGCAGATGTCACCGGCGATGCACTGCGGCACGGCTTTGAGGCTGGACCCCACCGGCGAATAGAGGTGGGTGACGCGTTCGTCGGCGTCGTGATCCTCGTGGCCCCTGTCAGCCAGTCCCCTGCCGCCGATATGGATCGATGAATCTTCACGCAGGGTCCCTGAGAATACCCGGACCAAGCACACCCGGCCGAGGAAAGGATCCACTGTGGTCCGTACGATTTCGCCGGCAAGGCGGCCGTTCGGATCGCATTCGAGGGGTTTCAGCGAGGAACCCTCCAGGGTCATGGCTGCAGGCAGTGTCCCTTCCAGGGGCGAAGGAAGGGCGTCAGTCAGAAGGGCCATGAGTTCCGGCAGGCCCAGTCCGGTTTCGGCCGAGGCGGGCATCACGGGAAAGAAACTGCCGCGCGCCACAGCGGTTTCCAGGTCCTTCACGAGATCGGCCAGTGGAAGTTCTTCACCGCCCAGATACCGGTCCATGAGGGTTTCGTCCTCGCTCTCGGCGATGATTCCTTCCAGCAGCGGCTCTCGTGCCGCTTCCACATCCGGGCCCGGCTCCTGACCCTCCATGCCGCCAGCGAGCACGGCAATGAGGCCGGCGTTTCCAGGCGCGGGAAGGTATAGCGGGAGGACCGATTCTCCGAAGGCTTCCCGGCAACGCTCGACGGCGGCGCTGAAGTCGGCGCGGGGATGGTCAAGTTTGCTGACCACTACGGCCCGCGGCAGCCGGATCTTCGCGCACTCGTTCCAGAGTGCGGTGGTGGCGCCGTCAATACCGTCCACGGCTGAGACAACAAAAAGGGCCGCGTCTGCGGCCCTCAAACCAGCTCGCAATTCGCCGGTGAAGTCGGTGTAGCCCGGAGTGTCGATCAGATTGACCTTGACATCACCAACCATGATTGGTGCCACCGACAGCGTGACCGAGCGTTGTTGATGGATGGCTGAGGGATCGGAGTCACTGACTGTGGTGCCTTCGCTGATGGAGCCCATCCTCGTGATGGCTCCCGTTGCCGCGAGAAGTGCTTCCACCAGCATCGACTTGCCCGAACCTGAATGCCCCACCAGCGCCACATTTCGAAGCTTGCCGGGATCCAGGGCCGTCAAGGCGGCACTGTTGTCGCTGCGCCTGGTTTCGTTGGCAGTGGAGCCCGTCCCCTTTGCCTCTTCGCGCGTGCCCTTTGCAGACATGGACGCCTCCTGGTCTTCCGGCGAGGGAGTCCGAACGCTCGTGGGTTCGAACCCGAAAATCCGAATGTTAAAGAGGATTGGACACCCTGAGGCGACCACAGGGCAAGTGCCTGCAGCCACCAAACCCAGGCCGGCGCCGTCGTGGGTCCCTGGCTCCTTCCGACGCCGGGCTAAACGGTGAGCATCCCCCACAACAACCAGACGGACGCGGCCGCGCAGGCGGCAATAACCATGGCAAATCCGGAGAGCCAAACGAACGCGGGGACCCCGGTGGTACGGCCCAGGATGAAGGCGTCGGATGCCGTCAGCCGTTCACGGCGCTTTGTGTGGACGGCAGCAAGTTTGAAGAGGTCGCGCACTCCTCCCACGGACAGTGCGACCCCAAGGGCCAACACCGCGTAGTTGACCACAGTCGGGGTGGCGAAGAGAACCAGGAGCTGCGCAATGACCGCACTGGCCACTGCCACCAATATCCCTGTCAGGTTCCGCAGGAAAACCAGCGACACCAGCAGCACCAGTGCTCCCACCGACATGGCAGCCCCGGACCGCCCTGCACTGACTGCGGCAATCAGGCACAGTCCCACCAAAGCCGGGGCCGGATACCCCCAGAAGCCGGACCAGGCGGCGCCAAAGGCACTCCTGCCGCTGCTGACCAGGCGTCCGGAGTGGTCAAGGCCGATCCTGAGTCCGTGGACAAACCTGCCGGTCATCAACGCCGCGTAGGCGTGGCCCAGCTCGTGGACGAATGTGACATAGAGGCCGAACCAACGCCAGGTGGCCCGGGGGATGCTGAGGATCACGGCACAGGCAATGATGCCAAGCAGGACCGGCAAGGGCACAACGGTGGTGTGGCTCTGGGTGAAGCCGCGGACAACCGCATCCCACCACGTTTGCAGAAGGTTCACAGAACCGTGGACCGGAGCAGGGAATGCAAGCCCGCGATGAGGATCTCCAGGCCGAATTCGAACGCCGCTTCGCCGCGCTCGTCAGCAGGTCCTGCGTTGGACAAGGCGCTGGCAAGGGCCGGGAACCCCTCCGACGGCGGCGCCCAGACCACATCGGGAGCTGCCAGGTCCAAGGCGAAACCCAAGGCGAAACTGTCGATGGTGGAGATGGCGGACAGTACGTCCCGGCCCCGGAAACCGGCGGATTCCAATGCCACCGCCAGGTTCTCGTAAAGGGCCAGGACCTGGTGGTCCTGGACAGTCTGGAGTACCAGGAGGGGTGCGAGCCTGGGGTGCCGGGCGAAGGCGTCCCGGTAGCTGCGCACAATGGTTCGAAGGGCGGCCTCCCAGTCGCCGCCCCTGATTTCGTAGGGGCTCTCGGAAATGATGCGGCCCCGCATGAGTTCAAGGATTTCTTCGCGTCCGCTGACGTGGTTATAGATGGAGGACTGGCTGACGCCGATCCTTTTGGCCAGTTTGGGCAGGCTGAAGTCCCCTGCCTCGTCCACCAACTCCAAGGCGGCGGTGACGAGTGCGTCGATGGATATCAGCGGGACCAGCGGGCGTGCCATTCGGGGTACTCCATTCAAGGTTGATGTTACGACTCTAGCCAGAAGTTACGCCGAAGGTATTGTGCCGCGAATCACAACGCCTTACGATAAACGAAAGCCTTTCGCTTAATGTCATTTACCACATACTTCCCACCCCCAATAGGATCCTCATGTCAGACCTCGAAACCCGACCTCCAACATCCGAGGCCGGAAATGGGCTCAAACGGAACGCCCTGGGCACCGGCGGCATCGCCTTCCTGGTGATCTCCGCAGCAGCCCCCCTCACCGTCATGGCCGGCGTGGCCCCGGTAGCCATAGGAATCGGGGGCATAGGCGCCCCCATGGGCTACGTCATCGCCGGCGCGGTGCTTCTGGTCTTCGCCGCAGCTTTCATGGCAATGACCAAACACGTCAAAGCCGCCGGCGGCTTCTACACCTACATCACCCTGGCCATGGGCAAAACGGTGGGCCTCGCCTCGGCAATCCTGGCGATAGTGTCTTACAACTGCCTGCAAATCGGGGTTTACGGTCTCTTCGCGGTGCAGACCCAAGCCATGCTTCGGACTCTCTTCGGACTGGACGTTCCCTGGCCCCTGGTCGCCTTGGTGGCCATCGCGGCCGTCTGGTTCCTCGGGTACCGCGGCATCGACGTCGGGGCCAAAGTCCTGGGCGTACTGCTCATCGCAGAGACGGCGATCCTCGCCATCATGGGCGCAGGAATCCTGGCGCACGGCGGCGCCGAAGGCATCAGCTTTGATTCCTTCGCCCCCGAGCACGCCTTCACGCCCGGCGTCCTGGCCATCCTTGCCATCTGCTTCGCGGCGTTCATGGGCTTTGAATCCACCGTCCTCTACCGGCGTGAAGCCCGGGATCCGGACAAGTCGGTCCCCCGGGCCACCTACATCGCTGTGGGATTCATGTCCGTGTTCTATGCCTTCATTGTGTGGACAGTCATCCAGGCCTACGGCAACGGAAACGTCGTGACTGCCGCCGGGCAACTGGCCGATGGAATGTTCTTCGCCACGATCAACCAGTACGTCGGCCCGTGGGCCGAGGTAGTGATGTACCTGCTGATCGTCACCAGCGTTTATGCCTCGCAGCTGGCCTTCCACAACGCCATCAACCGCTACGTCTACATGCTTGCCAAGGACGGCATCCTCCCGACATTCCTGGCCAGGACCCACCCCAAGTACAAATCACCCCACCGCGCCGGGCAGATCCAGACTGTCCTGGCCGCCGTCGTCATCCTGATCTGCGCGATCGCCAATGCCGACCCGTACAAACACTTGCTGATTTGGGTCAACACGCCCGGCATTGTCGGGATCGTAGCCCTCCAAGGCCTGGTCTCGGTGGCCGCGTTCGTGTACCTGCGCCGCAATCCTGCCGCCGTGACCAACCGGCTGCTCCTGCCCGTGAGCATCGCCTCGGCCGTCCTCTTGTTCGGAGTGGTGGCTCTGATCGCCATCAACATCGAACTCCTCACCTTTGCGGATTCCCTCACCAACGCCATCCTCCTGGCTGTTACCCCCATTGTTTTCCTTGTCGGCCTGCTGATCGCCCGCCGCTTGCGAACAGCCCGCCCCGACGTCTTCGCCCGGATTGGAAGCTTCGAAACCCATGACTCCTGACCTGATCGTCCTTGCAGACACCATCCACACTCTGGACGGGAACCCGCAGCATGAGCCCGTCCAGGCCGTTGCCGTCAGCGGCGGCACGGTAACCGCCGTCGGAAGCCGCGCGGATGCCCAGGAGTGGCGCCAAGCGGGCACCCGTGTGGTGGACCTCGGCAGCGCGACGCTGACGCCGGGCCTGGTTGACTGCCACATGCATCCGGTGTTTGGCCTGGACCTCACCATCGGCGTCGACCTTTCGGGCGCGGCAACGCTGGACGAAGTCCGGCGGCTCCTGACCGCCCAGGCAGCGAACGACGGCGACTGGTTGCGTGGCTGGGGCCTGAATCCAAACGCTTTCGGCTCCGTGCCTTTGCACCGCAGCGTGCTGGATGACGTCAGCGGCGGCAAGCCGGCGCTGATCCGCCTGTTTGATGGCCATTCCGCAGTCGCGAACAGCCTTGCGCTGGAGCTGGCAGGGGTCCGCGGCAGGTACGAGTTCGAGCAAGCCTCGGAAGTGGTCTGCGACGGGGACGGAGTTCCTACAGGCCTGCTGCTTGAAGCCGCGGCAATGGAATTGGTGCAACGCCACATTCCCCAGGAGCCCTTCGCGCGACGCAAGGAAAGGTTGGCCGACCTGCTTCGCGATTTCGCGAGATCGGGACTCACCGGGGGCCACGTCATGGATCACAGCGATGAATCCGCAAAGCTGTTTCAAGGATTGGAGGCCGACGGCGAGTTGCCTCTGAGGCTTCGTTCAGCTCCCTGGTGCATGCCCGGCACCTCCGAAGCAGACTGGAAGAAGCTCGCCCGGACAATAGGCACCGGCGGACGCCGCTGGTCCGTTGAAGCCATCAAGCTCTTTGTCGACGGCACGGTGGACAACGGAACAGCCTGGCTCTACGAACCGGACATGTACGGCGAATCCACGGCACCTTTCTGGCCGCGGCCCGAGGAATACTCAGCCGCCGTCCGCTACTTCGCAGCCCGCGGAATTCCAACGGCGACCCACGCGATCGGCGACGCCGGGGTCAGCCATGTACTGGCGGCCCTGGAATCACTGGGCGGCGTTGTCCCAGCTGATGTGCTGCGGCGGACCGTCCACAGGATCGAACACATCGAGACCGTGCCAGACGAACTCGTTGCGCGTTTCAAGGATTCGGGCGTTGTGGCAAGCATGCAACCGAGCCACTGCACGCACTACTCACTGGCAGACCACAGCGACAACTGGTCCACCAGGCTGGGCACAGTGCGGGCGGACAGGGCCTGGCGATGCCGGGACGTTCGTGAAACCGGAGTTGTCCTGGGAATGGGTTCGGATTGGCCGATCGCCCCCTTCCCGCCGTTGCCGATCATGGCGGATGCTCAATTGCGTCGTCGCTCGGGCCACCCCGAACAGCAGCCCATTGCTCCGGCCCAGGCCCTGACGGCGCTGCAAGCGCTCGAGGGTTACACCTCCCACGCTGCGAAAGCTGCGGGCCTTTGGGAAGTTTCGGGGTCGATCACCGTGGGCAAGCGGGCGGACTTCACGGCCTTCGAACTCGACCCGCTCACCGCCGCTCCGGATGAACTTGCCACCAGCAGCGTCCTGGGCACGTTCGTGGACGGGGAAATCCAGTTCATGCTGGACCGGTTGGGCTAGCCGGGGGGGCTGCCTGGGTTTTGCCTACATCCGGGTTTTGCCTACATCCGGTTTTTGGTCCTGGCAGTAGCAGGCGCCGTCCACGGGTCTTCGGGCCAGGGATGCTTGGGGTAGCGTCCACGCATCTCTGCCCGGACCTGTGCGTATGGTCCGGACCAAAAGGACGTGAGATCGTCAGTGACCGCCAGGGGTCGGCCGGCTGGCGACAACAAGTGAAAGAGGACAGGAACCCTGCCGTCCACCAGCCGGGGCGTCCTGTCCCAGCCAAAGCACTCCTGCAACTTGACCGCCACAACGGGACGACCGCCGTCGTCGTCCACATCCGGATAGTCGAGGCGGACCAGCGAACCACTGGGAACCTCCAGGCGTTCGGGAACAAGGGCATCCAAGCGACTGGCTTCCGGCCACGGCAGGAGGCGGCGCAGCGGTTCGGCCAGATTGATGGCTGCCGAGGCTGTGCCGGTTGCCATGGCCTCCAACTCCGGTGCCAACCACTCCTCCAACCTGGCCAGCAACCCTGCTTCAGTGACGTCGGGCCAGGGAGCGCCGAGCTCCCGATGCAGCAACGCCAACCGACGCCGCAACGCATCTGCGGCAGCTGACCAGTTGAGCATGGATAAGCCGCTTTTCCCCAGGGCATCGGCCACGGCGAGTCGTCCGGACTCAGCGGTGGCGCGGACCGGTGTGGAGGAGAGGACAATCGCCCCCAGCCTCCGTTCCAGCCTGGCGGTCACGCGACCCTGCTTGAACGCTGCGTGCACCTTTGTGGTCAGCAACTGGGGAGCCGCAGCTTCGGCCAGTTCAGCAGTGAGCGGCGCCGCCGAGCGAATAACCGCCCCGGTGCCGGCGGCGTCGCGACCTTGCGCGCGTGACACCTCAGCAACTGCCAGCCACTCCTGGCCGGACAGGGAACTTCCCGCAGGCAGTCCGGCCCGAGTCCCTGACGTCAGCAAATAGTTGGCCGGGCCGTCCCCCGGAACGCGTTTGGCCATACGGTCCGGGAACGCCAGGGCCACGACGAACCCGGGCGCCTCGCCTGTGGTGATCGTGTGGACATCCGGAGCAGGTACGACGGCGCCCGCTTCCTGCCGCGCGATCGATTCCATCCGCTGGACGTCCTCGGCGAAACGACGGGCGGCGGCATCAGACCCGGAGCGGAGGAAAGCCAGCAGCTTGGTGATGTCCGCCCCGGGTGCCCGCTGGTCGCCCGCCACGAGGGCCACGGTCTCGGCCGCGGCACGCCTGCCAACAACTGACGACCCGTCGAGCAAGGCCCTGGCAAGGCGCGGGTCGGAAGGAACGCGCGCCAACATTCTTCCCACGGCCGTAGCTGTTCCGTCCTCCGAGACGGCACCGAGTTCCCTGAGGACTTCAACGGCATCGTTCATTCCGGCGAGGGGCGGGGCATCCGGCAGCGCCAGCCCCCGGCCACCGGGCGAACCCCAACACGCGAGAACCAACGCAGCACCGGTCAGGTCGGCGGCCAGGATCTCCGGCGTTTGATGAGCCGGCGCCGCGGCAAACGCCCGTTGGTCGTAGCAGCGGACCACGGTGCCCGGACCCTGCCTGGCAGCACGCCCGGCGCGCTGCTCCGCCGAAGCCCGGGAACACGACACAGTGACAAGGCCCGACATGCCGCGGCCCGCATCGCGGCGTGGTTCGCGGGACAGCCCGGAATCGATGACCAGGCGAACTCCGGGAACAGTGAGTGACGACTCTGCCAAGGCTGTGGACACGATGATACGCGGCGAGCCCCCGGGCTCGCGGCCCGATACTGCCCTGTCCTGGGCTTCCGGACCGACCTGGCCATGCAACTCAAGAACCTCAGTGCCTCCTGGGACCTCCGCCCGCAGGCGGGAAGCGACGTCGGACACCTCGCGGACACCCGGGAGGAACACCAACGCATCCACATCAGGGTTGCCGGCCAGCGCTGCAGCATGGGCCGCCGCCGCGGTCCGGGCAACGTGGTCAAGGAAGGTGCGCGCCACTCCCCGTTCGTCCAGGCGGTTCTCCCGCGCTGGGCGCCACTGGACCTCCAATGGATGCAGAGCCGAAGGGCAGTCAACGACGGGAGCCGGCTTGCCGCCGTCGTCCGCCGTTCCCAGCAACGCGGCGAACCGTTGGGCGTCGAGGGTGGCCGACATGGCCACCAGTATGAGGTCCCCACGGAGTTCCCGGACCTCTGCGAGCATGCCCACCAGAAGATCGGATTCGAGGCCACGCTCATGGACCTCGTCAAGGACCACGGCATGGACGCCCTCAAGGCCAGGATCGCTGAGAAGCCGACGCAAGAGAATGCCGGGCGTGACAAATTCGACTACCGTGTCCCGGCCGGTTCTGCTTTCCCCACGGACGGTGTAGCCAACCCTTCCACCCATGCGGGTTCCGTCCAACGCCGCGAGTCGACGCGCGGCAGAGCGGGCGGCCACACGCCGGGGTTGCGTGACGACGACGCGTGGTTGGGCGGGCTGCTGCTGTTCGACCTGCTGCTTTTCGACGAGATTCGCCAGCAGCGGAGGCACCAAAGTGGTCTTGCCCGTACCGGGCGGTGCCTGCACGACTGCAGCGCCGCCGTCGCCCTGCTGCGTGAGGGCCTCTGCGAGGTTCCCAATGGAGTCCGCGAAGACCAGTCCCCTGCCGATGGTGTCCAGTCTGAAAGTCACCGAACCATTGTCGCTGGTTTCTGGAACCTTCCTGGCAGCGAAAAGGCCGCGCCCCCCGTGGGAGCGCGGCCTCTTCAACCGTTGTGCCTAGCCAATCGTGGAGGCATCGATGACAAAACGGTAGCGGACGTCCGAGGCAAGGACGCGCTCGTAGGCGTCGTTGATCTTGCTGGCCGGAATGACCTCGATCTCCGCTCCGAGGCCATGCTCTGCACAGAAGTCCAGCATTTCCTGCGTTTCGCGGATGCCACCGATCATGGAACCGGCAAAACGACGGCGGCCACCGATCAGGGCAAAGGCGTTCACTGGTAGCGGCTCGGCGGGGGCGCCGACGTTGACAAGGGTCCCGTCCAGGGTAAGCAACTGCAAGTAGGCGCTGATGTCGATGGATGCGCTGACGGTATTGATGATGAGGTCGAATGTTCCGGCGAGCTCTTCGAAGGTGGCGGGGTCACTGGTTGCGTAATAGTGGTCCGCACCGAGCTTGAGGCCGTCTTCCATCTTTTTCAGTGACTGCGAAAGAACCGTCACGTCGGCACCCATGGCGTGGGCGATCTTGACGCCCATGTGGCCCAAACCGCCCAGGCCCACAATGGCGACCTTCTTGCCCGGACCCGCGCCCCAGTGGTGAAGGGGGGAGAACGTCGTGATGCCTGCGCATAGCAGCGGAGCAGCTACATCGAGGTCCAGACCTTCAGGGATAGTCACCACGAAGTCTTCGTTCACTACAACATTGCTGGAGTAGCCACCTTGGGTGATGGTGCCGTCGCGGTCCACGGCGCCATAGGTGCCGACGTTGCCCTTGAGGCAGTACTGTTCCTCACCGGCCAGGCAGTTCTTGCATTCCTTGCAGGAGTTCACCATGCAGCCGACGCCGACGCGGTCGCCGACCTTGTGCTTGGTGACCTCGGAGCCGACCTTTGTGACGATGCCTGCGATTTCGTGGCCCGGTACCAGGGGGTACTGCTGCGGACCCCAGTCACCGCGGACGGTGTGGATGTCTGAGTGGCAGATGCCGGCGAACTTGATGTCAATATGGACGTCGTTCGGGCCAACCTCGCGGCGTTCAATAGTGGTCAGGGTCAGGTCGCCCGTGGCCGAGGGTGAAGCAAATGCGGAAGCGGTAGGCATGTTTCTCCTGCGTCTCTGTCTTTAGCGGATGTTTCCATCTAACACTCTTTACCTGAACGTAAGGAGTTACTGCTGTTAGGGGTAATGGCAGTAACTCCCTCCGCAACCACAAGTCCTCACGGTGGAAGGTGCCACGCAAAGGATTTCGCCGACTTTTCCACATAGCTCATATGGACCCCAACTATTGATGCGGTGCCGTGACAGGCTCTTTGTATGGAAGCAATCGGGCACGTATTCGGGGCGGAGGCCGGCCTCGCCGACGCGCCCGCCCGGTCCGTCGCATCCACAGTCAGCGCCTTCCCGTCCGGCGATGTGGGCAGCCGACGGCGTGCTTTAGGCATCGAATCCACGTTTGGTTCCGGGGCCCCGTTTGGTTCCGGGACTGCGTTTGGTTCCGGAACTGCGTTTTGTTCCGGAACTGCGGCTCCGGGAGCGGCGATGTGGGCTGATGAGGATCCTGCCTTGGCCGTGGGCTCTTCCCTTGACGATGTGTCGGAGGCGTTGGCTGAGTTGCGTGCCTCGGTTGCCGCGGATGCCCGGTTGTTTGGGTTCGCTGAGGCCGCGGATTTCGCGGGCAGGGTCGAGGATCTGTCGCGGCAGTTGGAGTACGTGCAGGTGGTCGCGGCGCAGGCAGTGGAGCGGACCCGGCGGGAGGCCGCACAGGCCGAAGCTCGGGCGGGCGGGTCTGCGCGGCAGGCCGGGTCTGGCG
>NZ_JAQPPK010000049.1 GCF_029952445.1 Paenarthrobacter nitroguajacolicus | reverse complement strand
GAAGAATCTCCTTTCCAGGCCAGCCAGCCAGCCAAATTCCCCGGAACTCCGGGGTGATTGGGTGTAGATCCCGGCAAGATCAGGGGACCGGCGAATTGATTCATCTGATGAGATACGCAGACTACTAGTTTACATAATATCGGTTATCGGCGTTAAAATCACGGGAGTAGAAGTAGCTGCGAGTACTCCCCGTGCTTGGAGGAACCGGGGTGTTTCCGCAGGTCAGACAGGCTTTGCGACGTACCGGACCATTCCGTCGGCACGACTGAATTTGCCCGCGGATCCCTTGCCGCTATACGTTTCCTGCATCTAATGCACGTTTCCATGGTTTAGGGGTTGCAGTGAGCGGTGCCATTCCGGGTTTCGTCCCGCGGATGCTGGTCGATCCGGACGTTGGGCTGTTCCGGGCTGATGAACGGGTTTTTACGGCCATGCTCGATGGCTGGCGGGCGCAGATGCTGGCGCGCGGCCTCACGACGGAGACCATCAAGAAGCGTTGCCAGTTGCTGGAGCGTTTTCAGGGCTTCACGGGTGAATTTCCGTGGCAATGGGGTCCGGCCGACATCGAAGACTTTCTGGGCGATCTGCGTTCTGGCGAGAAGCCGATCAGCCTGAAAACGTTGCGCTCATACAGCAACGCCGTGGCGATGTTCTGCTCCTACCTGACCCATCCGGGCTATGGGTGGGGCGAGTTCTGCGAACGGACATTCGGTGATATTCCGAGCCAGATCTGCTTCGAGTGGAACATGCCACGGCACACCACCGATGATGCCGTCCCGGCGAAGAAGCGCTCGTTCACCAAGGCGGAACTGCAGCAGCTCTTTGACTACATTGATGACCTCGTCGACCGGGAATACGCCGCCGGCAGCAAGCGCTGGCTGCCCCTGTTCCGCGACTCGGTGGCGTTCAAGGTCTGTTATGCCTACGGGCTTCGCCGACGCGAAATGACCATGCTGGACCTGGAGGACTTCGGCCCGAACCCCCACGTCAGCGACTACGGCCGGTTCGGGGCAGTCCAGGTTCGGTTTGCCAAGGGCACCGCGGGCTCAGGACCCAGACGGCGCACCGTGTTGACCGTGCCGGAGTTTGACTGGGTCGTGGACCAGCTCAAGACATGGACATCCGGTGGATTGCGGCGGCAGTTCCCGACCGCAGAACGGTCCTCGGCGCTTTGGCCGAGTGAGCGTGGCGCCCGGATGTCCCTGGGCTCGTTCGGGGATGCGTTCGCTGCTGCACGGGATGCTGTCGGTCTGCCGAAGGAACTTGGGTTGCATTGCCTCAGGCATTCCTATGTGACCCACCTGATCGAAGCCGGTTACGACGCGGCCTTCGTGCAGACTCAGGTTGGCCACTCCTACGCCTCGACCACCGGGCTCTACACATCGGTATCGTCGGACTTCAAGCAGAAAACCGTGCAGCAGGTGATTGCACGTCGCATCGCGAACTTGGAGGACCCAGATGCCTGAACAGCGCCGGATTGGCTACCGCTGGAACCTGCGAGCCTTGATGACAAAACAGAACCTCTGGAAGACCACCGAATTGATGCCGCTCCTGAAATCCCGTGGCATCAACCTCTCCGAAAGCCAGGTTTACAGGCTGGTCACATCCACGCCGGAGCGCATTCCGGCCAGGACATTCGCCGCGCTCTGCGACATCCTCAACTGCACACCAAACGACTTGTTCGAGCCTTTCGTCGAGATGCGCGCGGCGGCGACGGCCAACGCCCCCAAGCGCAGCGAAGACCTCGGCATTCAACCAGGCAACCCGATCGCTCGACGAGTCCGACTCGTCGCTTCCGAGGACGATGAGTAGGCCACGCAAAGCAGAGGACCCCATCCGCTGGCCGGTTCCCTGCGGCCGCTGCGGCCAGCACCACCAAACCGTCGCTCGTTGGCCCGATGGCGGAGTCTGCGGCTACTGCTACCAGCAAGCCAAACGCACTCGTGGCACCTGCGCCTGCGGCCACGAAGGCGTCCTGCCCGGAATTATCGATGACCGCCCTGCCTGCCGCCGATGCTCAGGCATCCGACTCAACGTCGACTGCGAGAGCTGCGGAGCAGAAGACGAACTTCACAGCGGCGGCCGCTGCTGGAGCTGTGTGTTGGCCACCGTTGTTGAAGCCCTGCTCACGGACCCGTCGCGGGGAATCATGGCGCCCGAATTGATTCCGCTTGCTGCAGCATTGAAGTCGATGAAACGCGCCAACAGCGGCATCACCTGGATACAGCAAAAGCACGTCACCGCTTTCCTTCAAAACCTCGCCGTCACGCCAGAAATCACGCATGAAAGCTTCGATGAATTGCCCGACTCGCGGACCCGCGAATACGTCCGCGGCCTCCTCACCGAACACGGGGTACTGCCCCGCCGCGACGAACTCCGCATTCGCTACGAGAACTGGTCAGCACAGGCCTTAGACCGGATCAGAAACCCTGAGAACCGCGACATCATCCGCCGCTACATCCGCTGGCATCACCTACGCCGGATGAACCAGATGGACGAAGTCACCCGCGGCACCTTCCTGCGTGCCAAGCAGCAAGTGACCGTCGCCATCGACCTGCTGAACTGGCTCACCGGCCACGGCACCAGCCTGGCCGGGCTGACCCAGACTCATCTCGATCTCTGGCAGGCAGAAGGACCTACCACCAGGCGGATCGCTGAACATTTCCTGAAGTGGGCCATCAAGGCCAAGGCCGCTCGAGCAGGATTGGCTATCGTCCCGCATCGTCGGGGAACAAGCCCCAAACTCGACAAGTCAGGACAGGATGAAGCACTCAACCGCGTGTTCCACGCCGACGGACAAGTTGAAGCACGAGATCAGGCCGCCGCGATCCTCATCCTCGTCTTCGGGCAACAGGCCGAAAACATAGCGCGCCTAACCTGGGATGACGTTACCGTCACCGAAGAACTGGTCACCATCCAGCTGGGAACGATCCAGATCGCATTGCCTGACCCCTTAGATGCGGCCTGGCGGGAACTCGCCGCAAACCCCGGCCACAACCTAACCGCCTCGCACCCCAACACCAACTGGGTTTTCCGCGGAACCTTACCCGGCCGGCACATCCACCCAGGACACCTCACAACACGCCTCAGCAAGCTATTCAGCACCCGAGCCGCGCGACTCGGAACTCTCCACGAGCTCACCAAACTCGCACCCGTGGCCATCATCGCCGAAACCCTCGGCTACTCCCCCACGACCATCGAACGCCACGCCACCGACTCCGCCGCCGCCTACGCCCAATACATCGCAGCAGCGAGAACTGCCCGACAAAGGCTTTGAGTTGGGCGTCAAGGTCGTGGAACTGAGGCTTATCGAAGAGTGGGCGCCTCGCCCCACCAAGGCTCTGTCACTACAACCTCGACGCCATCACCCAACGCTGCGCGCAACAGGTGCAGCAGACCCACGCCCTCGGCAAGCCACTCGACATCTCCGGGTCCGTCGACCGGGATCCTGCCTTCCTCATACTGCGAGTTCCACAACCGAACCCGCTCAGCAAGCACCGGCGAAATACCCAGCGACTCCAAAGCCAGAGCCTTGCCCTCGTCGCTCCACAACGGGCCCGAGCCATAATCAGGCCAAAACTCCAGACGCATCATGATCCGAGTATCTCCCGGTAACGAGCCCAGCACAGGCTTATCGGTTTTGGGGCACGCAAACGGCTGCACCCGCCAACTCCCGGCCCACGAATACCCGTGCATGCCAGTTAAGTAATGTGAGTGGAGTAGATGAGAAAAGCACCCTTCTGCCCAAGAAACGCCTTGTTCTGGGATCGCAAAGCCATATTCGGGATCGGTCTTTTTGAAGTGCAAGATCAGCGGACGGACCGCTACCTAACCTAGCGTTCCGGTTGTCTTTTTGACGGACTGGTGCGAGCAATTGGCAGCAGCCTTCGTCAAGCGGATCGCATTGGTAGTGCACGCCGGGGCACTGCGAAAGGGACGTTGACGTCACGGGTGGCCGAGTAGATAAGAGCTTCTTGCCTCGCTGCGTAGGATTCAGGAATGGAAAGCGCGCCGTGGTCAAAGAAGCAACTCCGAAGGCTGGGAGAATGCATCCGGGACGAGATCGATATTCCAACCGCTTTGCCTTCATATGACGAGGTCATGCTTCATTACAACGACGTGGCCGTCGACGCGCAGGAGCAAATAAGGGAGTTGGACTGGGCGTCGCTCCTCGGCGACCGGATGTTTGAGGTGACGTCAAGGCCAAAGACCATAGACACGCTCCGGCAGAAGCTGCAGCGGGATCATGCCACGCCACTATCTAACATCCAGGATATTGCCGGGGTACGTTTCGAGGCGGAGATGAGCCTCGATGAACAGGATGCCGTTGCAGCCGCTATAGCTGGCCGCTTTGGACACGACCTCAAGTACTGCTTGCACGACCTGCGAATCAATCCAAAGAGTGGATACCGAGCAGTCCACCTCTGGCTGCGCCTCCCTACCCGCGTCGAGGTACAGATCCGAACTCACCTCCAAAGCACGTGGGCGAACATGTATGAGTCCCTGGCCGACGTCGTCGGACGCGATATTCGCTACGGGACAATCCCTGCAGACCCTCGGCTGCGGCAAACGGTCACCACCCTCCAGCACCTCTCCACAGAACACATCGCCAAGCTGGAAGGGGCACGTAACGCGATACTCCAGATAGAGACGGCCTCCAAAACCGCATGGGGGGTCAGCGCACAGTTTCCGGTCGACGAAAATCTGCGTGCTTACGCCACGAACCTGGATGCCAATCTGGATGAGCTCAGGAGGGTGGTACAAGAGTCTGAGCTTGCGGTTAAGTCCAGTCTGGAAACGCTGAAGGGCTCGTTTGATAGTATTCGAGACACGAGGAGGTGATGTCCACATGGCTGGCTACGTCATCAAGTACAACAGGATTACTGGCGAGAGGATCGTCAGGGAGTTCCCGGGTCGACAGGGTCACAGGGACGCGTTGGTTCTCCGGCTGAAACTCGAAAAGGAACGCGAGAACAGGGACTGGGAAATCGTCTCCTTGAACAGTGATTCTCTCGAAACCGTCCAGAAGACGCATTCGCGCTACTTCACAGGGCACCTCATAAGTGCCTAAAGCGCAGACAGGAAGGTCCCCACTCCGGAGTCGGAGTGGGGACCTTCCTGTCCTCCTAACCTAACCTTTGCCTAGAAGTCCCTGGAACATAGGCAGTGAGTGAAGAGTTCCGGTGACTTCGAAGGCGTTGCCGGCCAACGTGGAGCGCCGACTCACGGCTCACGGATACCCGTGTATGCCAGGATCGCGGATGCCGTTCTGGATTTCGGGAATGCAACATATATCCGGAATGACGACGGAATCCTTCTGGAGCTAAAGCAGTATGTGGACGGTTGATTACCGGCTAACTCAAGAGGCGGCCCGAAATGGAAGCATTCCCTTTCGGGCGCTTGGTGTCCCCACGCGCCCGATTCATTGTTGTTTCAGGCGCTACTAAGTTCGCTGTCACCCTCGCTGTCTGGCTGAGTGGTGATTACCGCATTCCACTTGGCGACGCGGGCTTGGTGCCCCGGAGATTTTCGGATCACGGCGTATGCGATGCCAAGGACCGCGAACCAGATCCGCGTTAGGAGCAGGGCTGAAAAAATGTCGGTCTGGGTTGTCAGGACACAGGTGATGAAGACGAAGAAGGTAAGTACAAAGACCGTCAAGATACCCCCGGGCATCTTGTAGCTGGACGCTGAGCGAAGATCGGAGCGGCGCTTCCGGAAGGCCAGGTGAACCTCGGATAGGCTGCCTGCATGAGTGGGGAGATCCTGGGCGCCGCTGGAGCCTTGACCGGAAAAATTGTGGCCGACAGTGTCAAAGAAATACGTCAAGCGGATGCCGCGGTGCGTAAAGAGCTAGTGTCGGAGGCAACGAAGACCACCGCGTTTAAACAAGCTGCAAACACGCGGGCCAAGCGTATCGCCGTAAAGGAAGCTCTCTTTCTGCAGCTGTTCCGGCCTATTCGCGGCTTGATTGGCCTGAGCGCCGAGTATTTCGAGAACAATTTCGATGAAGACATGCGTGAGCGTATAGAGGCAATCCCTGAGAATCGCCGGGTTGCCCCGAAGCCGATTGTTGCTGCTCCTGCCATGCAAGGGTTGGCCTTTAGCCTCGACGAGCCGGATCTGAAGGAACTATATCTAAACCTGCTGGCCTCGGCCTCGGACGATCGCAAGCGAGATACAGTGCATCCCTCCTTCGCCGAGATAATTCGTCAACTCACTGGCGAGGAGGCTTCACTTCTGCGCCACCCCCTTGGAAACAGTGCGCATGTCGCGATAGCAAGAGTACGAGGGACTACTTCTGGGCGAGGAGGGAGGACGCTAGCTAACCATCTCTTGCCTTTAGCAGACTCAGATACCGGTGAGATGACGGTGGACGCTGAGGTCCCTACCTATGTCGACAACTGGATGAGACTGGGGCTCGTGGACGTAGAGTACGGGACATACTTAGTCAGGGGTGGCGCTTACGACTTTGTTGCTCAGCGCCCCGAATATTTGAAGCTTGAGGCGGAATACGCGAATGCCGACATCACACTGAAAATTGAACAAGGAATCCTTCGACCGACAGAATTTGGCATGGCTTTTGGCCGAGCCGTGGGCATGCGTGACCAACCTTAAAATGATGTACGGCTCAATAATCACTGCTCAGCGACATAACGTCCATTTATCGGCACTCCAGTACGGGAGTGGAACTCCCGTCTCGCGACATATTCAACGTTCGCGCAGGTCAGCTCAGGCTTTTGACTCTTAGCCAGTCATGTGGAAGCTGCGCCGATTTGGTGCGCTGGCCGCCCAAGTTATGGCTGAGCCCAACCGCCCCACAAGGCATCATGCCCAACGAGTTCAAGACCACAAGCGTCCAAGGCAAGCCGGGTTCGGCCTGGCCATTCTGACAGGCGTAGCCGCGACCGTGTCCGGCAACGCCCGAAATTCGGACCTCGCAGAGGCCGGGCAGCTGGTTACCGGGTATGGAACGGCGCTTGGAGTTGCCGCCGGTCTGCTGCTGGCAGGAGGAGTGTTGGCTCTGGCCACCCTGCCAGCCCGGACAATCAGCGAATCCGAGACAAAGACGACCATGACCCCGGGAGTAGAAGCGGAACACTAGACAAAAGCCGAAGACCCGACGTGCCCGCGCCGGTATCGGTGTGGGCACGTCGGACAGAACGCGCTGAAAGCGTCCTCACCAGGCTCTACCAGATAGACAGCTTCGAGCCAGAACTTCGTACAATCATCCGCAGCTCTGCGTCACGGCCACCGCATCCGCTCCGGTCTAGTTGTTCCTTCTCCAAAACGAAGGCGACGTTGACGCGTTACGGGATGAAGCCAGAACCAGTCACCTAAAAGCGGGACCGGACGGCAGTCCCGGTCAGCGGATGGTGACGGCCCGAGGATGCCCCGTTGCCGTTCCGGCATCTGCTCAGGGGACATCATGCCTGCCATCACTCCAGGAACCACAACACTGCGCGAACTGGCATCTTCTCAAAAGGTCAGTGGCGCCGCCACGCGGCGTGGGCTGTCGAGCACCGGCCTAGCCCGTCCTCGACCAGGATCTGTCGGAAGAAAGTACTGGTCCTGGCCCTCCCCGTCATGAGTGCTGCCTCCATGATGATCGCTCTCGTCCCAACTTATGTCACCGCAGGCGTTGACGCGCCGATCATGTTCACTGCTCTTCAGTTCATCCAGGACTTCGGCCTTGGTCCTACCCCAGCTCATCGGCTACCGCAGTGGAGGCTAGCCGAAATCGACAACATCGGACTGGAAATGACAAACATCGCGCAGGCCATCAATGCCGTCACTCGCTGTCACGAGGAAGTCATCGAGGCGGCTCTCTCCACCGCGTCAATTAAAACAGAGCTTTCATCCTTCCCATGGCAGAAGACGAAGCCATGGTGTCGCAGGCGACATCGGAAACGGCTCCCCGCAGTAGAGAAACGTCGTGGGCAACTACCAGGAACGTCTTATCGTAGCCCCGGCATACGTCAAGGTCGACTTCGCCATCCCAGGCCTGCGGGGCACCTCCCCAAACAAGTCCGATAACCGCATCCTTGGGATGATTTCCGAACGAACACAGCGAGAAAGACTCGTAGCTGACATTGACTCCACCGCTGACGAATCGTTCAATATCGGCATTGACTGTTCCAGTTTACAAATCGATTTCCCAAGTCCTGACTTGAAACTCGGCGAGTCATTGGTCGGCCAGACGATATCCGTCGCCCGCCGACTGTGCGACGTGCATCCGCTGTCTCATCACTTGAGGGCCGTTGAGTTCCACGCGGCCCCGAGGCAGTTCCGCGGTGACCTGCCGGAGGTTTCTGACGAGGTCGGTGGCGCTAGCTTGACCTGCGCGGGCGGCGTGCGCGTAGAGAAGGATGGCTTCGTATACCGACTCGGAAATCGAGGAGATCGGTGGGGCCCATCCTCCGTAGGCGTCGAAATACCTGCGTTTGAGGTCAAGGTTGGTCTCGGAATCAAGAGTGCTGAAGTAGCCGAACGCACTCCAGATCCCGTTGGCGGCCTGGGCGCCGATCCGCTCACGGGTCGATTCCTCCATAACTAGGGAGAGAACCGAACATCGACCTCTCAGGCCTGAGTCCCAGAGCTGTCGCTCGAAGGCTACTTCGTCGGCACCAACCAGCGACGAGAGCACGCTCTGTGCGCCGCTGGCGTCGATACGATCGATAAGCGGCGCGAAGTCTGTCGTTCCGAGGGGAGTGTAAGCGTGACTGGTGACAATTCCGCCCGCCTCGTCGATGGCGCGTGTCGCTGCCCGGTGGGCACCATGAGACCACGAGTAGTCGTTGCCGACATGGAACCAACGTGAGTGATTTCCGTCTTGCATCATCCAGGGCGCCGCGGCACGCACCTGGGCCAGCGGTCGTTCGCCCCACCGGAAGACGTTGGCCTCCCCTCGCCCCCCCTCGTTGAGAACGGGGTGGATTAGGGGCACTCCCTCAGAGGCAACGGTACGGCGAACGGCCTCGAAACTGGCGCTCGTAACGCTGGCGATGATGGCCCGGCTGCCGGAGTGGATCATTCGTTGGGCCTCGAGAGCCGCGCGCCCCGGGTCGGTAGCGTCATCATGAATCGCCAGCTCGACTCGGCGCCCACCGATTCCGCCGTCGGCGTTGACCTGGTCGACGGCGAGACGCGCGAGGTACTCGCAGGCGATGGCGAAGACCGCCGCTGGGCCAGTCTTGCTGGTGAGGAGACTGATGCGGTGCAGCCTGAGGTCCGCCGAGACCTCCTGCTTCCAGCCTCGCTGCTCCATCCACCACGCGAGCCCGGTGTCATCGAGCTCGGCGCTCACACGGAGGCTCGACCCCCCCGGCTCGTCAAAGAACCTCAGGTGAATCCGGCCACGCCATGGCTGGTCGTGGACTATGGTGATTTTGGCGCCGGGTACACAGCTGCTGATGCGGCCGAGCAACATTACCTGCGGGCTATCTGGACCGAGTGGCATGTACGCAGAGACCGCTGCGCCAGGCCTTACGGAATCGCATGCAGCTCCAATCAACCATCCGCCGGTTGTCCCCGAACCGAAGGATTCATAGAGTTCGGTGGCCGATACTGGGTAGTGCTCACCAGCAACGAGGACTGCTGTCCGCATCGGACTGCCTCGACCGCCTGGGCGCGCAGCACGCCCGAGGCT
Organism: Paenarthrobacter nitroguajacolicus; assembly: GCF_029952445.1. Classification (GTDB taxonomy): domain Bacteria; phylum Actinomycetota; class Actinomycetes; order Actinomycetales; family Micrococcaceae; genus Arthrobacter; species Arthrobacter nitroguajacolicus_B. Next base: position 7,258 of record NZ_JAQPPK010000049.1, on the reverse strand, counting down.
AGGACGCGTGTCGTTCACGAGCTGCCGATCGGGTACTGGTCATTGGCTCGCCGGAGAGGGCATCTTTCGTTCCCGCGCCCACACCAACGGAATCGCCCCTGGCCACGCCCTGAAAAAGGATCGACTGCAGAAAGTTAAGGGCGTCCTGGACGGCGCCTTGTGGATGCAAGGAGTAGTAGCGGTACCTGCCCTCCTTGCGCTCGACGATGAGGTCTGCGCTGCGAAGGATTCTTAAATGGCTCGACACGGAGGTGCGACCAACCTCGTGGATGGCGTCGGCGATTGCCCCCGCACTCCTCTCCTCATTGTCGGAAAGGACTTGCAAAATCCGCCGGCGAGTCGGGTCGGAGAGCGCATCAAAGGCCGATTGCGCCGAGCTGCGGTCCATTACCTCACTCCTGTTCACGTGGAATCCGTCAACGCGTCTACACATGTTAGCAGAGGACCGACCAGCCCAGGGAGGGCTTCTGCTGCGCCGGGTCATTCAGTATCGAGTCGCTAGCGGCAGCCGCTTGATCTATGTCGGTCAAAATCCGCGATGGCACGCCTCTTGACGAGACCGGCGTCACATGGTTCAGTTACTTCGATGCGTCAATACACATTGACATATAGGAGGATTTGGTATGGATATTCCTTCAAAGCAGGTCTTAGAAAACCTAGCTGACGAACTCAGGCTCGGCATCCCCGCGGAGGACGTCGACGGCTATCACGCGATGGCCTCCGGACTGCTCGGTTCATGGGCCGTCGTCGATGCACTTTATGAACAGGAGATAGCACCGTCCGCCCTGTCACGTGAGTGGTCCGAGCCAGCTACTAACTCCCTCGGCGCCTGGTACGTGACCACGGAAATTGCCATACGAGAAGACGGGCCTCTGGCCGGCCGGCGTGTGGCAGTGAAGGACAACGTCGCGGTCGGTGGCGTGCCGATGATGAACGGCTCGGAGATGGTCCGTGGATTCGTGCCCAAGAGTGACGCGACCGTCGTCGCAAGACTGTTGGACGCCGGCGCGACCATCGCCGGGAAGTCGGTGTGCGAGGACCTCTGTTTCTCTGGTGCCTCACACACCTCTAAGAGCGGTCCTGTGCGAAATCCCTGGAACCATGACCGGACCGCCGGTGGTTCGTCCAGTGGCAGCGCGGCCCTGGTCGCCGCGGGTCAGGTCGACTTCGCGATCGGTGGCGACCAAGGCGGTTCTGTCCGGATCCCGGCTTCCTTCTGCGGTGTCGTGGGGCACAAACCGACCTTCGGGCTGGTGCCGTATACCGGCGCTTTCCCCATTGAGCAGTCCATCGACCACCTCGGGCCCATCGCACGCACGGTAGCCGACGCCGCAGCCCTCCTGACCATCATCGCAGGGCCTGACGGGCAAGACCCTCGCCAGCCTGCGGATATTGCAGGAGAGGACTACGTAACGAGCCTCCAACAGCTGGACCGGGGCCTGCGGATCGGTGTGGTGTCCGAGGGCTTCGCGCAGGCGAACTCCGAGCAAGCGGTTACAGGGGTGGTCAGGCAGGCGATCGAGAGCCTGACCGCCGCTGGTCACTTTGCCGAAGAGGTCTCAATCCCCTGGCACATGCACGGAGCTGCGCTCTGGGACGTCATCTCCGTCGAAGGCGCCACTTATCAGATGCTGCAGGGCAATGCGTACGGCCTCAACTGGAAGGGCACTTACGACCCGGAACTGATGGCCTTTTTTGGGCAGAAATGGCGACAAGACCCCTCGTCATTTTCCGAAACGGTCAAACTCGTAGCGCTCGGGGGCACCTACGCCCTGCGCAAAGGCTACGGCGCCAGCTACGCCAAAGCGCGGAACCTTGAGAGCGCGCTGAGCGCAGCCTACGACTCGGCGTTGAGCCGCTACGACGTCTTAGTGATGCCTACGACCCCCATCACTGCGAGCCTCCTACCATCGTCGGATGCACCAGTGGACGAGGCCCTCGGGAGGGCACTGGAAATGCTGTCGAATACCGCGCCCTTCGACGTTACTGGCCACCCGGCTTGCTCAATCCCCGCAGGTCTCGCGGACGGTCTGCCCGTCGGGCTAATGGTCGTCGGCAAGAAGTATGAAGACGCCAGCGTGCTGCGCGCCGCCCACGCCTTTGAGCATACGCTCGGAACGCTCACCGCACCCAGCTATCAGAAGGAGTTCACCGCATGAATGGAGTGTTTGACCTCGCCGGTACCGAGGGTTTGGGGCCGGTCGTTGTTCCCGAGGCGGAACCCGTTTTCCGCGCCGAGTGGGAGAAGACCGTTTTCCCGATGTTTGCAATGTGCTTTCGCGCTGGCTTCTTTGGTGTAGACCAGTTCCGTCACGGCATAGAGCAAATGGACCCCGCCGTCTACCTCAAGTCGCCGTACTACGAACACTGGATCCACACCGTCGAGCACTTCGGTGAGAAGCTAGGCAAGCTCGACATGTCTGAGCTCGACCGCCGCACCCAGTACTACTTCGACAACCCCGACGCGCCACTCCCCGAGCACAAGGATGACCCGGAGCTCCTCGCATTCGTCGAAGCCGTCGTACCAGCGGGGGCAACCGCGAAGCGCGAGTCAGACAAAGAAGCCCGCTTTCAGGTAGGCGACAGAGTTAGGGTCGTGAGGTCCTCCCCAAAGGGCCACACACGGCGCGCCAGGTACATCCGTGGCGCCGTCGGCGAGGTCGTTCTCGCCCACGGCGTCTTCATCTACCCCGACACAGCCGGCAACGGCCTCGGGGAGGACCCGGAGCATGTGTACACCGTCCGGTTCCCCAACAGCGAGCTGTGGGGCACCGAGCACGCTGAGCCCAACGGATCGGTCTACATCGACGTCTGGGATCCCTATATCGAGATCCTCACCCCATCACCAGCCGCAGCCACTACGACCGAAGGAGCCCACTCATGAGCAAGATACGATCCCAGGAAGAGATCACCGCCCGCGTGAAAGCCCTTGAGTCGATGCTCATTGACCAGGGCGTCATGACCACTCAGGCAATTGACCGCATGGTCGAGATCTACGAGAACGAGGTCGGGCCGCAGCTCGGTGCCAAAGTTGTTGCGAAAGCCTGGACCGACGCCGACTTCAAGGCAAGACTACTGCAAGACGCCAGCGCGGCGTGCAAGGAGCTCGGAATCGGCGGCCTTCAGGGCGAAGATATGGTGATCCTCGAAAACACCGACAACGTGCACAACGTTATTGTCTGCACAATGTGCTCCTGCTACCCGTGGCCCGTTCTGGGCCTGCCACCAAACTGGTACAAGGACCCTCAATACCGGGCCGCGATCACCCGGGAGCCGCGAAAGGTCCTTAGCGACTCATTCGAGTTCACCGTTCCTGAGGATGTCGAAGTGCGCGTATGGGACTCCAGCAGCGAAATGCGCTACTGGGTCCTCCCTCAGCGACCCAGGGGCACCGAAGGGTGGAGCGAAGAGCATCTCCTAAAGCTGGTGACGCGCGATTCAATGATCGGTGTCGGTCCCGTCGCCAAAGTCGCATAATGACGGACTCACGCCTGCCCGTACCGCGCACCAGCGCGGACCAACTCGGCCAAACACGCCGCGACGTCGAAAAGCTCGTCTGCGGCATGCCAGGCGGCAACCCGGATCAGAGGGGCTTCGAGCATCCTTGGGAGATCAGGGCATTTGCCATGGCCGTCGCGGCCCACCAAACCCTCAAATTCGACTGGGCAAACTTTCAGAAGTCCCTGATCGCCTCGATCCAAGCGTGGGAGTCGACCAACGCCGGAGCAGCAGACGGCCAGTGGTCCTACTACCAGCACTGGGTTTCCGCGCTCGAAGCCATCCTCACGGACGTCGAACTGTTGAACCAGGACGACCTCGATCTGCAGACCGACAAGGTTCTGGCACTACCTCCGAACCGCAACCACCACGAGGCGCACACCGAGCCGATCACCATCGATCCCGCGCGCACCGTTGCCACCTAACACCGGAAGGACACCACCCATGACCCAGAGCATCACAGCCGCCGCGAGCGGCACGAAACAGATCATCACTGCCGCGAGCCGCGTGGCGGGGACCGTCGCGCTCATTGCCGCTGCATTGCTAATCGTCCTCTTCCTGCTTCAGGAGAACGGTCTGGTTCTCTCCACTGAGGCGGCCCATTTCCTCCACGAAGCCACCCATGACGCGCGCCACGCCCTCGGCGTCCCGTGTCACTGAGAAACGGCGGTTACACGATGCCCCCCACCACGATTGGCCGTACCATCGGCCACGGCGCCCTTGCCGGCACCGTGGCCGGCGCCACCAGCGCCGCCGGCCTCTACTGGCTCGTCGAGCCCTCAATCCGCAACGCCGTGGCCCTCGAGGAAGCCGTGTCGGACGCAGACCACACCCACACAGAGGGCCATGCCCACGAGGCAGCCGCTCTTGTATCCCGCGACCAACAGGTGATGTTCGGTCTCATCACAGTTCTGCTGGTTGGGATCCTGATCGGCATCGCATTTGCGCTTCTTCACCGGTTACTAGGGTCGAGACTCTCGCGTGGTTCCGCTGTCGGCTCCGTGATGCTCGCCGGCCTCGGCTTCCTGTCCTTCACTTTGGTTCCGGCCATCGTCCTCCCGGCAAACCCACCGGGCGTCGGGGACCCGGACACGGTAAACCTCCGCACTCTGACCTATCTTGGCACGATCGCGGCTTCTGTTGCCTTGACGGTTATCGTAATCGTCGTCGCACGTGCCAAGAACCTGTCATCGGGCTCTCGCGTGGCTGCCGCGACGGCTGTCGGAATCCTCGGAACGGTCGCCCTGGTCTGGGCTATCCCGAATGTGTCCCCACCTGTACCTGCAAGAGTCCCTGCCGAACTGATCTGGGACTTCCGGATCGGATCCTTGGCGCAGCTCGGACTGATGTGGCTCGTCCTCGGGGCCGGGTTTGCCTATCTCTTGCAGCTGTCTGATGCCCGAGCCACCCGAACAAGGGAAGGCGCTGGGGGTCCTCGCCGGGTGATGAACTCCGCGCTGGTTCAGCGCTGAGGGCTGACCAGATGGCCCCCCGTTCACCTGCGAACGCCTGCTTGAGTACACGGGTCAGGATGTGCAGGGGCTGCTGCTGCGGAAGCGCCGGAAAGCATCCTAGCGTTGACCACGACGGCATCGCAGAAGTGCTTGCGCATAACATCGGTCTCGACGCCGAACTCGTGCGGGTCGACTGTCTATGGGCTTGTGACCTCTCGAACGTCGTAGTCGTGAACCCCACAAGTCAGGCGCGACAAGAAGGTGCGCGTCCGGCCTGGGTGCCGCAGGTCAACACTGTAGAGCGCGCACAGGTACTCGCCGCTTGGATACGAAACGGGGGCCCCGGCATCGCAGACCCACCCTATGAGCTTGGGCCTCTGCTTACCGCTGCCGGGCTCCGACGTATCCGCTCTCTCCCTAACCGAGCCCTCCCACCCGAACCATTGCTGGAGGAGCACTCTAATTAGAACGTGTGCCCTAATAGGAGAGCCCGGATGGCTACCGCGCCACTTGCACGGTAGCCATTCGGATACTTCAGCTCTGGACCGCAGATGGTGGTGCGGGCCGAGCGGTGGTTGGGAATTCCCTGGCGTCATGCTTAGGCACGAAAGCAAACATTGGGTTGCGATATCAAGGCAACTCCATGGCAGACCATCCAGATCGGAAGGTTTTAGCTGCCTGCTGGAAGCCTGCGACCGAACATCGAGCCCTGTAGGTAAAAGCGCAAGATCATATCGTCCTACCATCCGACCCAGCGAGGTAACCGCGTAGTGATAATGCAGGATTTTGAAGCCGTTGAAATCAAGGTCCTGAGTAGGGCCTCCATGGACCGCGACATCAATGCGGCCGTCGACCTGATGATTCAGGGCTCCAGAGGGCAACGAACGCACGGCATCTTGGTGACCCGGCTCGGCGACGGGCACTTCGTTGTCGGTTTCAGCGACACTGTCCCCTTTGGCTATACAGATCAACTCGATTTACGACGGCAACCCACCTCAAGGTTTGCAGACACAGTTCCGGGCTGCTGCCCGTTCGGGGCTGAAATTATCTATTGGAAACTACACCTGGTCCTATCACGCACGACATCAGAGTAGATTCTTCAGCCCAAATAACCGCACAAGTTTATGGAGGATAAGGAATTCCTGAAACGCCGGGAAAATGATGACTGCCACGCGCAGCCCGGTTGAGAGGGGGGCGAAAGCCAGGTTAAAGAACCGATACGATAACCGGGCAGCTGCGTAGGCGATTAGCGGGCGCCTTGACTCTATGATCACTATCAACGCTATACTTCGGAGCTCGAATGGCGACCGATATCCGCCGGGACAAAAATCGTGTGGCTCCGTTAGCCCGTCAAGTGGAGTTCCGGCCAGGTGCTCTGATCACGACAGTTGGCGCTTTAGACGTTGTTAATGACGTCCATGGCAACGACTCTCCGCTGACATCCCTTGTCCGGAGTAACTTCGTGCGTGGCGCGCGTGGCATGATCAGAGCAACTGAGGCGAACGTGTTAGTCCTCCCAGAGCCTAATGAGACTGAATCTGGACTGGAAGCCGTAGAAGCAGCTATTGCAAAGTTCTTCGAACCGCAGACGGCCCTGCGCATCAATCGCACCACTGAACTTCTGCGTTTAGCTGTATCTAGCGCTGCCGAAGTCGAGGCGGCCGGCGCCATTTTCGAGGGGCAGTTGGACTCCACGGAGCTCGCTCGCATATTGCCTTGGCTCTTGAAGGATGACCGTCAGCTCAGCGACGCATCCCTGCGGGAAATCGGCAAGATGTTTGAGTTTGCCGATTTGGAGAAGATGCACGAGGACCTAAGGGGCAGTGACCTGACACCCTTGATCCGAGCTAACGAAGATCGATGGGTTGCCAGGCGTGCATACAGCGGCCTGTTTGTTCCCGCAGAGGAGCATGATTACGACGAGCAAGATACTTAGTCAGTCGGTGTATGGAATTTCCTAGGGAAGACGATAGGCAGGGACTTACCTGAAGTAGGGGGCGTATATCCATCGCGCACAGCGGTACAAAGTTGCGTGGACGTCCTAGCTCTACGTCGGCGACATGGGAAACTGTAGCGCCAAAGTTTTTGCCTTATCGGCTTATCAGGGTGGACTTACGAGGATTGCGGCGTTCAGTGTCAGTGAATGCAGAACAGTCTGACGATATCCGCCAAGACATAACCGGGACTGCCCCCGGTTTTGTTGACTCCTTGACCTAGCGAGCTTGTGCTCGTGGAAGGATGTTGACCATGCCGACGGCTTATGGGGCGGAGTTCCGCCAGGATGTTATTGATGTGGCCCGCAAGGG
>NZ_JAQPPK010000048.1 GCF_029952445.1 Paenarthrobacter nitroguajacolicus | reverse complement strand
GCCTGGCGTCGGAGCCCGGCCCGCCGTCGGCACGTTGACGCGGACCGGCGTCGTGCGTTTCGTCCTGACCGGAACCCACGACGACGGCGGCCGCGGCCAGCGCGCCGGTATCGTCCAGGTCCTCGGCACTGACGGTCCGTCCGCCGGCGGCAGCAAGGCGTTTCATGCCGGTTGCCTTGACCACCAGGACGGCGATGAGGGTAGTGACCGGAATGGCGAGGACGAGCCCGATGGAACCAACCAGGGTCCGGATGACTTCCTCCGACAGTTCGGCGCTGGTCAGGGCTTCGGCCAAGGGTCGGTCGTACAGCATCACAATGATCAGGATGGGAAGGGCCGCACCCGCATAGGCGAAAGCGATGGTGTACACCGTGGAGGCGATGTGGTCCCGGCCAATTCGCATGGCCGAGGAAAACAGCTTGCGGGCACTCGTGGTGGGCGCGAGCTCGTAGAGTTCCCAAACGGCCGAGGACTGGGTGATGGTGACGTCATTGAGGACACCAAGGCCGGAAATGATCAGCCCGCACAGAATGATGCCGGAGATGGAGATCGTTGGTGACATGTTCACCAACGTGGAGGCGTCGTGGCTTCCCACCCCCGCCAGGTTGGCGGCGTCCGTGGCCCAGGCGGCCAGCAGCGCAGTGATTCCAAGCCCAAAGATGGTGCCCAACAAGGCTGTGGACGTCCGCGCCGAGAAACCGTGCGCGAAGTAGAGGACCCCGATCATGATCACCGTGGATCCCACCAGAGCCAGCAGCAGCGGTGGCTTGCCCTCCACCAGGCCGGGCAGGATGAAGCTGACCAGCACGAAATAGGCTCCCACCAAGCCCAGGAGCGCACGGAAGCCGCGCCAACGCGCTACCGCGATCACCACAACGGCGTACAAAACCGCCAAGGCAGCGATGGGGATGTTGCGGACGAAATCAACGAAGACATACGCCGGAGCCCCGCTTCCGGCGTTGCTGCCCTGGACGCCGGAGAGATTCAGGTACCGGATGGAGTCGCCCACATCCACGCCATGGGACATGGCAACGTCCGGGTTAATGACCACCTTGACCGCTTCCCCGCCCTTGTCCGGCACTGTGAAGGCAAAGGTGCACTGCGAGCCGCCGGTTTGGTTTTGGCTGGATTGGTTCTGGCTGGGTTGGTTCTGGCTTGATTGGTTTTGGCCGGTCTGTGTGCAGCTTTCCACCACCACGCTCTGGATTTTGCCGGTATCGAAAGTAACGCCCGGCGCAGCCTGGTAGGGACTCGAAAAGTTGATCCCTTCCCGGCTGCCCGACGGCCACATGAGCAACATCGCCACGAGCGTGAGCACGCCCAACGGAACCAGGACCGCCGCAAGCAGCCAGTTGGCCCGTTTCCGGGAAGCGACCGCCTGCGGGGTTGGTTCCGAACCCTCAGGATGACCGTGGGAGTGACTGTGGCCCATCAGCTGCAAAACCTCATGGGTTAAGCCTACGTGGGACGGCAGGGGGCTCCTGACTCAGGCGGGCGCGATCGACTCAAGCGGGCGCGATGTTCTGGTTGACGCGGAAGAGGTTGTCGGGGTCGTATTTTGCTTTGACCGCCACCAGCTTCTCCCAGTTGGGTCCGTAATTGTCCGCGACCCTGTTCTGGTCCTCCGAATCCATGAAGTTGATGTAGCCACCTGCCTCCGAATGCGGGGCAAGGGCAGCCGCATAGGCGCGGGCCCAGGCGATGTTTGCTTCGTTATCCGCAGGATCGGCCCACTGGGTTGCGATGACCGGCGAGAATTTCATGTCGCGGTGGGCAAAAGCAGTGTCCTGTACGCCCACCCGGGACACGGCTCCGTCAATGGGATAGACGTGGACGGCAGTGTTGACGCTGGTCACCGTTGCTCCGAACTCAGCATGCGCCGCAATGGCTCCGTCGTTGAGCTCGCGGAGGAAGTTGGCCTTCCAATAGCCCTGCATGCCTTTTTGGTTGAGCCCGTCGAAGGCTACATTCAGGGCCGGATAAGGCATTGGAGCCACCATCGAACCGGCCACCGGGGCAGCGTCCAGGAACGGTTGCCAACGCGCCTCGCCCTCTGTCGGATCCCCCGTCCACATTCCCACCACGACGCAGACGGACTTTCCGTGCCATTCCTCGGGAAGGAAAGGTACAGGTGGTCCTTGGTGGAAGCCCAGGAAAGCCCCGAACTCTTCCGGTGCGGAGGCCATGTAGTCGCGGTAGAACCGTGCCACGGTCGGGATGTTCTCTGCACCATAAATGATGATTCCCGCATGGACCATGTCCACGGGATGAAGCTGGAATTCCAGGGAAGTCACCACGCCAAAGTTCCCTCCTCCCCCGCGGATCGCCCAAAACAGGTCTGCATTCTGTTCTTCGCTGGCGATCAGGAAGCTGCCGTCGGCCGTCACGACATCCGCTGAGACAAGGTTGTCGCAGGAGAGCCCGTACTTCCTGGCGAGGTAGCCAATACCCCCACCCAACGTCAGGCCCGCCACACCAGTGGAGCCCACTATCCCGCCGGTGGTTGCCAGCCCAAAAGCGTGCGTGGCAGCGTTGAAGTCGGCCCAGGTTGTGCCGGCCTCTGCACGGGCCCTGGAATTTTCAGGGTCCACACGCACGCCGGTGCGATTGACGAAGTCCAGGACCAGTGCGTCATCCCACGTGCCAAAGCCCGGAGCGCTGTGCCCGCCTCCCCTGATCGCCAGTGGCATGGAGTTTTCGCGGGCGAAGTTCACGCCGGCAATGACGTCCGAAACCTGCGCCACACGGATGACGCCGGCAGGACGTTTATCCACCATTGCATTGAAGACGGCCCGTGCCGCGTCGTAGTCAGGATCTTCGGGAGTGACGAGTTGCCCGCGCAACTGTTCCCGCAGCCCGTCGAGGGCGATCTGGTTCATAGTGCTTACCATCGATTCAGACGTGAGACCGGACTTTCCACACGCTTCTCCCCCGGATGTGATGGCGTGGGGGCTTACCTCGTCAGGACTACTCCTGCGCCTGTACGGCGTCAAGAACCTTTGATAAAGACCTGGGAAACAGAAAATCCTGCCTGGCTCCCTGAAACAGGGGCCAGACAGGATTTGCTGGTGGGCCTGGGATTCGGGGAATCCGGTCAGTCGCTCACGATCAAGGTATCGGCACCGCGGACGTGCGCCTTGCCGGATTCCAGCAACGGTTCAAGGACTGTCCTCAAGGCCGTCATCGACTCATCGACTTCGAGCAGCACCGGGTGCTGGTAGGCAATGAGCGCCAGCAGGTCCCGAACGGCAAACGCAGCTTCTTCGGCCGACAAGCTGGGATCGTGGCCGAGGAAGACATCCGACGGTTCGTCGGAGTCGCCCTGGGCATAGCTGATGGCGAAGGCCTGGATCTTGCCCTTGCGGCTTGCCGGCACGCCCTCGCCAAAGGCACTGGCCTTGGGCGCACGCAGCACAATGGCGCCGTGGGCACCCGTGAGGTCGTGCAGGAACAGACGCTGAACAGTTGCGATGCTCAGTTCCCCCGGGCTGTCCCAGTGGTGGACGTGGGAGTAGTACTTGCCCACAACGTCACTCAACTCCACAGAACCGGTAGCCAGGTCCTCCACGCGCTCGGACGCTGCTTCTTCAGAGCCATCGCCGAACCGCGGCAAGGAGAGCGGTTCCGGATCCACGACCACCAGCTGGGAACGCTGGATGGGGGCAAGTCCGGCGGCGGCAGCAAACGCGGCACCGGCCGTCTCCGGCTCCACCTTGCTGCGCAGCTTCGAAACGCCCGACGGCGAGTTGCCGGCTTCGGCGCGGAGCATGGTCAGCAGGGTTGCGCCAACGCCTTCACGGCGGTGGTCTCTGGCCACCTCAATGTAGGCCCAGAGCCGTTCCGGGTGCAGCGAGGCCTCATGGACCACGCCCGCTGCCACGGGAATCCGCACGCCGTCCACTACGTCCTCGGCCACGATGCAACGGCGCCACGGCTGATTGCTTGACGGCGCCAGGGCAGCACGGAACTGCTCAGCCGGGAGGGTCTCAGGACCGCCCCAGATTTCCAGGAGGGCGAGGTCGTCGCCTTCCTTCCATTCGCGGTATTCCAACGCCATGGTTAAGCGCCGATCAATTGTGCGGCCAAGTAGCCCTCAACCTTGTCCAGGGATACGCGTTCCTGGCTCATGGTGTCCCGCTCACGGATCGTCACGGCCTGGTCTTCGAGGGTGTCGAAGTCCACAGTGATGCAGAACGGGGTACCGATTTCGTCCTGGCGACGGTAGCGGCGGCCGATGGCACCGGCGTCGTCGAAGTCGATGTTCCAGTTCTTGCGCAGCTGGGCGCCCAGCGCCTTGGCCTTCGGTGACAGGTCCTCATTGCGGCTCAACGGCAGGACGGCGGCCTTGACCGGCGCCAGTCGCGGGTCCAGCTTCAGGACCGTACGGACGTCGACGCCGCCCTTGGCGTTTGGTGCCTCATCTTCGGTGTACGCGTCGATCAGGAACGCCATGAAGGATCGGGTCAGGCCTGCGGCGGGCTCGATCACGTACGGCGTGTAACGCTCATTCGTGGCCTGGTTGAAGTAGCTCAGGTCCGTGCCCGAAGCGTTGGCGTGCGTGGTGAGGTCGAAGTCCGTGCGATTCGCGATGCCTTCCAACTCACCCCATTCGGAGCCCTGGAAACCGAAGCGGTACTCGATGTCCGTGGTGCCCTTGGAGTAGTGGCTGAGCTTTTCGAGCGGGTGCTCAAAGAAGCGGAGGTTGTCTTCACGGATGCCCAGGTCCGTGTACCAGGACATGCGCTCCTTCATCCAGTACTGGTGCCACTGTTCATCCGTGCCCGGTTCGACGAAGAATTCCATTTCCATCTGCTCGAATTCGCGGGTGCGGAAAATGAAGTTGCCCGGCGTGATCTCGTTGCGGAACGACTTACCGATCTGCCCGATGCCGAACGGCGGCTTCTTCCGGGACGTGGTGAGCACGTTGTTGAAGTTCACGAAGATGCCCTGGGCCGTTTCCGGGCGCAGGTAGTGCATGCCTTCTTCGCTGGCCACGGGGCCAAGGAAGGTCTTCAGCAGGCCGGAGAATTCCTGGGGTTCGGTCCACTGGCCACGGGTGCCGCAGTTGGCGCAGACAATGTCAGCCAGGCCGTTCTCGGCCGGCCGGCCCTTCTTTTCCTCGTACTCTTCTTCCAGGTGGTCCGCACGGTAGCGCTTGTGGCAGGAAAGGCACTCAACCAGGGGATCGGAGAAAACCTCCACGTGGCCCGAAGCTTCCCAGACCTGGCGGGGAAGGATCACGGAGGAATCAAGGCCCACTACGTCCTCGCGGCCGCGGACCATGCTCTGCCACCACTGGCGCTTGATGTTTTCCTTCAGTTCCGCACCAAGGGGACCGTAGTCCCACGCAGAACGCGAGCCACCATAGATTTCACCGGCCTGGAAGACAAAGCCCCTCCGCTTGGAGAGGGAAATGACCTGGTCAAGGACGGATTTTGCTGCCATGGGTGACTCCATTTGTTCTACAGGGCCGCTGGGTGCGGTCCGCGGGTGGTTGGCCCCGGATTCCGGACATGGTTGCCCGGCGGGGTGATGGGGAAAATTTACTGACTCCTACCCTACCGGCCTTTTGACGCGCCCCTCCGTGCGAAAGCCCCTTTGGGCCACGGCAAGGTGGCAACGATGATCGCGGCAAGCGTCAACAGCGTACCGAGCACCGTGGGCAAGGCGACCACCGTACCTGAGGTGGGGATCACGACGTCGAGCATTAACGACCCCAGCAACTGCCCGGCAATCATGCCCAGCCCGGTGATCAGCACGCCAAGGCTGCGGACCAGCAGGGCCGCGAGGCCGATCGCTATGCAGCCCAGTGGGCCGCCAAGGTAGTACCACCACTCGGCCGGCAACGGATTGCCGGTGCCCGCAATCAGGGCCTTGATCAGCCAGGCGATCCACAACACCACCGCGCCGGCCAGAAAGTTGACCACGGTGGTGGCCAGGGGCGTGCCATAGTGCACGGTGGCTGTTCCGTTCATGGCTTGCTGGAAACTCATGAGGAAACCCGCCAGAAGCGGCAGCAGGACAGGCAAGACCATCATTCCGACGTCGGTCGAGGCACCAAAGTGCGGCGAAACTGCCCACGCGACCGCCGCGACGGTGAGGCCACTGCCCAGCACCCGAAGTCCGGTGACGGCCCGCTTGCCGCCGGGTGCTATGCCCAGCCGGTCCACCAAAAGACCGCTGAGGGTCTGCCCGGTCACTGAGGCCACGGTGAACACAGCCACGCCAAGGAGGCCCACGGTGTACGACTGCGCGAAAACAAAGAAGGCTCCGACGCCGCCGGCCATCACGTAGAAACGCGGGAAACTGCGGTTACGGACGGCAGGCACGATGCTCCGGAGACCGTTCCTGCCCTTGGGCGTGGCCATGGAAATCACGGCAATCACAGCCAGGCCCGTGGTGAAGCTCACTACGGAGGCGGCAATGCCGTCGTTCAGGACGACGCTCAGTGCTCCGTTGATGCGCCCCTGGATTGGCAGCACCAGTCCAGTCACGACGGCAAGGAAAAGGCCAACGGCCAGGGGAAGGGCGGAACGGGGAGAAGGCTGCGGCACCGTCACCACACTACTTCAGGCATCATTGCTGTATGAGCAACCCCGAAATCGATGAGATTCCCATCCGCGACGACATGATCCGCCTGGGCCAGCTGCTCAAGCTCGCCAGCCTGGTGGAAGACGGCGTGGAAGCGGCGGAGCTGATCAAGAACGGCCTGGTCAAGGTCAACGGCGAGATCGACGAACGGCGCGGCCGCCAGCTCCACGCCGGTGACACCGTGACCGTTAACGGACAGACGGTGCGGATCACCACCGCCTGATCCAACGCACCGCCTGACCCAACGCGGGGTCACTTATGGCCTATGTTGGCGCCCCGGATGGGCCATAAGTGACCCCGCGTTGCTTTAAGTGGTGAGGACTTTATGGGTGAGGAACTCCCCTACGTGCCCGATTTCCTGCTGGTTGATACCGTGCCACATCCCTGTGTAAAGGACTTTGGTCAGGTCCACGTGCTGGCGTACCCATCCCATGGTGTAGTCGATCTTGTCCGGGGTGATGACGGGATCCTGCTGGTCACGGCACCAGAACATCGGCACCGAACCGTCCAGTTCGTCGTCGCGGAAGGCGGCGTCAGCGCCGGCGTCGACCACAAAACCTGAAAGCCCGACGACGGCGGCGAAGTCCGCGGGACGGTACCGGAGCATGGTGGTGGCCATGGCCATCCCCATGGAGAATCCCAGCAGCGTCACCGAGGAATGGTTGGCCTTGACCGTGTCCAGCCATTCCAGGGCGTACTCGGCGGCAAGCTTCACGGCGTCCAGGGAGTAATCGATGGACGCCGTCAGCGGAAACCACGTATAGCCCGGCCCCGTAGGCATCGGGGCTCGGAGCGCGGCCACCACGAACCCCTCGGGAAGGAGTCCGGCGAGGCTGAAGAGGTCGGCCTCATTGGACCCGTAGCCGTGCAGCAGGACCAGGAGGGGTTTGCCGGCGCGCTCAGCTTCGTCGTGGGACCACAGGACAACAGGTGCAGGAAAAGCGGGGGCTTCAGTCATGCCTCCATTCTTGCAGTTACCCCCGGGTAACAACCTACGTTGGCGTAGGTTGGCGGTCAGGGGGCAGGATATGAGCGTGAGTGAGAACAATCATTTGTTGAAACCCGGCGAGCCTGTTCAAAAGCACCCTTGGAGCCGTTACGTAGCCCTGGGTGATTCGTTCACGGAAGGCATCGGTGATCCCGAACCTGCAAACCCCGGCGGCTACCGTGGCTGGGCGGACCGTGTTGCTGAAGAGCTGGGGCGGGGCCATGAAGATTTCGCCTACGCCAACCTCGCCATCCGCGGCCGGCTCCTGCAACAGATCGTCGATGAGCAAGTGGGTCCCTGCCTGGAACTTCAGCCGGACCTCATCTCCATTTCCGCGGGCGGCAACGACCTCATCCGCCCCGGCGGCGACCCTGACCTCCTGGCCGAGAAACTCGACGCCGCTGTGGGTGAGTTGGGTTCCAACGGCGCCACCGTGGTCCTGTTCAACGGCCCGGATACGGCGTCCTCGGTCCTGGGCCGCATCAGGGGCAAAGTTGCCATTTACAACGAGAACCTCCGGACCGTGGCAGCCCGCCACGACGCCATCATTGCCGACATGTGGTCACTGCGGCAGCTGGCAGATCCCCAAATGTGGGACGCCGACCGCCTTCACTTCTCGCCCCTTGGCCATCACACGATCGCCATGATGGTCCTGGAAGCCTTGAACGTCCAGCACACCCTGGAGCCGCTGGTACCCAAAGCCCTGCCACCCAGGACGTGGCGCGAAGCCCGCTCATCCGACCTCGTCTGGGCCCGCGAATACTTTGTCCCGTGGGTCATCCGGCGGCTGCGGCACCGGTCCTCGGGCGACGGCATCACGCCCAAGCGTCCGACGCCGGGACCCGTCTTCGGCGCCGGCGGCACCTTGTTGCCGCGCAGCTAAGGCAGCGCAGCTAAGGTGGCATCCATGGATAAGGTGGCGTCCATGGACGAGGCAGGCCTGCGTGGCAGTTGATCCTTCCGTGCGCACAGAGGCTGTCAGGCAACTGCGTCTCAAACGGCAGCAGCTACGTCCACCCCTGGGCGCCGGGCCCGGTGACGTGGTGCGCAACCTCCTGGCCGTCCAGTCGCAGGAATTTCCCTACGCCCGCTGGACAGTCGCGCAGCGGACCACCACCTGTACTGCCTCGGACGTTGAGCAGGCGGTGGCTGAGGGGACCATCCTGCGCACGCACATCCTCCGGCCCACCTGGCACTTCGTCCATCGCGACGATCTCGGCTGGCTGATGGGGTTGTCCGCCGAACGCCTCCATCAGGGCAACAAAGGAATGTACCGACAGTCCGGCGTGGACCAGGAAAGCGCCGCCCGGAGCGGCAGTATCCTGGCCGCCGCCGTGGCAGACGGCGCCCATAAAACGCGCGAAGAGCTGGCTGAGGTGCTGGGACAAGCCGGCTTCCCCAGCAAGGGATTGGGCTTCATCTACCACCTGATGCACGCAGAAATCAGCGGCATCCTGGTCAGCGGCGCTCCCGTCCGTTCCGTTGGGGGCGCCCTGAAGCAGACCTATGCATTGTTCGGCGAACGCGTCACCGGCCCGTTCGCCGGGCCGTGCACCGGGCCACTTACCGGCGAGGACCGGGAACAAGCCCTGGGGCAGCTGGCCCTGCGGTACTTCAGCAGCCGCGGACCTGCCACCGTGAAGGACTGCTCGGCGTGGTCGGGGTTGACCATGAAGGATGTGACGTTGGGCCTTCACGTCGCCGCGGAATTATCGCCCGGCGCCTTGGCCTCGGCATCCTTCGATGACCTGGACTTCCACCTGGCCTCGGGCGAGGTGGATGCCCTCGATTCTCCGCCCGGTTCCCTTGATGGTTCCGCACTCCCCCGGGTTGACCTCATCCAGTGCTTCGACGAATACGTGATGGGTTACTCGCAATCGCGCCACTATCTCGGTGGAACCGCACCCTACCTGCCTGAGGACAACGGCCCCATGCACGTAGTACTCCTTGACGGCAGCCTGGCCGGGTGGTGGCGGCACACCTTCAACGGCGGGGTCTGCGAGCTCGACATCAGGATGAACAAGCCCACAACGCGGCAGGAGCAGGCGGCGCTGGAAGCCGAGGCAGAGCGATACGGCCGGTTCCTTGGCATGGAAACAAAACTGGTGTGAGCACGCAGGACTAAGCTGGGATAAGACCTAGGAGGCCTGCACTGTGAACAATCTGATCTTCTGGATCATCGTCTGCTCGTGGCTGATCCCCATGGGGATCCGCATGTACAACCGTTCCAGGGCACGCCGCCTGCAGAACGGGAACTTCCGCGGCCCGGATTACCCGCAGCAGGGCTACCCGCCGCAGAACTACCCACCCCAAAACTACCCGGGCTACCAGGCCGGGCCGCCCGTCATCCGCCCCGCGGACGAGGCACCGCAGGTCGCGCCGCCGTCGGGCTCTTACCAGCCCGGCGCGACCTACCAACCCGGCCCCTCAAGCCCCGCGCCGTTTCCCAGCACCGGTTCTGAGCCCCAGGGCTACCGCGCACGGAAGCTGGCCGAACTGGATGCAAAGTTCACCAACGGCCAGATCGCCATGGAGGACTACATGAAGCAGCGTGGGGAGATCATGAACGGCTGATCCAGCCCTACGGCGAGAACAGCCGGAACAGCCAGAACAGTTAAAGCAGCCGAAACGCTTCGCGGCTCAGGCGAAGAACGCCCCGCGAAGCTGCTCCGACAACTGGCCAATCTCCGTGAGGAAGCCGTCGTGGCCAATCGGTGCCTGGATGGTGTGGACGCGAACATCACCGGGAAGTGCCGCCGCCAACTCCTTGGACTGGGCCGGGAAATACAGGCGGTCCGTGTCCACAGCCGCGACGAAGAACTCTGCGCTGGCACGCGATAGTGCTTCCTGCAACGAGCCACGGTCACGGGTGACGTCGTGCGACATCAGTGCCTCCGTAATGGCGATGTAGCTGTTGGCGTCGAAGCGGCGGACGAGCTTTGTCCCCTGGTGGTCCAGGTAGCTTTCCACCTGGTAGCGCCCCCGCTCCCCCAGAACCGCAGCAGCTAGGGGCGTCTCCTGGTGCTGGGCCTCCCTGCCGAACCTAAGGTCCAACTCCAGCGCGGAACGGTACGTGATGTGGGCAATGCGGCGGGCCAGGGCCAGGCCGTGTTCCGGGGCGGGACCACCATAGTAGTCCCCGTTGTTGAAATGCGGGTCCTGCCGGATGGCCAGGGTTTGTGCCTGCGCGAAGGCAATCTGTTCGGCGGTGCTGTAGGCACCCACCGAAATGACCGCGCAGCGCCGGACACGTTCCGGGAACGTTACCGCCCATTCGAGCGCACGGGCGCCGCCCATGGAGCCGCCAAGGACAGCGTGCCAGGCGTCGATGCCCAGGATGTCCGCCAAACGTGCTTCTGCAGTGGTGCTGTCGCGCAGCGTGACCAAGGGGAAGCGGGAGCCCCAGGGCTTGCCGTCCGGAGCCTCCGACGACGGACCGGTGCTGCCGTAACAGCCACCCACGATGTTGATGGAGATGACGAAGAACCGGTTGGTGTCGATCGTGGCGCCGGGTCCTACGAGCTGCTCCCACCACCCTTCCTCATCCGTGGCTCCACGGGCCACGTGGGTGCTGCCCGTCAGCGCGTGCTGGATGAGGACGGCATTGGAAGCATCGGCGTTGAGCCGTCCCCAGGTTTCATACGCCAGCACGACGTCGGGCAGGTAGCCTCCGGCTTCAAGCGCCAGTGGCCCGATGCCCGCGTACTTGACTGTTCCGTCTTCTTCACCGGATTTGGGAAGGGCTGTAGCAGTGATGGTCATTCCTTTGATACCTAACCTCGCGCTTGCCTGTCGCCTTGCGTGCGAACAGGCCAGGTCCTCACCCGGGGCACCCCACCGCGGAAGGAGGGTTGCCGGCCAGCAAGCCGGGGCTATCTGCTGGCACTCATGACCTAATACGTAGAGTCTAGGAAAAAGAGCACTGTTCTGGCGAAGAATGTGACACCAGTGTGACGTTCGGGGCCCTTTTGATTCACCAAAGTGCACCCAGCACTGCCGTCCGGCGAACAATCGTCGATCCGGACGGCAGCCTGGGCATACAGCTATTCGTGCAAACCGCCGGCTCAGGCACCCTTGGCGGCGCGGAAGCCGGCTTCGAGGTCGGCGATGATGTCGTCGATGTGCTCAATGCCTACGGACAGGCGAACCAGCCCGGGATTGACGCCAGCCACGAGCTGCTGCTCCGCAGTCAACTGGCTGTGCGTTGTCGACGCCGGGTGGATGACCAGGGAGCGCACGTCGCCAATGTTGGCCACGTGGGAGTGCAGCTCCAGCCCGTCCACGAAACGCTTCCCTGCTTCCACGCCGCCCTTGATGTTGAAGGCCACGATTGCACCCGTACCTTGGGGACCATATTTCCGGCCCCGCTCGAACCAGGGGCTGGACGGCAGGCCGGCGTAGGCGACCGATTCGACGTCGTCATGGGTTTCCAGCCATTTGGCCACCTTGGTGGCGTTGGCAACATGGCGTTCCACGCGCAGGCTCAGGGTCTCCAGGCCTTGTGCGATGAGGAAGGCGTTGAAGGGCGACACTGCCGAGCCGAGGTCGCGAAGGAGCTGGACGCGGGCTTTCAGGATGTAGGAGAGGTTGGCGCCAAGGGCCCCGTCCTTGCCGAGGTCGCGGGCGTACACCAGTCCGTTGTAGCTGGGGTCAGGTGTGTTGAAACCGGGGAAGCGCTCCGGGTCTTTGCCAAAGTCGAAGTTGCCGGAGTCCACGATCACCCCTGCGATGGCCGAACCATGTCCGCCCAAGTACTTCGTTGCAGAGTGGACCACGATGTCCGCGCCCCATTCAATGGGGCGGATGAGGTAAGGGGTGGAGAGGGTGTTGTCCACGATCAGGGGCACTCCGGCTTCGTGCGCCACGCCGGCAACGCCCTCAATGTCCAACACATCCTGGCGCGGATTGGAGACGACTTCGCCGAAGAACAGCTTGGTGTTCGGCTGGACTGCGTTGCGCCACTGCTCCAGGTTGTCCGGGTCTTCGACGAAAGTCACGGAGATCCCGAACTTCTTCAGCGTGTGCGCGAGCAGGTTGTAGGTGCCGCCGTAGAGGCTGGGGCTGGCCACGATGTGGTCCCCCGCCTCCGCGATGTTCAGGATGGCGAAGGTCTCCGCAGCCTGGCCCGAGCTGAGCAGCAATGCGCCCAGGCCGCCTTCAAGGCTGGCGACGCGCTGTTCGACGGCATCCTGGGTGGGGTTGCCGATCCTCGTGTAGATCGGGGCCAGTTCGGCCAGCGCGAACCGGTTGGCCGCACTTTCAGCGCTCGGGAAAACAAACGACGTTGTTTGGTAGATCGGCAACGAACGCGCACCCGTGGCTGCGTCCGGCTCTTGGCCTGCATGAATCTGGCGGGTTTCGAAAGACCATCCTTGGGACATGGAGTTCTCCTGTTCGTGGCGCACGTGGTTGGCAAATCAGCAGCGGGAAGGAAGCTGCGGCCAGTCTAGGAAGTGTCCGGGTGCAGGGACAGCTTTGTGACGCCAGCAGAATATTTGGGGTCTTTTGCGGCGTTTCATGACGCCCGGCATGAGATCCCACCTTAGTTAGGCTTGACTTAGCTGAGACACCGATCACAAAGTGCCAAGATGAAGCCATGCGCATGGATCACGTCTCTTACGCCTGTGAACGAGATGGCCTTCTGGCCACTACCGAACGAATTTCCGCGGCTCTGGGAGTGGACGCAGTCCGGGGTGGAGTGCACCCGCGCTTCGGCACCCGGAACATGATCATTCCCCTGGCGGATAACAAGTACCTGGAAGTGGTTGAGGTCCTGGACCACCCCGCTTCCGACAAAGCACCCTTTGGACAAGCAGTTCGTGCACGCTCGGCTGCCGGTGGCGGTTGGATGGGCTGGTGCGTGGCAGTTGAGGACCTCGCGCCCTTCGAGGACCGCCTCGGCCGGGCTGCAGTTCCGGGCAACCGCAAGTTCCCCGATGGCCGCGAATTGGTGTGGCAGCAGATCGGCATCCTCGGCCTCATCGCCGATCCCCAGGTGCCCTACCTGCTCAAGTGGGAGGGCGACCCCTCCCTGCACCCGTCCAAGGTCTACGAGAGCGACGTGAAGATGTCCAGCCTCACCATCGCAGGCTCTGCAGAACGCGTCACCGAATGGCTTGGTGAGCCGGTGGAGAAGCCACTTGAGGACGTCGCTGTCCAGTGGATGGCCCCGCACGGCACGCCGGGCATCCTGGCCGTCACGTTCGAAACCGCCTCCGGAGCAGTCACCATCTGACCGTTCCCTTGACCCGGGCACTTGCCCGGTACTGGACGCAGGTGTCCAGACAAAGCTTCGGCCGCCATCAGCGGGTGCCAATGACGTCACCCACCGATGGCGGCCGAATTCTTTTAAGTGCTTCCCAGCCCAGCTCCAGCACCCCCTTAGCCCAGTCCCACCGCCTTGCCGAACAGGCTAAATCCTACGAAGGCCACAATGTCCAGCAACGCGTGGGCGATCACCAGCGGCATCACCCGCTTGGTCCTGGTATAG
This sequence comes from Paenarthrobacter nitroguajacolicus, assembly GCF_029952445.1. GTDB lineage: Bacteria > Actinomycetota > Actinomycetes > Actinomycetales > Micrococcaceae > Arthrobacter > Arthrobacter nitroguajacolicus_B. Next base: position 3,256 of record NZ_JAQPPK010000048.1, on the reverse strand, counting down.
ATCCATCCGAAGACCAGGCCCATCACCACGTTGCCGATGAACGGCCCGAACCCTTGGTAGAGGTGGTAGCTTCCGCGCAGGACGGCGCTGACGACTATTCCTGCGGGCACGCTCCAGCCGAACTTGCCGAAGCGGTCAAGCAGGTAGCCCACCACGATCACTTCTTCCACGATCGCGTGACGCACGGCTGAAAGTATGAGCACGGGGACCGTCCACCAGTAGGCGTCCAGGCCGCTGGGCACAATGGCAGTGGTAATGCCCAAAGCCCGCCCCGCCGCATAGAGGCCAAGGGACGGAATGCCAATGAGCGCGGCCAGGCCCAGTCCCTGAAGAATGTCCTTGCCCGGACGTGCCAGGTTGAAACCGAGCCGCTCGAAGGCTGAGCCACTGTCTCCGTCACGGTTTGCCTGGGTGTGGAAGGACAGAAAATAGAACACCAGTGCCACAGGAACCAGCGCGAAGATGATGTCCAGCAGTTGGTAGGTGAGGTCGAAGTACTCGCGCGTGCTCTGCGACCTGTTCAACGTTGAGGTGGCTTCGGACAAGGGCGCGCGGCTCAACTTGTCCAGCAGTTGCACCACGGAGTAGACGGCCGACTGGCCCAGGGACAGGCCCAGCACAATGAGCACTTCGGCGCGCAGCCGCGGACGGGAAGCAAGGAACATGTACCCACCCTATGCTTGGTGGGATGGGTGCCCCGAAGAGAATATTCATGATCCGGCACGGACAGTCCGCAGCGAATGCCGACACGTCCATCTACAACCGTGTGCCGGACTACCGGATTCCACTGACCGTGCAAGGCGTGGAACAAGCGCGGATCGCCGGTGAGGACCTGCGACGGAAGCTCGACGGGCAACAGGTCTGCGTGTACGTCTCCCCTTATTTGCGGGCGTACCAGACCCTCGAGGCCCTGAATCTTGGACTGTTGATAGAGCGCGTCATCGAGGAACCGCGGCTGCGTGAGCAGGACTGGGCAAACTTCCAGATCGCAGGGGACATTGAGGACCAAAAGGAACTCAGGAACCTGTATGGGCACTTCTTCTACAGGTTCCGCGAGGGCGAATCCGGCTCGGATGTCTACGACCGGGTGTCATCGTTCATGGAGACGCTCTACCGGCACTGGCAGAAACCCACCTACGCGCCCAACACCTTGTTGGTGACTCATGGACTGACGATGCGGCTGTTCTGCATGCGCTGGTTCCACTGGACGGTGGAGTACTTCGAGTCATTGAACAATCCGGACAACGCAGAGCTGCGCACCTTGATCAGGAACGACGGCGACCAGTACAGTTTGGACCTGCCGTTCAGCCAGTGGGTCCCCAGGGACGTTGACGATTCGGTGCTCCACGCGCCTCGGATGCGGTTCTAGAGCACGCAACGGTTCCAACCCACGCCACATCAGCTTGCCGGCGCGACGATAACCTCTGTCCCTTTGGCTTCAAACGCGGCTTTGTCGTCCGGGCTGATCCCGGAATCGGTGATGAGGTGCCTGAAGTCGTAGCCTGCCATGGCCGCGAAAGAGCGCCTGCGGACCTTCGAGGAGTCCGCCACCACATAGGACTCGGTTGCCCGGCGGGCCATCACAGTGTTGACCATGGCTTCGCCTTCGTCCGTGATGGTGGGGCCCAGGTCCGGGTCCACGCCGTTGACTCCGATGAAGGCGATGTCCAAGGCAACTTTCTGCATGATGACGTCGGTGTACGGACCCACCAGTTCGTAGGACCGTGGGTTCAGGATGCCACCGGTGACCATGATCTTGATGTTGGGCCGAACAGCCAACTGGGAAGCAATGTTGATGGCGTTGGTCACCACGGTAAGGGTGGGCCTGTTGGATGGCGCATTGAGGTCTTCGCGCGTGGACAGGAGTTGGGCCAACGCCGTGTTGGTGGTACCGCCGCTGAGGCCGATCACTGCCCCGGGACGGATCAACGCGGAAGCAGCCAACGCTATGTCCTGCTTGGCTTCCGCGTGGTCGTCCCGGTTGTAGCGCCCCGGAAGGTCGTACGCCACCGAGCCCGTGGTAGCGCCGCCCCTGGTGCGGCTGAGCAAGCGTTGTTTGGCGAGGCTGTCCAGGTCCCGACGGGCTGTGGCAGGTGACACGCCCAGACGCGTCACGATGTCCTCGACTTCCACATGGCCGGATTCGGCCAGGAGATCGAGGATGGCGGTCAGCCGATCGGTGCGGGTCATGACAAGCCTTTCGCGGGTTCGGGGCTATTTCGCTTTGGCGAACAGCGTCAGCATACGTGCCGACTCCAGCACCAGGGCCTCCCGGCCGGCCTTGATGTACTTCCGGGAATCCACCACTGCAGGGTTGGCATCGAGGTACTCACGGACGGCGCGGGTGAAGAACCCGTTCAAATGTGTGGATACGTTGATCTTAGTCATACCTGCGCCGATAGCGGCTATGAGTACCTCGTCTGTGACACCGGAAGAGCCATGGAGGACAAGCGGTTTTACCACCGCGGACTTCAGCCGGGCGATCAAGTGCAGGTCCAGGGCGGCGCTTCTTTCGGTCATGGCGTGGGAGGAACCTACGGCCACAGCGAGCGCGTCCACCCCCGTCGCGTCCACGAATGCCTTGGCCTCTGCCGGATCGGTCCTGACTCCCGGGGCGTGGGCTCCGTCCTTGCCACCGACCTTTCCGAGTTCGGCCTCCACGTACACGCCGCGTTCGTGGGCGTAGGTGGCCACGCGCTTGGTGACTTCGACGTTCCACTCATAGGGCAGGTGCGCGCCGTCGTACATCACCGAACCAAACCCGAGGTCGACGGCGGCAAGCGCCAGGTCCTCGGACTCTGCGTGGTCCAGGTGCAACGCGACCGGGACCGAGGCTGTGCGGGCGATCGCCAGCGCGGCCGACGCAATCGGTTCCAGCCCACCGTGGTACTTCGCGCAATTCTCGGAAATCTGGAGAATCAACGGAACACCGGCGGCCTCAGCACCGGCCACCAGGCCTTCCGCGGTTTCAATGTGGATGACGTTGAACGCGCCTTGGCCCGTACCGGCCGCGGCGGCCCTGTCCATCAGTTCCCGAGTGTTGACCAGGGTCACCGGGTCTCCTTCCATGTCACGATCAGTTGGTCCTGGAGCTCCTGGTAGCGCGGCGAGATCTCGCCCGCTGCAGGCATGAGCACGGCGGCCGCGGACCAGGCGGTCGCCCGGCGAAGAATCTCGCGGGGTTCGGTGATGCCTTCGGCGAGTACGACGGCGGTCCCTTATACCCATCTGACGCTGCCGACGAGGAGAGACTCGT
>NZ_JAQPPK010000047.1 GCF_029952445.1 Paenarthrobacter nitroguajacolicus | reverse complement strand
GGAGATGTGTATACGAGCCAGCTTCCTGGCAGAGCTCGACGGCGGTGCTCCCGTTGACCGGGCGCTGGCAGTTGCGGCTGCGGCGGCCGAGTCCGCTGCCGCGAAAACCGCGGAGCTCCGGCCCCTCAAGGGCCGCGCACGTCCCCTCGCCGAGAAGAGCCTCGGCCACCCGGATCCCGGCGCAGTGTCCTTCGGACTGATTGCCGCGCGGATCTCGCAATTCATCGATTCACAACTTGCCGCTGCAGCCACCGCGGCACCGGCCGGAAACGGAGCCTGAAGAATGAGCAACACCCAAGGCTGGCGCATTGTCGTCGGCAACGATGAAGCCGGCGTGGAATACAAGAACGCCCTCCTGGCCCTCTTGGAAGCCGATCCGCGCGTTGCGTCGGTGACCGACGTCGGCGTTGGCCCCAACGATTCCACTGCGTACCCGCACGTGGCCGTCGACGCCGCCCGCAAAGTAGCCGCAGGCGAAGCGGACAGGGCACTGCTGATCTGCGGAACCGGTTTGGGAGTAGCCATTGCGGCCAATAAGGTACCCGGCATCCGTGCCGTCACCGCCCACGACAGCTACTCCGTGGAACGCTCCGTCCTGAGCAACAACGCCCAGGTCCTCACCCTCGGCCAGCGGGTGATCGGATTGGAACTGGCCAAGAAGCTCGTCGGTGAGTGGCTTAGCCACCGCTTCGACCAAAACTCCTCCTCCGCCGCCAAGGTGGACGCCATTTGCTCGTACGAGCCCGACTACACGAAGGCAGTCTGATCATGACTATTTCTGAAGGCATGGAAACTACTGAAGCCGCGGAAAACACAGCCCGGAAGGTCGCCGTCGTAGGCTCCGGCTACATGGGTGGCGGAATCGCGCAGGTTCTGGCATTGGGCGGGGCACGTGTTGCGCTGGCCGATGTCACTGCCGAAATCGCGCAGAAGAACTACGACCGCCTGCTGGTGGAATCCGAGCAATTCATTGCCGACGGCCTTTTCCCCGAAGGCGCCACAGAGACCCTCAAGCAGAACCTGTGGGCCGCCAAGGACATCGAAGAGGCTGTTGCCGATGCGGACTTCATCGAGGAGTGCGTTCCGGAAGTCCTGGAGATCAAGCACCAGACCCTGGCCCGGATCAGCGCGGCCGCCCGCCCGGACGCCCTGATCGGCTCCAATACCTCCACCATTTCCATTGCCGCCTTGGCAGAAGCCGTGACCGGGCCGGAGCGGTTCCTCGGTATTCACTTCTCCAACCCGTCGCCCTTCATTCCGGGCGTCGAGGTCATCCCGCACGCCGGCACTTCCGCCGCCACCGTCTCGGCCTCCTGCGATCTCGTGCACGCAGCCGGCAAGCAGACAGCCGTGGTCAAGGACGTCACCGGATTCGTGCTTAACCGCCTGCAGTACGCGCTGTTCCATGAGGCCGCGCAGTTGGTGGAGCAGGGGATCGCAACAGCGGACGACGTCGACACCCTGGTCCGTACGACGTTCGGCTTCCGCCTGCCCTTCTTTGGTCCGTTCGCCATCGCGGACATGGCCGGGTTGGACGTCTACAACTTCTGCTACAAGTCGCTGCAGACCGGTTTCCCGGAGCGCTTCGCGACGCCGAAGATCCTCTCGGACCTGGTGGAAGCCGGCAAGCTCGGGACCAAGACCGGCGCGGGCTTCCTGAACGTCCCGGCCGAGCGCACCCCGGAACTGATCGCCTACCGCAACAAGGCTTACGTGGCCATGCAGAAGCTCATTGAAGAGCTCGGCCCGGCCCCCATCAACTAGATCCTCCCAGGAGTAATCACATGACTTTCCCCGCATCACGGACAGCTGTTGTCACTGGCGCTGTCTCCGAGCGTGGCATCGGACGCGCCACTGTCAACTACCTCGCCGCGCAAGGCTGGAACATCGGCATCATCGACCTTGACGATGCCGCCTGCAAAGCCGCTGCCAAGGAGATCGCCGCTGAATACGGTGTCCAGGCGCACGGCGTCGGAGCAAACGTTGCCAGCGAAGCCGAAGTCCGGGCAGCCATCGACGAGCTTGAAAAAGAACTGCCGCAGATCGTGGCCCTGGCCAATGTTGCCGGCGTCAGCTCGCCCATCGGCTATCTGGAACTCGAACCGGCCGAGTGGGACCGGGTGCTGAACATCAACCTCAACGGCGTGCACTACGCCACCCGGCGCGTGGCCGAATCCATGGTCAAGAACCGGATCGGCAGGATCGTGAACATCTCCTCCGTTTCCGCACAGCGCGGTGGGGGCACGTTCTCCAAGACTCCGTACTCCGTTGCGAAGGCTGGGGTTATTGGCCTGACCCGTGCCACGGCCCGTGAACTCGGAGAATACGACATCACTGTCAACGCCATCTCCCCGGGTCCGATCGACACCGACATCATGGGCGGCACGTTGAGCCAGGAACGCAAGGATGAGCTCACCAAGGACCTCGTGGTGAACCGGGTCGGCTCCACCCGGGACATCGCCGCCGCTATTGCCTTCCTCATCAGCGAGGACTCCGGATACATCTCCGGCCAGACGCTGAATGTGGATGGCGGTCTGTACATGCACTAGGCCCCATGCGGACCTGGACACGGGAACGAAAGATCTACCTTGCCGTGGGCGTCCTCGCCTGCGCTCTGGGCCTGGTGCTCATTTTCCTTCCGCGCTGATAGCCCGTTTAGGTTATCCCCCCAATTGACTACTCAAAGAGGAGTTTCGATGTCTGCTGCCTCAACTTCCACCAAGGAGTTGCTGGATTCGCCGATTCTGAAATCAGCAATATCCAAGGCTTCATTCCGTCTGATGCCCATGTTGGTCATCCTGTATGTGGTCGCGTTCCTTGACCGCACCAACGTTGGTTTTGCCGAAGCTGCCCTCGGCGTGGACAAGGGCATCACCGCCGGGGCCTATGCGCTCGGCGCGGGTATCTTCTTCATCGGTTACGCACTGTTCGAGATCCCCAGCAATCTGCTGCTCACCAAGTTCGGCGCCAAAATGTGGCTGGCCCGCATCGCGATCACGTGGGGCATCGTGTCGGCCTGCTTCGCTTTCGTGCAGGGTGAGACCTCGTTCATCATCCTCCGCTTCCTGCTGGGCGTGACCGAGGCAGGACTGTTCCCGGGCGTCATCATGTTCCTCGCCGCCTGGTTCCCCAACAAGGTCCGCGTGAAGATGTTCGCCATCTTCTACCTGGCCCAGCCCCTCTCCCAGATGCTCGGTGCGCCGTTGTCCGGCTGGCTCATCAACATCGGCGACCAGGTTCCCGGCGTCGCGGGATGGCAGGTCATGTTCTTCGTCGAGGGGTCCTTGGCCATCCTGGCAGGCATCGCCTCGTTCTTCTTCCTGATCAACAGCCCGCAGGACGCGAAGTTCCTGAGCAAGGAAGAAAAGGTCGCCTTGACCGATGTCATGGCCTTGGAAGACACAGTCAAGGAAGAGTCAGGACCGCAGGGTGTCATGGCTGCGATGCGGAATGGCCGTGTCTGGTACTTCACCATCATCTACTTCTGCCTGCAGATCGCGGTCTACGGCGTCACGTTCTACCTTCCGCAGCAGGTAGCCCAACTGACCGGACAGAAGGTGGGTTTCGCCGTCGGACTCATGGCCGCCATTCCCTGGTTCTTCGGGATCTTCGCCTGCTACTTCGTGGGCAAAGCGGCGAACACGGTGGTGCGCCGCCGGATTTGGGGCACGGCACTGTTCGTTTCCACGGGCCTTTGCATCTTCGGTTCCGCATGGGCCGGAGCAAACCACCTTCCGGCCTTGGGCATCATCTTCATCACCCTGGCGGTATGCAGCTTCCTGGCGATTGGTCCCATCTGCTGGTCCTATCCGACGGCGTTCCTCACCGGAACGGCTGCGGCAGCAGGTATCGGCCTCATCAACTCGCTGGGAAACCTGGGCGGTTTCGTCGCTCCGATCCTGCGCACCTCGGTCAACGAGATGACGGCTTCGGACACAGGAACCATGGGCGTTTACGCTCTCGGTGTCCTGCCCTTCCTGGCCGCGGCGATGATGTTCGGCACCCGGGCCTTCTCCAACAAAGCCGACGAGCTGCTGGACAAGTAGGAATGAACCGGACAGCCATGAATTCTCCACACACCCTGTACATCGGAGTCAGCACCAAGATGTACATGGGGTACGCCCGCAGCCTTGCGTGGCTGGAGCAGTTGGTGGCAGAAGTGGACTCCCGTCCGGCCCTCGCGGCCGGGCGGGTTGTCCCGTTTGTCATCCCTTCGTTTCCAGTCCTTCCCGCAGCCGCTGGACTGACGGCTGGTTCTCCGCTGGTCCTGGGCGCGCAGAACTGTGGCTGGTCCGATGGTCCGTGGACTGGTGAGGTGGCGCCGTCGATGCTTGCCGAGCTTGGCGTCGGCTTGGTGGAAATCGGCCATGCCGAGCGGCGGCGCTACTTCGCCGAAGACGACGCCGTGGTGGCACTGAAGGTGGGCGCCGCCGTCGAATCCGGTCTTGCACCGCTGCTGTGCGTGGGCGAGGCCGAGGAGTGTGCCCCCGAGGCTGCGGCGGAGATCGTGTTCCACCAGATCAAGGCGGCTGTCTCCGGCGATTGGTCCTTGGCTGCCCGGCTCGTGGTTGCCTATGAACCGGTGTGGGCTATCGGTGCTCCCGAACCCGCCTCGGCGGAGTACGTTTCGATGGTGGTCGGCACCCTGCGCTCCGCCCTTGCCCAGCACGGGTTGGCGGAGCTGCCGGTGATCTATGGAGGCTCGGCGAAACCAGGGCTCCTGCCCCGGCTCTCGGGTGTTTCGGGCCTCTTCCTTGGCCGCTTCGCCCACGATGCCGCAAACTTCGGCCGGGTCCTGGATGAGGCGCTCGCCCTTACTAACTAGGTAACAGCAAACGGCCCTCTGGTCCGTCAATGGAGCGTTAGCTGTTACTTAGTTGGGTTCCGCGCGCTGGCAGAGTGCTACGAAGCCGCCCAGATTTTCCAGTCCTTCCGGATGCGTCGGGAGGTAGTTGGTCAGCTCGGGTGAACGCACGACGACGGCACGCCACTGACCGCGCGACACCGCCACGTTGATCCGGTTGCGTGAGAGCAGGAACTCCATGCCGCGCGGAACCTCCCCGGCGGCTGACGCGGCCATGGACACAATGACCACGGGAGCTTCCTGGCCTTGGAACTTGTCCACTGTCCCCACGCGTACCTTGTTAAGGCCGATTGCGTGCAGTTCATGCTTGATGAGCTGGACCTGCGCGTTGTAGGGCGCGACCACCAGGATGTCGGTTTCGTCGAGTGGCCGGCTTTCCGTGGACTGGGAGGGATCCTGCCATGTCAGGCCAAGATGGGCCTGCACTTGCCGGGCGACCTCTGCCGCTTCCTCAGGTGAGGACGTCGAGTTTCCAGTGTGTTCGACGTAGACGCACGAAATCCCCGGCCGTGCTCCTTCCAACAGGCGCTGGGACGCGGCGGGGGCTGCCTCCAGCCGTGAGTCGTACGACAGCTCGGACACGGCATTGCAAAGCTCCGGGTGCATCCGCCATGACAATGCAAGGAAGTAGCCAAGCTCCGCCGGTAAGGTGTTGTAGCCGTCGGACAACCAGCCGAGTGCCGACTCGTCAACCGGCTCAGGGTGCGTCCCTTGGGTGACCTGCGGAAGCTGCTGGGGGTCACCCAGCAGAAGGAGCCTCTTGGTGGCCCGGCTGACGGCCATGGTGTTGGCCAGGGAAAACTGGCCTGCTTCATCGATCACCAGCAGGTCCAATGATCCTGCGGGAACCTCCTTGCCCACCATGGCCCAAGCGGTCCCGCCGATCAGTGCTCCACCCGGCATGGCCAGAGCCTGGGTGACATCGGCCTTCCCGCAGCCTTTCCACGGCACAGGATCGTTGTGTTTGACCTCTTTGGCCACCCGCTGCGGGTCCACACCGGCTTTCTCGACGGCGGCACACAGCATGTGTTCAACCACGGCATGGGACTGTGCAACGACGCCGACTTTCCAACCATCAGCCACAAGCCGGGCCAGGACATGGGCACCAACATAGGTCTTTCCACTGCCGGGAGGGCCCTGCACCGCCACGTAGGAATGGTCCAAGTCCTTGACCGCTGCGGTGATCGCATCAATGTATCCATCGGGCCCGGACGGCACAGCAGGCAGGGCTGCATGGCTGCGAAGCCTTGGTGGTTGCCTGCGGACCAGATCCAAGGCCGGATCCTTCGGCCAGGCCGGCAGCCCAGCCCGGAGCTTCGTCGCCAGGGCTGCCAACGCTGCACGTTGGCCGTAGGTCTGAATCGGGCCGTCCGGGGTCAACGCCATTGGCAGTTGGGCGAACTCTGTGGAGTCTTTGCGAAGGCTTTCGGCGATGATGACGGACTCGAAGTCCCCGTCTTCGCCAACCTCCGTGACTTTGGTGCTGCTCCAGCCCGCACGGCCCAGCACCGTGGATTCCTTGGACAGCAACGCCTCCGGAAGCGGGGGGTCGTACATCCTGAAGTAGGTCTTGGCTGGGTCCAACCCTGCACCGTCCCCCGACCGTCCAAGAAGTTTGACCATCCGGACCGGGTTACTGCGAGGCGTCGGTTTGGCCCAGTCCTGCAGAAGCTCCGCATGGTCCACGATGAACAGATCCCGGGCTTCATCCCACTGGGACGTTGGCTTCTCCAAGCGATCGAAATGGCCCCACCAGTGCTGTTTGTCCTCGCGCCGGTGGTAGCCGACGCCCGCGGCGACAATCCCGATCGCCCTGGCATCTGGAGTGGAACGTTCGGCATCAGGGAGCTGGGCGAGGTACTCAAAGAGGGCCGTCTCTTCGGGTGCGGCCTCGTACTTGGCGGGAGCTTCGTCCGCTGCGGCGGCTTCCGCCCGCGCGTCCTGAGGCTGTGCCTCCTGACCCGGCACTATTGAGCGCTCCGCGGCGCGGGCGAGCAGCCAGTTCCGCAGTTCCAGGGTGGAGATGCAGTCGTACTCGTTGTAATCCCGGATGCCCTCAAGGATCTCCGCGGCTTCGGCGTCGCGTCCGGTGTCCCTGGCCGTGCAGAAGTCCGCGTAGGCCACCACGGAGGCTCCAGCGTCGGTCACGTCACCGGAGCGCAAGTGCTGCCCCATGTACAACGGCTCAAGCTTCTTGATGCTGTACGAGTTCGAGGAGATCCGGATGCTGTGCCGCACGGTGTCGTAAAGGTCCACCAGGACGCCTTCGCGCAGGAGGTCGTCGACGGCGGTCTCGCCCGTCACGTGCGTCAGGGACAGGTTCCGCAGTGCGGTCTTCTCGTAGGCGGCGTAGTGGTAGATGTGCATGCCCGGATACTGTGCCCGCCGTTTGGCAACATACTCCAGGAAGTCAACGAACGCCCTGCCTTCCTCAGCCCGGGAGTGCGCCCAGAAGGGCCGGAAGACCGGGGTGGCGCCGGGCTCAACAGGGGTCTCGATGACACCGAACAGGTATTCCAGGCCCCATTTTCCAGTGGCGGGATCCTGCCAGAGGGGATCGCCTTCGAAGTCGAAGAAGATGTCACCGGGATCGGGCGCAGGGAGCCTTCCCAGGGTGTTCTCAGCCAGCACGTTGTAGCTGATGGCTTTGGCTTCGCCGGATTTGTCCTTGTACTCCACCGTGCCGTCCGGGGTGCCGGTACCCGTCTGGAGCCGTGCCTGTTCACGCAGACGCAGCAGCGTGGGGTCGCCCGTTGCCGGTAAGCCGGCCAGTTGGTCGATGGTGGTGACGCCTTCCGCGATCAGCTTTTTGCGCCGGCTGATGCGCATCCCGGCCACCATGAGCAGATCCCTGTGCAGCTGAACCTGTTCCGCGCAGTAATCACAACGGCCGCACGCAGAGTACCGGGGATCGCCCCACGCGACCGGTTCGCTGCCGGGGACATGCGCGGCGGTCATGGCAAGGAACCGCTGGCGTCGTTCCTTGAATACCGGCAGGATCTGGGAGAGTGGATGGTCACTGTGCACCCGGTTGCCCAGCACCAGGGTGACAGTGGGATCCGGCGTGATACCGGCCTGTATGAGTTGGTCCCCATAGGCTGCCAGTTGAAGCAGCGCCGTGACCTTGGCATGCCGCGCCAGCTTGGTATCGAAGACCGCATACTGGCCGCCGGGCTTCTTGACCAGAAAGTCGGAGCGTCCATGGAAGGTGCCATCAAAGAAAGCGGCTTGGAACACTATGTCTGCCCCGGAAAGCAGGGCATCGATGGATTCAGCGTGCTTGGCCGAAAGGGTGGCGCGGTCCATGGCAGTGGCGGGAACGACGTCGTAAACGCCTTTTCGCGTTGCCGGGTCCCACTTGCCAAACTCCGCCACGAACTCATCCAGGACCCGGTGCTCGTGGACATCGCCAAGTTCGGCAGTGCGTTCCAGCATGGCATCCGGCGGGAAGTCCGGCCGGGGAGTGCGGCCCAGCTTTTCGTCGAGCTTGCGGAGCAGCTGGTACTCGCAGGTGGCGGCAATGACGAGGTCGCTGGCCGAGAAAACCAGGTCCTTGGGCCCGCCTGCCAGCTCCGGATCGAGAAAGAACACCCAGGGTCACCTGCCTTCCATGCTGTGAATACCCTTGCAAGCCAAGCTATCAGCGGGCCCCGACAATATGGCTCCACTTAGACTGCACCCATGACTGAAACTACGCCCACGGCAGACCCAGCGTTCGAAGCCGCCTACCAAGCCGCGCAGAAGAGCCTCAGCGAGGGCGGAATTCCCATTGGCGCCGCCCTGGCACGGGCCGGTGAGGTCATCGCAAGCGGACACAACGAACGCGTCCAGCACGGCGACCCGATCGCCCATGGGGAGATGTCCGCGCTCCGTGCGGCGGGCCGGCAGAAGAGCTACCGAGACACCACTTTGTACACCACCCTGGCACCCTGTGCGATGTGCACGGGAACCATCATCCAGTTCAAAATTCCCCGCGTGGTTGTGGGGGAGGCGGAGACCTTTCCGGGCGAGTTCGACCTCCTGCGCTCACGCGGCGTGGAGGTAGTTGTCCTGGATGACCAACGCTGCGTGGACATGATGCGCACCTTCCAGGAGGAGCATCCGGAACTCTGGGCCGAGGACATCGCGGAGGACTGAAATCCGTCTGGTCACGGTTCCCCCGCGAGCGTAGGCTGGCATCATCGGCGTTGGAGCCGAAGGGCCCCTCGTCGATAATCCCAATCGATGAAGGAGGACCCATGAGTGTCGTACGTGAATTCATGACGACAGATGCCAAGTGCGTCGTCGAGGACCAGACCCTTGAAGTGGCCGCCCGCATGATGCGGGACATGGACTGCGGTTCACTTCCCATCTGCGGCAACGACGGCAAGCTGACCGGCTTCATCACCGACCGCGACATTGTGGTCAAATGTGTTGCCGAAGGAAAGGATGCCCGTCAGGTCCTTGCCAGCGAACTCGCCACCGGCAAGCCGTTCTGGGTGGATGCCGATGCCAACGTGGACGAAGCCGTCAGCATGATGGAAGAACATCAAGTGCGCCGCCTGCCCGTTATCAGCGACCACAAGCTGGTAGGCATCATCAGCCAGGGCGACATTGCCCGCAACCACTATGCAGAACAGCGCCTCGGGGAAATGGTGGAGCACATTTCGGCCAAGGAGCACATGTCGCACTAGTACCGCCGGAGGGCAAAGCCAGCCGCCGCGAGGCACTCCCGGACGGGAACGCCTCGCGGCCCGTTCCCACGGGCAAGCCCACGTGAGGCAAACTGTCATGGTGACTTCAAATCTCCAACACCAGTCAGCTGACTCCGCCATCCACGCACAAATCGCCGCTGAACTCGGCGTCAAAGCCTGGCAGGTCAAGGCCGCGGTGGAACTGCTCGACGCCGGATCCACCGTCCCCTTCATCGCCCGCTACCGCAAGGAAGCCACCGGGACGCTCGATGACACCCAACTGCGCGACCTCGAGGAACGCCTCAGGTACCTCCGCGAGCTGGAAGAACGACGCAAAGCCGTCCTGGAGGCGATTGCCGCCCAAGGCAAGCTGACCCCGGAACTGGAAGCCGCCGTCGTCGGAGCCGATACCAAAGCGCGCTTGGAGGACATTTACCTTCCCTTCAAGTCCAAGCGCCGCACCAAAGCCCAGATCGCCCGCGAGGCCGGGCTGGAGCCGCTGGCGGATGTGCTGCTCGCCAACCCGCAGCTGGACCCGGCCACCGAGGCCACCAAGTACCTGAACGCAGAGCACTCCATCGAGGACACCGCCGCGGCGCTCGCAGGTGCACGTGCCATCCTGGTGGAGCGCGTGGGGCAGGACGCGGACCTCGCCGAGGATCTGCGCGAGCGCCTGTGGAAGCAGGGCCGCATGGTGTCCCGCGTCAAGAAGGGCATGGAGGCCGAGGGCCAAAAGTTCAAGGATTACTTCGAGTTCACGCAGGTGCCCTCCGGCATGCCGTCGCACCGCGTGCTCGCACTGTTGCGCGGCGAGAAGGACGGCGTCCTTGAGCTGGACCTCGCCGAAGCAGACCCCGCCGACGACGACGCCCTTGCCGCCGCCCGCGGCCGTTACGAGAACGCTGTGGCCAAGTGCCTTGGGGTTTCCAACCAGGGCCGTCCCGCCGATGCCTGGCTGACGCAGACCGCGCAGCTTGCCTGGCGGGGCCGCATCCTGGACCGGCTCACCACGGACCTTCGCGGCCGGATGTTTGCCGATGCCGAGGACGAGGCCGTTCGGGTCTTTGCCGCCAACCTTCGCGACGTCCTGCTTGCAGCTCCGGCTGGCAACCGCGCCACCCTGGGCCTGGACCCCGGGCTCCGGACCGGCGTGAAAGTGGCAGTGGTTGATGGCACCGGCAAGGTGGTCACCACGGAAACCATCTATCCCCACGCACCGGCGAAAAAGTGGGACGAAGCACTGGCCACCCTTCACCGCCTCGCCCGGCAGCACAAGGTTGAACTCGTGGCGATTGGCAACGGAACGGCGTCGCGCGAGACGGACAAGCTGGCCACCGAGCTCATCAAATCCCTCGAGGCTGGTGGGGCCAAAGGCATCCAGAAGCTGGTGGTGTCCGAAGCCGGAGCATCTGTCTACTCCGCCTCCGCCCTGGCAGCGTCTGAGCTCCCCGGAATGGATGTTTCCCTGCGTGGTGCTGTGTCCATTGCCCGGCGTCTCCAGGATCCCCTGGCTGAACTGGTGAAGATCGAGCCCAAGTCCATCGGTGTAGGCCAATACCAACACGATGTCACGGCCGCCAAGCTGGACCGCTCCTTGGATGCCGTGGTGGAGGACTGCGTGAACGCCGTGGGCGTCGACGTGAACACGGCCTCGCCGGCGTTGTTGAGCCGCGTGGCGGGCGTCGGGCCGCTGCTGAGCGAGAACATCGTGGCCTACAGGAATGAGAACGGACCGTTCGCCAAGCGCAGCGACCTCAAGAAGGTGCCCCGGCTGGGTGCGAAGGCCTTTGAACAGTGCGCCGGCTTCCTCCGGATCACCGGGGGAGCCGAGCCATTGGACGCCTCCAGTGTCCACCCTGAGGCGTACTCCGTGGCGCGCAAGATCCTGGTGGCAGCCGGTGGCGGCCCCGCCACTTCCTTGGACCCGCAGTCGTTCGTGGATGGAACCTTCGGCCTGCCCACAGTCAAGGACATCATGTCCGAGCTCGAGAAGCCCGGCCGCGACCCTCGCCCGGCGTTCAAGGCGGCCTCGTTCTCTGAAGGAATCGAAAAGATCTCCGACCTCAAACCGGGCATGATCCTGGAAGGTACAGTCACCAACGTGGCCGCATTCGGGGCTTTCGTCGACGTCGGAGTGCACCAGGACGGCTTGGTGCACGTCTCGGCACTGTCCAACAAGTTCGTTTCGGATCCGCGTGAAATCGTGAAGTCCGGCCAGGTGGTCAGGGTCAAGGTGTTGGAGGCGGACCCTGACCGCAAGCGCATCTCCTTGACGTTGAGGCTCGACGACGAACCCGGCTCTGCCGGTGGGCGCACTTCCGGTGGGCGCACCTCGGAAGGGCGTGCTTCGGGCGGTCAGCGGTCAGCTGGCTCCCGTGACAACGATCGCCGCGGAAACCCGGGCCGGCAGCAGCAGGGCAACTCCCGCCAAGGTAAGCCCCAGCAGGCGCAGGCCGCTCCGACGAACACCGCGATGGCTGAGGCGTTGCGCCGGGCAGGGCTCGGCAAGTAGCGCCACCTTAAAGCAACGCGGGGTCACTTATGGCCCATCCGAGGGTGGAACATGGGCCCTAAGTGACCCCGCGTTGCTCTGTGCAAGGACGGGTTGCAGGGCCAGGGGCAGCCAGCGGCCGATGCGCTCAAACGCTTCGGTCCGGATGGGCTTCGGGGACAGGAAGATGTCGTGGAATGCGTTGGGGAGCCGGCTCACCGTGACGGTGTCCGCCAAGGACAGTGCCCGGTGGGCCACGGCGTCCACGTTCAAGGCAACGTCTGCCGTGAGGGCATCAGCGGACCACTTCGGCTGCAGGTAGCTTTTGTCCGAGAGCAGCACGAGCACCGGCATATCGATGCCCAGCCCTGCGGCAACAGTTGCCTGCCCGCGGAACACTGCATCCAGGAATGCGGGCGTGATGGGGAATCCCCGGTCGGGCCGCCATTGGAGGTTGTAGTCCCATTCGCCGTCGAGTGCTGCCGAGACTGCGCGGGTATAGATGCCCGGGTCCACGGGTGGCAGCGGTGCCAGCGGGTGGAGCCGGGCATGCAGGCCCACCAGCGGCGCAATCGCACGCCGTCCCAGTTCGGTAGCTTGGAACTCCAACCACGGGCTGTTCAGGATCAAGGCCGAGGCCACCCCCGGGTGACGGTGCGCCCACAGGCTAAGGGTCAGCCCGCCGGTGGAGTGTCCCAGGAGAATGAGCGGCCGGTCGCTCGGAGTACCCGTGCGCCCCATTGCTTCAAGGGCCGCAGCGATGTCGGCGTCGTAATCGGCCAGGCTGGTGACGAACCCCGGTACCAAGCCCGGCCGCAGGCTGCGGCCGTAGTTGTGCAGGTCCAGGGCATAAAAGCGCGCCCCGGCCCGGTGCCAGAACGCGGCTACGTGACGTTGGAAAAAGTAGTCCGACCAGCCATGCACATACAGAACGTCGGCGTCGAGGCCAGCCTTTGCCGACGCATCCGGTAACGGCGACCCGGTGCCGAGGTATCGCACCAAGGTGGCGACAGCACCGCCGTCGAGGTCCAACGTCTGCTGTTCAAAGCCTTCGCCAAGAATGTCCGGAGTCCACGGCTGGGTCATGGATCCGATCGTAGCGGTTCGCCGGCGTCGTGCCCCTTTTCCTTCTGCCATGGCCAGCGGCCGGTGATTTCCAGCTCGAGTGAGAAGCTGAGGAAGGTCCGGATCAACACGATGATCGCCAGGACACCAACGCTCTCAAACGTGGGTGTCACCGCGACCGTACGGATGATGTCCGCTGCCACCAGGAGTTCCAGGCCCAAGAGGATGGAACGTCCCAGCAGTTGCCGGTAGGCGAGGTACGGCGTGAATGGTTCCAGGCCTCGGGCGCGTTCCGGTTGGTAGCCGCGCAGGGCCATGGGAATGGAGACCAGCGCCCCAATCACCATGACGGCCACTCCGGCAGCGTCCATGTACCTGCCCACAGCTTCGATGATGTGCTGGAAATCCATTGCCCTCCCTGCGTTGGTGGAACCTGCCGTTACAGCGCGGGTGCAGGGACGGGGAAAAAGACCCGGGGATCCTGCAGCAGCGCGGGGTAGTCGAAGTCCGAGCGCTTGATCACGTTGGTCACTTCAAAGTTGCGGGCGAAGCGGCCATCAACCGTGATGGGTCGGCCCTGGATCAGGCCGACGGCGAAGATGCTGCCGCCGTCGAACGGCACCGCAATCTCGGTCTTGCCCGGGAGGGTTGAGAACGCCTTCTCCTGGGCTTGGCGCTTGCGGGTGGGCTTCTTCTCCTGCGGCTTGACCGGGCGCTTCCGGGGCCCGCCGACCTGCCTGCGGGACTTCTCCTCGGCATACACGAACTGGTACTCGTCGGGGTCTGCGGGAACCGTGGAACGTGCCTTGCCGTGGGGAGGCATGCTGACGGTGGTCAACTGTTCCGGTCGGAGGTCCTCAACGGCCGAGCGCAGGATCCACAAGCTGTCCTCTTCCGGGTCCTCCGGGTGGAATTCGTGCTTGGGTTCGGGCCACACATATTCCAGCTTCTCCTCGGTTCCCGGGAAGATCTGCGAGTAGTGCTTGGGGTCCTTGCTGATCAGCTTGGACCGGTGGCTGAGGTGCAGGTCCTCGTGTCCCAACCATGGCGGCATGACGATCCGGGACGCATAGTCCGGGTGGGCCGCCTGCGGCGCGAACTCCGCGATGTTGTTGCGCGTGTTGTCCGGGTGGCCCCGCTCGATCCATTCGTCGGCCATTGCCAGGCCGTACATGGTGAGCGCCGGAACGTGGCCCATCCACATGCGGACGGCCGGGTGGGACTGCCAACCGTACTCCGGGATCACCAACGCGCGGAGTACCTGGAGAGCTTCGACGCGCTGTTTGCCGAGCCTTGAAGTGTCGAGCGCCGCGGCACTCTCACGGAAATCGGCGAAGGGGAGGAAAGTCTGCATCCTTTCAGTTTGAGGGTGCCGGGCGTGAGAACCAAGTTGAGTGCTCCGGGACACGTGCCCGTGTTCGGGCCTAGAGTTGTCGGGTGGAAACTATTGGCGAGAAAACAACCACCACGGCACCTCCGGTTGCCGAACTGCACCTGCACATTGAAGGGACCCTCCAGCCAGAGCTGATCTTTGCCCTGGCCGAACGAAACGGCATCGAATTGCCGTACGAAGACATCGAAGAACTGCGCGAGAAGTACGAATTCTCTGACCTGCAATCCTTCCTGGACCTCTACTACGCCAACATGGCTGTCCTGCAGACTGAGCAGGATTTCACCGACATGACCCGTGCCTACCTGAAGCGGGCAGCCGCAGGGGGAGTGCGGCACGCGGAAATCATGATGGATCCCCAGGCCCACACCTCCCGGGGCGTGGCACTGGAAACCTGCGTCAACGGGGTGGCCAACGCCCTTGCCACCTCCGAAGAGGATTTTGGCGTCTCCACCCTCCTCATCGCCGCTTTCCTGCGGGATATGTCCGAGGAATCCGCCCTGGAAGTGCTTGAACAGCTCCTGGCCATGCACGCCCCCATCGCGGGCATCGGTCTGGATTCGGCCGAGGTAGGCAATCCGCCGTCGAAATTTGAGCGTTTGTACCAGCGCGCCGGTGAGGCAGGGCTTCGAAGGATCGCCCACGCCGGAGAAGAGGGCCCCGCGTCCTACATCACGGAGGCCTTGGACATCCTGCACGTCGAGCGGATCGACCACGGCATCCGCTGCATGGAAGATACCGATGTGGTGCAGCGCCTCGTGGCCGAGCAAGTGCCGTTGACCGTTTGCCCGTTGTCCAATGTCCGGCTCCGCGCCGTGGACAAGCTTGAGGACCATCCGCTGCCGGAGATGCTGGCCATCGGCCTGAACGTTTGCGTCAATTCGGATGACCCCGCCTACTTTGGCGGCTACGTGGACGACAACTTTGAACAGTTGGTGGAGGTGTTGAAGTTCTCGGTGCCCGAACAGGCTACGTTGGCTGCCAACTCCATCCGTTCATCCTTTGCCGGCGAGGCACGCAAAGCAGAGCTTTTGGACGAGGTCACCGAGTGGGTCAAATCGTCGGTGACGGGGGCCTGAACCGCTCCAGCCGAGACCCGTACATCACTTGTGCCGCTTGTGATGTCACACTCAGTCACGACACACGGTGTTTACCAAGTGCAGTCGCGGGAATTAACAATTCATTGGCAAACTGCAAGGGAATATCCACCGTAGAAGGAGAAGCATGGGCGCGAACACCGCCGAGAACACCAACCTTCGTCTGAAGGCCGTCCTGGACATCCTCGCAGAGGGCGTATGGTCCGGGGCAACGCTGAACGCCGGCGAAGTGCTGGCCGAAGCGATCGCACGCGTTCCGTTCAACGACCACGAGGCCGAGCTGCTCAGCGGCGGCATTCCGCGCGGCCACAAGACCCTCACATCCGCCTCGGCCAAACTGGTCAAGGCCGGCTGGCTGGTCAAGGGACGTTCGGGCTGGACCATCCCGGAGGACGGCCTACGCGCGACGGTCGCCTTCGCCGATGTTGCAGCTTTCGCGGCAGCACTCGACGCCGGAACTCCGGTACCTGCCGACGTTCCGGTTCCCACCGCCCCGCCTGCCAAGGCGAAGGCAAAGCGGGCAGCAGCGCCCAAGCGCGCTGCGGCAAAGAAGGAAACGGCCCCCAAGGTCGCAGCCAGCGAGGTAGCCGAGCCCAAGGTTGCCGCAGCCAAGGTGTCCGCTCCGAAGGCTGCTGCGACTACCAGGAAGCCGGCCACCAGGAAGGCGCCTGCCAAGGCGGCGGCGACCTCCGCCGTCGAGACCGTGCCGCAGCCGGACGCCGTCGCGATTGCCGGGGACTTCAACACGATCCTTGGCGCTCCCGAGGATTGGGCACCGCAGTACGACGAAGCCCAGATGACCTTCAGCCCGCTGGCTCAGGTGTGGACGCTGACGGCTGAATTGCCCGCCGGTTTCTACACCTACAAGATCGCGCTGAACCGCTCGTGGGACGAGAACTATGGTGCGTTTGGCGCCCGTGACGGTGCGAACCACGAGTTGAACCACGACGGCGGATCCGTCACCATCACGTACAGCCACGCAACGCGGGACATTGTGGTGAGCTGATTACCTACCCGCGTATCCTGCCCTTGTTCGTCACCCACTCCGTTGTACGGGGAGGGGGCGGGCAGGGGCAGGTTTCGTTAAGGTTGGTCCATGAACCTAGTCGGGAATCGCCTCACGGCCCGCATCACCGGTGTTGTCCAGGGCGTCGGGTTCCGCTATTGGACCGCCCGGAAGGCCGACGAGCTCATGCTGACTGGGACGGTCCGCAACCGTTATGACGGCTCGGTGGAGTTGGTGGCGGAAGGTCCCCGCCCGGACATCGACGCCATGCTGGAGTGGCTCAAATCCGCGCAGGCGCCGGGCCGCGTGGAGCACGTGGAATCCGAGGTCTCCGATGCAACAGGGGAGTTCAACGGGTTCAGGATCGTCGGTTAGTTCAACGGTCTCCACGCAGGTCCGGTCATGGTTACCCTCCATCGGCAGCGTAACAGCAGACACTGACATTTGCGCGGCTCACTGCGCGCCGACAGAACTCGTCTACTTAACGGCGCTCCGAGTGGCCTGCACGTAGTGTTCCAGGGGCTGAAGCGCGGGCTGGGACGCAGCATCACGGACCGCGTCCGCGCCCACGGCATTTGCCACGGCCAGGGCGTTCCCGTACTCAAGCCCGGCCTGAAGAGCCAGAACCAGCGCAGCGCAGAACGCATCGCCTGCTCCGATGGTGTTGGCAATGTCGGTGACGCGCACAGCGGGAGCTTCGGCCACCCGTTCGCCGTCGACGAAGATCGCCGAACCTTCGCCGCCGTATGTCACGGCCACCAGCGGTGCGTCCTTCAGTGCCGGAATGAGCTGGTATTCGGTCTCGTTAACGATCACCAGGTCGCAGCGTTCCAGCAGTTCCGGCAGGATGGGTGCCGCCGGGGCCGCGTTCAGGGCGAAGAATCCCTTGGCGGCCCGCGCTGCGGACAACACCACGTCCTGGTCCACCTCGAGCTGGCACAGCACGGCTTCGTCGTCGCCGAAGCTGACACCATCGAGGACCACTTCGCCATTGGCGCCCGGGCACACCACAATCTGGTTTTCGCCCTGGCTGTCCACGAGCACAAGTGCGGTTCCGGTTGCGGCGTCCACTTGGGCAATGTCGCTGATGTCGACGCCGGCACGCGCCATTGCCTCCAGCAGTGTCCGCCCGGCGTCGTCCTGGCCGACGGCCCCCACCCTGTCTCTTCTACCCATCTGTCGCTGCCGACGCGGGGTGCCTCGGCT
>NZ_JAQPPK010000046.1 GCF_029952445.1 Paenarthrobacter nitroguajacolicus | reverse complement strand
ACCCCTCTCAAAACACGCTACAGCCGACACGCGCTGCACCACAGACAAAGAACTACGCGAACTCAAAAAACTGCTCCCCTCAAATCGGAACTGAAAATCTCAGTCCAACTTCAGGGGAGCAGTTCACTGACGTGGCTTGTTCGCTCTTCACCCGCCGGGTTAGCCCTGCGATATCAGCACAACAACGTTTCTCTCAAGCACCCGCCCCGCGGTGCCTTCTGGCTGGGATCAACCTGAGAGAGCACTAACACCGCTCTTCGTACCTGCAGGCCGTCGCTATCTTGTCAGACATGTTTTAATCATACAACGTTCTTGCGAACCATTGACAGTTGTCCGACAAGACTGTGAGTATGGCTACGTCGATGGGCTCGGCCTTCCCACACTCGGACGGCGTCCTCGGCAAACGCAAGTCCAATAGGCGAAGCCTGACGAAGGATCGACCGAGAGTTCCCTAATGCCGAGGAACCCACAACCCAGGACTGTTGCAGTACATCCTCATTTGAATGGCCTTGAAAGGATCACTGGGTATGAGTCCGTCACCAGCAACAAATGTTAGAGAACCCCGAGCGCGGCGCAGAGTAGTCGGAGCAACGCTTATAGGAAACTTTATGGAATGGTTCGACTTCGCCGTCTACGGGTTCGTGGCAAGCATCATCGGAGCCCAGTTCTTTCCAGCCGGAGATGCATCGAGCCAACTCCTTGCATCGCTGGCCGTATTCGGTGTTGCATTCTTCTTCCGCCCTTTGGGCGGAGCGGTCTTTGGCTACATCGGAGATAAAGTCGGACGCCGAACGTCACTGGCACTTGCCATCATCATCATGAGCGTGTCTACTGCACTCATAGGGTTCCTCCCGGGCTTCGCAAGTATCGGGCTAGGCGCCCCGATCCTGCTGGTTACGATCCGATGCATCCAGGGCCTCTCCGTGGGCGGCGAATGGACCGGAGCCTCCACATTCCTCGTTGAGTACGCTCCAGATCGCAGCCGCGGGCTGTGGGCCAGCCTCATTGCCGCAACCGCAGCATTGGGAATTGTCGCCGGCAGCGCTGTGGTCTTCCTCCTTTCCGCAGCCCTTTCCTCAGAGGATATGGCCTCGTTTGGATGGCGGATCCCCTTTATTCTCGCCCTTCCAATCGGTCTTGTCGGTCTCTTTATGCGGCTGAAACTGGAGGACACTCCCGTCTTTCAGGAGATCAAGAAGAAGGGTGACCGAGTCAACCCTTTACAGCACATCCGAAAAGACGACCTCCGCAACATTTTCATCGCTTTCGCATTTTCCTCCGCGACCGGAACTGGTTTTTACTACTTCGCAACTTACTTCGTGAGTTATCTGAGCGTGACTCTTCAGTTCCCGCGGCCCACTGCCATCCTTCTGAGCATGCTCGGCCTTGCACTGTATGCGGTTATGTGCCCCTTAGCTGGAAGGTTTTCAGATCGCTTCGGTCGGCGGCTCAGCTACATCCTGGGGTGTATTGGTCTTGCAGTTATGGTTGTCCCCGTCTTCCTTCTAATGGCCTCGGGAGAGTTTGTGCTCGCGTTGCTCGGCCTAGGACTCTATGCGATTTTCCAGTCGTCACTAACGGTCATGAGTTCGGTGACCATCGTGGAGTTCTTTCCTCCTAAAATCCGCCTCACCGCCGGCGCCATCGGATACAACCTGGGAGTTGGTCCGGTAGCCGGCATGGGCCCACTGGTAGCCGCTGCTCTGGTCGCAGCCACGGGAAATCCTCTCGCGCCCGCCTACTATCTGGCGGGACTCATGGCTGTTGTTGCGATCATCCTCCTTAAGTTTCTACCTGAGACCTACAAACGATCTCTGTACACCGAACACGACGAGCAGAGTAGACCCACGGACATCAGCGACAGCGAACCGGTTGTAGAAGTCGACCACAAGTAGCGGTCTTGAGGGTCCAATCACTTCGTTCGGGCACACCATTTTCCAAAGGACGCAAATGCCATGCAGTTCATGACTCGCACAATGTTTAAGTCAAAAATTCATCGGGCTACCGTCACGCATGCTGACCTGCACTATGTCGGTTCCGTCACCGTCGATCGGGACCTGCTTGATGCCGCTGACATTCTTCCGGGGGAGCTTGTATCGATCGTAAACGTCACCAACGGCGCACGCTTGGAGACCTATACCATCGCTGGCGAACGCGGCTCGGGAGTAATTGGTATCAACGGTGCCGCGGCACACTTGGTCCATGAGGGCGACCTAGTCATCCTCATTACCTATGCCACGATGACCACGGAGCAGGCCACCGACTTCGACCCCAAAGTGATCCACGTCGACCAGTACAACAGGATGACTCTGCTCGGCAGCGATCCAGCTGAAGCTATTGCCCCTGGCTTGACCCGGCCACCCTTCGCCGTGAACAAAACGAGCTAATGCCGTTCAAAGCCCACCCCCACGACGTCGGGGTGGGCTGTTTCCCGGGCGGATAACACTAGCGTTGCTATTAAACGCGGCCTGGTTCACTTGCGTTGTCTGTTCACATACGAATTAGAACGATAAAGAAAGATTTTATGGAATCCCAGACCATCCTTCGTGCCAACCTGCACCGCAGCGACCACTGGCAGCATCTTCTTGGCGAAATCGTCGAGGTATGGCGCGACGGTAAACTGTATCGTCGGGCCGTGGTCGACGCCATAATGCCCGACGCATCTGGGTTATGGATCTCTTTAGAGGGTGTGTTTGAGCGGAAATATATAGACGCCGCCGCTGGATTTGAGGTCTGGACAACTCTCTATCCATGTTCGGGAGAAGGCGGTGCGAGCACTTGCGCGGAGGCGTAAGCCAACGGCAAAAGTGAGCCTACCCGTAGTGCCTTTCGTTACCACAACCACGGCAGGACACCGCCACTGCGATGATGCGGGGAGCGGAGCACCCAATAGACGATTCAAGCGGCGAATGGCCGGGGCGGATAAGGTGCTCTAAACGGCGACATCTCGTCGCCCGCAAGTCGGCCGACGACGAACAGTCCCGATTGTGGAAGAGGCCCTGTCTATAGTCGCTGACCTAAAGGGACAGATGACCCCGAATGGTCTCCAAGCCAACTGCCGCGCACACTGACGATAGCGAAAATGGCTATCACGGGCTAGAGCAAAACCGGGAACGGAAAGTCCCAGGAGTCAGCTGATGGCCTCAAGAGAGGGGCAAACAAACCGCGCACGACGAGACGGCGCAGGGGCCAGTCACTGCGGACGCACGAGTCATTTACCTGCCCCATTTACCCTCCTTCTGGCGTCAACGCACTCTCAATGCTGCTTAACTCCACCACGCGGCCGCGGTGGGGATTACGCCCGCCGGCAACGCGGGAGCTTCGAAGGGCGGCAAGTTCGTTTCATGACCTAAGCGCTGCCACATGTACCCCCAGCCTGCGAGAAGCCTTGCCCCGCCGGAACACAGAGTAGCTGCCGAGAGCTGACGCAAGGTACAGCAAGTTATCTGGTGCAGTCCCGCCAATAGGCACCTACGAACGGCCATAAAGTCAGTCCCGCCACGTGTTTCGCCAAGTGCCGCCCACACGCCAGTGCTCTGTGCACCTGGCTAGGCATGAGGCGACTTACTTTGCGATTGATTCGCACCAAGATGAGTAGGCCGACGCGTCCTGAACAACGTTGCCGAACTCATGAAGACTGAACCCTAGGCTTAGGACTTATGCGCCTTTCGTCGAAGAACTTACTCGAAGATCCGCCCATGCAGAACTGAACGGCTAACTATTCCAGGTTCGGAAAGCGGTGCTACAGAGTTCGGCCGGGCCCTGCGAGGTGAACCAGTATTCCCGTGAAATAAAGCGGGAACGAGGCCTCGACGGGTTCCTTCGTCAGGCCTCGTTCCGAACCACGTTTGTAGGGTCAATTAGCGGACTTTTTCCGGGCTACTTATTGTTGAATCTACCGCGGGCAAAGATTCTCTTCTGCGCGGCTGGGGTCGTTGGCTACGACGGTCCACCAGGTAGATAGTCAAACCTCCGCATGCAATCAGTGCTCCCACGACTACAAAAGCCATGTTTGTGCTGCCCGTGACGGAAATAATAGATCCTGTGACATAAGGGCCAGCAAAGCCAGAGGCGTTCGCAATCGAGTTAACCAGTGCCAGTGCCGTTGCCACTGCGGCAATGTTGAACAGCTTCGGAATGATGCTCAAGAATACTGCCGGGGCTCCGTAGGCCCCGATTGACACCAGGGAGAGAGCAATGAGGCTCGTTACTGGGTTGTTGGAGAACCCGACGAGAGCAGCTCCGGCAGCGGCGATGAAGCAGACAACGGCGACGTGTAGTCCAAGGCGGCCACGTCGGGACGCTGACCGAGCGACCAGAATAGCTGCGAGGCCCCCGACTACTGATGGCACGGCGACCAAGAGACCGACTTGGACCGGTGAAAGCTCAAGGCTGAACTGCTGCTTGAAGCCCGCGACGACTGTCGGAAGGAAGAACGAAAGAGTATACGTGGAGTAAGGCACCGTGAAGTAGGCGGCTCCGAGGATCCAAACCTTGGGACTGCGCAGACCCGACCACACGCTGTGGGTCGTGTCAGGAACCTGGCTCCGCTCGGCCGCCAGTTCGTCTTCGATCAGGTCCTTTTCCCTTTGAGTCAGCCAGCGAGCATCCTTTGGCCCTTTGGGGAGGTAGAAGAAAGTCCAAACTCCGAAGATGACAGGGAGGATTCCGGTGAGAAGAATCATCAGGCGCCAGCCGGCAAATCCAGTGTTCATTGAATTCCCCCACTCGATTGCGAGCGTTAGAAGGGGCGCCCCGACGATGTTGGAGAGCACCGCCATGACTATGAAGTAACTGAAGGCAATTACCCGGCGTCTGGCCGGAAGCCACAGCGTCAGATAGAACAGGACACCAGGCGCGAATCCTGCCTCAGCAATTCCCAAAAGTACTCGAGCCGCGTACATGACACCTTCGTTGGGGACGAAGGCCGTCAACGCTTGGATAATGCCCCAGGACAAAATGATGCGCCCAAGCCACACTCCGGCACCGAAGCGGCGAAGTGCCAGGTTGCTGGGGACTTCAAAGAGCACGTAGCCGATGAAGAAGACACCCGAGACCAATCCGAAAGTGGCGGCTGTGAGTCCTAGGTCTTGGTTCATCCCGTTGGGACCGGCGTAACTAATGGCAGTGCGGTCCATGTACGCCAAGATATATAAAACACAAACAAAGATAAGGATCCGTCGGAAAACCTTCCCATACACTGCCTTCTGTTCAGCAGTCTCAGTGCTCTTGGCCGTCGTGAATGGCATGCAAACTCCTTTGTTAGCAAAATGCCTCGGTCGCGTACTCGGCTGTGACGAGCCGTGTAGGACAAGACCCCGTGTTCAGAAACGGGTCGTTATTGTCGGACCGTCGCTGTCTTCTTTGAGCAGGATGTGGACGGTCGAATGCAGTCGAAACTACTCAATTGGAGCTTGTAAGTCAATCGCCTGTACGGCAAGGTAATCCTCTTGACTGACAAGCTAAGCTGGAACACAGCCAACCAATGTGTTTGCCGGTCCAACCAGAGGCGCCCTTGGCCGGGTATCGAGCGCCCTGTGGACCACCACACATTGATTGGGACCGTCTCGGTGTGGTGACGAATGGATTGGATGGGTGAATGACCAAGGCTTCATTGAGACACGGCGTCGGGGGCGTGTTTGCTTTGACCAGTTTCGTCGGCAGGCGGCGAGAACTTAACGAAGCCAAGTCGCTCATGACAGAGTCCCGGCTGGTTACGCTCAACGGCCCTGGCGGGGTTGGTAAGAGTCGATTGGCTATCGAGCTGGCCGATCGATCCAGCAAGGCCTTCCACGACGGTGTCTGGCTTGTTGAACTTGCCAGCCTCGAGGAGGGAGCGAGTCTGGCCTCCGCCGTGCTCTCGGCGCTCTCCGTACCGGATCAGTCGGCTCGCCCAGCTGTGGACAAACTCTTGGATTACATCCGTGAACGACAAATCCTGATTGTGCTGGATAACTGTGAACATCTTCTGCAGGCCGCAGCAGCACTTACAGCCGCTATGCTACAACAAGCCCCGGGCCTACGAGTCCTGGCAACGAGCAGAGAACCGTTGGAAATCGCCGGTGAGCGCATTTGCCGCATACCACCACTCACCACGCCGTCGCCTCTGGAATCCCATGCTGCAGCGGGGCTTGACCAATATGAGGCGGTAAGCCTGCTTGTCGATCGAGCTCGGGCCACAATTACTGATTTCTCAGTCACACCTGAAAACTCCGATGCCATCGTACAGCTGTGCAATCGCCTCGACGGGATGCCGTTGGCCATCGAGATGGCAGCTGCCAGGCTGCGATCACTATCTGTCACGCAGATTGTGGAACGGCTTGATCAACGATTCCAACTACTAACCGGTGGCGATCGCGCCGGCCTACCCCGGCAGAAAACACTGCGCGCGCTGATCGATTGGAGTTGTGACCTCTGCACCCCGGCAGAGCAGCTACTATGGGCTCGACTCTCCGTCTTTCCAGGGAGCTTTGACTTGGAGTGCGCCGAGAGCGTTTGTGGTTTCGGCGATCTGGATCCTACTCAGATTCTTGACTTGCTGGACCGACTCGTAGCGAAGTCGATTGTTTCCGCCGAACGCTCCGGAGAGCTGATCCGGTACCGGCAGCTAATGACCGTACGAGAGTATGGTGCCGAGCTCCTCGCCCGAGACACCGATGGATTCCCTAAGTTAAAGCGCCGCCAACGTGATTTTTATCTGAAACGGGCAGCCGACATGGTTGAAAACTGGTGTGGGCCCGGACAAACGCAGGCCCTCTGGGCCATGCGAAACGACCACGCGAATCTGCTGTCGGTTTTGGAGTGGTCCGTAAACACCAAGGGAGAACTCCAATCCGCGGCCGAATTAGCGTCGTTGTTGCGGTACCACTGGATTGCAGGTGGATTCCTCGGCGACGGACGTCGTTGGTTGGACCGAATCCTCGCACAGTCCGATGAGCCCAGCCCCGAGCGTGGCGCAGCCTTTTGGGTCGCGGCCTGGGTTTCCTTAGTTCAGGGCGACCGTAATACTGCCTCACGCTACCTTGAGGAATGCCACGAGACAGCCCGGGTTCTATGCGATCCGCTTCTTGCTGCCCAGGTCTCACACTGGCGTGCTTTCTACCTCTTTTTTACCGGAAACCTCAACGAATCCATCGCCCTTTACAACACCGCCATCACCGCTCACAAGGCAGCGGGAAACACTGCCTCTACGGTCACGGGCCTTTTCCAACTCGCTTTGGCGCAAACCTATAGCGGAGACACAGGCGAAGCAATCAGGAGCTGTGAGGAAGCTCTCGAATTGAGCAGCCGGCACGGTGAACGGTGGGGCCATGCCTATTCGCTATGGGCTTTGGCTCTATGTCGCTGGCATATGGGTGAAAACGCTGAAGCCAGAAAGGCGGCGACGGAAGCTCTCGAAATCCAGGCGGAGTTCAGAGATGCCATGTGCACAGCCCTGGCCATTGATCTCCTGTCATGGATTGCAGCTTCCGAGTCACGTTTCGAGACCGCAGTGGACCTAAGCAACGCTGCTTCTGACCTCTGGACGAACCTGGGAACCAACCCCGAGGCGCTCGGACCGCACCTTCAGGCGGACTCGGCGCTTTCGGCTGACGCTCTTCGGAGCAGCATAGGCTCAACTAGAACCCTTGAGTTGGACAACCCCCGGCCGCGCCTCACTCAGGATGAGGCACTGGCAAGGGCACTCGGCGTAACACCCCCCACGAGCACCTCGGAACCCACCGTGGGGTCCCTGATAACTCCGAGGCAAAGGGAGATAGCCCGGCTCGTCGCGCAAGGACTCAGTAACCGATCGATCGCTGAGACATTGGTGCTCTCACCGCGGACGGTTGAAGGGCACGTAGAAAACATATTGAGCAAACTAGGCTTCACCGCACGCGCCCAAATTGCCGCTTGGGTGGCCCAGCAGCCACCTTCGCCGGGCTCGTGACCCTTCATACAGAGCCAGCCAATGACTGGAACCTCGCGCCTTCCCCAGGAAACCCGCCGACCCGGCCCCGCGGTGGATCTCTCAACTGCGCCGTCGCGGACCAATGCGGAGCAAAGACTGGCTAAGAGCGTTGGACAACTCCGAGATCCTTCCGAAGTGCGCCCCCTGAGTCCGAATACTGCCCTGTCGGTCGGTCAAAGATGATAGGGAGCTGCCGCGAAGCCGGTTTGGCTCTTCCGATGTCTGTAGGCAAAAAATCGAGGAATCATCCTCGACAGACGAGTTCAAGTTGGACCGAGTGACAGCCGAATCGACCCATATTTTTCAGCATCTTGCGTCATGCCCAAATCTGAACAGCATGGCGTCCAGCCCGGGAATTTTCAGACCAGTGCACCCAACCCGACGTAGCTGCCCTTGAAGAACAGCAGCGGCTCTGCTTCGCTACGCGTGCTCATGGCCTTGACTTGTCCCAGAACGATCGTATGGTCGCCACCGTCATACTCTTCGTACAATTCACAATCAATCCATGCCAATGAACTGTCCAGAATCGGACTGCCGAGGTGGGAAGGTGTGTAACGCACCCCTTCGAATTTATTGGTCCCGGATCGAGCAAATTTACCAGCGAGCTCGCGGTGTTCTTCGGGAAGTATATTGATGCAAAACCGTCCAACGGCTCGAATGTTCGGCCAGGTTGACGATGAACGAGCCGGGCTGAAGGAAACAAGCGCGGGCTCCAACGACAACGATGAAAATGACTGGCAGGTGAAGCCCACAGGTCCATCCTCTGTTGAGGCAGTGATAATGGTCAGACCTGTACAGAAATGACCGAGAACCTCTCGCATCCGTTCCGGGCTTACTTCCAAATGAGCCTTCATGGCTGGTCCTTTCGATAGAGAACTGATATCAAGCTGATACGCAGCTCTATGCATTTGGTGGGTTGGGTTAGCGACGCAAATCATGCACAACTGTCAGCAGTCGCTTGAGTGGTTGCAGCGGCACCGCCGATGGTTGGGCTGCATATCGGGCGGAGACTAAGCCGAACTTCACATTCGCCGAAATCTCGAGACCTGTTAGTTGACCTGGAGGCGAGTACCTCGGCTGTGCTGCCGGTAAAAGGCAACCAATGTCATTCGTCCACGCGATACTGCCGTGCAGGAGCCTGATGGGCGGGAAAAACAGGCTACTTGACGTCTCACTTTCATGCTGCCTTTCTTGTCCGCAGATCAGGTTTGGTATTGCGACATAAGTAAGTATTGCGGGCACTCTCCACTACCCGGGCGGGGGAAACTACGCGGCCGGGTACCTGACTTAGGCATGCGGGTACCGTCGGTTCCTTACCTTCCGGCTTGCTTTTACCTTCACGCCGCGCAGCCGACACCGGAGACGCTGCGCGACGACGACAGCTTTGTGGACAGGGTCAGTGCCTCCGGCGCTGGAAAATAGCCGTACCCGGGCGCTGACTGGGTCGCCCGCGGATGCCGGCTCCTTTGCAAATGGCCCCAACTCGGCGTCCCCGGCTGGGGTTCATGCCGTTGGCGGCCCATTTGGCCCGAGCCACCGCCGGGGAATACCCAAGGAAGCACGACTCCGGCAGCGAACCGGTTGCAAGCTACTACTGACTCCACCCCCTGAATCACACCGAAGGGCCGCACACCCCAGACTCCGCGACGCCGCTCTTCAGTACCGGATTTGTCGCGGAGAGCGTCTCCGACAGTTGGACTTGTCCGACACGGGTTGAACCGCCCATACGCGGCTCATTACTCAGTGGTCATACAATAGTGATATATGCCGATTGCGCTTTGCTACAGGAGAACCGATGCCGGATAACCAATCTTCGATGCCTTTCCCTGCGATCCCCGTGCAGCGACCCCGACAGCAGGTAGAAAATCAGATCAAACGCGCTATCGTCGATGGCACACTGAAGGATGGGGAGCGTCTGCCTGCCGAGCAGGCCCTCGCGCAATCGTTCAATGTGAGCCGAACTACGATCCGCGAAGCTCTCCGGTCACTGGTTGAAGGAGGGCTGCTTGAAAAGGGACCTGGGACCACAAGCGGCCTATACGTACAGAGCGTAGATCACAACTCCTTTTCACGGATAGTTTCTGAACGGCTAAGTAGCGTCTTAGACATCGGCTCTGTTTCGCCTGAAGAAGTGGCGGGTTTCCGCGACCTGTTGGAGGTACCCAGTGCTCGACTTGCTGCAGAATTTCGGTCGGACAGCAACCTTGCTAACCTCCACGACATCATCGACAGGGAGCGGTCTGTTACTTACGACGACCCTGCGATCCCGGAACTAAACGCTCAATTTCATTGTGAGATAGCAAATGCTTCTGGCAACCGGGTACTTGCTGCGTTCGTGTCAGCTCTGCATCGCACAGCCCATCCTTTGACGCTCGTGAACATCACTGAAGAACTTGGTCGGGACTCCGTCATTCATCACGTTAACGTTTACCGCGCCATCGAGAAGCGGGACCCCGGTGCGGCAGCGGAAGCGATGCAGGGACATCTCAGCTACTTACGGAACCATTCCGTAACTGACGGCAACCTTGCGTCCATCGGTTGAACCAGTGCCCGACTAGCCTCCGGTGCTGATAGCAGTAAATGTCGAGTCTCAGGCTCACACGGCTGCACACCCCGGTCGCGACCTTCAGGACTGCCTGCTTCCGTTGTCACGATCCTCAACCTTGGCTCGAAGGCTAAACGTCGGCGACACGCATAAGTGATTTTGCTAGGACTAGCCTCGAAGGCATCCCGAGGCGCCGTTCATCTGCGGCTGGCGGTGGTTCTACTTCCTAGCGACGGTATCCTCCGGCGCCAGGTACAGGCCTTCCCAAGGGGACGCGGTCAATCTACCGCTGCTCTCGTCGTACGTCGAATGACTATCAAAAGCTAGATCCAACTCTCGACCTGCAGGCACGGTTCCTGCGCCGTAGTTGAAGAAGGCGAAAATGGGGAGCTGGGCGAAGGACAAGTCAGCTTCCTCTCATAGCAATTAGACGGACTAGTGGGATTCACAGCAGGTAGTTTAGATTTCTTTTTGAAATGAATGAGCCACGGATTAGATCAGGAGTTGGTAGTCCCGATACGGCCTTCTGCACTGCTGTCGGCATACCTATTCCCACAATTTGCGGGCAATAGAAGAACGGTACCTGAAGCTACTTGCGACCCCCGATGACCCAAACTATCCATCCTCGCGAATCCATGTGTCCTGATTTCCAAGATGACAATGTTGTGCTGATCCCCGATGGAGGCTGCCTGGTAATTTGAGGTTGTCTCCCCAAGATACCGCGAAGGGCCACTGGACCAGCAGGGGGAAACTACGGGTGTAGGTACCTGAGATCGAAACCCAGCATGCCTCTTGAGAGTCCCCGCCGTTTGGCAAAAACGGCCTGCTATTGCACAGTGTGGGAGCGCGGTTTCCATGGCTCGCACCGATTGCAGTCCGACTGTTGACGGAATCCAGGGAAACATCCGGCCAGTCGAACGCGTGTTCTGCAAGATCGCTCTGGCTCAAAGGTTCCAAAGCTCAAGACCGAACACGACAGTTGTCGACCATGGGCCGATCCGCGATGTCGACCACGGGACAGCCGACTCGACGAGCCGCTATCCGCATTTCCTCCATGTATCCTATGCGTGGTAGCCATGATCGCAGCGCCGTATGGGCAAGCTACCAGTGCCTCCGACACCCAACCCTTCGCCATAAGGCCGAGGTAATCCAGTCTCAGATCGCCAGCCAACAACCAAGCAACGCTGGCGATACTGCATGAGCGCCCCCGCAATACCGCATCCACCGCTTCCTCGACCTTTCGTCCCAGGAGCGAGGAATATTTTCGGGAGGTCGGTGCCGCTTCGGCATGGCATGGATGGAGTCGGGCTTAGCCTCAACTTTTGGTGCTAGGCGATATGACTGACTAGCGTGGTAGGCCGACTCGGCCATGGACTAGTCAGCGCGACGCAAACAACCCTGGAGGCCGTCAGCGCAAGGTGATTCTGATGGCTGGTCTCGACATGACATCCCGGAGACATTGATCCACATACTTACCTGGGCAACCCGTACATCGAGATGGGGAATCAGGCACGGTACCGGCCCTCAGGGCGCATTTCCTCGTATAACAACTGACCTAGATTGTCGCCGGCAGCGGAGATCCGATCCTTTGACTTGCCCAGCAAACGCGCAAGACCATGGGCGTGCAGTAGCCGTCCTGTAGAACGGACAATCCCACGGCCCCGCCGACCGCTCGGAGCTTCAAAGGGTCCGCAGCCACCTCCCAGCCCCATTTGGCGATCTGGAACTGGGAAGGCGACGACGGTCGGACGGGAGGACTACCTCCGACATGACATTGAACGATGGGTCCCAATGATCCTTACGGTTATGGGTTGATCCAGGATTATGACTAGAGGGCCATTGTCGGCTGCTCTAGGCGAACTCCCATGTCCTTCAGAAGAGGAAGTACCTCGGCGGTGAAGTAGGGAATCTCCTCCGCAAAATCCTGGAAGATTATGGCAAATCCGCCGATGCCGATGTCGTGGAATGCCTTAAGTTGCTCAGCTACCTGCTCAGGTGTGCCGACAATCTCGCTGCCCCCACTGCTCGTGATGAAACGCGTCTGATTCGCGTTGATCAGCTCTCGGAATGATTCACTTTCAGCACCATTAGAGCGCATAAGGTCACCGCCGGCCTGATAATCAGCGTGCTCAATGACGTTCCGGAAGGCATCCTTGGCCTCCTTTTCCGTTGGACGGCAAACAATCGAACCATAGGTCATGACGCCAAGCTGGCGATTGTAATCATTCTCCGCCAGAGACTTCACGCGCTGCACCAGCTCAGCACCGGATTCCAGGTCATTGATTGTCGCAAAATTATAATCACAGTATCGTGCCGAAAAGTCTATGCCAGCAGTTGAATTGCCTGCATTCACTAGAACGGGACGTGGCTTGGAAATTGGCTTTGGCTTGCTTTGAGCTTGCTTGAGAGTGATAAATTCACCGTTGAAGTCGAATGGTTCATCTTCCGTCCACAACCGTTCAAGAGCAGTGACCCACTCGGCCCCAAACCGATAGCGTTCATCGTGCTCGCGAAGTTGGATACCGAACATCTCAATCTCGTGGCGTACCCATCCCATCGTGAGATTGATGCCTAGTCGACCTCCAGCAATGTGGTCGAGCGTAGCGGATTGCTTCGCAATTGTGATCGGTGAGTGTACAGACGTGTGCGTCGTGGCAAGGAAAGCGATGCGCTCAGTGACTGCCGCTGCTGCCGCGACCCAGTTAAAGGAGTCGAATGACTT
This sequence comes from Paenarthrobacter nitroguajacolicus, assembly GCF_029952445.1. Taxonomy (GTDB): domain Bacteria; phylum Actinomycetota; class Actinomycetes; order Actinomycetales; family Micrococcaceae; genus Arthrobacter; species Arthrobacter nitroguajacolicus_B. The sequence goes on along the minus strand of NZ_JAQPPK010000046.1, from coordinate 7,861 downwards.
GTCCATGAACTCCGAAGGACCTCCGAACCCGGCCCAGCGAGCCGGCGGAAGGATGAAGTCGAGCCCACCCCGATCCGCGAGCTGCGCGATTTTCTTCGTGTGCTCCCAGGTCAGTTCAAAGCTTGTCGGACGTGTACTGATTTGAGTGGTGTTGAAGACAGGACCGAACAGTCCGAGCTTAAACGGGTTACCGTCATGCATCGGGCCTGAGGACAGTGAAAACTTTGAGTGCTCGCTTGCAGCTGATGACATCTGTGTCTCCTTAGAAGTGCACAACCGCCGCGTAGAACACGCATGCGGTTGTGAGCGTTGAGGTTGGGAACGGTCCGTTCCGGTGATTGCCCTAGCAACCGGGGCCGCAAGGACCACGACATTTGCCTGCAGGTCATCTTGTCAGACTAGCTACCTGTGGTCAATGGACGGACAAAGAAGGCATTCGTCTGATTTGCGGCTTCATATGTGTCCACGGAGGAACATCGTCTGGCACGATATAGCCCCAGAGGAAGAACATGCTGGCTTGGAGTTGCGGGATGGGCGGACTGGCGTAGTCACGCATCATCCGCGCCAGAGCCGTAACCCTAGTTTTTTTTAGTAAGACCTTGTTGAAACAGACAAAATAGCTATACTCAGACAAAGGGCTGCAGTGACCGTGATGGCCCGCTCAAGAACAACTTGTGGCGGTACCTGAGAGCGGTAGGCGGCCGGGAGGAAAGATCATGTCCAATTCACTGCCTGTGACGGTGAACGCCAGGTTCCGCGTCAGGGAAGACGACCTTGCTCTGGCGCTGCGGCTGTTTGCCCAGATGGCAGAGAAGACCCGGAGCGAACCGGGCACCCTTGATTATCAGTTCTTCCAGAACCCCCAAGACCCGGGAGATCTTTTCGTATACGAAAGGTATGCCAGCGAAGCGGACCGGGTCCGGAGGCGTTCCCAGCCTTACTTCCGAAATCTGGGGCTACAGCAGTTAGTGCCGCTCTTCGAATCTCACTGGAGTGAGGTTCTTTCAGTCCAGCAAATATCACTGTGAAGTCGCAGAGTCATTTCAATCATGTAATCAAAGGAGATACCCATGGCAGAGTTTGGTCTTGAAGGACGAGTTGTTGTCATCAGCGGAGGTGCGGGGGGCATCGGCTCGGCTACAGCCATCGAGCTTGCCCAACACGGCGCGAAGATTGCACTCCTGGATCTTCGTGCCGAGGAATCCAAACACACCGTAGAAGAGGTCGAGGCCGCCGGCGGGGTTGCCAAAGCCTTCGCGGCAGACGTCACAAATGAAGAGTCAGTTCAAAATGCCTTGAACGCGGTCGAGACGGAACTTGGTCCCATTTACGGTGTCGTCCCTGCGGCGGGTATCACTCGTCCTGCACGCGCCGACCAAATGCCCTTCGAGGACTTCAAGGCGATCATCGATGTCAACCTGACTGGAACTTGGCTTGTGGCGCGAGCTGCCGCTCAGCGCATCATTGCGCGAGGCGATTCGGGATCCATGGTGCTCATCGGGTCAATCGACTCGCTTGGGGGTCACGAAGGTCGTTCCAACTACGCTGCGACCAAACACGGCGTAGTCGGAATGGCAAAGTCGCTAGCCCTCGACTGGGGACGCCTTGGTATTCGCGTCAATGTCGTGTGCCCGGGCCCCGTTGAGACTCCCATGCTGCTGAACGTGTTCAGCCAAAGCGGGATCCTGGATAAGTTGTTCTACCCGCGTATGCCCATCGGTCGCCTGGCGAAACCAGCCGATGAGGCGCGCGCGATCACATACTTCCTCTCCGACTACTCCGACTACATCACTGGCGCTGTAATGCCTGTTGATGGAGGTCTGGCTACAGGTTTCCTCTCACAAATCGAGGACTAGCCCGGTCAAGCGGCATTCCCGTTTGCACGGCTCCAGCTTTCACCGAGCTACTGGTTTGCTTCCGGGAGAACGAAATATCTCTTCCCACTGTTAACATCACTACTCCGAGAATGTAGGAAACTGATATGAGCATTTTTGATGATTGCCGTTTGTTCGTTGCTCGAGATCTCGAAGACGGCAAAGTTGAGGTTTTTAAACCTGACCAACCTGAAGGCATCAACATAGATGGTGTCGTACACGGCGCTATGTTCTGGGGAAGTCAACAGGCATTTGATCTCCCTGACTACGTCGGTGAGGTACCTGAGAACATGACATTCCCGCCGGTTACCGGCGGCACTCGCTTTGCGATCTTTGAATGGGCTGCAAACTCTGCCGGTAAATTCGATGCCAGTGAGGACATGGAAGGCGACCACGGAACCGAGGAGGGGGCGGCAGACATGCATGCTACTGATTCGGTTGATTTTGAGTACATCATCTCTGGGAAAGTCGATCTCGAGTTCCCTGGAGGGCAGACAGTCACCCTCAGAGCTGGAGACATGCTGGTGATGGGAGGAGCCGCCCATGCTTGGAAGAACCACTACGACGAGCCTTGTCGCTATCTCGCTGTGTTGAATGGCGCCCCCCCGGCGGAAGTAGCCCACCTCCGCCGCAACGCTCCTCACCTCGTCGTGAGCCCTCCAACTGGGACTTACGTGCACTTCGGGTCTACCCGGCAGTGACAGAGATCGCTACTGCTGCCACTAGTCCCTAGCGGTTAACGAAAGTTGCGGAGGCCTCGGCACAGGCATCTCGCTATGCCCGAAATGGTTGGTGCAGGGGCTTCGCGGCCCACGGGAGCGAGGCGTGGACACGGGTCCCGCCGCCGTTTTTGGGTTCCGAAGCCCAAGCCGTAGGCTGCTGGGCGAGGGCCGGGGTCCATGCTGACGATATGACGCGCGACCAGGTGACCTTGGCTCACGGAGCATGGATGCGAGGAAAGCTCACCGCAGATCCTGACTTCGTGATCGTGCCCCCCACAGACGGCCAGGAAATGACTGGGCAACCAGGCTAGGGCAGCCGCCACTTGGGAGCTGGCTGCCCTAGCCTGACTTACGACATAGTGTGGTGGAAGCGCTGGGGCGGACGTCCCAGGAGCAATTGATGCCTACGCCAGAAACCATCCCTCGGTTGAACTTTAACGTAAATTCTTCAATAACCAATTACTGCGCTGCAGACGATAGTAATTGACCCGTCTTTCAAGGGATGTGAGAAAAATAATCACGGGAACGAACCCTCCCAACTCCGGGTTAGCCTTGGATGAGGCGGTTGACATTCCCCCCGAGCACACCGTTATCGCTGTCATCGTTCAATGGCGCGGCAGAATCGCCCTGTTCCGAAGGAGCCGCAGAACTGGCCACGATCGAGGCCTTTGGCACTGCATCACTGGGTTTCTGGAAGCGGGCGCAACACCAGAACAGCAGGCACTTGAAGAGCTACGGGAAGAAACAGGGCTGCTCGAGCGAGACCTCCTAGACTTCCGGCAAGGCCCGGATCTGGTGGTTCCCGACGGGTCTGGAAATCCATGGCTTGTGCATACTTTCACTGCTCTTACTGCCAAGCGGAGGCTGAGAGTGAACTGGGAACACGACTCTTATCGGTGGACCACGCCATCCAAGGCGAGAAGATTCTCCAATCGGGTCCCTTGGTTGGACAACGTTCTCGATGCAACCTCGACCCTCCAGCACACCGGCCTGGGCCGGCAACGTCATCGGAAGCAACGGGATTAGCGACGAGTTTAAATCTGTTCGTAAACGGGCCGACCTCTCATACCGCATCGGGGCCGACTAGCTGCACTGCGAAGAGTGGTTTGGTTGATGCCACGAGCCTCCGGCAGGACAAGGAATGGCGGCGCGGTGGGAGCCGTTTAGGAAATTAATGCATAACCAGAGGCGACATGTCCGACTCCACCGAAGTGTTTGCTACAAGGGCATTTGAATGGCTCACCGCTAAGAACGAGACGTTTCTTCCCTGCAACCCTTACCGACACTTCGCTGAAATTGTTCAAGCGCTTGGTTGCCTGCGGTGGCGGAAGTGACTGCCCTATGTGGTGAAGTTGACACCCTCCGCGGCGGGCAGTCCTGATCTGCTGCCGAATCGACCTGGTGCGTGGCTGCAAGGACCATGTTTAGAAGTCGACCGCCGCGACACACCGCCCTCCTACCGTTTGGCAGCGTCGCATGCTGATGGAGATGGTGGCAATACGCCCTCTCCTGTACGGCCAGTTTGACCCAAAGATCGAAGAGTTTCACGGAACGCTTTTTCGCATACGCCAAAGCTGAAGGGTACAGAGGCGTGCCGTCCCGAGGGTCGTCAAACGCCTCTCCGAGTACCGCGCTAAGAATTCCTGACATCATGCTTGGAAAGGCAAAGAGGGGCCTGAGCCGTGCAACCGTGACCTCTAAAGGTTATCTACACCTGCCCGTTCCTACGTGGCTACTGACCACTAGGAAGGCAAACGAAGAATCGCGGCTGTTGAACCGGCTCGTAAGGAACGATCAGCCATTCGCCACCGTAGAACTCCACATATGAATCAACAGGGCACCGAACAAAAGCTTCTTCTCGCGTCACCGTCGACACTCCCTTTCCTGCGCGATAGTGGTCCGTACCGTCCGACCACTTCAGGATGACGCTTACTGGCGGCTCTGAAACGGGGGAAACCACGCGATTAGCTACGTGTTGGACCGTTCACGAGGAAGCCCGTTCGCCTAGTCCATTGGACGACACTTGGAGGTTGGTCCACCAAAAGCGCGCCCACGAGGATTCCCGTATGCCAGTAGTCGAGTGCATTGTGCTTTAGTTGACCTATGGCGGAGCCAATTGAGGATTACGCGCTGTTATCCGACCTTGCGACGGCGGCGCTGATTTCGAAACGCGGAAGCATCGATTGGCTCTGTTTCCCGAGGTTCGACTCTCCTTCAACGTTCGGGGCATTGTTGGGAACCCGCGACCACGGGCGATGGCTCATCGCGCCCCAGCACGACTCAGCGAGAGTAATATCCCGACGCTATGTGGGGTCAACTTTCGTTTTAGAGACAACCTGGCAGACTCTGCAAGGTCGGGTGCAAGTGGTCGATTTCATGCCGGTAGGCCGGCAGGGCTCATCGCTGTTGCGACGCGTCATCGGTTTGGAGGGAACCGTTCGGCTAAGCCAAGATCTGTCGATCAGACCGCAGTACGGTGCTATCAAACCTTGGATGAGCCGCGTCCGTTCGAACTCTAATGAGAGCTTGCTGGCCATGGCCGGTCCAGATGCGTGGGTGCTCCACTGCCAACCGTTACCCGAACCGCAACCTCACGGACACAGCAACTCGTTCTCCGTCTCGGACGGCGAGCACATGGACTTCGAGCTGGCTTGGTTCCCTTCATACCGGACGCCGCCACTGCGAGTTGACTTTGACCTGGCGCTCAGCGAAGCAATGAATTTCTGGACAACATGGGCTGGTAACTGCCGTGACGATGGTCCGTACAGCCCGATGGTCAAGCGCTCTCTTCTTGTCTTACGGGCTCTGTCCCATTTCGAAACAGGTGGGATCGTGGCAGCTCCTACCACGTCATTACCCGAGGAATTTAGAGGTTCACGGAACTGGGACTATCGGTTCTGCTGGCTTCGGGATGCTGCTCTCACCCTCGAGTCCATGCTTACTCATGGATACGAGACAGAGGCACTCAAGTGGCGAGATTGGTTGTTGCGCGCCCTTGCCGGAGATCCAGAAGATATGCAGATCATGTATGGCTTAGCTGGCGAGCGTGACCTGCCCGAAAGGACATTGGAACATTTACCGGGTTACCAAGGCTCTCCACCGGTCCGAATCGGTAATGCCGCGTCATCGCAATATCAAGCGGACGTCGTCGGTGAAGTGTTGGTGGCGTTGGAAAGGCTACGGCTAGCAGGAGGAAAAGAGGACTCATTTTCCTGGGCCCTTCAGCGTGCACTCCTGTCATTCGTCGAGAAACACTTCGAGGATGAGGACCATGGATTATGGGAGATGCGCGGTGACACCAGATACTTCACCCATTCACGCGTCATGATGTGGGCGGCTTTTGACTGTGGCATACGCGCGGTACGGGACCACGGACTTCCGGGCCCGGCCGAACGCTGGGAAGGCCTTCGGAAACGACTGCGCGCAGAAATAATGGAACGAGGCTTCAACCACGACCTTTACTCGTTCACGCAAAGCTACGGAAGCGTCCAAAGCGATGCATCACTTCTGGTACTTCCACAGGTCGGCTTTTTGGCATACGACGATGAACACATGCTAGGAACGGTCAAGCAGATGGAAAGTGAGTTGCTGACCGGGGGAGGGCTCTTGCTGCGATATCGAACCGATACGGGCGTAGACGGACTCGAGCCTGGCGAGCACGCCTTCGTGGCCTGTTCATTTTGGCTCGTGGAACAGTATGCTCGTACAGGCCGCCGGAACGAAGCTCAACGGCTCATGAACCAGCTCGTTGGAATGACCAACGAGCTGGGGCTACTCAGCGAGGAATTCGATACGGACCAAGACCGTATGGCAGGCAACTTCCCACAGGCGTTTTCGCACCTCGCACTAGTGAGGGCTGCAGACGCGATACACGGGGTAGATCGGCTCAGCCTTGCAATGCCAAGGACGACGAGGACCCCGCCAAGGAAAGTTGCGGCGGACGAGAACGGTTATCAAGAGTGATTAAGTGCCTATATTCGACGCATGGTCGTTGTCGACTTTACGGACGGCGTTGACTTTGACAACGCCCTCGATGCCGGAGTCAATGCGCCAATCAATAACGCCCTGAACAAACCCAGGCACGGAATCCTCGTCACACGGCTGGAGCGGTCCAAGCTGCGAAGAACTGAAGCCGTTCGGGGGTAGGGGAGCCGGGCTCTGCGATGTAAGTGGACAAGGTAAGACTCGAGGCGGAGTCGAGAGTGAGCTGTTCGAATCCAAGGAGGAGTAAGCCTACTTCGGGATGGTGGAGCGTTTTGGCGCCTGCTCTGTGAACGCTGACGTCGTGAGCGGCCGAGCGGATGCGGAAGTCCTCGTTCCTGGTGGAGAGCTCACCGATCAAGCCGATGAGACGTTTATCGTGAGGTGTCGCACCTGCCTGTGCCCGGAGGAATCGCATGCACATCGAAGCCGCATCATCCTAGTCGCGGTAGAACTCCATAGCCGCCGGGTCGAGGGAGACGAAGGAAGCGAGATTTGCCGGGACAGCCTCAGACTTTCGGGTCGGGCTACGGAACACGACATCGAACAATGCCTTGTCTAGGGCATTCGCGGCAAGGACGTCCAGGCTATTGCTGTGGACGATCACCGAGGTGGATGTCATCGAGTCGATGAGCATCTGGACCTGCCGCAGCACAGCCGGGATGCTTCTCCGCTGACGCGGAGCTCGAGCTGGTCGTCAGGCGGCCCTGGCCAGGTCATACGAGTAGGCGGATTCGTCTTCGCTCATCTGCAGGGTCCGTGCGCTGGCGATCAGATCGCACGCGGACCGCGTGGTGAACACGGTTCTTCCGCTGGTCCTCATCGATCCCCTAATCCCGGTGCCGTTCGCGCTCACCGCGCCCATCCTGGCCGCACTGGTCGCCTTACTCATCTGGAGACGTCCCATCGGCCATGTGGGGAACGATTCTGTGGCCTGAGCATCCTCCAAATATTCACTCGGCTTCCGCACAAGAAGGTCTTTACATCTTCAGCCACATAGAGACGTCGCTTACTGCGACGATCCTTCGCCCGTTAATCCACGCCATCGGTTCAGGGGCTGCACTGGCCCCGGGAGACACCCATACAGTCAGAAACTCGACTAATCAGGAGTTCTCGCAGCTTCTTCTCCTCCCATGGTTTTAACGCCGATAACGAAGATTATGTAAAGTAGTAGTCTGCGTATCTCATCAGATGAATCAATTCGCCGGTCCCCTGATCTTGCCGGGATCTACACCCAATCACCCCGGAGTTCCGGGGAATTTGGCTGGCTGGCTGGCCTGGAAA
>NZ_JAQPPK010000045.1 GCF_029952445.1 Paenarthrobacter nitroguajacolicus | reverse complement strand
GGAACGGCCCGCGAGCCGGGCCGCGGCGACTGCCTGGTTGGCGCCCTTGCCGCCGGGCTGCTGGCGGAGGACGGCGCCGCCAACGGTTTCACCAGGGGAGGGGAGGCGACTTGCGGTGGCCGTGATGTCGAGGTTGATGCTGCCCACCACCGTGAGGGTGGAAGGGGAAATGGGCGCAGCAGGGTGAACGGGGGTGCTCATGGGAAATCCTTAGTGGTGGGTCAGTTCAGGGCGAACTTCAGGAGGACTGGATGACGGAGAGGTGACCGGCCTTGGCTGCCACGAGGCATTTGGCCAGGTAGAAGGGTGCGCCTTTGCGGCGGACGTACTGGGTGAGGACCAGCACGGGATCGGACGGGCGCAGGCCGAGCAGCTTTGCGCGGCTGGGGCCGGCGGTGCTCAGGCTGATTTCGCATTCGCCCGGCCCCAGGGACAAGCCCGGGAGTTCGCCGAGGACCTCGAGGAGGGTTGATGCGGAAAGCGTGGGTGCCTCGGCGGCTTCTGTCAGTGCTGGGGCCTCGGGGATGTCTTGGGCAACATTTTCCTGAAGATGCGCCACCGGCTCTCCGTCCCGGATGAGAACGCTCTCCCAGAACCACACGTCCTTGCCAGGTTCCACGCCGATACCTGGGGCCACGAACTCGGACGCGGGCTGCTTGATGGCGGCCACGCGTTTGACCTGGATGTCCTGGTCGGGGCCGCCGAGCAATTGGTCGAACGGGCGGATGTGTTCGATGCCGATGCGGGGCAGTGAATCCGCCACGAACCGTCCAACTCCACGGCGGGCACGGGTGAGTCCGTCTTCTTCCAGCAACATCAGCGCTTCCCGGATCACGGTGCGGCTGACGTCCATCATGTTGCCCAGTTCGGTCTCTGTAGGGAGCAGTGATCCGGGCGGCAGGATCTTGGTGCGGATCGCTTCGGCGATACGGGAGTATGCGGCGACGCGAAGGGGCTGCCCGGGCTGGGTGTTGATGGGCCGGGACAGGAACTGGACGGCGTTGTCGGTCAAGGGTGCCTCACTTGGAATGGGTTACCGACACTGTACCGGATGACTGTGACAGGTTGCACAAGCTCGTAATACATGCTTGTATAACAACTCACATCTCGTGGCGCCGCCCCGCGCCCTCGGACAAAGGAGTTTGATGTGAACATCCCCAACACCACAGGCCAGCAGACGGTAGACCCGCAGTCGGCAGCCTCAGCGCAGTCCCCTGCAGCAACGGATGAAGGCCGGATCCACGGCAAAGCTGCGGCACTGCTCATCTCAACGCTGGTGCTGGCTGTGCTGGCTTTCCAGCTCAACGCCAGCATGATCACCCCCGCGCTCCCACACATCGGCTCCTTCTTCGGCGAAACCCCGGAAGCCGTCGCCCAGGTCCAGTCCATGTTCTTCCTGGCCGGTGCCATCTCAGGACCTGTGATCGGCCGTTGGAGCGACTTCATCGGCCGCCGAAACGCGCTGCTTCTGGTGCTGGCGATCATGGGCGCCGGAACTGTGCTGTGCATTTTCGCCCCCACCTTGCCGCTGCTGGTCGCCGGCCGTTTCATGCAGGGTGTCTCCAGCGCCATCTTCGCCTTGTCCTACATCGTCCTGAACGAATACCTGCCTGCCCGGCTTTTCGGAACTTCGATCGGCATCATCGCAGCCATCAACGGTGGCGTTGGCGGTGTGGATGGCTACTTCGGCGGACTCATGGCCGAGACTTTGGGATTCCAGTCGATCTTCGTCGCAATCCTGGTCCTGGCCGCGATCGCCGTGGTCTGCGTCATCAAAGTGGTGCCGGGCGGTAAGTCCGCCGTCGCGCCGGGCCGTATGGACTGGTGGGGAGCGGGTTCGCTGTCCGTGTTCCTGGTCTTCATCACCTACTTCGTCTCCACGGGTTCGTCCGCTGGCTGGACCTCACCGTCCGCCCTGGGGCTGCTCGCAGGCAGCATCGCTTCCTTCACTGCTTTCTGGCTCATCGAAAAGAAGCGCGAAACTCCTTTGGTAGCCGTGCACCATCTCCGTTCCCGCCAGGTGTGGCCGGTCATCGCCACCACCGTCCTGACCCTCGCCGGAATCTTCGCCATCATCAACTTCACAGTGGTGCTTATCAGCCAGGACAAGGAGAATGGCTTCGGTCTGCCTGCCTCGGTCGCGGCCCTGCTCTTCCTCACCCCTGCCGCGTTGATCGGTGTGTTTGCCGCCCCGCTTGCCGGCTGGATCGCCGACCGCCGCGGTTGGATCAAGACAGTCCGCGTTGGTACCGCCACCAGCCTCGTGTGTGCAATCGTGGCGGCCCTGTTTGCCGATAACCAGATCGCGGTCCTGATCGCCATTGCCGCACTGGGCATCTTCTACAACGGATTCTTCCTTACCGCCATCAACGGCCTGTCCGTGCTGCTCTCGCCCAAGGAAGCACCCGCCGCGTTGCCGGGCATCAACGGAGCCTCCTTTGGCATCGGGGCGAGTCTCGGCGTCGTGGTTGTTGCGCCGTTCGCCGGGCAGGGCACCGCAGCCGGGTACTCGGCGGCGCTCTGGATTTCCGTGTCCATCACTGCCGTTGCCTTCATCGTCAGCCTGTTCATCGCCGCACCCAAGGGCGAAAAGATCTAACGCACGACGCCGGTCCGCCGGCTCTGCGCCTAACTCACCAAGACACACCTGAAACGAGAGACCATGACACAGCCTGCCCCCTTCTTCCTTGACTGCGATACCGGAATCGACGACGCCCTGGCCCTTGCCTACCTGTTGGCATCCCCTGGCGCGGAGCTCGTGGGAATCGGAACGGTGAGCGGGAATGTGAGTGCGGCCGGGGGTGCGAAAAACACCCTGGACCTGTTGAAGCTGGCCGGGCATCCGGACATCCCCGTCGCTGTTGGCGCCCACGATCCACAGGTCGGCACTTTCCATGGCGGTGCTCCGCATGTCCATGGCGATAACGGGATTGGTGGGGTGGACCTGGCTCCCTCCGACCATGAGCCCGTGGAGGCCAGCGCGGCCGAACTCCTTGTCCGGTTGGCCCACCAGTACGCGGGCGAGCTGCGCCTGGTGGCCATCGGTCCGCTGACCAACATCGCCCAGGCCCTGCGGCTGGAGCCTGCGCTGCCACAGCTGATTGCCGAGGTCACCATCATGGGCGGCGCAGCGCTGGCGCCGGGCAACATCACAGCCGTTGCCGAGGCGAACATCGCCAATGATCCCGAGGCTGCCGCCGAGGTCCTGGCCGCGGACTGGAACGTGACCCTGGTGCCGCTGGATGTCACCATGACCAATGTCCTGGAGGAAAACCACCGCCAGGAACTGCTGGCAACCGAGCACCCTGTCTCACAGGCGCTTGGTGAAATGCTGGGCTACTACTTCGGTTTCTACGTCGATATCTTCGGCCGGGCGTGCTCTGCGATGCACGACCCCCTTGCCGCGGCGATCGCCGTCAGGGGAGTGGAACTTACTGTTGCGCCCACCGTCCGCGTCCAGGTGGACACCACGGACGGCCCGGGCCGCGGCCAAACCGTGTGCGATCTCCGCGGGCAGTACGCCGGATTCCCGGAACAGCGTGGCGCACGGTGCCGTGTTGTGCTGGAAATCGGCGAGGATTTCGCTCCCCACCTGCTCGGTACTTTGCAGGCGGCCTGGCTGACCGAGGAAGAGGCAGCAGCGCCCGTCGCCTGACTGGCGGGAAACTGAGGCATCGACGACGACGGCGGCAGCGGCCCGCCGTCGTCGTCCTCGTTTAAGGCGTTTATGCGTACATGAGCGAGCCCGGCGTGGTGAGTTTCTCACCGGTCTCGAGCCAGGTTTTCAGGCCGGAGAGAATCATGGGCCAGCCGCCGTAGAGCTGGTCGTTGGCGCCTTCGCGGAGCTGGTCGTGCGTGACGGTGAGGTGGCAGGAATCTCCCACGGGTTCGATCTCCCAGGTGATCCGCGATGTCCCTTCAGCCTTGACGTCCTCGCCCCACAACGCCGTCATGGTCTGGACGAGCCTGCGGGGAGGATCAACCTCGATGTTCTCGCCCTCGCCCAAAGGCGCATCTGCCTTCGGATTGCGCATTTCGAAGCGGCTTCCCGGTGTCCAGTCCGAGGTCAGCGTGTTTCCGAACTGGTACTGGCTGCGGATTTCACTGTCGGTGATGGCTTCCCAGAGCTTTTCCGGAGTGGTCTTGATGTAAATCTCGAAGATCTTTTCCATGGGACTTTCCAATCTGGATTTGAGGTCGCTGAGGGCAGCGGCCCATGGTTCTGCGTATTTGCTCACCCAGCGGTCGTGGATGAGGCGGATCGGGACCGGGTTCAGGAAGTGCAGCTTTTCACGCCCCCGACGGCGGACGACCACCAATCCGGCATCTTCCAACAGTTTGAGGTGCTTTGCGATGCCAAAACGGGTCATCTCGAACCGGGCTCCGAGGGCGGTGGCCGACTGGCCGTCCTGACGGAACAACTCGTCCAGTAGTTCCCTGCGGGTGGGGTCTGCCAAGGCCTTGAACACGGCATCCATGGGAAAAGAATAGGTGACTATTTGGTCACGTGTCAACGGTTTTCTTGCGGTTTCCGCGAGATCGCCGGAACGTGGCCGACGTCGCTGGTTCTTTGCGGGGTGGATCGCCGGCTTCCCGCGACGTCGTTGATCCCGCAATCAGCTCCGAAAGTTTCCGAACAATTATCGAAACTATGAGAAACAGTGCGGACCGATTCCCCAGTTTCTCAAGCATTTCCCTCGCACTGGACGTCAAAAACCGTGTCCGAGCCTGACTATTAGGCCCATAAGTTACTCCCGAGTTTCCGATATCAGACTGTTGTTATTGCTGAAACTTTACGATAGTTTCTCTCTGTGATGTGTGTCGCACTGTATATCGGGGCGGCGAAGCTCGAGTGAAGGACAATGATGACCATCCACCCTGAGGACCTGCGGACTGCCGAGGTGCGGCTGCATCAATTGCACCAACGATTAGGCGGCGTTGCCTACGGCGGCGATTACAACCCCGAGCAATGGCCCCGCGAGGTTTGGCTTGAAGATGCCAAGCTCATGCAGCAAGCCGGGGTGAACCTGGTGACGCTGGCTGTGTTTTCCTGGAGCCGTCTGGAGACGAGCGACGGCGTCTTCGACTTTGAATGGCTGGACACGGTCATGGACCTGATGCACCAGCACGGCATAGGCGTGGACCTGGCTACACCTGATGCCGTACCGCCGGCGTGGCTAGTGGAGCAGTATCCGGACATCATGCCGGAGCGTCCTGACGGCAGCATTTTCGGCTTTGGGTCACGCCAGCACTTCGACGTTTCGCACCCCGTGTACACGGCCAAATCGCTGGCCCTGGCCGAGAGGATGGGGGAGCGCTACGCCAACCATCCTGCGCTGTGCATGTGGCATGTGGGCAACGAGTACGGTCCAGTGTCCTACGGGCCTTGGGCTGAAAAGGCCTTCCGGGGATGGCTGCAACGGAAGTACTCCTCGCTCGACGAGCTCAATGAAGCGTGGAGCACCTCCGTCTGGGGCCAGATCTACTCGGACTGGAACCAGGTCCGGGTCCCAGCCCAGCCCCGAACGTGGTCCAACCCGTCGCGCCGCCTGGATTTCCACCGCTTCACCTCGGACAGCATGCTGGAGCACTTCAAGGCCGAACGTGACATCCTTCGGCGCCACAGCCCGGACTTGCCGATCGTCACCAACTTCATGCGCTTCTACAAAACCAACGACTACTGGGCATGGGCGGCAGAGGAAGACGCCGCGGCCCTGGATATCTATCCGGACCCCCGCGAAGAGGATGCGCATATCGCTGCCGCGGCGAATTTTGACCTTATGCGCTCCCTCCGCCAAGGACAGCCGTGGATGGTCATGGAGCAGGCCACCGGGGCGGTGAGCCAGTGGTCCATCAACGTCTCCAAGCTTCCGGGCAAGATGAGGCTCGGGTCCTACCAGGCCATCGCCCAAGGCGCAGACGCCATCCTCTTCTTCCAGTGGCGTCAAGCCAAGGGCGGCACGGAGCGCTACCACTCGGCGATGGTGAACCACGCCGGCCCCAACACCCGGATCTTCCGCGAAGTCAGTGAGCTTGGACAGGAGTTGAAGTCGCTCAACGGACTGACGGGCACCCGGTCCACGGCCAAAGTGGCCATCGTCTTCGACTGGGATTGCTGGTGGTCACTGGAATTGGGGAACTCGCCGCGCTCGGACCTGAACTACGCGCAGGAAGTGCTGCGCTTCTACCGGCCGCTGTTCCAGGCGAACGTGACCGTGGATTTCGTCAATGCCCACAGCGACCTTTCCCCGTACGGCTTGGTGATATTGCCGGCGTCGTACCTCCTCACCGATGCGGCCGCCAAAAAGTTCGAAAACTACGTCACCAAAGGCGGACGGCTTATCGTCTCCTACTTGTCGGGCATTGTGGATGAGAACAACACCATCCGCTTGGGCGGCTACCCGGGGGCGCTGAGAAATGTCCTGGGCGCCTGGAGCGAAGAGATGCATCCGCTGGCCCAAGACGGCGAGCAAGTAAAGCTAACCACTGCCGACGGGGGCACTTACTCTGCGGATTATTGGACGGAGCATCTGCACGCCGAAACAGCGCATGTCGTGGCGAGCTACTCCTCCGGCCGGCTCTCCGGATCGCCGGCTGTGACGCGCAACCCGTTCGGGCAGGGAACCGCACTCTACCTGTCTGCCCGGGTTGATGACCGCCTTTTCCAACAACTGCTCGATGACGAACTCCTCTCGGCCGGAGTGGAGCCGGTATTGGACGCGCCAGCCGGAGTCCAGGTCCGGCGTCGTTCCGGCAACGGACTGAACTTCCTTCTGGTCCTCAACCACAACGACGCGCCCGTCCAGGTGGATGTCCTCGACGGCGGCATCGACCGGATCAGCGGGCGTCCAGTTCAAGGGCCGGTAGAGGTCCCCGCGAACGGAGTCCTGGTTATCGAAGAAGGAGCAGGTCCATGGCACTGAGTTTGGACTCCACCCCGAAGGTAGTGCCGGGGGAGAAGCCCGGTAACCCGAAAAAGCGGCGCGACAAGCACGGAAGCTGGAGGGTAGCCATCAAACGCGATTGGCGTTTGTACACGCTTTTGGTGCTGCCGCTGTTGTATCTCCTGATCTTCAGGTACCTGCCGATGGTGGGTAACGTCATTGCCTTCCGTCAGTTCCAGCCCGGCGGCAGCATCTTCGGTGAGAAGTGGGTCGGCCTCAAATACGTCACGCTGTTCATCAACGATCCGAGTTTCTGGCAAGCCTTTCAAAACACCATCATCCTGGGCGTGCTGACGCTGGTCTTCTGCTTCCCGATGCCGATCATTTTTGCCCTGATGCTCAACGAGCTGAGGTCGCAGAAATTCAAGAAGTTCGTGCAGACCGTGGCCTACCTGCCGCACTTCATGTCAGTGGTGATTATCGCCGGCATGATCCTGCAGAACTTCTCCATGACGGGCACAGTGAACCAGATCGCTGAGTCGCTGTTTGGTCATACCGTGAACTTCACGCAGGATCCAGGCTGGTTCCGTCCCATGTACATCAGTTCCGAGGTGTGGCAGACCATGGGGTGGGGAGCGATCCTCTACCTCGCCGCGCTGACCCGGGTGGACGAATCACTGTACGAGGCGGCGCGGATCGATGGGGCGAACCGCTGGCAGCAGACCTGGCATGTGACGTTGCCGGCTATCAGGCCCACCATCATTACCCTGCTCATCCTGAACATCGGCACGTTCATGGCCGTGGGTTTCGAAAAGATCCTGCTGATCTACAACCCGCTCAATTTTGCAACATCTGATGTCATCTCCACCTACCTGTACCGGGTGGGCCTGGAATCCAGCAACTTCAGCTACGCGGCCGCCATCGGAATGTTCGAATCCGTCATTGGCCTCACACTGATCCTCTCAGCGAACGCGGTTTCAAAGCGCCTCGCAGGAACGAGCCTGTGGTGAACAAGTCTTCAATAGCCGATCGCGGAGTCCTGCTGAAGGACATGAAGATCTCCCGCGGAATGCGGATCTTCCGGGTCTTCAACCTTGTGTTCCTGTTGCTGGTGGTGTTCCTGACGATGTATCCGTTCCTGAACATCATTGCCCAATCGTTCTCCAGCGAAGGGTTCATCAACGCCGGGCAGGTGAACCTGTTCCCGATGGGCTTCAACACTGAAACCTACAAGGTGATCCTGGCGGACTCGGCATTCTGGACCAACTACGGAAATACGCTGCTGTACACGGTGGTGGCTACGGCCATCTCGATGGTGTTGACCACGTCCTTTGCCTATGCCATCGCAAAGAAGGAACTCAAGGGTCGCAGCGTTTTCATTGGCCTGGCCGTCTTCACCATGTTCTTCAACGGTGGACTCATCCCCAACTACGTTCTCATCAGCTCGTTGGGAATGCGGGACACGATATGGGCCGTGGTTCTGCCGAATGCCATCAGCGTGTTCAACCTGCTCATCATGAAGTCCTTCTTCGAAAACATGCCCAGGGAGCTGGAGGAAGCAGCCTCGATTGACGGGCTCACGCAGTATGGAATCCTCTTCCGCGTAGTACTCCCGCTGAGCAAGGCGATTGTGGCCACCATGGTGCTGTTCTACGCGGTGGCCAACTGGAACTCCTGGTTCCAGGCATTCCTTTACCTCGATAATCCTGATCTCTTCCCGGTGACCATCTATCTGCGCAACATGATCGCTGGAGTCACCACAGCCGGATCGGCCGGCGGCACCGCGGAAAACGTGGGCCAAATCGCGGCAAACATTCAGTCGGTGACAATCGTGCTCACCGTCCTTCCCATCCTTTGCGTCTATCCCTTCGTCCAGAAGTACTTCTTCTCGGGCGTGATGCTCGGTTCCGTCAAGGAATAACCCTCATGAAAGGAAATCCAATGATCACCAAACGAGAGTTTCGCAGAAGAGACTTTCTGGGCCTCGCATCCGTTGTCACCATCGGGCTGATGATGACCAGCTGCGACGCGGACAGCAAGGACAAAGTGGACACCTCCAAGTCCCGCAATGGTGCGATGGAGGGTTTCAAGGTAGGTGACACGTTCAAGGCGACGGTGCCATTGACGTTCAGTTTCCTCTTCTCCGACCAGCCCACCTACCCGTACAAGAAGGACTGGCTGCTGTTCACCAAGATGGCCAGTGACAACAACGTGACGCTGGAACCCACCATTGTTCCCAACAGCGACTACGAACAAAAGCGCAGCCTCCTCATCAGCTCCGGCAGTGCGCCCGAGATCATCGCCAAGACCTATCCGGGACAGGAGTCGGCGTTTGTCTCGGCTGGTGCAGTGCTTCCCGTCAGCGACTACGTGGACTTGATGCCGCACTACCAGGACAAGATCAAAAAGTGGAAGCTTGAGCCCGAGATCGAGGCCCTCACGCAGGAAGACGGCAAGTACTACGTCCTTCCGGGCCTGCATGAGGAACTCTGGCCCGACTACTCCCTGTGCTTCCGGAAGGACGTGCTGAAGAAAGAAGGCCTTTCCGAGCCCACAACCTGGGACGAGTTCCGCGATGTCTTGCGGTCGCTGAAGAAGGCTTATCCCGACGTCGTTCCCTTCTCCGATCGATTCAAGGGGGACAGCGTGCTGAACATCGCGGGCGTCGCTTTCGGCACGGTGGCCGGTTGGGGCCTCGTGGACGGTTTGTTGTTCGACAAGGACAAGAAAGAGTTCGGGTTCGCCGCCGGCTCGGACAAGTTCAAGGATCTGGTCACGTACTTCAATTCCTTGGTGTCGGAAGGGCTCATGGATCCAGAGAGCTTCACGCAAACGGACGATGCAGCCATCCAGAAGTTCGTATCCGGCAAGTCGTTCGTCATCAGCGCCAACTCGCAAAATGTCATTACGTACCGCACATCCATGGAGCAGTCCCTGGGCAAGGGCAACTTTGAAATCGGCAAAATCACGGTGCCGGGCGGCCCCGCCGGTGACATCATCGGAGGCACCCGACTGGAGAACGGGATCATGCTGAATTCTTCCGTCAAGGACAAAGATTCCTTCGTCGCGCTGATCCAGTACATCGACTGGCTGTTCTACAGTGACGCCGGCCAGGAATTCAGCAAGTGGGGCGTAGAGGGAACCACTTTCACCAAGGAAGGCGGCAAGCGCAAACTCGCGGCCGACATCAACTTCCAGGGCCTCAACCCCTCCGGAACCAAGGATCTCCGGGTGGACTATGGGTTCTCGGGCGGCAACTTTGCTTATGGAGGCACCACAGACCTGCTGCAGTCCACGTTCAACGAAGAGGAGTTGGCCTTCCAGGAGGCCATGAAGTCCAAAACTCCGCGGCCTGTGGCTCCGCCCGTGCCGTTCAGCGACACTGACCGGGAGCAGGCAACCTTGGCGCTCACGCCGCTCAAGGACCATGTAAAGCAGAACGCGCTGAAGTTTGTGACCGGCCAGCGACCCCTTGGCGAGTTCGATGCCTACGTCAAGGAGCTCGACAGTAAGGGCCAAAGCAAATACGTCGAGCTGGCAAACAAGGCGTACAAGGCGTACGCGGACAAGAAGTAGTTCCTGATGGCAGGCAGGAAGCCGGAATTCGGATCGGGATCATTGTTCAGAGCCGCCGGCAATGTGTACGGCGTCATGATGGGCGATGCCCTTCTGGTGCTCGCCAACGTGCTGGTGGTTCTCATGCCGCTGTTGATCGGCGTACTCGGGCCCGTGGCGTTGCTTGGGTTTGTCCTGGTTGGGCCCTCCGTTGTGGCTTCCTGCTATGCCTTCAATCGCCTTCTCGCAGGTGCTGATCGTGGAGTGTTCCGCGATTTCCTGACCTCGTACCGCCTGAACTTCAAGCAGGCGCTGCTGGTGTCGCTTCCCTACATGCTGTTCCTCGGTGCCATCGCATTCAACCTGAGCGTCCTGCCGGGCTCCTTGGATGCTGGTTCGTTGGGTTCCGGCGCGCAGGTCGCCGCTCGAATCGGTCTGGTGGGGCTCGCACTCCTGGTCTGCACCGCAGCCATGAACGCGATGCTTCTCCTTTCCCGCTTCTCGTTCCGCACACGGGATATCTACCGCCTCTCCGTGTACACGGTGGGTGCGCAAAAGAGGGTGTCGTTGGGCACCGCTGGGATCCTCTTCGTCAGTGCCTTCGTTCTGGGGCTGACGACGGTTTGGTTGGTCCTGTTTATCGCAGGACCGGTGCTGTACCTCGTATGTCTGAACTCCCGGCCTTTGCTGGCCACGGTTGAAGACAAGTTCACCGTGGCCGCGATGCCCAATGGGGCCAACTAGAGGTTGGTTCGGACAACGGCACCCTGCGCGATCACGGTGCTCACCTTTTCCAGGGCGGAACCGTCGGTGAGCGGGTCGGCGTCGACAATGACGACGTCGGCCAGGGAGCCGCGTAGCAGACGTCCCACGCTGTCGCCCTGGCCAAGCAAACGTGCCGCGTTGGTTGTGGCTGCCTGCAGCGCCTCAAGCGGAGTCAGGCCCGCTTCGGCGAGCAAACGCACCTCGGTTCCGATGGGGGTGACGTCGGTACCGAAGGAGTCGGTGCCGGCGATAATCGTGACTCCTGCGTCTTTCGCTCCCCGGACGGCGGTTTGCAGGATTGGCGTGTATTCCTTCCCGCGTGCCGCCAGGATCGGGTTGGAAGACGTGGCCATGCTTGTGATGGCATCCATGGTGGGTGTGAAGTAGGTGCCGCGGCGTGCCATCTCGTGGATGGTCTCCTCGGACATGAACACGCCATGTTCAATGCTGCGAACGCCCGCCCGGACGGCCCCGTCGATGCCCTCCGCACTGTACGCGTGGCACAAAACGCCAGCCCCCTTGGCTGCCTTAACGATTGCCCCGATTTGATCGACGTTGTAGACCAGCTCGCGGGGGTCCTGCTCAGGGATGCCTGCCCGGGGGTTTGCACGCGTCTTGATCACCTCGGCACCCCTCTTGAGGTTGATGCGGGTGAGGTATGCGAGGTCCTGCGTCTCCTTCACGCCGTCCTTGAGCATGGCCAGCGGGGCCAAGTCCGGATCGGCAAGGAGGGAGTCTCCCTGATCGGGTGAGATGAACAGGCCCGCCGGGGTCATTCGCGGAGTCACGCCCGGAGCCCACGACGGCACGGCGGCCATGGCAATGTCCTGATAGAACGTGCTCGATCCGCTCCGGACGCTGGTCGCTCCACCATTGAGCAGCAAACGGGCATCGGGCAGTGCGTTGGCGTGGACGTGGGCGTCCACGAGACCCGGAAGAACCCAGCGGCCGGAAGCATTCAAAACGCGGGCGCGCTTCACGACGGCGGCGACGGCCTTCCGCGTGGCGTCCCGGCTTCCGACGGCGGCCACCTTTCCGCCATCGAGCACCACAACCCCGTCGGCCACAGCGTCACCGGTCTTGGGGTCCACCACTGTTCCGCCCTCAATGATCACCGCTTGGACAGTGAGGGGTTTCCCGGGGTAGTTGGTACCCGCGTTGGGGTTGTCCGCCAATGCTGGGGGAGCAGAGACCATTTGCGCGGCGATGCCCGCCACGGAGATCCCGGCCAGCGCGGCGGCTCCTGCGAGGATGCCCCGGCGGGGCAACTCACCTTGGGGTTTGGGGGCTGAGGTGTGGTCGTGAAGGCACATCGTTGTACTCCTGGGTGGAAATTGGCCGAATCGCTACCGGGGCGGCGGTAGGCTGTTTGGTATTCCAGAATGACATCGATAAAACCGAATGGCAAGGAAATGAAGCTAGATTGAATCTGGGCAATCGTATTTGGTATGCCAGATGGGTTAGTTCGAGCTGGCCCTGATCTGTTCCCGCAGGATGTCAGCATGCCCGCAATGCTGAGCCAGTTCCCGCAGCATGTGCAAGTACACCCAGCGGAGGGGGAGCGGCCCGCGGCGGTTGCCCATGAGAAGGTCATCGAGGCCCAGTTCGGCTGCCGCCTTCCTTGAGGCCTCGCAGGCCTCCGAGTGGGCTGCCCGAATGCTGGCAATCGTGTCGCCTTCTTCCAGCATGAACGACTCGTCAGGCGTGGCCGGGATCCCAATTTCGGTCCGGGGCCTGCAGGTGATAGCTTCGTCGAACCACACCTTTTCCACGAAAGTGGCGTGTTTCAACAAACCCAGAAGCGTCGTGCGCGACGGGACCAGCCGCCGTCGTGCTTGTTCCTCGGTGAGACCGTCGAGGCTGGAGTTCAAGGCGCGGCGGTGCTCGTCCAGGAACGTCTCGAACTGCGTCCGGAGGTCTTGGTTGATGACGTCGTCAGCGAACGTCGGAGGGAAGACGCTCATCCGAACACCACCGTCCCCTCATCGTCGATCCGCCAGCCGGGGTTATGCGCAATTTCCCAGACAATGCCGTTGGGATCCTTGACGTGGCCGTGGAAAATCCCGCCGAAAGCGCCTTCCTGCGCTGGTTTTACCAGGGTGGCGCCAGCGGTCAAAAGTGCGTCGATGGTGCTGGAAACCTCCCCGGCGCTGCCAACGTTGTGGGAGAGCGTCACGCCGCTGACACCGCCAGTCGTCTTGCCGTCGGAGAGGTCCTGGTCGAACTTTTCGGCGTCGAAAAGCCCCAGCACTTGGCCGGGTGCGACCTGGAAGAAGATGATTTCGCCGGGCACGTCCATGAGCGGCTCCCAACCGAGCCCGTCCTGGTAGAAGGCACGGGCCCGGTCAAGATCAGGCGTGGCAAACGTTATGAAATGCAGTCGCTGGTCCATACGGACATGCTAGCGACACGGTACGACGGCGGAACCTAGCTAAGGTGCTGACGGGCGCCGTTCAGGTGGGAAGCCGGTGCGTCGAACAGCGCGGCAATGTGCTCGGCAAGTTCGTTGACGTGGGTGTAGCCGGGGAACTTGCGGTGCGGTGCAGCTTCCTTCATGGCGTCGTCCAGCAGGGCCTTTACGACGAAAACCACAGCAGCCGATGTCTGTTCCTTGGGCTCTGTCTTGTGGCCGGCCTGGGCCGCATTGAAGCCGTCCGCAACTCCCAGGACCCATGCTTCGGAAGCGGCCTTGATGGCCGAGTACCCCGCGCCGCCCGCGGTGGGGCTGGCTGCGGCCGTTGCGGAAACGATGGCCAGGCGGCCCTTCGGTGATGCTTCCAGATCCGGGTAGAAAGCCCGCGAAGTGTTCCGGAGCGTGGTCATGATGCTGGTGTGGAGGACGTCCCAGTCCTCATCCTTTTGGCCAGTGATTCCGTCGCCACCACGCCAACCGCCCACGAGGTGGATAAGGCCATCCACTGGACCGAGATCGCTCCGGACCGATGCCGCGAGCTTCTCCACCGACTCAAGGTTCGCCAGGTTGCAGGTGTAGGGGACGACGCCGTCGTGGTTCTTGGCGAGTTCCTCCAAGCGGGTGGCGTCAAGGTCGACGGCGGCTACGCGGGCTCCCGCTGCAAGAAGCGCGGCCACGACGGCCTGGCCGGCCGCACTGGTGGATCCGGCCACTACAACGTTCAAGCCGGCGGTGGATGCCACGTCGTTGTGGTCATTCGAAATCGGCACTGTAAGTCCTTCCATAAGGGTGATGATGGTCGGAAGGAGCCTATCCGGTGGGCAAGGTGGACTAACGCATAAATTGCGTTAGGACAAGATGGTCTAATGCTAGATGAGTCCTTGGCGCAGTAAGCGCGCCTAGGGGTGTCGCTCCTTGAATCCCAGTTGTTGAGGGGTGGTTAGCGGCGGTGGGAGGATGGAGCAGTGGAACCCCTCTTCGACTTCCTTGGCAGTTACTGGTGGCTCATCTTTCCCATCGGCGGTATGGCTGGTGGGTGGGCGAGGTCGTGGTCCAAAGCCAGCGAGGAGCGCCACCGCCGAAAGGTTGAGCTGTTGAAGCTGCGCAACCAGCTCGCTGTGCACGAAGAAGCAAACCAGGCTGAAGTCGTTTCGCTGATGGCCGCCCACGAATCCGTGAACCACAGATGGCTCGACTACGAGCTCGACGTCGGGAACTTGATCGATTTCCCCCTCATGACCGACGTACGTGAACCCCTCACGGTGGCCTTCCTGCGGGCCAAGAAGGAAGCCGACGGACTCCGGCCGGGAGCACCGGAAGAGATTTCGACGCCGGCCCGGCTCGCCGAATACCGTGCGGCCGTCCACAGCTATGAGCTGGCCTTCGATGTGGCCGAGCGTGAGGCCAGACGAATCAAGGATGGCAACTTCACAGGCCCAGAGCGGCAGCGGCTGGCGACAGCCAGGAAACTGTTGCGCATCGCCGAAGACACAGCAGCTACCCCGGCCGAGCGGCAGACCGCCTACAAGCGTGCCCGGAAGGAACTCGATGGCCTGATCGTCCTCCCCGAAGCGACGGTCGCTGCGCTGGAAGGCAAAATCGCCGGAATGCTGGATACCAGGAAAGACCCGGACACGGACGTTCGGTTCGCGTGACGTCTCAAGTCGCCCCCAGCTCCACCCCCATCACGGTCCGCACGATCGGGCCGTCCATTGAGTCTTCAAGGTGCCGCATCCCAAGGTTCCCGGCTACCCGGCGCGAGGCCTCATTCTGTGGGTGGATGATCGCCACGAGCAGCTCGACCCCCACCACATCGCGGGCAAATTCGCGGCACGCGGTGGCAGCTTCCGTGGCGTAACCCCGACCCTGCAGTTCCGCGCGCACGTGGTAGCCAACCTCCAGCTCGGATCGGCCATTAACGTTCTGCCACGTCAGGCCGCAGTCGCCGACGAATCCGCCGTCGGGGGTTTCGACGATCCACAACCCGTACCCGTGGCTGGCGTAGTTCGCCTGGTTCCACCTGATCCAGGCAGCGGCTTCCTCGCGGGTTTTCGGCGCCGGGTAAAAGGTCATGACGGCGGGGTCGCCGAGCATGGCACTCATCGCGTCGAGGTCAGCCTCAGTCATTTCCCGGAATCGCAGGCGGGCCGTCGGATGGGGGAGCACCCCCACAGCCTACCGAGCCGCTCTGACTACCCCAAGCTGCGCACGTGCACAGGAGTCAGCATCTCGCGATCGAACCCCACCACGCGCCGCGGGCCATGCAGGATCACCTCGTGGGTGGCGGCATCCGAGGTGCTGGAGGTGGAAACGTGAAGCTTCACCAGCCCTGGCGTCACTACGCGCTGCAGGTCCAACCCCGTGAAGGAAGTCCGGTCGGCATGAACCGTGAAGACCACCTCGGCGGAAGCCCCGGCGGCCAGCTCAACCCGTGAGTAGCCGATGAGCTCGCGGACGGGGCGCACAACTTCGCCCACGGGATCCTCCAGGTACAGCTGGACAACCTCTGCGCCATCACGGGATCCGGTGTTCGTGACCGAACAGCGGACGGTGACCGAGTCCGACGTCGACATCGCTGGTGCGCTGCTTTCGTGACCCGCCAATTCAAAGCTGGTGTAAGACAAGCCATGCCCGAACCCAAACAGCGGCGACGGGTCCAGCGCACTGACTTCGGTGAGTCCCGCGAGCCGTGAGTGCAGGTAGGTGCCGGGCTGGCCACCCGAGGTGCGTGGGACTGAGACGGGCAGCTTGCCGGACGGATTTACGACGCCGGCCAGGACGTCCCAGAGCGCGTCGCCACCCGCTTCGCCCGGGAAAAAGCCCTGCACGATTGCGTGGGCACGGTCCACGAAGTCGCCGAGGGCATACGGACGGCCGCTGAGGACCACCACCACGGCGCGCGATCCGGACTCGGCGCACGCCGAAAGGATACGGTCCAGCATCCGGTGCTGGTCTCCCGGAAGACGGAGGTCGGCGGCGTCGTTTCCTTCGCCTGAGGTGCCGCGACCGAACAGGCCGGCGTTGTCACCCACCACAATTACGCAGGTGTCCACGGAGCTAGCTATGTGGCACGCCTCTGCAATTTCTTCCTCCGTAGCGGACTCGCAATTGCCGGTGACGGAGCTGAGTACGGGGCCGAATTGCCCGGCCGCTGCCTCCGACACCGATGGAACGGAAATGCCCATTGGGACCTCAGGGTGCGAGGCGCCGACGTGGGCATCAAAGGAGTAGCAGCCCAGCATCGCGTACGGGTCATCTGCCAACGGTCCAACTACGCCAACCGAACCAGTGGTAGGCAATGGGAGCGCTGGAACTCCGTCAAAGGATCTGTTGCTTAGCAGGACCAGAGATTGTGCTGCCATCTCACGCGCCAGGGCACGGTCCTCGGCGGTATCCAAGTCGATGTCGGCAGCCAACGCCAAAGGAGCGGCGGAGAAATCGGGGGAGAGCAGCCCCACTTGGGCTTTCTGCGTGAGCACGCGTCGGAGAGCCTGATCAATGACGGATTCATCAAGAGCACCTTCGCGGACGCGGGCAAGGAGCGGCGCGCCGTAGCAGTTCACTGTGGGTAATTCCACGTCCACGCCCGCGGACAGCGCCAGCACTGCGGCATCGCCTGAGTCTGCGGCTACGCCGTGGGTCACGTCGAGGAACGCAACCCCGAAGTAGTCGGCGACCACCGTGCCTGTGAAACCCCACTCCTCACGAAGCAGCCCGGTCAGAAGGGCGCGGTTCGCCGCGGCGGGTACGCCGTCGACGTCGGTATAAGCGTGCATCACCGACCGGGCACCACCGTGCCGGAGTGCCATTTCAAAGGGCGGCAGCATCACGTCGGCAAGCTCGCGGGGGCCCATGGATACGGGGGCGTGGTTGCGGCCGGCCTGCGAAGCGGAGTAGCCCACAAAGTGTTTCAGGGTGGAAACGATCCCGGTCGATTCCAAGCCCTGAACGTAGGCGGTGGCCACGGTACCCACAAGATAGGGGTCCTCGCCGATGGTCTCCTCCACGCGACCCCAGCGGAGATCGCGCACAACGTCCAGCACCGGAGCCAGGCCCTGGTGCACGCCGAGCGACCGCATGCTCTTGCCGATCCGGGAGGCCATCTCGTGCACCAGCGCGGGGTTGAACGTGGCGCCCCATGCGAGCGGGACAGGGAACGCCGTAGCTTTCCAAGCCGCCAAGCCAGCCAGGCATTCCTCGTGCACCTGGGCAGGAATGCCGAAGCGGGATGCGGCCATGATCTGCTCCTGGGCTGCCGCCAGCCGACGCGCGCCCTCGGCAGGCTCCAAGGGAACGGTGCCGTACATTCGGGTGATCTGCCCCAGGCCATCGGCGATGATGTCGTCCCAGACGCGGGTGTCTCCGGCCATTTGGCTCTGCAGCGGTGCCACGGAATCGCCGTCCGTTGAGGCGTTGACCCACACACCTGCCAACTGGGCGAGCTTTTCTTCGAGGGTCATTTCGCGGATGAGGTGCTCCACCACGTCTGACGCTGGAACACGGGCAAGTGCGTGCTGATCGGCGGCGCCGGTGCTCACAGGCTTCTCCTTGGGATCTGGGTAGTTCTAAGAAACTATCAGAAACTTTAATTACCTTGCTAGGGCAAATATTGGTTGATTTATGAGGATATTCTCCCTAGCGTTGAGACAACGGTTCGTCAGATTGATCTGATGGACAAGTCGAAAATCAGAAACTTTCGGACATAAACTTCCCACTTCTCACCGGAGAGACTCATATGCAGACCTACAAAGTGGCCATCGTCGGAACAGGCGGGATTGCAGCAGTTCACGCGTCCAACCTGTCCCGCACCAACAACCGGGCCGAATTGGTGGCCGCTTGCGACGTCGACGACGCGCGCCTGCAGGCCTTCGCGGACGAGCACGGGATCACCGGTCGCTACCAGAGCCTCACCGAATTGCTGGCCGAAGCGAAGCCAGACATCGTGCACCTCTGCACGCCGCCCATGATGCATATTGACCAGGCGATCGAATGCCTGGAGGCTGGTGTCCACGTCCTCTCCGAGAAACCACCGGCACTCAGCCTCGCCGACTTTGACCGGCTAAACACCGCAGAAACCGAGGGCGGCGCACAGTTCTCCTGCGTGTTCCAACACCGGTTTGGCGACGCCTCAGCCGCAGCCCGGACGTTGATCGGGGGCACCGACTTTGGCCGCCCCCTCGTCGCCCGCTGCGATACCCTCTGGTACCGGCCTGACGAATACTTCGACCTGCCGTGGCGCGGCACTTGGAAGGCAGAGGGCGGCGGTCCAACCATGGGCCACGGCATCCACCAGTTCGATCTTCTCCTCCACCTGCTCGGCCCATGGGAGGAGGTCAACGCCATCGCCTCACGGCAAGCCCGCGCCACGTCCACCGAAGACCTGTCCGCCGCGCTGGTCCGCTTCGAAAACGGTGCCGCTGCCACAGTCATCAACTCCCTGCTCTCGCCGCGCGAAACCTCCGACATCCGAGTCGATTGCGAATTCGCCACCATCGAGCTCAGCCATCTTTACGGTTACGCCACCAAGGACTGGACCATCACCGCCGCGCCCGGACATGAGGATGCAATCTCTGCCGCTTGGACCGGACAACCCCTGGAGCGGGGCAGCGGCCATTCGGCTCAGTTCTTGGCCATGTATGACGCGCTCGACGCCGGACAGCCGCTCCCAGCCGGCGCGGACTCAGCGCGGCAGACCCTGGAGTTCGCTGCCGCGATTTACGCCTCAGCTTTCACCGGACAACCCGTGCGTCGTGGAGACATCGTCCCCGGCCACCCCTTCTACGGGGGAATGGATGGCGAAGGACGCGGCACGCGTGCCCTGGACTCCACAGCCCTGGGTTCCACTGCACTCGCGTCCGCGGCACGGGCTTGATTCCACACCTGAACGGAGAACCTTATGACAACCCAGCCCACATTGACCGAAACGCTCACCTATACCGACGACGGTCGCACCCTGACCTTCACGGTGGGAGCCCAGGACATCGCCAGCTACACGTACCTTCCCGAGGACGATCAATACGAAAGCCCCCGCCCCTACTTCCACCCGCTCACCACGCTGGAAGGCGACGAGGTCACCATCTCCAGGCCTTGGGACCACGTCTGGCACAAGGGGCTTTCCTGGGCTTTGCCGAACGTTGGAGAGCACAACTTCTGGGGTGGAGCCACCTATACCAGGGACACCGGTTACGCGAACCTGGACAACAACGGGGCCATGAACCACCAGGCGTTCACGTCCATCGAAGAAGGCGCCTCCGCGATTTCCGCCACCGAATCCCTGCTGTGGACAGGTCAGCCCGTTGAGCCCGGACAGGAGGGGACACCCCTCATCAGGGAACAGCGCAGCTTCACCATCGAGCTCCTGCCGGCCGTCAACGCCTGGGCGATCCTCTTCCAAACCACCATGGAGAACGTATCGCGCACCACCATAAGTATCGGCAGCCCCACCACTGAGGGCCGCGAGAATGCAGGGTACGGCGGACTGTTCTGGCGCGGGCCGCGGTCCTTCACCGGCGGCGAATTCCGTTCGGAAGCAGGGGCCGGCGCCGACGAATTCATGGGTACCCGTTCACCATGGATCGCTTTCACGGGCCAGCATGATGTGAGCTGCAGGAAGTCCAGCATCCTGTTCGTGGAGGACCAGGCAAACCCGGGCGCCTCCAACCAGTGGTTTGCGCGATCGTCCATGTTCGCGTGCCTGGGATCTGCTCCGTTCTTCAGCGAAGAAGTCCCGCTGAAGGAGGGCGAGCCGTTGACGTACCGCTACGCCGTCGTGATTGCCGATGGAGCCCTGGATGAGGACCGGTCGGCCGCGCTCGCCGCTGCCGCCAAGACAGCACTGAATGGCTGGACCTAGGATGGTCAATTCGTTCCCCGGTGCCACGGCAGTGTCGGAGGTCAGTATCTACGACTGGCCGGGCCTGGATGGGGCGGCGGGCGGGTCCCCGCATCTGCATACCGCGTCCACCGAGGCCTATGTGGTCCAGCAAGGTACCGGCCGCTTGGAAACGTTGGACTCCCGTGGCTTCACCTCCACTCCGTTGGCTCCCGGGAAGGTGGTGTGGTTCACGCCCGGCACCGTGCATCGGGCCATCAATGATTCAGGTGACCTGAGGGTGCTGGTGGTGATGCAGAATGCGGGGCTGCCGGAGAATGGCGATGCCGTGATGACCTTCCCACCGGAGCACCTGGTGGACGCCGACGCCTATGCGCGGGCCGCGTCCCTTCCCTCAAAGAACGCCGACGCCGGCGACGCAGCAGCAGAGGCGGCGGCGCGTCGTCGTCGCGATCTGGCTTTGGAAGGTTACCTGGAGTTGAAGGCTGCTGTGCAGGCTTCCGGCGTCGGGGCGCTCGCCTCCTTCCATGCTGCGGCCGCGCGATTAGTGCGGGGCAAGGCCGGCGTCTGGCGGGATTACTTGGCGGGGGGAGCGGAACAGCAGGCAGAGCTCACCGGTCAGCAGCTGGACTCTCTCGATGCCATGGAAAGTTTCTACTTGCAGGGCGCGAGGACTACGATGGGCGAACGGAAAACCCGCAGGATTTACGGCATGTGCGGCCGGATCCAAGCGTGGGAACTTTCCGAAACTGACATCGCCAGGGGGTGATCCCCGGCTGGAAAGGTGGGGACCGATGGTGACCAAGCAGGACTCGGGGCGGGCCACGATCAGTGAGATTGCCCGGGAAGCCGGCGTTTCGGTGCCCACCGTTTCCAAGGTCCTCAACGGCCATGCCCATGTTGCGGCAGCCACGCGGGCCAGGGTTGAAGAGATTATCGCCAAGCGCGACTACGCCCGCCGGCCGGCCAAGCGGAGCAAGAAAGCCGGACTGGTAGACCTCGTGTTCCCGGGCATGGGTTCGGAGTGGGCCTGCGAGATCATTGAAGGCGTGGAGCGGGTTGCCCAGGAAGCCGGCTACGGCACCGTGGTCAGCAGCCTCGCCCTGGACGGTTCCCGGATTCGTCCGTGGCTGGCGAACCTCGCGGAGCGAAAGTCCGACGGAGTGCTGCTTGCCGTTTTCGGACTGGACTCCAAGCAGATCCAACGCATCAAGTCCTTGGGTATCCCCGTCATCCTGATCGATCCCGTGGGTCAGCCCGGCCCGGACCTCATGACGGTGGGCGCCGCCAACTGGGACGGCGCCTTCTCGGCCACCGAGTATCTCCTGAAGCTCGGTCACTCCCGGATCGGCATGATCGGCGGGCGGGAAGACCTCCAATGCAGCGGTGCCCGCGAGGACGGTTACGTTGCTGCGCTGAGGCGCAGTGGGGTTGAGGTAGACCGGTCGCTGATGGTGCCCGGCGACTTTTCGACCGAGTCCGGTGCGCGCGGCACGGAGGCGTTGCTCTCCCTGGACGATCGGCCCACGGCGATCTTCACCGGAAACGATGCCCAGGCGCTCGGTGCGTACCGGGCTGCCCGAGCGGCCGGGTTGCGGATTCCCGAAGACCTCTCGATCATCGGCTTTGACGACATTCCGGCTGCTGAATGGATCGAGCCCGGCCTCACCACCATCCGCCAGCCCGTGGTGCAAATGGCCGAGACCGCCATGCGGGCACTCCTTCGGCATCTTGAAGGCGACGAGGAGTTGCCGCAGCGGATTGAGTTGGGAACAGAACTTGTGGTGAGGGGCTCAACCGGCGAGCCCCAGGCCTAGGCTGTTCCGCCGTCTGGCTAGCCCCGACCCATGCTCGTCGAGGGGTCGCCGCCGCCTTCGGAGGGATCCGCGCGCAGGTCGTCGGGGTCTCCGCTGGGCAGCCCAGCTGCTGTCCCTTATACACCTCTGACGCTGCCGACGAGGAGCGCCTCGTGTGGATCTCGCGTGCCCCCGTTCCT
>NZ_JAQPPK010000044.1 GCF_029952445.1 Paenarthrobacter nitroguajacolicus | reverse complement strand
CAGGCCTCCGTCGGCCACAGCTCCGCAAGCTTCGCCAGCAGCCAAAAAACAACGGGGGGAGAGGGGAAGCTGGCCGGTCACCTAAGCCGCCCCACCCACCACCTTTCTCGGCAAAGAAGGAGCAACATGCTTAACCACCTGATCGCGCTGTACGTCCCCGCGCGCCTGAGCGAAAGCGTCACCGTCCACAGCGTTGACGCCCGGCACACAAGCCTTCAGATCATCGTCGGCGGCGGGCTGGAATGCATCGCCCGAGGCGACTGGCAGGTCTACCTGAACGCGGAAACCCAAACCACCGGACCGTCCAACGTCCGTGCGGTGCAGCTGCTCCACGAAACCGGACTCGACCTGCCGGTAACCGGGAACGCCGTGTTCCTGGGCAGGGCAGGACTGAACCACGACACTGACGTGCCGGACCACCTCATCCGCAGGGCCGAAGCACTCTTTGACGCCCGACTGATCCAACCAGTGGCCTAACCGCCCACGGTGGCCGGGAACCCGCGTTCCCGGCCACCCCAATCATTTACTTTCTCGGCAAAAGAAGGAGCAACATCATGACTGAAAAACTCACCCTCACCAGCCCCGCTGACCTGCTGGCCTACATCCCGCACCTGCTCGGAGGAACCCCCACCGAATCCATCGTCGTGCTCACGGCCACCGCCGGAGCCTTGGGCGCCACCCTTCGCGTGGACGGACCCATGGACACCGCCCCGCTGGGATTCGCCCAAACGGTGACCAGCCTCGCGGCACAGGACGAGAACGCCACGGCCTGCTACCTCATCGTCTACACCGACGAAACCAGCACCGATGCCCGGTTCCCTTACGCGGCCCACGTCGCGGCCCTGGGCAACGAACTGGCCACCGCGCGGATGCCCGTCCGCAAGGTCTACCTCGTCACCAGCACGCACTGGGCCGCTTACGGCAGCACGGAGCGCAACCCGCTGGATCAGATCAAGGACAGCAACGCCAACGCCACCTTGACCTTCAGGGGAAGCGCCCCGAACGTGGACGTCTATAACCCGGCGTTGCTGGGCAAATGGGTTGAGCCGGTTCAGGTGCCCGTCCGCACGGAGGAATCCATCGAAGAAGCCCGCCGCGAATGGGGCACCGTACTGGAGACCCCGGGCATGCCGGACCGCGAGAGCGCCCGGCAACTGGCGGCATGGTTCCAAGACAACTACATCCGGGACTTCCTCATGGCAGACGTCATCACCACGAACAACGGCGTCATCATTGACATCCTTCTGGGCAAGTTCGACGGCTGCCCCGACTGGAAGCGCGTGGACCACGCCGAAATCATCGCTTTCGAACTGATGAAGGTCGTCCCGGAGGGCCAACGCGCACCCATGCTGACCCTCATGGGCTGGCTGCAATGGCTCAAAGGATACGGAAAGCACGCAGAACGCTACTTGAAACTCGCGGTCGAGGACGCACCCGGTTACCGGTTCGCCGAGCTGCTGCACGAACTGATTGGCCGCGTCTACATCGCAGAAGTAGCCAAGAATCAGGAAACGGCCTACAAGCGCCCCACCAGCTAACCAGAAAGGCCGGGCAGGATCAGCAACGGTCCTGCCCGGCCGTTACGCTGGCGGGGCGGCCTCCTCCGCTGGCGCTCCCCCGGCCGCCATAACGCTGGCGCGGGCGCAGCTGCAACCCAGCCAACGCAAAGGATCCACGGCTACAGTGATTCCAACGAGAACACTGCACCGGGAGATCCAGCATGGGAACCGAATACATCCTGACCGAGGACGACAAACCAGCCCCCGGGGCGAGCTTCCTTGAAAACGTCATCGAGCTGCAGCTGCTCACCGCCGGCGAATCCCTGGGACCGGTGGACTTCACGCACCCCCAGGAACACCACGACTTCTAACCACACCGCAGCAATGACGCTGCACCACAGATTTCCTTTTTGCCGAGGAACAACAGAAAGAGCCGGCCCCCAGGGTGCCGGCTCTTTCTGCCTTCACAGCTAAGAGGCAGGCTCGCGGGGGCTCGCTCTGGTTTGCGCTGCGCTTCAACCAGTTGATGGGCGTCCTCTCCGCTTCGCTCCGTGGCCGGCTGTTGGGCCCGGTCCCGGCCTCGCAGAGCTCCGCCGTGCCCGGTCCTGTTGTGTCTACGACGTTTTTTGGCTGCTGTCCTTCGGATTCTATGTGTCCGCTCCACCCCGTCTAGCCCCTCCGCAAGCTCCGGGGCCTGCGGTCCGGGAATTTCCCTCCGGCGCTCCTGCGTCGCTTATTTCCTCCGGGAATTCCCACACCTTGCCCAAGGGTAGACAGGCCTCCGTCGGCCACAGCTCCGCAAGCTTCGCCAGCAGCCAAAAAACAACGGGGGGAGAGGGGAAGCTGGCCGGTCACCTAAGCCGCCCCACCCACCACCTTTCTCGGCAAAGAAGGAGCAACACCATGAACGCAGTCATCAAAATGACCGTGACCACCGTCGACACCGGCGAAACCATCCATGACGTGCCCGTGCTGGTGGATTACCACATGAACGACGGCTACGACTGGATGGACGTCATCGGAGAGCACAGCTGGGTTGTGATCCCCAGCTGGGGATGTGACGGCTGGGACTTGGGCCAGTGGCCCTATGTCATGGTGGCCGGGATCCGGACCGCTGATGCGATCGGCAATCTGTTCGGCATGGCCACCTACTGCGAGGGCGACGTGAAAACAACGTTCTACCGGACGAAGGCCCGGTACTGGGACGCGATCACCGAAGAGGCTTTTTCCCACTGGAAGAACGGGCAAGCGCAAGGTCCGGCAGACCTGCCCGTAGCCGCAGCTGAACTTCCCAGCCGCTACCGGATCCCGCCCACGTTCCAAACAGCCGCAGCCTAACAGCCCTCAACTCCGTGCCGGGCGGACCCCGCCGCCCGGCACGGCACCAATCCCACCAGCAAAGGACCGAGAACAATGACCGAAAAGCGCAGCATCGCCAACAGCCCGGCCCAAGCCGTGGTCTTCCTAGAAACCCTCGCCGCAATCGTGGAGAAGTCTCCCGTGGCTTACAGCGTCGAATCCGCCGCCGATCTCGCCGCACACATCCGCGGCATGGCCGAAGCCGTCAACGCCGAGGCACACGTGAACCCCGGTGAGCTGACCACCACCCGGCAATACGCGGCCTTGGACTGGCACAACGAAGCCGTAGCCGTCCTGTTCGCCGCAGAACACCGCACTACCTTCCACTAACGCCAGTCGCTGGACCGTTCGCCCAGTGAGGGCGGACGGTCCCCCGGGAACAGGAGACAGCACCATGACGGACTTTTGGGACGCAGACGGCGATTTCGATTACGAAGCCCACCACGAAGCGGGCCAACGCAATAACGCAGCTGAGGCCGCCCAAAGGATCGGCCATCCAGGCATGGCCGAGGCCTTCCACTACTTCGGTTTGCAGGATAGGCCGGATTCAGCCTTCACGCCCGAACTGCTCGCAGCGCTGGACACGTGGCAGATCCAGCTGAAGAGGATCGAAACGGCACCCGCCGATCAGGAAACCAAGCACCTACAGCGGCAGACCGATGAAACCACCGGCGCGATCTTGGCAATGATCGACAGCGCCACATAGGCAACGTGGGCCGTTCGCCTTTTGTGGGCGGGCGGTCCGCCGCGCGGGTGGCCGCCTGGGTGGGTGGTTGCCGGCGGCGGACCGCCGTTCCCGCAACGGGCCGGCGCCTCTCACCTGGTGCGTGCGGCATTCCCAAATCGGAGCTGCCCTGGGCGGATCAGAGTTGGCCAGGGAAAGCATGCTCGCAGGGCTCACACCCTTTTGGGCGTCCTCTCCGCTTCGCTCCGTGGCCGGCTGTTGGGTGCTGCCGGTCCGTCGCAGAGCTCCTGCCCGTCATCCCCTGTTTGTCTACGACGTTTTCTGGTTGCTGTCCTTCGGATTGTAGGCGTCCGCTCCAGCCCGTCTAGCCCCTCCGCAGGCTCCGGGGCCTGTGGTGCAGGAAATGTCCCTTCGGCGCTCCTGCGTCGCTTGTTTCCTCCGGGAATTTCCCACACCTTGCCCAAGGGTAGACAGGCCTCCGTCGGCCGCCGAGCAAGCAAGCTTGCCAGCAACCAAAAAACAACGGGGGAGAGGGGAAGCTGGCCGGTCACCTAAGCCGCCCCACCCACCACCTTTCTCGGCAAAAGAAGGAGCAACACCATGAGCAACGCCGCCACAGCCCCCAAAGGCATCACCGCCCTGATCTACCGCGACGCCCTAGGCACGGACTTTTCCAATCAGGGCATTTCCGCCCGCGTCATGGAGGTGACCGTCATCGGCGAGGGCATCGACCCCGTTCTCGAAGCCACCGAGGAACGGCCCGCCGTCCGGCTTGTCAAAAACGAGAGCATGCACGGCGAAACCGTGATCCACGCCGAGCCAGTCGCCCCGGAGGACGAACCCGCCCCGTGGTACATGTTCGGCGGCACGTTCATCTTCAGCAGCGACTCACGATTCCGGCGCGCGGCCGGACAGTACGGAGCCATCCCGCTCCACGACCGCCGCGAATAGAACCGGTGGGCCGTTCGCCCTTGTGTGGGCGGGCGGTCCGCCGCGGGTGGCCGCCTGGGTGGGTGGGTGCCGGCGACGGACCGCCGTTCCCGCCCGGGGCCGGCCCTACTCACCTGGTGCGTGCGGCAAGCCCGCGGCTGGAACACCTTGGGCGGATCCCGCGGGGGTCACAGCTAAGAGGCAGGCTCGCGGGGGCTCGCTCTGGTTTGCGCTGCGCTTCAACCAGTTGATGGGCGTCCTCTCCGCTTCGCTCCGTGGCCGGCTGTTGGGCCCGGTCCCGGCCTCGCAGAGCTCCGCCGTGCCCGGTCCTGTTGTGTCTACGACGTTTTTTGGCTGCTGTCCTTCGGATTCTATGTGTCCGCTCCACCCCGTCTAGCCCCTCCGCAAGCTCCGGGGCCTGCGGTCCGGGAATTTCCCTCCGGCGCTCCTGCGTCGCTTATTTCCTCCGGGAATTCCCACACCTTGCCCAAGGGTAGACAGGCCTCCGTCGGCCACAGCTCCGCAAGCTTCGCCAGCAGCCAAAAAACAACGGGGGGAGAGGGGAAGCTGGCCGGTCACCTAAGCCGCCCCACCCACCACCTT
This sequence comes from Paenarthrobacter nitroguajacolicus, assembly GCF_029952445.1. GTDB lineage: Bacteria > Actinomycetota > Actinomycetes > Actinomycetales > Micrococcaceae > Arthrobacter > Arthrobacter nitroguajacolicus_B. The sequence continues at coordinate 18,193 of NZ_JAQPPK010000044.1, read as the reverse complement.
TCTCGGCAAAGAAGGAGCAACACCATGAACGACCGCATTGCACGCGCCGCCCTCACTCGTCTCTTCGACTCCCAGGACTCCACTGGCTGGGCGCTTGTCCAAGCCTTAGGCGCCTACGCAGCTCTGAGAGTAGCAACCGGCGCGCAACCGCCCCACACCTTCCGCCACATCAGCGACGAGGACTTGAACGACGGGTTGCGCCGCTGGGCGCAACGGCTCCCCGACGTGGATGCGGAAAGGGACCTTGCCACCATTGAACGGCTGGGCGGAGGTTTCCTTATCCCTGGTGACGAACACTGGCCCGCCGGTCTTGATGACCTGCCGGATGCCCCGTATGGGCTCTGGTACGTCGGGAACATCACCCAAGGGATCCCCGCAATACAGCGCATGGCAGCGCTGACCGGTTCCCGCGATTCGACCAACTACGGCGCAGCTGTCACCGGTGAGATGGCCTACGGGCTGGCCCAGCGCGGCGTCTGCATCATCTCCGGTCTGGCCTACGGCATCGACGCGCACGCCCACCGGGGCGCACTGTCCGGCTTTACCGGCGACGGACCGGCAACAATCGCGGTTGCCGCCGGAGGCCTTGACCGGGTTTACCCCTCCGGTAACGCAGACCTCGCGGCCGCGATCAGGGCCAACGGCTTGATCGTCTCAGAGCAGCCCCCGGGAAGCGCACCGACACGTCACCGCTTCTTGCAGCGGAACCGCATCATTGCCGCCCTTGCCGGGGTGACCTGTGTTGTCGAAGCCCGGTGGCGTTCCGGTGCGCTGAACGCCGCCAACCACGCAGAATCCCTTGCCCGGCACGTCGCCGCGGTGCCCGGAAGCGTGCACAGTGCCAACTCGGCGGGATGCCACAGGCTCCTGAAAGAAGGGACAGCGGCCCTGGTTTCCGACGCTGCAGAACTGGCCGAACTACTCGCCAGCTAGACCCACCGGTGGCCGGGACGCCCGTCCCGGCCACCGCCCCCTTCCCAAAGGAGACAAAACCATGACCGAAAGCCCCGAAACCCGACAAGACACCGATGAGATCGCATGGTTCCCTGCGCGTGAGCTGGTGGACGCGATGAAAGCCGAAGGCCTGGACATTCACGTAGACCAGACCGGCGGAGGCACCGCAACATTCTTTCTTCAACGCGAAGGCAGCCACACCTTCACCATTGGCCCCGGTTCGTACAGCTGGAACGCCCCTCTGGAATCGGAGTTCACCACAGCAGAGCTCTACTACGGCCCGGACCGCTACGACGACGACGGCGAACCGGTGGAGTTCCCCGCCGACGAAGAAAAGACCATCACGCCGGGAACACCGATCGAGGACATCGCCAAGGAAATCGCCGTGAACTTCCGCCGATTCAACACCCGCCCGACCGACAGCGACACATAAGCGGGGTGGGCCGTTCGCCCTTTTGTGGGCGGGCGGTCCGCCGCGGGTGGCCGGCTCTGGTGGGTGGTTGCCGGCGGCGGACCGCCGTTCCCGCGACGGGGCCGGCGCATCTCACCTGGTGCGGGCGGCCCGCCTAGTTCGGGATTAGCCTGGGCGGATCCCGCGGGGGCTAGGGGAGGGGCAGGCTCGCGGGGGCTCGCTCTGGTTTGCGCTGCGCTTCAACCAGTTGATGGGCGTCCTCTCCGCTTCGCTCCGTGGCCGGCTGTTGGGCCCGGTCCCGACGTCGCAGAGCTCCGCCGTGCCCGGTCCTGTTGTGTCTACGACGTTTTTTGGCTGCTGTCCTTCGGATTCTATGTGTCCGCTCCACCCCGTCTAGCCCCTCCGCAAGCTCCGGGGCCTGCGGTCCGGGAATTTCCCTCCGGCGCTCCTGCGTCGCTTATTTCCTCCGGGAATTCCCACACCTTGCCCAAGGGTAGACAGGCCTCCGTCGGCCATAGCTCCGCAAGCTTCGCCAGCAGCCAAAAAACAACGGGGGGAGAGGGGAAGCTGGCCGGTCACCTAAGCCGCCCCACCCGCCACCTTTCTCGGCAAAAGAAGGAGCAACACCATGAACGCAGCACCCACGCTCGAAATGCTCGACCCCACCACCTTGACCGTTGACATCAACGTCCGCAAAGACGCAGCCTTGACCCCTGACTTTGTTGCCAGCATCAAAGAACACGGCGTCATGGAACCGGTCATTGCACACCGCAAGGACGACGGAACCGTGCACGTGCTGATGGGACAGCGCCGCACCCTTGGAGCCGTCGAAGCCAAGCGCAGCGAAATCCCGGTGATGATCATCAGCAGCCCCGAAGAAGCCGAACGCATCGTCACTCAGGTGGTGGAGAACATCCAGCGCGCCGAACTCACCGAAGCCGACGAAGCAGACGCCTACCACCAGCTGTCACTGATCGGCGTTTCAGCGGCAGCGATCGCCAAGAAGACCGGACGGAAAAAGACCACCGTTGAAGGTGCCCTGAAAGCCAAGACATCCGAGGCCGGGACCGCCGCCCTCGGCAGGGGCCACACCATCGAAGAAGCCCTGATCATCGCCGAATTCGAAGGCGACGAGGAAGCCACCGCCGAACTGGCATCGGTCATCCAGGACGAACCCGACCAGCTGTTCCACGTCGCCCAGCAACTCCGGGACGAACGAGAACAAGCCGCCGCCCGCGCCGCGTACACCGCAGAAGTGGAAGCCACCGGCACAACCATTGTTGAAAGGCCCGGTTACGAGGACGAAGGAACCGCCCACGTCACCTCCCTGAAACGGGCCGACGGTGAACCGGCCACAGAAGCGGACGCGAACGCCGTCTACATCAGTCAGGACTACCATGGGGAGTTTTCCACCGTCCCGGTGATCGTCGGATGGAAGGAAATTGGCTTTACCGAGCGGTACAGCTACCAGTCTTCATCGGCCAACAAAGGGCCAATGACCGACGAACAGAAGGCCGAACGGAAGACCCTGATCGCCAATAACAAGGCCATGGAATCGGCCACCACCGTGCGCCGGGAATTCGTCAAAACCCTGCTGGCGAAAAAGCAGGCACCCAAAGGGTGGCAGTACTTCACCGTCCACGCGATCACCCACCACCCCGAAACGACCGGCTATGACGCACAAGTGGCAGCCGAAATGGTCACCACCAAGCCCGGCGGAGAGAAATCATGGGGATGGAACCCGCTGAAGGATCACGTGGCCAAGTCCACAGCCCGGCCCGAGTTCTCGTTGATCGCGCTGGTCTGCGCCGGATACGAAAAGACCATCGCCAAGGACTCATGGCGGCGACCGTCCCAAAGCCACCGGGACTACCTGAACCAGCTCCTCACATGGGGGTACACCCCGAGCGAGGTTGAGCAGATCATCATCGACAGCGGCAAACCAGCCGAAGAAGACACCGCCGAGGAAACCACCGAAGCGGCCTAAGAACCCCTTGCCGGGCGGAACCCAAACCGCCCGGCAAGGCACCCTACCACTCACCACGACAGGGCCAGGAACCTCCCACACGTCGGGCGGTCCGCCGCCCAGGGCGAACCACGCCAGCCAATCACCAGCGGCGGACCGCCATTGACCGCGGCCAGGCGCAGGCCCACCAAAAGCCGCGCTTCGCCGGCCACCTGGCTACTCCATCGACTCACCACCGAAGTTTTGTCAGTGGATCCCGCTAGGCTCAACCCAATACACCAGAACGCCGGCACCCCGCAGCAAACATGCGAACAACGCACTGAGTCTTGTAGGCTGAACCACAGATTTCCTTTTTGCCGAGGGAACGAAGCAGGACCGGCCCGCGCCGGTCCTGCTTTGTTTAACCCCAATATCGGGCACTTTCCCCATGGGCCAGAACATCCGCCGCTGACACACCAACCAAGTGGGAACAGTTCTTTCAGCCGGGACCACACACCGGGGTACGCGGAATCACCTGACTAGGCACAAGAACCCAACGCCCAGGGCAGCTGCTAGCGAAGCCGGGGGAGCAGCGCCGGACTTCTACCCGCAACACCAAACCCACCATCCGGGACGCGCACCATCACCGAAACAAAAAGCGCCGAAAAACCCCTAGAATACGGGAGAAAGTCCTGTTTATTCGATCGGATAAGCGGTAGAATAGTAGTAGCAAGTCAGCCAGACGAACCTCACCAAAACTGATACGAAACGCAGGACTGAAAATGACTTCTTCAACCACCGATTACACGGTCTACACCAAGCCAGGTTGCCCGAACTGCGACCGCACCATGGCCTACTTCGACTCCAACGGCGTCACTTACACGCCCGTGGACATCACCCAAGTGCCGGCAGCGCTCGAATACATCACCCAGGACCTCGGCTACTCCCAGGCACCGGTCATTGTGAACAACACCGATGACCAGGACCACTGGTCCGGCCTGCGCCCCGACAAGCTCGTCCAAGCGGCCATGAGCCACAAGGCAGCGTGAGGGCCATGAGGAAACCACACCCCGTGGACGGGTTCACGATCACCCCGCGGATCCCGTTGGAAGTGGACCTGTTCCGGGAGACCAACCCCAGCGGCAGAATCTACCCCGACACCAAGGAAGAACCCCTCGCCGGGATCTACGGCCTGCCCTACCCGGTGGAGGACGATCGGTACCTGGACGCGATCACCCGCGCCCCCATCGGCGCCGGAGGTCTGTGGGACAAACACACCGCGGACCAGCACCAACCCAACGACCTCACCCACGATGCACCGGGTGGGACCGAACCTCAGAACGAAACCAGCACAGACACCGAGAACACCACCAGCGCACGAGGAAAAGGAACCATCATGGCCGGCGAAACCACCATCACAGTCATCGGAAACCTCACCAACGACCCAGAGCTGCGATTTACCCCGTCGGGATCCGCGGTAGCGAACTTCACCATCGCCTCCACCCCCCGGACCTTCGACCGCCAGTCCAACGAATGGAAAGACGGGGAGACGCTTTTCCTCCGCGCCAGTGTCTGGCGGGAAGCAGCTGAGAACGTCTCAGAGTCCCTGACCAAAGGAACCCGAGTCATTGTCTCGGGACGGCTCAAGTCCCGGTCCTACGAAACCAAAGAAGGCGAAAAGCGCACCGTCATCGAACTCGAAGTAGACGAAATCGGCCCGTCCCTGCGATACGCCAACGCGAAAGTGAACCGTACCCAACGCAACAACCAGGGCGGTGGGAACGCGGGTGGTTTCGGGAACCAGCCCAGCACCGGGCAGCCGGTTCAACAGGACGACCCGTGGGCGGCGAACACATCAGCCAACGCCGGTTCCTGGGGCAACGGCCCCGACTCCGAACCCCCGTTCTAAACCACAGGGCGGTGGGCCGGCTACCCAGCTGGCCTACCACTCCCACCTTCACATTCAAGGAACCAGAACATGACCCATGCAGAGGATCTTCGCCGTTGGGCGAAAGGAACGTACACGACCGAAGCGGCCACCGAATTGTTGCTGCGGGCGTTCAATGGGCGTTTCGCCGAACCGGGAAACCCGTGGGTCCGCACGCCGGGGGCCACCGACAATGAAGCAGCGGTGTGGATCGATTTCGATGTTCTGGCCGAATCCGCCCACAACGGCGCCTATTCCGGGGGAGAGGCGCGCTTCTTGCTGCTGACAGCTTCCCTGGCGGGAAACGTCCATGTGGTCCTCGCCGATGTCCTGATCGGTTTGGACCGGCACGTGATTGATCTCATCCTGGCGGCAGTCTCACACTCGACGGGCAGCCACGACCACCCCGGAATCAGCCTCGGCGAGGACGGCACCCCGACATTCTCCGGTCTGCCGACGACGCTCTACCCGTGGCCTGGTGACGATGACTTCCGCTGAGAAGAAGAGCCCCTACTTCACCCAAGAGGATCTGCAGCAGATCCGGGCCGCGGTTCAAGCCGTCGGAAAGTTCGAAGGGTATGCGTCCATCGCGGACTTCGTAGAAGCAGCTGCGCGCAGGGAACTACGACGGCTGCAACGCAAGTACAACAACGGCCGAAAATGGCCGGGAGTGGAAGCCGGCGAACTTCGCCCAGGACGTCGGACACGTGAAGAAACTGCCCGCCGGGAGGACCGATGAAACTCACACGGACGGTGCCTATTCGCTGCATGCCTAAGAGGCAACGCATCGCCACCAGGCTTCACACGTGAGGAGCAACGCCGGAAACGCGTCGTCGGGGATTCCCAGCTACGCTCGAAACGTCTTGAGGATTCGCAAAGGTTCGGTTCGTTGAAGGCGTCGGCAAATCACATGGGTGGCCGGGGCTTGAGCTAAGTACGAGCCTGTTTAGAAACCTCTCGCCAAAGCACCGATGAAGCCAGGGCATTGAGGCCCGTGATGAACAAGTCGCCTGCAGGCGGGCGGCCGATCAATACATCCGTGAAGACCAGTGCCAGCGACCCCACGGCAGCGATGGTGAACACGACAGCCAGCAATCGCAGCCATCGTCGTCGCCCGTGCTGGTCTCGGTCCCCACATCCAATCGGTCCTGGCGGATTCATGTCCTTACCTTACGCAGGAGCATCGCGCACGGAATCGTTCGTATTCGTGCAGGGGCCAAACCGCCAATGGTGGGCTTCCCAGCACCGCGCAAATTTGCGGAACTCCGCCATCGGGTTTTGCACGAAACGCTGCACGGAACCCGGGCATGAACAATAGCTATCTGTGTTGAGTTTCGTGCATGCTTGTTACGCTGAGCTTAGCGGGAACAATCCGTCCCGCCTTAGGAGACACCAATGCCCACCATTAAGCGCCGGTCCTCCGGACATCAGTCAAGCGAACCGCGTGTCCTGATACAGGACGTGATCCCTTACGAGGTACCGGAACGGCTCGAAGACCTTCATGGCCCAGCGGAAGGCATTCTGACCTTGCCGCTGCGGATTTATTGGGGACCGAGGGCTGAGTGTGACTTAGGGGAGCCGGAGGACGTTATCAAGGCTTACCAGGCCATCCTGCGGGAAGCCGCACGACAGGACCAGGAAGAACTTCTCAATGCCGCACTTCTTGTCCGGATGTGGAGTCAGTTAACGCTCCCTGTCCGGTGCAGGGACCTGTGGGCGAACAGGTTTCCCCAGTTGGGGCGGCAGGCGTAATGACGGAGCTTGATTACCAGCGCGAAGTCACCCGTCTGGCTCTGGACTCCCTAGCGGGGGGAGGGTTCGCTTTGGCTGGCTCCGGTGCCATCCGCGAACACGGCATCATCGACCGCCCTACGCAGGACATTGATCTGTTCACATCTGTCACCAGCCCAGAGGTTTTTGCGGAGTCCACCAAGAGGCTCGCCGCCACTCTGCGGGAGAGCGGGTTCGACGTTGAGGAAGACCGCAATGCCCCGCAGTATGCGAAGTTCACTGTCACATCGTCAGCCGGCCAAGGGGTCGAAGTTGACCTTGCTGTTGACTGGCGCTCGGAAGAGCCGGTGACGCTGTCGATAGGCCCGGTTCTGAGTCTTCCTGATGCTGTCGCAAGTAAGCTCTCGGCCGTCTACAGCCGGGCCGAAGTTCGCGATTACCTCGACTTGGACTCCATCAGAGAATCGGGACGTTTTAGTGATGACGAGATCCTCGAGCTTGCCGGTGATCGTGATCCGGGTTTTGACGTGCAGATGTTCGCTGGGCGGCTCGATCAAATCAACCGGCTGGGCAGCGCACGACGAGTGGAAGAATATGGTGTCGAAGAACAGGAACTGGCACAGCTGAAGTCCCGGCTCAGTGGATGGGCCGAGCAGCTGCGCACGAACCCTCCGACACTTGGACAGCACCCGGTCCAGAAGAACCAGGAACAGTCAGCCGTTGTAGATCCCCGCATGGAAAAGGTTTTGAAGCTGGTGCATGCCTCCTATCCTGGATCGCCACGTGATGCCCTGCGGCCGCCGGCCCAGGCACCGGCAGCCGAAGCAGCTCAACCTGCCAAAGGCCGAGGCGTCGAACAGGACAAATCGCGATGACCACGAACCTCATCGGGTACGCCCGCGTCAGCACCGCCGAGCAAAACCCTCAGCTGCAGCAAGACGCCCTGGACCGGGCCGGAGTCATTCGCACTTTCACTGACTACGCGTCCGGGTCCACGCAGGACAGGCCCGAATGGCAGCGGTGCCTGGACTTCCTCCAACCCGGCAACGTCCTAGTGGTGTGGAAGCTGGATCGTGTAGGTCGATCCACCGCGGACCTTGCCCGCATCGTGACCGAACTGGATCAACGCGGCATCCAGTTCAAGTCCCTGACCGAAAGCTTCCTCGACACCACCACGGCAGATGGCCGGCTCATCTTCCACATCTTCTCCGCACTGGCAGAACACGAACGCAGCAGGATGCTCGAACGCACACGTGCAGGGCTCGAAGCCGCCCGTGCTCGCGGCCGCGTCGGTGGCCGGCCATCCACCATGACCGCAGCTCAGGTGAACGCCGCACGCACCATGCACGCGAAGAAAACACCGATCACGGAAATCGCGCAGGTCCTAGGCGTCGGGCGCATGAGTGTAAGCCGCGCACTGCGGAAACAACAGGCCGAACAATCAGCTTGAATGGCTTCTCTCCAAGAAGCGGCAAGAATAAGCCAGACATCGCTCAAAGGGGACTCGAACCATGGACGCACTTGCAACGGGCATTGCCATCCTCGGCTGCGTAACAGGCCTGTCCGGCTTCATCATCTCCATACGGGCAGACCGTCGCGCAACGCGGGCCGACAAGCGCGCGGCCGCCGCCGACCAGCGCGCCATCCGAGCCGAAGAAGAAGGCAAACGAGCAAGGCAGCGCGAACTGTGGACAGAAGTAATTGGCGCCGCCCAAGACCTTGCCGGAGCAGTCGTTGTGTACCAAGACCTCAGGCCGCTTCTAGTGCGGTTACGGATCGCGAGAACTGAACTCGTGGACGGAATTCATGGCGCTCACTACAAGCAGCTGGGCGAGTGGATGGCGGCCGATCACGTTGTGCTTGCCAAGTTGTTTGACATCACTATGAAAAAGATCGAGGGCCGAGATTGGACGCTGGAGCAGTTGGAACAAGCCCACCGGCCTGCCCATGACTGGGTGGCTGCATCTATCGTCAACTTGAGAGTCATGCGGCAGTTAGAGCCCGGGCCGGAGGCCGAACGCCAAATAGGGGAGCTCATCGCCGCTGCGCATCAAGCCCTTGAACATCTAGAGGGTGACAATATGAGAATGCAGGACGTCGTATAGAAACCGCTTCAACCAGCTTCTTCGTCGCGGCCCGAACATCCAAGAAGGTAGGAGAACGCTCAGAATTCGTTCTCAGCCCCTCGTCCACATGGGCGGCAAAAGCTAAATCCTTCGGGCTTTTCCCGCACACATGTGGACGACGGGACCCACCTGACCGCCTGCACACAACCACCACGTCACCACCGGCACAAAGCTCACCAGGGTGAGCGGTGGCCGTGCACAGCCTGCGGGCGCTGAGGTGCTACCCGGCTAATGAAACTAAACGTTTCCGGTGTGGGCTGGGTGGTACGTCTTGGGTGATCGCTGGGAGTACCCCGACGTAAATCCCCCTGCCGCTTGAGAACACTTCCGGCACCCGTGGTTCCTGTGCCCGCCACGCCCATGCCCCGCACGGTAGATGTGTGTCGTCAAGGCTGAAAAGAAGCCAGCCCCGCCCCCCACGGTGCGACGGCACGCGACGTCTTGGACCATGGGAAACGGGGCCGATTTGCTCTTGTAGTTGTGCTGGGTTTACCAGATTTTCCGGAAGGTGCGGCGGATGATTCCGGGAGAGTTGGTTTGGAAGTGTGCCTCGATTGCTGCGGCAAGCTCGGCTACTTGTTGTGATGTTGCCAGTTCGGGTTGGTTTTCTGCGGGGACGGCCTTTTGTGGTGCCGACGTCCGGGTGAGGTTCCTCAGGAGTGCGGCGCACAATCTTTCGTGTCTTTTTAGTTCGCAGTACTTTTTGAGTCGGGTTGTTGAGCGCGCCCAAAAGTTGAAGTAACTGAGTCCTGCTCCGATTGCGATCGTCAGGCTTACGAGCACAATCCTGGGGGCATCGAGTTCGGCTCCTGGTGTCCAGAGGAGCGCTACCGCGACCCATGAGAGGAGAACGGCCAGCAGGGGGGTCAGTAGCCACACAGAGCGCCATGTGTATCCCCGAATCATCATGAAAATCATCTTGACGTTGGTCAGTCGGGCGAGCCTTCTGAATCGGGTGTCGATGTATTTTATGTGCGGCCACTCGTGGCAGGCCACGCCGGGTTTGCTGTCCAGTGCTTTGTCGATTGCAGCTTGGTAGGTCTCGTTGAGAGTTTTCTTGGAGGACAGCATTGCGCGGCCTCCATCAGTTTTTATGAAGTCGTCCAGCCAGGCCTTGCGGCGCGCGAGTGCGAACTGTTTCAGATCCTCTTGTTCTGCCCAGGACTTGTGTAAGCCGCTGTAGAGGTCGTAGAGGGTGTCTGGGGATTCACTGGCTAGTTCGAGTCGGTATGTAACGAGTGCTGCGACAATCACCACCAGCAAGGTGAGGGGTGGAGTGTAGTTCGGAACGCCAGGTGTGTTTTGTTGTGCGAACCCGGGAAAGACGAGCACGATTGCGGCCAGGCTGGCGGCACCAGTTGTGAGTATGACCTTGATGACGTTGGTGATGTATTGCTTGCGTTGGTTCTCTGTGAGACCAACCACGCGCTGTTTATAGAAGAGGACTTCGATGAGTCCGACGATGACCGAGATCGCGGCGAGACAGATGACGAAGCTCGCTACGAGGGTCGCAACTATAAAGAGCGGCTGGTTCATGGATTCCTTAAGTGAGGCACAAACTCGCTGGTTGATAGAGCAGGTTGTGCACGGTCGCCGGTCGCGGTTGGTGACCTTTGCTTCGGTGGTGCGCTGGCGATTGTGCGCAACCGGTCAGCTGGGTCCCGTCGTCCACATGTGTGCGGGAAAAGCCCGAAGGATTTAGCTTTTGCCGTGCACATGTGGGCGAGGGGTTACTGTTCCGAACCCGTTGTTGTCGAGGGTGATTCGCGTGCGGTCTTTTTGGCTCGTGGTCGACCGCCGACCTTTCTGCCAGGAGTGTCCAGACCGAAGCCGCGCAGGTCCGCCTCGGTCCATTCCGCGCGCAGTGCTGACTGGTAGTCCTTCGCGTACTTTTGCTCGGCGGCGATTACCAGCTGCTGAGCTTCGTGAAGTTCGACGCTGCTGGCGGCTGCATTTTTCACGGCGTTGACCTTTGCGTCCCGGGCGGCGTCAATTTTCGCGGCCGCTTTAGCGGCGATGTCGTTGATGTCCATGCGGCCCATTCTAACGGTCGGAGCCGACAGCGGGAGTGGCATTTCCGCAAGCCCCATCATTGGTCCGAAAAACCCGAAAACTTTACAATGCGGAGCAAGCTATACACTTACACGGGTGTAAGCGGCTTGTCCTCCTCGACACTGGCGGTCGAGTGCGGCACACTTGTCAGTGTGGTCCCCGGTTCGGGGTCGCTGCGCTGGGCCGTTGAAGGAAGGGATTGGGATGTCGGAAGAGGAAAGCACTCACCGCCCCAATCTGTCCCGCCGTCGTCGGGAGAATCGTCCCGCTGGGACGAAGAAGCGGCGCGACGTGTGGGTGACTGTCGAAGAGGAAGCCGCACTCGTTGCGAGGGCCGAGCTGGAAAAGGTGACGGTTCCAAACCTGTTGGTTTCATCCGCCCTGGCGCAGCGTACTGAATCACCGACCGAACGCCGGGCCGTCATTGCAGAACTGATGCAGTTACACAACCTGTTGGCGCGTTCGTCGAACAACATCAACCAGCTTGCACGGCAGGCCAACGCCACCAGTGAGTTCCCGGTCGAGGCCCGCGAAGCTCTGAAGCATCTCCGTTCAGTAGCCATGCGTATTGACCGCGCCATTGAGGGGTTGATGTAAGGGATGATTCCGAACATCACTCGCGGTTCGCGCATGGGCGGGCTCATGGTTTATCTGGCATCGACCGACTCGGATAAGACGAAGAACGCACACACGGACCCGCACTTGGTGGCAGGTGACGCAGCCATCATGAGTTGGTACGACGACGGCGTACTGGACCGGGATGACGCCCTGGCTATCGCCAAGCACCTTGACCAACCCCGCAGGGCTTATGGTGTGTCCGTTCAGGTCAAGGGCTTCGTATGGGACGCTGCCAAAAAGGCACGAGTGCACGTCGGTTATAAGGATGCCAGCGTCTGGCATTGCTCGCTGAGTCTGCGCGCCGAGGAAGGCGCGCTGACTGACCAGCAATGGGGCGATATCGCCAACGACTTCATGGACTCCATGGGCTTCACCGCGGCCAGTGGAAAAGCACAATGCCGCTGGGCAGCTGTCAACCACGGCACGTCCGAGAATGGCAACCACCACATCCACATAGCCGTTTCTCTCGTCCGTGAAGACGGCACCAAAGCTTCCACCCACGGCGACTACAAGAAGGCGCAACAGACCTGCCGCGAATTGGAAGTTAAGTACGGCCTGGAACAACTCTCCACCGTGCACGCCACCCGTGGTTATGACCGTGCCGAGAAAGCCACTGCAGTCCGTGACGAAAGGGAAATGCACCGGATGTCTCTGGCGCGCAAGGTTCGCGCCAGTGCCAGTGCCTCAGCTACCGAAGGGGAGTTCGTCCGCCGTGCGCGCGAGACCGGCATGCTGCTTCGTCCTCGTTATGCAAAGAACACCACCGACGTTATTGTCGGGTATTCCGTGGCCGAACGACCCAAGTCCGGGGAGCGGCCTATCTGGTTCGGTGGAGGAACGCTCGCATCGGATTTGAAGCTGGGTGCACTGCGTGAAGCGTGGATGGATTCGCCGCACCTTGCCACCGAAGCAGCAGCCGAATGGAATGCCGCTGCACGCAACAAACGCACCGTCTCCAAGACCGGACCTGAGAAGGCAACGCCTCCAGCTCAGGTGTGGGTGGAGTACACCCGCAACGCAACAGCCCTTGCAGAGCAGCTGCGTTCCATTCCCCGCGATGATCACGCGACCTGGGCGAAGGCAGCACGTGAGGTTTCCGGAGCGTTTGCCGCATGGTCTTACCGTCTCGAACCCACACCCGGGCCACTGGCAGCTACGGCCGCTGAACTGTCCCGCACAGCCCAGCTCCGCGCACCACGGGAGCACAGCAAACCCATTGCGCTGCCGTCTATTGCCGGGACGGCCATGTTGTTCATGGCGGCATCGAGTAAGAACAAAACTGCCGCGCAGACAGCGCTCATGGTGCAGCTGATCAACACCGCCTTCGCCGTGTACGAAATGCATCAGCAGTCGGGGCGGACGCGCGAGGCTCAACGCATCCGTTCAGTTGTGGAGAACCAGCTCGCACCGTTCACCGGAACCATGCCCAAAGCCGCACCAGCGGACGCCGGACAGCAGCAATCAGCAGAGGCAGCGGTGCCGCCGCGTGCGATTGATATCGCACGCCGGGGCGTGGTTCCCATCCGTCCTGGATCCGCGCTGCCCACCACACCAACCGCTATTCCAGCGAAGACCTACCAGCCCAGCCAACGCGACGCAGGCACGGGCCTGGACCGATAAGAATCACACCACTAGTGCAAGGGGAACACCAATGAGTGAATCAGACGGAATGGACGATGTAGTAGACGGCGGACTGCGGCAATCGCTGATGGTCGCCTCCCGCATCGCTGAGACCCTGGCCCGCAAACGTCAGGAAGCTCAGCGGCAGCAGGAGCACGCGGACTCCCAAGCAGCGCACGAAGCTGCCGCGCGTTTAGCAGCTGAACGCAGCGCCGCTCATGCTGCACTGGTCCCGGTGGAGAAGGAGCAATGGTGGGACAAGGCTCAACCCTCCGACATTGCCACCGCCCACGCCGTCGCAGAAGCATGGAAGGGGCATGACCCCATTGCCCTGGCTGCGTCCGAGAGAATCCGCCAGGAAGTCTTTGCCCGGTACGGCATCGATACAAGAGACGTGGGCACGGACACCGCATACCTTGAATCAGGCATTAACACCGTCGCAGCCGAGAAGGCCCGCTTGGCAGCACCTGAAAACGCTGTTGCAGCTCAGGGCCAGGACGACCACAAAACCCAACTCCGAAATGCCATTGAATGGACCGCGGAAGTAGAGCCAAGGTTCTACGGTGAGTGGAGCAACCGCCACTCATTCACGGACTCCCTGGAGGACCAACGTTCCCTCGAGAGGGAACTCATCCAGTACTGGCAAACTGCCAGCGCACCGGTCGTTGGTCAAGGCACCGACGGTTTTGACCACCCGCAAAGCAAGGCCGACCACGAGACCGATCTAGGCAGGGCTACGGAATGGGCGCAAGAGCACGATCCGAAGTACTACGCCGACTGGAAGCTCCGCAACGACTTCGCCGACTCGGTAGCCGACGGTCGCAACGACGAAAAGAGACTCATCGAGCACTGGCAGGCAACCACAGGTGCTCAACTGGCATCGCAGTCCGCCGACGTTGAACACGAAAAGGCGATGCAGCTCCTAGCCGCTGCACGCGCCGAAGAACTCCGCGCCCAAGCCGCGAAACTCGCCCCTGAAATGGAACGGCACCAAGTGCCCGTGGAGTACCTGGCCAACCCTGCATTGGCACAAGCACTTCAACAGGCACACAACGCAAAGACCCCTAAAGCACTGGAGGCAGCCGACGCGGCCGTGAAGGAACGCATGTTCCTGATCGGCAAGGACGGCATCAATGGTCTCGACATCGAACAGCTCCGGAAGGAAACCACGGAGAGCGTCAACGGTGCGGGGGAGGAGCACTTCAAGGACCCTGCATTCGTGGACGCAGCCAAAAACCTGCACGAAGCCAAACTGCTGGCAGAGGGCGGATTCAAAGGCGACAAATGGTCGACGCAGGAGCAGAGGTACGAGCGCGCCGAGAAGGAACTCTTCGCCCGCATCGAAGACATCGGCCGCGAAATCGAGAACCGAGTCACCGGCAACGGCAGCAGCAGGCTCAAAGACCAAGGCCTGAAAGCTGAAACGTCATCACAACCCAGCTATGGGTCAGCCGAACACCAGCAGAAATTCGCCGAGTCCCTTGCCGGTACAGGCGCCAACGAAACGCAGATACGCGGCCGACTCGCAGCTGCCCGGAGCGAAGGAACACACCCCAGCGCGGCAGTGACAACCGGAAAAGCCACCAAAGCCCGGAAGACTCGTGGAGGGGCAGCCGCCGGCGCTGAAAGAAGCAAGAACGGGCTTAGCCGTTAGCACTGCAGCTTGGGGAAGGGAGAGACACCCTAGTTGTCTCTCCCTTTTAACTAACTTCCGTCACCACAGCCGGGGCATGGTTTGCCAACCGGCTTCGAAGCACCGCATTTTGCGCACTTGGTTGATTCTTTGACGAAAGCGCTCATTCTAAGCACCACCCTGTCCCTAGCTGAACCTTGCATTAGTAGGTTCAAAATACACATGTTGGTGGTCCAAGGAAATACCTTGTGATTGGTTAGAAGCTCCTGTAAAACGAACAGAAACTGAGACCGGGAGTGGACGCGTGGGATGGTGGAACAGCCTCTTTGGCAACAGGCTTGGCCGCATTAGCTCGGCTGCAACATACACGCAGTGGCACGAGCCGGTCCTGCCGCAGCCGACAGCGCTGTGGGAGCAACGCCTTCGGGCATACGGAAGGCGTTGCGCCCGAGAGCTGGCGACGGCGGGGGTTCCAAAGTGGACGTGCCGCGAACCACGAGACTACGGCACCTACAAGGAGGCATTCTGGCTCGTCTCCATGGACGTAGAAGCAGCCGACCGCCACTTCGCACGATGGGCTCCTCAGGGTGCCGATGCCAATGTGTTCATCGGGAGCATGCGCGGATATGGTCTGATACTCACCGGCGCAGGCGGCGTCTTTTGCAGCAAAGTCGAACTGTGGTTTCCTCCCTCCGGCGACCACGAGGAGGGCAACCTTCACTCCTATTTCCAGGCCCCAACCCAAGAACTTCTTTCCTCGTCGCCGTGGGCCTTACGCAATACTGGCCGCTGGCGGAGAAAACCCGATGAGAAGATTTACGGCGCATTGGCCAAGACCTCGTGTGCAGAGTTCAAATGCGATTACCCTCCCAACTCGTTCTCCAACGACAATCCGGGGAAGGGAACCTCTCTTGCACTGAAGAAGTTCGTTGAGGGTCGCGGGAGAACTCAATGGCCGCGAAATTTCGCCAACTACCCCTAGTCATATGTGACGACCGCTACCAGCATCTGCCCGATGTCGAAAACCAAGCTCGCCTGGCGATGCACTCCGGAAGGCAGATCTCCGAGGAGGAGCAGTGTGAGCAATACACAGCGAACGGCGTATGAGCTGAATTCAATCAAATGGGAGGAGCTGAAGTCGTACGCGGCAAAGGTCGCTGAACGTACGCGGGCTCCTCGACTGTCAGCTAAGCAGGTCGTTGTGCGCAAGGTTCCAAATGAGCGGCGGCACGGGTTCCTAGGGCTAAGACGGGAGACGGTCTTCGAGGAAGTACGTGAAACCCAAGTAACTCACGAGTACTGGGTGCTCATGTCCCGGCATTGGAACAGGGAGAGGAAAACCCAACAGGCCACGGAGGAGACGAATGAAAGGATTCTCTACTGCCTTCGCAGCACGGGGGAGCTCTTCGTCCGAGTTGAGTCGAGCGAGACGATCATTCCTTACACTGGCCGCGCTTTCGTGACCCATGAGTCGACCGAACGGCCCTTCACCATGAGTGACGTATACATGTTCGATTTCAAACCCAAGTACTACGAAACTTATGGGGAATCTCCAAAGGTCTGGACGGACAGGGACAACACAGACGAGCTTTTGGTACATGGCAAAGGATTCGGCTTGTCCCTGGTACTTCGGAAGCTCTTGTGACAGGTGCAAGAAACTCCCGGACCAGGGGCGGCGGATGGGCAAGTACTCCTTCATTCCGGAGCTGCGTGGAGAAACCTGTCAGAAAGCGGTGCTCTGCGTCACTGTGAGGGCGTATTTTGGGATCGACGGTCCCTCGCCGAAGGGCCGCGCGTTCGATGGGAGTTGTTATGGGAACTGGAAACGTACCGAACTTGCCCAATATTGCCCAAGTTGGTAGCCAAGCAATCGTCCGTGAAGTTGAGAAGCTGAACAACACGCCGAGAGACGCCGGCAAGGAGGAACGTGAGGCGGAAGCCAAGCGACAGCGATCCCAGCGACAAAATCCAGGTACAAGCGGCAAGTAGCAGTCAAGTCTCAGCGGGGCCAAGAACCACCCCGTACCATGACACCTAAAGGGGGCCACCGGATGGTGGTCCCCTTTCGTATGCTCCGGCCTGTGGTCGAGTCAGCCATACCTTCCGGATCCCGCTGTATTGCTCGCCAGTCGGTGGTGGGGAGGTAAGCTTCGCTGACTCTCCAGTACGGACGCTTACAGACTTTCTCCTCTTCCTCGCAATCTGGTTTCTGCAGACGCGGCTATTCGAGAATGCTTCTTACCAAGCCCCAAGAAAGGCTTCTTCATATCGGTGGTGCCGCATGGCCTCGGGACGATGCGCTAGTCAGTAGTTTGTAGGTGGCTGTACTTTTCGAAGAACATCCGAATTGATTCGTATACCTGTTTCGCTTCGCGCCCTGTTTGCGTTTCTGGATTCCGGAGCCATATGGGCGCCATTGCGAATTGCGCCCACTGCATGAGCGGTTCGATGAGCGGCCCGTACAAATTGCTACTGCCCATGGCGAGGAAATACTCGACTACGGCGTCCGCGCGCTCCACCATCTGATCCCCTGCGTGGCCGCCGGCTAGATTTCCATCCTCGGCTGAGCGTTGCAGCTGCCCGACTTCCTCTAAGGCTTCCCCTGCGGCCGATTCCGATGTGATAAGCATGTGCCCCCGTAATCGTTTGGTTTCCCAAACTTAAGAGACTGGTGCAAATTTGGCAAGAACCGGAGCAGGCGATGATTTCACGCCACCCGCGGCTCGGTGTCAGGTTTCGGGGGAGTGGTGGGGCGCCTCGGCTGTGGGTGTAGAAGGATTCTTGGCAATGGACACGGAACCTCCGGAACCTGGTGAATTTGGTGTGGCAGGGTGAATTTGGAGAATAACCGCTCATGTATAGGGGCGCCATGACCCATCCCTGGCTCATGGGGACGTTGAGAGATTTTCATGCTTCCCGTCACGATCCGCTCCCAGAGCGCACTGTATCCGCGAGGGAACTACACCGGGCCCTCGGGCAGGGCTGCTTGGTGTTCCCGCACCGACACGCGGGGACACCGTTACTGCACTAGGACGAAATTAGCTGATTCTAGTGGCGTCCCTGCGGATTAGATGTGGACGTATTCGGTTATTCGGACGTACCCATGCTGCAGAATAACCCGTGTGGAAAGAACAGAAATTGGTCGAGTCGGCCTTCGCTGGCGCACTCAAGCTGC
>NZ_JAQPPK010000043.1 GCF_029952445.1 Paenarthrobacter nitroguajacolicus | reverse complement strand
CCTCGTCGGCAGCGTCAGATGTGTATAAGAGCCCGATGGCGAGGTTCCCGACCCGTATCCCGAGCTCCTCGGATTGCCGGGCGTCGGCAGCTACACGGCGGCCGCCGTCGCGGCTTTTGCCTTCGGCCGCCGCGAAACCGTGGTGGACACCAACATCCGGCGCGTCCACGCGCGGCTGGTTTCCGGGCACGCACTGCCTGCGCCGGCTCTCACTGCGGCGGAAATGCGGCTCGCTGACACCCTCCTCCCCGACGATCAGAACCTTTCCGTCCGCTGGAACGCGTCCGTCATGGAGTTGGGGGCGACGGTCTGCACGGCCCGCAGTCCCAAGTGCGCCGAGTGTCCAGTCCGCTCCAGCTGCGCGTGGCTGGCGGCCGGTGAGCCGCCGCCGTCGTACACGCCCAAGGGGCAGTCCTGGCACGGCACCGACCGGCAGGTTCGCGGCGCCGTGATGGCCGTCCTGCGCGAAGCGGCCCACCCCGTTCCGCGCGAAATGTTCGAGCGGGCGCCTGCTGACCTCGGATTCGCGGCGTCAGGCATCGGAATTCCGCTGGCGGCCCTGCACCGGCTCAATTCAGCTCCGGAGCAGCTTGACCGGGCCCTGGAGGGCTTGTTGGCTGACGGCCTGGCGGAAATGCACGACGACGGGTTGCGGCTTCCGGCGTAGCGGCGCGGCGTTTGCCGTCCTACCCTGAGTCATGGGCAGAATCAGACTGGCATTCAGTCTCGCAGGGACCGTGGCGCTGCTTTCCGGATGCGGATTTGAACCGGTTGCCTGCCCGGCGATCGGCCACGTAGCCGCTGTTTCCGTCACCGTGGCCGCCGACTACGCAGACCAGGTTGGTTCGCTGCGGTTGAAGGCCTGCCAGGACTCCGCCTGCACCGAGAAGGACCTCATGTTGAACCCGGGGGCCGTGACGGCGGACGAACGCTGCACTCCGGATGGGGTGTGCAGCGCCACGTCTTCTCCCGATGGCACCCTGCAGGGCTTCCTTGAACTGCCCGCACTTAGCGAATCTCCCCTCGAAGTGACCGTGAGCGGCACTTCCAAGACCGGATCCGCTTTGCCGGTGCGCACACTCGAATTCACGCCGAAAGGCGAATACCCGTACGGCGAGCGGTGCGGGCTGTTCATCTCGGCCGGTGTGTGGCTTGATGCCGGGGGCTTGCGGCAGCGTTGATGCCCGCGAAGCAGTTTCCACATTATGAAAACTTGATTCCGATATTAAACACAGCGAGCGCTTGGAATTAGCATTCCCGAAACAACGCTTCCATAGCGTCTTGTGTGATCCCAGGCCGCGACCCTGCACGGCCATCGCACAGATTGGCGCTACTTTGAAGATCCCAGCATCCACCTCCTCCGTGAGTCCACCGGCGAAAAAGCCCTTGTATAAGTCCCTGTTCTTCCAGATCCTGGTGGCCGTGGTGTTGGGGATCGGTATTGGCTACCTCTGGCCGGATCTGGGATCCGCGCTTCGCCCCCTTGGCGACGGCTTCATCCAGCTCATCAAAATGATCATCGCTCCCCTGATCTTCCTGGTCATCGTCACAGGAATCTCCGCCGTGGGAGATGTGAAAGCAGTGGGCCGGGTAGGTGTGAAGGCTTTGATCTACTTCACCGCCGCCACGCTCTTCGCCCTGGCCTTCGGACTGGTGGTGGCCAACCTCGTGCAACCGGGCGCTGGGCTGAACATCGATCCCGCCACGTTGTCCGCGGATGCTGTAAATGCGAAGACCACCACCGCACCGCCCAAGGATGCAGGACAATTCCTGCTGGGCATCATCCCCACCAGCGTGGTGGGCGCGTTCGCTTCCAACTCCTTGCTTCAGGTTCTGTGCTTCGCCGTCTTCTTTGGGGCCGCGATCGTGGTGGTGGGCCGGGAAAAGTGCAAGCCGGTCATCGATGTCATGGAAACTACCCTCGAGCTCTTCTTCAAGATCATGGCCTGGGTGATGCGGGTTGCGCCCGTGGGTGCCTTCGGCGCCATGGCCTTCATCATCGGCCAGTACGGCCTCAGCTCGCTCAGCACCTACGCACTCCTGATCGCCGCATGCTACGGCTCCGCCTTGGTCTTCATCGGACTGTTGTTCGTCGTCGCTTGGGTCTACCCCCGCGTCCCGCTGTGGCAGTTCATCAAGTACTCCCGCGAAGAGTTCCTGCTTGCCCTGGGCACCGCCTCCACTGAATCGGTACTTCCCCGCATCATGACCAAGCTGACCAACGCAGGCTGCTCGCGGGCAACCACTGGCCTTGTGGTTCCCACGGGGTACTCCTTCAACCTCGACGGCGCCGCGCTTTATCTCTCCATCTCCCTCCTTTTCCTGGCCCAGGCCTTCGGCCACAACCTGGACCTTGGGCAGCAATTGGCCGCACTCGGCATCCTGATGCTGACGTCCAAAGGCATGGCCGGCGTTCCGGGATCGGCCTTCCTCGCCCTCTCCGCGACGGCGGGCGCCTTGGGAATCTTCCCGGTGGCGGGCGTGGCTCTCCTGCTGGGAGCCGACCGCTTGATGGACTCGATGCGCGTTGTGGTGAACCTCCTGGGCAACTGCGTCGCGACATTCGTGGTGTCCAAATGGGAGGGGCAGTTCGACCGCGAAGCCATGCTGGCGGCCTTCCGCGGGGAGGACACGACGCCGGATCACAACGAATCAGCCGAACCTGCACCCCAGCCCGTCAAGACGCCCCAGCTGACCTCCGATACATACTCGGCGTAAAGCCCAGGTACTTCCGGAAGTCGTTCGTCAGGTGTGCATGGTCTGCGTAACCAAGTTCGACGGCGATCGCGGCAAGGTCCGCTGTTGGATCGCACCTCGCACGCTCGGCGGCGTCCTGCAGTCGTCGACGCCGGATGAGGGCCGACGGGCTCAGTCCAACGTGCTTCTTCGCAACCCGCTGCAGGGTCCTTGGTGAAACTGCCAGGCGGCGGGCGGCATCCTCGATCAGGAGTATGTCCGGTTCGGAAGCGATGACGTCCGCCATACGGTTTGCGAGCAAGGCCTCCTCCGACGGAACGACGCCCAGCGAAGCCAGCCACGCAACAAAGGCGCCCACTGCACGCTCGCGGCGAGCGCCGTCGTCGGACGCTGTTTCCCCGGGAAGCACGTCCATGGCGGCCGAAACGGCGGCGTGAAGCTCCCCAAGCGGCAACGCCACCTCCTGGTCGCGCAGGGCTCCCGGATCGTCCGTGAAAAGCGGCACCGCGGCTGGCTGGAGCAGGGCACCCACCGCCCAGCCCTTGCCCGTTAGGTCGCGGTACGAGGCGTGGGTGCTGGGGCCCGAAAACTCAACCGCGTCGCGCTGCACCACCAGGTTGGAGGCCGGGTAGGCGATCACATGCTGCCGGGATGACCGGCCCGGCTCGATATCCCATTCGGGGAGCCAGAACCATTGCACCAGGTGAGCGACTGGTTCGGGGGCCGGAAACCGGTGGAAGGTGGGCAACCGCGCCGGATAAAGGATGCCCTTGAAGGAACTCTCCATAAGTCGCCCTTTCGGTGTGCTGCCGTCAGCGACCAATGTACCGTTACGGCGCTGATCCGGGGCATCAGGCACCTGCGGAAACTGTACTTGGGCCAACGTGAAATTGGCTCTGGCAGTGACCGGAATTGCTGCTAGATTATTGCCGGACGCTTTGGTGCCGACTCGCAGCCGGGGAGACTTCACCTTCCCGATCCAGCCTCATCGGAGCGTCCGGGCTTCAGCAGGGAGGCCCTCGTATTGGTTTGTTCCTGTGTGTGAAGGGCGGTGTTTGTTGTGCATTCCGGGGCCTCGGAAGACTGGTCGGATGACGCCAACAAGCTGGCAGATCTGCTGGTAAAGGCTGAAGACATAAAGGCTTTCCTGAACGGGCTGACTCAACTGGGCGCGGCAGTGGTATCCCGGTCTACCGGCGCAGCGATTGAGTGCGCCGTGACGTTGGGCCGACGCAAACGCACCGCCACTATCGGCGGCAGCAGCCCCCGGGCGTTGCTGCTGGACCGGATCGAGCAGTCGCTTGAGCAGGGTCCCTGCATCGACGCTCTGGAGAGCGGGCGTCCTGTCCTCCTGGACGATGCCCTGTCCTCGCCACAGTGGAGTGACTACTGCCAGGCGCTGTCCGCCGCCGGAATGCGGAGCACTCTGGGCGTGCCGATGGAACTGGAGCAGAATTCCGCAGCAGTCCTGAACTTCTTTGCTCCGATGCCCGGTACGTTCACCCGTGATGTGGTTGCTGACGCGCTGACGTTCGCGGGAATCTCAGCCAAGGCGTTGCGGGTGGCCATCAGGATAACCACCCTGAACGAAGCGGCCGAGAACCTCGACGCCGCCATGCAGAACCGGTCCGTTATTGACACGGCCTGCGGTGTGATCATCTCGCAGAACCGGTGCACCGCTGATGAAGCGTTCCGGATCCTGAAGAAGGCGTCCAACGACAGGAACCAAAAATTGAACGAGCTGGCCCTGGCCTTGGTTAACGGCGTCGCTGCCCGCCGACCGTAGCCCGGTCTGGTGGCCCTGTCGGCACTGGGCACTGGGCACTGGGCGGAAAGCTGTCGCGAATCTGCAAGCGCCACTCTGCGGCCGGCGCGTAGCGTCATAGCCATGACAGATACGACAAGCACAGAATCCGCCACTGCGGCCAATGGCCAGTACACCACCGACGGCATCCCCAATGGCCTGACCAGTCTCACACCGTTCCTCGCCGTGCCCAACGCCAAGGAAGCCATCGTCTTCTACCGGGATGTCTTCGGCGCCCGGGTTGTGGGCCAGACCGAGATGGGAGGCGTGGTGGTCCACGCAGAGTTGGACTTCGGAAACGGCCACCTCCAACTCGGCGAACCAAGCCCCGACTACCACCTGGTTCCGGCCCCTGACGGTGAGGACGACTGCTACTCCATGGGCCTTTACTGCGCGGACGCGGACGCCTTGGTCCAGAAAGCCGAGCAAGCAGGAGCTACCGTCCGCGAGCCGCTGTCCACCTTTGTTTCAGGCGACCGCTATGCCAGCATCCGCGATCCCTTCGGCGTTCGCTGGTCCATCATGACCCTCGTTGAAGACCTCTCCGAGGAAGAGAGCAACCGCCGGGTTGAGGAGTGGGCGGCGCAGCAGGGCTAGCTGAGGCAGAGGCAGAACGGGTGTCCGGCGGGGTCCAGGAACACCCTGAACGTTTCGCCCGGCTGATGGTCGGCCTTGGTCGCACCCAAGGACAGCGCGACTTCCTCGCCCTTGTCCAGGTCCTCCACCACCATGTCCAGATGCATCTGCTGCGGAATGGTCTGCCCGGGCCACACGGGAGCCTGGTACACGTCCACCTGCTGGAAGGAGATGCAGTTGCTGCCGTCGCTGGGGCGGATGTCGAACCAGTCGCCCTTGTCCTCGACCTCCCAGCCGAAGAGTTCGCTGTAGAAAGCGGCCAAGGCTGCCGCGTCGGGACAATCGATGACGACACTCGGGAATTTAGCTATAGCCATGGTTAAACCTCGTCAGCAGTCTTCTTCATGCGGGCCAGGGCGCTCTTGGTGCCCCGCTGGGTGAGTACGTGAACCACCGCGCCAACACCGGCCGACACAATGGCGAAGACCAGGACGCCCGGCAGGGAGTCGTTGAGGTCCGTGCCGTCCTTGGGCGCCGGCTTGCCGGTCTTCTTCTCCCAGAGGCCCTCAAGCGTTTTGTTGGCAATTGCACCAGCACCGAGGCTTACAGCGAGTCCAAAAAGCTTTACCACTATGTTCATCAAGATCCTCCATCCACCAGCGCACCGCCCAAGCGGCGCTTCGCACAAGAAGTTCACACAGCAAGACAGGGCCGCTGCAACCGCAGCGGCCCTGTCCACATTCCTAGTCCTTCTTGAAGGCGTCTTTCACCTTTTCGCCAGCGCCCTTGAGGTCTGCCTTGACCTGGTCGCCCTTGCCTTCAGCCTCGAGGCCTTTGTCGTCCGTCAGCTTGCCGGCAGCTTCCTTCGCCTTGCCACCAAGCTTCTCGCCGGCATTCTCCATCTTGTCGTCAGCACCCATGTCGCACCTCTTTCGTCGTAGGAACCTTGTACCTCTACAACATCACTAATCAGCATACTTAGCAATATTTGATCGAAAATCCGGTCAATTAAAGCTCCCCGAAGCCTTCCTTCACCAAGCGACCCACGTACTCAACGGCCTTGGAAGCCTCCTTGCCACGGGCTTCGACGTGGAGGCTGGAACCCTGCCCCGCGGCGAGCGCCATGAGCGCCATGATGGACATGCCGTCGACGCCGTTCACCGTCACCTCGGCGTCCAGACCGGACAGGCCGCCGGCGATTTTTGCCGCGGGCCGCGCGTGGATGCCCATGGGGTTGATGATCTCGAAGTCGCCGCTGGCATCCGGTTCATCCTGTCCGTGCACTTCAGGCAGGTCGCTGCGCCCGCCCGGCCCTGGCCCGCTGCCGAAGCTTACGGCCTCGGCAGCCTTGCGCACATCCTCGACGCCGGCACCACCTTGCGCGGCGACGGCAGCTGCCACGAGCCCCTCCACCAAGGGCGCGTCCGCGAGTTGTACGGCGTCGGGATTGCTGGCGAATTCCATTGCCGACTCAGCCGTCATCACCGCCGAACCCAGATCCGTCAGCACCACCACACCGTCGCCACCGGAATCCACCAGTGACTGCTCGACGGCGGCGAGCACCTTCTCAAGGCTGGTCCCGATCCGCTCGTCGTCGGTGCCCCCGGCGGCGACGAGTCCGACGTCGGGCGCCATCTGGGCGGCGAGTTCAACGGCTCCTTCAGCGATCTTGCTGCTGTGCGAAACAACCACGATCCCAACCGTCATCCGGCGCCTGCTCCGGTCCCGCCGGAAGAGCCGGCCGCTGCTTCAGCCGCGGCCCGCAGGAGCAGTGCCGTGGACGCCGCCCCGGGATCGCGATGGCCGGCGCTGCGCTCTCCCAGGTAACTGGCGCGGCCTTTGCGGGCCACCAAGGGGTCAGCGGCCTTGGCCCCGGCCTCCGCAGCTTCCGCGGCGGCTTCCAGCACAGCCTCTGGTTCTGCGCCGCTGGAGGCGGCTTTACTGGCTGCTTCCACGGCCGGAGTCCACGCATCAATCATGGTTTTATCGCCAAGCTCCGCCTTGCCACGGGCCACGACGCCGTCCCGCGCGGCAACCAAGGCCGCCACGAGGGCGTCCGTGTCGACGTCGACGGCATCGCCCAGCGAAGTGGCGGCCCGCAGGTAAGCCGTTCCATAGAGGGGGCCGGCCGCTCCACCCACCTTGGACATGAGGGCCATGGCCGCGGCCTTTAGGGCAGCACCCGGAGTTTCCGGCGGGGTTTCATCGAGCTTCTGAAGCACCGCCTGGAAGCCGCGGTCCATGTTCTCGCCATGGTCGGAGTCTCCGATGGCCCGGTCCAGCTCAATCAGCTCAACCCTGTGCTCCGCCATCGCCTTGGCGGACAACCTCAACCAATCCTGCGCCCACTTGACGTCCAAGCCCATGCTCAAGCCCCCCATCGCAGGGCGGCGGTGTGGACGGGCGCATCCCAGAGCCTGGTCATCTCGTCGTCCAGGCGCAGCACTGAGACAGAACAGCCCTGCATCTCCAGGGACGTCACATAGTTGCCCACCAGGGAGCGCTCCACCGTGGCACCGCGTTCGGCGAGGACTTGCGCGGCCCGCCGGTACACGATGTACAGCTCGCTTTGCGGGGTTCCGCCCATGCCATTGACGAACAACAGCACTTTGTCGCCCGAAGCCAGCCCCAGGTCCTCCAGCACGGGTACCAGCAGCCGGTCCGTGATGGCATCCGCACTTTCCATCGCGATCTTGTGGCGTCCAGGCTCGCCGTGGATGCCGATGCCGATTTCGATCTCGTCGTCGGCGAGCTCAAAGCTCGGTGTTCCAGCGTGCGGCACGGTGCAACCGGACAGGGCCACGCCCATGGTCCGCACATTGGCCACCACCCTTTCAGCGACGGCCGTGACGGCATCAAGATCGTCTCCGCGCTGGGCGGATGCGCCTGCGATCTTCTCTACCAGCACAGTTCCACCAACCCCGCGGCGCCCGGCCGTGTACAGCGAGTCCTCCACCGCGACGTCGTCATTGACCAGCACTGAACGCACGCGCACGCCTTCGGCCTGCGCCATTTCGGCGGCGGTTTCGAAATTCAGGACGTCGCCGGTGTAGTTCTTCACGATGTGCACGACGCCGGCGCCTGAGTCGACGGCGACGGTCGCCGGAATGATCTGGTCCGGTGTTGGCGAGGTGAAGACGGCACCTGGGACGGCGGCGTCGAGCATGCCGAGTCCTACGAAACCTGCGTGGAGGGGCTCGTGGCCGCTGCCACCACCGGAAACGAGGGCGACTTTACCCGCGACCGGTGCACCTTTCCGAACGACGAACTTGGGCTCGGGGTGGACGTCCACGATGTCGGCATGCGCCATGCCGAATCCCTCAACGGACTCGTCCACCACCGCGCGTGGATCATTGATGAGCTTTTTCATTGGTTGCTCCTGGCGTGCTGTGGCTGGTGCTCTGACCCTACTACCGGCGGCCGGGAGCCGGTAGTAGGGTGTTCGCTACTCCCCGCCTGGAGGTGCCGCAGCCTCGCTGGTCTCCGGCCTGGCGCCGAACTCGGGCCAGAACGCCGAGTACAGATCGGGGTCGGAATGCCTATCCCCGGACCAGGAGGCGTCGTGCGGCCACGGCCCGTAGGGCAGGTCAATCTGGAAAGCCGAGAAATCCGGGAACGTGACCCTATGGTCCATCGTCCGCATCCCCTTCAGCTGTTCAGCACGGCGTCGCCGCCGGCGGTGGCAACGCCTTCCAGCAGGACGGCCTGGTCGATGACCGGCAGCCCTACGACGTGCCCGAAGCTGAACATGTTCTGCGGATCCAGTTCGGCCTTGGCCTTGCGGAGACGCTCGCGGACACCAGGCCCCCACGGCCGTTCCCTGTCCTCAGCATCCACGAAGTGTCCGTGCAGGTTGACGAACGTCCCGCCGTTGGAGGCGTCGCGCAGGTCTTCGCGAACGGCGTCGAACACTCCGGGAAGCAGCTCCGCCACGGGCGGAACGGCCATGCCCGCCATGAAGAAACTGAAGGCAGCGTCCCGCGCTCCCACAGTGTCCTCACCGTCCGCACACACGGCCAAAGCTCCGCCCAGGAGCCTGATTTCGGCCATGAGCACAGGGCTTGGGACACCGGGACCAAAGTGCCGCAGGATGGCATCCTTGGCGCCTTCGTCCAGGCGGTCCAGCAGGAAACCCCGCTCCCTCACGGGAACTGGCTGGTCCGGGTCCTGATGGACCATGTCCATCTGGGTGGGCTCCAGCGGACCGGTTCCGTCCATCATGACGGGAGCACTGCGGCGCATTGGCTCAAGGAGCTCCGTGGCCACGGCCGCATCGCCCTGGTAGGCATAGCGCAGATGCACTACGAACTTGCCCCGCAGGGGTTCGGGGACCATCTCCATGTCCGGCAGGCGCAGGAAAGCCAACGACGCCGACGCCTCCGTGGGCAGCTCCGGCACCCATTCGCTGAACTGCTGGAGGACGACGGCGGCATGCGCGCCGTCGTAGTACAGGCCACCGGCGAAGAGGCCTGAACTTGGGAACAAGTGGAACTCCATGGCGGTGACGATGCCCAGGTTTCCCTTGCCGCCGCGCAAAAGGTAGAACAGCTCAGGGTTCTCATCCTTTGTCACCCGGCGCTGGGTGCCGTCCGCTGTGACAAGTTCAAAGGCGATCACGTGATCCGAGGCGAAGCCATACTTGCGGCCAAGGATGGGCAAACCGCCGCCCAAGGTATAGCCCACCACGCCTACGTCAGTGGTGGAACCGCACAGACCCATCAAGCCGAAGGTCGCAGCATGGTCCACCACTGCCTTCCAACGGACACCCGCGCCTACACGGGCGGTTTTCTCGACAGGATCGATGCTGAGCTCCAGCATGCGACGGGTACTGATGAGCAGGCCACCGTCAATGGCATTGGTGGCGCCGTGGCCCGTGGACTGAACGGACACGGGCATCCTGCGGTCTGCAGCCCAACGGACCGCTGCCGCAACGTCCTCTGCGTCGAGGGCGCCGAAGGCAACATCCGGCTGGTGCTGGGTGGACAAATTGAAGGCCGCTACTTCTGCGGCGAAGCCGGGATCGGCAGGCGTGAATACTGGACCGCGGACGTTGAATTGGAGTTCTGAAACATCTGAAAAGGACGCGTGGGACTGCATGATCTTCTCTCAAATTGACCGAGTAGTGGAAGCTTCCCCAGCAAGCCTCAATCAGTTTATCCATCAACTGGATATAAGAGAAGGGGTTTAAATCACCCATAATCGAACGTGGTTTACGGGCTGGCTAAAGCTGCTTGATCATGCGGGTGTTGCCCAAGGTATTGGGCTTTACCCGGGCGAGATCCAGGAACTCCGCCACGCCTTCGTCATGCGAGCGCAGCAACTCCGAGTAGACCTGCGGATCCACCGCCGATTGGTCCGCCATGACCTCGAATCCGTGGCGCTTGAAGAAGTCCACTTCAAAGGTCAGGCAGAAAACGCGGCTGACGCCCAGGGCTCGCGCTTCCTCCAGCAGCTTCTCCACGAGGACGTGCCCCACCCCGCGCCCGCGCCAGGAGTCCGCCGCAGCCAGCGTGCGGATTTCGGCCAGGTCTTCCCACATCACATGCAGGGCACCGCATCCAATGACTTCACCGGCATCGGACTCGGCAATCCGGAATTCCTGGAGGCTCTCGTAGTAAGCCACCGTCTCCTTGGCCATCAGGATCCGCTCCTCAGCCAAGGGAGCCACGAGCCTTTTAATGGCCGCCACATCGCTGGTGCGGGCAGGACGGAGGCTGAAGGACGAATTCACTCCCCCATCCTAGCGAGGAGAGTGGAAGTGACAGGTGCGTGAAGGTAAGTGTTGGTGCGTTGGCGGTTACCAACACTTATGGGTCTAAGTGTTGGTTGCTGTGAGCCATACCAACACTTAGCGCCTTAAGTGTTGGTATGGTGGAAACATGCCCACATCTCCGCCGCCTGACTTCCCAGTCGATCCGGTGTCCTTCGAGACCTTCGACTGGAAGCCCCGTGCGCCCGGGATGTACTCGCGAGCTGAGGTCGAGCGCCAGACGGGCCCCTACCAAGCGGCCGTTACGGCACGGATCGCGAACTGGACTCCCGAAATTTCCGGTCAGGATGCCGCCGACGTCGAGGACGCGACTCGTCAGCTCGTAAGATTTGACAAACACGCGCAACAGACCCTCGGTACGGACAACCCAGCCCTCGGGCCTATGACAGCAATCCTCTTGCGCACGGAATCGGCCTCCAGTTCGCAGATTGAGCAGCTGACCACGTCGGCAAAGCAGCTTGCCCTCGCCGAGATCGACGCCGGCCACAAAGCCAACGCGCTGACCGTGATCGGCAACGTCCGGGCCATGGAGGCAGCCCTGCAGCTTGCCGACGACATCAACGAGGATTCCATCCTCGCAATGCACAGGGCGCTGATGCTCCACCAGCAGGGTTTCGACCCGGCCGGAGCGGGTCGTTTCCGGGATGAGCAAGTGTGGATCGGCCCTGGCCAGGCGGGGCCGCGAACGGCCGAATTCGTCGCTCCCCACCACAGCCGCATTCACGGCGCAATCACGGACCTGGTGAAGTTCATCCAACGCCCGGACATCTCCGTACTGGTTCAGGTGGCGGTCAGCCATGCGCAATTCGAAACAATCCACCCCTTCCCCGATGGGAACGGCAGGACGGGACGCGC
This sequence comes from Paenarthrobacter nitroguajacolicus, assembly GCF_029952445.1. Classification (GTDB taxonomy): domain Bacteria; phylum Actinomycetota; class Actinomycetes; order Actinomycetales; family Micrococcaceae; genus Arthrobacter; species Arthrobacter nitroguajacolicus_B. The sequence continues at coordinate 12,028 of NZ_JAQPPK010000043.1, read as the reverse complement.
ATTGGCGCAGTCGATTCTCCGCAACAAAGGCCTCGTCGGCTCCACTGCAGTGCCCATCTCGGCCGGGCTGCTCGTCAACACCGGTCGCTACTTCGCCGCACTCGGATCATTCCGGAACGGCGACGCCGGACCGATTGTCCGCGAATTCGCCGGGGCGGCCCGGATCGCCGCCACTACTGGAACGCGGCTCGTTGACGACCTCGTTGCCCAACTTGAAGAGTCCCGCGCGCGCCTTGCGGGCCTTCGTGCGGACGCGGCAGCCTGGCGGGTCCTGCCTGCGCTGATCGGCCAACCGGCGGTCAACACAAGGTTCCTCATGACCGAACTCGGCCTCGGGGAGATGGCGGCGCTTCGCGCGCTGGATACGCTCAGCGGCCGCGGCGTGCTCGTCGAGACTTCAGGCCAAGGCCGCAAGCGCGTCTGGCAGCACCGCGGAATATTCGAGGTCCTCGATTCCTATGCCGCCGACATCCGCCGGATGTCGGGAGGCTGATCCGTCAGCCTCCCGACTCCGCTAGACTCCCAACTCTTCCGGCAGTGCCACGTCTTTGCCGAGAACCTGCTTGGCAAGGAAGTGCTCTACGACGCCGTACCAAACCTTGGCGTGCTGCGGCTGCAGTACCCAGTGGTTTTCGTCGGGGAAGTAGAGGAAGCGGTGCGGGCTCTGTCCGTTTTCATCGGCGGGGAGCTGCGACGACGAGAGGAGTTCGTACCAAAGACGCAGGCCTTCACCGATCGGGACCCGGTAGTCCTTGTCACCATGGATCACCAGCATGGGCGTCTTGATGTTGCCCACGTTCAAATGCGGCGAATTGGCCATGGCCATCTCCACGGTCATTTCCTTGAGCCAGTACTGGGCGGCGTCAGTGGTCGGCCCAAACTGGTCCAGCGCCCACAGGCTTGCGTGGGTAACGATCGCCTTGAAGCGGTCCGTCTGCCCGGCAACCCAGTTGGCCATGTAACCACCGAAAGATCCGCCCATGGCCGCGGTCCGCGTCTGGTCAATATCCGGCCGGCCAACCACGGCATCGGTAATGGCCATGAGGTCGGTGAACGGCTTCTTGCCCCACTCACCCCACCCGCGCTGGATGAATTCCTGGCCGTAGCCGGTGGAGAGGGCAGGGTCAGGCAGGAGGACGGCGTAGCCCCTGGCCACCAGAAGCCACGGGTTCCAGCGCCAAGTCCAGGCGTTCCACGAACCCAATGGTCCACCGTGGATCCACAGCAGGAGCGGGGCAGGGTCGTCCGCCGACGCGCCGTCCGGGAGGGCCAGGTAGGCAGGAACCCGCGCACCGTCGTCGGCTGTCGCTTCCACCCGCTCCAAGCGCCCCTTGTACGCGGGGCGTTCAGCTGGTCCCTGCAACCGGACCACTTCTCCGGTGGCGAGATCGATCCGCACCGCTTCGGCGGGGAACTCGTAGGAGCTGCGCAGCGCATACGCCGAGGTTCCGTCCGGCGAAACCACGACGTCGGTATACGCCGCGCCGTCTTTCGTCACCTGCGTGACGCCACCGTCAGCGACGTCGATCCGGAAAACCGGCGACACGCCGTCGTCGTCCGCTTTAGCAAGGATGGCAGAGCCGTCCGGGAGCCAGGCGAGCGCCGTGGCCCACCGATCCCACTGATGGGCCAAGGGTTCCAGGTCAGTGGTCCCGCCACCGGCCACGTTCAGCAGGTGCAGCTTCACCTGGGGCGCCTGCGTGGGCGTTGTGTCGCTCTCGCTTTCCACCACCAGGGTGCGGTTGTCCGGGCTGACGGGCCCCGGGAAGTAGCTCATTCCCTCGTGATCCAGCAGCACTTTGATGGCGCCGGTTGCGACGTCGATGGCGGCCAGAACTTCGCGGCTATCAGCTTTGGCCAGGGGCTTGGCCATGCTGGTGTAGATGGTTTTACCGTCGGGACTCACCACGGTTTTCGCCTCCCGCAGCGAACCGCCGACGCCGGGAGTCAGGTTCCGTAGCCTGAGCGGCTCGGTGGCGTCTACCGTTGACGGCTTGCCCGGCTCCTTGTCCCCGCCGGGTTCCACGGCGAAGATCCGTGGCTCGGCCGGCCCGAGGTCGGCGTCCCAGTAACGGACTGGGTAGCCGCTGTGCAGGATGGCGGAAACCTTGTTGTCCTTGCGGGCCTTCCTCCGCTCTTCATTGCTCTCCTCATCCGTGGAGCCAGCCAGGACCTCCGCGTTGATGAACGTTGCGTCGGCGCTTTTTGCCGTCATGACCGAACCGATGCCGCCTGCGCGCGAGTGGACCACGCGGGCTTCTCCGCCGTCGGCCGGGAGCAGCCACAGCGCATTGACGGGGTCGGCATCCGGGCTTTCCGGATCGGGACGCGCCGAGGTGAAGTAGAGGTCGCCGTTGGCCGCGAAGACAGCGCCGGTTTCACCCTTGGCACTGCGCGTAATGCGGCGGGCATGGCGCTGGCCGCTCGGATCCAGCTCCCACAGCGCTGTGGCGAACTCGGTTCCCTTGGCGTTCAGCGTGGTCACGGTGGTGACCAGCCGTCCGCCGTCGGGACTGAGGGTAAGGCCGGCAACCCTCGGGATGGCGAGGTAGTGGTCCAGATCGTGAAAGGGAGTTTCGGGCTGAATGCCCGGGGCATGAGTATCAGCAGGGTCCATGATCCGATTCAACACGCTATGTGCTGTCGATCACAGCCTGGTTCACTCACAGTGAAACACTACTTTCAGATATAGCTGCCCGTTTCGATCCTCCGCAGGGCCGCCACCACGGGAACGGTGCCGTCTTCCTTCGCCAGCGCGTCCGCAATCCCTCGGGCCCGCACACTGAACGACGGCGTACCGACGGCTTCCGCGATAGCGTCACCCAGGCTCGCCGGAGTCAGCTTCTTCTGCGGAAGGGGACGGGGACCGGCTCCGAGGGCCGCGATCCGTGAGGCCCACAGAGGCTGGTCGGTGTACACCGGAACGGCCACAGCCGGGACACCCGCACGGAAGCCGGCCGCCGTCGTCCCCGCGCCTGCATGGTGCACCACAGCAGCCATCCGCGGGAACAGCCACTTATGGGGAACATCGCCTATGCCGATTGCGTCGTCGCCCAGGGCACCGGTCACGCCCTGCACCACAGCCCGGACGCCCGCCCTGCGGGCGCCCTCCAGAATAATCCCGGGGTCAACGTCTGAACTGCTGCCGAAGCCTACGAAGACGGGGGCTGGACCGTCCCCGAGGAAGTCCACCAAGTCCGCAGGGGGCAGCCAACCCTGATTGGCTGCGGGCCACCAGTATCCGGCCATGACCAGGCCCGGATGCCAGTCGGCCGGGCGGGGCAGGACCGTGGGGCTTATGCCGTGAAGTATGGTCGCGTGCGCCTTCCTCCTGCGCCGTTCCCCGGCAACCCGGCTTTCCTTGCCGAGGCCCAGGGTTTTGCGGAGCCGCCGGCTTGGTCCGTCATAGGGTGCCGGCCCGGCAGCAGCGCGCTCACCAATCACCCTGTTGCCCCAGGGCCCAAGGCTCCTGGCCGAATTCATGATCACCGGAGGATACGCCGAACTCGGCTCGACGGGTTGAAGATGGGCGCCAATGGCGGGGATACCAAAAGCCTCCGCCACGTCATAGGCGTAAGGCGCCACCGAGTTGGCCAGAATGACATCGGCGCCGGCCTCGACGGCGGCAAGGGTACCGGTGGCGGCTTGGTCCATGTACTCGCTGAGTTGCCGCCAGAACGCAGCCACGCCACCGGAGGACCCATCCGCACCAGGAGCCGGCCGCCTGATGAGTCGGGCCAAATCGCCTGGAAGCGGCCTGAACTCACAACCGGAGTCAACAACAACCGGCGCGTACGCAGGATTGGCCGCGATTGCCACTTCATAGCCCAGCTCCTGCAAGCGGCTACCAAGGCCGGCCATGGGCGCGACATCGCCCCTCGTACCCGGAGCCACCATCAAAACGCGCATTGCTTCCTTCCCCCTGGAGTTTTTGTACAGATAACGCCCTGATGAAGCCACCATAACGTCATTAAGTGGACAAAAACTCCACCGTCCCATCAAAGCAAAAGCCCCGCCCACTCCTTTCGGAATGAGCGGGGCTTGAGCAGCCAGGCCATTGACAACTTAGGCCGTAGGAGCGATCTCCGGGATGCGCGGCTTGGCGTTGCCTTCGAACGTGAACTTGGCGTCGTCACCTTCGCCATCCACGTCCACCACAACGATGTCGCCGGAGTGGATCTCGCCGAACAGGATCTTCTCGGAAAGCTGGTCCTCGATCTCGCGCTGGATGGTGCGGCGCAGCGGCCGGGCACCCATCGCGGGATCGTAACCGCGCGTAGCCAGGAGCACCTTGGCGGCGGGCGTGAGCTCGATGCCCATGTCCTTGTCCTTGAGGCGACGCTCCAGGCGGGTAACGAACAGGTCCACGATCTCGATGATCTCGTCCTGCGTCAGCTGCGGGAACACCACGACGTCGTCAACACGGTTGAGGAACTCGGGACGGAAGTGCTGCTTGAGCTCCTCCGTGACCCGGGCGCGCATCCGGTTGTAGCCGGTCTGGGTGTCCGTGCCGGACTGGAAGCCCGTGGCAACGCTCTTGGAGATATCGCGGGTACCAAGGTTGGTGGTCATGATGATCACCGTGTTCTTGAAGTCCACCACGCGGCCCTGGGAGTCGGTCAAACGGCCGTCTTCCAGAATCTGCAGGAGCGAGTTGAAGAGGTCCGCGTGGGCCTTCTCAACTTCGTCGAACAGGACCACGGAGAACGGACGTCTGCGGACCTTTTCGGTCAGCTGGCCGCCTTCTTCGTAGCCGACGTAGCCCGGAGGGGCACCGAAGAGACGCGAAACCGTGTGCTTCTCGGAGTACTCGGACATGTCCAGCGTGATGAGGGCGTCCTCTTCACCGAACAGGAACTCGGCAAGGGCCTTGGCGAGCTCGGTCTTGCCGACGCCGGTGGGGCCGGCGAAGATGAACGAGCCACCGGGACGCTTGGGGTCCTTCAGGCCTGCACGGGTGCGGCGGATAGCCTGCGACAGGGCCTTGATGGCCTCGTCCTGGCCAACGACACGCTTGTGCAGTTCGTCTTCCATCTTGAGGAGCCGCGAGGACTCTTCTTCGGTGAGCTTGAAGACGGGGATACCCGTGGAGTTCGCGAGGACCTCGGCAATCAGGTCTTCGTCAACCTCGGAGATGTCGTCCATGCCGCCGGACTTCCAGGTGCGTTCCTTCTCTGCGCGTTCGGCAATGAGCTTCTGCTCCTTGTCGCGCAGCGAGGCAGCACCCTCAAAGTCCTGGGCGTCAATCGCGGATTCCTTCTCCATCTTGACGTCGGCAATGCGCTCATCCATCGCCTTGAGCTCCGGCGGAGCAGTCATGCGGCGGATGCGCAGTCGTGCGCCGGCTTCATCGATGAGGTCGATCGCCTTGTCCGGAAGGAAGCGGTCCGAGATGTAGCGTTCGGCCAGCTGCGCTGCAGAGGCCAAGGCGCCGTCGGTAATCGTGACGCGGTGGTGTGCCTCGTAACGGTCCCGCAGGCCCTTGAGGATCTCGATCGCGTGCGCGACAGAGGGCTCCTTTACCTGGATCGGCTGGAAGCGGCGCTCCAGCGCGGCGTCCTTCTCGATGTGCTTGCGGTACTCGTCCAGGGTGGTGGCACCAATGGTCTGGAGTTCCCCACGGGCGAGCATCGGCTTCAGGATGGACGCAGCATCAATGGCACCTTCTGCGGCACCTGCACCAACGAGGGTGTGGATCTCGTCGATGAACAGGATGATGTCGCCACGGGTGCGGATTTCCTTGAGGACCTTCTTCAGGCGCTCTTCGAAGTCACCGCGGTAGCGGGAGCCGGCAACCAGCGAACCAAGGTCCAGCGTGTAGAGCTGCTTGTCCTTGATGGTTTCCGGGACATCGCCGCGGACGATCGCCTGCGCAAGGCCTTCGACGACGGCTGTCTTACCGACGCCGGGCTCACCGATCAGCACGGGGTTGTTCTTGGTACGGCGGGAGAGGACCTGCATGACGCGTTCCATCTCCTGCTCGCGGCCGATCACAGGATCGAGCTTGTTTTCGCGTGCAGCCTGCGTCAGGTTGCGGCCGAACTGGTCCAGCACCACCGAGCCGGCGGGGGTACCTTCAGGCTGGCCCTGGCCGGAGCCGCTGCCTGCGGATTCCTTGCCCTGGTAGCCGGAGAGCAGCTGGATAACCTGCTGGCGGACCCGGTTCAGGTCAGCACCGAGCTTGACCAGCACCTGGGCTGCAACGCCTTCGCCTTCACGAATGAGGCCGAGCAGGATGTGCTCAGTACCAATGTAGTTGTGGCCGAGCTGCAGTGCTTCGCGGAGCGAAAGCTCCAGCACCTTCTTGGCGCGCGGCGTGAAGGGGATGTGACCGGACGGGGCTTGCTGGCCCTGGCCGATGATCTCCTGCACCTGCTCGCGAACGCCATCGAGCGAAATGCTCAGGGACTCGAGCGCCTTGGCTGCAACGCCTTCACCCTCGTGGATCAGACCCAAGAGGATGTGCTCGGTACCGATGTAATTGTGGTTGAGCATCCTTGCCTCTTCTTGGGCAAGGACGACCACGCGACGGGCACGGTCCGTAAATCTCTCAAACATTTCGCCACACTCCTAGCTACGACGTACTTTGATGCTACGTGCCCGGGCAACACTTTTGGAGCGTGTTCGCCACAGGGGAAACATGACGTTCCTGTGGAATAAAAACGGAAACGGCCCTTGACCGGGAACGACGGCGGTGACACCCTTCCGCCCAACCGTTCAGGTCGTGGGGGGAGCCAGGCAACGCCCTCCCGACGGCGCACCCCGCCGGATTCGCGAGGAACCAATAATGGGGCCACTGGACGCTTTCCCGTGGTGGCCGATTCACAGAATATTCCCAGCCATGGACGGCCCGCACCAAAAAACCACGCTTAAACAACAAATGCCCCGGCAACAACTGCCGGGGCACTGAAGTGATCAATCAGGAATTGGCCTTTTGGTAAGCTTCCTGAATTTCCGCCTGAATACGTCCGCGGCTGTTGACCGTGTAACCGTTGTCACGGGCCCACTGCCGGATCTGTGCCGAATCCTGGTTGCGGGCTGCGGTAGCGCGGCCCCGTGTTGCACGGCCGGAAGTCTTCCGGGCCTTGGCGACGTACGGTTCCAGGGCTTTCCGAAGGGAAGCTGCGTTAGCCGTGGACAGGTCCATCTCGTAGCTCACGCCGTCCAGGCCAAAGCGGACAGTTTCGTCCGCAGCGCCTTCATCCAGGTCATCGACGAGGATGATTTTTACTTTCTGTGCCATGAGTTGCCTCTCATTCGGAGGGTTGGATAATCAGAAATTCCCCGGGTTTCTTTCTTGATTATCTGTCACGGCAAGCATGCACGTCAAAGCACAATTGGATTCCCGGCTTAGTGGAACCCAATTGCGGGGTTATTTAGCTGCCGGACCTTCGGGAGCCGGGCCCTGATTTCTCAAATTGGCCTCCTCCTGGGCACGGGCTTCTGCCTGGCGCTCGGATTTGTCCGCATTGAAGATGGACTTCATGGCAAACCAGAAAATCAAACCGACCACCACTGACGGTGCCAGGACTGCGATGTACTCCATGATCAGTGTCCTTCAGGCTTCAACAAGGGGAAAAGAATGGTTTCGCGGATACCGGCACCGGTAAACAACATGACCAAGCGGTCGATTCCGAGTCCGATTCCACCCATGGGCGGCGCACCGTATTCGAGCGCGCGGAGGAAGTCCTCATCCAACTGCATGGCTTCTTCATCACCGGCCGCGGACCTGCGGGATTGCTCCGTGAGGCGTTCGCGCTGAATGACGGGGTCAATCAATTCGGAGAATGCAGTACCGCGCTCCATGCCGCCGATAATCAAGTCCCATGCCTCGATCAGCCTGCCATCCTCGCGGTGCGGGCGGGCAAGAGGCTGGGCGGACGGCGGATAGTCATACACAAATGTGGGGTTAAGGAGTGTGGGTTCAACGATTTCGCCAAAGAGTTCAACCACGATCTTCTCGGCGTCCCATTTCGGGTCCACCTTGACCTCGTGCTTGGCGGCGATCGCCAACAACTCCTCCACGGTGGTATCCGGAGTAATTTCCACACCTACTGCTTCTGAAATACCAGGGTATACCGCAAGCCAGGCCCATTCGCCGTCGAGGTTTATTTCACCTGCTTCGGTCTGGATGGTGCGGGTGCCCACTACGTCCGCTACGTTCAGGATGATTTCCTTCATGCGCTCAGCCATGACGAACTGGTCGGCCCACGCTTCGTAGCATTCAAGTGTGGTGAATTCAGGGCTGTGCGTGGAGTCGACGCCTTCGTTGCGGAAGACCCTGCCCATGTCGTAGACGCGGTCAATTCCACCCACCACTGCGCGCTTAAGGAAAAGCTCGGTGGCAATGCGGAGCGTCATTTTCTGGTCGAAAGCATTCATGTGCGTTTCGAACGGACGGGCCGTGGCGCCGCCGTGGACCAGCTGCAGGATGGGTGTTTCCACCTCTACGTATCCGTGGCGGTCAAGGGTGTCGCGGACCGAACGGGTAATGGCGGCGCGCCTGTAGACCATCTCGCGGGCTTCGTCGCGGACCATGAGGTCCACGTAGCGCTGCCGGACACGGGTTTCCTCATTCAGCTCCGCGTGCAGGACCGGAAGCGGGCGCAGGGCCTTGGAAGCCATGGACCATGAGTCGGCCATCACAGACAGTTCGCCACGGCGGGAGGAGATGACCTCACCCTTGATGAACACGTGGTCACCAAGGTCTACCAGGGCCTTCCAGTCGGCCAGCGCTTCCTCGCCGACGTTCGCCAGGCTCAGCATGGCCTGCAGGCGTACGCCCTTGCCGTCCACGCCGCCTTCCTGAAGGGTGGCGAAGCAGAGCTTGCCGGTGTTGCGCACGAACACCACGCGCCCAGTGACGCCGACGACGTCACCGGTGGTTTCATCGGCCTCGAGGTGGGCGTACTTCTCACGGATGTCACTCAGGGAATGGGTCCGCTCCACACCCACCGGATAAGCCTCTGTGCCGCGCTCGATCAGCTTGGCTCGCTTCTCCATGCGGATACGCATTTGCTCGCTGGCGTCGAGGGGCTCTGCGGAGGTGTTCAGGGCTGGGGTGTTTGCGGAAGTCACAGTCCTTAAGTTTACCGTTGATTGCGGTCCTTCACTTCCGGGCTTCACCAACGGGGAAAAGCATAGACTCGGACGGTGGAGACATGGACGGTTGAGACCCACGACGGCGGCGGGCAGCTTGAGGTGCACAGCTTCAGGCCGGCGTCGGCTGCCTCGATTCCCGGTTCCCAAGCGCCTGCGGAACCGGCCGGCGTCGTGCTTGTCCACGGTACTTTGGTGACCGATTCCCTTTACTGGCCCTTCGCGCGAACGTTAAGCGTTCTGCTGGGGCGCCCGGTCCACAGCTACAACCGCCGTGGTCGCGGCCATTCCGCCCCGCAACCCGCAGGCTATTCCGTCGACACTGAGATCGCGGACCTCCAGACCGTCATGGAGAAAAGCGGATCCAACGATGTCGTGGCGCACAGCTATGGCGGGTTCGTGGCCCTCCAGGCAGCCCGGCAGACCACCATCAACAGGCTGGTTACCTACGACGCCGCAGTTTCACTCTCCGGCAACCTCAGCAGCCGGTGGCGGCCCGAACTCGAGGAAGCAGTCACCGCGGGCCAGCTGGACCAGGCATGGGCGCACCTTGTGCAGGGATTGGGAACTGCCGGCCCCATTTCCTACCTGCCCATGCGCGCCCTCCGTACACTGAGCGTGCTCTCGGCCCAGACCCGGCTGGGGCTGGAGATGCGCTCCCTGCTGCCCACCGCCGTCGTGGAAATGCGGGCGGTCCTCGACGCCGACGCGCACCTCGGGGACTTCATGAAGCTATCCACGCCAACCCTCATGCTCAGTGGCGGCTGGAGTCCGTCGTATTTCGCGGAGACCGGCCGGACGCTGGCCGGCGCCGTGCCGGCAATCGAGTTCGCGGTTGTGCCGCTGCAATTCCACGAAGGCCCACTGCGTCCCGGACGACGCCTGGCCGCACGGATCGCCCGGTTCCTTTCGGGGAACCACCTCCCGGGTGAGCGGGCGAATGCCACCTAAGATGTTCCAGTGAAGGAACGCGGGATCAAGACGCACGACGGCGGCAAGCTCGCCTTGTACAGTTACGGCGCCTACGAGGCCCCCGGGGAGCGGAGGGTGGTGCTGATCGGAGGCGCCTTTCTGACGGCCCTCATCTACCGGCCGTTCTCCGTCGCCCTGGCCAAGGGCCTGGGCGAGGGCTGGGCCGTGGACGTGTACGACCGTCGCGGCCGTGGAAACTCCACCGGGCAGCCGCACAACTACTCCATGGCCACGGAAATTGAGGACGTCCGCACCATCATGGACGCCACCGGCGCCCGCAACATCCTCGGCCACAGCCTTGGCGGATCGGTGGCCCTGAACGCCGCGCAGGCGTTCGCTGGAAGCAGCCACGAACCCGGGAAGCTCGCTGTCTATGATGCCGCAGTCAACATCGACGGAAGCATGGACATGGACTGGTTGCCCGGCTTCGCCGACGCGGTGGACAAGGGCGACGTGAACCGGGCCATGGCCCGGATGCGTCGCGGCATGCAGCCCGGGACGGCCCTTGCCCGCGTACCTGAACCCATCCTGGCCGGACTCATGGCGGTGGTTTCGCGGACCAAGGTGAACAAGTTGTTCCGGCAGCTCCTGCCCTCCGGTGTAGGCGAGCTGAAAGCGGCGTTCGAGGACGCCGACACTCCCCAGGACTTTTCCGTACTGCCGTCCAACACCCATTTCATGGTGGGCAAGAAGAGCCCACAGTTCTACAAGGTCACCGCTGCACGGCTGAACAGGGCCGTACCGGGGAGCACCCTGGAGGTCTCTCCCAAGGGTTTCCATGGCTCCGTCCCGGCAGCCGTCAACGAACTGGTTTCGGATATCTCGGACTACTTCAAAAGCTGACGGCTTGTCCACATACGGGTGGGCATGCGGCCTGCTGTCAGCTGCCTCGGCTAGGCTCGAGACATGACGCGCGACATCATCATGACCCACGACGGCGGACACCTCGAAGTACTCACCACGGGTGCTGGGCTTGCATCGGCAGGTTCCGGCGTCGTGGTGGTTCCTGCCTCCATGGTGACGGCCACCGATTACACGCGCTTCGCCCAGAAACTGAGCGAAGCACTCGGCCGGCCGGTGCACACATTCAATCGGCGTGGTCGTGGGGACTCATCGCCCCAGGCCGAGGATTACACCCTGGAAGCCGACATCCGGGACCTTGAGACAGTCATGAAACACACGTCCAGCACGGATGTGTTCGGCCACAGTTTCGGCGGAGCCGTTGCCTTGCATGCGGCACGCACGTTGCCCGTCGAACGCCTCGCCGTCTACGACCCCGCCGTCTCAGTGAACCACAGCGTCAAGGCCGACTGGACGCCCGATTATGAACGCGCGACGGCGGCGGGAGACTACGACCGCGCCCTCGCCGTCCTCATCAAGGGCGTGGAGACAGGCGGCGCCTTCGCGAGGATGCCGCTGTCCATGCTGACGCTGGCCAACAAACTGGCAGCCGGGACGCCCCTGGGCAAGCAGATGCGCGAGCTCATGACGTGCGGCGTTCGCGAAATCAAGGCAGTCATCGCCGCCGATATGCCTGCAGAACCGTTCCTGGAACTTCCGCTGGAGACTTTGATCGTGGTGGGCGAGAAGAGCCCCGCGTACTTCGGTGTTGCCTGTGGGCAGATCCACGATGTCCTGTCCGGATCCAGCTACACCATCCTCCCCGGGTTCGGCCATGACGGCCCGAACAAAGCGCCGGACAAGCTGATCTCGGAATTGTCGGAGTTCTTCTCGGGCTAGGGTGGGCGGAGCCCGGGGCCGGCCCTGGGCTTGGCGTGGTTTGTTTGGTGGTTAAAGTGGGAGAGCCCCGACCTGTGGTCGGGGCTCTCACCTTTAATGGTTGTCCGGCGGTGTCCTACTCTCCCACACCCTCCCGGGTGCAGTACCATCGGCGCTGTGGGTCTTAGCTTCCGGGTTCGGAATGGGACCGGGCGTTTCCCCCACGCTATGACCGCCG
>NZ_JAQPPK010000042.1 GCF_029952445.1 Paenarthrobacter nitroguajacolicus | reverse complement strand
AAACCAGACCACCACACACGGGGGTGCGGGCAATCCGGCATAATTCAACCAATCAATAAAACAATCGGTATCAACAAACTTGGCACACTATTGAGTTCTCAAACAACAGGTCACTAATCCAAAGCAGCACCACCACCAACCCCTACAGGGCCACTGGATCGCTCCGGAGCAACTTTTCAAACTTACCCGATGGACCGGATCTTGGCAAATCAGCGTTTCCGCGATCTTCCATCCAGTCCTCGGCCCCACCCGGCTCCGGCACGCTCAAAAGCATGCCATTTACAGGCTGTTATCAAGGGGGTTGGTCTCCGCGGTTTCCAGCTCCAGGCTGTCTCACTCGCGGCGACTCAGAAGACATTACACGCCCCCAAGCCCCGACACAAATCCACCACCGAAGGACCAAAAACCCCGCAAACACAGGCCAAACAAGCCCACTGGCCACCCAAACCAGTTAAAAACCCACCAAAACCCACCCAGTGACGCCCGTCACATACCCAACCACCCAACCACTTGACGCTCCGCACCCACGATGGGCACCGCCGTCGAGCATTCACCCGAACGCACCGGTACGTGAGAGAGCGATGCCCGAAAACGGGAATTACGTGAGAGAGCGATGCCCAAAAACGGGAATGATGTGAGAGAGCGATGCCCAAAAACGGGAATGATGTGAGAGAGCGTCGGAAGGAGGCAGGCGGCGATCAGCCCAGGCAGCCCGCTTCCAAGCTACGAAGGAACAAGCGCCGTTAAACGCAAAAAGGGCCGGCAACCATAACGGTTGCCGACCCTTTCAGAGCTTCGTGATTACCAGGAAGACTTGGTGATGCCCGGGAGCTCACCACGGTGAGCCATGTCGCGGAAGCGAACACGGGAGATACCGAACTTCTGGAGCGTGCCGCGGGGACGGCCGTCGATCTGGTCGCGGTTACGCAGACGGATCGGGGAGGCGTTGCGGGGCAGCTTCTGCAGGCCGAGGCGTGCAGCTTCGCGTGCTTCGTCAGTCGCGTTGGGGTCAACCAGGGTCTTCTTCAGTTCGAGACGCTTGGCAGCGTAACGCTCAACAATGACCTTGCGCTGCTCGTTACGAGCAATCTTGGACTTCTTTGCCATGTGTTTAGCGCTCCTCTCGGAATTCGACGTGCTGGCGGATCTTGGGGTCGTACTTCTTCAAGACCAGACGGTCCGGGTCGTTACGACGGTTCTTGCGGGTTACGTAGGTGTAACCGGTGCCCGCGGTGGACTTCAGCTTGATGATCGGACGTACGTCCTTGTCCTTTGCCATTAGAGCTTTACTCCTCGTGCCAGGATGTCAGCAACGACTGAGTCGATGCCGCGTACGTCGATGGTCTTGATGCCACGGGCTGACAGGGTCAGCGTGACATTACGGCGCAGGGACGGAACCCAGTAGCGCTTCTTCTGAATGTTCGGGTCGAACCGGCGCTTGTTGCGACGGTGCGAGTGCGAAATGCTGTGTCCAAAGCCCGGCTCGGCTCCGGTCACTTGGCAGTGTGCTGCCATGACTCTCCTCCAAAGATTGAATGTAACGGCGTGCAGATGTTCCTGCGTTGCCGTGCGACAGGCAGCGTCCGCATCCGGGTCCACACCATTTCGGTAGTTTCCGCAGCAAGTGCGGCGAAGAAGGTTGGCCTCAGGACCGCAATAGTTCAGGTCCTGGGATACCGGGCGAATACAGGAATGCACGCAACTTGAGCCCCTAACTACCGGCCACCGGGACGTCAGCAAAACTGACTGTCACCACCAACCGGAGCAATTGCACACGATCCGCACTACCTAGCGCCTAACTATTCTACGGGCCAGGCCAAATTAAGACCAATCCGGCATCATACGCCCTCAAAAGCTCTTTCACAGCAGAATGAAAGGAAGCTTGGCGAGTCTTGATGCATGACCTCGTTCTTAGCCACTGATTCCACCGTGGACCACGCCGCATCGCCTGGCCCGCGGACAGCACCCGCCGCCGTCGAGCGTTTCCGTCCGCAAGCACGACGGCGGCTGGCCCGGGCAGACGTCCTGGGTTTCCTTGGGTGGTTGTCGCCGGTTGCCGCGGTATCGCTGTGGTTGGCCGACGGTGGCGCCACCGGGTTCTCATCGTTCGCGGCCACCACGACCTCGTTGGGAATCGTAGGTGGCCTGATCGGCATGGACCTGGTGCTGCTGATGCTGCTCCTCGCGGCCCGGATCCCCTTTGTGGACAACACGATCGGCCATGACCGCGCTCTTGAACTCCATAAGAAACTGGGCAAACCGGCGCTCTACCTGCTGCTGGCGCACGGTCTGCTGATCGCGATCGGCTACGGCGCAGCGGAGGGCCTGGACCCGGTCAGCGAATCGGTGTCCCTGTGGATCAACGTCCCGGACATGTGGCTCGCCTTCGTCTCCATGGCACTCTTCATCGCCGTGGTGGTGACATCGCTGGTGGCCGTCCGCCGGAAGTTTCCCTACGAATTCTGGTATGCGGTCCATCTGCTGACGTACGCGGCCGTGGGTACAGCCATCCCGCACCAGTTCAGTGTGGGCGGGCTGTTCGCGGAGGGTACGTGGCAGCGCTGGTATTGGCTGGCTTTTTGCATCGCGACCGGCGCCGCACTCCTCGTCTTCCGGGTTTACCAACCGTTGGCGGCGACCTTCCGGCACCAGCTGACTGTCAGCCGGGTGGTCAGGGTTTCACCGGACGTTTTCAGCATCGAAATGACGGGGCTGCAGCTTGAACGCCTGGCAGGGGCAGGGGGCCGCTTCTTCTTCTGGAGGTTCCTCGCTCCCGGCCATTGGTGGCAGCCGCATCCCTTCAGCCTGTCGGCGGAGCCGATCCCCGGCAGTGGCAACGGGAACGGCAGTGGCAACGGACCAGGGAAACTCCGCATCACGGTCCGGAACCTGGGTGAAGGCTCGGCCCGGCTCGCCCGGATCAAGCCCGGCACCAAGGTCGCCGTCGAGGGTCCCTACGGAATGTTCAGCACTGCGGCCCGTACCCGAAACAACGTGGTGTTGATCGGCGCCGGAATCGGTATCACGCCGTTGCGGTCGCTCCTTGAATCCACGCCGTTTGATCCCGGCCACGCGACGGTCCTGCTGCGGGGACACGACGAATCCGAGCTTTTCCTCGGCACCGAAATCATGGAGCTGTGCCAGGCCCGGGGTGCCACGCTCTTCCATCTGACGGGTCCCCGCTCGGCCGGCGCCCACTCCTGGCTGCCACAGTCCGCGGAGAATGCCGGCTTCACCCTCGGGTCCTATGCGCCCGGCATAGCGGACGCGGACGTGTATGTCTGCGGACCCACCCCATGGGCTTCGTCGGTCATCCGGGACATCCAGGCCGCGGGGGTCCCCGCAGGACAACTCCACTACGAAAGGTTCGACTGGTGAGAATTCGAGCAGCCATGGCCACCGCACTGGCGTCGGCGGGCATCCTTCTGGCGGGCTGGCAATCCGGCGCCCACATCGCCGACACCGGTACCACAACAACCACAACCAGCCTCAGCAGCAGCGCCACCAGCGGTTCTTCGGGAACCAGCGGAAGCAGCGGAAGCAGCGGCAGCAGTTCCGGCAGCAGCGGCGGAAGCAGCGGCTCTTCGGGAACCAGCAACGGAACCACGACGGCGGCAACCTACGACGGCGCGGCCGTCCAGACCCGCTTCGGTACAGTCCAGGTCCAAGTGACAATCCAGGGCGGCAAGATCACGGAAGTAACCGCCCTCCAGCTCACCGATGCTGAACGGAAATCGGCCCAGATCAGCAGCCGTGCAGCCCCGGTTTTGCGGTCCGAGGTCCTTCAGGCGCAGACCGCGGACGTACAAACCGTGGGCGGCGCGACAGTCACCAGCGACGCCTACCTCACTTCACTCCAGGCAGCCCTCGATGCCGCCAACTTCTGACAGCACCCGGCTACGGGCCCGGACATTCCGCAGCATGGGCACGGTGGTGAGCCTTACGGTGGCGAGCGGCCACTACGCCCAGACGGCCGTGGACGAACTCGAGTCAGCGACCGCCGTCGTCGAGGATAAATTCGCGGAACTGGACCTGACCTTCAGCCTGTACCGCGACGGCTCCGAAGCGAGCAGGTTGGCGCGCGGGGAGCTGACGTTGGCCTACGCGTCGGAGTCCATGCAGGATCTGTACGTCGAGGCGGCAGAATGGCGGCTGGCGACGGAAGGGGCCTTCACGGCTGAACGCCCGGACGGCACATTGGACCTTTCCGGGATCGTCAAGGCACACGCTGCGCGCGAGGCTGCCCTGTCCCTTGAAGCCCTCGGCTTGCGGGATTGGTGCTTGAACGCGGGTGGGGACGTGCTGGTCAGCGGCTCGCCCAGGCCCGGCACGGAGCAACCTTGGATTGCGGGAATCGTCGATCCACAGGATCGGCAATCGTTGCTGGGCGCGTATCCGATGGCGACGAACAGGGCACTCGCGACGTCGGGGTCAGCTGAACGCGGCCACCACATCTGGGGTGTCGGCGGGGTGCGGCCGGAGTTCGACCAGGTTTCCGTGTCCGCCGGGGACATCATCACAGCCGATGTCCTTGCTACGGCCATCGTCGCCGGCGGAACCAGGACACTGGATCAGGCCGTCGGGAAATGGAACGTGGAGGTCCTTGCCGTGCGACGCGATGGGACCTTGCTTGCCACGCCCGGGTTCAGGAAAGCGGCCTGACAAGTTCGGCGTACTTCGGGCTGAGGCCATCGCCGGACGAGACTCCCCGGAGGCGGCGCGATACCCACGGTGCTGCCGACTCCCGAAGCCAGCGCGCGTTTGCCTTCAATGCTTCGACGCGGTTCAAGAGCCGCACAGGCGCGAGCTCGGGAACCTCGATTACGTGCTCGTGTTCAAGGACGTCCAGAACGCGCTTGGCCATGTTGATGTGGCCCGCTGTGGACATGTGCATCCGGTCTTCGCCCCACAAACGCCAATCGTCGTATTCGTCGAACCGCCAGTAGTCCACAAGCAACGCGCCATGATTCTCGGCGATTTCGCGCACGAGTTCGTTGTAGATCGCAGTGCGGCCCCGCATCGCGCTGAAGACTTTCGAGCCCTTTACGTCAAAGCCCGTGAAGAGGAGCACAGTGGCGCCGCTGGCACTCAACCTGGCGATGCCGGCGTCGTACTCCTCCAGCAGCGAGTCGATGTCGATTTTGGGCCGCAGGATGTCGTTCGCCCCGGCGTAAAGGGTCACCAAGGTGGGCTTCATGGCGACGGCGGCATCTACCTGTTCGGCCATGATCTGGCGGAGTTTCCGCCCGCGGATGGCGAGGTTGGCGTAGCCGAAGCCGGGATTGCTCTGCGCGAGTTGTCCGGCCACGATGTCAGCCCAGCCGCGAACCCCGTTGGGGCGGGTGGGATCGTCGTCGCCGACACCCTCTGTGAACGAGTCCCCCAGGGCAACATATCGGGCAGAAAAATCCATGCCGCCAGTCTGCCACTTCAGCACTCACACCCACAAAGCCGCTGTTCCAAGCTGGAGGAGGAGCTAGGAATCGCGGAGAATCCAGTGGTTGTTGTCCAGCCTGGCAACGATTTTCTCGCCGATGCGCGCGAGGTCGGCGACGTCGTCGGGACTCAGCGAATCAAGCATCAACGTGCGCACTGATTCCACGTGGCCGGGAGCCAGCGAAACGATGGTGGACATGCCGGCCTCGGTCAGGTGCGCCACTGTCACCCGGGCATCTCCCGGGTGCGCCTGCCGTTCCACCCAACCGCGCTTCTGCAGTTTGGTGACCACATGCGAAAGACGCGACAGGGACGCGCTCGTCCGCGCAGCGAGCTCGCTCATGGGAAGGTACCGGCCCTCGGTTTCGGAGAGCATAGCGAGCACGTTGTAGTCGAACAGGGACAGTTTGCCGGCCGACTGAAGCTGGGTGTCCAACGCCGAGGGGAGCAGCGTATTGATGCTCAGGAGGGCAAGCCAGGCGCGGCGTTCGTCGGCGTTCAGCCAGCGAGGTTGATTCATGGGTCCATCTTATGAGAATCCGCGGACTTCGTAGCTGCCGACGCCAGGCGCTGGCGATAGGCTGGCGGCATGTTCGTAGTCTCCCTGACCTACAAAGTTCCCGACGAAATCGTCGATTTTCACCGCCCCGGCCATATGGCCTGGCTGAAAGCCGCTTTCGACGACGGCATCTTCCTTGCGTCCGGACGTCGCATACCAGCCACGGGAGGCGTGCTGTTGTCCAAGGCGGACCGGGCAACCCTGGACGCTTCCTTGGCCGAGGACCCTTTCTACAGCAACGGCGTGGCGGATTTCGAAATCATCGAATTCACGGCCACCAGCGTGGCCGAGGGTTACGAGAACCTGCTGGACAACTGAGCCTTCCGGTCTTTCGCGGGATTGGTCCCCAGCCGCTCCGGCAGCACCACGGGCATGAGTTCCGGCCAGCGGGCACCAAGGTGGTCGCCGCTCGATACGCCGCGGACCCGCCTAGAAAGCCAAGGCCCGACGTCGCGCCTGAGCCAGGCGACGTCGTCGGCGATGTTTTCGGTGAGGGGTTTCGGACGTGGAGGCGGCAGCGTTGGCGGGGTCAGCGTACGTGGAGCCCCCAAGACCTCCAAGACCTTCCCGGCCATGTACCTGTGCCCGGGAGTGGACATGTGCAAGCGGTCGGGAGCCCACATCCGCGGGTCCTGGAACTTCTCAAAGCACCAGTAGTCCACCAGGAGCGTCCGGTACTTCGCGGCAATGCGGCGGATGTGGCGGTTGTAAATGGCCGTGCGGACTTTGAGGGGCTCGAGCAACGGAGAGAGCGGAACGTTGTAGCCAGTGAAGAGCACAATGGTGGCTCCGCTGGCGTTCAGCCGCATCACCGCTTCCTCGTAGTGCCGCATGAGCTGGGCCAGGTTCAGCCGGGCCATGAGGAGGTCGTTGCCGCCCGCGTAAAAACTGACCAGCGTGGGTTCCAGGGCAAGGGCGGGTTCGATTTGTTCGTCGATGATCCGTTGGAGGCGGCGTCCCCGCACGGCCAGGTTGGCGTACAGCGTGCCGTCATCGTGCCGGGCGAACTCCTCGGCCACGCGGTCGGCCCAGCCGCGGCAGTTGTTGGGAAGGCGCAGATCGATGTCCCCTACGCCTTCGGTGAATGAGTCACCCAATGCGACGAATCTCAGTGTCATTGTGCTGCCTCCCGGTTTTCCATGAGCTTCTTCAGGCCACCCTTGCGCGGGACTTTAACCGGTTGGGGCCAGCGGGGTTCCAGCGAATCGCCCAGCGTGACGCCGCGCAGTTTCCGTCCGAACAGCGGGACCACCCAGTCGTTGACCCAACGCCGTTGCCGGCGCTCCCATTCGCGAAGGGTCAAACGGGAGGGCGGCTCCCATTCCTTGGGTGAGATCTTGTGGGGAACATCCAGATGGTCCAGGACCTGGGCGGCCAGGTATTTGTGCCCCGCCTTGGACATGTGAAGGCGGTCCGGCGCCCACATCCGCGAGTCCTTGTAGGCCTCGAAGCACCAGTAGTCCACCAGCACGGCACCATACTTGGCGGCAATCTCCCGAACCCTCTGGTTGTACAGGGTGTTGCGCTTCTTGAACGGCTCCAGGACCGCGGAAACTTTGACGTCGAAGCCCGTGAAGAGGACCACGGTCGCTCCCGTTTCACTCAGCTGCGCCACCAGCAGTTCGTAGTCATTGAGGAGCGCATCCATGTCCGTGCCGAAGTCCAGGATGTCGTTGCCGCCGGCGTAGAGCGTGACCAGGGTCGGCTCCATGGCCAGGGCTGGGGCGAGCTGTTCATCGATGATGTGCCGGAGCCTTTTGCTGCGCACGGCCAGGTTGGCGTACTCCCAGCCCGGCTGTGCCTTGGCCAGCTTCTCGGCCACCCTGTCAGCCCAGCCGCGGACCCCGTTGGGCAGGACCTTGCTCGGGTCCCCGACACCCTCGGTGAAGGAGTCCCCGATGGCGACGTACCGCCGTCGACCGTTCTTCCCGTCTCCGAAGTCTCCCCGCACCCCGCCGACGCTACCCGCCCCCGGTTACACCCGGACGAACCCCAAGTGAACAAGCCCACGAGCGAAGTGAGAGAGCGTTCCCCTCAAGCGCACGTGAAGTGAGAGAAGGTCCCCAGAAAAGGGACGGTATGTGAGAGAGCGTCGAAAGGTGACGGCCGTACATCGGCCGCCCCAGGGAAAGGCTTAGCCCTCCGCCTTGCCGCGTCGCCAGTACCCCATGAACGCAACCTGCTTGCGGTCGATGCCGACGTCCCGGACCAGATACCGGCGCATTTCCTTGATGACGAACGCTTCGCCGGCGATCCAGGCGTAGAACGGCAGCGCACCCGCCGGGAGGGTGGGGTTCTTGGTGGCTTCGATGGCTGCTGAGTCCATGCGTTGCGGGGTTTCCCAGAGGATGTCCTGGTCCACGTTGACGTCTTCGGGCTCGGGACCGGCTGCTGTCTGGGCACCCTTGAGGCCCACCCAGCCCGGCACGGGAACTGCCTTGGCCACGGCTTCCTTGAGGAGTTCCCCATGCGGACGCGAGCGGCCGATGGCTGCGCCGCGGGCCAGCCAGGTGATTTCGATGTCGGCCGCCGTGGAGATGTCCTGAAAATCGCCGGCTTCAGGAACTTCGAGGAAGGCGTGCCCGGTCATGTCGGCGGGAAGGCTTTCGAGGATGGCGCTGATGGCGGGGACGGCGGTTTCGTCACCAGCCAGGAGCACGCGCTGGGCCAAACCGGGACGCCATTCGATGCCGCCGTAAGCGCCGGCAGTGGTGCACTGGGCCGCGCGGTTATTGGGGCCAATGATGGTGAGGGCGTCGCCCGGTTTCGCGTTGAGGGCCCAGTTGGCTGCCGGTCCGCCGTGGCCTTCGTCGTCGAAATGCATCACGAAGTCGATTTCGATTTCGGGGTACACGGCGTCGAGCCGCTCGGAGCGAACCGTATAGGTGCGCATGTCGCCACGCACAGACGGGTCCATGGCAAGCCACTCCTTGTACCAGCCGGCTTCCTCCATTTTGAAGGGCGGCAGTGGGATGGCGTTGCCGTCAGCATCGAAGGACGGGATCATCAGCTTCACGCGCAGGTCCAGTGTGTCGCCGGCTACCCCAAAGTCACGCAGCGAGTATCCGCCAAACGTGATCCGGCGGAAGTTGGGGCTGAGCTCCTGCACGGCCGTCACGGTGACGTCGAAGGCGAGGGTCATGGGCTCCACGGCGGCGTTGGCTTTGGCCTGTGTCGGTTGTGCACTCATGAGGCGATCTCCAGTTCGTTGGTTGAAGCGGGGCTTGCGTGGTGCCGTCCAATGGGAACGATCAGCGGGGTACCTGAGATGGGGTCCGGAACAACCCGGGATTCCAGTCCGAAAACGTTGAACACCAATTCCTCGGTGACCACATCGCCGGCCGGGCCCTCTGCCACGATGCACCCGCCCTTCATGGCGATGACGTGGTCTGCGTAGCGCGCTGCAAGGTTGAGGTCGTGCAGGACGATCGCGACAGTGGTGCCACGGCGGCGGTTGAGGTCGGTGATGAGGTCCAGTACTTCCACCTGATGCGCGAGGTCCAGGTAGGTGGTGGGTTCGTCGAGGAGGAGGACGTCGGTTTCCTGGGCAAGGGCCATGGCGATCCAGACGCGCTGGCGCTGACCTCCGGACAGTTCGTCGATGCTCCGCTCAGCAAGCCCCAGCGTGTCGGTGGCGTCGAGCGCGCGCTGCACCGCGGCGTCGTCGTTGGCGCTCCAGCTCCGGAAGAAGCCCTGGTGCGGATAGCGCCCGCGGCCTACGAGGTCGCGCACCGTGATGCCGTCCGGAGCGGTGGGGTGCTGCGGCAGGAGACCGAGGGTGCGGGCAAGTTCACGGGCCGGACGGGTGTGGATGTCCTTGCCGTCGAGTGTGACGGCTCCGCCAGCGGGCTTGAGCAGCCGGGACAGCCCCCGGAGCAGGGTGGACTTACCGCAGGCGTTGGCACCGACGATCATGGTCACTTTGCCCTCGGGGATTTCGGTTGAGAGCCCCTCCACGACTTTGCGTTGCTCGTATTGGAGCGTCAGGTCCTTGGCATTAAGGATGGCCATATCAGGCTTCCTTTCGGTTCGACGTGACCAGGAGCCACAGCAGGAAGGGTGCACCGAGGGCGCCGGTGATGACGCCGACCGGGAGGACGGTTCCGTCGAGGACCACCGGCGCGATGTTGGAGGCGAAGAAGTCGGCAGCCAGCACGATCAGCGCACCGGTCAGGGCCGACGCCGGCAGGCTGGGTTTGCGGACGATCCTGCGCGATATCGGTCCGGCAAGGAAGGCAACGAACGCTACCGGCCCTGCGGCAGCGGTTGCGACGGCGGCAAGTCCGACGGCGGTCAGCACGAGTCCCAGCCGCGTGGCGTTGACCCTGATTCCCAAGCCGGCGGCGGCATCGTCCCCGAGTTCGAGGATGCGCAGTGGGCCGGACAGTGCGATGACGGCGGGTACCAGGACCAACAGGGAAACTGCCAGCACTCCTGCCCGGTCCCACGTGGCGGAGTTGAGCGAGCCGTTGAGCCAGATGAGGGCGTCCGCGGCGGTGCGGATGTCGGCACGGGTCATGAGGAAGTTGACCACCGCGTGCAGTGCTGCGGCGATGCCCACGCCTGCCAGGATGAGCCTGTTGCCTGCCGCGTTGCCGCGGCTGCCTCCTCCCGCGCCTGAACCGGTGCTGCGGGAGATCGCGTAGATAATGGCCGCAACGCCCAGGGCTCCCCCAAGGGCTGCTCCGGAGACGACGGCCCCGGAGGCGCCGAAGATCACGATTGCAGCGACGGCGGCGGCGCTGGCTCCATAGCTGATGCCGATGATGTCCGGGCTGGCCAGCGGGTTGCGCAACATGGTCTGGAAGAGGGCGCCGGCCAGTCCGAAAGCCAGGCCGATCATGGTTCCCACCACTGCGCGCGGCAGTTTGTGCTCCATGACGATGAAGCTCGCGCCCGGAATCTTCTCGCCGCCGGTCAGGTGGTTGATGACGATGGTGAAGAAATCCGGGATGGTCACGGTGTAGCTGCCCAGGAGCACGTACACGCCGAACATCACCAGAAGTGCGAAGCCCAGGAAGAAAGTGGGGGTAAGCACGCGCCGAAGTGGCATTTGATGATGATGTTTGGGGGCAACATTGCCATTAACTGCCAACTCGGGAGCGGATTTGAGGACGGTGCTCACAGCCCGGCCCCCTTTCCTCGGCGGATGAGCCAGATAAACACAGGTGCTCCCACGATCGCGGTCATGATGCCGGCCGGAACTTCGCCCGGGAGGAGGACCACGCGGCCAATAATGTCGGCGGTGATAAGCAGAATCGGGGCCGAGACCAAGGAGAACGGCAGGATCCACCGATAATCGGGCCCCGTCAGCAAGCGGACAGCGTGCGGAATCACCAAGCCAAGGAAGCCGATGGGTCCAGCCAGCGCAGTTGCTGAGCCACACAGCAACACAATGCCAAGAGCCGTGATTCCGCGGGCAAGTCCAACATTCTGGCCGAGTCCGCGGGCGATGTCGTCACCCAAAGCCAGGCTGTTGAGGACCCGCCCGCCACCCAACACTATGACCGCACCGACCGCCAGGAACGGCAGCGCCGGCAGGAGCACGGACCAGTCACGCCCGCCGATGCTCCCCACCTGCCAGAAACGGAAACGGTCCAGGGTGTCCTGGCTGGAGACAAGGATGACGTTCATCAGCGAGAACAAGCCCGCGCTGAGCGCCGCACCCGCCAAAGCGAGCTTGACCGGCGTCGCACCGTCGCGTCCGCGGGAGGCTATGGCGTAAACCACGACGGCGGCTGCCGCAGCGCCGATGAAAGCGAACCAGATGTAGCCGGTCAGCGAGCCGATGCCGAACACGTAAATACCGACAACCACCGCCAGGGCCGCGCCCGCGTTGAGGCCCAGGATTCCTGGATCCGCCAAGGGGTTGCGGGCCACGCCCTGCATTGCCGCCCCGGCCAAGCCAAGCGCGGCTCCGGCAAGCAGGCCCAGGACGGTGCGGGGAATCCGGGCGATCACCACGGCGTGGTTGCCGTCGGCGGGATTGAAGTTGGTGAGGGCTTCCCACACAGTATTGAGCGGAAGCCCGCGTGCACCGATCGCCAAGGATGCGGCGCTGACTGCAACGAGTACGACGACGGCCACCAGCAGCCAGGCGGTGCGCTTGCCTGCGGTGCCGCGTTGCCCGGTTCCTCCTCGGGGGACCGAAGCGTCAGGGGAGTTTCCTCCCGGAGCAGCCGGCACCAAGGTGCCGCTGCCCCGTTCCTGGACGGCCGTCGTCGTACTCAGTTTCATTGCGGTTACTTGCCAGCCACGTCCGCTGCGCTGCCCAGCTGCGGCAGGAACTTATCCAGCGCCCATGGCAGGCTCAGCGGCGAAGAAGCGGAGATGGACAGCGTCAGGGTCTGGTCCGAATCGGCAACCAGTGCACCCTTCTTGATGGCCGGAATCTGGCCAAGCAGCGGGTCTGCCTTGATGGCGTCGGCCGTTGCGGCCTCGGGGACCCAGGTCACGAAGATGTCGGACGCGAGTTCATTGGCCTTTTCCGCGGACCACGGGATGAAGAATTCCGTGTCCGACTTGGTGTTTTCCGTGACGATGGGCGCCAGCTTCATGCCGATTTCGGAAAGGAAACGGGGACGGTTGTCGATGGCGGTGTAAACGTTGGCGCCATCACCCTTGGCGGGCTCAAGGTTGCCGTAGATGAAGGTCTTGTCCTTAATCTGCGGGTACTTGGAGACCTTGTCCTTGATGGTGGACTCGGTGTCCTCGATCAACTTCTTGGCTTCGGCTTCCTTGCCCAGGGCCTTGCCGATCAGGGTGGTGCTTTCCTGCCACGGGGTGCCGTAAGCCAGTTCGGGCTGGGCGACAACCGGGGCAATCTCGCTGAGCTTCTTGTAGTCGGCTTCTTCCAGGCCCGAGTAGGCGGCCAGGATGACGTCCGGGCTCAGCTTGGCGATCTCGGTGAAGTTGATGCCGTCAGCCTCGGAGAACTGGACGGGAGCCTTGTCGGTGCCGAAACCGGCGCCAAGCTTCTCCAGTGCTGCGTCCTTCCACGGCGTGGAGCCCTTGTCGTTGTTGCCCCATTCGTTCTTCGGAACGCCTACCGGTACAACGCCCAGTGCGATCGCGACGTCGTCGTTGACCCACGAGACGGTGACGACGCGCTTGGGCTGTTCCTTGATGGTGGTCTCGCCGAAGACGTTCTTGATGGTGACGGGGAAGGCCGCGGACTCGGCTTGCTCAGACGCCGGCGTTGAGGTGGCCGGTCCGGTGGAGCAGCCAGTGAGGGAAAGGGCGACGGCGGCCAGGGCGGCCGTCGCGGTGCCTGCGGTTTTCAGCAGGGCGCGGCGTGGGAGAAGGGAAGCCACGGGACTCCTTAGGTAAGTGATGCGAACCTAAGTAAGGCTAGCCTACCCTCTGGATAATTACGAAACGTTTGCGTCACGTAATCCCCCTTCTACTGCAACGCGGGGTCAGATATGGCCCATGTTCGGGGTGTTTATGGGCCATATCTGACCCCGCGTTGCTCTTGAGTGGGGTTAGGATTGTCGATGGCGGACTACCGCTTTCCGGAAAACGACGAGGGGATGAGCGTGCGCACTGTTTCTGTTGCTGCCGCCATGGTTGGCGAGGTGGCCGCTTTGGCCTGCTTGGCACTCCCCTGCGCGTCGGCACCCACCAAGTAACACCAAGGATCCAACTCCAGCACAACCGCTGGTCCTTTGGCGTGCCTTGGCGTTCCTCCTCGGTGACCGACGCAGCAAGTGCCACCGCACAGCGCCAGCCGCGCTGCCGACGTCGAACTTCCGAAAGAAACTTTGCCATGCAGAAAATTACTGCCCAACAAATCCGTTCATCCTTCATCAACGCGAGCCGCTCCGAGGCCGCAAAGCTCAACCTGCCCCGTGATTTCGACACCATTGACTGGGACACGCTCGAATTCCTGGGCTGGCGGGACGAGAAAATGCCGCAGCGCGGATACCTCGTGGTGGAACACCGGGGCAAGCTCACCGGGATCCTGCTCCGTGCGCCCGAAGGAGGTTCCGGCAAGAAGCGCGTAGTGCTGTGCGAACTGTGCCGGGACGTCTTCTCCAAAGACGACGTCTACCTGTGGGTCGCCAAGAAGGCTGGGCAATCCGGTAAGGACGGGAACACCGTGGGCACACTGATCTGCGCCGAGTTCGGCTGCAGCGCCAACGTGCGGAAGGAACCGCCCGTCAACGAGATCAACCCGGACCCGGCCGTCGTCGTGGTCCGCCAAATCGCGGGTCTGGAAGACCGGACGACGCAGTTCCTGGACCGCGTCCGCGGCTAGAAGCTGAAGCAACGCGGGGTCAGATATGGCCCATTCGGAGGCCAAACATGGGCCATAAGTGACCCCGCGTTGCTTCTAGCGGAGGGTTTCTAGCGGAGGACGATGTCCACGGGGTTGGCTTCGGATCGCCAGGCGCCAGGTTCAGCCGGGCCGGCGATGACGGGAGCCGTGAGCACCCCGGAACGGTTGGTTCGCTTGTCGCGGAGGATCTCGGTCACGGAGCCCAGGTGCCGGGAAAGGTCGATCACGTTTTCCGGAGCAGCCAACAGCAACTGGAAACCGAACTCGTGAAGCGCCTTGATGCCCGCGCCCGCGAACTCTTCGGAGGCCAGGACGAAGGCTTCGTCCATCATCACCGTGCCATAAGTGGTGAAGCCCTGCTCGGCAATGCCCAGCTGGTAGCTCAGCGCCGCGGCCATGATGAATGCAGTGAACCGCTGGCGCTCACCGCCGGACATCGATCCGGTATCGGCATGCATGAAGACTTCGGTCTTCTTCTTGGTTGCCTTTGCCGAGCCGGACTTGCCTGGCTTCGAAGCGACCTCACGGTGCTCCTTGCACTGGATGAAGACATGCCCGCGGACATCGAGCACTTCGGCACGCCAGCGTCGATCCTCTGGTGTCTGCGATCCCAACCGCTTCACCAGTGTTTCCAGCGACTTGTAGCGGGAGGTGAGCTCGGCGTCGTCATCGTTTTCCGTTGCTGAACCGGCGGCAGAGGCGCTGCGGGACGGCCGCGCGTGCTTGGTCTTCAAAGCGTTCTGGATGGCATCCTTGAACACCTTGGCGGTTGCCGGCAGCGTCTGCTTGATGTCCAGTTCCAGGAAGCTGCCCTCGTGGAAATTGACCTCCGACAAGATGCCGTTGAGGGGCAGGATGCGGCTGGTGATGCTGCGCCGTTCCTCATCCAGCAAGTGCAGGAGCGTGCTGAAGGACTCGTGCGTACGCTGATTGAAAAACAGGCGGAACTCGGCCTCTTGGGCGGGCAGGCCGTCGCTCACAATCGCGTGGTACCGGGCTTCGAAGTCCCCGGCGGCCCCGATCGAGGTGCCGTGGTCGGCGCTGATGGCGCTCCCCCAGTCACGGACGAAGGCCTCGAACATGCGCGTCAGCCGTTCGGCTGTTGCCTGGCTGCGGGACTCCGCCGAATGCAACTCGTCCAAAAGCTTGTTCCGGACGATGTTGGCCAGGTTGTCGAGCTCGTACAGTTCGGAAAGTTCCTCGACGCCGGCAAAGTACGGTTCCAGCGCGGTGACGGTAGAGGTCGACGGCGGCGACTGCTCAAGCTTCAGCCTGGCCGCATCCAACAGGCCGTCAGCCGTGGTCATCTTATGGTCGAGCGCTTTGTATTCGCTCTGCAGCACAGCCGCCACCCCTGTGGAGGACTGGTGCTTTTCGCGCACGGTTTCGATGTTTGCACGCAGTGGTTCAAGGTCCGCCTGCGCAGCCAGGGCATCAACCAGGCGCTGCTCGATCCGGGCCAGTTCCTCCGCCGCAACCGCAGCCGAAACCTGCTCCCACGGCCGTTCGTCCTCGGCCACGCGTCGCAGGGCTTCGAGCTGGCGGGCCATGCCTTGATGCGAGTCCTCGCGGCTTTGTGCCAGTTCGGCAGCCTTAGCCAGCTCGTTTTCCAGTTCCCCAACCCGTGCTGCCACGAGCTCCAGTTTCGAGGCGTTGTCGAAGCCAAGGACGTAATCCTGCCGGCTGGTGAAACGGTCATCCTTCTCAACCGTGTGCCGGTTCCGCTTGACCACGCCACCCAGGCTCAGGCCCTTGTCCATTGAGGCAAGCTCGTCCGGATCTTCCACGCACGGATACGCAAAGTCCAAAGCGATCCGCTGGCGGACCCACTCGCCGGCGTCGGCGTTTGCCCCCGAAGTGAGGATGCTCAGCTTGGTCAAGAGGTCGCCGTCGGACACGTCCTCCACAGCCAGTGCGCCACCGGCGAGCGGCTTGGAGACGTCAACTGCGCGAAGCGCTCCGCGGACCGTGTTGTCGTTCAGATACCGGGTGACTGCAGCAAAGTGCTCCCCCGGAACCAACAGCGTGGTGGCGAGGTTTCGCAGGGCACGCTCGGCGGCGGGCCGCCAGTGGTCCTGTCCCTCGGCGAGGTCGATCAGCTCGCCGCCAAAGGGCATCCGCTCTTCGGGAACACCCGTTGCAGCCGCGATCGCGGCCCGGTTCTCGATGCTCGACGGCGGCAGCAAGGACTTGCGCGACCGCAATGACAACAATTCCTGCTGCGCCGCTGCGAGCTCCCGCTTCTTGGTGGCGTGGCCGTCGAAGGCCTCAAAGCGAAGTTCCTTCAGCGCTTCGGAATCGTCCTTCAACTCGATCGACCGGGCGGCCGCTTGCTCATGCGCCTGGTCCCAGCCCTCGGCCGACCATTCCAGGTTCAACCCCGCGTCAGCCAACGCCTTCCTGGCCGAATCCTCGACCTGCTGGCGCAGCTTCAAACCGACCTTGGCGTTCTCCAAGGATTGCTCAATGGCCGAAATGGCGTTGCCGCCGCGGTTGTTGTAGTCCAGCTCCAGGTCGCGCAGCTCTTTGGCCAGGGCGTCGCGCACGACGCGCTCGGCGGCGAGTTCCTGGGCCTTGGACTGCGCCAACTCCTTGAAACGGGCCAACGTTTTGGCGTGGACCGTGACGGCGAGCTGCTGTTTGTAGGCTTCGAACTCTTCGCCGGCCAGCTCGCGGAGGCGGTTCGCGTCCAGCAGTGCCTGCGCGTACTCCTTGTTCATCCCCGGAACCGGAGCCAACTGGTCGCGTTGCAACCGGACATCTTCCAGCCTTTGCCGGATGGACATCAGGTTGCTGAATTCCTCCACGACGTCGTCGGCGGCCGCCAACGTCGCCGGGGCGTCCAGGACCTGGTCACGGAAGAACGTGTTGACGCTGCCGCCCAGGCCCTTGCCCGCCTGGATCACCCGAAGCAGCGGGAGCGCCTGGTCCGAGTTGATGCCCAGCAGCCGGCGGAACCGCTCAGCGAAAGCCTTGTGGACGTCAAAGACCTGGCCGTCCGGGAAAATCCCCTCCAGAGCACCCTTGGTAAACCGCTTCTGAGCGATCCCCTCGATGGCTTCCAGGTCCAAAGGCTTGCTGTCAATGACGTAGAAACGCCCGACGCTCGACTCCGTGCCATTCTTCGGAAGGTCGAACAGCGCCGATACCGTCACCTTCGTGCCGGCGGCGTTATCAAACGTCAGTGCGACGGCGGACCACGTGGCCCCGGGACGCTGGAAGGCACTCGCCGAGCTATCCCCAACCGCCTTATCACCGACCTTGCCGCGCATGTAGGTGAACGTGGTCCTCTTGTCCTCCACAGCACCGCCGGCACGCTGTGCAGCGGCCTCGTTCGAGCGTGGGCGGGCATCGAAAACGCGGAGCATCGCATCAAAGAGCGTCGACTTGCCGACGCCGGAGTTACCGGTCAGCAGGGTGCCCTTGCGGTCCACGTGCATGGTGTGGGCCCCATGGAACGTACCCCAGTTGACCACCTGCACCAACGCCAAACGCATCTGGCCGGGGTTCGTCAGTTCGCCGAGCGGGAGCATGGTTGCGATAGTCACTTGTGTGTCCCGTCAGTCGTGGTTGCGTCCGCCTGCGCGATGGATGCCGGCCCCGCCCCTTCGCCGCGCGGCTGATCTTCGATCAGCTCGACGCGCGGCTTCGACAGGCCCGATGCCACTCCCGGTCCGGCATCCATCGCTCCGGCTTCGGCTCCCACGTCACCGGGGGCGGCATCGGCGTCGTCGTTCCCGTCACCGTCACCGTCGTCACCGGCGTCGCCGTCGTCGTCATCGCCCGCATCGGAGTCCAGGTCCAGCAGCGGCTCCGTGCCTGACTCGTCTGCCGTTACTGCCACCAGGGCTTCGATGTGGGCCGGGATGTCGCCGATGTTTTCGAAAGGGAGGGCCAGTGGGAGGGCGTTGCTAATGGTGTAGGTGTCATCCAACGGGGTGGGCAGGATGAGTTGGCGGGCCAGGAGTTTGGTGATGGTCCTGGTGACCACGTCCGAGTCGCGCAGGGCGTCCTGTTGACCGGAGGGGGTGTAGTTGGCTACGAGGTCCGAAATCTCTTCGCGGGTGATCGTGGGATCCGTTTGGGCCGTGACATGGCGGTCCAGGAGGAGCCGGAGACGCAAGAGCACGATGGTTTCCACACGGCTCAGTGCACGCTGTTGGCGAAGGATGCTGGAGCGGGAGCTGGCCCCGACGATCTCCGGATCAACGGGCCTGAGAACGGCGATCTTCCGGTCGTGGTCCAGTTGCAGGGTCAGGAAAAGCTCCGAAAGGCGGCTGCGGAGGATCAGCTGGTTGTCCAGGAGCGTGGTCCACAGTTTCTCGTCGCGGCCGCCGTCGATGTACGGACCCTTCAGCAGCTTCACCAAGGCGTGGCGCACTTTCATGGGAAGCACACCGGTGTCCCCGGGGAAAAGCGCGGCGCCGTCAACAAAGGAGTCGCGGGGTGTGACGCGGAAGGGATCCGAGTGAACCGGACCGGCGGCGGCCTCAGGAACTTCTTCGGCAGCGATGTCAGCTGAGTCAGCAGCCGTATCAACGGTGACGCTCTCCGCTTCGGTGATGTCCGTCGTCGTGATTTCCTCAGTCATTGGAATCCTCATTCAGCGTGACGACAGGCAGGTACGCGGTGCGGATGCTGCCGTCGATTTGTTCGAAGTCGATGTGTTCCCAGGCGGCGCGATCGAAGGCCGCACCGCCCTGCAGCGCCAAGGACAGCAGGGTCCGGACGCTGTTGATGTGACGTTCTTCAGGGGGCAGGTTTTCCCACGCCTCACCGATGGTCGCCGAACCCGCCATGGCAGCACGCACGACGGCGGGCCTCGCCTTGCCGGTGCGGGCCGAGCGGACCCGGTCCGAGTCGGTGAACGCGATGGGGTCGGCCAGTCGCGGGGGCGTGGCGAATTCGTCGGGGTCGAAGAGCTTGACCATGGCCAGCGACTCGAAACCTGCGTTGAACAGCACAGGCCCCGGAACAAGGCCGGGGCGGTCGCGTTCGTAGGGCAAGGACCGGATGGCCTGTTCAGCCTCGGCCAGCACCTTGCGGAGGCTGACCGACTGCCGGACGTCGTCGCTTTGGATGTAGGTGTTGAGGCTCTCCGAGAGCTTGCCGTAAATCCGTTGGATCTGGCTGTGCTGGTACCGAAGTTCCGCTACGAGGTTTTTCAGCGTTTCGCGGTCCTCGTGGGAGAGGTCGTCCGCGAACTGCCGGCTGAGGACCTCGCCAATGGCTGAGCGGAAACGAAGCTGCTGCTGCGGATCCTCCAGGAAAGCCGTAAACGACCGGAAGGTACGGCCTTCGGGGCTCTGCCGCAGCCGTTTGTCGGCCTCCAGGACCTGGGCCATGGTGGCACCCTTGCTGAGCGACTCTTCGATGATCTGGTTGCGCAGCTCGCCCACCAGCTCCTCGATGCGGTCACGCATTTTCTTGTAGTCCGCGGGCAGGCTGGCGGCCAGGTCAAGGATATTGCCGGCGGCTTCCACGGCCTCTTCGTCGTCCAGGAGACCGTCGAATTCGCCGGAACTGATGTCCTCCACCAGCTGCTGGCGCTCCTGGATCTCCTCCTCCAGGGCCTCCAAACGGGCGCTCTGGTCCGGGTTGGTTTCGTTGGCGAGCTTTTCCACATCGCCCAGCAGCGTTCCGAGCCGCGAACCGTTGAGCGTGGAGCGCTCGCTCGACAGGCTGTCCAGGAAAGCGAGCACGCGGGCGGCAGGCTCTGTGACTTCGTAGACGATCTGGCCGGACTGGTTACGGCGCGTCAGGAACTGCTTGCGCGTCCATTCGTCGCCGAACAGCTTTCCGTTCTGTTGGCCGCCGAGGGCCGGATCCTGGCGCCGGAGCTGCTCAAGGAAAGCGTCGACGTCGGCGTGGAACTCTTCGAGAGGAAGCTGCGGCCTGGTGCGGGTAAAGGAGGCCTGGAGGACCGCGATGACCCACGGCGCCGAGCGCGTCAGGGCCCACGCCGGACCCTTGGTCAGTTGTTCGAGGTCGCGGAGCCTCGCGCCGATTGCGTCGGCGGAGGACATGGCTGAACGGGACAACTACTCTCCTTCAGCTGCTGCGAAACCTGGCTGGCAGCGGAAACTGCCCCGTACAAGGTTAACGCAGAGCGTCGCGGCGGCGTCGAGCGGACCGGGAGTACCGCCGTCGGGCGCTGTTTCCGAACCTTGCCGCAACCATTCCGTGACTTACCCTCCGGTACTGTTTCGATCCCATATCAACGCTGCAATGACACGCGTCAACGCTGGCCGGAAAGCACCCCCGCCCCTAGTGTCAGATCATCGACGCAGCCACGCCGCTTCGACCCACGCAATGTCGCTCCGGGGGGAACCATGGATTTCGATTTCAGTACGCTGGAAACTGGCACGTACGTAGTTATTGGAACACTCTTCTTCGCTGTAATCCTGGCCGCTTTCATCGCGGCCGCAGCAATGGCAACGATTGTCCTTATCGGCGCCATGGGCATGGTTTGGTACACCGTCAAGGGTGTTCTTGGAGGCCTTGTTCACGGCATTAATTTTGCGTGGGACAGTCTGGTCCATCACGCGGGGCAAGTGGAAATTCCGGCAGAATTCCAGCCGCAGGTTTCCACTGGCACGGGTAGCTACCCGCGGGTAGCATTGAGGGACAGCTGAAGGGTTCCCACCCAAGGCGGACCCTGGCTCCACCACCGGCACAACCGGTAAAAGGAGTTATCCATGACGTCCGCCACTGACAGCAGCCTCACCGCCGCAAGCGTCAACGCCACGGCCGAAGAGGCCCGCGCAGTCGCCGAGGCCGCCCGCGAAACTGAGTGGAACCGGCCAAGCTTCGCCAAAGGCCTGTATCTGGGCAGTTTCGACCTCAGCCTGATCCACCCTTGGCCGCAGGCCAAAGCAGAGGACGTGGAACGCGGCGAGGAGTTCATGGCCCGCTTGCTGGCCTTCGCCAAAACCATGTCCGGCCGGGTGATCGAACGCGACGCCAAAATCCCGGACGAGTACCTTGCCGGACTCGCCGATTTGGGCGTGTTCGGCATGAAAATTCCGCGCGAATACGGTGGACTGGGCCTTTCCCTGGTGTATTACGGCCGGGCCCTTGCCCTCTTGGGTTCGGTCCATCCGAGCCTGGGCGCGCTGATTTCCGCCCACCAATCCATCGGAGTTCCCGAGCCCGTCAAGGAGTTCGGCACACCGGAACAGCAGAAGGAATACCTGCCTCGCTGCGCCGCCGGCGCCATCACGGCGTTCCTCCTTACCGAGCCCGACGTCGGCAGCGACCCCGCGCGCATGGGCGCCACCGCCGTACTTTCCGACGACGGCGGTTCCTACCTTTTGGACGGCGTGAAACTGTGGACCACCAACGGTGTGATCGCTGAACTCGTGGTGGTCATGGCCCGCGTTCCGCCCCACACGGATGCCGACGGAACAGAGCACAAGGGTGGCATCTCGGCATTTGTGGTGGAAATGGACTCCCCTGGGATCACGGTGGAGAACCGGAATGCCTTCATGGGCCTGCGTGGCATCGAAAACGGCGTGACGCGATTCCATAAGGTCCGCGTGCCCGCGGCCAACCGTCTTGGCCGCGAAGGACAAGGCCTCAAGATCGCCCTCACCACCCTTAATACTGGGCGGCTTTCCATCCCCGGACTGTGCGTGGCTGCAGGAAAGTGGACCCTTAAAATCTCCCGTGAATGGTCCAACGCGCGTACCCAGTGGGGACGGCCCGTGGGCCAGCACGAAGCCGTGGGAAAGAAAATCGCCTTCATTGCCGCCACCACTTTTGCCTTGGAAGCCGTCTTTGAACTGTCCGCTGAAATGGCCGACGCCGGGCAGAAGGACGTCCGCATCGAAGCCGCCCTGGCCAAGCTGTGGTCCACCGAACTGAGTTGCCGGGTCGCCGACGAACTGGTGCAGATCCGGGGTGGTCGTGGCTTTGAGACGGCCGAGTCCTTGGAAGCCCGGGGAGAACGGGCCGTCCCCGCCGAGCAACTCCTCCGCGACCTCCGCATCAACAGGATCTTCGAGGGTTCCAGCGAGATCATGAAACTCCTGATTGCCCGTGAAGCCGTGGACGCGCACCTTGCCGCCGCGGGCGATCTGGCCTCAGCGGACGCGAGCCTGCAGGACAAGGCAAGGGCCGCCGTCGGGGCTTCCGGGTTCTACGCGCGGTGGTTGCCCAAGCTTGTTGCCGGGGCCGGGATGGATCCCCGGTCCTATGCCGAATTCGGCCGGCTGGCCAAGCAGCTGCGTTTCGTTGAGCGGTCCTCGCGACGCCTGGCGCGGCAGACCTTTTACGGGATGGGCCGGTGGCAGGCCAAACTCGAGCACAAACAGGCGTTCCTGGGCAGGATCGTGGACGTCGGGGCCGAACTGTTCGCCATGGCCGCGTGTTGCTCACGGGCAGAGTCGCTGCTGCGAACCCACCCTGAACAAGGGGCGGCGGCTTTCGAATTGGCCGAGGCATTCTGCGAACAGGCCCGCGTGCGGGTGGACGAATACTTTGACCAGTTGTGGCGGAACACCGACGACGGCGACCACGACCTCTCGCGCAAGGTCCTGGCTGGCGACTACGGCTGGTTGGAGGCCGGAATACTGGACCAATCCGAAGGTACGGGCCCATGGATCGGCGACGCGTCGCCCGGCGCTTCGAAGAAGGAGAACCTCCACCGCAAATACCGGTGAGTTACTGGCGGACGTCCCCGTCCACGTAATACCAGCGCTTGCCTTCCCGCACGAAACGGCTGAGTTCACGCTGGACTCCGCGTTCGCCGTCGGACCTGTAGTGTGCCGCGAACTCAACAGTGCCGGACGAGTCCAGCGGACCGCCGTTCACGGTTCCGACGATGTCCAGGCGGCGCCACTGAATGTCGGGGTCGAGCTCCATGGACGCCGGCCGGGTGGAAGGATGCCACGTGCGAACGAGGTACTCCGGCTCGAGGACCACGAACGCCGAATACCGGGAGCGCATGAGCTGTTCGGCTGTGGGCGCTTCGGCTTCACCGCGATGGAAGCGGCCACAACATTCGTCGTACTGTTCGCCGGAAAGGCAGGGGCATGCGCCATTTCGAAGTCGGGCTGGATCAGGGGTCACGGCGCGCCAATCTAGGCTGAAAATGAGAGCTGGGCAACATATTTTCCCATGCGAGATAACAGCTTCGAAACAACCCTGCCAGAGTGGGCTGCGGCGCGTGATTCCGTCGGTGCGGGACCCTAAGCTGGATAAGCAAGCTGGGTGGGCCATGCGCGCATCGCAAAACGAGAGCCAGGGGAGGCTACGTGGAGGATCCGACAACACTCGCCATCAACCTGACTTATTTGGGGACGCTCGGCCTGGCTGTGCTGATGTTTCTGGGCCTCGGGTTGATTGTCATCATCACTCTGGTGGTTGCCGGAGTGGGGCGGCTTGTGTCTGTCATTCTCCTGGCGTTGATCGGAATTTTCCCCAAGAAGGACTCCACCCCCATCGTTCGCCTTCCCGGTCGGCCGGAATACGCGCCGGACCCGCTGCTGGAGGAGACCGGCGAAGCTGAGCCCGTTGAGGTAGCCGAGGTTGAGCCGGCGTTTGCTCCTGCGGCTGTGGTTGCGGCACCTGACGCTGCGCCTGTGGTTGCGGCACCCGCCGCGCCAGAGCCTGACGCACCCGCGCCGAAGCGCGACCTCCTCGGAGGCACCCGACGCCGGATCTCCGGTGCGTCGGCCGCGGTCAAGGGCGGCGCGTGGAAATCCAAAGTGGACCCGCGGAACCTGCCCAAGCCGGCCGAGGTCAAATCCGTCGTCGAGCACCAGACTGCGCACCACCCGATTGTCGTGGCTGCCACCAAGGAACCGCCTGTCCTCGCGAAGGACTGGGCCGATGCCGTCGCTGAGGCGGATCGACGCGAGGCCGAACGTGCCAAGGCCCAACAGCCGCCGCCCATCAAGGTGACGGTCCGCGACCTCGACGAGCCCACGCCGTCGTCGAACGGCCAGACTCCAGCCAAGCCTGCAACCCCGCCCGCGTCTGCCAAGCCAGGC